>CAVRVO010000013.1:0-662898 GCA_963724625.1 uncultured Gammaproteobacteria bacterium | reverse complement strand
CAGGAGCTCGCGCTCGAGACGGCGAAGATCGGTGTTCCCGTGGGGGCAGTCGACAAGGCAGTGCGCGCGTTCTACGAGGGCAAGGGATGGAGCAAAGACTACCGCCTGCCCGGGACGTCGCACCGAACCGGGCATGGGATCGGGATGGACGTTCACGAGCCTCCCTATCTGGTACGCAACGATACGACTCCACTCGAAGCCGGCATGTGCTTCTCCGACGAGCCCGGAATCTATATCCCGGGAGAATTCGGCATCCGGATGGAGGACTGCTGGTATATGACCGAGGCAGGCCCGAAGCTCTTCACCGCGCTGGCCAAATCGATCGAGCAACCGATCTGACGTCTCCGCTTCCGAGAGGCCTCCCCGGGCCCAGAGCACTGCACCAGCCGGCTGGCGTGAACATGAACGGGCAGAACGATGCCGACCTTCCACGCAGACGCAATCACGTGCGCAGACGCATCAAGCGACAGTGTTGCGCATGCGGCGCGCAGGCTGTCGTCGGCTCTTACTTATACGGTTCGCTTCGTCCTACAGTCTTCGGCCGATCTGCACGCATAAAGTCCAGTGCGCTCTCGTTATCAGAGGGGGAGGTCGGACAAGATGCTTACTTCCTGGGACCGGGACGTTGCGCGTCACCTGCTGCGGCTGGCATTCATGTCTCTGCTGCGGCGGCTCACCGGAGAGACAGACCCGCAGTTGAGAGAGCGACTCGCGTTCGCGGGGAACGCCGTCCGGGATGCCGCGCGCTGGCTCGTGCAAGGCGCCGATCCGGCCATGATCCTGTTCTCTCTGAACGAAGTCTCGATCGAAGACGCAAGTCCCGAAGCCGATTCGCACATCGAGGCCATCAGATTCACCTGTCGCAAGGCGATTGCGATCAACAGGCGCAGGCTCAAGGCCTTCCGACTGCTCGTACTCGAACAGGAGATGGCGCGAAATGCCGCTGACTCGAAGGCAGACCCTCTCCGCAGCCAGCCGGAGAGGGTCGCAAATTGATTACTTCTTGAACGTTATCTTTCTGAACAGGTACTGGCCGGTAATCTCGCGCATCGCCGGATAGTTCTTCTGCGAGTAGACGGTCGTTTCATCCGCTTTTGTCTTGCCGAACTCTTTCATGAAGGCGTCATAGCGAGCCTTGTTCGGGGCGAGATCGTCAGTCTTGGCAAACTTCACGATGAGCAGCAAGTTGAAGTCTCCGCTTTGCGGCAGATCGCTGCGATAGATCTCGTAGTCCTCAATCTGTCCGAGTTTCTTCGCTGCCTCATTGGTTGTTACCCAGGTCTTTGCGAGTCCCTCGAGGTAGGCATCGTCCATGTTCGGTGCCACGCGTATCGTCGTGACAGACCACACGTTCTGACTCTCTTCATAGTCCTTCCACGGCTCGAGATCTGCCACGGCAGCGGCCGATCCCAGTAACAGTCCCAGCGCTATGATCTTTGTGCGTAATCGCATTGATGGCTCCCCGTTGTTTCGAGTTTGTTAGCGTTTCGTGATCCCGACCTGGGATAACGCACAGCTGCTTTGCAACTTGCATCGGTCGGCGATCAAGGCGCCGCATCTTGGACCAACGTCGCGATCTGCGCCAGTCGAGTCGGCAGCCGAAGCCGAGGAACTCAGCGCCTGCCTGCTCACATCACGCGCCGCGTGGCGTGAACGCGAAGCGCGCCCGCCTAAGCGAACACTGGCGTCGTGGGATGGAGTCTCTTCGCAGCCCGGATACCCAGCGCAACGAAGATGATGAGGACCAATGCCTGCGCGACCACAAAGGGCGGCTCGGAGCCGTTGGGTGCGAGCGGATGAAGGAATGGCAGTTTTTGGAACGCTTGTACGACCCCGACGAACACATTGAGATAGAGAGCTAGCACGGCTGACGCCGCATAGATCGGACGCCAGGAGCCAACCAGTCGACGGGAGTAGAGCGCGAACAAAGCGACCGCCAACACGATGAGCGAAATAACCCCCACGACGTGCGGTGGCCCGAAACTCTTGGAGTGAAACATGAAGCCGGTGACGCTGGTCGCTACTGTCGTAACAAGAAAAAAGCCGTTCCAGCCGTTCAGCAATCGGCCGCCGAGCATGCCTGCAAGGACGATAAGCCCGGAAGCGATCCCGAGCAGGCTGATGATGACGTGCAGCAGGGTGAAACCCGCGGTCGACATTCCAAGAATCATTGCTCGTACCTCAATGTGCAGCCTGACACGCACGTCCACATGCGGCTATTGCGAGAAAGTGTAGCGTCGTCGCATCTCCCGGAAGTGTATTGGCACAAAGGGCAATTGCCAACGCGGTCACGTTCCGCAACGCTGAGCACTCAAAGCTGCAGGATGCGCTCGCGCCAGGCGGCTCCAATCACGATGAACGCACAGGAGACCCGGAGATATATATGGACATTAAGTACCGGATGATCATTACGTTGTTGCTGGCCAGTATGGCGATGAGCTCGCCGGCCTGGGCCCAGTATGGGTATTCGGGCAGCAGGGGTGCGGGTTGGGAGTTTGGCGTGGATGGCGTTTATCAGGATTCCAGCGACCTGTCTTTTGATGGCGGCTCGAAGGTATCGGTCGACAGTGATTTTGGGCTGACGCTGGTGGCCGGGTATCGCCTCAATTCCCGACTCGAGGTCAGTTTCTCGTTGGACTGGCAGCAGGCGGACTACAGCGCGACGATCCAGTCGGCCGACGTCCCGGGTCTGAGTGCGGATGTGCACGGCGACTACGAAGCCTTCACGCCGCGGGCCAACGTCAACTACAACTTCCTCGACGGCCCGATCACACCTTACGTCACCGGTGGCATCGGCTGGACTTTCGTCGATACCAACATCCCTGAAGGCCGAGTGCAGGTCGGCTGTTGGTGGGATCCGTGGTACGGGGAGATCTGCGTCCCGGTTCAGGACACGCACTCAGTCGACGGGTTCGCATACCAGCTGGGTGTGGGCGTTCGGTGGGACAGTTCACGTGCCTTCAGCATGCGACTTGCGTACGAGAAGCACTGGTACGATTTTGACAACGCATCAAGCACGCCGGACTTCGACCAGTTGAAGCTCGGCCTGATATGGCGCTACTGAGGTACTGAGGACGGCTAGTAAACCTCCTTGACGAACTTGTACGGATAGTTCGGCTCGCGATAGCCGCTGCGTTTCTGGCGCTTCGGCAGCTTTATCTTTTCGCGAGGCAACGTCTTGTAAGGAATCTGGCTCAGCAGGTGCGTGATGATGTTGAGGCGGGCGCGTCGCGTATCGTCGCTGCGTGCGACATGCCAAGGAGCGTAGGCCGTATCCGTTGCGGCGAACATCTCGTCACGGGCTCGGGAATAGTCATACCAGCGGTTGTAGGACTTGAGATCCATCGGCGAGAGCTTCCAGATCTTGCGCCCATCTTCGATGCGCGACTCGAGCCGACGTGTCTGCTCCTCGGGGCTCACTTCGAGCCAGTACTTGATGAGCTTGATATCGGAATGAACGATTGCCCTCTCAACCGCAGGCACCATCTTCAAGAAACGCTTAGCTTCCTTCTCGGTACAGAACCCCATCACGCGCTCGACGCCGGCGCGGTTGTACCAGCTGCGGTCGAAGATGACGACCTCACCGGCGGCGGGAAGATGCGGCAGATAGCGCTGAACGTACATCTGGCTCTTCTCGCGGTCGGTCGGCGCCGGTAAGGCAACGACGCGAAAAACGCGCGGGCTTAGCCGGTCGGTGATCGCCTTGATCGTGCCGCCCTTGCCGGCACCGTCGCGCCCTTCGAACACGATGCAGATCTTCAGGCCCTTGTGAACGATCCACTGCTGAGCCTTGACGAGCTCGATGTGCAGTTGCCTGAGCTCCTTCTCGTAGTCCTTGCGCTTCAGCTCGCCGGATTCCCCATCGTTCGTCTTTTCTTGCACTGGCTTCTTGCGCTGTCATAGCTGTGACCTCAGGTCTTTTGTTCGTTCTCGAGCCCTTTACGCGTGATCTCGCCATAGAGGCTGATGAGCTGGGCGACGAGGGGCTCGAATTCGGGATGCCTGCTCGCCAGCGTCCTGGCGCTGCCGGCGTCCTCCAACACTCTTTTCAGGAATTCTATGTCGTACTCATCCAGTTGCTCGCCGCGATCGACTTTGCTCTTGAGATCCAGCGCGCGCGGCAGGCGGTGCGTGTTGAGACGCTCCAGGAGAGTCTGGATCATACCGGCATCCTTCGACGAATCACTCATGAGATGCTCCTGTTCGATACCTGTCGACTGCAATCTCCAGGTTATAAACCAGGCGCTCGCGGCCCAGGGTCTTGCCCAGGGCTGAGCGCTGAATCGACGCATAGACGTCCGGAGTGGGCCCGGAAAGCCATACCATTACGCCCGCCGCCCGTTGGCGAGCTTCAGCTTCGGTGAGCATCTTGAGCGCCGAGTATTCCAGATCAAAGACCGCGCTGAGATCGAGCACGACGACCTTCGCTCCCGCCTCGGCGATCAGCGGGCCGATGCGCTCCGCGATCCGGCCGGCATTGAGGAAGAACACGCGACCCTCGAGCCGCAGGAGCAGCAATCCTGGAAACGTCTCGTCTTCGGGATGTTCAGACGAGCGCGGCCGGAAGACACTGGTTCCACGCTTGCGACCGAGGACGTAGACGGGCGGATTTGCCGTCTGCTGAGCAAGGGCGACCACCGAGACGATGATCGCCACGAGGATACCCTTCAAGGTGCCGATCAGCATGACACCGAAGAATGCAACGGCCGCCCAGATGAATTCCGTGCGCCGAATCTGCAGGATGTTGCGGAAATCTGCGGGCTTGATGAGCCCGATGGAATAGACAATGACGAGGCCCGCGAGGACCGCGTGCGGCATCAGGCCGAGGAGCGGCGACAGGAAGAGCATCGTCAGCAGCGTCATCGAGGCCGTGACCAGGCCCGCAATCTGCGTACGCGCGCCCGTCATGCGATTGACCGCCGTCTGACTCATGCCGCCGCCACCCGGCATCGAACCCAGCAAGGAGCCGACCACGTTCGCCATCCCCGTGGCGAATAGTTCTGCATTGGGTCGTGGCGGCGGTTCGTCATTGTTCACGAACGCACGCCCGACGGCAGCTGTCTCCGTGAAACTCATGAGGGCAATACCGAGCGCAGCTGGCCAGAGCTGATTCGCGAGCGCCAGTTGGGGGACGGTGAACGCGGGCAATCCCGCAGGGATCGCGCCGACCACCTCGATGCCGCGGCTCTGCAGCTGGAACAAAACAACAGCGGCGATGGCGGCTGCGACCACGATCAGCGGTGCGGGCCAGTTGGGCCTGAACCTTTCGATGACGGCGAGGCCGACGATCGTCAAGACACCCACCGCCAGCGTTGTAATCGAGGTGTGGGAGAGCCCCAGACCGATGGAGTGCACGTTCTCCAGGAAGGAGCCCTTGGTGAAATGGATGCCCAGAATCTTGGGCACCTGATCGACGATGATCACTACAGCGATGCCAGCCTTGAACCCGACCAACACCGGCTCCGAGATGAAGTTGGCCACGAATCCGAGACGCAGAACGGACGCCAGGATCAGGATCGCGCCCACCATCAGCGTGAGGAGCGCGGTGACTTGCAACAGCGTCGCAGTATCGCCGTTGGGCACTGCCTGGCCCAGTGTGGCGCCCGTCAGGATCGCCAGTGTCGTGGTCGTCGTCGTGCTCATCGGGCGCGACGTGCCGAGCACCGCGTAGATGATGAGAGGCACAAACGCCGTGTAGAGACCCACCTGGACGGGTAGACCTGCAATAGTCGCGTACGCCATGGACTTCGGAATGACCACTGCGGCCGTGGTAAGACCGGCCGTGATGTCGTGACGCACCCACTCCTTGCGGTAATGGCGCAACCAGTCGAGCATGGGTATTGGCGAACCTGTGCTGGTCATTCCACGTCTCCTCAGCCGAGATAGCGCTCCGCCTCACGCAGCAAGTCGCGCTGAGCGGGCAGCGACTCGCGATCGACTCGTACCAGCCGGGCGATAAGGCGCGAGCCGGCTACATTGTGGAGCATCGTGAGGTCGATCTGCGCTGCGAGCGCACTCGCCTGCGCCTGCTTCACGGCCATGCGATCGACGATCAGAGAATGGCGCGCGCTCCAGAAGTTTTGCTCCGCCTGCTGGAGGACATCCACAAGAATATCGAGATGCGCTCCCAGGAGCCCGGGGCCCGAACCGAGCGCGCCCAGCTGCGATTCGATGTTTTCGAGCTGCTGCTCGAGTGTCTGTGGATCGCTGTGCCCCTGATCGCCCGCCGCATCGAAGCTCCAATGTCCCGCCGTCAACGCCGCCTGCTTACGGCGCAATAGAGCGCGCTCGCGCTCGAGTTCCCCGCGCTCGGTGCCGGCGGTAGCCATGCGCCGCAATGCCAGCGCGAGCAGGTGATCGAAGGCGCGTCGCTTAAGCAGCTGGCGTGTTTCGTCCTCTGCACCGGTCGGATCGAGTAGTTGATGCTTGGAGAGACTGACAGTCGTCTGCGCAACGTCATGACGCAGGGCATCGCCTTCGAGCGCGATGCCGAGGACCTTCCGCTCCTCAAGTGTCATGAGTAGCAGCATGATGACCTGGCCGGCGATGTCGCCCTGCGCAGATCCGCGCCATTGGTTCAAGATCGGATCACGCTCCAGCACTTCCCGCAGATGCTCCACGGAAGCGAAGTACGCCGTGATTTCGCCTTCGGTTCCGTAAGACCGCGGGGTCAGTTCGAGTGCCGCCGGCAGGCCATCTACAAGCGCCACCACGTGATCGATCGCATGGACGATGGCGCCTCGCAGCTTCTTCTTATAACCGGATTGCGCTCGCAAGCGCGGGTCAGTTGCATCGATCGC
This sequence comes from uncultured Gammaproteobacteria bacterium, assembly GCA_963724625.1. Classification (GTDB taxonomy): domain Bacteria; phylum Pseudomonadota; class Gammaproteobacteria; order Steroidobacterales; family Steroidobacteraceae; genus DATBVX01. Next base: position 656,098 of record CAVRVO010000013.1, on the reverse strand, counting down.
GCGTTCGGTGGCGCGCGCGATCAAGCTCGGCCGGATGAGACGAGCTATCGCCGCGTTCACGACCGAAAATCGATTGGAAGATCTGGAGCATGTCGCATCTCGTGCCAATGAGCTACCGCCACTCGGACGATACCTCGGCTGGCGCTCGGGAAACAGCCTGAGCAATCTTGGCGAGAACGGGCTCGACTGGTCGGGAACCGGCCCGCTTGCCACCTTGACGTAGCGAGAATCTCTGCGCAGTGAGCCTGCGACTTGCCCTTTGTGTCTGTTGACCCGCGCGGGATGCTTCGATGAGGGCGATCATTGGCCAATGGGATTAAGCCGCAGGCGCGCCAGGGATCTGCGAACGATCTCACGCTGAAAGGAAACCGTGAGGTCGAGCCAACCGCTCACGGCGATTGAAGACCACGCCTCACTGTGTCAACTGGTTGACAGTTCTCTCGACCTCGCTAGGTCATAAATCCCGACATGCTCATGGCGGCGCCCGGAGAGGTATCTGGCGCAGATGCCTCTTGAGCGACCACTCGGGAGATGATGATGCGAAACAATGTGACTTACCTGCGCCGTGCGGTGGCTGGTCCCGTCGTCGAGGACACCATCGGTGCCTGTCTTGACCGTGCCGCCCGGCAATACGCCGACCAGGAGGCGCTGGTTGTCTCACACCAGCGTCTTTGGTGGACGTATCGGCAATTACGGGTCCGCGTTGAAAGCCTGGCGATCGGTCTGCTGGGACTCGGGCTCGCCCCAAGAGATCGGATTGGGATCTGGTCTGCAAACTGCGCGGAATCGGTCCTGGCTCAATTTGCCGCGGCAAAGGCGGGACTGGTCCTGGTCAACATTGATCCTGCGTACGGCAGCGCAGAACTCGAATACGTACTGAAGAAGGTCGGCTGCAGAGCACTGATCCTGGCGCCGAACTCCGAATCCGCCAACCACATCGACATCCTGCGCGCGGTGGCTCCCGAGATCGATCATTGTGCCCCTGGGAAACTTGAAGCCGCGCGCGTGCCCCAACTCAAAGTCGTCATCCGGCTCGGGATCGGATCATCGCGAGGCATGATCAGGTTCGACGACCTGGTTGCGCTGCGGACCCCGATGGAAAAACAGGCGCTGTTCGCACTGGGCGCGGTCGTGCGCCCGACTGATCCCATAGCCATTCGGTTCACGTCTGAACCCGTCGGCGCACCGAGGGCAGTAACACTGACTCATCGAGACATTCTGAAGAACGCCTTCTTCGCCGGTGAGGCGATCAAGCTCAGCGAGTCCACTGGGAGTTGGTGGAACGCGGAGTCCTGAAGGGCCTTCACGACCGCCCCGCAAGGCGGAGGGCTGCACGCGGGAACCCATTGCGTGGGTCGTTGCCAACAGTACTGCTATCTTTGGCATCACGGCGCCGCCGGTATGGGCAAACGTGCATGAAGTCACTTGGTAGAAGGCCTGAAGGTGCGCGCCTCGAGCGCATCAAAGCCTCGTCGCGCTGGGATGGTGAGCGGTTCCGCAATGTTCACCCAATCATGCCTGGCTTGCGGGACCCCAACGCAACCATGCCATCGCTCAGCGATTTCCTCTGCGGGGGCGAGCGACGGGTGCCGCGCGGGCCGCTCCCGTCGATGAGCCCGCTTGAAACGTGGGTCACGCCGCCTGCCAGCGGACTGCGGGCGACGTGGCTCGGTCATTCCACGGTGCTGATCGAAATCGATGGCCTTCGAGTGCTCACCGATCCAGTCTGGGGGCCGCGCGCGTCACCGTCGCAGCTGGCTGGGCCGAAACGCTTCCAGCCCGTGCCCGTTTCGCTTCGCCAGATGCCGCCTGTCGATCTCGTCCTCGTGTCGCACGATCACTACGACCATCTTGACTACCCGACGATCCGCGCCCTGGCAAAAAGCACGGTGCCATTCGTCACCTCGCTCGGGGTCGGTGCGCACCTCGAGGCCTGGGGCATCCAGCGCGAGCGCATCGTTGAGCTCGATTGGTGGGAGTCGCACACGCTGCCGAACTCCGGACTCACGCTGACCGCCGCGCCTTCCCAACACTTTTCCGGACGTGGACTCAAGGATCGCAACTCGACGCTGTGGTCCTCATTTGTGATCCGCTCATCACATGCAGTGTTTTTCAGCGGCGATACCGGGCTCACGACTGAGTATCAGACGATCCGCGACCGACTGGGTCCGTTCGACCTGGTGATGCTGGAAGTGGGCGCGTTCCATCCTGCATGGGGCGACATTCACCTCGGGCCGCAGAACGCACTCAAGGCGCTGGCGTTGCTCGGTGGCGGCAGCTTCCTGCCCGTGCACTGGGGCACGTTCAGCCTTGCGATGCACGCCTGGGACCAGCCCGCAGAGGCCTTGCTCGAATGGGCGCCCAAGACAGGTGCCCGACTCCTGATGCCTCGCCTCGGTGAGCCGATCGAGCCAGCACATACTGAAGATGTCGAGCCGTGGTGGCGCGCTGTCGACGCGCTCGCACGAGGACCGCAGCCCGAGACACCACCGATCGCAACTCTGCCGCAAGCGATGTCCTGGCCGATCGACTAGAGGTCGTCGTCGCGCGGCCTCAACGCGTAGCTTCGAATTCCCCGCTGACTGAATCTCCCCCGCCAACTCCCAGTGGAGGAGTGGAGCGCTTGTGTCAACTCGTTGACAGAGCCCAAGACAACGGCCGGGCATTGTGCAGCCGTCCAGTCACCACGCCTTCTCACCATGGAATCGGGAGACACAACTGTGAGTAAAACTGTGAGTGCGCAACGGGCGCGCAAGCTGCGAATGCTGAAACTGCTGCTCTTGCAGATCGCAATTCTCTCCATCACTGCCTGCGGCGGCTATGGAGGCAACAACGCCCAGTACATGGCACCGCCGCAGATCGCCGAAGCACAGTTCACGGACGACACGGTCGAGGGCCTCGGCTTTCGTGTCGCTGATGTCGTCGAAGGCCAGACCGACGCCGCCGGCAAGTTTCGCTTCGCGGTCGGTCGCCCGGTGGAGTTCTTTATCGGCAGCACTCCCAATCGCCTGGTCATCGGCTCCGCGACGCTGGCGGCTACTTCAGCCGGCGCTGTGCCCTTCAGTCTGCAAGATCTGGCAGAGGTTCAGAACGATGGCGACCAATATCTGGGCAATCTGGTCAACCTGCTCGCCGCCCTGGATGCAGATTCCGACCTGAGTGACGGCATCACCATCGATGCAGCGGCGCAAAGCGCAGTTGCAGCGGCCGTAGCGGGCGGGAAGTCCGTCAACTTCGGGCAAGCGGCCGGTGCCTTCGCGCAGGACCCTGTCGTGACTGCGGCACTCGCTCCTCTTGGACGCACGCTCATCGATGTCGAGGAAGCTCTTGCGCAGTTTACGACGCTGTTTCGCCAGGGACGCTCGAGCACTATCGCGCTGACCCGTGACGACACGCGCGCCGTAGTCGTCAATCGGCAGAAGAGCACTGTATCCGTGATTCGCGTGCGTGATGACAATGGTAATGACGCGAGCCAGCTGCTCGCCGAAGTGCCCGTAGGCAAAGAGCCGCGCTTCGTGGCGCTCAGTCCCGACGACAAGCGCGCCTACGTCACCAATGCTGCCGACGGCACGATGAGCGTCATCGATCTCACGAGCGCAACGCCGCAGATCGTCGGTGCGCCGGTGCCGGTGGGGCTGGAGCCGCGCGGCATTGCGATCACTCCGAACGGCACTTTTGCCTTCATTGCGAACCACACCGTGGGCGAAGTCACGGTCGTACAGCTGTCGACACTCGCCGTCGTGCGCTCGATCAAGACAGGTGGCAACCCCTATTCAATTGCCATCACTAATGACGGCGATCGCAACGATCGCGACGAGCGTGTGTTCGTGACGCGGCTGTTCAGCGAGCTCATCGATCCGGCGCGGCCCGACGGCTTCGATGACGCGAAGCAGGGCGTGGTTGACTCGTTCCAGGTCGGGCCCGCGGTGGACGGCAATCCCCAGGTTTCACAGCTCCTGTTGAAGCCGCTTGCCTCAGGCTTCGCCGCGGACCGGCGCCCCTTCTGCCTCAACACGCGCAAGGCATTGCAGGATGCCGGCAAGGCCGTATTCTTCAACAGCGGCGCAGCTGCAACTCTTGACGGTGCCTCACAGCTTGCGCAGCCCACATTCTGCCCTGACACGAGCTCGACCGACGCTTCGGACGCTGGTCCGATCGCGAAAAGCCCGCAGAAGGTGTACCCCAACATGCTGTTCAGCACGTTGCTGCGCGGTTCGCTGCTCTACGTTCCAAATGTCGGTGCGCAACCGGAGCCGCCCGTGCGCTTCAATGTCAATGTGCAAGGGCTGGTGGGCGTGCTGAATCGCGTTAAAGGCGTCGAGACCGATCGATCGCTCAATCTCAACGCACAGGTCTTCAAGGAGACGCAGCCACCCGCGGGAGAGGAGACCAAGAGCATGGACCGGCTGTTCCTCAACGATCTCATCGCTCTCGATGCCGACCGACGCGGCAGGGAATTCCTGTTCGTGAGTCGCGGCGCCAACTACGTGCTGCGTGCCGCGGTTGGCCAGGACGGCAAGCTCAACATCCTGGACGCTGCGAACAAGGCCACGCGCTTCCAGACGGGCAACCTGCCGAGCGGCGTTGTGATGAGCCGTGACGGCAAGCGCGCCTACACCAACAATGAGTTGAACACCTCGATCACAGCGATCGCCCTGGATAGTGCTGAGGTTCTTGCCCGCGACATCGAATCGAGCACGCCACCGGCGCCAGGCACAGTCGAACATCGACGCCTGTTCGGCAAGCTGGCGTTCTTCACCGCGCTCGGCGTTCCCGATGTGATCGACGACAATGGAGACAGCACGTTCGACGTTCCGTTGCGCAGCATCGATCCGCTGCTGCACCGGAACAAGGCTTCCGACAACGGCTGGTCGAGCTGTGCCTCGTGTCACGACGATGGACACTCGGACGGGGTGACCTGGATCTTCGAGACCGGGCCGCGACAGACGATCCCGCTCGAAGGCACCTTCGCGCGCCTGGATCTCAACGACCAGCGCCTCTTGAACTGGAGCGCGGTGCGGGGCTCGAACACGGACTTCAACAACAACGCCCGTGGGATTCAGGGCGGCAAGGGTTTCGCCACGGAAGTACGGGGCGTGAACCGCACCGCTGAGGTGTTCAACCACGGGCCGGTGCTGGGTATCAGTGACTCGCTCGACGCAATCCAGGAATGGGTGACGAGCGTACGTGCCCCAATCGTTCCCGAACCAGCGCCTGCGGCCGAGCAGGCTGGTCGTGCAGTGTTCGTCGCGCAGTGCGGCGGTTGCCACGGTGGCGCGAAGTGGACCAAGAGCCGCACGAGCCCGGTGTTCGCCAACAATCCGACCTTCGCCGAGGACCCAATTGGCGCGAACTTCTTTGTCGGCGTGAAACCGATCGACACCGGCGTGACGGCGGCTGGCCCGCAGATCGTGTCGGTGACGCGTGCCGGCAAGGGAACGCTCACTTTCCTCGACAAGGTCGGCACCTTCAACGCGGCAAATCCGCTGGAGTTGCGCGGTGCGGCCGCGGTGGCGGGCCAGAGCACGCAAGGCTTTGCATCGTTCGGCGGCGCTGGCTTCAATTCACCGTCGCTGCTCGGCCTGAGTCTGTCGGCACCTTATTTCCACGACGGCTCTGCGCAGACGCTCGATGACGTCATGAAGCGTCACCTGCTGGCTAACGGCCAGACGGTCGAACAGACGGTTTCGCCTCAAGAGCTTGCAGACCTGCTCGCTTTCGTGCGCGGCATCGACGATCAGACAGCCAAGGTGGAATCCGATACCGATCGGTTTCTCAGATAGGGCATGGGCAGAGGAGACATCAATGGGTAACCTGCAGGCCTCATGCTCTGGCTACGGAATGATCAGGCTAAGCGCCGCGGCCGTAACTCGCGTATTCTGCGCATTGCAAGCGGTGGTTATCCACAGGTCGTCCACCGCAACAGTGCACAACCGCGAAAGGCCCTGCCGTGAAGCGCAAGAAGAAGCAACCCAAGGTCACAGCCGAACATCAGGCCCTCGCGCGCATCGCCCAGCGCGCGAGGGCCTTTGCCGAAGAAGCGCGTACGAAATCGCGCCGGGCTAAGGCTGCATGGAAGGAGGCCGGCGAGGCGGTCAGGGAAGCCAAGCGGGCCGCCAAGCGCGCCCGCAAGGCTGCGAAAGCTGCTGAAGCGTCTTTCCGGCGCGCGACCAAGAAGAAGAAGAGCACCCGACATGGTTGAGGGCCTCTCTTAGCTCGCTGCAGTGCTCCGTTGCAGCAGAGGTACTCGAAATGAATCGCAGAAGAGCGCTCTTCGCGCTGACCGCCGTGGCCCTGTGCGGCTGCTCAAGGGCAAGCGAAGCTGCACGGCCGGTCGTCACGGTTTTCAAGACCGAGAGCTGCGGCTGCTGCAAGCTTTGGGTGACGCACGTCGAGAACGCTGGGTTCGCAACTCAGGTGCACAACATGGACAACCTGGGTCCCATCAAGGAGCGAGTCGGCGTTCCTTACGGGAAGGGCTCGTGCCACACAGCCGAAGTGGGCGGCTATTTCGTCGAAGGGCACGTACCCGCAGCGGATATCGAACGCCTGCTGCGTGAGAAGCCGGACGCGAAGGGACTTACCGTCCCTGGCATGCCAATAGGATCGCCGGGGATGGAGGTGGCCTCGCACCAGGTTCAAGCGTACGACGTGCTGCTGGTCGCGAAAGACGGGACGACCAGCGTCTACGCTCATCATCCCGGCACCTGATCATCCTTCGCCGCAGTGCGACGTCTCCGCCCTGCGGTCACTCGGGCCCGCGTCGCTGCATACGCAGAACGATGACCCGATAGGCAAGGGCCGCGAGCGTAATCATGACCACGGTAGCCGCGGCGAGCAGGAGCAACTGCCGCAATAGGTGTTTCATGACCTGCTCCAATGTGCCCGCCGCATCCTGGGTAGCTTGCCTCACCGCCGGCAGCGTGCTGTCGACGCTTTGCGCCAATGCGTTGAGGTCTCGCGTAGTTGTGCTCAACTCGCGGATCATTTGCGTGTAGTCACGGATGTCGAAAGGCGGTCCCTTGGGCCCAGCAGCGGCCGAGCCGCCTTTCGCTGCGTAGCGAGCTGCGATGCGATCCAGGGTCTCGAGTGTGGCGTGCAGCGAGTTGGATGTGTCAGTGCCCGCTTCAAGCATTGAGCGCAACTCCCCGCTCAGCGAGCCGACCGTATCGCGGTGTGCGTCGAGCTCCTGCATCAACTGTGAGATAAGCGCTTGCCGCTCACGCGCAATGACGTCGGGGAAGGTTTCTGCAAGGCGATCGGCCGCACTTCCGACGAGAGATGCACGATTCAGGTCCGCGAGCAGCGCCTTCGTTTCAGGCATCACAGCGAGAGTGTAGGTGAGCTTCTCGATACGCATGTCGAGGAGCCCGGGCATTCGCTGCATGTAGAAGATGGTGCGCTCAGCGAGCTCGCGCGTTTGGGCGATTTCCCGGACTGCAGGATCCAGACTCTTGAACGGGTCCAGGCCCAACATCGAAAAGAGATTGCCTGAGCTTCGCTCCTCGCCAGGCGTGGGAGCGCCGACCGACTTCGCAAAATCGGTGAAGTGAATGTACGCAACGAAGCGCACTTCCGGATGTTGCTGACGCCACGCGGTGATAATCTCCTTGAGCTGCGCGCTCTGAGCCTCTGTTAGCAATCCGTCCAGAAGTCTCCACGCCCGCTCCTCCAGGCTTTGATGCACCTCCAGTACTGGGCGCGCACGCTCAGCGTTGCCCTCCTTCATCCACACATCCTCAATCACCATGCGACTCAGCGTTGCCAGCACCACCATGTCGAGCGCATTTACGATGGCATTCGGCCCACTCGCGATCGTGTAGGCGGATTCACATTGCTGCACCTTCCAGCTTTGCGCAGCCAGACGTTCCCCTGGCGCCTTCTGAGCGGCCTGGAACCCGGCGGTGGCCTCCCGGACCCGACCGGCATACTCGTCGGCAAAGCGCATCACCCGGAGTTGGGTCTGCTGCAGCTGCTCAGCACGGGCAGCCGCTTCGCGCTGCGACGGCATGTGCTGCGAGATCGTCGAACAGCCCCCGGCGAGGCAAACAAGCGCAGTGAGCAGTACGGTTCGCATGCGGATGCTCACGCTGCCTGTCGGAACAGCCGGTAGCGGGCGCTGACTGCCTGCATGAAGGGCCTCATGCTTTGCGTGGTACCTCGTATAAACGAGGGTTTGCAGGGCGGACATTAGCCTACTCCAGGCATCGATATTCTTCTCATCAGTCGCCTGGATCCGTGTCTATTCCCGGGCGAGCGTTCGAAACGTGATCGAATAGCGAAGCTCCTTGGTCGGCGAGATCGCGTGCTGCCACTTCCATCGTGCCACGCCCCGCAGCGCGTAAGCGGAGCGGGGCTCGAGGTCGAGCTTCAGCGTCTCGCGGTCGTCCTTGCGGTGGGGATATCGACGTAAGCGCATGCGTGCCTTCCCGAGCAGCGAGAGGCCGCCGACGACATCGAAGTCGGGCACATCGCGGTGCCAACCGAGGGGCGTGCCCGCCTGGTACTCCGCAACCAGCGCGTGATTGACCGATTCGGGCGCAACACCCATCAAGTCGGCGATGCGTGCGCGTGTCGGATGGAGCCAGGGCGGTATCGGTCCAGCTGCACGCAGCTCCTGGCTGCTGAAATCATAGCTGCCGCCGAAGCTGACGATGCGGCGTCTGGCGGTGTACTGAAGATACTGCGCCTCCTTCAGCGGTAACTGCCGGATGGCCGCAATGAGATCGGTTTCCTCGACAGGAGTGATGAACTCGTGCCGGTAAACGAAACCATCGGGCAACGCGAGGGGCGGGTCGAAGAGTTGGTCCTGCTTCATGCAGAACATTGAGCGTCCTGGAACCTCTTCGGTTCACAGGGAGTCTCGCTCGCGCGCCTCAGGCGGCTTTGCGTTGGCTGAGAATCGCGCTCAGGACAGCGCTCAAGGTTGATGCGGAGGCGTCGGATCCGTTTCTGGCACGCCAGGCAACGAAGCCATCCGGGCGTATGAGAACGCAGCCGGAGGGCTCGAGTCCGTAGGCTGCAGGAAATCCGCCACTGGGGTCGTGTAATTCGTCCTGCCCCAATCGAAGTACGTCCAGCTTGAGCCCAGCTTGCTTGGCGACACCCGCTGCGCAATCGCACCACGCAGCGCCTTCCGGAGCTGCGAGTAGCGTGAAGTTGCGCTCGAAGAGGTCCAGCGTCGAAATTTGCTGGCCATGATGCTGTAGCCAATAGTGAGGCGCCCGTGTGCCGGGCATGGCGTGCGACTCGCGAGGATTGACGTGCAGGGGCACCTGGGCACCTTCCGCAATCACCGCCGATGATCGATACACATATCCGAGCTCGATATCGAGGTCATTCACGACCGGCTGCATTGTGTCTCTGGGAATCGACGGATCGGTTCGCAGCAGATAACGGGTGTAGGCCTGCTCGACGGTGAGTTCGCCAATCGGGCGGCGTTCCTTTTCGTACGTTGACAGGAGGTCCTCGCCCGCGCTTCCCCTCAGTACCAGTGCAAGTTTCCAGGCGAGATTGTGTGCGTCCTGGACACCGGTGTTACCGCCCCAGCCACCAGTTGGTGGCATGACATGCGCGGCATCGCCGGCAATGAAAATACGGCCGTCACGAAAGTGCTCCGCGGTGTCGGCTGTCGCCTTCCAGTGCATCACGTTTTCGATCGTGACGGGAATATCCGGGTCGCCGATTGCGAGGCGAACCATCCGTAGCGCACTCTCGGTGGTGAAGTTTGTCGAGACATCCACGTCGGGCCGCGCAGCGTCGCCCACCGTGTTGACGACCAGGAACGCGCTCTCGAAGGGCTTCTCGAAACGGAAGAACCCGCGCAGCTGCGGATGATTCGCGTAGACCACCGCCCCGAGCTTGCCATCGAGGAAGCTGCGCAGGTTCGCGCGGAAATAGATCGTGACGCTCTTCGACATCACGCCATGCCCACGCATGCGGATGCCCAGATTCTCGCGGATACGGCTGTGCGCCCCGTCAGCCGCGATGAGGTACTGCGCGCGCACCCGCCGTGTCTCGCCGGTGTCGCGATGGCGAATCACTGCGGTCACGCCGTCCGCATTTTGTTCGAGCGATATGCACTCGGTCGCAAACAGGATTCGGCCGCCGTATTGCTCGGCGCCTTCCCTGAGTGTCGGCTCCAGCGCGTTCTGTGACAGGAACACGCGCACCGTCGGGCTCAGGTCCCGTATGCCGTCGTTGAAGTTGGCGATGTAATGGGCGGTCGCGCCGCCTGCAAGCGTTTCGACACCGACCACGCCGGCATCCTGCACAAATTGAGCTTCAGACTTGGTGCGAACGATCTGCTCGATGCCCACGCTGCGGAAGATTTCCATCGTGCGCTGGGTAACTGACGCCGCACGGGGATGAATCGCAGTGCCACGGTGATGCTCGACGACGAGCGAATGCACGCCGTGATATCCGAGTAACAGGGCGGTGGTCATCCCCACCATGCTGCCCCCGACGATGAGCACGGGGACTTCGATTTCGGCATCGAGGCTCATGTCACTGGCCGCGCGACTATCGCCCGCTAAGCTTTGCGCCGGCTGACAACGAAGGTTTCATCGTTGAACCAGAGCCCGCCATGCTTCTGGAGCACAGCCTGTGTCACTTCCAGGTACTTGCCGTCATGGGCGACCGCGTCGAGTCGCTCATCCTCGATCTGGTTGACGTAGATCGCCGCGTTCCACGCGGCAAAGAGCGTGGAGGTGCCGATGCGGTCTCCGATTTCCGACGGCAGCGTGTGCATTTCGTAGCGGAAGATGGCTTTTTCATCTGGCAAGGCGGTGAGGACGTAGTCCCGCGCGTCCCGCCCAAGCTCGTTCTTCAGCGCAGCGAGCAGGGCATGTCGATCCACCTGAAATGGGTTCTCGCCCGGCCACAGTTTCTGGATGATCTCCAGCGCCGGATCCTTGCCCGCCGACTGGATGCCAAGAAGACGGCCACCGGGCGCCAGGCTCCGGGCCAGCGGTGCGAGCACTCGCGACGCCTTGAACTCCGCGGAGGTGCGGGCCCGCCAGGGCTGGGACGCGACGATGAGGTCATAAGTTTCGAAGACATGACCGGGTCGCGGGATGACCGCGTCGAGCAGGAACTTGTGATCCTCGCGATACAGGACGAGCACCGAAGGACGTGCGTAGACCGGGTTGCCTGTCTTGGCACTGGGTTTCGTTTGCCAGGCCTGGTCGAGCGACTGGCAAAGGGCCTCGATCTGTTCGCCATACTCGAACGCGGAGTTTCCGCGCAGGCGCACCTCCCGCCAATTGAGGGCGGCCGCTGAAGTGAGGTCGCGCGGCATGAGGCGCGGCGCCTCGGAATAATTGAGGTTGGTGATCACGAGCACGGTGGACGGATGCTCGTGAAAGCGATCCGGCATTTTGTCGAGACCGAGGCGCACATCCTCGAGGCTGATTTCCTTGGCGACCGCGAGCAGCGGGACGGTCGGGAAGTCCCGATGGATGCTGCGCATGACGCGCGACAACACCGTACCGTCGCCCATGCCGGCGTCGAAAATCCTGAGGCTCGGCGGTTGCGGGTGAATGTGCGACAACTCGTGCGCGACCCGGCGCGCTATGGCGGGCTTCTCGTTACACGTATTGACGAAGGCGAGGTATTTCTGCCGATTGTCGTAGAAACGAAACGGCGGGGATGCGTCGCTGGTAGTCGCAGTTGGTTTGGGCACGGAAGATGCGGTGACGGTCATTCGCGAGCGTCGCCGCTATTTCCTGGCCGCACGTCCAGCGACCAGGTCGCTCACGATCCGCGCCACGTGCTCGCCCTGGTAGCGACACATGTCGAGCTCAAGCGCACTGGGCATGCGGAGCTCGGCGCCGGCGCCGGTCACGCAGCTCGCACCGTACGGTGTACCGCCAGTCACCTCACGCATCGTCGAGAGCAGCTTGAACGTGTACGGCAAGCCGACAACGATGATGCCGTGATGAAGGAGAGTGCTATGGAACGAGGTGATGGTCGTCTCCTGCCCGCCGTGTTGACTGGCGGTGCTGCAGAAGACGCTGCCGATTTTTCCGACCAGCGCGTACTGCCCCCAAAGCGGTCCGGTGCGGTCCCAGAAATTCCTCATCTGCGAGGCCATGTTTCCAAACCGAGTTGGCGTACCAAAGATGAACCCGTCGTAATTCACCAGCTCGTCGGGTTCAGCGATGGGCGCTGCCTGATCGAGCTTGAAGCCCGACGCCTTGGCCAGGTCGGGCGGTACGAGTTCCGGCACGCGCTTCACGACGGCACTGACACCGGAAACACTCGTCGCGCCTTCGGCCTGGGCGTAGGCCATCTGCTCGATGTGTCCGTAGCTGCTGTAGTAGAGAACCAGGAGCTTTGCCATCTTGCGCTCCAGCTATGCGGCCGCGCGTGCGAGGCGGGCGAGAAAGTGACGAATGAAGTCATTGTACGCGCGTGGGTTGTCGAGATTGGCGAGATGCCCCGCCTGAGGCACGACGTCGCGCGTGGCGAAGGGCAGGGCATGACTGAGCATGAGACCCAGGCGCCGGCGAATCTCAGTATCAAGTTCGCCATTCAGAATGAGGACGGGCTTACGCAGCAGGTTCAGTGTCGTCGCCTCCATGGGTAGCGCAGGCTGTGGCGGGGTTTCGCGCAAGTCCCGACCCGGATACCGGGCGAGCATCTGTGCCAGGAGTTCGTGCGTCGGGGCATCGGTCGTGTGGAGGCGAACGAACGGATGATCCCGCCATTCGCGCCGAAAGGCGTGCATGCCCTGCGCTCGAATCAACTCCCGATAGTGGGCGCGCGGAACTTCATCGTCTGGGCCGCCCTCGGTCGCGTCAGTGGGGTCGGGCGCACCATCCAGTATGAGGGCGGAGACTCGATGAGGCAGACGCAGCGCGAGGTCGAGCGCCACACGCGCCCCTTGCGACATTCCCAGCACCACCGCGCTGCGAACCTGCAAGTGATCGAGCAGCTCGGACAGGTCATCGAAGTCCTCGGCCAGGGAAGGTTGGCCCGACGACAAGCCGTAGCCGCGACGGTCGTAACGGATGACGCGACATGCCCGTCTCAGTTCCAGCGCTTGGGGCTGCCACATCTCGAGATCGAGCGTCCAGCCGTGGATCAGGATCAGGACACTGCCGTGGCCCTCATCGCGATACCGCAGGCGCGAGCTGCCCAATGTGAAGTACTGATCCGGTGTCTGCATAACGGCATGTCGGGCGTCGATCGCACGCTCCGCTGCAAAAATTCGTATACCGAAAAATATTTCGCAAACAGGCTACGGACGCGGCGCAGGCGCGTCAAGCGCCGTGATGAGACTCAGACCTGGGCGCTGAGCGAGAGGCCGGGCACCCGAGCAAGCTCGGTGGAGATCTGCTCGCTCGCCTGCTGCAGCATGGTGAGCCGCTCGCGCACCAGCCTGGCCTTGGTGATGCGGCGGGAATGGCTCGAGCTGTTGAGCGCTGCAACCACGCGCCCGTACTGGTCGTGGACAGGAACCGCCAGAGCAACAACGCCGTACGCGAGTTCGTCCTGGACTGCGGAATAACCATTGCGCCGGCATTCTTCGATCAACTGCCGGATCTTCTTGGGATCGATCACCGTGTGCTCCGTGAGGGCGACGAACGCCTGGGTACGAAAATACCGCTCGAGGCGCTCGGGGTTCAGACCGGCAAGGAGCACCCGGCCCATTGAAGTGACGTGGGCCGGGAAGCGGCTGCCGACATGCGCTTCGAGCCGTACCAGTGTGCGGACGGATGTCCTGGCTACATAGACGATGTCATTGCCGTCCAGCACCGAGAGCGCCGCCGAGTCACCCGTGAGCCGCGCCAGCTCCTCGAGATGGGTCTTGGTGAGGTGCTCGATATCCATCGATTCGAGATAGGCGGCGCCGAGCTCGAGCACCTTCGGACGCAACAGAAACGTGCGACCTCGGCGTGTGACGTATCCGAGCTCTTCGAGTGTCAGCAGGCAACGCCGGGCCGTCGCGGGCGGCAAGCGCGCGATAGCAGCGATCTCGCTCAGGGTGAGCGAGGAGTGATCGCGCGTGAACGCACGAATGACCTGCAGTCCCTTGGCGAGACCACCCATGGCTTCGCGTCGCTGCGTGGAAGGTGGACGGGACGGCATGCGCTGGAAGTCTATTTCGATATACGAAACTGGAGAAGTGAAGGTGACCCTTTCAGCTTGACGTGCAAGCACCCAAAGCCTCAGCATATTCGTAACACGAACTTTATTTCGCTATACGAAAATGATCAAGACGCCCGGAGGCTTGCTGGCGTGAAAATCGGAGCTCAGGAGCACCGCAGCTCCGCGATTTCAGCCGCCAATCCGCAGAAAATCGTCATTCGCGGGTTTGACCTGTGCCGCGATCTCGTCGGCAAGGTCTCCTTCACCGATCACCTGTGGCTGCTGGTTACCGGGAAGCTGCCCTCGGCAGCGCAACGAAGCGTCCTCGATGCGGCGCTCGTTGCGATCGCGGAACACGGCCTCGTTCCAAGCGTCGCAGCGAGTCGGATGACGTTGGCAGCGGCACCTGAGGCACTGCAAGGGGCTGTCGCCGCAGGGATTCTGGGTTGCGGGTCGGTCATCCTGGGGTCCGCCGAAGCCGCCGCGCGTTTCTTCCAGGGTATCGTCGATCGGGGCCCCCAGGCCTCCGCGGTGCGTGATGCACTCATCGAGCTTCGAGATCGTCGCCAACCGGTTCCAGGCTACGGGCATCCGCTGCACAAGGCAGTCGATCCGAGGGTCGAAGCGCTCCTCTCCGTTGCGGCGCAAAGCGGCGTCGCCGGTCGCTATATCGAGATTGCCCGGGATGTCGAGAAACTCGTGCCCGAGGTTCTCGGCAAATCGCTGGTGATGAACGTCTCGGGTGCGATCGGAGCGGTACTGCTGGATGCGGGGTACCCGTTGCTTGCGGTGAAGGGCGTGCCGATTCTGGCGAGGACCGCGAGCCTCATTGCGCACCTGTTGGAAGAGCAGCAACGTCCCATCGGATTCGTGCTCGCGCACTCGGGCGCCGCGGCGATTCGCTATGACGGCGACTCTCCGGAGGGATTTGTGCCCAGCGACGGCTCCGGCGGCGTCAAGGCGAGCTGATGATGACGCGCACGCCATGAGCTCGATCCAGGTACTGCGCGGAATCCGCGTCGTCGAACAGGGGACATTCATTACCGGCCCGTGTGCCGGGATGATGCTTGCGGACCTCGGTGCAGATGTCATCAAGATCGAAAGCCCCGGTGGAGACCCCTATCGAAGCTACCAGGGCGATCTTTATTCACCGCACTTTCAGGCCTACAACCGCAACAAGCGCAGCGTCGTCTGCGATCTGAAGAAATCCTCCGACAAGGAACTCTTCGAGCGGCTCATCGCCGAAGCCGACGTCTATCTGCAGAACTTTCGTCCCGGCACAGCGGAGAAGCTCGGTGCCGGCCCGGATCAATTGCGGGCGCTCAATCCGCGGCTGATTTACTGCTCGATCAGCGGGTTCGGCGCCGATGGTCCTTACGCCGAACGGCCGAGCTATGACTCGGTGGCGCAGGCGTTGTCGGGATTCCTGAGCGTCGTTGTCGATCCCGAACGGCCGCGATTCCTGGGGCCTGCACTGGCCGATGCCATCACTGGAATCTACGCGGCGTATGGGGTTCTCGGTGCGCTGTACGAAAGATCGCAGACCGGTCACGGCTCGCTGGTTGAGATCTCGATGCTCGAGGCGATGGCGCACTTTGCAGTTGAGCCGTTCGCGGCGTTCTTTGCGCTCGGCGCCATACCCAAATCGACAGATCGTCCACGACTCGCCCAGGCCTATATCCTGCGCACAGCGGACGATCAGCTGCTCGCCATTCACCTGTCGTCACTCGAAAAGTTCTGGCGCGGACTGACTGAGGCGCTCGGCGCCAAGGAACTCGATGCAGATCCGCGTTTCAATAGTCGCCTGGCGCGCATCGACAATTATGAGGCGCTCGGTGAAGTGCTCGATCGGTTGTTTCGTACCCGCTCCCTGGGCGAGTGGGCGCAACGACTGAGCGAGCACGACGTCCCGTTTGCTCCCATCAATGGCATCGATTCGGTCGTGAAGGACCCTCAGGCGAAGCACCTCGGCCTTGTCGTGCCGGTGGAGTCCTTCAGGGAAGGTGGCCGGTATGCGGTACGACCGCCGCTTCAGTTCAACGGTGAGCGCGCAACGCTGGTGTCGGCGGCGCCGTTGCTCGACGAACACGGAACCGAGATCCGGGCAGTCCTGAGCAAGGACAAGCATTGGCCCGCTCGTACCGGCCCCCAGAGCGTACGCCGGGCGGCGGGGTGAAGGGCATGGCGCGTGAAGCTCAAACGCTCTTTCCAACCTCCCTGGTCGGGAGTCTTCCGCAGCCGGATTGGCTGATCGACCGCGCCAAGCTTGCGGGCCGGTTCCCGCCGCGAGTGCGCGCGAAGGAACTCTGGCGGATCCCGGAGCCCTATCTTGCCGAAGCGCAGGATGACGCCACGATTCTCGCCATCAAGACCCAGGAGGAAGCCGGCCTCGACATCATCACGGATGGCGAGATCCGTCGCGAGAGCTATTCAAACCGATTCGCGACCGCGCTCGAAGGTGTAGACATCGACAACCCGGGGACAGCACTGGACCGCAGCGGCCATCCAAATCCAGTACCTCGCGTCGTGGGCCGGATACGTCGCAAGCATCCGGTTGAAGTCGCAGACCTGGAATTCCTGAAGCAGCACACCACGCGTTTGCGCAAGATCACCGTTCCCGGCCCGTTCACCATGTCGCAGCAGGCGCAGATCGAGCACTACGGTGGTGATGTGGCGCAGGCAGCGATGGACTATGGCGCTGCTGTGAATGAGGAGATCCGCGATCTCTTCGCTGCGGGCGCCGACATCGTGCAGATCGATGAGCCTTACATGCAGGCGCGGCCCGCCCTGGCGCGGCAATACGGGCTGGACGCGCTCAACCGCGCGCTGGATGGCATCAAGCAGACGACCGCCGTTCATATCTGTTTCGGCTACGCGGCGATCATTCACGAGCGGCCTAACGCCTATTCGTTTCTGCCGGAGCTTGCGCGCTGCACTTGTCAGCAAGTGTCGATCGAGACCGCGCAGTCGAAGCTGGACTGTTCGGTCCTTGCGTCACTCCAGGGCAAGAAGATCATCCTCGGCGTCATCGATCTTGCCGACCAGACGGTGGAATCGCCTGAAACCGTCGCAGCGCGCATTCGTCGCGCGCTCGAGTTCGTTGCAGCCGAGAACATCATCGTCGCGCCGGATTGCGGCATGAAATACCTGCCCAGGGATGTGGCATTCGGAAAGCTCAAGTCGATGGTCGCTGGAGCCCGCCTGGTGCGTGCTGAGCTCGAGCGACGAGGCAACAGTAATCAATCGAGTCACTAGCGGAGGGGTTCAAATGGCTACCAAGAGGGGGCGACTCGTATCGCTGAGCGTGATGTTTGCGCTCGGGTCGATGTTAGCGGTCGACGTGATGGCCCAACAGGCACAGGTCGTCGGCACGCCGGGCACGCTGGAAGAAGTCGTGGTGACGGCCCGAAAGCGCGATGAAGCGTTTCGCGACGTACCGGTGACCATCAACGTGTTCACCGAGCGGGCGATCGAGGCGGCCGGAATCACCAAGGCCGCCGACTACATCCGCATGGTTCCGAACATGAACCTGGTGGAAACGCAGAATGTGGGTAACGCCTTCGTCGTGATCCGTGGCATATCGCAGGCGCGCAACAGCGAGCCCTCGGTTGCGGTGCTCATCGACGGCGTCGCGCAGACCAACCCGGCCCAGTTCAACCAGGAGCTCTACGACATTCAGCAGATCGAAGTGTTGAAGGGTCCGCAGGGCGGTCTGTATGGCCGCAACGCCATCGGCGGAGCGATCCTGTACACGACGCGGCCCCCGGCCGATGAGTTCGAAGGGTCGGTCACGCTGGGTTACGGCAACGAATCGTCCTATACAGCCAAGGGCGAGATCAGCGGCCCCATCACGGACCAACTGAAATACCGTGCGTCCGTCGCGTACTACGACACTGACGGCTTCCTCGAAAACGAATTCCTCGGCACCAAGGCCGACCCGGTACGCAACCTTGCCGGTCGCGTGCGCCTGCTGTGGGAGCCGAACGATCTCTTTACCGGCGACTTGCGGGCCTCATATTCCAAGATCGATACCAAGGCACTCTATTTCGTCATTCCGCGGGCCGACGAGGCGAACGTCTTCAGCATCGTTTCAGACGCGAACAACACCAGCACACCGATCACGCTCGACAACCCGGGGACCAACGAGCGTGAAATGTGGAATGTGGCTCTCAAGCTCGACTTCAACCTCGGCGGCGGGACCCTGACATCGATCTCTTCCTACGACGACACCGAAGAGGTCCTGACGGGCGATGCGTTCGACTTTCGACCGGCGCCACAGTCGTTCTTCTTCACGTTCCTGCCCATCGTGGGCGGCCCCGCTGTGGACCTGAACCAGAGCCAGTTCCTCGACGTCCAGGCCTACAGCCAGGAGATTCGCTTCACGTCGCCGACCGAGGGGCGTTTCCGCTGGATCGCGGGCGCCTACTATGCACACACGGATCGATTCATCTCCACGGGCAACATGGTCGATACGGGAGCAGGTGTGTTCCCCGTGTACCACGAGCCGCGGTTGTCGGGGAACAATCCAAGCTTCACGTTCCTCGCCGATTCACAGGACCAGGAAGCCTGGTCGGTGTTCGCAGATGCGACCTTCGAGGTCACTGACAATTTCGAGATCGACGCCGCGATCCGTTACGACGAGGACAAGCGCACGAACACGACTGACACACCGCAGGGGTTCATTCCGCAGCCGCCTCCACCGGAGCCTCAGGTGAATACGGGCGACAAGCGCTCGCACACCTGGAGCGAACCGCAGCCCAAGATCACCCTGCGCTACAAGCCAGTGGATAACGTCACTCTCTACGGCGGCTACAGTCGCGGTTTCCGCAGCGGTGGTTTCAACCAGACCGGCGTCGGCGCAGTGGCCGATGCGCAGGTCCCGCCGATCTTTGGTGTGAACGACCTGTTCGAGGCTGAAGTCGCTGATACGTATGAGGTCGGCTTCAAGGGCCAATTCCTCGATCGCCGCCTGGATCTGGGAGTGGCGCTGTTTTCGACCAAATCGGAGAACGGCTACTTCTTTGTGTTCCTCGCCGCGAACTCGACGCAGAACCTCGGCAATCTCGATGCGGATTACAAGGGCGGCGAGGTCGAGTTGACAGCGCACCTGACGGATCGCTTCGATTTCTACGCGTCCTACGGCTACACCGACAGCAAGATCACCGACATGGAGGACCGGAGCGTCGTCGGCAACGAAGCGCCGCTGGTCTCGCGTTACACGGCCAATGCCGGGTTGCAATATCGGCAGCCCCTGTCCGCGGGGCTGGACCTGACCTTCCGCGCCGATTACCGCAAGGTCGGCGAGACCTGGTGGGACCCGTACAACGTCACCTCGCGTGATCCGATCGATCTGCTCGACGGACGGATCAGCCTGGGCAGCGACAAGTGGCGCGTAGCCGCCTGGGGCAAGAATCTCGGCGACGAGGAATATAATCAGGAATTCTCGCCTGGCGGCTTCCTGTTCAAGGGCCTGCCGCGCCAGTATGGCTTGGAGTTCACGTACAAGTTCTGAGTGGAGTTTCTGTCATGGCTATCAAAGCGAAGCTGCCGTCGCGGCTGCATCACACGGCCTACGTGTCGCGAGATCTGGAGGCGACGCGCAAGTTCTACGAGGAGGTCATCGGGCTGCCGCTGATGGCGACCTGGTGCGAGAAGGACATGCTGTTCGGCGCCGAACGCACCTACTGTCATCTCTTCTTTGGCCTCGGCGACGGTGGGGCGCTCGCGTTCTTCCAGTTCGCGAATCCTGGCGATCAGGAGCAGTTCGGCCCCAAGATGCCGTTTACGCCGTTTCACCACATCGCCCTCAGGGTCGATGACGAGACGCAGGCGGGAATCGAAAAGCGCCTCAAGGACGCGGGCTTCAAGGAGCCACAGTCCTTTGTGCTGGAGCACGGCTACTGCCGCTCGGTGTATGTGACCGACCCCAATGGGATGATCGTGGAGTTCACTCGCGATCACCCGGACGTCGAAAGGATCAACCGCGAGGCCGTGGGCAAGGCGCATGCGGAGCTCAAGCGCTGGCTGGGCGGCGATCACACCTCGAACAACACGTACCGCTAGCGCGACGGCGCTGAACGAGACCGGGAGTTGAGGCTCAGCACTGAACGCATCCTGACCACGCACGTCGGTAGCCTGCCGCGTTCGCAGGCGGTGACCGACGTGCTGTTCGCTCGCGAGAATGGAACGCTCGCTGATGCCGGCTGCCGGCACCCTAACCATAGCGGCCGCGGTGCAGGACGTCGTGCGCCGCCAGATGGAGGCGGGCATCGACGTCGTGAGCGATGGGGAGATGAGCAAGATCAGCTATGCGACTTACATCGCTGATCGCTTCACCGGCTTCGCGGGCGACACGCCGCGAGAGCCGGGCCAGGACCTGGTGGAATTTCCGGGGCTCCTGAAGAAGCTCGCCGAACGGGGCGCGACCGCGAAGTACCGCAGGCCGCGATGCGTAGGCGACATCAAGATCAAGGACCTGGCACCGCTCCAGGGCGATATCGATCATTTGCGCGCGGCGGTCGCGCAAGCTCATCCATCCGATGCCTTTCTGAACGCTGGCTCTCCGGGCGTGATCGGGCTGTTTCAACCGAACGACTACTACCCGAATCTCGATGCGTACCTCGAGGCGCTCGCCGAAGCGCTGCGCACTGAGTACGAAGCGATCGTCGCAGCGGGGCTCCTGCTGCAAATCGACGCACCGGATCTCGGGATGGGACGTCACACGATGTACCGCCACGCGAGCGTGCAGGACTTCCTCAAGCGCGCGGCGATACACATCGAGCTGCTGAACCACGCGCTGAGGAACGTAGCGGCCGATCGGGTCCGCATGCACGTGTGCTGGGGCAACTATGAAGGGCCGCATCACCATGACGTACCGATGGAGGACCTCCTGCCCATCGTCATCAAGGCCAAGCCGCAAGCGTTGCTGTTCGAGGCCGCAAACCCGCGCCACGCACACGAGTGGGCAGTGTTTCGTGACGCGCGCATTCCGGATGACAAGGTCCTGATCCCGGGTGTCATCGGCTCAACGAGCAATTACGTGGAGCACCCACTTCTCGTTGCGGAGCGCATCTGCCATTTTGCAGATATCGTGGGTCGAGAGCGTGTGCTCGCCGGCAGCGATTGCGGCTTCAGCACCTTTGCAGGCTTTGGTCCGGTCGAGCCGGATATCGCGTATATGAAGTTCGCGGCGATGGCGGAGGGCGCACGCATCGCCAGCAAGAGACTGTGGGGCGGATAGTCGCGCTCGACGTGCCTGAGCGGCCGAGGTACAGCGCCGCGCTGAAGGTCGCGGCGCTACGGCAGATTCACCGATAGATGCAGCAGAGGCGCCTCCTGCCACACAGGAGACACCTCTGCCACATTGAGCGAGGGGGATACCCCTCACACACTACCGTCAGTCGACGTTCACTCTCACCGATGCGTACCACTGCCGCGGCGGACTGTAGGTTCCCGTGTGTTCACCGGCGGCTTCGTTGATGGAGCCCGTCACGAGGTAGCGCTCATCGCTGAGATTCGTGCCCCCGACCGCGAATTCATACTTATCGTCCGGCGAGGAGTAGCGAATGGAGGCATTCCAGTTGTCCACCTCCGGACGCTTGAGGTTCTCAGTGTTCAGAGAATCGTTGACCAGGTCGTCGGTGTGCGTGTAATCGACGGAGAACCGCACGTTGCCGCCGTTGCCCAGGCCCCAATCGAAAGTGGGTCCGACGTTGACCTTCCAGTCCGGAGTCTTCGGCAGCTTGCTGTCGGTGGTGATGCCGATCGCGGTGACCTCCGTGTACTTGGCATCGATGTAGCCGCCCGCGAAGGTAAACCCGAAGCCGCCGCCGAGGACTGCCTGCGACTCGACCTCGATGCCCTGCAGTCGAGCTTTGCCGGCGTTGCGCAGAATGGGCGACGCTCCTTCCTGGAAGTTGAGCTGAATGTCGTCATAGTCCGTATAGAAGATCGCGGTGTTCACCAGGAAGCGATTGTCGAGGAACACAGACTTCAGGCCGAGCTCATACGACTCGGCTCGTTCCGGCTTGAACTCTGCGAACGTGCCATCCGTGATCGGGGCGGACAGGCGCGTCGTCCAGCCGCCGGACTTGAAGCCCTCCGAGTACTTGACGTACGTCATGGCGTCGTCCGAGAAGGTCCACTGGAGTCCAACCTCAGGCGTGAATTCCGTGAAGGTCTGTTTTTGCTGGTCTGGCGGGAAGTAACGCAGCGGCTGCTCAGCCGACGGGAAACCGAGCAACTGCTGGCAGGTGAGGAACGGCGGACCGCCGATGAGCGTCGAAGGCGCGCCCGGCGGAGTGCATCCGCTGGCTTTGTATGAGAACCCGTTGAGATCGGCCTGACCGCCGATGAACTTCTTCGTTTCGTCCGAGTAGCGGCCACCGAGTGTTGCGCTGAAATGGTCCGTGAACTTGTAGTCGATGTGCAGGAAGCCCGCGTACGACTCGGTGTCCACGTCATTCTGGTAATCATAAACGTAGAGCAGACCCTGGAACGGCACGAAGTCGTGGACGAAGCCGTTCTCCTTGAAGTAGTAGAGGCCGGCGACGAATTCGAGGTTGTCGTTGAACGCTCGGCCGAGCCACTGGAGCTCTCCAGAGAACTGGTACTGGTTCTGGTTGTCCGTCACTTCCTGGATCGACTCCGGCGTGCCATCGAGGTCGATGCCGACACTCCACTTGATCTGGCGGTAGCCGGTGATGAACTTCACTTCGTTCTGGTCGTTGAGAGTCCAGTCCGCAGTCAGCGAGGTGCCCCAGACATCATTCTTCGCAAAGCTCACGCCATTGGCGTAGGTCTTGTCGATGTCGCCCGTCTGCGTGTTCGCAAAGTTCCAATAGATGCGCGGCGTGGCGGAAAGAAGCAGATTGCCTCCCGGCCCGCTGACGTATCCGGCACCGCCGAGCGCGGCGCCGCCGGTTCCACCCAGTTCGGGCGAGCCCGTTGCGCGCGGGCTGCACACGCCGTTGATGGTATTCCATTGGCCCGCAAAGATCGGATCGACTCCACCAGGTGCATTCAGAGCAGCGGCCGTGTTGCTGATGCAGGTGTTGTAGGCATAGCCAAAGATGGCCGCGGGAGTTGTGTTGACGCTCAGGATCGTCACGGGTGTCGAGGGTTGATCCTGGTGCTGGTAGTCGCCCGTCACAGTCAACTTGAACGCATCCGACGCGTGCCAGACGACCTTGCCGCGGATCACTTGTAGGTTCTGGCCGCCGTACGAACTGGCCTGGTCGTAGCCGGCCCTGGGGTACGCGTTCGGCGGATCGACGACCCAGGGTGTGTCGCCCAACAGTGTGCCGCTTGGATACGGGATCACGTCCTGGTATCCGTCGCGCTGCGACGAAGAGGCCGTGACTGACGTGAGCAACTTGTCGCTGATCGGCAGGTCGGCCGTGAATCCGACATCGGCGCGGCTGAAACTGCCGCCCGTTGCCTGGGCCTGGAAACGCGCTTCTGTTCCGGGCTCGTGAGTCACGATGTTGATCGCACCGCCGATGGTGTTGCGGCCGAACAGCGTGCCCTGGGGGCCTTTCAGGATTTCAACCCGATCGACGTCCAGAAGGTTCTGATTCGCGCCAATCGTGCGCGCGAGGAAGACGCCGTCGAGATACACGCCCACGCCCGGGTCGATATTGAAGGCGAAGTCATCCTGGCCGATGCCGCGAATCGACGCCGAGAGTACCGAGGTGTCGCCCGAGAAAGGCGAGCTGGCATCGAGATTCACGTTCGGAGTGAGATTGCTCAGGGAGTGAATGTCTGTCACACCCTTTGCCCTCAACGTCTCCGTCGTAAACGCGCTGACCGCGATCGGGACGTTTTGGATATTCTGCTCACGCCTCTGGGACGTGACGATGACTTCCTCCAGCGTGTTACCACCAGTGGCGGAGACCTGGGCTGGTGTCTGCTGAGCAGAGGCGGGTATGCATACGAGCATCGCAATACCCGTACAGAGCGCCCATGCGAGGCGCGGCGAGCGGGCGTGGTCGAGTCTGATCATGTTGTCCCCCCTGTGGAATCGATCAGATGCGGCTAAGGCTTCAGTCGTGACTCCGAATTTTTCGGATAACGAAAGTGTCTTCGCTTTCAGCGTAACTGTTAAAGCTTCACTTGGCGAGAGCCAGCCGTCGCACGGCTTGTGCCGGTGCCATGTGGAATCCGGACAGATTGAGGCTCTCCTTTGGAGAGTTGGCGTGCTCGCGCATCAGGGCCTCCACCCTGCCGCTCTCGCCGTGCTCGAGTGCTTCGACGATGCCGTGATGCTGTCGATGTGCCTGGAAGAGCACTTCGTACATCCGCTCCAGATTGGTGCGATCGAAGGCGAGGGCCTGTGGGCCGGCGAACGGCACGCGGCTGTTGCGCTCCAGCGCCTCGGAAAGAATGACGCTTCCCGCCTCGTGTTGAATCAAGCCGTGAAAGCGCGCGTTCATCTCCGCGTACGGCGCTTCATCGTTTTCCTCGAGCCGGCGTTTGCGGAGCAACTCATCACCGGCATGCAGGCAGGTGCGCAGCTCACGGATGAAAGCCTTCGAGGCACCTTGCTCGGCGATACGCCGGGCGGCGAGCCCTTCGAGGACCCCGCGGGTGTCGATCGCATCCAGGACATCGCGAGGAGTGAACGCACGCACGACGTAGCCGCGCGTCTCGTGCTCGGTCAGCAGACCTTCCTGGGCGAGCAGTGGGAGCGCCTGGCGCACGGGTGTTCGTGACATCCCGAGCTGTTCGGCGACGGGGGCTTCGGCGACTCTTTGCCCGGGCACGAGCTCGCCGCGCAAGACCATCTCGCGCAGCCGCACGATCGCTTCGGATAGCTGAGTGCTGACGAAGGACCCCCCCTGCTGACAGGGCAGCATGCTGCTTGTTAGGATCCCGATCTGTCAAGATGGGATCCCAAGGTCCGCGGCCGTGGCGGCGGTTTCACCGGTGGACGAAACGCTGTTCATCGAGCGTCGTGTTGCGGACGATCGCGTGTGTCACGCTTCGCCGATT
This sequence comes from uncultured Gammaproteobacteria bacterium, assembly GCA_963724625.1. Classification (GTDB taxonomy): domain Bacteria; phylum Pseudomonadota; class Gammaproteobacteria; order Steroidobacterales; family Steroidobacteraceae; genus DATBVX01. The sequence continues at coordinate 631,012 of CAVRVO010000013.1, read as the reverse complement.
GCCTGTTGCGCGCCGGATGAATCAGCACACCGTGGGCCCGATTCAAGTCATTGCGTATCGATCAGAGAGGGGTTGAGTTTATGAGTCAGCAAAGCCTGGAGACCGTACTTAAGAGCGCAGGGAACCCCGTCAAGATGCTGCGCAATGCGCGCATCGGGGCCTATATCTACCCGGTAGTTCCGATGGAGTTCACCAACTGGCGCGACGAGCAGCGTGCCTGGCGCGACACGGCGGTGCTGTTCGACCAGTCGCATCACATGGCGGAACTGACGATCAAGGGCCCGGACGCACTCAAGCTGGTTTCATATTGCACCATCAACAGCTTCGCGAACTTCACGCCGAACAAGGCCAAGCAGATGGTGCCGTGCAGCCACGATGGCTACGTCATCGGCGACGGGATTCTCTTCTATCTCGCGGACAAGGAATTCCTGTTCGTGGGCCGCGCCCCGACGGTGAACTGGTTGCAATTCCAGGCCGAGACCGGCGGCTTCAAGGTCGACATCATCCGGGATGACCGATCACCATCGCATCCGCGCGGCAACCTGGTCACGCGCCGGCACTATCGCTACCAGGTCCAGGGCCCGAACGCGGCCAAGATTCTCGAGCGCGTGAACGGCGGCCCGATCCCGGACGTCAAGTTCTTCACCATGGATTCGATCAATATCAAGGGGCGCAAGGTTCGCGCCTTGCGGCACGGCATGGCCGGAGCGCCGGGATTGGAGGTCTGGGGTCCCTACGCGGAGCGCGACGAGATTCGCGAAGCGATTCTCGAGGCGGGCAAGGACTTCGGTATCGTGCAGGTCGGTGCGCGCGCCTACTCGAGCAACACGCTCGAGTCGGGCTGGATTCCCTCGCCGCTGCCCGCGGTCTACACGGGCGAAAAGATGAAGAAGTATCGGGAGTGGCTGCCTGCGGGCGGCTACGAGGCGAGCGGGTCGCTGGGCGGCAGCTTCGTATCGGACGACATCGAGGACTACTACGTCACGCCGTATGAACTGGGCTACGGTCCGTTCGTCAAATTCGACCACGATTTCATCGGGCGCGAGGCCCTGGAGAAAATCGCGAACCAGCCGCATCGCAAGAAGGTGACATTCGCGTGGAACGGCGAGGACATGGCGAAGATCTACGCTTCGATGTTCCGTCCCGACGTTGACCTCTACAAGTTTTATGACCTGCCGAATTCGAACTACGCCTCTTCGTCCTACGACAAGATCAGCAAGAACGGCAAGGTCGTAGGCTTCTCGATGTTCGGCGGTTACAGCTTCAACGAGCGCACCGCGCTGTCACTCGGCATCGTCGATCCGGATATCAATATCGGCGAAATCCTCACGGTGACCTGGGGTGAGGAGAATGGCGGTACGCAGAAGTCGACTGTCGAGCGTCACAAGCAGCTCGATGTCCGCGTGAAAGTGTCGCCCGTTCCGTATGCGCGGGAAGTCCGCGAGACCTACCACGAGGGCTGGCGCAGCAAGCAGGCGTGAGACGGGCGGGCCCAGGCTCGACCCGTGCGGGCAGCGCGTGCGTGGTTACTGAAGGATGGTAACCACGCCGCGGCCACCATCGACTCGGATACGCTGACCGTCTTTGATTCGCGAAGTCGCAGTGCCCGTGCCAACAACGGCCGGGAGCCCGTATTCACGTGCCACTATCGCGGCGTGGCTCATCGATCCACCGATATCCGACACGGCAGCGGCGATCTTCTGAAACACCGACGCCCAGGTCGGGTTCGTCACCTGACAGACCAGGATGTCTCCTTTCTGCAGGCGCCCGATTTCTTCCACCGACTTCACGATGCGTGCCGGGCCTTCGACGACACCGCTCGATGCTGCAAAGCCCCGCAGTTCGTTGCTGGGCGGCCCGTCGCTCGCATTCAGCCAGGTGTCGAGCGTTTCGCTGGTGATGCCCCAGAGCATGACGATTGCGGGGTCGTTGATCGCTTCCGGCACCGGGCCGAGCGCGGGCGGCGTGTCGTGCGTCGCCCACGTCTTGATTGCCGCACGGCGTTCAGCGACGACCTCCGGCCAGTGCGCGGGCCCGCGCGGCGCGGAAGCCGTCGACCACGCGGTCATCAGATCGACGATCGCAGCCTTGAGTTCGTAATGTGTCAGTTGAAAGACGTCTTCGGCGTCGGAAAAGAATCCGTGCGCGGCGAGCAGTGCGCCGAACTCGCGGATCTTGTTGAAGAACAGATTCGTGTACCAGTGCTCGCAATAGAACTTGTGACCCTCGACGTACGGGAATACCCGGTGCGCCAGCGAAATCATCTGGTCGTAGGCTTGCCGCTCTTCGTCTGAATTCAATAACTCGCGATAACCGGCGATCAGTTCACGGCGCTCGGCATGCAGCTTCTCGAAGGGGCGCGCCAGGGATTCGCCCGCCTGGACCTTGGCGATGTAGCCGGGGAGTCCTGAAAAGGCCATCGAGAGGTCGTCGTTCCACGAGCGGTGATAGTGATAGAAGCCGTCCCCGACATTGATGTTGAACCACGGGTCGCGCGACGTCTGAAGTTCCTTCAGCCACTCACGTCCGCTTTCACCCGCGCCCTGCAACGAACGGATGATCGCGTCGGGCGTGCGGCCTTCCTGGAATTGCCCCTCGACGCCCAGTTCGACGGCACGTCGCGCCAGCCGGCGCAATTCTTCGTCGGGACGGAAGATCTCGGCGTCGATGCCGGCGACCATGCGGGCGATGCTTTCGTCGGTGATCTCGGGGAAAGCCTTCTTGCAGAACGCGAACAGCGTCATGTAGGCGCCATATCCGAGCAGCAGGAACTCGAAGTGGTGATGCCACATGCGGAAATAACCCTCGAGCGTCTTCTGGTAAACGTCGAGGAGATAGTGGTTCGAGGCGATCCCACGTCCGGCATGCACGTGCTCGAGCGGCTCAAACTCGGGCAGCTCGAGCTTGGGCAGTGCCTGCGCGTCGGCGATGAGCGTGAGCATCTTTTCGCGCCACTGCGCGTACAGGCGTTCCCAGTTCTCGTAGTAGTAGAACGCGCGGGCCCGGAACTCATCGGTGCGACGGGCGATTTCTGCCGGATCGGTAACCGCATTCCCGCCGATATAGACGCGACCGTTGATGATGCGGTAGTCGATACCGAGCGTGGTGGGAATGGAGTGAACCCGGGTGCTCGCGGAGCCGAGTGCACAGTACGCCGCTTCGGCGGTCACCATGTCGAAGGCTGACATGGGCTCCGGAAAGTGCATGGAATTGTAGAACCAGAAGCGCTCATCGTCGGCTTCGCTGAACTGCATGTAGTAGGGGTAGGCCGCCTGAGCCCGCTCGGTTCCCGGGACTACGGTCAGGCTGCTGGGTAACGGAAAGCCTTTCGACTTGACGGGCTGGTCCATGACAAGCTCCAGACATCTTTTCGGTGTCAGTGTAACTCTGATATACAACGCACATGAAAGACCTCAAGGGCAAGACGGCGTTCATTACCGGTGGCGGGAGCGGAGTGGCGCTTGGACAGGCCAAGGCGTTCTCCGCCGTCGGCATGAAGGTCGTAATCGCCGACATCCGCCAGGACCATCTCGAGGACGGGCTCGCGCAACTGCGCGCACGCGGCGCCGAGGTGCACGGCATCAAGCTGGACATAACGGACCGCAAGGCCTACGCGGAAGCGGCGAACGAGGCCGAGCGGGTCCTGGGGCCGGTGCAGCTCCTCTGCAATACCGCCGGAGTGAGCCAGTTCGGCCCGATGCAACAGGCGACCTATGACGACTGGGATTGGCAGATGAGCGTGAACGTTGGCGGCATCATCAACGGCATCCAGACCTTCGTGCCGCGAATGCTCAAGCTCGGTCAGCCCTGTCACATCGTCAACACAGCCTCGATGTCCGCCTTCACGCCGATGGCCGGCACGGGGATTTACTGCACCACGAAGTTCGCCGTGCGCGGTCTGTCGGAGTCGCTGCGCCTCGACCTGGAACCGCACGGCATCGGTGTGTCCGTGTTATGTCCGGGTGCGGTGAACACGAACATTCACGAGGCGGTGCTCACGCGGCCGAAACATCTTGCCAACACCGGCTACTACGGTGCCGATCCGCAAGTGATGCGAAGTCTGAAACAGGTCATCGAGCCCGGATACGAGCCCGAAAAGCTTGGCGAGAAGGTTGTGGCGGCGGTGCTGAACAACGACCTGTACGTGATTCCCTATGCCGAGTTCCGCGAGCCGCTCATCGAGCTGCACAAGCGTGTGCTCGCAGCGCTTCCGGATCCCAAGGACGATCCCGGCATGGAGCAGCGTTTGGCGGCGATGCGCGCACGAATGGCAGAACGGCGCAACCAGCGCTGAAGTCCAGTCACCTGCAGATCCTCGAGATCGGGATGCGCGCCTGAGAGGTGATCCGTACAGCGCACCGTAACCGCCGTGGTGAGTTGACGTCGCATTCGGTTTACCGGACATTTTCGCTCCTGGCGTTATAGATCATCGTCACGGTCAGAGGAGTTGAAAGTGGCGGGTGGCAGTCAGATTCGGTGTCTTGACCGCATCGGTGAGCGCGAGATTCAGGGATTGAGCGACGTACTGATCGATTGCGTGGAAGGTGGTGCGTCGGTCAGCTTCATGCATCCGATGTCGCGCACAAAGGCGGAGGCGTACTGGCGTGAGATGTCGGCAAGCGTGGCGCGCGGCGAACGCGTCGTGCTTGCGGCAGAAGATGCGGCCGGAAGGATCGTAGGCACTGTTCAGGTGATTTGGGCCGAGGCTGAGAATCAGCCTCACCGCGGCGACCTGGCGAAGATGCTGGTGCATCGACGCGCACGCCGGCATGGAATCGGTGCCGCGTTGCTCGTTGCGGCTGAGCGCGCGGCTCTCAGCGCAGGCAAGACGCTGCTGGTACTTGATACGGCTAGCGGCGATGCCGAGCGCTTATATGCGCGGCACGGTTGGCAGCGCTGCGGTCAAATTCCGGACTACGCGCTGTGGCCCGACGGAGCGCTCTGCGCGACTACAGTGTTTTTCAAATCACTGCGCAGCTGAACTAGGCGTCGAGCGCGGACTAGGGAACCTTGGATCGCTTGCGGCGTCACAGCTCCGTATGGAAAGGATTTTCAACGCACTGTTTCTCTCGCAGCGGAATTCCGCACGCGGTCCGCTTGCCGCCGCGTTGCTCAATCAGATCGGCAAGGGCCGCTTTCGCGCCTTCAGTGCGGGTGTAAGGCCGAAGCAGTCGGTAGATCCGGTAGGGCTGGAGGTGCTCGCCCATGTCGGTATCAAAGCCGACCAGGTTCAGACCAGGCGCTATGACGAGTTCGTTGGGAAGAACGCGCCGGCGCTGGATTTCGTCTTCACTTTGAGCGACACCGCCGCGGGAGAAGCGCCCCCTGCCTGGCCAGGCCGAACGGTAACTGCGCATTGGCGCTGTGAGGACCCTGAGAGATACGCGCAGGATGATCCCGCGCGGCGCTTGTCATTGATCCGCACGCGCTCCGAGCTGGAGCGACGCCTGCGCGTGTTTATCAACCTACCCCTGTCGTCGCTCCATAGAATGAGCCTGCTGGATCATGCGGGTGGGATTGATCGCGAGGCGTACTGATTGCGGCGGGGCTTCACTCGATGTAGGAATCAGCTGACGTGCGTTAAGGGCTGCGTTCCGACAGCGATGTTGACAGCATTCTCATACATTAAACCTGCGCGCATAACTCCCATGCTGCGCACAGATTCTGGCGCAAGCCAGGCAATCTGAAGCGAGAAACTCGGAAGCACGAGAATCCCCCTTTCGTGCTTCTTTTTTTCTCGGCCGTGGACACAGGTGGCGATTTCCACCTGTAGTATGTCGCGAACCGCGGCCTTTCCGATTCCCTGAAATTGAACTCAAAGTCCGAGCCGGAACACAGGGCAGCGCCATTCAGCGCTGCCATCAATCAGGTTGTCCGTGATCCGAAAGCGCTGGCTTGATCATTCTCCAGTGCTGGGCGTTATCGCGCCGGCCGTCATCACTTTCGGCGACGCCTTTGCGCCAGCGGCAGCGGAGCCAGTGATCGGCCAGTTCGAGCTCAAGACATTAGACAGTGTCCCGGGTGCATTCGAGTTTCAGAGTCAGAACGCCTGGTCGTGGGGCCAGCCGTCGCGGCAGATTGTGAGCGGCCCGGACGGTATCGAGGTCGACGAGAACGCCGTCATTCGCGCGCGCTACGCGTTGGAGCTGGAAATGGGCTTCACGAACTTCCTCAAGATGCGTGTCGGGATCGAGTTTGAAAAGGAACGACTCGATAACCCACCCACCATCGAGCAGGCCAACGACTTCGATGATCTGAAGCTCGCGGATGTCGGCGCGGAGGTTGTCGCGATCATCGTTCCGCGGCAGGGCGAGGGTGCCGGGTTGGGTGTCGTGGCGGAGATCGAAGCGCCCGTAGATCAGGAGGAGCCCAACAACCTCACCTTGGGTCCAATTGTCGAATTCAAATCCGGTCGCTGGTTTGCCGCGGCAGTTCCGATGGTGGTGTACGCATTCGGAGGCGATCGCGAAGAGGGCAAACCCGTCGACGACAAGTGGGACTTCGCGTACGCGGCGCAGCTCATGTACAAATTCTCCGAAAGCTGGTCGCTGGCACTCGAAGGCTATGGCACCGTCGAACGCGTCGAGAATACCGGGCACCCTTCCGTGCCGGCGCAGACGTTCGGAGACTTTGATCAGCACCGCGCAGGGGCCGTTCTCTATTACACCTACGACTTCGGCGGTGGTCAGAGAAGCGAGGCAATGACGCCGGGATCAGCCTTGCTGAAGAATGCCGCCGAAGAACAGGAAGGTAACAGCATGACGGTTGGTCTCGGACTGCTGGAGGGACTCAACGCGAACACTCCCGACCACACGCTCAAGCTCAGCATTGAAGTGCATTTCTGACCCTTGCCTACAGCAGGTCATTGTGTGGCAGGGGCGGGGCTTCCAAAGGAGCCGCCTGTTGGCTCCATGATCACGCTCTTCAGTCCTGCGGCGTTCCAGCCCTCTATACCTTCTGGATACCAGTGCACCTTCCGGTAGCCGTAACGAACCGCACGTTTCGCAGCATTCCAGCTCAACCAGCAGCGCTCGTGGCAGTAGATGACGACGGGACGATCCAGGTCGTTGTCAGTCGCTTGCGCCAACTTATTGCGAAAAGCAGCATCGACATCCGGCTCAATCGCGCCCACGCCCGCGCCCGGAATCCACAGACTGCCGGGGATCACCTGGTGAGGTTTCGGTAGCCACAGCGCTCCCTCCGCAAGCTTTTCCGGACGATGAGGCAAATTCGATACGTCCACCAGAACGACGTTGCTCTCCTTCACCAGCGCGCTCAGCTCTTCGGTGTGTACTACGGCGCCGCCGGAAAGTGTCGCCGGGACCGGTCCGTTAACAGGCCCGGTCCAGTAGTCGACCGGCTCGTCGGGAATAACCGCTGCGTCGGCCTTGGGTGTTTCGCTCGCCGGGGTGTCTGCCGCTGAAACGGGGGCGGCTTGCACGAACAGAACGAGCACGCACGTGAAAGCCCAGGGAGTCGACATTGCTGCTATTGCAGACTGCCTGCGTCTGCTGAAGCTGCAAGCCCGGGCACGTCGAAGCTGTGCGCGAACGTCGCATCGTCGCTGTCTTGAACCGCGACGTTGAGCTTGCCCTTCGCTTGCGGCACGAAACCGAAAATGATCACCGGATCCGTGCTGATCGAAATGTCGGAATCAAGGTGAAACACGCGACTCCCTTCGTAAGTAACCTCGGTGCTCCTGATGAAGCGCGCGGCCGTGTAGAAGCGCGTGACCTGGTTCATCTGCATGCCGTTGAAATTCGGATGGCGGATCATGAGCTGCGCCTGGATCGGCTTGCCTGCTGCAAAGTCGCCAAGCAGCCGCAGTTTCATGCGACCCATTTCCTTCAGGGCTTCCTCTTCCGAGAAGCCCGCCGGTGCCGAACAACCGCCGGCAGCCTTCACGAACTTTTCGCTGAGGTATAGCTGTCCGTCCTGCGTTTCCGCAACCGCATGCATGAGCGTGTACTCATCCACGCGAACTCGAAGCTTGATGCTGCGCGTGTCAGCCCTCGGCCCAAAAGTGATATGCGCCGAGAGGGGTGACGGATTGTTGTCGATGATCAGGTACACGGCTTTGACGGGCTTGTTGCCCACCAGCTGCAAGCCGACCGGAACCAGCGCGGCGTCGAGGGCGCGTGGTGGCACGTCGAGTTCGATGACTCCGCTCCCATCGAGCGTCTTGCGATCGCCAAAGATCGCTTCCTGCAGCGTCTTCCAGCGCTCTGCGCGCGGAGCCACTTCATCAGCCGGGACCTGCGCCTGGGAAATTGTGGTGAACGACCCGAGAACGCAGATCATCGCCGCCAGCATCAAACCCTTGAGCGTCGCCATGTCGAACCCTCGAATTCCGTATCTGGGCAGCATACCGCTCCTGCCCGTGCCGACGAAGTGCCGGCGGCCGGTTATTCCCACTCGAGTTCCTTGTAGGCCTTCGTGACGTTGTGGCCGTGATACTCATCGAAGAGTGTCCACCGCCCGCGCTCGGATTGCCCGACCGCCTGCACGGCCTCGCCGATCTCTAACCCCTTCGCCACGGCCTGCCGCGTCTCGCTCAGCAGGACCTGCAGATAGCGTTCGATGTCCGCGGCGCCGGCAGGCCAACTCACCGATGCGGGCCCGTGACCCGGAACCGCACGCCGGGCGTTCAGCTTCTTGAGTGCGTCAAGCTCCCTCAGCCAGCCCGTGATACTGCCGTCGAGCGACGGAACCCGACGCACAAACAGGAGATCGGAGGGCAAAAGAGTGGCGGTTTGACGGTCGAAGACACTGAGATCGCAGTCCGTATGCGCAGTGGAGTGGGCTGTGAGCGATAGAACTCGACCGCCAAGATCGATTTCAGCAGGCTCTTTCACGAGCATCGTCGGTTCAACGACCGGACCGGCTGCACCTTGTCCCAGGACCTTGTCGAGCCGACTGCGGTAGTACTCGCCTCGTTGTGCGAGTGCGTACGGAAGGCGGTTATGACCGACAAAAATGGGCTTATCCGGTGCGAAGGCACCCGCGCCGAAAATGTGGTCCGGGTGCACGTGCGAGAGAATCACGTACCGAATCGGAAGCCTGGTCACCTCCCGAATGATCTCGCGCAGTTTCTCACCGTCGTTGAGACTGCCGCCTGGATCGGCCACGGCGACGGCCTCGCGTCCAACGATGAAGCCGATGTTGGCGATCGCGCCGGCGTTCTCGGTGGTGGTCTCCTCGTCGACGCCGCTACGAATGTGAATGCCCGGAGCGATCTCCGGTACGGCGATCGCGTTCGCGCCGGCACCAACTGCGAGACCAGGAATACAGCAGAGGCACCCGCCGCCCAGCAGGACATCGCGTCGCGTGAGAAGTGACGAGCCAGCCATGCGTGACTTCTAAGGAATGAACTGTGTCGCGTCAATGGCGCACAGTGCTCCCGTTTCATTACTATTGCCTCGCAGCCAGCAGCGCTGGCATGCAACGGGGGAGGCGCATTGGGGGACGTCACCGTCTTACTCGAACGCGCGCACCAGGGCGACGCGCAGGCGAGCAACGAGCTGTTCGCGAGCGTCTACGGCGAGTTGAATCGCCTGGCTCGTCGCAAATTGGCACGCCAGGCGGCATTTACCGATCTGAATGCGGCGGGCCTCGTACACGAGGCCTATCTTTGCCTGGTTCGTCAGCCGGAGCTCCCCGGCGGGAACCGTCGCATGTTCTACGCCTATGCTGCGGGCGTCATGCGCAGCGTCATCATCGACTACGTGCGCAAACGCAGCGCCCAAAAGCGCGGCTGGGGCGACATTCGCGTCACCCTGACGGGTAATGACCCCGAAGCAGAGTCACCCGCGCCAGAAGTCGAGGCGCTCGACGCTGCACTTCAGCAATTGTCCAGGATCGATACACGCGCTCACCAGATCGTCGAGATGCGATATTTCGCCGGCCTGTCCATAGAAGAGATCGCGGAAGTTCTGGACACATCGCCCGCGACCGTCAAGCGCGACTGGCAAAAGGCGCGCGCATTTCTATACACAGTCATGCGACCCGGTGCTGACTGATGGACCTGGCACAGCCTTCCGCGGAGATCTGGCGCGAAGCACTTGCCTGTTTCGAGCGCCTGTTAGCGCTCGGGCCGCAGAACCGGGACCAGGAACTCGCCGGGCTCGCTGCATCACGGCCCGATTTGTACCCGCATGTCCTCACGCTTCTGGGCGCGGATCGCGCCGCGGAGGCCGGTGAATTCCTCGCTGGTGGTGCGGCACAGGACGCTGGCATCGCTGCGGGCGTTCCAGAGGCGGCGCTCGAGGCAGGCACTCGCTTTGGCGCATATCAGCTCGAGCGAGCAGGTGGGTCTCGGCGGGATGGGGGAGGTTTGGCTCGCTCGCCGCATTGACGGGCGGTTCGAAGGCGCCGTTGCCCTCAAAGTTCTGCACGCGCATGTCGCGCAGTCCGCTGCACGCGAGCGTTTCATTCGTGAAGGCAAGATCCTCGGCCAGCTTTCGCATCCGCACATCGCTCGTCTCCTCGATGCCGGGGCGACATCGATGGGCGTCCTGTATTTCGTCCTCGAATACGTCGAGGGCAAGCCCATCGATCAATGGTGTGACGAACAGAGCCTCGATGTTCCCGCGCGACTGCGTCTGTTTCCTGCAGGCGTGTGACGCGGTTTCGCACGCACACACCCATCTCGTCATTCACCGGGATCTGAAGCCGCCCAACATCCTGGTCACCGCACAGGGTGAGATCAAGCTGCTCGACTTTGGGATTGCGAAGCTCGTCGAGCCGGAAAAGCCCGCTGCAGAAACTGAGCTCACCCGTCTGAGCGGGCGTGCGTTGACGCCGGATTACGCCGCTCCGGAACAGATCCTGGGCCAGCCCGTGACGACGGCGACCGATGTCTATTCACTGGGCATATTGCTGTATGCATTGTTGTCCGGCCGCCGACCGTACAGCCGGCAACACATGACGGGGCGGGAGTTGGAGCGTGACGTTCAGATGGCAGAGGCGCTTCCTCTCGACCGCACCGCGGCGGGCGATGATGCGAACACAATTGCCGAGCGGCGCAGATCGACACCCAACAAGCTCAAGCGAACGCTTTCGGGTGACCTGAGCACCATCGTCGCCAAGGCGCTGCACACCGAACCGCAGCGCCGTTACACCACAGTCGAGCAGCTTTCGGCGGACGTGGGGCGCTACCTCGCGGGACAGCCGGTGCTCGCGGTCCGCGATACGTGGCTCTATCGCACGCGCAAATTCGTGTCGCGACATTTGGTCGGCGTCAGCGTGGGGGTGGCGAGCGTCCTGCTCCTCGCCGGGTTTGCTGTAGCGATGTACGCACAGATGCAGCGCACGGCACGAGAGCGCGTTCGCGCCGAGCAGGTCTCGTCGTTCATGGTCGACGTGTTCGACCTTTCGGATCCTTACAAAGCGCAGGGTAACGAAGTGACAGCGCGCGAGTTGCTGGACGCCAGCACGCGGCAAGTCGAATCACGCTTCGGCGCACAGCCTGAAACGCGCGCCGCCCTCATGGGAGCGATGGGACGCGTATACAACCGCCTCGGCCTTGGCGCCGAAGCCGAACCCCTGCTGGAAAAGGCGCTTGCCGGCCTGGTTGAAATCCGCGGACCCTCCGACCCGGAAATTGCCACGGTGTTGAACGAGCTCGGCAACGCGCTGGTCTCGCAAGGAAAGTTCGAGCCAGCCGAAGCCCGATTGCAGCAAGCATTGAGAATTCGCCGTGAATTGCTCGGGCCCGAGTCGCCTGAAGTTGCCGAGACGCTTCGCGATCTCGGCAACGCGATGCAAGCGCACGGTGACAACAAGGTTGCCGAACAGTACTTTCGCGATAGCCTTGCGCTCTACTCTCGACTCGGACTGGGATCAACCCCTCAAGCAGCGCAGGTGATGAATGACCTCGCGACGCTGCTGAGCTTCGTTGGCAAGCACGCCGATGCGGCGCGCCTGCTCGAGGATGCCCTAAAGATCGATCGGCGCGCGCTCGGCGAGAATCACGCCCGCGTGATCATGGAAACTCACAATCTGGCGTTCGCCCTGCAGGCGCAGGGCGAGTTTGCGGCGGCTGACCCGCTGTTCCAGAAATCCATGGAACAGATGCGCCGCGTATTCGGGCCCGAGCATCCGTACACGATCGACGCGCTGTCCAACTACGGTCGCTTCCTGCGTCACAAGGGCGACTTCCTGGCAGCGGAGAAGGCCATGCGTGAAGCGCTCGAGCTCAACCTGCGTGTCCGAGGTCCGCAGCATTCGCTCGTGGGCACGAGCGAGGTGAACCTCGGTATTGTTCTGCACGATCTTGGACGCCTCGATGATGCCGAAGTGCAGTTCCGCGCGGCGCTGGAAATCTATGCCCGGGCTCTGCCAGCCGATCACCCGCTCACGGTCAGCGCGCTTTCCGGCGTCGGAAGAGTTCTTGTCGATCGCGGCCAGGCCAGTCAAGCACTGCCACTGCTGCGACAGGCGGCCAGGATTGCAGAGACGTCGATGCCGCCGGAAAGTCCGACGCTGGCAGTAGCCCGCAGTGTGCTCGCGAGTGCGCTGGTGGCCACGCACCACTACGACGAGGCTGAACCCCTGCTGCGCGAGAGCTACGGCATCATCGCCCATACACAAGGGGAGGGAAGCGGCGTTGCCCGCCAGGCGCGCAAGGCGCAAGCCGATCTCGAACGCGCGCGCAGCGGCTCGCATTCGGGGTCGGGTTAATTGTTCGAGCCGCGTTGGCTCTAGCCCTTCGGCCCCGGCACCTTGTTGCCGATGGTGATTCCGCCGTCAGTCTTGGCGAAAAGAGCCTTGCCTCGGCCGACGTGAGCGCGCTTAACGCTCGCTCCGCTATGCCAATCGACCTCTCTGCTGCGAACGATCACCACCAGGCGATCGTCGCGGACGACGATCCGGTTCGGCAAGATCTGCACCGAGCGCTCTTTGCGTGCTGCGCTCTTCTTCTTGCGTCTTGTAACCACTGGTCTCTCCCCCTGATGATTTAGGCCAAGTCGCGGTGCGTCTACTTCGAGCCGATAGTGATTCCGCCTTGTGTATCGATCGTCACGGAGACGCCGGTAAGATTCGTTCCGACAAAGTGGTAGGTCAGGGCACTTTCACGCACTACTTTGACCTTGCGATTTGAATGGACTTCATCGTGGTCCGCCGCCACAGCATCGTGATCCTGGGGCTCTGCGCGCTCGCCTGTCGTTCTCTCTTCTTGAGTGGCCATCGTTCTCTCCTCTTGATCACTCGGTCATCGCAAAACAGGACTTCGGCGGCTTATAGCACCGGGGGACGTCCAACGCACCCGCCAGTCGGAGACCCTCAGCCCGTTGGTCCCTCCCCGAGCCGGTGTGTCCACCAGACGGGTGAGCTGATTTCGACCCGGTTTGCGTCTGTATTCGTGAAGGTCAGATGCGGAGCGTTGTTGCACCGCAGCCTTCTCAGACTCAAAACCGGGAGGAATCCGTCATGAAACGCTACCACTTGCTTGCCCCAGTTCTTGGCATGGCTCTCAGTCTGGCGGCCGATGTCGCCATGTGCGCAGACCAAACGGCTCAGGTGCCGAGCACCGCCGCAGCCCAGTCCGCCGCCAAACTCATCTCGCGTGCCGAGCGCGCCATCAACGGCTTTGTTGCCGCCTGCGTAGCGCGTGATGCTCGGGCTCTTGGCAGTGTGACCACCGGCCAGGTCCGCGTGGAGTACGCGCTCGAGGAGCCAGGAACCTACCTCAGCATGGACGCCAGTTCACTGCTCGCGGCTTGTGCGGCGAACAACGCGGGTTCGCATGTCTCCAATCTCTGGATCTTTCCGACCAATGACGCCAATACGGTGTTCGTCCAGTACGACGCGCAGTCGACTGAAGCCGGCTCACACGGGCAGCTTGCGCTGGTCGAATTGAAGGGTGACCGGATCTCGAGAATGGTCAATTTCGCGGCGCTCCCCGAATCGTTCGTGGCTAGCCTGGTTCACGGGACAAAGACGGCGAGCGATGGAAGGGCGGCTTTCAACAATCACTGCCGCACCTGTCATTCGGTGAGGCAAGGTGATCATCGCCTGGGGCCGTCGTTGTACGGGGTCTATGGTTCGGAAGCCGGGTCCATACCCGGCTACCGCAACTCGGCGCCGGGCCTGTCAGGGTCCGGAATCATCTGGGACGAGCCGACTCTGGATAGATTCATCGCCAATCCTGATCAGGTAGTTTCAAACAACAGCATGAAACCATACGCCGGCATCGCGGACGCCAGTGTGCGCAAGGAAATCATCGACTACCTCAAATCGAATCGTGACCTGCAGGGAAGGAAGTGACAGGGACTGATCTCAGATCATCGATTGGATCCACGCACTCGCCTCGCGGAGCAGTTCGCCTCTGACCTCCACATCGTTGCGTCCGCTGCGCGCCGGAACATGAAAGGAGTGGTCCGCATCGGCAAGCAGTTTCAGCGTGGCGCGCTTGCCGAGTCGTTCAATGATTGGCTCGAGCAAATCTGGGGTTGCAAATTCATCCCGGCTGCCCTGGAGAAACAACATCGGAATCTGCACCTCAAAGAGGTGCGCAGCGCGCTCATCGGAGGGCTTGCCCGGCGGGTGCAGCGGAAAACCCAGGAACACGAGACCTCGGACTCCCGCCAGCACAGAGGCTGCTTGCGTCTGCGAGGTCATGCGTCCGCCGAAGGATTTGCCACCTGCGAAGAGCGGCAACTCGGGAACCAGTCGAGCCGCCTCTGCGATCGCGGCGCGGACCGTGGCGTGGCAAAGCGCCGGTGGATCCGGGCGCCTCGAGCGACGTTCCATATACGGGAACTGATAACGGAGCGTGGCAATTCCAAGTGCCTCGAGCTCCGTGGCAACGGCTGCCATGAACGGATGGCGCATGCCGGCGCCGGCCCCGTGCGCCAAGACCAGGCATCCCTTGGCATTGTCTGGACGCTGCAGCAGTCCGGAAACGCTGTGTGCATCACCGACGCCGATCGTTACGGGTTCTACAGATGTGTCAACCACGTCGTGAGTATGGTCTACGTGGGTCGGTTTGTGAGCGCCACGCCGTAAACCGTGATCCGCTGCGACTCCGGTATAGTGTCGCGCCGGGCGGGTCTGCGGGTTGGCGCAGGCCGGGCAAACTCCTCGCACAAACCGTCAAAAGGGGAACATCTATGAAGAAGAGCCTCGCCATGGTGGCACTGTTCGCGATGGCTGCTTGCGGAGCCGCGTTGGCGGACCCGCCGAAGCCACTGAGCGTCACCGAAACCATGGAAATCAAAGCGCCGGTCGACAAGGTCTGGGCGACGATCAAGGATTACGACGGTCTGAACAAGTGGCATCCCGGTTTTGCCAAGGACGAGATCGTCAAGGGCACCAACAACACGCCTGGCGCAGTGCGTGCGCTGACGATCAAGGATGGACCAACGTTCACTGAAGAGCTGCTCGCGTTCAGCGAGAAGGACCACTCTTATAAGTACAGGATCATCGAATCGCCGCTGCCTCTGCAGGACTACGTGTCCACAGTTTCAGTGAAGGCAGGAAAGGACGGCACCTCGGTGGTCACGTGGGTTGGCCATTTCAAGCGCAAGAATCCAGCTGACAATCCGCCGGAAGCCGAGAGCGACACCGGTGCGGTGAACCTGATCAAAGGGGTCTACCAGGGCGGCCTCAAGAACCTGAAGAGCATGCTCGAGGGCTGACCGAAACGAAATGACACGCCGGGGAGATCGCGGCAGCCCTCGGGCTGCCGTGATCTCCCCGGCGTCAGGCAGCGCCGAAATTACGGGTTCGGGGCCTTCATATGGTCGCGCGCCTTGTTGTACTCCTCGGCGCTCAGTTTCCCGTCCATATCGTTATCAATCTCGCTGTAGCGTGAAGCCAGCAGGGACTGCGCCTTGGCTTCATCCTTGCTGATGTTTCCGTCGCCATTCTGGTCGAGAGTCGAAAACTCCGGCCATTCGTTATTCCCCGTCGACGTCTTCGTGTCATCGGCGAAGGCGGCCGAGCAGGCCAACACCGCGGCCAGCGCCGCTACTTTCATAGCTCCGTTCATATCGTGCTCCTTGCAGTTAGCTCCGTGATTCAAGCCCGCTACGTGGTCGGGCTATCGGAGTACATGCAGTGTGCGTGCCAAAGAGCCTGCTCTTCAACAGATCAGGGAGTTGGCGCCGCTCGCCTATAGGCGTCCGCTGTCAGCGCGCGCGTTCGTCCTCCGCAATGCTATCCACCATGTAACGAATGCCACGCAGCCAGGACTGATCGGTGTTGCTGCGCAGGTCCACCGACTTCGCGTACAGCATTTCGCCCGTCGGCACGTCCTTGATCTGGACGTTGATGTTGAGAATGAGATTGCTGACTTTCTGCACCCAGCCAATGACGATGACATTCGCATCCAGCGCCTTGCCAATGTCGATCTCACAGCCATTGCAGTCGCGCAGGTTCTGTCTTGCCTTCAGGCTCCTCGATGAGCGCCGCAGCGGGGCCGTTGTCCACAACGCGGTAGAGCGCGCGTTGCACCAGCTCCTGGCGTAGTGCGTCACTGATCAGGGCGATCCTCCGGTTCTCACTTTCGATGACCACTGGGTTTTCGTACGCGCTCATGTCGTCGAACAGTTCGAAATCCATGACCGCGGCGCTCTTCGGTACCGGCGTCGGGTCGGCGCAATAGCCCGGCACTGCAGCGAACAGCAGCATCACGACCGCGCCGCGAGGCAACAGGAACTTCAGCGGGAACTGCACGACGCTGCACGCCCGAGGAGCAGCTCGCGCTCGCGAGCATTGCGCGTGAGCGAAGCGGCGCGTTCAAACTCCGCCCGCGCTTCCTCTGCCCGGCCGAGCTTGGCGAGCAGGTCGCCGCGTACGCTCGGCAGCAGATGGTAGGTCTTGAGCGATGGCTCCGTAGTAAGCGCGTCGGCGAGCTCCAGTCCTGCGGCTGGACCGAATGCCATCGATACGGCGACTGCACGATTGAGCTCAACGACCGGCGAGGGCGCAACTCTGGCCAGCGTTTCGTACAACATGGCAATGCGCACCCAGTCGGTTTGCTCCGCAGTGTGCGCGCGTGCGTGACAAGCAGCGATCTCAGCCTGCAACGTGTACCTGCCGTATGCGCCGCCGAGCTTCTCGGCTCGCTCGAGTGCGGCAAGACCCCGTCGGATGAGCAGCTGATCCCAGTGCGCGCGGTTCTGTTCGAGCAACAATACCGGCTCACCCGCAGGCCCGATTCGCGCTGCTGAGCGGGAGGCCTGAATCTCCATCAACGCAAGGAGCCCATGAACCTCAGGCTCCTCAGGAGCCAGCTCAGCAAGGATGCGGCCGAGCCGCAGCGCGTCCTCGCAAAGGGCCGGTCGCATCAAGTCCTCGCCGGCCGTGGCGGAATAGCCCTCATTGAAGATGAGGTAGATGACTTCGAGCACGGAAGCCAGTCGCACGTTGAGCTCGGAGCCACGAGGGACCTCGAAGGGCACGTGCGCCTCCGCGAGCGTTCGTTTGGCCCGCACGATGCGCTGTGCAATCGTCGGCTCTGGAACCAGGAATGCCCGGGCAATCTCCCCGGTCGTCAGGCCACCTAACAGGCGCAGAGTGAGCGCGAGGCGCGCTTCCGTTGTAAGGACCGGGTGACAGGAGATGAACAACAAGCGCAGCAGGTCGTCGCCGATGTCATCGTCGATTTCGGCGTCGAGATCCGGCGTGACCTCGGTCTCGATCTCGTAGCCGAGTTGCTCGTGCTTGCGTTCCTGCAGCTTTCCATGGCGCACACGGTCGATGGCGCGATTCTTTGCGGTCGTCATGAGCCAGGCGCCCGGGTTGTCCGGGACGCCCGACTGCGGCCACTGCTCGAGTGCAATCACCAGGGCATCATGGGCGAGCTCTTCGGCCACGCCGACGTCGCGCACGATGCGCGTGAGGCCAGCGATCAGCCGCGGCGATTCAATTCTCCAGACTGCGTCAATCGCGCGATGCGTGTCGGTGGCCGTCATGGCCACCGATCACAGCATCCATAGTCCTCCCGCGCAAGCCGACGACGCGCCTACTTGCCAACCACACCCATTTCCCGAAAGCGCTCGATGGCTTCGCTCGGTCCAAAGTCTTCCAGCTCAAAAAGCTGACGTACTTCGATCTCCGCATCCTGGCCTTCTCCGACTGGATTCGGAAAGCGCCGGGTCCATTCCAGCGCTTCGGCGCGCGATTTCACCTGGATGAGCGTGTAACCGGCGATCAGCTCCTTGCTCTCCGTAAACGGTCCGTCGCTCACCGTGCGTTTCGCACCGGAATAGCGAACGCGCCAGCCCTTGGAGCTGGGGTGCAATCCCGACGCGTCGAGCAGGACGCCCGCCTTCGCGAGTTCCTCGTGGTAGGTCGCCATCGATGCAATCATTTGCTCCTCGGGCATCCGACCTGCCTCCGAATCCTTGGTCGCCTTGACGATGATCATGAATCTCATTGGCATCTCCTTTGGTCAAACCAATTGGTCCATGTCCGTACGACGAATGGTGGACGCCGAATTCGACAGGCTGAATGACAGAATAGCTCCGGCCAGCGCAACGCCGATCAAATGGCGCGTGCCGGAAGTGGGTATACCGGTGGTGTGGAGTCAATGAGGGCTGACATGAATCCTGCTGGAAAGGCGCTCTGGTACGTGGAAAGTCACTTCTCGCGAGAGCTGACGCTTGAAGAGATTGCAGATCTCGCGGGTGTGTCGCGCTATCACGTCTCGCGGGCCTTCGGGGCTGCGACCGGGCGCTCGATCATGCGCTACGTACGCGGCAGACGACTGACCGAAGCGGCACGCTCGTTGTCGGACGGCGCGCCGGACATCCTGGCAGTGGCACTCGAGGCGGGATACGGCTCTCACGAAGCATTCACGCGGGCGTTTCGCGATCAGTTCGGAGTGACGCCCGAAATGGTCCGTGCGCAAGGTCACCTTGGCGGTATCGAACTCGTGGAGCCTGTGAAAATGGACGAGACCTTCATTGCAAACCTGAAACCATCGCGCTTCGAGAACGGCAAACCTTTGCTGGTCGCCGGTCTGAGTCAGCGCTACACCTGTGAGACCAGCGCGGGCATACCGGCCCAGTGGCAGCGATTCCTGCCGTACTTCTGCAAGCTGCCCGGGCAAGTTGGCAAGACGGCCTACGGTGTCACCTACAACGCCGACGAGGCGGGCGACTTCGACTACCTGTGCGGTGTCGAGATCGCAGATGCCGCCGCTGTGCCGACGGAATTCGCGCGCGTGCGCGTGCCCGGACAACGGTATGCGGTGTTCGAGCATCGCGATCACATCTCGACGATTCGCGGCACCTGGAACACGATCTGGAACAAATGGCTTCCGGAGTCCGGACACGAAGCCGCAGACGGGCCGAACTTCGAGCGCTACGGCGAGGAATTCGATTCCGTGACTGGAATGGGCGGGCTGGAGATCTGGATCCCGATCAAGACTTGAGAGTGCCTTGCACGGCCTGCAGTCACTGGCCCTGAATATGCGCGCCGACTATGCGTGGGGCCGCGATGACAGTACGTTCACGCTCTCCGTCGGAGAGGCGTTCTGATATAGATCCCGATCATGCGTTTGGTCGTCAGGGCGCGGCTGGTGCCGCGCCCGCTCCCGGGAGCCTGCGTCCGCATTCCAGATATCGCGATGGATCTGCCAGCCACTTGGGGTCCGATGCCAGACCTCGACGTACTTGCCGGTGACGGGTGTGCCCTTCGCATCCTGGGAGCTCCAGGCCCCGGAACGCCACGCCCAATCACCGCCCACATTGCTTGCATCGGACGTAATCGTCACCGCCACGCCGGTGGCGGCGATGTCGTTTGCCCAGTAGTCACGGATCGCAGGGCGACCGTTGACCACTGACCCTCCGGGCGGGAGAAGGTGCGCGTCCTCGCCGTAGAGAGCCGCCACTGCATCCGCGTTCTTCTCGTTGTATGCCTTTTCCCAACCGGCGGCGGTCGATGCAAGAGTGGCGACGTCAGCCGCGCTGTCCTGCGCCTTCTGCGGGGCGCAGCCTGCGACCGCCACCGCCACTGCGAGCAGCAGCGTTGAGCGTAGATTCAGGTGCGACACGTGATCCTCTTGGTTCGAGCCGTCGCGACCTACTTGGGTGTGTACTTGAATTTCTGGCCGCCCAGCGCTGCCTCGTACATCAAACCGCCCTTCGCCACCGTGAAGACCGCCATTCCCTTGCGGTACTCACCGACAGTGGACGCGTCCTTCTTTCCGGCGCTGGCACCCGCAGAGGTCCCAGTGCCGCCGGCGCTGGCCGAAGCTCCAGCGGTAATCGCCACCGCGGAAGCCTGCGCGCTAAACTCGAAGTTCCCACCCGTGAAATCATCGAACGCGCGCTTGTCTTCGAAAAAGATGATCTGGCTGAAGGCCTGGGCACCGAGCTGCAAGCCGGCGGTGAGCTGCGTCATCGAGGTATCGCCGACATATTTGCCGCCTTGGTACACGCGACCCTTGCCATGCGCGCCGCCAATACCGACGCCACCCTTGCCGATGGTCGGGAAGACCGCGTAGCCATAGGCCTTCTTGAAGAACTGGCCGCTCTCGCCCGCGTTCTGAAATACCTTGATCGTGTCGTCGAATTCGTCTGCACGGACGACCGCGCAGAACAACATCAACATGAGTACGACACCGATTCTTTGCATTGGCAGCTTCATTGGGAGTCCTCCATGAGAGACGTAGTTTTTAGGGCTGGCCATGAAGGATAGTCGGCCCGGTTCGCCGAGACCAGCGCATTGCCCCAAGGGACTAGAAGCCACGCAGCCTCCGCCGCCCGGATAGCCGGCGGGCTGCTTTCTTTCACCTACGGACAACGGATCGCAAGCCGACGAGGCTCGCCGGCTGACCGCTAGGCGTCGACGAGCATGTGCCTCCACAGACGAGCAGAATGGGCCGGCAATCCCGGAGGAGACTCGGATGTCCCAAAGCTTGTTGACGTGTCGCAGTGTCATTTATCCCTGGCACTGCGATCACATCGGGCACATGAACGTCATGTGGTATGTCGGCAAGTTCGATGAAGCCACATGGCACTTTCTCGCGGCGATGGGGCTGACGCCGCGTTACCTGCGCGAAGAGCGCAGGGGCGCGGTGGCGGTCGACCAGCGCATCTCGTATCGGCGCGAGCTGCATGCTGGGGACATCATCAGCATCCGCTCAGCGGCCATCGAAGTCCGCAAGAGCAGCTTCCGTTTCGTGCACGAGATGCTGAACGAGGAAACCCAGGACCTGGTGGCGGTAACACTGCTGACGGGTGTGCACATCGATACCGTAACCCGCAAGTCCTGCCCGATACCCGATGAATTCCGCGAGCAGGCCGAAGGCCTGCTCGCGTCCGACCTAACCGCCTGGAGTAACTGGCCGCCGGCCCAGTCATACCTCACCTGAAGTGTCGCCCCGTATGAAATGGGATAGCGGCCGACCGCGCCTTGACAGTCCCGATCTGCGAGATGATTATGATGTTAAGTACCTTGCCGGCGCCGGCGTGCGCGCCGCAACAGGTGGCGCGAGGGGAATGCCGTGCCGCACATCGTGATCGAATACTCCGCCAACCTGCGCGACAGCGTCGACTTTCCGCGCTTCCTCGGCGCGTTGCGGGCCAGCGCTCTGGCAACGGGGGTTTTTCCGCTCGGCGGCATTCGCATCCGGGCGTATCAAGCCGATCACTATCTGATCGCCGACGGGCATGCGGACAATGCCTTCGTGCACATCATGCTTCGGGTCGGCCACGGCCGGGACCTCGAAACGCGCAAGCGTGCCTGTGATGCAATCTTCGCAACCGCCACTGAGCAGCTGGCCGCGCTATTCGAGCGGATTCCGCTCGGCATCTCGCTCGAGATGCAGGAGATCGACGCGGTACTCACCTGCAAGAAGAATAACCTGCACGAATACGTGAAGCGCCGCGAGCCGAAGGCATCCTGATGAGCGCTCTGGAAACGAATATTCAGAAGGCGGCCGGCTATCTGCAGCGTTTTCGCGCATCCACGCTTGGGCATTTCATTGCTGGCAAGGCGCAGGCCGGCGCAAGCGCTCACACGATCGAGAATGTTTCCCCGGTGGATTCGAGCGTGCTCAACAAGGTGAGTTGCGGCGATGAGCGCGACGTGGATGCGGCGGCAGCCGCAGCTCGCAACGCATTCCCCGCCTGGCGCAACAGATCAGGCGATGAACGCCGGGCGATCCTGCACCGCGTGGCGGACGCCATCGAGTCGCGCCGCGAGGAGATCGCATTCGTCGAATGCATGGACACCGGGCAGCCGCTGCGCTTCATGAGCGGCGCCGCACTGCGCGGGGCGGAGAATTTCCGCTTCTTCGCCGACCGTGCACCCGGCGCTGCCGACGGGTTGTCGCTCCCTGCAGCCGAGCATATGAACTACACCGTGCGCCAGCCGATCGGGCCGGTCGCAGTGATCACGCCGTGGAATACGCCGTTCATGCTGTCGACCTGGAAGATCGCGCCTGCGCTGGCTGCGGGGTGCACGGTCGTGCACAAGCCCGCAGAGTGGAGCCCGCTCACCGCGATGCTGCTCGCCGAGATCATGACCGAGGCGGGTGTGCCCGCCGGAGTCGTGAATCTCGTGAACGGGATCGGCGAGCAGGCCGGGAAGATGCTGACCGAGCATCCGTCAATTCGAGCCACCGCCTTCATCGGTGAATCGAAGACCGGGAGCTGCATCATGAGCCAGGGCGCGCCGACGCTGAAGCGCGTGCATCTCGAGCTCGGTGGGAAGAACCCGGTGGTCGTGTTCGAGGACGCCGACTTCGATCGCGCCCTGGACGCGGCGGTGTTCATGATCTACAGCCTCAATGGCGAACGCTGTACCTCATCGAGCCGCCTGCTGGTGCAACGCTCCATCTACGATCGATTTGTCGAGCGGGTGACGGCACGCATCGCAACGCTCAAGGTAGGTCACCCGCTCGATCCCGCGACCGACATCGGTCCGCTGATTCATGAGCGTCACCTTGACAAGGTGTTGAGCTATTTCAAGGTCGCTCGCGAGGAGGGTGTCGAGATTCGCGCCGGAGGCGCGCGGGCGGACAACTCGAACCAGGGCTACTACGTGCAGCCGACACTGTTCGCCAACGCGAGCAACGCCATGCGGGTGGCGCGCGAAGAGATCTTCGGCCCGGTGCTGACGGCGATACCGTTCTCAGACGAGGCCGAGGCCGTTGCATTGGCCAACGATACGGTCTATGGCCTCACTGCATACATCTGGACGAGCGATGTAGGTCGCGCTCTGCGCATGGCGCACAAGGTCGACGCCGGCATGGTGTGGGTCAATTCCGAGAACAATCGCCACCTGCCGACGCCATTCGGTGGCATGAAGGCGAGTGGCATCGGGCGAGACGGCGGGGACTACAGCTTCGACTTCTACATGGAAACGAAGAACATCTGCCTGGCGCATGGGACACACCGTGTCCCGAAACTGGGCGCCTGAGCTGAGGCTCGTTGGCGGAAGAGAGTCGCGTGACCAGCCAGCTTGAAAAACTCAAGGGTTCGATTCCACCTCTGATCACGCCGTTCCGGGACGGAGAGGTGGACTACGAAGCCTTCGGGCGCCTGGTCGAATTTCAGGTGAAAAACGGTTCCCACGGGATTCTGGTCAACGGTACGACGGCGGAGCCCTCGACGCTCACAGTGGAGGAGCGAAATCGCCTCGTCGACCTCGCCATCCAGGTCGGTGCCAAACGCGTGCCCGTGATTGCCGCCACCGGATCGCAGTCGCTGCGCGAAACCACTGTGTTGACCGAGCATGCCGCCAGGGCTGGTGCCGACGCACTGCTCATCGTCACTCCTTATTATGTGCGCCCGCCACAACGCGGCCTCGTAGCCTATTACCTGCAGCTCGCTTCGATCAGCGATCTGCCCTGGATGGTGTACCACATCCCCGGGCGGACGGCGGTTGGTGTAACGATCGACACGTTGCAGGAGCTGCGAGCGAAGTCCCCCGCTTTCGTGGGCATGAAGCACGCGGTCAACGACCTCGGTTTCGTATCGGAATGCATCGCCACCCTGGGGAGCGACTTCCGGATCTTCGTCGGCCTGGAGGAGTTGAGCTTCCCAATGATGGCGATCGGCGCCTGCGGCCTGATGAATGCGGTCGGGAATCTGCAGCCGCGGATCCTGGCGGAGCTTTGTGAAACGGTGTGGCGTGGCGATCTCGAGCATGCGCAGGCCTTGCATCTGAACCTGCTCGAGATCAATCGGGCAGTTTTCTTCGACACCAATCCAATCCCTATCAAGTACATGATGAAGCGGCTCGGCCTGCTGCCCGTGAACGAGCACCGTCTGCCAATGGTGCCAGCCACCGCAGAGCTCGAGCGCCGCCTGGACGGTGTTCTCAAGCGCGCGGGACTGCTGAAAGGGGACGCAGCTTGAAGCTGCTCAACTTTCGTATCGATGGGCGCGACACTTGCGGCGTACTCGGTGCCCATGGAATCGTCGACCTCGGCGAGCGCATGCCGGGAGTGGCGAGCGATGTGATCTCGTTGGTGCGTGCCGGTCAAATCGAAGCGGCAAAGACTACCGTTGCAGGCGTTGCGCAGGGCGACTACGCGCCTGACGAAGTGCAGGTCCTCAGCCCCGCCGGACGGTGCGTACGGTATTTCTGCATAGGAGTGAACTACCCGGAGCGCAACGAGGAATACAAGGATGGGAGCGAGCGGCCCCGGTACCCGAGCCTGTTCATGCGCTCACATACATCCTTCTCTGCGCACGAGGCGCCCATCGTCCGGCCACGCGAGTCAGAGCAGCTTGATTACGAGGGTGAGATCGCGATCGTGATCGGCAGTGGCGGTCGAAGAATCGCCCAGGACCGGGCCATGGAGCATGTGTTTGGCTACACCTGCGCCAACGAAGGCTCAGTGCGCGATTGGCTGCGCCACTCCAAGTTCAACGTCACCCAGGGCAAAAATTTCGATCGCTCCGGCGCGTTGGGTCCGTACCTGGTCACGGCCGATGAGGTCGGGCCGAAACCGCTGCGCATCGTGACCCGCGTCAATGGCGAATCGCGGCAGGATGACACCAGCGATCGTATGCTGTTTCCGATTCCGTACCTGATTCACTACATCTCCACGTTCTGCACGCTCGAGAGTGGGGATGTGATTCTGACAGGGACGCCGAGTGGCGCCGGGGCGCGTCTCGATCCGCCGCGTTACCTGCAGGCCGGCGACGTCGTCGAGGTGGACATCGCACGTGTGGGCTTGTTGTGCAATCGGGTGATGGACGATGAGGGATAAGCGCGGTTCGCGCAGTCGAGTCGCGCCCGCCACGGGCACAGAGGCGCGCGTCGCTCGGCGGGCACTGCCGATGCGGACATTTTCACAATCGCTGCCGATGGCGTTGCTGCGCGCACGCGAGGCGGTCATGCGCCGGTTTCGGCCGGGACTTCGCCGCCACGGCGTGACCGAGCAGCAGTGGCGTGTACTGCGGGCGCTGGCGCACGCTGGCCCGCTGGAAATCACCGAGCTCGCGAGTGCAACCTTTCTGCTGCCGCCGAGCCTGTCGCGCATCCTGCCCGACATGGAAACTCGCGCGCTCATCAAGCGCACCCAGGCGGATGCGGATTTGCGTCGCAGCGTCATCAGTCTGCAGCCGAAAGGGCTGCGCTTGATCGCGACGCACGCGCCGTACTCCGAAGAGATCTACGACGAGATCGAGCATATCTTCGGCGCCGGGCGATTGGCGCAGTTGTTCTCGCTGCTGCGCGAACTCGAGGAAGTCCTGCCGGAGCGGGAGGTCGAACGTGCCAAGGCGCGTGCGTCGGCGAAAAGACGCGCGGGCCGCCGCGGGGCGCCTCCCAATGAGCCTGTACGCCGTACAAAAACTCATCTACCAGCTCAACCGCGACGCCGCGGTGCGCAAGCGCTACGAGGCAGATTTCGAGGGTTTGCTGGCCGAGTACGAACTCAGCGATGAAGAGCGTGGGGCGTTTCGGGATTCGGACATCGGGCTGCTCTACGTCATGGGGGTGAATGGGCAGCTGCTCATGCACTATGCGGCTCTGCGCGGGTTCGAATGGAACGCTTATATCGAAGCCATGCGTGAAGGCGAACGTAAGTATGGTCCGGTTCGCACCGGTCTGTACGTCAGGGCAGCCGACAGGTCATGAGCATCGTATTCGCGGGAGTGTGCAGTCATGCTCCGGGCATCACCGGACGCGGGGATCGCGCGGACCCGGTAGTGCGAGATGCCTTCTATGCGAGCTACGACCGGATGCGCCACGCCATCGAAGTGCAGCGGCCGGATGCGCTGATCGTCATAGGCGCAGAACACTTCGCGAATTTCTTCATGAACAACATGCCCGCCATCTGCGTCGGCATGGGTGAACACTACGAGGGACCGATCGAGGACGAGGCCTGGCTTGGCATCAAGCGCACGCGCGTGCCCGGCGCGCCCGAGCTCTCCAAACGGCTCATCACGGACGTGATGCAGGACATCGATCTCGCCTACGCGCAGGAATGGAAGTTCGATCACGGCATCATGGTGCCGCTCAGCTTCCTCACACCGCGCTACGACCTGCCGATCGTTCCCGTCAACATCAATTGCCAGGGCCCGCCGCTCATTCCACTCAAGCGCTGCTACGAATTCGGGCGTGCACTGCGACGCGCGTGTGATCGCGCCCCGGAGCGCCTTGCGATCATCGGGACAGGTGGCATTTCGCATTGGCCTGCTACGCCCGACTCGGGAAAGATCAATGAGCCCTGGGATCGTGAATTCCTCAAGCGCTTCCTGAGCAACGATCGCGAGGCGCTGCTCGCTTATCGGGACGAGGATACGTGGCGGGATGCAGGTCAGGGCGGGCTCGAGATTCGCACGTTCATCGCCCTGGCCGGTGCCGCGGAGGGCTGCACGGGCGAGCTGTGGTTTTACGCACCGATACCGATCTTCTCCGTCGGCTGCACCATTGCAGTCATGAACCTCCCCAAGCACGCCGCGTGACCCTGAACATCGAGCGGCGCCGGACGCCACCCTTTCGCGCCGAACACATAGGAAGTCTGCTGCGGCCGCCGGACCTGCGTCGCGCGCGCCAGGCATTCGAGGCCGGAACACTCACGCCGGAAGAACTTCGCGAGGTCGAGGATCGGTGCATTCGCGATGCAGTTCGACTGCAAGAGGACGTCGGCCTGCAATCGATCACCGACGGGGAATTTCGCCGCACCATCTACTTCGGTCACTTCACGCAAGCCGTGAGTGGATTCACCGAGGTGGAGTCCGAGATCACCTTTCACGACGAGCACGGTGCGCTTCTGCGCTATCCCACAGCTGTGATCACGGGACGCATCCGGCGCCAGCGCGGGATTGCGACCGAGGAATTCAAGTTCGTTCGCTCACTCACCGCCCTCACGCCGAAGGTCACGTTGCCATCACCTTGTTCGCAGCATTACTTCCGCTGGCGAGAGGGGATCTCCGAGCAGGCGTATCCCGATTTCGAGCCATTCGTCGCCGATGTCACGGCGGCCTATCGGGAGGAGCTCGCGGAGCTGGCCGCTTTGGGCGCGACGCTCGTGCAACTCGACGACGTATCACTGCCACTGCTATGTGATGCGCGGCTGCGGGCGGCTTTCGCCCAACGCGGCTACGCTCCGGATGAATGGGTCGGGCGCTACATCGAGATGGTCAATCTGGCGTTACGCGACCGACCTCCGGAACTCACGGTCAGCATGCATCTTTGCCGTGGGAACAATCAGGGCAAATGGCTGGGCGAGGGCGGTTACGACTATATCGCGGAGCAACTCTTCAACGAGCTCGAGATCGACTTCTTCTGTCTGGAGTACGACAGTCCACGCGCAGGTTCTTTCGCGCCGCTGCGTTTCATGCCGAAGAGCAAGGGCGTGGTCCTCGGGCTCATTTCATCGAAGCTGGCCGCTCTCGAGGATGCCGACGACCTGTGCCGGCGCATCGATGAAGCCAGCGAGTACGTGGACTTCGAGCGCCTTGCGCTCAGCCCGCAGTGCGGATTTGCATCGACGGCACCGGGCAATCCGATTTCGCCTGAGGTACAGCGCGCCAAGCTGCAACTGGTAGTCGATGTGGCGCGATCTATCTGGAGCTGAGGCTGATATGGTGGAGGAGTGAGCATCAACGGAGATCGGGCGCAGAGCCCACCAGCAGTCGCACCCGATGCGGTGACGCGTCGTGATTTCGTGGGCGGCACGTTGGTCGGCGCCGGGGCGGCGTTACTCGGCATGGCATCGCCGGCGACGATCCGCAACGCTCAGGCTCAGACCGTTGCATCACGGATGAGCGGCCTTGGCCCCGGATGGACCGGGCCCGGGGGCATCGGCGACTACGCGCGCTCGAATGGCAACACCCACGAAGTGGTCAACGCGGCGCACGGGGGTATTCGCAACCAGGAATTCGATCAGCTGTTGCGAGCCGCCACCGACACGGGAGAGAAGGTTGACGTTGTGATCGTGGGGTGCGGCATGGCGGGCCTGTCAGCGTGCTGGACCTACCGCAAAGGCCGCCCCGATGCGACGGTACTGATGCTCGACCAGCACCCGATCTTTGGGGGCGAGGCGAAGCAGAACGAATTCGAAGTCGACGGCTACCACCTCACTGCCCCGCAGGGTGCCACGGGGATCGTAGTGCCCTTCAATCGCGCGAAGGAGGCGGGGTTCGCTTCGCACTTTTCCGAGGATCTCGGATTTCCAGAGGAATTCGCATACCAGAAGCCAACCGGTCTCAGTCGCGACATTCTCGTGCCGGAAGATTGCTGGACGCCAATGCACATCGGATGGGAACGTGCCGACATCGGTTATTTCTACGCTGGCAAAGGCTGGGTAAAGAACGCATGGCGCGATGGCTTCAAGAACGCGCCCATTCCGGAGGTGGCCAAGCGGGCTCTCGTCGACATGGAACTGTTTCGGACTCCGCCACGCAGGGACGATTGGGATCGTTGGCTGGATTCGATGACCTACCAACAGTTCCTGACCGATGTCGTGGGAATCGACGCCGGAGTGCTGCCGGAAGTCGTGAAGTATCTGAATCCGATGACGGCCGCGATGGGTTGCGGGCTCGGTGCCGATGTGATCTCGGCGTACTCGGCCTACAACTTCATTCAGCCTGGCGTGATCGGCTATAGCCGCTACCTCACCGGTGGCGCTGACCCGACTGACACGATCTATCTCGCCAGTTTCCCGGGTGGACACGCCGGCACTGCGCGACACTTCCTCAAGAAGATCCTGCCGGCCGCGCTACTGGGCGAGTACCGCATGGCAGACATTCTGAATAGCCCGGTGCAATGGGATCAGCTCGATCGTTCCGGTGAGCCCGTTCGGATGCGTTTGTCCTCCACTGTGGTCTCCGTCGTACACGACGGCCCACCGGAGTCGGCCAAAGGCGTCGTCGTGACTTATCGGCGCGACGGCAAGCTCTATCGCGTCCGTGCGCGCGCTGCCGTGCTCTGCAGCCAGCAGCATGTGAATCGTCATATCTGCCGTGATGTCACGCCTGCATATCGCGAGGCGATGAGCAGCTTCCACCACGCACCCATGCTGACGGTGAATGTCGCCGTGCGGAACTGGAAGTTCCTCGAGAACCTTGGTATCGCCGCGGCGCGCTGGTTCGAAGGCTTCGGCTGGTGGGTGAGCCTGCGTCGCAATCTCGAGATTCCCGGCCAGGTTACCCAGCCGCTAGACCCAGCCAAGCCTACCGTGCTCACCATGTACAACCCGTTTCCGCTGCCGGGCGTTCCGTTCCCCGAGCAATGCACGCTGGCGCGCATGCAGCTCTTCAACATGAGCTACGCCGATATCGAGACTGCGGTACGCGACCAATTCACCAGGATGTTCGGCGACTCCGGCTTCGACGCCAGACGCGACATCGCCGGCATCATCACCAATCGATGGGGGCACGCTTACGTCGTGGATCCGCCGGGCTTTTTCTTCGGCAAGGATGGCAGGCCCGCACCGAAGGACGTGCTCAGCAAGCGATTCAATCGGCTGTCGTTCGGCCACTCCGAGCTCACCGGGGTGCAGATGTGGGAAACCGCCGCGGGCGAAGGCGAGCGCGCGGCACAGCAGATCCTGGAGGTGTCCTGATGCCGCGGGTGGTGTGTGCAGCGCTTGCGAGCGCGATGCTGATTCTGAATTCTCATGCTGCGATCGCAGCCGACCCGGTGCCGGCGAGCGCGGAAGCTGCAAAGGCCGCGGCGTCGTCGGACGGCACGGAACTTCGCGCCTTCAAGAAAGCAATCGGCGCGAAGTACGCGCTCAAGGAGAAGGCATTCGCCGCGCACGATGCGGAGACCATCGTCACGCAATTCTATTCCGCGGACGTGATTTCAGTGGGCGAGGGCGAAGGGATCTTCATCGGTCGCGATCAGATCCGGCCGCTGTACCAGGAAGTGGTGAAGGACAACCTGGTCAAGATCGATTCTGTCTATACCTATGTAGCGGGGAACGCCGGCTGGGACTGGGCGGACTTTCACGTCACTCCGGCGCAGGGCGAGCCCTTTACCTTCGCAATCCTGTTCTTGTGGTCCAAGGTCAACGGCGACTGGATCTGCAAGGGAGATTTCTTCGTCAACGGCAGTTTTCGGGAAGGCAAGCTCGCCAAGCCAGCAGCGCCGGAGGCGAATTGAACCCCTCGCTTTGCGAGCTCCCGCGACGCTATTCGCGCCGTTCGAATTGAAGGTATGCTTCCGAGCCAGCGGAACGCGGTCGAATTCCACCGGGATGAATGCACATGACAGGAATTGTGTCTGGCGCGCGCGTGGCAGCAGTCATCACCTTGGTTGGCGCCCTGTGGAGTGCCCCGGGCAGCGCCCAGTTTCGTACCGATCCACTCGCAGTTGCACAGCTGCCCGAACAGGCTGGTGCGCATTGGGTCTGGGCGAATGACATCGTCTTCCACCATATGGTGGATGGCAAAGCGTTCCTGCTCGACGGTGACAGCGGCCGCATGCTCGGGATGCTGAGCACGGGGTTCAATTACAACGGAATAGTAATCGGCAAAGGCGGTGCGGAGCTCATCTCGCCCGAAACGTATTTTGCGCGTGGAACGCGCGGTGCGCGCACCGACGTGGTGACGTTTTACGGCGGGCGCAACCTGAGTCCTGTGGGCGAGGTCATCATCCCGCCGAAGCGGGCGAGCACCATGCCGATGCTTGCCAATACTCCACTGACCGACGATTCACGTTTCCTGCTGATCTATAACTTCACGCCCGCCCAATCGGTCAGCGTGGTCGACGTGCCAGCGCGCAAGTTCGTAGGCGAGATCGAGATTCCGGGCTGCGCACTGATCTATCCCACCGGTCCGCGGGCGTTCTTCTCGTTATGCGGCGATGGCGCGGCTCTGCAAGTGCAACTCGATGATGGGGGACAGGCGATCAAGAAGAACCGTACGGCCAAGCTGGTCGATCCGGTGAAGGATCCCGTGACCGAGAAGGCTGTGCGTGACGGAAATGGATGGATCTTCGTGACCTTTACCGGCATGGTCGTGCGTATCGAGGCCACGAGCGGCGGCTTGAGTGCAGCAGAGAGTTGGTCGCTTCTGGATGCGGCTGATCGCAAGGCATCGTGGCGACCGGGTGGTTTGCAACATCTGTCGCTTCATGCAGCCACGCGGCGTCTCTATAGTCTGATGCACGTCGGGGGCGACTATTCGCACAAGGATCCCGGGACGGAGGTGTGGGTTTACGACGCCGGTGCCAAGCGGCGCACGCAGCGCATCGTGCTCAAGGCTCCCGCGACCTCCATTGTGGTGACACGCGATGCGAAGCCGCTGCTGTTCACTTCCTTCATGGGGGCCTCGGGCGTAAACGTCTACGATGCGATCTCGGGCAAGTTCCTGCGCTCCATCAGCGAGATTGGCCTGACGCCAACCACGCTCGTGACCTACTGAGAGGACAATGCAGATCGATCCGGCAATCTCCTGGACGATAGCGCTCAGTGTCGCAGCGCTGTTCGCGGTTGGCGCCATTCAGAAGGTGACCGCGTGGAGCAAGTTCGGGGCGGTGCTGCGAAATTACGAGTTGCTGCCCGACTCACTGGATTCGTTTGCGGTCGGTGTGTTGATCGCGCTCGAAGGGAGTGCGGCGGTTCTCCTGATTCCGGAGGCCTCGCGTACGCGTGGCGCGCTGTTGTCAGTCGCGCTGCTCGTCACGTATGCGGGTGCGATGGCAATCAATCTGCTGCGTGGCAGGGTCAATCTCGATTGCGGCTGTCTCGGCGTGGGACGCAGGCAGCCGATTCGCTGGTGGATGGTGGGGCGCAATATGGTGATTGCCGCATTTGCTCTGCTTGCCACCATGCCGACGACGTCGCGCGCGCTCGGCGCGCTGGATGCGGTCACTATCATGGGAGCGGCGCTCAGCCTCGCGATCCTGTATGTCGCCTACAATCTGCTCCGAGGCCGCGCCACATTCTGTGCGAGAAAGTGCATGACCGTTGCAGGCTGGATTGCGATTGCACTCCTGTGGCTCATCGTCGTGTGCCTGGCAGTTGTGATCCTGGCGCTGGCCCGACAGATCGGCGTGTTGCACGAGCGTCTGCCACAGGTTGGCGCGCTCAAACTCGCGCAGGCCTTGACCGCGGGTCAACCTGCACCGATCGTCGACGTCGTGGACATGAGCGGAACGCGCCGACAGATCGGTGGGGTGAATACCGACGGACGCGACACGCTCGTCGTGTTCCTGTCACCGACCTGCCCGGTCTGCAAGTCACTGCTGCCTTCGCTGCGCTCGATTCGTCGGCGTGAACGCCCGTCCGTGGACGTGGTGCTGGCAAGTGACGGTTCGAGGCTCGAGCACGCGGATTTCATCGAGACCGAAGGATTGCAGGAATTCGTCTATGTTCTGTCGGAGCCGCTCGGTCTGGCTTACAGCGCCGGACGCTTGCCTTACGCCGTCCTGATGGATGGCGGCGGTGTAGTGCGGGCGAGCGGCCTCGTCAATTCGCGGGAGCACCTGGACAGTCTGTTCGAAGCGAAGGAACGGGGTGTCGCCTCGCTCCAGGACTTCATGAGTGCCTCATCGCGCGAAGTCGCGTAGCAGTTGCATCGCCAGGGGATCGGAATGGATCGCTATGACTCATTGATCGAACGCTGGAGCCGCGCCCTCGCGCAGACGAGCTCGCGTCGCAGTGTGCTGCGTCGACTTGGAACTGTGCTGGTAGGTGCTGCAGCGCTGCCGCTGTTACCCGTCGCGCGTGGCCAGGCGCTGGTGAAAGAGGTGGGTGATGCGGAGACCTGCGAATACTGGCGCTACTGCGCGATCGACGGATTCCTGTGCGCGTGTTGCGGCGGGTCGGTGACGACCTGCCCACCGGGGACGGAGGCCGCGCCGATTACCTGGGTCGGCACGTGCCGCAACGCGACCGACGGCAAGGAATACATCGTTTCCTACAACGATTGCTGCGGAAAAAGTTCCTGCGGACGGTGCCTGTGCAATCGCAATGAAGGGGACCGGCCGCTGTACCGTCCGCAGGCCGCCAACGACTACAACTGGTGTGTCGGGAGCAAGGCCAATATCCCGTATCACTGCACGGTCTCGCGCATCGTGGGCATAGCCGACAAGAAGGCCTAGCCGGTGCGCGTGCTCGTTTTGCTGCTCGTCATGTGCGCAGGCCTGCCCGCGCAGGCTGACGACGCAGCGCGCGCGAAGCAGAACTACCAGCTCAATTGCATGGGCTGCCACGCGGAGGACGGCAAGGGACTCGAAGGGCAGGTGCCATCGTTGCACGGCACGTTGTCGAAGATTTCCAGCGCGCCGCAAGGCCGGGACTATGTACTGCGCGTTCCTGGCGTGACCCAATCGCTGCTGTCGCCGGCAGAAGTTGCCGAAGTCCTCAACTGGGCGATCCTGCAGTTCAGCGACGTCGACGTCGCGAAGCGCATCCAGCCATTCACGGCCGCGGAAGTCGCGAAGGCGCGCAGCCGGCCACTGCTCGAGATCAGCACGATACGCGCCAAGGTGCTGCGCGAAACTCCCTGAGGACTGCAAGCTTCAGGGCGGCGTTGGGTCGCGCAAGTCCTCTTCCGCCGTCCGAATCGCGGTGAGAATCGCGTCTATCGACGTCATCTGCGCCCCGAGTGCCAGGCACAGCTTGGCCAGAAACAGTGACTCGTGCGCAGGGCCCGCGCGATCGATCGCTGCGGCGATCAGGTCGTAAGCCTGCTCGAGTTCTGACTCAGACAGTCCCTGCTTCATACGATCGGTTTCCCAGTGCGCGCAAGAATGCCTGCCGCACTTCACGCGGCGCGACCTTCTGCCAACGTGCGGCGACATGGCGATCGGGCCGGACCAGGTAGAACGTGCCTTCTGTCGCGCCATACGCCGTGAATGTATCGGCAGAAACGCAGCCTTCACCGCTCATGCCCCGCTGCGAGATCACGATCGGTTCAAAAGTTTCGCTTCCCACCGCGAGATCCTCAAACAGTTTTTGCACGTCAGCGGTAATCTCGCCGGACGCGCAGAAATAGATGCCGCTGAATCCAGTTCCCAGTCGGTCCAGCAGGAACTGATCCGTGCCCAACCTGCGATTGGTGAGCGGGGCTCCGGCAACGGGGCCAGCCTCGAGTTCATGCTCCGTACGGGTCGTCAACGGACTATCGACGTACGAGTAGGGGCTCGACTGTCGCGGATTGATCAACGGCCGGGTGGACTCACCATGCACGGCGAGCGACAACGCGGCGCTGCGCAGCAGCTGATAGCCGCGCGTGGGCGGCGTCATGAAGAGGGTACTCCGGGTGGCGTTGCGAAATACGTCGAGAGTCGCGCCACGCCGTTCGATCGAATAGCTATCGAGGAGTCGCGTCGGCGCCAGCCCCTTGATCACGTACGCAAGCTTCCAGCCGGCATTCATCGCATCCGCCAGCCCCGAGTTCAGCCCGCGCACGCCGAAGATGGGAACGAGGTGCGCTGCGTCGCCGAGGAACAGGACTGGTCCATGGCGATATTCATCCAGGGCGAGCGAGTAGGCCTTGTAGAGGCTCCACCATTCGAGCTCCCATGGAGCCGTCTCGCCGATCATGCGCACAATCGCATCGACGCGGGCACGGATGTTCTGTTCGCGCAGCGCGTCCTGCTCGTTCTCGTCGTCGCGCAGCTGGTAGTCGACACGCCAGATGTCGTCAGGCTGTTTGTGGATGAGGACTGTGGCGCCAGGGTTTGCAGGTGGCTCGAAAAACGCGCGCCGCTCGGTCGGATATTTCGACGCCATGCGAATGTCGACAATGACGTAGCGACCCTCGTAGGCATCGCCGCGTAGCTTCAGCCCGCAAAGGTGCCGTACCGCGCTACGAGCGCCGTCGGCAGCCAATACATAGCGCGCGTGCAGAGAGTAGGTCCCGATCGGCGTCTCGACCGTCAGGCTGGCACCGGCAGCGGTGTGCTCGATGCCAGTGAGACGACTGTGCCAGCGCAGGTCGATTCGCGAATCGCTTTGCGCAGTCTCAATCAGGAACTGCTCGATGTAGTGCTGCTGCAGGTTGTACATCGGATAGAACCGCTCGTCCCTCGAATGCGGCATCTCGAGTCGATACACCGGACGAGTACCGTAGTAGGACGTGCCGTGAGTCCAACCCAATCCCTTGGCAACGAATCGATCCGCCACCCCAAGTTGCTGCATGCCCTCGAGGCTGTGCCGAGCGATACAGATCGCGCGACTGCCATCGTGCAGCGTGCTCTTTTCATCGAGGACGACCGAGCTGACCCCGTGACGGGCGAGCTCGAGCGCGGCGGTGAGGCCGACGGGCCCTGCACCCACGATCACGACATCGTGCTCGCGCGAGTGGCTACGCAACTCGGGCGGCGCCACAAACTCGTAACTCGGATTCGTGTAGTAGAGAGACGCTTTGCGGGCGGCTGGGCGGGGCATTGACGCTCCCCATCGATCAGCAGGGCAGGCGCGGACATCGCGCGCCGCGCGGCAGTATTGCACGTTGCGCGTGTGCCACACCAATGGTCCGCATCTATCTGTACGCTCGCGCGCCTGTTAGTCTTTCTGCAACGGCTGCTTGGCCGACGCTTGGCCGCCGGTTCGGCGCATTCAAGTACGGGGGGAATCAAAAATGCCTGTCGCCACCCTGAAAATTCGACCGCTAGCCATACTGTTGACGAGCCTCAGCGTACTCCTGCCTTGCGCAGCGAGTGCTCAGCTCGAGGAAGTCATCGTCACCGCGCAGAAGCGCGCCGAAAGTATCCAGGACGTCGGCATTTCGATCTCGGCACTGTCAGCAAAGCAGCTCGAACAGCTTGGGGTCAAGAACACGATCGACGTCGCTCAGCAGGTGCCGGGTCTGCACCTCTTCACGTATTCGCCCGCTTTTACCGTGTTCAGCCTGCGCGGCGTCTCGCAGAACAATTTTCAGGACAACCTCGAAGCGCCCGTTGCGGTGTATCTGGACGGTGCGTATATCGCAAGCATGAACGCGCTCAATATGCAGCTCTTCGACATGGAGCGCGTCGAGGTGCTGCGCGGGCCGCAAGGCACACTGTTCGGACGCAATGCCACGGGCGGTGTCATCCAGTTCCTGACCCACAAGGCGACGGACAAGGAAGCCAACGGATACCTCGAGGGACTGGCTGCGGACTTCGGTAACTATTCGGTGGAGGGCGCAGTCGGTGGCGCTTTTTCCGACCGCGTCCGTGGACGACTGTCGGGACGCTGGGAAACGGCGGACGGGTATGTCGAACCGGGGACGGCGTTCGGCATCCAGGCAGATGGCAGGGACTCGAACGGCGCCAACGGTTACGCCTTGCGCGGCAACCTGCAAATCGATGCGACCGACAATGTTCTGGTCGATCTCACAGCGTCCTATGCCAAGGACGACGACGTTCCTACGGGCGTCTATGTCGTGACCTTCGTCGGCATCGATCCGGTGACCGGGCTCGCGTCGTTTCACGATGCCATCGATCCGGCAACCGGCGATGGACCGATGGACTTTCCGCGCACACCCATCACGGGGGATGGGCACCATCACTTTACAAGCCGGACTCCGTTTGCGCAGACGGATGATCCATCGCTGGTGAACAAACAGCCCTACATGGACCGCGAGGTGAAGTCTGCGACTGCGACCGTCACCGCCGAACTCGGTGGTGGTGTGCAGCTCGTGTCCATCACCAACTGGATGAACATGGACAAGTTCTACGTCGAGGATTCTGCGGGCGGCCTCGTGTTCTTTCCGTATAACACCATCAACTCCTATGACCAGTGGTCGGAAGAGCTGCGCCTCGCCGATGCGGACGGAGGATTCCGCTGGCAGGTCGGCGCGTACTACCTGGACATGACGTGGGACACGTTCCAGTCCGTGCAGGGCGCGGCCATCCTGTCGGGCATCACGGGAAGTCCCAGCGATACTCAGAAACGATCGACATTCGGCGTCCTGGATTCAAAGAACTGGTCCATCTTCGGTCAGGTCGAGTACGACTTCGCCTCGAGCTGGACGCTGGTGACAGGGTTCCGATGGTCACAGGACGACAAGAACCTCGACCTGCGAAGTGTGCTCGAGGACGTGCCTCAGGGGCTGGCGCCCACGGAGGTCTTCAATATCGACAACGTGGCGATCCCGGACATCGACACGATCGACTACGGCGACTGGGCGGCGCGCGCCCAGGTCAACTGGAAGCCGACCGATGACGCGTTGCTGTACCTGGCCTATAACCGCGGCATCAAGGGAGGCAACTGGTCATTGGATCCGCTCGGAGCCGTAGATCCCGCGAGTCTCAAACACGATCCCGAAAAGCTGAACTCCTATGAGTTGGGGTTCAAGCTCGACCTGCTCGAGGGCAGGGCGCGGTTGAATGGCGCGGTGTATTACTACGACTATCACGACTACCAGGCGTTTTCGATCTTCAATCTGACGCCACAGGTGACCAATTCGGATGCCCAGTCCCAGGGTGGCGAACTCGAGTTCAGTGTGTCGCCCACCACGGGGCTCGATTTCGTGTTCGGAGCTGCCTACATCGACTCCAACGTGGACGCCGTCCCGGACGTATTTGGTGGCACGATCACGGATGTCGATTTTCCAACCGCGCCTGAGTTCAGCCTCAATTTCCTCGGGCGTTACCATTGGCCCGCCTTTGGCGGCGAGCTCGCGGTTCAGGTGGATGGCAACTGGAATGATGACCAGTTCCTGGAAGGCTCGAACTCTGACGCGTCCTTCGAACCGTCATACTCAGTGTGGAATGGGCGCATTTCATATGAGACCAGCGACAAAGGTCTGGGAGTGGCGCTCTGGGTCAAGAACTTCACGGACGAGGAGTACCGGATCTACAACCTCGACCTCGGCCTGATCGGGTTCATCGAGCAGGTCTATGCGCCGCCGCGCCAGTACGGCATGACTCTGTCGTATCGCTGGTAAGGAGCGCGCACCTCAGGCTTCGACGCGGCAAGGAATCTTGAGAAAGCCGCGGAAGCGCGCCCGTCCCCCGCGCGTGGGCTTCCCCGTGATCGCATAGCGCGGGAAGCGTTGCAGAAAGCGCGAGATCGCGATGCAGCCTTCGAGTCGCGCCAGGCTCATGCCGACGCACTGATGAATGCCAGAGCCGAATGCCAGGTGCCGGTTGGGCGAGCGCGTGATGTCCATCCGATCCGGCTCGGGAAATTGTTCGGGATCGCGATTGGCGGCGCCGATGCAGAGCGTGATCGGCGTCTGCGCGTCCAGTGTGTACCCTGCCAGTGAGACTCCCTGCGTGGTGATGCGATTGCCCAGCTGATTCGAGCTTTCGAGCCGCAGCACTTCTTCAACCGCGGTCTTGATGAGCTCCGGTCGCGCGAGCAGCGTGTCCTTTTGCTCGGGATGGTCGTGCAGCGCCACCAGCCCATTGCCAATGAGGTTGGTCGTGGTCTCGTGTCCTGCGTTGAGAAGAAAAATGCAGTTGTGCACCAACTCCGTGGCGCTCAATCGTTCACCCTGGTCCTCGCCTTGAATGAGACGCGTCAGCACATCGTGTTCGGGGTTGCCGGGCTCTGCGCGCCGCTCCTCGATGAGCCCTTCGAGGCAAGGCGTGAACTCTTCGATGGCCTTGTTACCGCGTGCCGCAACTTCGCTACTGACGACCGGCTCCAGGGCACCGAGGATTGCGAGTGACCAGCGGCGCAATGGACCGCGCTGCTCGTGCGGGATCACGAGCAGGTTGCCGATGATCTCTACCGGAATAGCGCTCGCGAAGTCCTCGATGAGGTCGGCTTCGCCTTTCTCTGCCATCGCCGCGATCAGCTTGTCCACGAGTGCTATCAACCCAGGCTGCAGCTCGGCAATCGCGCGGGGAATCAGCGCGCCATTGATCAGTTTGCGCACCCGCGTGTGCAGCGGTGGATCATTGAATACCAGGCTGGTGGTGTGATGCTCGTAGAGCGGCGAATCGCCGTACTTGGGTTTGAATTCGATCTTCTTGTCGGAGCTGAAGAGTTTCGGGTTCTTGTACACGTACTCGATGTCACGATAGCGGGTCAGCAAGTAGCCGCCACCGGGTAGCTGCTTGACGGGTTCGTGATGCCGAAGCGCCGCGTAGTACGGAAACGGATTCTCATAAAAGTCAGGGGGTAAGCGGCGCAAATCGAACTCACGCGCCAGTTGCGCGGGGGGTGCGAGAGTGGACGTTTCAATCGCTGTGGGCATCGAAGTCTGCTGCGCGCCTGGGGCTCGCGCATTATCAATGATGAGTCGGGCCACGTGAATCGCTGGGTCTCGAATGATTGGTTTATGATGCCCGCAGAAGGTGCGGTCGCGCTGCGGCGAGCGGCGCATCGAAAACACCTCGCTCAACTGGCGCGTTAAGGAGAAGGTCATGGCGACTGCAACTCAATCCGTGGCGGATCTCGGTTCGGGCTTTCGGCAGATGTACGTCAACGGCAAGTGGGCCGACGCGAGCAGCGGAGATACATACGACATCATCAATCCATCGACCGAAACGCTACTCACCAAGATTGCGGCGGGCGCTGCGCAGGAGGTCGACGCGGCAGTCAAGGCCGCCCGGGCGCAATTCGATGGCGGCGAGTGGTCGAAGATGCCGGGCTCACAGCGAGCACGCCTGCTGAACAAGCTCGCCGACCTGCTGGAGCGCGACAAGGACTATCTCGCCAAGCTCGAGTCCGCAACGGTTGGCAAACCCCTGTTCGAGCCGACGATGCTGGATATCCCAATGACGATCGACACGGTGCGTTACTTCGCCGGCTGGGCGGACAAGATCGAAGGACGCACGATTCCGACCGCTGGCGTGTTCGGCAGACCAGCGTTCAGCTACACGGTGCGCGAACCGGTCGGTGTCATCGGCGCAATCACGCCGTGGAATGCGCCAACGATGATCGCAGCCTGGAAATTTGCCCCTGCGCTCGCCGCGGGCTGCACGATGGTCATGAAACCCTCGGAGGAGTCACCGCTGACGACGCTGCACATCGCGAAGCTCATGGAGGAGGCGGGAATTCCTGCCGGTGTGTTCAATGTCGTGACCGGGATCGGCGAAGTCGCCGGCGCGGCGTTGGCGCGTCATCCTGGCATCGACAAGATCAGTTTCACGGGCAGCCCCGAAGTGGGTCGTGAGATCCAGAAAGTGGCGGCCGATGGATTCAAGCGCGTGACACTCGAGATGGGCGGCAAGACGCCGCACATCGTGTTGGCCGATGCGGACCTGGCCAGCGCCATCGGCGGCGTCGCGATGGGACTGTTCGCCAACTCGGGGCAGATTTGCGCTGCCGGCACGCGCATCTTCGTGCACCGCTCCAACTACGAAAAAGTCCTCGACGGTCTCGCCGGCGCTGCGGCCGGTGTCAAACAGGGTGATCCGTTCCATCCCGACACCAACATGGGCGCGCTCGTCAGCAAGAAGCAGCTCGATCGCGTGGAGGGCTACGTGAAGCTCGGGGTCGGGGAGGGCGCGAAGATCGTTGCGGGTGGCGGTCGGCGCGAAGGCAAGGGCTACTTCTTCCGTCCCACGATCCTCTCGGGCGTCAAGAATGAAATGCGAATCGCGCAGGAAGAGATCTTCGGCCCGGTCGGGGCGGTGATGCCCTTTGATGATCTGGACGAGGCGGTGCGCCTGGCGAACGCAACCCGCTACGGTCTGTCCGCATCGGTCTGGACACGTGACATCAATGCCGCCCACACCATTGCCTCGAAGGTGCGCGCCGGTACGGTCTGGATCAATGCCTGGGGCGCGATCGATCCGCGATTGCCGTGGGGAGGATTCAAGACCAGCGGCATCGGCCGCGAGCTCGGCTATCGCGGTCTCGAAGCCTGCACCGAGGAGAAAGTCGTCTCGGTAGTGATGTAGACGCCGGACCAGGCCGTCCGCGATGCCTTGGAGCATCGCGGACGCGCCTCGAATCTACGCGTTGGTTCCGGTGGCGACCGACGGAGACTGCTCGGCGTCGATCAACTTGCCGAGCACACGACGGAAATGCGCCAGAGGCGCATCGGCCATGATGGCCAGCATCTGGAAGCTCGGGTCCGCATCGAGTGTCTGCTGCTGACGTTCGATGATGGCCTTGTCTTCCATGAAGCCCTCGATGAGGCTGTCGAGCAACGAGCGCGAGATGGTCGAGTCCTCGCCCTCGTAGTCATTCAGGTACGCCCAGAAGAAGTGCGTGGCGCTGCGAGTCTCGGGCGTCATGTACTGACAATTCCGGTACTGCTTGGTCCCCTCGACGATGTTGCCCTTTTCCGCACCGGTACCGGCCGGGGCGAACATGGTCTCCATGTAGAAGATGCCGGGAATGTACATGGTCGACAGGTTGCGCCGGTCGACCTTGTCATTCTTGTTCTTGATGACCTTGCGATGAAACGGCGGGGCGTCGCTGTTCATGTGCCACCGCTCGACCCGGAAGCCGCGCTCGAGACGCTCGACCGCGATCGGCTTGGTGACGTAGGCATATTCTTCCGAACCGCCGAGTGTCTTCGTGTGCACGAAGGCGAGGTGAGCAAAATCGCTCAGGTTGTCGACGATCAGCAGATAGTTCGCGTCGTAGTGCAGGTAGGCGGGAAGACCCTTCCAGCGCGGATCGCTCAGGTACGGGAAATCGATGATCTGGGACGGATCGGCCTTGGCGGGATCACCCATCCAGATCCAGACCAGATGGCCGCGCTCTTCGATCGGGTAGGTGCGAACGCGAAGTTTCGGTGGAATCATGTCCTGGCCGGGGATCTGCACGCAGCGCCCGGTCGAGTCGTACTTGATGCCGTGGTACATGCAACGCACGGCATCACCTTCCAGTCGTCCCTTCGAGAGCAGCGCGCCGCGGTGCGGGCAGCGGTCGTTCATCGCGGTGACTTTGCCGCTATCGCCCCTGTAGAGGAGCACTGGGTCTTCGAGCAACGTGCGTCGCAGGAGCTTCCCGTCGATCAGCTCGTGATCCCAGGCGGCGACGTACCAGCAGTTTCTCAGAAACATCGAAACCTCCATGGCGGGCGTTCAGGTGCGTGGGCACGAGTACGCGCAGTGGCCAGCGGCGTTCATTCTAAGCCTTGAGCGTTGCCGTCTGCCATGCGCGGAGTGGCAGGGCAGTGCGCCCGCGCAGATAATTCCCCGGCGTCGTCGCGGCGAATCCCCTGCCGCGGGGGGAAACCATGTCATGCGCCTTGGTACCAGGATCCTGCTTCATGTGTTGGGAGGAGTGCTGATGGCCACAGCCAGTACCGCGGGTGCCGCGACCGCGGCCAGTAAGACGTATCAGGACCTCCTGACACTATTTGGTGAGTGGCGCGCATTCGAGCGGCCCCCGTTACGTGACGGCGCCCCTGACTACACCGCTGATACCTTTGCGCGGCGCCACCAGGTGTTGAAGTCCTACCAGGCGCGACTGGCTGCTATCGATTCCCGCACCTGGCCGATCGAGCAGCAGGTCGACTACCAGCTCGTGCGCGCTGA
Organism: uncultured Gammaproteobacteria bacterium; assembly: GCA_963724625.1. Classification (GTDB taxonomy): domain Bacteria; phylum Pseudomonadota; class Gammaproteobacteria; order Steroidobacterales; family Steroidobacteraceae; genus DATBVX01. The sequence goes on along the minus strand of CAVRVO010000013.1, from coordinate 588,259 downwards.
GATGAACGGGCTCGACTTCGACATCCGCGTGCTGCAACCCTGGGCGCGCGATCCGGCTTTCTACCAGTCGGTGTTTACAGAACAGAGTGATACACCCGCGCACGAGGGGCCGACGAATCACGCGCTGGTCGAGCTGTGGACGTATTCGTTTCCGTTGTCCAGCGCAGCGGAGAAAAAGCTTAGCGGCGAACTGTGGGCCATCCAGCCGCTGCTGTTCCAGGCGCAGCTCAACCTGGTCGGTAATGCTCGAGACCTGTGGGTCACGGGCATCGGCACCATGCAGAAGCAGCTCGAAGTGCTCGGTGGTCTGGTGGAAAAGACTGAGAGCGCAAGTGTCGAGGTCAACCGGGCAGCACGCGCGGCTGCCAAAGCCACAGACGGATTCATTGTGTGGCTCGAGGCGCAGGCTCCCTCCAAGACCGGTCCATCCGGAATCGGCAAGGAGAACTACACCTGGAGCCTGCGCAATGTGCACCTGGTGCCACTCACCTGGGAGGAAGAAGTCGATCTGCTCAAGCGCGAGCTGGCGCGCGCACATGCTTCCCTGCGCCTGGAAGAGCAGCGCAATCGCGGTCTGCCGCAGCTGCCCGTGATCTCGAGTCCCGAGGAATATCAGCGGCGCGCCAACGAGGCGATCACCAAATACCTCGCTTTTCTCAAGGCCAAGGACATCCTGCCGATGCGGGATTACATGGATCCCGCCATGCGTGAACGGATCGGCGAATACTCACCGGAGGCGACACGCGAGTTTTTCTCGATGGCGAGCCATCGCGAGCCGATGACGCTATTCACCCATTTCTACCACTGGTGGGACCTGGCCCAGATGCGCATCGATCCACATGTGAGCCCGGTGCGACGCGGGCCGCTGCTGTACAACATCTGGGATAGTCGCGCCGAAGGCATGGCTACCGCGATGGAAGAAATGATGATGCACGCAGGCTATTACGACGACAATCCGCGCGCGCGAGAGATCGTCTGGATCATGCTCGCGCAACGCGCCGCGCGCGGCCTCGCTTCACTGCGCGCCCAGGCGAATGAAATCACCATGAAGGAGGCCAAGGCGTTTCAGGTCGAGTGGACGCCGCGCGGCTGGATGCGTCCGGACCTCGACCTGGTTGGATTCGAGCAGCAGCTCTACCTGCGGCAACCGGGTTATGGGACGAGTTACATCACCGGCAAATACCTGTTGGACGAGCTTCTGATGGATCGCAGCAAGCAGCTGGGCGAAGAGTTCACCCTGCGGCGCTTCCTTACCGAGTTCAATGCGGCGGGTGTCATTCCCGTGTCGATGATCCGCTGGCAGCTCACCGGCAAGGACGACGAGATCAGAGCGCTGACGCGCGCGGACTGATGCGCTGCTCGCGCATGATAAAGAAAGCCGCCCGAAGGCGGCTTGATGAGTACGGGCTCAGTTGCCGACGGAATCCGCATCGGCTGGCGAGCCCCGCCATCCAGAATGAGGTGATCGACTCAGGGCTTAAACCTGGCGTAAATGTTGCGCAGGATGATCATCAGCGCACCGCCGGCCACGAACACGCCAATGCTCGACAGGATCGTCGCGAGATAGCTGCCCAGCTGCGGTATCGCATCGAAGGTGTGCGACAGGCTCGCCAGCACCAGCGCGGAAACCATGACTCTGACGTGATGATCCGGAATGATCGACAAGCCGACGAACAGGCCGAGGATCAGGAGGATCGCGGCGGCGTAGGGAATCGTCACAAACGCGCCGACGATCGCAAGCAGAATGGCGATCAGTCCGACGATTTTTTGAGCGTTCATCAGGTACCCCTCTGTTACGTGTTGTTATCAGGGCGGCGCCACGGCTGTGACGCCGAGCGCGGAGGAGCATATTCGATGCCGGGAATTGAGTCGAATCGCGTAGCTCAGGAACAACCTGGCCACGCAATTGACGTAATTTCGACATGATGGCTGTCACGTAGCTGATCATGCTCATCCTCTCGCATGCGGATCTCATCGGCCTGCTGTCACCCGGTGCCTTGCTCCAGGCGGCCGAATCCGCCGCGCTTGCGGCGGATCAGGGAGAACACGCCACGCCCCGCCGCCAGCACCTCGACTGGAACGGCAATACATTCCTGACCATGCCGGCAGTGGCGAGCGACATGATCGGCGCAAAGCTGGTTTGCGTCGTGCCGGGCAACTCAGCTCGCAACCTGCCAGTTACAAACGGTGTGATGGTTCTCGCCGATGGTGAGACCGGTGTGCCTGTCGCGATGCTGAACGCGGCTGCGTTGACCGCGTTGCGAACCGGAGCCGTAGGGGCACTGGGCGTCAAGTACACGACTTCCGCGGACACACACACGCTGGGCATCATCGGCTGCGGAGTACAGGGAGCCTGGCAGGCGATCAGTGCTGCAGCGGTGCGCCCGATCCGTGAAGTCTTTTGTGTGCCGCGATCCGCGGCAAGTTACGAGAGGTTCGCAGCTACGATTCATGCGCACGCGCCGCAGCTAAGCATCATGCCGTGCCGCGACGCATTCGAACTACTCGGTCGGACGAATCTCATTATTGCCGCGACGACATCCGCCCAACCGGTACTGCCGGACGACCCCACGGTCCTCGTCGGCAGGCATTTCGTCAGCATCGGGTCGTTCCGTCCCACGATGCAGGAGCTGCCGGACTCCGTGTACCGCCTTGCCGGGCACATCGTCATCGATTCGGAAGCTGCCCGTGAAGAGGTCGGGGATGTAATCGCGATGGTCGGGAAAGGCATCGTGAGTTCTGCGGACGTGTTCACGATCGGCCAGGTCATCTGCGGCCAGCGCCCGATCGATGTCAGCCGCACCACTGCGTACAAATCGGTCGGAATGGCACTGTACGATCTGCATGTCGCCCGCACGCTGTATTTGGAGGCCACGCGACGACACGTAGGTCTCGAAATCCTGATGTGACGCGCGTTCGTAGGCGCCGCAACGAACGCGTGAGCCACTTCACTGTTCGATTCTCCCGCCCAGATTCACCGGCATTCTGTGAAGTCGCTCGGGACCTTTACGCCAGTCTCCAATGCAAGATCGGACTCGTTGCAGTCATTGCGACTGCCGAAGGTTCGAGGCTGCGGCCCTGGAGAATTCATTGGCGGCATTTTTTGCACAACGCGTCGCACGAGTCGTAATCACGCTGATCTTCCTGGCGGCGCCCGCTCCATGGGCATCTCCATCGCTGCAGGGTGTGGACATGGTACAGGCGAGCACCGTGCTCAAAGACCTGGTGCTGGCGACGTTGGCGTAGGGGCCGGTCGGTTCACCGAGATTGGGCGGGCTCTGCGGCTTTCCTTCGGCAAGCTGAGTGAGGCCTGGCCGAACACATAGCGCCACCCATTCGCGGTCCGCACGTAGGTATCGCTGAACCAGAGTCGACGGTCGAGCTCTTTACCTTCGCTCGTCCCCTTGAGCCAGAGTCTTGCGGTCACGACCGCCGTGTCGCCCCATACGCGCACCGTTTGCGTGCCCGGATCCTCGTCCTGTTTCTCGTAGTCGACGTGGCGCTTGCGCGCCGAGTCGAGCAGATCCTCGCGTGTGTAGACCGTACCGTTGCCGAGCACCAGCACGAAATTGTCGTCGAGAATGCGTCCCATCGTTTCCGCATCGTTACCCTTCACAGCCTCCTGGTACTTGATGTCCAGTGCGGCGACGGCCTGGCGATCGTCTTCCGGTGAAGAGCGTGCCGCGCCGGAAGCGGCGAGGGCGGTCGTTGCGGCAAACAACACACTGAACAGACGTGAATTCATCGCGGGTCTTCCGGGTAGTGTCGATCCTTGTCGATCTTGGGACTCTACGCGGCGTGCGGGGTGGGTTACTTGGCATTTCTTGCTGCGGAGAGCGAAAGTAGAAAGGCCCCAGTGCACATTGGCACGTGGGGCCTTTTCGCCAGGGCGGGGAGTACCGGCCCTCTTAGGACATCACCAGCAATAATGGTTGAGTCCAGTGGTTCACAGTCTCTACAAATCGATGCGACCGGACAATTCTCTCGGTTCCCATTGATCTGTCAGCGCGTTCTTACGCCGTCTCGAACATGATCTGTCGGCACCCCCAGGATCATCGCACTTCCAGGTTTTGTCGCGATTTGCCTACGTTCGGTCCGGGAGTTTCAGGAGCTGCCGCAGCTCCTTGGCTGTGAGCAGCCGGGTGTATGGCGGCGTGCCGACGTCGAATTCCTTCGCCCGGGACAACGGACCGACGACGACGGGATCGAAGCCGGCGTCTTTCACCAGTCGCTGCGCGACGGCGAGGGCCTCGGCATCGTCACCTGCGAGCGGAATAGCAACCTGCTCGCCCTTGCGATGCGCTTCGTCCCTGAGGTCGCCAGAGTTGATGGCATTGAAGGCGCGCACCAGCCTGACGCCGGGCAGGAACTCGGCCGAAGCGACGCCCGTGCCCTTGCGTCGCGCCTCGACAGCCATGTCGCCGTCACGGCTGGGATAAGGGTTCCCAGTGTCGAGCACGATCTTGCCGGCGAGCTCCGCCTTGAGGTCGCGACCGACCTGCGGCATGGCGCCATAGGGAATCGAGATCAGCACCACGTCGCCGAACACTGCGGCCTCACGCGGCGTGCCCGCCTTCACCTTGGGACCGAGCGAGCGGGCAAGATCCTGGAGCTCCTCAGGGTGACGGGAGGAGATGATCAGTTCATGGCCGGCGTTGGCCCATAGCTTCGCGAGCGCTCCACCGATGTGACCAGTGCCGATGATGCCGATCTTGAGCTTCGGAGCGTCCGCGGCTGGGGTCGTGGCGGCGTTGATCCCTCCACAGCACAGGAATGCAAGGGCGGCTGTGGCAGCCATCAGCCGGCTCAGTGCGGTGGATGGTTTCCCTCTGGTGGCAGACTGGTGCAGGGGCGTCATGGTATGCATACCTCGGCTGGTGATGAAACCGGCGCACCGGGCGCGTGATACCCGCCCGCCGCGGAGAATGCAGATGGGACCACAGATGCCCGACGGAATTCGCCTGTGAAGCCAGTGCTGTTCTCGAAGGGCTATCGCGCCTGGCTCCTGACCGTCCTGCTCCTCACCAACGCACTGAACCTCGCCGATCGCCAGGGAATCGCGGTCGTCGCGCAAGCGATCAAGCTCGACCTGAAGCTCACCGACGCGCAGATGGGCATCATCCAGGGCCTGGGCTTTGCGATCTTCTATACGCTGCTTGGCCTGCCGCTCGCGCGCATGGCAGAACGCATGAGCCGCACCCGGATCATTGCGGCTTCGCTGGCGATTTTTGGTGTCATGGTTTCACTGTGTGGCAGCGCGCAGGGTTTCTGGCGCCTGCTGCTGTTTCGCGTCGGCGTCGGTGTGGGGGATGCCGGCTTCGGCCCGCCGGTAGCCTCGCTGATTGGCGATCACTATCCGCGTGACCGGCGTGCCTCCGCGATGTCCATCATCTGGCTGGGCGCACCGCTTGGCGTAGTGGCCGGATCGACCTTCGCGGGATGGATGGCCGAGAACGTGAGCTGGCGAGCTGCCTTCGTCGGGATTGGCACGCCGGCGCTCCTCGTTGCATTGATTGCGTTTCTAACCTTGCGCGACCCGCCACGCGGAATGTCCGACGAAATCTCGATCGCCGGGCCGCCGCCCTCGATGTGGGAGGTACTGAGATTTCTGCTCTCCAAACGCTCGGTGCGCCACACGTTGATCGGGTGCGCGCTCGCCGCGACGGCGATGAACGCGATCGGACAGTTCCTCGGGCAGTTCTTCGTGCGGGCATATCACATGGGATTCGCGGAGGCAGGACGACTCCTCGGGTTCATCGCGGCACTCGCAATGAGTTCCGGGCTCGCGCTCGGCGGGTTTGGTGTCGATTGGGCGTCGCGTTTCGATCAGCGTTGGTTCGTATGGGGGCCGGCGATCGGGTTGGTACTTGCTACACCGCTGTTCGCGATCGCTTTCGCAGCGCCCGTCGTCGCGGTCGGCATCGGTGTACTCACGGCCGCGCACGTTGTGCTCTTCATCTATTTCACACCCACGCTTGCGATCGCGCAGAACATGGTGAGCGCCAACATGCGCGCCTCCTCGGCGTTCGTGGTATCGGTAGTACTTGGGCTGGTCGGGATAGGCTTGGGACCCACCCTGATCGGTGCCCTGAGCGACGCTTTCGCAAATCGCGCGTTCCCGATCGGGGATTTCGCAACGCTGTGTCCGGGCGGCGCTGCGCCGGCAAACGCGGTGTCATCGCTTCATGAAGCCTGCAGCGGTGCCTCCGCGCTCGGCATTCGGTACGCACTGATCGCGGTGTCCATGCTTTTTGCCTGGGCGGGACTCCACTACTTGATCGCGGCGCGCGATCTGCGCCGCGACCTGGAAACACACTATCGGCCACCGCGCGCTGCTGAATGACAGCAAGTGCTGAGGTAAGCTCGCGCGCTTGGTTTAGGCCCCCGCGGAGATTCTCTGTGCCAGCTGTTCACCGTTTGTTGACCATTGCCAGTGTCGCTGCGATCACGATCGGTACCCAGGCTTCGGGGGCCGCCGAATCCGAAGCCCCTTCGATGTATGGCTTCACGCCTGCCGGCGCCGTTGCGCAAGCGGCTCTGGAACAGCGGTTTGACGGCCAGCTGAATGCCGCCGAGATCGGAACCTGGCTCAAGCACCTCTCGGCCGAGCCCAATAACGTCGGTACACCTCACGACAAGGCGAACGCCGAGTTCGTGCGCGACCTTTTCAAGAGCTGGGGATGGCAGGCCGACATCGAGACTTTTTACGTGCTGTATCCGACGCCGAAGCGAGTCGCGCTCGAGCTCATTGCCCCGAAGAGCTTTACCGCCGGCCCTGCACGAGCCACCGATTGCGGGTGACGCCACCTCCACGCGGACCGACGGCCTGCCGCCGTACAACGCATACGGCGCGGATGGCGATGTGGTCGGCGATCTCGTCTACGTGAACTACGGCATGGACGATGACTACAAGGAGCTCGCGCGACGGGGCGTCGACGTCAAGGGCAAGATTGCCATCGTTCGCTACGGTGGCGGATGGCGCGGGCTCAAGCCGAAGCTCGCCTACCAGCACGGCGCGATCGGCTGCCTGATCTATTCGGATCCGAAGGACGATGGCTACGGGATGGGCGATACCTATCCCCTTGGTGGCTGGCGACCCGCCGATGCCGTGCAGCGCGGCTCGGTTGCCGACATGCCCATCTATGCGGGAGATCCGCTCACACCGGGTGTCGGTGCGACCAAGACGGCCAAACGCCTGTCGCTGGCCGAAGCGCCGACGGTTCTCAAGATCCCGGTGCTCCCGATCTCGTACGCCGACGCGCGCCAGTTGCTCGAATCAATGACGGGCCCGGTGGCGCCGGAGAAGTGGCGGGGCGCCTTGCCGCTCACGTATCACATCGGTCCAGGCCCGGCGCGAGTGCACCTGAGCATCGCGTCCGACTGGGCTCTGAAGCCGGTGTACGACGTGATCGCAAGAATTCCCGGCAGCGAACACCCCGATGAATGGGTGATCCGCGGCAACCACCGCGACGGATGGGTGGCGGGCGCCTGGGATCCGCTGTCGGGACACGTCGCGATGCTCGCAGAAGCCAAAGCAATTGGCGCGCTCCTCAAGAGCGGCTGGAAACCCAAACGCACATTGATCTACGCGAGCTGGGACGGAGAAGAGCCAGGCCTGCTCGGGTCGACCGAATGGGTCGAGACCCACGCAGCGGAGCTGCAGCGCAAGGCCGTCCTCTACCTGAACTCAGATACCAACACGCGTGGGTTCTTGCATATTGAAGGCAGCCATTCTTTACAGCGCTTCATGAACGAAGTCGCCGCTGACGTGAAGGATCCCGAAACCCGTGCAACTGCGCAGGAGCGCATGCGCGCCAAGATGATGGTGACCGGCTTCGAGAACGGCGCCACGGACGAACAGAAAGAGATGGCGAAGCGCGCCGCGGAGCGTCCCGACGTGCCGGTCGCAGCGATGGGCTCCGGTTCCGACTATTCGCCCTTCATCCAGCACCTCGGCATCGCTTCGCTCGACGTTTACTACGAGGGCGAAGCCGATCAGGACGGCGTCTACCACTCTCTTTACGACTCGTACGATCACTACGTACGTTTCGGCGATCCGGGCTTCGTCTACGGAGTTGCCGAAGCGCAGACGGCCGGGCGTGCGGTGCTGCGCATGGCGAATGTCGAGCTGCTGCCGCTGCAGTTCGAAGGATTCGCAACCACGATCGACGACTACCGTCAGGAGCTGCAAAAGCTCATGGACGACCGACGCAAGCACGCACAGGATCTCGCGCGGCTCATCGATCAGAATGCTTTCACGCTATCCAGTGATCCGACCCGCCCGGTCCTCGCGCCCGAGCGCGAGTCGGAGGTACCCAAGATCGATTTGTCGCCGATCGATACGGTTCTCACCCGGCTCAAGAAGAGCGCCTCGGACTATGACGCTGCTTACGCGCGCAGCGTGCAGAGCGAGACGTCACTCAGTGTCGCGACGCGTAAGTCGCTCAACACGTTGCTGCAGGGAATGGAGCAGGCACTGACCAGTGAACGAGGGCTCCCTGGACGCAGCTGGTATCGGCACCTGATCTACGCGCCCGGCCTGCTGACAGGCTACGGCGTCAAGACTCTGCCGGGCGTGCGCGAAGCGATCGAAGCGCAGCGCTGGGATGAGGCAAGCGAATATGTGGCACTCACCGCCCAGGCGCTCGCCACGTATTGCGATCGACTCGATCAGGCTACTGCACTGCTGCAGCCCAAGTCGCCGACAGCCAACTGACACCAACGCGGATCTATTTCGCCGTGATCGCCTTGAGGTATCGATACATGAAGTCGAGGCCGGTGTAGAAGGCGTCAACGCGAATGCGCTCGTCCAGGCCGTGGGCGCGAATATCGTCCTGGTCCTGCAGATTCCCGGTGATGTTGTACGTGGGCAATCCGCTGCTCATCGTGTACACCGCATCCGAGGCCCCGAGCGACATCGCCGGAACGACCTTGATCCCGGGCCACATCTCGCGCACCACTTGTTCCAGTGGTCGCATGACTTCAGTGCTCAATGCGGGCGGGGGGAAGCCGTGTATCTCCGTCGCGGTGTCATGCGCTGCCCCATCGACGCTCAGGTACTGCACCTTGATCGCGGGATTCGCGATGACCTCGGCGAGCACCTGGCGCACTTCCTCCGGGGAGTGAGCCGGCAGGATGCGGCAGTTCACGGTCGCCTGTGCCTGCTGTGGCAGCGCGTTGTTCGCATGGCCGCCCCGTAGTCGTGTCGCCACGCACGTCGTGCGCATCGTCGCGTTGTCGCGGGCATTCCGTGACAACCGCTCGACAGCGGCCGCATCGGGTGGCGTGCGCAGGAGCGCGCGCATGTCATCGGCACGTTCAGCCGTCTCCGAGCCGGACATGCGTTCGTAGTAGGCACGCGTCACGTCATTGAGCTCGAATGGAAACTCATAGGCCGCGAGCTTCGAAAGCGCGCCCGTCAAGTCGTAGATGGCGTTGTCAGGACGTGGCAATGAGCTGTGACCACCGCGATTGGTCGCAGTCAGCAGGTAATCCGCATAGACCTTTTCTGTTCCGTACATCTCGTAGCGCAGCGCCTTGCCCTGATCGGCGAGGACTGAATAGCCATCGGTATTGATCGCGAACCCAGCGTCGATCAGATCGCGGTGATGGTTCACGAGCCAGTCGACGCCGTTGGAGACGCCGCTTTCCTCGTCGGCAGTGAGGGCCACAATGATGTCGCGGCTCGGGCGAAAGCCCTCCTTCCTCAGTCGAATCAGCGTGGTGACCATCATCGCATCGCTGTTCTTCATGTCCGAGGTACCGCGGCCATAGAAGTAGCCGTCCTTTTCGACCAGCTTGAACGGGTCCGTGGCCCAGTTCTCGCGCTGCACCTCGACCACATCGAGATGCCCAAAGAGCAGAATCGGTTTGCGCTTACCCGCTCCATGAAAGCGGACGACGAGATTCTTCTTGCGCTCGTTCGGGCCCAGCAGCTGGACATCCTCTGCAGGGAAGCCCGCATCCAGCAGGCGCTTCGCCATCGCTTCCGATGCAGTCGTGACATTGCCGACTGAATCGGTGGTGTCGATCTCGATCAGCTCCTTGAAGATGTCACGAGCCAGTGACTGGTAGGCGTTGTCCGTCGCCGCGCGTGCGGTTCCGGTTACGAGCAGGATGGCGAAGGTCATCGCCAGCAAACGAACAGGCATCAATATCCTCCTAGGCTTCGATCGTCTTGAGGGCATCGAGAAACTTGACCACCGGCGGCGGCATGAAATTACGTCGTCGCCGGAACACGAAAAACCGTCGCTGTGGATCCATCTCCTTCACGTGCAGCGTCCGGATCAGGCCAGCGGCCTGTTCTGCAGCAAACAACGGTTCCGGTAACCACCCCAGGAAATGGGTCTTGGCAACCATGGCCTTGATCACGTTGGGCGAGCGTGTCTCTACTACGACGCGCGGTGACGTTACACCGAGACGGTTGATGAGAGCGTTGAACTGCCGACGTGGTTCCGCCTCGGCGGGCGGCATTACCCAGGGTATGTCGATGATGTCATGGATCGACAGATCGTTACGGCGCAGCAGTTCGTTGGCCGCGGAACAGATCACCGAGTAGCGATCGGTGAACTTGTGTTCGGTGACCTGCACGATTTCGTCGCTTTCCGGAATCGGCCCGGAGATCACGACGTCGATCGCGTTGTTGGTGAGCGCGACGGTGAGCACGTCTTCGACGGCTTCGAGGATCTGCACGTGCAGGTTCGGCCACTTGGTCAGCACATGATCGAGCACTGCCGGCAGCACCATGATCGCGACGCTCGCAACCGCGCCGATGCGGATCGTGCCCTGGCCGAGGCCCCGCAGTGAGTTGATCTGTTCGAGCGCCAGCGCAGCTTCTTCGCTGAGGAACGTGGCGTGGGGCAGCAGCGCATGCCCGAAGCTGGTGAGCTCCATCCCGGTCGTGCGCCGCTCAAACAGCGTTACCCCGAGCTGCGTTTCGAGACGTCGGATGATGCGGCTCAACGCCGGTTGAGTGACGTGCAGCGACTCGGCTGCGAGGCCCAAGCTCCCGCTTCTTACGATGGCGAGAAAAGCCCTGAGTTGCCGCGGGTCCAAAGCCATACCGAAGTGTTATGGCTCCACCGCCAAATGGCAATCCCCGGCCCCGTCCACTCCGCGGGAGTATCGGACCCGGTCTTCACAACCAGGACCCCGAAAGAGCACGCGCGATGCTCGACAGTGCGGCGACCACAGGTTCCGAGCGCAATGCACGGACCGCATCGCAAGTCACGGTGCGTGAATCTGTTTTTGGCCTGCTGCGCGCTTTTAACCTGACCACCGTCTTCGGCAATCCCGGTTCCACCGAACTGCCGATGTTCCGCAATTTCCCGGCCGACTTTCGCTACGTCCTCGGCCTGCAGGAGTCAGTCGCACTGGGCATGGCCGATGGCTACGCCCAGGCAACCGGCAACGCGGCACTGGTGAACCTGCATTCCGCCACCGGCGTCGGCCACGCGATGGGCAACCTCTTCACGGCGTACCGCAACCAGACGCCGCTGGTGATCACCGCCGGCCAGCAGGCGCGCTCCATTCTGCCGTTCGAGCCATTCCTTTATGCCTCGCAGGCCAGCGAATTTCCCAGGCCCTACGTGAAGTGGAGCTGCGAGCCGGCGAGGGCGCAGGACGTACCAGCCGCAATCGCGCGCGCCTACTACACGGCGATGCAGCCACCGCGCGGTCCGACTTTCGTGTCGATTCCAGTCGATGACTGGGATCGACTCTGCGAACCCCTCGCCACGCGCCAGGTGAGCCGCACGGTATCGGGTGATCCGGCACTGCTCGCCTCTGCGGCGGAAGCGCTCAACTGCGCACACCGGCCAGTGATCGTGGTCGGTGCAGGCGTCGCACGCGACGATGCGTGGGCCGAGACCATCGCGCTTGCGCAACATCACCAGGCGCCGGTGTGGGTGAGTCCGATGTCGGGCCGCAACAGCTTTCCGGAAAATCATCCGCTATTCGCCGGATTTCTCGCCGCTGATCGAGCGCGCATTGTTGAAAGCCTCAAGGGCTTTGACTTCATCCTGGTTCTGGGCGCACCGGCCTTCACGTACCACGTGGAGGGATTCGGCCCGCACATTCCCGATGGCGCGAAGCTCGTGCAACTCGTCGACGACCCCGCGATGGCCGCCTGGGCGCCAGCGGGCGTGTCGATCGTGACTCATCTCAAGCATGGCGTGCGTGCGTTGCTCGAAGCCGCTGCACCCCGCCGGCGTCGCGCGCCGGAACCGCGCACGCCAGCACCGCGCGCGCCGCGTCACTCGCTGACGGATCGCTACCTGCTGCAGCAAATCGCGGCACTGCGTCCTGCTGACAGCATCATCGTCGAGGAGGCGCCGAGCAGCCGCAGCCCGATGCACGACTATCTGCCGATCACCGAGCCGAACTCGTTTTACACCTGCGCCAGCGGCGGGCTCGGACATGGACTCCCGGCAGCCGTCGGCATCGCGCTCGCGCGTCCCGACAGGCGCGTGATTGCCATACTCGGGGACGGCTCCAGCATGTACTCGATCCAGGGCTTGTGGTCCGCAGCTCAACTCGGCCTGGCGATGACGTTCGTCATCATCAAAAACGGCTGCTACGAAGCGCTCCACGAATTCGGGCGACATTTCGGCATCGAGCAACTGCCGGGGAGCGAGTTGCCGGCGCTCGATTTCTGCGGCCTGGCGAGCAGCCAGGGTGTCACAGCGATCCGCGTGGAGAAGCCCGCGGAGCTGGACCGCGCCCTGACGGCGGCGTTTGAGTCCATACAACCGGTTCTGGTCGAAGTGTCAGTAGAAAGAGCGGCCGCATCGCTGCCGGAGCAGGCGTGATGGGCCGATGGTCTCGTGACTGAGGGGGAACAATCATGAAACGCGCTTCAGATATGCGGATGCATCTGACCGCCAGGATTCTGGCCCTGCTGCTTGGGTACGCACTAGCCGTGCTGGCAGCAGGTTCAGCGATCGCGCAGGAGTCAGCGCGCAGTCAGGGCACGCTCGAAGAGGTCATCGTGACCGCACAGAAACGCGCTGAGAATGTCCAGAACGTGCCGATTGCCATGCAAGCCTACAGCGGCGAGACGCTCGCCAACGCCGGTATCAACCAGATCACCGACGTCACCAAACTGGCGCCGAATCTCAACGTGGTGGTGCAAAACGCCATGAGTCAGCACATCGTGATCCGCGGTGTCGGCACCAACGAGTTCTTCGGCAACGCGCCCTCGTCAGTGGGTACGTACATGGACGAGGTGACGATGAATTCCTCTTACATGAGCACGCTCGCGCTCTTCGACATGGAGCGCGTCGAGGTACTGCGCGGGCCGCAGAACAGTCTATTCGGGCGAAATACCACGGGCGGTGCGGTCAACTACATCACCAAGGCCCCGGTAGTAGGTGCGGACAGCGTGGATGGCGACGCGCTCCTCACGTATGGCAACAGCAATCTCGCGGAGGTTGAGGGCGGGGTGACGATTCCGACCGGCCCAACCGCTGCAATCCGGCTCGCCGGCCTGTATCACTCGCGCGATGGCATCTGGGAGAACCTGGATACGGGCGATAACCACTACGGGGACGAGGAACGCTACTCAGGACGAGCCACACTGGCCTGGGAGCCATCCGAAGCCACGCGCCTGACCGTCAGTCTGCATTCCGCGCGGGCGCGAGACGAGGCTCAGCCGCAGAAGATGGCGGGAGCTATCGTCGACAATCCACCACTGCGCATCAACGACACGATCCCGCCATCCGGCTACTCGGACAACATCGATTGGAAGCACGGGAATCTCAACACGATCGGAAACATTCCGACGGTGAACATCGAGGGTTTCGATCGACTGACACAGGGCTGGCAGGACGTCTGGAACGGCGGCTCGCAGCGTGGCGATCTCGATGTCGACGGCGGCTACGTCAAGCTGAATCACGACCTCGGCGGATCGACGCTCACCTTCATCGGATCCTACGACAAGACGCACGGCTTCTACGAGGAGGACAACACCGGTGATGGCAACGTGCAGGGTGCCGGAACGCCAGGCGTGACGCACGACGTCCTCATCATCGACATGGACCAGGAATACAAGCAATACACCGGCGAGTTGCGTCTCGCCTCGAACGACAACGACGCAAAGCTGCGCTGGATTGCCGGCCTTTACTACCTGAAGGAGGACGCGACCCTCGCGCAGGACATCCGCTTCGGCGATAACGGTTTCCCCGGCGCACATCCGTCAGCGGCCGGTATCACCCCGCCCAGCCTGTTCGACGTGATCCCGAACCCGTACGGAAATACGGTGTCCTTCAGCATCTCGGACCTCGTGGATCGCAGCGCCTCGGCCTACGGTCAGATCGACTGGGAGTTTGCGCCGGCCTGGGGACTCACGGTGGGTCTGCGCTATACGCACGACAAGAAGTCGAATCCCTCCTATTACGCGGGCGCCTTCATCAAGCCACTCGACTGGGATCCGTCGATTTATATCGGCGAGTCAGCGATTCGCGAGCTAGCTGCCGGACTGCCGAACTGCGTGCCCAAGACCGATCCAACCTACATCCCATTCGTTCACTGCGCCGATACCAACACCTCGCGTGAGGATCTGAGCAACGACGAGGTTGGCGGCAAGCTCGGCGTGCAGTTCCACGCGAGCGACGACGTGATGTTCTACGGGAGTTATTCGCGCGGCTTCAAGTCAGGCAAGTTCGACATGGAATTCCTGCACACGGACGACACGCCGTTTCCGCAGCGTCCGCTCGACCCTGAGACGCTCGATGCGTTCGAGGTCGGCATGAAGTCCACGCTCCTCGATCGTTCGCTGCTGGTGAACGCGGCCGTGTTCTACTACATCTGGAAGGATCAGCAGGTGTTCAACGTTGGCGTGCAGGGGCCGGAGTTCTTCAACCTGCCCGAATCGCACCTCAAGGGCGCGGAGTTGGAAACGAACTGGGTACCGGCAGAGGGTTGGATGCTGTCAGCCGACATCGGGTGGCTGGACACGGAGCTCACCGATGTCACCGGCATCGACTTCGACCTCGGACAAGGTGACTTCCAGAAGGGACATGAGCTGCCGTTGTCGCCGGACCTCACTGCCACCGCGGCAATTTCCAAGACCATCGCACTGGCCGCGAGCAATCTCAGCCTGCACGTGGACTACCGCTATCAAAGCACCTCGAAGGTGAAGTACAGCCCGCAGGTGCCGATCGACGAGTACACCGATCGCAACGAAGTCAATGCTCGCATTGGCTTTGAATTCGGCGCGAATCGGCAGTACGAAGTCGCGCTGTTTGGAAACAACCTGACCGGCGAGAAGTACTGCGTCGAGATCCAGGATCTGCGTGGTGTGTCGAGCTCGTTCTATTGCGTACCGAACGAAGGCGAAGTTCGTTACGGCATCCAGGGGCGCGTCGGCTTCTGATGTCGGTGGCTGAACAACGCTTGTATTATGTTCAAGCCTCGCCGCGCGGTGGGCGCCGCAGGGATTGAATTGACACACTGCGAAGCGTAGCGTCTCGTCCCACAGAACAGTCATCCGAACCAGCCCAGAGCTGGTCTGTCCCGCGGTTGAGTCGTTGGTCCCAGTTCCACAAGCGTGGGCTGCGACACGAATCGCACGGGGGCTGAGGATGTCCGAAGAACTCGAACTTTGGGGTGAGGGAAATCATGAAGAAGAATTCAATCGGGATATTCCTGGGATCAATGATTGTCGGCGCTGGGCTGGCATCTCCAATGATCGGCGCCGCAGCAAGCCCGGGAATCGACATCGTGGATGCGTCCAGACTCGCGGTGAGCAATGCCCAAACTCAAGCACGCCCGCGATTCGATCGGTCGCAGTTTCCGACCTCTGGATTGGTTGAGATTGTCGTGCAGCTTTCCGATCCGCCTCTTGCGGTGGCGAACGGGCCGGATTCGCGCCGCGTCGGCGGCGTACTCGCCGCCCGCAACAGGTCGGTCATTCCGCGATGGTTCGACAGCATCAAGATGCCGTGGTGAGCAAGATCGTCGCCCTTGGCGGCCAGGAAATCGGCCGCGTCCGGATTGCTTACAACGCCGCGATCATGCGCGTGGATGCTTCCAAGCTGGCGCAAATAGCTTCGCTGCCGGGTGTGGTGACAGTTCAACCCCCGGGTGAATTCCGGCTCTCTCTGAGCACGACCGTGCCCTACATTGGAGCCTCAGCAGCGCAAGCCGTCGGACTCGACGGATTCGGAGTCAAGGTTGCCGTGCTGGACACCGGCATCGACTACACGCACCGCAATCTCGGCGGAGCCGGCACGGAGCCGGCGTACCTTGCCGCGTACGGATCGGATCCCAGCGATTCAAAGAACACCACCCGCGATGGGTTGTTTCCCACCGCAAAGGTGATCGAGGGCTTCGACTTCGTCGGCGAAACGTGGCCGAACTGTCCCCCGAACGTGGATTGTCGCACTGAGGATCCAGACCCGATCGACTTCAACGGTCACGGCACGCACGTGGCGGACATCATCGGAGGCAAGAGTCTGGATGGCACGCACGTCGGCGTAGCGCCCGGGACGAGCCTGCTCGCCGTGAAAGTCTGCAGTGCCGTTTCCACTGCCTGCAACGGCGTCGCAATCCTGAAGGCGCTCGACTATGTGCTCGACCCCAACGGCGACGGCTGCATGGACGACGCCGTTGATGTGGTCAACATGTCGCTGGGCGCCAACTACGGGCAGCGAGAAAACTCCACCAGCGAAGCGGCTGCAAACGCAGTGCGCGCGGGCGTCGTGGTCGTGGCTGCCGCGGGCAATGCCGCGGATCGCCCATACATCGTCAGTTCGGTATCTACGACACCCGAAGTGATCAGCGTCGCGCAGACGCAAGTACCGACGGCCGTGGGTATTCCACTCGTCGTGAATTTGCCGGCAGCGATTGCCAATACGTATCCAAATACAGCCACACTCGATTTCGCGCCCATTGGCAATGGCGTGACCGGCGATGTCGTCTTCGTGGGACGAGGTTGTGTCGCCACGTTGGGGGATACTTATTCGTCTGATCCGGCGGGAAAGATCGCCTTGATCGACCGGGGTTCCTGCAACATCAGCGAAAAGGTTCGCGGAGCAAGTGACGCAGGCGCTGTCGGTGTCCTGATTGGCCTCGTCGCTGCAGGCGATGCCGTCAGCTTTTCCAACGGGGGCGAATGCCCGGCAACACCCGACGGCACCTGCAAGCCGACCCTGGTGATCCAACAGAGTCTGGCGAACACGATCAGGGCGAATATCGCCGCGCCGGTAAATGTTTCGATCAGCCCTGCCGTCACAGTCGCGCTCATTGGCAGCATGGTCGGCTCGTCATCGCGCGGTCCGAGTTACAGCGACAACGCGATCAAGCCGGATATCGGCGCACCGGGTGCATCGGTGTCTGCCATCGTCGGCAGCGGCACGGGCGAGGAAGCGTTTGGCGGCACATCGGGTGCGACCCCTATGGTAGCCGGCTCTGCCGCAATCCTGGTGCAGGCATACCCCAAGCGCTCGGTATCGGCTCTCAAGTCGCTGCTGATGAATACAGCGGACACGCAGATCTATACCAACCCGGCAACTCTGCCGGGCGTGCTGGCTCCGATCACGAGGATCGGTGGTGGCGAGGTTCGCGTCGACGCCGCACTAAAGAGCACGACTGCTGCGTGGGAGGCCAAAAACAACACGGGCAGCGTTTCGTTCAGCTACTTCGCCTCATCGGACCCGGCGACCCTCAAACGGCGCGTGGTAGTTCATAACTACAGCAGCTCCGCGCGGACCTATAACATTGCGCCGTCGTTCCGTTACGCCAGTGATGCGGCTAGTGGCGCAGTAACCCTTCAAGCGCCACCGACGATCACTGTGCCCGGGAAGGGCAGCGCGGACTTTGACATCTGGCTGACGGTCGATCCGAGCAAGCTTCCGACATGGAACTTGAACGGTGGACAGCAGGGCGGCAACGGAGCGCGGCTCGACGGTCTTGAATTTGACGGCTACGTCAATATCTCCGATGACCGCGACAACATTCACCTTGCCTGGCAGGTATTGCCGCACCGTGCAGCGGAGGACCGTGCCGTCAACAAGCAGGTGACGTTGATTGGCGATGATGTCGGATTGCTCACCCTGCAGAATGCGAGTGCTGTTTTGCCGGGCCGTGTGGACGTCTTCTCGCTGACAGGCACCAGCGCAAAGATACCGAAGAAGGACTTGCCACAAGCCGGCGACGACTTTGCCGTCATCGATCTCGCGTCCGTCGGCGTGCGTGCGGTGGACATCGGAGGAGGGGCACTTGGAGTGCAATTCGGCATCAACACCTTCGGTCAACGAGCACATCCGAATTATCCGGCGGAGTTCGATATCTACATCGATAGCAACAACGACGGGGAATTCGACTTTGTCGTGTTCAACAGTGAGCTCAGCGGGTTCGGTGTGACGGGCCAGAATGTGGTCAGTGTGTTCAACATCGCCGCGGGGACAGCGACAACGTTTTTCTTCAACGATGCGGACCTCAATTCCGCCAACGTGATCATGACGGCGCCGCTGGCTGCCCTTGGTCTTTCACTGTCCACGCAGTTCACGTTCAGCGTGTTCGCATTTGACAACTACTTCACGGGCAACCTGACGGACGCGGTAGAGAACATGACGTATCAATTCGATACGCCGCGTTTCTTCGCGACCGGGGTGCCGGGCGCAGGAGTACCCGCTTCGGGCAACGCCGTGTTGACCGTGGATGATGTGCCTGGCGGTGACGTGGCTTCGCCGTCACAGACCGGGTTGCTGCTCCTCTATCGGGATGCGCACAAGGATAAGGAAGCGGAAACGATCAGCGTCAAGCTGAAGCCCAAGAAGCACTGAAGGTAGGCGTCACGTATCCCTGCCTGCGCGCCGACTGTGGCGCGCGGGCAGGGCAGCGGATCAGCGACGCTCCGGGGTCACTGAGCGTAACGGCTGCGGCGACGCGGTCGGACAGAGTTTGAAGAATCCCTTCTCGGTCGCGTGGTACGAATACACACGCGAAGCCAGCTCAAATTCGATCCAATATCCAGGTACCGTGGCCTGGGTATACATCTCTCCAGCCTTCGGGCAGCCCAGGCCTCCATCCGGCCAGACCAAGGCCTCCGCCCGGATCAATTCAGCGTCAGTGGCGCTGTCGCCCGCCTGCTTGGCCAGATCTGCGCGCAGCTTGGCGATGAGGTCAGCGGGCGCTTCCCCTTTGACGGGCGGCGTCACCGGTGCCTCGGGTACTGGCTCCGGCGGCTGCGATGGGGTTACGACCGACGGGGTGGACGGCGGGATGCTGGGCGGCGGCTGTTCCGCAGCACAGGCGGCGTTCAGCGCTGTGGCAGAAATCAGGGCAGTTGCAATCCTACAAACGGACGGCATGGGGTGACTCCTTGTTCGTCGCACCGAGTAAACGCCCTCAGATCGCAAAACGGGTCAGCGCTCACGTTGCAGCAACTTGAAACGCCTGGGGCTGGCCACGGCTAATGCCGAGTTTCCACGGTAAGATCAGGCGATCTTTCCGCCGCGTTCACCCGCATTGACCGCTAGTGTAACCCCGACCAAATCTCGCCCGCGGCGCTTGCGTCGCGCCGAGTTTCCGATCGACACCCTGGCAATGGCTCGCTATCTCGTCGGCAAGATCGTCGTCCACGACAGCCGGGCAGGTCGACTCAGTGGTCGCATCGTCGAGACCGAAGCCTATCCACCGGGAGACTCAGCCAGCCACGCATTTCGCGGCCGTACACCCCGCAACGGCGCCATGTTTCTTAGCCGCGGGCATGCCTACGTGTACTTCACCTACGGATCCAGCTTCATGTTGAACGTGGCGAGTGAAGCGCACGGCGTTGGCGCCGGCGTACTGCTGCGCGCGGTCGAGCCACTCGAGGGCATTGAGACGATGCAGCGCCTGCGGGGAGTGCAGCGGATCCTCGACCTTGCCCGCGGCCCGGGCCGGCTCGCGCAAGCGATGGCGATCGACTTCGCGCAGAACGGACTTGATTTGTGCGGACGCAGTCCGCTGTGGTTAGGCACCACGCGTGACGTGCGGCGTGCGATCGGGACGGCCGTGCGCATCGGGCTCTCGCGCAACGCCGATCGTGTGTGGCGCTTCTACGAGCGCGGCAGTCCATTCGTGAGCGGGCCGAAGCGCCTGCTCGCGTGACGTCGGGGCTGAAGGTCGTTGCGTCACCTTCGCCGCCCGACACGCAGGATACGTTGCGGTGCTGTAGCTACAGTAGTCCGCGCTGCACGTTAGCGCGCCGTCGATGTAATCAAGGAAGAACGGGGCCTCGAAGGTGACGCAACACCTTCAGCCCCCCGACGAGCGCGCCACTCCTCACGTGTCTGGCCCCAGACATCCACGGGTTCGTTCTCCAATGGCGGTGGAAGCTTGCCGGGACCGCGATTGCTCGAGCCCAGTTTGCGCGCGACGCCTTGCGAAGCGAGGTTGCGCGGCGAGATCGTATGGATGACCTCGGTCCAGCCCAGATTGTCGAAGGCCCAGTCGATCGTGGCGGCCGCGCCTTCGCTGGCATACCCGCGTCCCCAGCATTCGCGCGCGATGCCCCAGCCGACTTCGGTTCCCGGCCAGCCTTCGGGTGTCCAGGGGCCGAGCCGTCCGACCCAGCGGCCGCTTGATTTCTCGATTACCGAGAACATCGCCGGTCGCCGGAGCTGCCATGCTCCGGCCATGCACATCATCGTTCGCCACGCGAGCGGACGGGACTGCACGCCACCCAGGAATCGCGTTGCCTCTTCGTCGGCGAGAAATGCCGCCCACGCGTCGAAGTCTTCCCAGCGTGTCGGCCGCAGGATCAAACGCGGGGTCTCGATTCGCAGCGTGTCGATATCCATGGCCCTTCCCAGGTGATTGCAGCCCAGCTTCGGCGCTTCACGCGATCTTGTTGAGCAAGCGCACGTCGTGTTGCGGTACCGGCATGGCGATTTCATGGCGCCTGAAGGCATCGATCAGCGTCCTGCTCAGCTCAGCGCTCGCCGCACCGTAATCCGGCACAGTGACCCAGGGCATCACGCCGATGCTGATACTCGCGCCCTCAGACAGCCGCGCCTGGATAAGTGGTGCCGGATCGCGTAGCACGCGGGGATTGGCCTTGAGGACTTCATCGATGGCGGCGAACGCTGCGCCGAGATCTGTATCGCCGGCCACACCGACCGTGATTGCAAGCTGACGCCGCTGGCCGAAATTGTGCAGGATTTCACCCGCAATCTTCCGGTTGGGAACCACGATCAGCGACAGGTCCGCGTGACTCAAC
The DNA here is from genome assembly GCA_963724625.1 of uncultured Gammaproteobacteria bacterium. GTDB lineage: Bacteria > Pseudomonadota > Gammaproteobacteria > Steroidobacterales > Steroidobacteraceae > DATBVX01. The sequence goes on along the minus strand of CAVRVO010000013.1, from coordinate 567,054 downwards.
GTGGTATTGAAGAGCGTGATTTCCTCGACGCGACCTTCCTCACCTGCAATGGAAATGTATTCCCCGACGCGAAACGGCTTGGTGAAGATGATCGAGAGGCCGGCTGCCGCGTTGCCGAGCACACCTTGCATGCCCAGGGCGAGGCCCGCGCCCACGACACCCAGCCCGGCGATGAGCGGCAGAAGCTCCACGCCGAGGTTCTGCAGGGCCATGATCAGGAACAAGCCGAAGATCAACACCCGCACGATGCGGATGAGGAGCAGGCGCACCGGTGGCTCGAGGTCGAGCCTCGCCAGCGCCCGCTCGAGCCACTTGCCAATCCAGCGGCTGACGAGCACCCCGACTGTGAGCACCAGGAGCGCCGCCAGGAGCTTGGGGCCGAAGCGGATGACGAGGTCGAGGATGGTGTTCTTGGCGTGGTCGATGGTCGCAAGCTGTTCGTTCATGGGTACTCCGTCAGTGGACCGTCAGTGAGAATCAGATGAACGACCGGATTGGTTCCTCGCCATCCCATCCGATGCTGGCGCGGTAGAAGCGATTGAACACCGTCTCGAACGCGCCGCCGAGCTCGATCAGCTCGACGAATCCCGCCAGTTGCGCGGTCGTGTCCATGTAGCCGACGCGGCCACCGCTCGGCACCTTGGCTATAAATGCCAGCTCGTGCCCGGCCGCACGATAGCGCTCGACATCGCGATCGAAGTGCCAGGTGCCCAAGCCCCAGTGATGAAAGCCGTAACCGCGCTTGTCGACGATTTCGCGATAGACCGAAGGCGCAGTGTTGTTGGGCTGGATCAACTCGATGTTCATGTGACCCGCGAAGGCCATTGCAATCGCGACGTCCGCTTGCGAAGGCTTTCCGCGGTACTGAGGCTCTTCACCGGTGAAATGATCGAGCAGAGAACCAGGGGCCGACCTTGAGCTTGGAGACCCAGTGATCGATGGCTCGGCTCATGTCTTCGACGACATAGGACATCTGGATGATGCCCTCATCGGGCTGTCCAAAGCTGACGAGACCCATGCGTTGTACCCCGTTTGGTGTGATTGTGGTCGGGAGGAAACGCGCACAGGTTTCCGCAAAGCCGGTTGGGCTGCAAGCTCTGGGTAGCGGAAATAGTTGGGGGCCGGGAGACCGGCCCCTTGCAGAGACCACTTCCGTCGGTGAGGGCGAAAACAGTGGTTAGCTCTACGGCTGCAATGCTGCCCCTCGGAGCAGGTCGCAACAATGGCGCAAGGCCGCGGCGCGCTGTCAGATCAGTCCGACAACTCTTGGATCGATCAGGCCGCCTTGAGGGCGCGGCACAGCGCGTCCACGTGACGGTGATCGGTGCCGCAGCAGCCACCCGCCACCGAAAGCGCGGGCAATAGCGCGCGCAGGTCGCGGTACTCGGCGCCAAGCTCGATCGGGTCGCCCTCATCGAGATCAGGGGAGTCGTTCAATTCCGCGTGGCTGCGCTTTGAAGCATTGGCCCGCACGCCGCGAACGCGTCGCAACCATGAGCCGCCGCGCTCCAGCACATGGCGGAAATGTGTGGGATGAGCGCAATTGATCATGAAATAGGACGCGTAGCCGCCGGTCTCCTCATCGGTGCGCAGGATGGCCTTCTCGAGCGCATCACCGGAGGGCAGGCAGCCGTCAGTTTCCAGCGTGAACGAGATCGCCACCGGCATTGCGGCTTCTTTCGCGGCGCTGACGATGCCGATTGCTTCCTCGACATAGTTCATCGTGAACGCCGCGACCATGTCGGCATCGGTGCCAGCAAAAGTCTCGATCTGCGTGCGGTGATAGTCGCGAGCCTGCGCCGCGCTCATGCGCGTGTCTGCGATGTAGCCGTCACCACGCGGGCCGATTGCGCCACTCACCACGATGGGGGTTGCGGCGGTTTCGTGTTCGTCCCGGATCTGCAGCAACAGGCCGATCGACTTGCGATTCGCATCGGCCAGCGCTTGCGCCTCGTAGCCGAGCTTCTGGCCCCAATCCGCACTGGCACGCCAAGTGACACTCTCCAATACAATTCCGATGCCGTGCTCGCGGGCGATGTGCGTGTAGTGTTCGAAGTAGCGTCGCAGGACCGCTATCCCAGCCTCGTTCTTGAGCAGGTCGAAGGCCGCGAAGTGCGGTAGCGGGATATTCTCGTGAAAGATCAGCGTGGTCTCGATCCCACCATCGGTGGCGAAGAGTTTCTGGCCCAACTGCGGCAGGCGATGCCGGTACTTGCTCGATTGCATGGGAAGTCATCCTGGGTTTGAATTCGACGCGCGCAACTGTATCCCCGGGCTTGGGCGAGCAACTAAAGCCATTTCGGCACCGAAGCGGACGAATCGGCCAACAATGAGCAATCCCGTCACGGTAGCGGTTCTTGCATTCCCAGAGGCCACGGCCTCGGTCGTTTATGGCATGTACGACCTCTTCATGTCAGCCGGTCGCGACTGGGGAATCGTCGTGGAGGGCCAGCCAGGACCCTCTCTGATGCGACCCGTTGTCGTGTCGGTACACGCGGCAGCGTTCCGGGCCAGCAACGATGTGCTGATCGAGCCACAACAAACATTGGAAGCGTGCCCGCGACCGGACATCGTCTGCATCTCCGAGATTGCGGTACCGCCGGGCCAGCCGCTCGAAGGACGTTTCGTCCCGGAGATCGCCTGGCTGCGGCGCTGCTACGAATCCGGATCGACGCTTGCCTCGGCGTGCTCGGGTGCGATGCTGCTCGCCGAGGCGGGGTTGCTCGACGGCCACGAAGCGACAACTCACTGGGCCTATTGCGACATCCTGCGGCGGCGCTATCCCGCGGTAAGAGTCCAGGCACAGCGTGCGCTGGTCGTGTCGGGCGAGGGCCAGCGCCTCGTCATGGCGGGTGGCGGCACTTCGTGGCTCGACCTCGCGCTGTACCTGATCGCGCGCACCGTCGGCATCGAGGTCGCGATGCAGGTGGCGCGCGTGAATCTGATCGATTGGCACCACATCGGTCAGCAGCCGTTTGCGCGTCTGGCCCGATCGCGCCAGGTAGACGATGCGATCATCGCGCGCTGCCAGAGTTGGATTGGCGAGAACTATCACGAGCGCGCGCCGGTGGCGGCGATGGTGCGACTGAGCGGACTGGCGGAGCGATCCTTCAAGCGCCGCTTTCAGCAGGCGACCGGCATGTCACCGCTCGAGTATGTGCACACGCTGCGACTCGAAGAGGCCAAGCACCTGCTGGAGAGGAGCGAGGAGTCCGTCGAGGCGATCGCCAACCAGATCGGTTACGAGGATGCGGGCTTCTTCAGCCGGCTGTTTCGCCGCCAGGTGAAACTGACGCCGGCTCAGTACCGCAAGCGCTTTGGCGCCATGCGCAAGGCGATTCAAAGCGGGGTCCAATAGGTCGCTCTGGCGGCTCGCAGGCCATCGCGCCAGGCTTCGCTCCCGTGCTCCATGTAGCGCGCGGTTGTGGCCGCCGTGTCGACGTCGAAATACCGCGCCACGATGTGCAGAGCCATGTCGATGCCCGAGGTCAGCCCGCCAGCGGTGGCGATGTGGCCGTTATCGACGAAGCGCACACCACGCTTCACATCGACGTCGGGAAATTCCTTCGCGAGCTTGTCCCAGAAGTCATGGTGAGTGGTGGCGGAAATGCCGTCTAGCAATCCGGCACGCGCGAGCTGGAACGCGCCGGTGCACACCGAGATCGTGACGTCGGTCTTCGGGCTGGTGTTCTTGAGCCAGGCGAGGGAGGGTTCGGCCGAACGCTGCGCCGGCACCACGATGACCTGCGGGGCCGGCGCAGCATCGAGTGTGTAGTTCGGCTTGACCTTGAGACCGCCGGTCATGGAGATCAGGTCCAGGGTAGGGGCGACCGTGAACAGCTCGAACGGATCACGCGCGTTGTGACCCTCGCCGAGGGCGGTGTCCTGAAAGGTCTCCCAGGGGCCAGCCATGTCGATCACGTTGGTACCGTCGCCAAGCAGGAACGCGACCTTGATGTGATCGCGCCGCGGCAGGCTCCCGCCACGATTACACTGGCGCCAAATAGCGCGACCGAGGCGCAGCCTGCTGAGCCTGCCAGTAACTTTCGTCGCGTCAGCGACATTATGGTTGTCCAGATCCCCAGTTACCTGCGAGCATTATCTCGCTTGCGGGCCATGGCCTATCGGACAATCACCGTCACTTCCAGCCCTGGACAGGTAGTCATCCCGACTACCCAAGGCGGGGTGATAGACTATAGAGTGCCTTGAGATCTAGCCGATGAAGCGACGCAACACCTGCCTGATCATCCTGATGGTAGCGGCATGGATGTGCCGCGCCCTGATCCCGCCCGGCTTCATGCCGCAGACGGGCGAGCACTTCTCCGTCGCGCTCAAGATCTGCCCCGGCCACACGCTTCACTCACCGCCCGAGGGAGTCGACGACAGACAGCCTGCCACGGCCGAATCAGTCGCCGGGCCCTGACCTGCTGTGCGTATTCAGTGCTGGCTTGGCGAGCGCGCCGCCGTCGGCGATCGTGCTTTGTACCGGTTCACGCCGATGTGTTGCACCTGCCGTTCGCATCATTTCGAACGGCCGACACCGGCCGCCTGATTGCTCGCGCCCAGTCGGCGCGCGGGCCTCCCCTTCTGATCTGAACCTGCCGCCGTACTGCACTCCGGGCCCAGCGCGCTGTGTCGCGTCGTATCCCGGGATCGTCTGTCATTGCCGACGTCTCACTGGCACGCGCAGATGACGCCATTCGCATCATTCGGAATTAAGAACATGAGTATCAAGCAATCGCTCGTCGCGCTTGCGGTCGCCGCGACAGTTTCCTCGCCCGCCCTGGCCTGCTCGATCTGCAGGTGCGGGGATCCGACTTTCAACGCGCTTGGTCACGAAGGCGTAGCACAGTCTGGGCTGCGACTCGCGCTCGACTGGGATCAGGTCGAGAAAACCCAGGGGCCCGCTGAGGAGCGGGACTCGATCCGCGAACGCCGCACGACGCTGCTGGTGGCGTACGGGCTGTCCGAGCGCGCTGGCGTGTTTGCGCGCATTCCGTACAGTGAACGCGATCTCACGGAGACGGAGGACGGCGCAAGCGAACACACGCATGGCTCGGGCCTCGCCGATCCTGAGTTCTATGGGCAAGCTACGGCTCTGGGCCTCGCACTTCGAAGGCGACGTCGGAGTGCGTGCACAGCTCTTCGCGGTCGCTGGAGTCAAGACGAACTGGGGTGAGAACGACCTGTCGCGTGACGGCGAACGTCTCGACGAGCACGTGCAACCTGGCACCGGATCGACGGACTGGTTTGCGGGTCTGTTCGGTTCCTACCAGCTGAACCCGAGTTCGGCGCTCTTTTATTCCGGGCAGTATCGCCACACCGGACGCAATGAATCGGGCTACCAGTACGGGCGCATCAGCCTGCTCAATGTCGCCTACGAGCACAAGCTTGGCGGGCGCTGGGATGCCGTCCTTGAAGCCAACTATAGATATGCGGGACACGACGAGACGGACGGGAGTGGTGCGATCGATCCCGACACCGGCGGCACGATGTTCTACGTCACGCCGCGCGTTCTCTTCGATGTCGGCAACGGCTGGGTGTTGCGGGTGTCGGGGCAGATTCCGCTATCGCAAAGCGGGCTCTACGGCGAGCAGCACGAAGACCCGGTGCTCAACCTCGGCTTGACGAAATTGTTTGCGCGTTGAGTCGGGGTTGGCGCGCTACCCGAGGCCCTGAAGAAAAACCATGTTGCCGCGGGTCGCGGCGAGCCGCAGGGCCTTGAGGGGTTGGTATTCCGGCGAGTCATACCACCGGTTGGCGGCGCCCAGGTCCGGAAATTCCAGGATCACCGGGAACGTCGGCTGCCAATCGCCTTCCTTGACCTCGAACGGGCCGCCGACGCAGATATAGCGTCCGCCGTGCTTCTGCACGGTCGCGACGACGCCGGCGCGGTACTGGTCCATCTTCTTATTGTCGGTGGTCTCGATAATGTCGACGATGACGAAAGCGGGCATGGGGATCTCCTAGTGCTTCAATCCGAACACGATGATGCTGGCATTGACCTTGGGCGCCGGCCAGATCGGTGAGATGGCACCCGAAGCCAGAGCGATGCGCTGCTGGCCAGCGGCGATGTAGCTCACGAGGCCACCGGCCACGGCGCCGTCGAGCTTCGTCGACCAGAGCACCCGGCCGCTTGCCTTGTCGAGCGCGTAGACGTTTCCGCCGAGATCACCGAAGAACACGAGACCTCCGGCGGTCGGCGTCACGCCCGAGAGAACAGGGGCGGGCGCTTTCATGCGCCAGCGGATCTCACCACTGTCGGCATCGGTCGCGCTGAGCCAGCCACCGAATCGCTCGGGTGGATCAAATTGTCCGAAGATGTGGGGCTCCTGCGCGCCGGTCCAGGGCTGTCCGGGCGAGCCGCTTTTCGCGGCGCCTTCAGGCTTGACTGCAACCGTCGTGCACCAGTCCACGGAGCCCGTGAATGCAAGGTTCGTGTCTGGATCGTAGGCAGGTCCGTTCCATTCCGATCCGCCCTGCGTGCCGGGGCAGAAGTGCGTGCCCTTTTCCGTGAGCGGTGCGTTCTCGTTCTCGACGGTCGTGACAGGCGTACGGAATACGCGCTGGCCGTTGCCGAGATCGTATCCGTACAGGTGGCCATCCTTGGGCGCTTCGAGGAGACGATGCTGCTTGTTGCGCGTGGTAACGAGTGCGGGCGCGGAGGAGACGTCCCAATCGTGAAAGTCTCGGGGTGTGAGCTGGTAATGCGCTCGGTAGGCGCCGGTGCGTGCGTCGAGGACGACCACCGAGTTGGTGTAGAGGTTGTCACCCGGCCGCACGGTCGTGACGAAATCCGGTCCTGGGTTGCCACCCGGTACATAGAGCAGGCCGCTGGCGGGATCGAGAGAATATGAGCTCCAGGTCGCGCCTCCGGTGATGGGCACATCGGCCTTGTTTCCCCAGCCCGTCTCGTGTGGTTGCTGAGCGCCGGCGTTCGCGCTCGCCGCGTTTTCCCGTGGCACCAGGTAGAACTCCCACACAGTCTTGCCCGTGGCTGCATCCAGGGCGTACATGCGCCCCTTCACTCCGTAGGAATCGCCTCCCGCATTGCCGATGAAGACAAGTCCCGACCAGGCGATCGGCGCAGCCGGAACACTCTCGCCCTTCTTGCCATCGGCGATGCGGGTCTCCCACAAGCGTCGGCCACTCGCGGCGTCGTACGCGACCACGCGCCCATCCTGCAACCCGCGGAACAGCCGGCCCTCCAGGTAGGCGGCGCCCCGGTTGGTGCGAAAGGCAGTCTTCGCGTCCTCGTGTACTCGCCAACGTTGCTGGCAGTTGCTGGCATCGAGCGCAAAAGTGTCGGTGTCGGTGGTGCCGTAGAGCGTGCCGTTGATGACGATGGGCCCGGTCTGAAAGCTCATCTGATCGTGCGTGTCGTAGCTGCAGACAATCGCGAGCTGTGCCACGTTGTCGCGGGTGATCTGCGCATGCGGAGCGAAGCGTTCCGACGTGAGGGTGCGGTTGTAACTTACCCAGTCATCCTCTGTGCCCGCGCGGGCCATGGTGCCGAACAGAAGTAAGCACGCGACCAGCAGAGTTCGCGCCTTGCTCATGGCTTCCACTCTTCGCCGGTAATCGGGTGTTCGTAGTGAAACGGAACGACGCTGGTCTCGGGCCAGGAGTAGGGCATCTCAGCGAGGATTTCGTCGGGACCGAGCGGGTTTTCGGGATAGGTCTTTTCAAACGGTGGCAGATGCCCGCTGCTGTGCGCCCAGCCCTGTTCGTAGGGCGCCTGCCAACGGCCGACATAGTCGAGCAGCTTGATCTTCCACTTCCCGGCATCCTTGACGTACACATTCTCGTAGATTCCACCGCCCCAGAATTGCTGTGGCATGTGCTCGGGCGGGTCGGGCTTCTTGTCGTGGTAACCGATCATGTTGAGAGCCCGGAAACGCGCACGTGCGGAACGGCGATCCGGGGCGACCGTGACGATATCCTGCATCTGCAGGTGATCGAGGAGGAATCCGTACACCGGGCCGTTGTGGCCCTTGGTGAAGGTCTTGCGGAACCAGTCGCAATACAGGCGTCGCACGCCGGCGCGCCCCTTGTAGAGGCCATTGAGAAAGCGCACGGCACCATCGTCGGCGAACAGGGCGCAGGCCTCGTCGTACAGGCACATGTCGATGTAGTAGCCGTAGATGAAGTGCAGGCAACGCACCGCATGCACATCTTCCATCACACCGAGCTGGTGAGTGAGCTGCTCGACTCTCGCTGCCAGCGCCTGGTACGCACTGTCCTCGGACATCGTTGGGTCTCGCTGTCTGGATGGGGTCGGTGTCGCTCTCGCCATGGCGCGGGCTGAGCGACTTTGCTTCAACCAGTACCATGATCTAGCCTTCTGCGCTCGATGAAAAGTGAAACCAGATTCGACATCGCGTATTACCGCCGTTACTACGGCAATGCGCGCACCGCAGTCACTTCGCGCCGCGAGATGGCACGCCGGGGCGAGTTCATCGCGAGCTTTGCTGCCTATCTCGATCTTCCAGTACGTTCGATTCTGGATGCCGGGTGCGGAGTAGGGTGGTTGCGCGTTCCGCTGCGGCGGCGTTTTCCCCGTGCCCGATACGTCGGGCTGGAAGTGAGCTCCTATCTCTGCAAGCGGTTCGGTTGGGTTCAGGGATCACTCGCCACCTATCGAGCGCGCGAGCCGTTCGATCTCGTGATCTGCTACGACGTGTTGCAGTACCTCGACGATCGCGAGGCGAAGCGGGCCATGGCGAACCTCGCGCGCCTCACCGGTCGCGTGCTCTATTTCAGCGCGCTGACGCAGGAGGACTGGGATCAGCACTGTGATCAGTCGTACACCGATGGCGATGTCAGGCTGCGTCCCGCCGCATGGTACCGGGAACGGCTTGGGCGCCGTTTCACGGCGCTGGGTGGCGGCATGCAGCTCAGGCGCGGTGTCGTCACGCAGCTCTGGGAGCTCGAGCGCTAGCAAGCTCCGCACCTGTGCAGAGCCTCCTATGACATCAGTTTCTGGCGAGCCGGCCGGCTGAGGCAGCCATCCACCCATTTCTTCAGGTTGGAGTATGGAGCCAGATCGAACTTGATCAGGTCGACCACGGAAAAGATCGAAGCCACATTGAGATCGGCGATCGTGAACTTCGGGCCGAGCACGTAAGGACGGTCCTTGAGGTGGTCGTTCAACACCGTGAGGCGCGGCACGAGCGCATCGCGTGCTTCCTGCGCCCGCTCGGGTTGCCTCTTGTCCTCGGGCGTGAAAATCGCCTGCACGAGCAGGGCGATGAGAAACGGCTCGACTTCTGCCGTGCCCCAGAAACTCCACTGCAGAGCGTGGGCCTGGGCCGGGTCGTTGGACGGCCAGAGATCCTTGCCGTACCTGCGTGCCAGATACAGATTGATTGCCATCGACTCGAACAACTTCAGATCGCCGTCGACGAGTGCCGGAATGCGGCCGTTGGGGTTGATCGCCAGGAACTCGGGCTTGTCGTTATCGCCCTTGCTGGTGTCGATCGGCACGAGCTCATAGGGCACGCCAATTTCTTCCAGCGCCCAGAGACAGCGACTCGCGCGAGAGCGCACCTGGCCATAGAGCTTGATCATGGGTATTCCACTCCCGGACGGTGAGGATTCAAGAGAATAAACGGTTGGCGTAGGATCGCCTGAGCCGACGACGGCTGCAATTGCGAATGGACGAGTGGAGAACAAGCGATGGCGAATGATGCCAATACCGACGCGCGAGTCGATGAGGGCACCGCCTACGGGCGGCGGCCGCAGCAGGCCAACAAGCTCCTGACGGAGGTCGGGCCGGGAACGCCTTGTGGCGAGCTGATGCGTCGCTACTGGCAGCCGATTGCGGCATCCAGGAACCTCAGCGATCTGCCGCAGAAAGTGCGCGTTCTCGGTGAGGATCTGATCTTGTTCCGGGACGGTAAGGGCCGGCCGGGGCTGGTGTACCCGCGCTGCATGCATCGAGGCACGTCCCTGTTCTACGGCCGAGTCGAAGCCGAAGGCATCCGCTGCTGTTATCACGGCTGGCTGTTCGATGTGCAGGGGCGTTGCCTGGAGCAGCCCTGCGAACCGGAAGGCGGCCGGCACCGGGATGCAGCACGCCAACCGTGGTATCCCCTCGAAGAACGCTACGGACTGGTGTTTGCTTATCTCGGCCCGCCCGAGAAGAAGCCCATCCTGCCCCGTTACGACAACCTCGAAACGCTCGACGCCGATGTTGTCCTATGGTCGGACGTGGGAGGCTTCGGCGCGACCGGTGATGCGAGTCTTGCGGTGCTGCCGTACAGCTGGCTGCACATGAACGACAACGTCATGGACCCGTTTCATGTGCACGTACTGCATTCGACCATCAGCGGTATCCAGTTTCACGCCCAGTTTGCACTGATGCCGAAAGTGGATTTCTTCCAGGCCGATCACGGCGTGTGTTATTCCGCGATTCGTCAGCTCGAGGATGGCCGCGAGGTCGACCGCATATCATCCTGGCTGATGCCTAACATCATGAGCGTGCCCGATATCGGCATGCGCTCCGGTCAGTCATCGGGCATTTCCTGGGTCGTGCCAGTCGATGATTCGCATTACGTGCAGGCCTTCGCCATGAAGCTGCCGAAGGGCCAGTCGCTCTGGGAAATGCGCTTGAACGGTAAGAGCTGGGGTCAGATGACCGAAGAAGAGCATCAGCGCGCGCCCGGGGACTACGAAGCGCAGGCGGGGCAGGGGCCAATTTCACTGCACTCGGAGGAACACCTGGTGACGAGCGATCGCGGCATCATGATGCAGCGCCGTCTGCTCGCGCAGCAGATGGAGATCGTCGCCAAGGGTGGGGATCCGCTCGGCGTCAATTTCGATCCCGACCAGGCGTTGGTGCGGATCCGCTCCGGAAACTTCTATCGCACCGCCCGTGCGGCTGGGTAGGGGACGGTCGCGAAACTATCCATCCGGTCGGGACTACCCTACGTCTTCAGAATGCTGATGACGCGCGGCTCCAGATATCCCTTCAGGCCGAGCGACGAGTACTGCCGGCCGATGCCGGATTCCTTGGCGCCACCGAACGGAACATTCGCCGCCGTCGCGCGGTGTTGGTTGACCCACGCGGTGCCGACTTCGAGGCGCGCCGCAATTCGGGCGGCGCGTTCGGGATCTGCGCTCCAGACCGAACCACTCAATCCGTAGCGGGTGTCGTTCGCGCGGCGCAGCGCATCTTCGATGTCGCTGTATTTCAGAATCGGCAGGATCGGGCCGAACTGCTCCTCGGTGACGAGACGGCTGTCCTCGGAGATGTCGGTGACGACAGTCGGTGCGACAAAATAGCCCGGCCGATCGGGCACCTCACCACCGGCGCGTATTCGTGCTCCGCTTCGGCGCGTGTTCGTCAAGGATTGCAACAACACGCTCGTACTGCTCGCGATTCTGGATCGGTCCCATCTGCGTGGTTGGATCGAGGCCATCGCCAAGTTTGACCTTACGGGCTTCTTGGGCGATGGCTTCGGCGAGCGCTTCATGGATGCTCTCATGGGCATAGATGCGCTTGATCGCCATGCAGACCTGGCCGCTATTCACGAAGGCCGCGAAGAAGAGCTTTGGAGCGACCGCCTTCACATCCACATCGTCGAGCACGATCGCGGCATCGTTTCCACCGAGCTCGAGCGTGATGCGCTTGAGATTGCCCGCGGCACTCGCCATCACTTTCTTTCCCGTCTCGATGGAACCGGTGAAGGAGATCTTGTCGATGCCAGGGTGCGCGGTCATCCACTCGCCGAGCTCATCGCCGCCCGCGAGAATGTTCACTACGCCGGAAGGAAAGATGTCACGTGCCAACTCACCGATCTTGAGCGTGCTGAGAGGCGTGTAAGGGGACGGCTTGAGAACCACGGTGTTGCCGGTGTAGAGCGCGGAGGTCAGTGGACCTGCCGCCAGATTGATGGGCGCATTCCACGGCGTGATGATGCCGACGACGCCGAGGGGGTAGTAGTGCAGCTCGATACGGCGCTGCGCGTCTTCGACGAGGATCTCCGGCTCTATGGCAATACGCGTCATGCCTTCGGACTGGCTGAAAGCACGGCCGATCTCATCGCGTGCTTGCGCGAGGGGTTTGCCCTGCTCGCGCGTGAGGAGCTCGGCGAGCGACTCCTGGTGGGCGCGCAGTTTCTCACCGAGTCGGCGGAGCAGCGCGGCCCGCTCCTCGTAAGAGGCGCGGGACCAGGATGAAAACGCCTGCCGCGCGGCAGCGACTGCTTGGTCGAGCTGCGCGCGGCTCGCACTGGGCGCGCGCGCGAACACTTCCTCGTTCGCAGGGTTGATCACCTCGATCGATGCAGCGCTCTTTACCAGCTCGCCGTTGATCAGGTGTTCAAAATCGCTGCGGATCGGCTGTTGTTCGCTCATGGAAGGTTATCTGACCGGGAGGCGGTGCTACGATAACAAATCCAATGATTCCGACCTGCAAAGCACCCGATCCGAACCCGCGCAAGCCCAAGTACTCGCCCCCACCCGGGGCGTGCGATGCGCATTGTCATATCTTCGGGCCGGGCGATAAGTACCCGTACGCACCGGATCGCACCTATACGCCGCCGGACGCGCCACTCGAGAAATTCAGGGAGTTGCAAAGAACTTTAGGGCTCGAGCGCGCGGTGCTCGTCAATGCGAGCTGCCACGGGCGGGACAACACGGTGATTCTCGATGCGATTGCCCAGAGTGGCGGCCGCTATCGTGGCGTTGCCAATGCCGATGATTCATTCACCGAACGCGACCTTGAGCGCCTGCACGCGGGCGGGTGCCGGGGCGTGCGCTTCAATTTCGTCAAGCATCTCGGCGGGGTCCCCGACATGGACGAGTTTCGGCGCGTCATCGAGCGCGTGAAACCGCTCGGATGGCATGTCGTGCTGCACTTCGACGCCTCGGACCTGGTCGAATTCGCTCCGATGCTGCACCGGCTGCCGGTGCCTTTCATCATCGATCACATGGGACGCGTGCCTACGAAGGACGGGCTGCAGCAGGAGCCGTTTCAGCGCCTGCTCGATCTCGCGCGTCATCACGAGGATTGCTGGGTGAAGATCTGCGGCGCCGAGCGCATCTCGAGCGCGGGTCCACCCTTCACTGATGCGGTTCCATTTGCGCAGGCACTGATCGACGCCGCGCCGGATCGCGTCCTGTGGGGCACGGACTGGCCGCACCCGAACATTTCACGCCACATGCCGAATGACGGGGACCTGGTCGATCTCATCCCGTTGTTCGCACCGGATGTCGACGCGCGAAAGCGTATCCTCGTGGATAATCCGCAACGCCTGTATCGCTTCGACGCTTGAGAGACAAGGGAACCATGAGCAAGACTCCGCCAGCCGGAACGTCGGATGAATTCAACGACATTCCCGGCACCATCCTGTTCGACATGCAGCGCTCGCGGCAGGGCTATCACCTCAACATGTTCTGCATGTCGCTGATGAAGCCCGAGAACCGCACCGAGTTCAAAGCAAACGAAGCCGCCTATCTGAAGAAATTCCCCATGACGCAGGAGCAGCGCGAAGCGGTGCTGAAACGCGACTGGAACCGCATGATCGAGCTGGGTGGGAATATCTATTTTCTTGCCAAGCTCTTTTCGTCCGACGGGCTCTCGTTCCAGCACGTCGCGGCGCTGATGACCGGGTCGACGCAGGAGCAGTATGCACAGATGATGATGCATGGCGGGCGATCGGTCGAAGGCAACCGCAGCAAGTCCGGGCGCAAGCCCGGCCGCACCAAGGCGGAGCGCAAGCGCCGTGGCTAAGATCATTGCCAGCGTGAATGTCTCGCACGTGCCGGCCATCGGGGCGGCCATCGATCTTGGCAAGACCGAGCAGCCCTATTGGGCACCCGTCTTCAAGGGTTTCGAGCGCTCGAAGCAGTGGATCGCGGACCTGAAACCGGATGTCATCATCCTGGTCTACAACGATCACGCTTCTGCGTTCTCGCTCGAGATCATTCCCACCTTCGCGCTCGGATGCGCGGCGGAATTTCCGCCGGCGGACGAGGGCTGGGGTCCGCGGCCGGTGCCAGTCGTGAAGGGACACCCGGAGCTCGCGTGTCACATTGCGCAGTCGGTGATCCTCGATGAGTTCGATCTCACCATCGTCAACAAGATGGACGTCGATCACGGCCTCACCGTGCCCGCTGTCACTCATGTTCGGCCAGCCGCAAGAATGGCCGTGCAAGATCATCCCGCTGCCGGTGAATGTCGTGCAGTATCCGCCGCCGACCGGCAATCGCTGCTTTCATCTTGGCAAAGCGATCCGCAGGGCCGTGGAGACGTATGCGGAGGACTTGCGCGTCGTGATCTTCGGCACCGGCGGCATGTCGCACCAGCTACAGGGTCCGCGCGCGGGTCTCATCAACCGGAAGTTCGATAAGAATTTCCTCGACAAGCTGGTCAAGGATCCGGTGGCGCTCACGAAGATTCCGTTCCTGGAATACGTACGCGAGGCGGGGTCGGAGGCGATCGAGCTGGTGATGTGGCTGATCGCGCGCGGTGCGCTCGATGCGAAGGTGCGCGAGGTGTATCGCTTTTATCACGTGCCCACCTCGAACACGGCGCTGGGTCACATTATTCTCGAGAACGAAACCAGGCCTCGCAAGGTCGGGCGGGGTAAGCGAGTGGTCGCGAGGAAGAAGACGCGCATGGTCGGCAAACGGAGGGCCGCGTAATGAAAGTGTGCATGGCAGGGCAGGGAGCCTTCGGCGTGAAGCATCTGGAGGCGATGCAGAAGATCGACGGCATCGAGGTCGTGACGCTCGCCGGCGGCAGCGCGGATTCCACGGCAGAAGTCGCGAAGAAATTCTCGATACCTCACTGGACGACCGATCTCGCCGAAAGCCTCGCCCGTCCAGGTGTTGAAGCGGTAATTCTTGCCACGCCGACGCAGATGCATGCGAAGCAGACCGAGCAGTGCTTACGCGCGGGCAAGCACGTGCAGGTCGAGATCCCGATGGCTGACAACCTCGCCGACGCCGAGCGCGTGGTCCGTTTGCAGAAGGAAACCGGCCTCGTCGCGATGGCGGGGCATACGCGGCGCTTCAATCCCAGCCATCAATGGATTCACAAGCGCATCAAGGCCGGCGAACTGAAAGTTCTGCAGATGGACGTGCAGACGTATTTTTTCCGGCGCACCAACATGAATGCGCTTGGCAAGCCGCGCAGCTGGACCGATCACCTGCTCTGGCACCACGCGTGTCATACGGTCGACCTCTTCCAGTACCAGACCGGGGAAACCGCTTCGCAGGTTCACGCACTGCAGGGTCCGATTCATCCGGCGCTTGGCATTGCGATGGACATGAGCATCGGCATGAAGGTCCCTTCGGGAGCCATCTGCACGTTGTCACTGTCTTTCAACAATGACGGCCCGCTTGGCACGTTCTTCCGCTACATCTGTGACAACGGCACCTACATCGCGCGCTACGACGAACTGCTGGACGGTAAGAACAATCCGATCGACGTCTCGAAAGTCGACGTGTCCATGAACGGCATCGAGCTGCAGGACCGGGAATTCTTCGCGGCCATTCGCGAGAAGCGCGAACCGAATGGGAGTGTTCGCCAGGTCCTGCCGGCCATGCAGACCCTCGATCGCCTGGAGCAGGCCCTGAAGAAGAGCTGATGCGATGTCAGCGCCGTTCAGGTGCTGACATCGCAACGTCGAGTTCGGCCTGACCCGCCATCGGCGCTCCTCTCTCGAGAGCGCGTATCAGAGAACCTCCGGTACGGACATTTGTTGTTCCCGATACGGACTTCCATTGAGCTAAAGATCGTGCCGTTTCCGTCTTAAAGGGAGGAATCCAACCCCTAACAACCTTATAGAGGAGGACGTCATGAAAAGAATTGCTCAATCCGTTCTTATTGTTCTATGTCTGACCGCTTCCGGGACCCTGCTTGCCAACAGCGACGAGCAGAACAACTGCCAGAATCTGCCGGGTCAGGGTGCTCTGAAAGCGGCGTTGAAATCGGCGGTGGCTGCCGAAACCAGTGGCTTGAACTTCGACATGTGGGCCACGATCGTGGATCGGGATGGCGTCGTTTGCGCCGTCGCGTTTTCCGGCACCGATCGTGGTTCGCAGTGGCCGGGCAGCCGCGTGATTTCGGCTCAGAAGGCCAATACCGCCAACGCTTTTGGCCTTGACGGTCTGGCGCTGTCTACGGCGAATCTCTACTCAGCCGTACAGCCGGGCGGGAGCTTGTTCGGATTGCAGGAGAGCAACCCGGTCAGGACCAGCGTCGCGTACCAAGGGCCTTCGTCACGTTACGGCACGCGAAATGACCCGATGGTGGGCGAGAAGATCGGCGGCGTGAACGTGTTCGGTGGTGGCCTGGGGCTGTACAGCGTGCAGAACCAGGTGGCCCGCATAGTCGGTGCGGTGGGCGTGAGCGGCGACACTTCCTGCGCCGATCATCGCATCGCCTGGCGCGTGCGGAACAATCTGCACCTGGACAATCTGCTGGGTGTGGGTGGCGTGTCCGGGGATGCCGATCGGCCGGACAATATCATCTTCGATATCACGGCGAATCCAAGCGGCGGCACTGGCGTCAGTGCCGGTGGTTTTGGTCATCCCGAATGCCTCAACAACGATACCTCTGACCTTCCCAAGGTCCACTAGCCGTATGGGCGGGACGGGCGCTTCGAGGCCCGTCCTTTTTCGGAACTCAGCCGTTCAAGGTCTTCATCATCGACGGTGGGTGACGCTCGCCGTGAACCGCCAGGTTGCTGACGAGTTCGGCAAGCTCCAGGCGTTCGTCCGTTGAAAGCTCTACCGCCAGCGCACCGAGATTGTCGGCGAAGTGCCGGCGCGTTTTCATGCCTGGAATTGGCAGGATGTCCTCGCCTTCTCCCAACACCCACGCGAGGGCCAGCTGAGCGACGGAGCATCCCTTGCGTGTGGCGAATTCACCGATCGCCTGCGTGATGCGCACATTGTGTTCTGCATTGCTGTCCTGGAAGCGGGGCTGCAGGCGGCGGTTGTCGTCCGCCGGGAGGTCCGCAAGGCGCGCAAAGTTGCCCGCCAGAAATCCGCGCCCCAGCGGGCTATAGGCGACGAAACCCACGCCCAGCTCCCGACAAGCCAGGAGGATCTCGCTCTCCGGTTCGCGCGACCACAAGGAATATTCGCTTTGCACGGCGGCGATCGGGTGTACGGCATGAGCCCGGCGCAAGGTTGCTACGCTGCACTCGGAGAGACCCAGGTAACGGATCTTCCCGGCTTTTACGAGCTCCGCCAGAGCCCCGACCGATTCCTCGATCGGCACGTTCCGATCGATGCGATGCAGGTAGAAGACATCGATACTCTCGACCTCCAGGCGTGCCAGGCTTGCGTCGCAGGACGCCCGGATTGCCTCCGGGCGGTTGTCTGGCACGAATGTGCCGTCCGCCATCCGCGTGATGCCGTACTTGGTCGCGAGGAACACCTTGTCACGCCGGCCGTGGATGCATGACCCGACAAACCGCTCGTTGTCCCCGTTCTGGTAGCCCGCCGCCGTGTCCAGATGGGTGACGCCCTGATCGATCGCCTCAAGCAGCGTCGCGCGCGCTTCCGTATCATTGCGCGTGCCGTACCAGCCGACGAGACCCATGCAGCCAAAGCCGAGTGCCGACAGCCGTTCGCCGGTTCTTCCCAGGGGACGGGTCTGCATGGAATCCTCCAATTGATTTCGGGTCCGGTAGGCCGGTATAGATACTGCACATGATCATCGATTGTCACGGTCACTACACGACGGCCCCGGCGGAACTGCAGAAGTACCGCGACTCCCAGATCGCAGGACTCAAGGATTCCGCGCACCGACCTGCGCCAGCGAACCTGCGAATCAGTGACGACCAGATCCGTGAGAGCCTCGAGGGGGCGCAGCTCAAGTTCCAGCGCGAGCGCGGTACCGATCTCACGATCTTTTCACCCCGCGCTTCCGCCATGGCGCATCACATCGGCAACGAGACCACGAGCCTCAACTGGTCCAGGGCCTGTAACGATCTGATCCAGCGCGTCTGCTCGCTCTATCCAGCCAATTTCGTCGGCGTGTGCCAGCTGCCGCAGTCGCCCGGTGTCGCGCCCGGAAATAGCGCAGCCGAGCTAGAGCGGTGCGTCAGGGAGTTGGGCTTCATCGGCTGCAATCTCAATCCCGACCCGTCGGGCGGCCATTGGGACTCTCCGCCGCTCACCGACCGGCAGTGGTATCCGCTGTACCAGAAGATGGTGGAGCTCGATGTGCCGGCGATGGTGCACGTCAGCTCCTCCTGCAATCCGAACTTTCACGCGACCGGCGCGCACTACATCAACGCCGATACGACCGCCTTCATGCAGTTCCTGACCTCGGACCTGTTCAAGGATTTCCCGACGCTGCGGTTCATCATTCCGCACGGGGGTGGCGCAGTGCCATACCACTGGGGCCGCTATCGAGGCCTGGCGCAGGACATGAAACGGCCGCCGTTGAAGGAGCTGCTCCTCAATAATGTGTTTTTCGATACCTGTGTCTATCACCTGCCGGGGATCGAACTGCTGTTCAAGGTAGTGCCGGTCGAGAACATCCTGTTCGGTTCCGAGATGGTAGGGGCCGTGAGGGGGATCGACCCTGAGACCGGGCACTACTATGACGACACCAAACGCTACCTCGATGCGCTATCGTTGGATGAGCCGAGCCGCCGCAAGGTCTTCGAGGGGAATGCCCGGCACGTGTATCCACGGCTCAAGAACCGCATATGGAGTGATCGCGCACATGGCTGACTCCTCGTCGCTGATCGTTGCCTCTGATCCGGAAGCTCAGGCGGCGTCCCGTTACACGCGGCGCGAATTCATCAAGCGCGTGATCGCCACCGGGGCGGTCGCTTCCGCGGCGGCTTATGTGTACGGCGGGCTGACTGGATGCAGTCGCAAGGCGTCGCTGTCGGGGGGAATCGAGCGACTGATCTCGCTCAACGTCAATGGTGACGTGCGCAGGGTCGATGTGTTGCCGCAGGAAACACTTGCCATGACCTTGCGTTACAAGCTCGGCCTCACGGGCACGAAACTCGGTTGCGATCGCGCCGAGTGCGGTGCGTGCACGGTCATGCTCGATGACGTTACTCATTACTCGTGCTCCACGCTCACGCACAGTGTCCGCACGCGCAAGATCGTGACCATCGAAGGGCTCGCGGGTCCTGGTGGCGAGTTGCATCCCGTACAGCAGGCGTTCGTCGATGAGCTGGGGCCGCAGTGCGGCTTCTGCACCCCGGGACAGGTGATCTCGGCGGTCGCGTTGCTCAAACGCAATCCGAAACCCTCACGTGAAGAAGCGCGGATGGCAATGTCCGGAAATCTCTGCCGCTGTGGCGCGTACGACAACTATCTGAACGCGGTCATGCGCGCGGCAGGGGGTTGAGATGGCGTACAAGCTCATCGGCAAGGATTTCACGCCCCATGACGTGATCGCCAAAGTCACAGGCCAGGCGAAGTACGCGGAAGACTTTCGCGCCGAAGGCATGGTGTTCTGCCGCCTGCTGCTGAGTCCGATGCCGCACGCGCGCGTGCGCAATATCGATGCGTCCGAGGCGCTCAAGATGGAAGGTGTGTTCGGCGTATCTGACCGCGGACGACGTTCCGCGGCAGCCTGAGCCCTTCCCGCCAATCCTGGCCAAAGAGCCGCGCTATATCGGTGAACCGATTCTCGCAGTTGCCGCTGCTGACGAAACCACTGCGCAGGATGCCCTCGAGAAGATCAAGGTGGATCTCGAGCCGCTGCCGTTCACCGTGGATCCGTTGCAGAGCCTGTTCCCGGGCGGTCCGAACGCGCGCTCCGATGGCAACGTCGGCATGGTGTTCCCGCCGCCGATTCCCGCCACTCCAGTGCAAACCTTCAAATGGACTGCGGCGGATTTCGCCAAGGTGAATGATGGCCAGTTGCCGATGGGCAAAGCCGTCGAAGAATGGTCGTATGGTGAAGTGGATGCAGGATTTGCGAAGTCGAAGCTGGTCTACGACGAGAGCTTCGTTACCGCGAGTATTTCCCATCACAGCATGGAACCGCGTTCTTGCATGGCGTACTGGCAGAACGGCAAGTGTTTCGTGCATGGCTCCTCTCAGAGCCACACCTTCATCATTCCGACCCTGGCCCAGTACATCGGCATCAAGCCTGAGGAAGTAGTGCTGATTGCGGAATACTGCGGTGGCGGCTTCGGCTCGAAGGGCAACGCATATCCGGTAATGGCAATTCCGGCACTGATGTCGAAGAAACTCGGCAAGCCGGTGATGATGCGCATCAGCCGTGCGGAAGAGTACTTCGTCGGCTCCGGGCGCAGCGGATTCCAGGGGCGCATCAAGCTGGGGTTCCGCGCCGACGGCAGACTGCTTGCGGCCGATCTCTATGTCGTCCAGGAGGGTGGGCCACACACCGGGTTCTGGGACTACCGCAATGCCGGTGACGCGGTCTCGCTCGTGTATCAACCGTTGGCCATGCGCTGGCGTGGCGTACCGGTGTATGGCAACACGCCGACGCGCACCGCACAGCGCGGCCCTGGCTACAACCAGATCATGACCGCTGTCGAGCCGCTCATCGATCGCGCAGCGCGTGAGCTCGGCGTCGATCGCTTGCAGATGCGACTCCTCAACAACCCTGAGAGCGGTTCGAAGTTCGGCGGCAGGGGGCAGGCGGTATCGAGCTGCTACCTGAAGGATGCACTCACCAAGGGCGCGGCGCGTTTCAAATGGGATGAGAAGAAGAAGATGAGTGGCAAGCGCAATGGCTCGAAAGTGACTGGCGTCGCCGTCGGGCAGGCGTATCACCCGGCCGGTTTCTTCGGGTTTGACGGCCTGGTGCGCATCACGCCGGATGGGAAGCTCCACATTCACAACGGTGTCGGCAACCTCGGCACGTTCTCGCACTCGTCGACAGCCCGAATCGCGGCCGAAGTCCTGAAGTGCGACTGGGAAAATTGCATCCTGGAGCGTGGCGATAGCCGCAAGCACCTGCCCTGGAATCTTGGGCAGTTCGGCAGCAACACCTCATACACCATGAGCCGTACGAATTACGTCGCGGCGATGGATGCGGTGGCGAAGCTGAAGGAAATTGCCGCCAAGGATCTCGGCGGCAAGCCAGAAGATTACGACATCGACGGCACGAAGGTATTCGCGAAAGCGAATCCCTCGAAGAGTCTGACGTATGGTGCTGCCGCGCAACGCGCTATCGATCTCGGCGGCAAGTTCAGCGGCAAGGAGATGCCGGAGGACATCAATCCGATCACCAAGGCATCGGTGACGGGACTCTCAGGCACCGGACTCATCGGTGTGGCCAAAGACACGCTGCCGGTGGGCGGGCAATCAGCGGCTTTTATCGCCGCCTTCATCCAGATCGAGCTCGACCTCGAGACGGGACAGCACCGGATCATCGACTTCCTGAGCGTCGGCGACTGCGGCACCGTGATTCATCCAGCCGGTCTCGCGACTCAACTCAAGGGCGGCTCGGTGCAGGGGTTTGGAATGGCGTGCTTCGAGCACATGGTGTACGACCCGCAGAACGGATTACCGGCGACCGTCGGTCTTCACCAGGCGAAACCGGCAACGTATCTCGACGTGCCGCTCGAGATGCACACCGATGCGGTCGACAAGCCTGAACCGACGAGTCCTCTCGGCACCAAGGGAGTCGGTGAGCCACCCCTCGGTAGCGCGGCAGCAGCCTTGCTGTGCGCGATTTCCGATGCGCTCGGCGGGCACGTGTTCAACCGCACGCCAGTGTCGCCGGACATGATCGTGAACTTCACAGCGGGACGTGCACAGTCGCACAAGCCGCTGCAGATCAATACGTTTTAGGAGGGCGCGAAATGTTGCGTGACATGATGCCGCAGTTCGAGCTCTACCAGCCCGACACGCTGGAGAACGCGCTCAACCTGGCCAAGGAACTCGATGGCAAGGGCTGGATCATGGCTGGCGGTTACGACAGCCTCGACTGGTTCAAGGACCGCGCCAAGCGCCCGGCGGCGGTGATCGACATCGGCGGGATCGCGAGCCTCAAGGGGATTCGCGAGACGCCGGAAGGGCTCGAAGTCGGCGTGCTCACGACGCTCTCGGAGATCGCGAACGACAAAACGGTGCTGGAGAAATACTCTCTGCTGGCCAGTGCCGCGAGCCATGTCGCGAGTCCGCAGATCCGTAACGCCGGCACCATCGGCGGAAACCTCTGCCAGGACGCGCGCTGCTGGTATTACCGCTCTGGTGTGGATTGCTACCGCGCCGGCGGAACCTCGTGCTACGCAGATACGCCGCAGGGACAGAACCGTGAGCATTGCCTGTTCGGTGCGAGTCGTTGTGTCGCGGTCTCACCATCCGATATCGGCACGGCCTCGGTCGCGCTCGATGCGCACATGGTCGTTCACTCGGCATCGGGTGAGAAGGTCATTCCGGCGGAGGAATTCTTCATCGGGCCAGCCACTGACATCACTCAAATGACGGTGCTCAAGAAGGGCGAGATCCTCACTTCGATTCGGTTCCCCAAGGAATGGGCGGGCGCCAAGTTCTATTTCGAGAAGGTCACCGACCGCAATACGTGGGACTTCGCGTTGGTGAGCGTTGCCGCGGCGATGATCCTCGAAGGCAATGTCATCAAGAAGATTCGCCTCGCGTGCGGCGCGGTGGAGTGCGTGCCGCGCAGGCTCAAGGCTGTGGAGGATGCGGTCATGGGCAGCCCGAAGGATGCCGATATCGCGACACTTGCTGGCAAGACCGCGGCGCAGGGCGCGACGCCACTTAACTTCAACCATTTCAAGATTCCCCTGATGGAGAACCTGGTGCGCCGGGCAATCCGCGACGCATAGCGCCATGCACCTGGTTCGCGTCAGTACTGATGTTTGGGGCCAGCAGGTCCTCGAAGGTGTCTCCTGGGATCTGCTACCGGTCGCCGCGGGCATCGGTGCGGCCGTAATCATCGGTCACGGCCTGTATGCGATGTTTCGTCCCAAGCGTGCAGAGAGCGTCGCATCCGTCCCGGGTGCGAATGATCACATCGAACGTCATGCGGCGATCGACCGCGCCTTCCACTGGCTAACGGCGCTTTGCATGCTCACCTTGCTGGCGACGGGCCTGATGCCCGTCGTTG
The DNA here is from genome assembly GCA_963724625.1 of uncultured Gammaproteobacteria bacterium. Lineage (GTDB taxonomy): Bacteria > Pseudomonadota > Gammaproteobacteria > Steroidobacterales > Steroidobacteraceae > DATBVX01. The sequence continues at coordinate 544,010 of CAVRVO010000013.1, read as the reverse complement.
GTATCAAGTTCGCCTGGGTAACGATTCACTGGATCACGGGCATCGTGCTCGTGCTCCTGGTCGTGTTTCACATCGTGCGTGCCTTGATCTGGCAGAGGCTGAGCGATGTGGGGATAGCGCTGCGCGATCTGAAACGCGGAGCGCCTAGCGGCAAGTACACGCTCGCGCAACGACTCATGCACGACGCCATGACGGCTGCAGTCGTCGCGCTCCTGATTACAGGCGTGCTGATGCTGTTCAAAATTGACACTCCCCTCTGGAAGCGCAACCCGTACGTTTTCGGAGCCGACACCTGGGGCTTCATCTACGTGCTGCATGGTTTGGCGGCACTGCTGGCTCTCGCCCTGGTCATCGTGCATGTGTATTTCGCGCTGATCCCGGAAAATCGGATGTATCTGCGCGCGATGTTGAGCGGATGGATGAATCGAGGCGATGCGCTGCCACGCCACGACCCCGAGCGCTGGCCGGCGCCGCGATGAGCTCTGTTGGACTTGCACAGCGTATCGAGTGGATCGAATCCGGCTACGAATACCTGCTGGCGTACGCGGCACAGGGTCGCCAGGACGAGGGCGGGTCCGAAGTTCGGAGCACGCTCGGGAAGATGCAGGCGGCGCTCGACGGACTCGGCGAAGAAATACAGAAGAGTTTCGCCGCCGGCAGCTCAGGCACGAATGGAGCCGCCTTTCTCGAGGCGGCTGGCCGCGACGCTCGCACTGCGCACGGTGCGATCGCCCTGGTCCTCAGCCGCGCGGTGATTCCTTCGCTGCTCATCGACAACCTCAATGCGTCGATCCATCTCCGTGCGGTGCTGACGGACCTGTTCCTGATCGACCAGGCGCTGAAAGCGGTCTCAAACCCGCGCACCTAAACACCCTGCGCCAAACCATGCGCCGCCAAGTTCGCCGAAGAGTCTCGCGTGATGCGCTGCGTTACGCCGACAAGGCCGTCAACCTGGGCGCCTCGCGTGATCTCCCTCCCCTGCGGATCCTCTACGCTAGTCTAGTGCATCGCTGTGGGGATTTTGCCGAGGCTGGCGCTCAGAGCGAGTGGTGACGATGGAATTGACCGATGCCTTCAGCCGATTCGAGTTCGCTGGCTGGGAGCGCGTGGCGTCCCGCTATGACGCGGCGTGGAGCGGGCTGACCAGGCTTTTCGTTCCGCCGCTGCTCGATGCGCTAAGACTGCGCCCCGGTGCATGGCTGCTCGACGTCGCATGTGGGCCCGGTTATTTGGCGGAAGCAGCTCGTCGGCGTGGGGCGATGGCCATCGGCGTGGATTTCTCCCCGACAATGGTGGCAATCGCCGCGCGCTCCAATCCGAAACTGCAGTTTCATACGGGCGATGCGCAGGCACTGCAATACGAGAGCCAATCGTTCGATGCCGTGGCGATGAACTTTGGCGTCTTGCATCTGGCCGCACCGGAGCTTGCGTTCGCCGAAGCCGCACGCGTGCTGCGACCGCGTGGCCGTTATGCCTTCACACTGTGGGCGGGACCGGAGCAGAGCCCTGGCATGAAGATCGTTGCAGACGCGATCGCGGCGCACGCAGATATGAACGTGAAACTGCCCGAGGGGCCTGCCTATTTCTCATACGAGAGTGCCGCGGAATGTTCGCCGGCGTTGCAGCGCGCGGGTTTCGACGTGGATACGCTGGAATTCAAAACAATTACGGCCGAATGGGCCGTTCCGCGTGCCGAGTTCGTATTCGAAGCCGAGCGTGATGCAGGCGTTCGTGTCGCGGCCCTGCTGGCCGCACAACACAGCACGACTCTGAATGCCATTCGCGATGCCGTCGTCGTTGCAGCGCAGCCCTATGCGCGTGGGGATGGCTTCCTGTTGCCGTTTGCCGCGCACGTCGTGGCTGTGAGCGTCACCTGATTCGCGAAGCAGCTGACCTGATTCGGCGCTAGTCAGTGCGCTCGAGATTGTCCGCAAGTCGCTGCTGAAATTTCTTCAGGTCGATCTCATGTACCGAGCCCTTGCCGGCGAGATCCAGGGCATGCGCGGCCGCAGTGCCCATGGCGATGCACGGGCCCATCACACGAATCGCTGACAGCGCGTGCGAATCGGCGTCCACGCACCGGCCGGATGCCACGATGTTGTCTGCATCCTTCGGCACCATGCAGCCGAGCGGTATGTAATACACGTGTCCATCCTTGAAACGCTCCCAGTGCACCAATTCCTTGGTGTCGTGCAGCTCGACGTACCACGAACAGCGGGCCGCGGCGTCGGGCGGGCGATCGGTCTTGCGGATGTCATCGAGCGTGAGTTGCTGACGGCTCACAATCCAGCGCGTTTGCCTCAGTCCCGGGTTGCCGTACACGCGTACGCGCGCGTTGGCAAAGATGCGCGGGAATTCAGCCTTGAGAAAGCGAATGATGTTGTCCGCCTGGCGACGGCCTTCGAACACCATATTGGCGGACTTCGCCGGATCGAGAGGCGTTTCGATGTGACTGATGTTCGCCAGCATGAAATTCTTGCCGGGAAAGTGCATGAGCCAGCCATCGTGGCGCACCAGGCCGTACTCTTTGCCCTTCGAGATCAGGCGCGCGTGCACCTCCTTCATATCGAGCTCGGCAACGGTGCCAAGATCGTAGTTCTCGATCAGGAAGTTCAGCGTTCCGTAGACCTGCTCCTCGGGCTCGCGAACTTCAAGGCCTGCCTCGTAACTCAGGCTCGCATCGCCCGATGAATCGACATAGCCGTTCGCTTTGACCCGCACCGCGCCGAAGCGCGTGGCGAACTCGACGTGCTGCACGCGCCGATCGCTGAAAGCGACGTCGGTCAGCACAGCGCCGACGATTGCGTGAATGCCGGCAGCCTCGACCTTGCTCTCCATCCAGCGCGCCAGGCGCACCTCGTCATACTGGAAAGTGACGGTCGAATGATGATGTCGAAGCAACGAGCCTTCCGCGGTGAGCTCGCGGATCAGGTCGTCCGCAATGCCGTGCGTGATCTGGTAGGCGTTGGGCCCGTGCGTGTACAGGCCAATCAGCGTGCCGATGATCGACCCGATCGCCTGGCCACCGAGTGAGGGCGCGCCATCCACCAGTACGACCTTGCGACCAAGCTTTGCTGCTTCGAGCGCCGCGGAAACACCGGAGATACCGGCTCCCAGGACGCAGATGTCCGCTTCGACCGTTTTGATGGCGCGGCCGGAGGGCCGACGAATGGTGCGAGTCGGAATCGTATCTGGCATGAGGAAAGTCAGCTGCGCTGTTAGAGGTCGTAGCCGATCAGTCGGTGTCGCGCGTTACGAGGACCGCGCCGGTGGACATCGGTTGAACGGTGCGTTGGTAGATGGAAAGGTAACCACGCGCCTTCGGCAACACTGGTTCGCCAAGTTTCGCACGTCGCTCAGCGAGTTCCGCCGCGGGTACTTCGAGCTCCAGGCTGTGCCGGTCGACATCGATGCTGATGCGATCGCCATTCTGCACCAGCGAGATAGGCCCACCGACGGCCGACTCCGGCGAAACTTCGGCGATCGTGAGCCCCTTGTTGCAGAGACCGGAAAGCTGGCCGTCGGAGACGAACGCCACCTCGTTCTGTAGACCAGCGGAGTCGAGTGCGAAAACGACCATCGAAGCGGGCCCGGCCATGCCAGGGCCACCCTTGGGTCCCATGCCGCGCACCACGAGCACGTGTCCGGAACGCACGGCGCCGCTTTCGATCGCACGCATCGCCTGATTGCCATCGTCATAGACGATAGCGGGCCCTGAAAAGCGGGACGTGCGACTGCCGTCGCGCACTCCGAGCTTCACGATCGCGCTCTCGGGCGCGAGTGAGCCGCGCAGGATCACGATCGGGGCTTCATTGGAGAAGGCGCGGGCAGGCGGGCGAATGACTTCCGGGTTGCCCACAATGGCGCCGGCGAGATTCTCCGCGACGCTACGCCCGGTCACTGTCATCACGCCCGTGTCGAGTTTTTCTTCGAGCTGCTTCATCAGCGCTCGAGCACCGCCGGCCGCCTCGAAGGCTTCGATCGAATCGGGACCGTTTGGGCGCACGGCGCTGAGTACCGGAATCTCGGTCCCGAGGTCGTTGAACATCTGGAACACGTCGAGATCGACTCCAGCTTCGACGGCCGTGGCCTGAAGATGCTTGATGCAGTTGATCGAGCCGCTGACGCTGAGCACAGCGGCCACCGCATTGTGAAATGCGCCCGGGGTGAGGATGTCCCGTGGCTTGAGATCTTCGAGCACCATCTCGACGATGCGTGTGCCCGAGCGGCGCGCGTTGTCGAACATCTTCGGGCTGTTGGCAAGCACCGGCGCGCTGCCGGGCAGGCTCATGCCGAGCGCCTCGCAGACTACGTGCATCGAATTTGCGGTTGCCATGCCAGAGCACACGCCGGGCCCGCGGATCGCATGATCGCTCATGTCACGCAGCTGCTGACGCGAGAGTTTTCCGAACGCGGTCTGCACCGAGCCCAGGAAGACATCCTCGATGTCGACGTGCTTACCCTGAAATTCACCGCTCGGCTGGTAGCCGCACACGACCAGGATGGTCGGGATATTGAACCGCCCCGCAGCCATGAGATGAGCGGGCGGGGTTTTGTCGCAGGACGAAAGGCAGATCATGCCATCGAGCTGCGCCCCCTCGACCGCGATCTCCATGTCATTCACGATCAGATCCCGCGACGCGAGAATGTAGCCGCCGCTGCAGCCCGCACCGATGATGAAGTCACTCGGAGCCGCGGTGCGAATCTCGAACGGCAGACCACCCGCGGCGCGAATCGCCTCCTTGACGACCGTGGCGATGCCATCCAGGTGGCTGAAGCAGATCGCCAGCTCCGAGGAGCTGTTCACCACAGCGATCTTGGGCTTTTGCATGTCCGCATCGGAGAGCCCGAGCGCTTTCCACTGTGCACGTCGCACCGCCTCGCGAGGCGAGCCAGGTTCGTAGTTGCTGCGCAGTGCTTTCTTCATCGTGGTGTTCGACGGGTCGACGGGAATGTTAGCGTCGGCCGGGGAGCGATAGAACACGCCATCCGGCGCGATCAGCGTTCTGTTTTCACGAAAAATGGACTCAGTCAGCGGGCGCCGTGGCCCATGGCGGGAGGGGTTGGGTACTCGCCTTGAGGAAAGTCACCAGCTCGCGGACCGCCGGTCGGCTCATCTTGACGCTTGGCACGAGCACCTTGAGCCAGAACACCGCCAGCGGAAACTCTTCCAGCAGCGACAGCAGGCGTGCAGTCTTCAGATCGTCCTCTACGAGGTAACGAGGTAGCGCGGCGATCCCCAGGCCATGCCGTGTCGCTTCGCGCAACACGCGACCGTCATTGACGTGAAACCGCGAATGCACTTCGACGCTCAAGGGTCCTCGCGGACTGTCGAACAACCAGGTATTGCCGAGCAGGACCGAGGTCAGGCAGTTGTGATCGGTCAGCTCGCTGGGATGCTCGGGCTCCCGCTTGCCGTGCATATAGGCCGGCGCGCAGCACAGTGCCTGGGGATATGCGCACAGAGGCACATCCACGACGCCCGGGTAGGAAACCGGTCGCGCGCCCACCACGAGATCGAATCCTTCCTCCAGCGGATTGACCGATCGATCCATCAACACGATATCGAGGCTCACCGCGGGATTCCGCGCCTGGAATTCGCTGAACACTTTGCCGAGATATAGAGACGTCACCGTCGTCGGAGCCTTGATCCTGAGGTGCCCTTCGACACCGCGAGACCGGGCGGATGAGCCGCTGATCGTTTCCTCGAGTTCTGCTACCAGCCGCATGAAGCGCGGGATCAGCTGCTCGCCGGCAGCCGTGAGCGTCAGGCCGCGCGTGGAGCGAACGATCAGCTCAGTGCCGACCTGCTCTTCGAGCCGCGTGATTCGCTTGGTGATCACGGAAGGCGCGACGCCGAGTTCACGCGCGGCGCCCGAGAAACTGCCGACTCGGGCAACGAGCAGAAACGCGTTGATGTGCAGGAGTGTGTTGATGTTGTTCTCGTACCGAGAAAGCTGATCGCGTCTTTTGTGCGATTCTCTCGTCCGTTATTCAGTGCTACCGTCTTTTTTGAAAATGAAATCAAGCCGTTGAAATCCATTAGCCAAAGGGGGGCGCTATGGTCATTTCCGGTATCGGTGGGCAATTCAAGCGCACTATTCCAACGATCGACATTGTTGCCGCAACGACCTTTTGTGGCGGCGCTGGGACTTGCAGCTCCCGCAGTCGCTCAGCAGGCGCAGGTGCAGGGCAAAGCGGCGCTCTCGAGGAAGTCGTTGTTACGGCGCAGTTCCGCAATGAGAGCCTGCAGGATACCCCAATTGCCATTTCCGCCTTCACTGGGGAGAACCTCGAAGCCCGGGGAATCTACAGTGTCACGGACCTGGACCAGTTCGTGCCGAACACCGTCATTGCGCCGCTGGGCGCAGGGTGGGGCTCGACGATGGCGGCGTTCATCCGCGGCGTCGGCCTCGGCGACAACATTCTTTCGTTCGAACCCGGCGTGCCCATCTACGTGGACGATGTGTACAACGGCCGTCCGCAAGGCGCGATCTTCGATCTGCTCGACCTGGAGCGGGTCGAAATCCTGCGTGGCCCACAGGGCACACTCTTCGGCAAGAACGCGGTCGGCGGGACCGTTCGGTTGATCTCCAAGAAGCCTCAGGGTGACGGCACGGGTTCGCTCAGCGCTGACGATCGGGAGCTACAACCGACTCGATGCGCGTGGCTTCATGGATGTCTCGCTGATCCCGGACAAGGCATTCGCGCGCTTCTCCTTCTCCAGCAAGTCGGCCGACGGTTTCTTCAAGGTGCTCGACTACGAGTGCGTCAACGGAGCAGGGTCGCTCGGCACCGGCGGACCGGGCCTCCCGGACGGACCGTACGGCGTACCGGGCGGGTATCCGGGCGGACTGCCGGTATGGCGCTGGGCTCGATGAAGGCCCCGGGAACGAGCTGCGTGGTCGACACGTTGCAGGATGAGAACGTGCAATCGGGTCGGGCCGCGTTTCGATTCCTGTTCAGCGAGAACGTCGAGCTCAACCTCATCGGCGACATCACAGAGCAGCGGCAGAAGGGTCCCGGCGACAAGTACACGATCATCGACGGCACCAATGGTCTGAACGGATTCTGGGGCGCAGTCTTTGCGTCTCCGGTGTTTGGCGCGGGTATGAGCTATGACGATCGGTTCGTGACCAACAGCCTGTACTCAAACTACAGCCGTTACGATGATCCGCTGGAGCATCGCCTGGTGCCGAACATCAACAATCTCGAGCACTGGGGCGTGTCGGCCACCCTCGAGTGGAAGCTGAGCGACGCGCTCAGCCTCAAGTCGATCACGGCCTATCGTGACTGGTGGAACAACTTCGGTCGCGACTCCGATGGCACGCCGTTGCCGAACAACGCCACCTACGACGAAAGCAAGCATCGGCAGTTCACCCAGGAGATCCAGCTGACGGGCACGGGCGGCAAGCTCGATTGGGCCGCCGGCGCCTTCTACTACGACGCCCACGATTCGAACCAGGGCTTCGATTTCCTCTACCCGACGATCATCTACCAGAACGATTCGTTCGATCGGCAGGACACCACGAACTGGGCGGTGTTCGCGCAAGGGACCTTCCACGCCACTGACCAGCTTTCATTCACGCTCGGCGCTCGCTATACCGACGACCAGAAGGACGCGACCATCTACCGGGCGAATTTCTTCGGCACTGTCATCATCGACGACCAATTCGTGCCAACCTCGACGACCAACACCGACTACACCGTCTCGGTCGACTACAAGTGGTCGGACGAATTGATGACCTATCTCAAGTATGCGACCGGGTTCAAAGGCGGCGGCTTCAGCCCGCGCCCGGCCAACCCACTGCAGACCGATCCGTTCGACCCGGAATATCTGAAGACTCTGGAGCTCGGAGCGAAATCGGAGTTCGCACAGCGGCGCGTACGCTTGAATGGTGCGGTGTTCGTCTCCCGCTATGAGGATCAGCAAACGTTCGCGCAGCAGCTCGACTCCTCGGGTCAAAACTGGTTCCGGGAGATCAATGCCGGCAAAGCCGACATCTGGGGCGTCGAGCTCGAACTGCTGGCGGAGCCGGTGCCAAACCTTCGCATCGAAGGGTCTTTCGGCTATCTGGACTACAAGCTGGTCGACAACCAGGGCAACACGCTGCTGTTCGAAGGCGATGGCTGCGACGGCGAACGGTGCTATTCCCCGCGCACGCCGAAGTACACGGGTGCCATCGGCATGCAGTACGGTTTCGGAATGGCGGAGGGCGGCTCGATTACGCCACGTATCGATGCCGTCTATCAGTCGGAGATCTTCTTCACCACCAACAACCAGGGTCCGCAGGACGCGTACACGATCCTGAATGCACGGTTGCAGTGGGATTCACCCGATGACCTCTGGAACGTGGCGCTTTACGGCCAGAACCTGACCAACGAAGAGTACTTCAACGGCAAGTTGAGCCTGGTCGGCTTCTTCGGGCGTGAGCAGGGCAATCCCGGCACACCTCGGACCTGGGGTCTCATGTTCACGCGCAACTTCCAGTAGCCAACACGTAGTCCCGCGAAGCGACGCACCGCGCATGGGTGCGTCGCTGTCGTTTAGGATGCAGGAATCCGCGGCACTCTCGCCGCACTGACCGGCGGCACGTGGCTCAAACAGACATCGGGTCCCAGGCCGGCGCTGCTCGCGCTGCCGAAATAGCGTTCACGCCGGCGTACCGCAACTACGTACTCGTCGTCCTGTTCCTTGGGTACGTCGTCAATGTCATGGACCGTTCGGTCCTGGGCGTCCTCGTCGAGTCGATCAAGCACGAGTTCGGCGCCAGCGACACCATGCTGGGGCTCCTGGGTGGCATCGCGTTCGCCCTTTTCTATGCCACGTTCGGCATCCCAATCGCGGCATGGGCCGACCGTTCCAGTCGCCGTAATGTGCTTGGCGTGGCGGTGCTGATGTGGTCGGTCATGACGGCGTTCTGCGGCCTTGCCACTACCTTCTGGTGGTTGCTGCTGGCGCGCATCGGCACTGCGATCGGCGAAGCGGGCGGCACGCCGCCCTCGCACTCACTGATTTCAGATTATTTCTCGCTGCAACGGCGTGCGACGGCGCTTTCCCTCTATGCCCTGGGCGTTCCATTCGGCGCCATGGTCGGGAGCTATGCGGGTGGATGGCTCAACGAGCTCTACGGATGGCGGCAGGCCTTCATCCTGGTCGCGCTTCCAGGCGTGCTGGTGGCGCTGCTGGTGCGTTTCACCATCGTGGAGCCGCCACGCGGCCATGCGGATCGAGTGGCTGCGTCAGTCGCGGATGCGCGCGCGCCTCGCATTCCGGATGTGCTTCGATATCTCTGGAGTCTGCGCTCGTTCCGGCACCTGTGCCTCGCGGCCGGCTTGCATTCATTTGTCTGGTACGCCGGCAGCACCTGGAATGCGCCGTTCCTGATGCGCTCGCACGGCATGAACAGTGGCCAGGCGGGAACCTGGCTCGCGGTGTTTGCCGCCATTGGTGCGATTGGTACGTTTGCCGGCGGAATGCTCGCCGACCGGCTCAGCGTGCTCAAGGGTGACCGGCGCTGGTACATGTGGGTGCCGGGCTATGCGACGCTCATCATGGTGCCGTTTCAGTTCTTCTCCTACCTCGGTTCCGAGCTGTCGTTCGTGATCTCCTCTTTTTGCGTGATGACCATCCTGGCGTCGTTCTTTTTTGGGCCCTCGTTCGCGATGGCACAATCCCTCGCCACACTGCGCATGCGCGCGATCTCCACCTCGCTGATGCTCTTCATCCAGACGCTGATCGGGCTGGGGCTTGGGCCCTTCTTCGTAGGAGTGATCAGCGACCACCTGCATCCCACGGCGGGTAATCAGTCGCTCGCGTACGGACTCGTGATCGTGGGGCTGGTCAATGTGTGGGCGGCAGTCCACTATTTTCGCGGTGCGCGCTCGCTGCGTGAGGATCTCGCCACCAGCGAACACCTGGCCCGCACCGCGACCTGAGCTTCGAGGTCAGGGGCCGCTCCAGATCGAATGCGGCACGAGTGCGTGACCTTCGAACAGGGCGCGGGCAGTTCGCAGTATTCCAGATCGGCCGACCTTGAAGTCGGCTCCTTCCCCCGAGATTTCCAGTGTGACGGTGAATTCACCACTCGGATGCTCGACTGAAAAGATGAGCGGTCGCCCCGTGGGCCTTTTCGCAATGCCGGTCGCTACCGACCCGGGCAGCACGCAAGCCGTTGCAACGCTCACGGCACCGAGCACTCCAATCGCGGCGTGACAGCGGTGTGGAATAAACGTGCGCGTGCACACGTGTCCCCCGGCGCGAGGCGGCGCGATCAAGGTCATCTTCGGCACGACCTTGTCGCGCACGTCGCCGAGGCCCATCAGCGGACCGACGGCGAGGCGCAGCTGCTCGAGGCGCTGCTTGAATTCGCGGTCGGCATCGAGGTCCTGCGGGGACTCGTACCCCGTCTTGCCAAGTGCAGCGGCGGGAATCACGACCACGGGCATGCCATTGTCGATGCACGTGACTTCGATTCCCTCCACGACATCGCGCGGGTTTCCGGTCGGCAGGAGTGATTCGCACACAGACCCGGCGGTGTCGCGAAAGTCGATCTCGATCGGCGCTGCGGTTCCCGGCACACCGGCAATCGCCGTGTTGCCGTCATAGCGCACGGTGCCGCCGGGCGTCTGCACGGTGGCGACCGCGAGATTGCCGGTGTTCACCATATAGATCGCAACCTGCGTCGTGGGATCGCGCGCGGCGACCAGCCCTTTTTCGATCGCGAACGGCCCGACGGCTGCGAGCATGTTGCCGCAGTTGGGGCTGACGTCGACCAGAGCCTTTTCAATCGAGACCTGGGCGAACAGGTAATCGACATCGACATCGGGTCGAGTGGACTTTGACACGATGGCGACCTTGCTGGTGAGCGGCTCCGCGCCACCGACACCGTCGATCTGCCGGGGATCGGGCGAGCCCATGACTGCCAGCAAGACACGATCACGCAGCGCGGTGTCGGCGGGCAGGTCGGTTGCCAGGAAGAACGGGCCTTTCGACGTCCCGCCGCGCATCAGCGTGCAGGGAATGGCCGTCTGTCGAAGCTTCGACATTGCGCCGATCAGCGGTACTCGAGACCAAGCGCGGCGAGTTTCTCGCGCATCTGGTACAGGTCGAGCCCGAGCTCGCCCGCCGCGAGGCGCTTGCGCTTCTCTTCCTCGGCGGCGATGCGCTGGCGGGCAGCCTCCGCGACTTTGGTGGCTGCGGTGCGGCTCACGGCCACAACTCCATCATCGTCGGCCACGATGACATCGCCTGGCTCTACGCGTTGGCCCGCACAGATGATCGGCGTATTGACCGAGCCAAGGCTGGCCTTGACCGTGCCTTGCGCCCAGATGGCCTTGCTCCACACCGGAAACTTCATCTGCGTGAGCGTCGCTACGTCGCGCACGCCCGCATCCATGATGAGTCCCTTGCCGCCGCGCGCCCGGAGCGATGTTGCCAGCAGATCGCCGAAGTAACCGTCCGAGCATGGAGAGCTCGGCGCGACCACCAGGACGTCGCCCGGTTTGCACACCTCGAGTGCGACATGAATCATCCAGTTATCGCCAGGCGGGACGAGTACCGTCACGGCCGTGCCGCCCAGTGAAGCGCCGGCGTAGATCGGCCGCATGTATGCGGCGAGCAGACCGGTTCGGCCTTGCGCCTCGTGCACGGTGGCCACGCCATATTCGCCCAGCGCCTGAACGACACCGGGATCGGGACGCGCGATTTCGCGCACTACCACATGCTTGTTAATGGGATATCACCTCGCGGACAGGAATTTCGAGCCGACCTCATGAACGCGCAAAGTATAATGCGTCGCAATCGTGGCAGACATCCCGCGCAATATGACGGCGATCGAGATCGCCGAACCCGGAGGGCCAGAAGTCCTGCGCGCCGTGCAGCGACCCGTTCCCGCAGTGGGACCGGGCGAAGTGCTGATCCGCGTCGCCGCGGCCGGCGTGAATCGACCGGACATCCTGCAGAGGACAGGGCGCTACGCGCCGCCTGCGGGGATCACCGATATTCCGGGTCTCGAGGTCTCCGGTGAAATCGTCGACTGTGGCGCGGGCGTCACTGCGCTGCCACGCGGTGCAGCCGTTTGCGCGCTGTTGGCGGGCGGGGGCTACGCGGAATATGCCGTCGCGCCCGCGGTGCAGTGCCTGCCAATTCCGGAGGGCATCGGCGTGCACGAAGCCGCGGCGCTCCCGGAAACGTTCTTTACGGTGTATCACAACATCTTTGAGCGCGCGCAGCTGCGCGCCGGCGAAACATTGCTCGTTCATGGCGGTTCGAGCGGCATCGGCACAACCGCAATCAAACTGGCAAAGGCATTTGATGCGCGTGTCATCGTCACTGCCGGCAGCGACGAAAAGTGCGCAGCGTGTGTCGCCCTGGGAGCCGAGCGTGCTATCAACTACCGTACTGAGGATTTTGTCCTGGCGGTGAAAGAGGCCACGGCTGGCCGCGGCGCCGATGTCATTCTCGATATGGTTGGTGCGGCCTATCTTGCCCGGAACATCGCGGCAGCGGCGATCGAGGGACGAATCGCCCTGATCGCGACGCTCGGCGGGCACGAGGCGCAGCTCGATCTGCGTTACCTGTTTCAGAAGCGTCTGAGTCTGATGGCCTCCACATTGCGCCCGCAATCCGTCGAGCAGAAGGGACGGCTCGCCCAAGCGCTGCGCTCGCGCGTTTGGCCGTTGTTTGCCAGCCATGAACTGCAGCCGCCGATTCATGCTCGGTTCCCGCTCGTCGATGCCCGGCGGGCGCATGAGCTGATGGAATCGAGCCAACATATCGGCAAGATCCTGCTCGACGTGCTCTGATCGAAAGCCCGAGTTCCCGCAAGGAGATGTAATGAGACAGTTCGTCGCGCGACTGGCGGCCGCACTCGTGATCGCATCAGCCGGAAGTGCGGCCGCGCACGCGCAGGAGGCGAAGCACGCGATCACGCATGAAGACCTGTGGCTGATGAAGCGCGTGGGTGCTCCGGTAGCGAGCCCGGACGGCAAGTGGGTGGTCTTCCTGGTGAACGAGCCAGCATACGATGACAAGGAGAAGGCCGCCGATCTGTGGATCGTTCCGGGCGATGGCAGCGCCGAGCCGCGACGGCTCACATCCAACAAGGCGCGCGAGAACGATGTTGCGTGGAGTGCGGACAGTCGACGGATTGCCTTCTCGACCAAGCGGGACGGCGATGAAGTGGAGCAGATCTACGTCCTCGACGTCGCAGCCGGAGGCGAGGCCGCGCGGGTGACCAACGTCTCGACCGGCGCGCGCTCGCCTCAGTTCTCACCCGACGGCTCGCGGCTGCTTTTTGTCAGCACCGTCTATGCCGGCGCAATGACCGACCAGGATAACAAGCGTATTGCGGAGGAGCACAAGGCACGCAAGTACGAAGCGCGGGTCTATGACACGTTCCCGATTCGCCACTGGGACCAGTGGCTGGAGCCGGAGCTCCAGTCGCACGTGCTGGTGCAGTCCTTGCAACCGGGCGCCGAGGCGAAGGATCTGCTCGCGGGTTCGAAGCTGGTGACATCGGCGGGGTTCGCGGGCCATCGCACGGATTCGGGCGAGGAACTTGACGCAATCTGGGCGCCGGATGGGCGCAGCATCGTTTTCGTTGCCAGCAATGACCTCAATGCTGCGGCGTATGCATTCACGCACTCATTGCTGTTCCGGGTGGATGTCGATGGGGGTGAGCCTCAGCAGCTCACGCCTGCGGACGGCTCGTGGAGCGATCCGCAATTCGCTCCTGACGGCGGCACGCTTTACGGACTCTTCGAGCCAGACAACGGCACGATCTACAGCCTGAGTCGCGTCGCTTCAGTCGGATGGCCGCAGGGCGGCGCTGCCAGGATCGTGAGCCCTGGCCTGGATCGCTCTGTCTCCAGTTTCGACATCGCGCCCGACGGTCGGGAAATCTTTGCGCTCGCCGAGGATGCCGGCCACGAAAAGCTGTACGTAATGCCCGCATCCGGCGGTGCCGCACGCCTGGCCTACCCAATGTCGAGCGGTGCGTATTCGAATCTCAGCATTGCCTCGAAGGCTGCCGAACCGCGCCTATTCGCGAACTGGGAGAGCTCGACCTCGCCAGCCGAAATTGTGAGGCTCGATCCCGTGGCGGGCCGGCATGTCGCGCTCAGCAGTTTCAACGCTGCGCGCGCTGCGCAGATCGACTGGCAGCCGGTACGCGAGTTTTCATTTACCAGTCGTCGCGGCCGTCAGATTCATAACATGCTCGTTCTGCCGCCGGCCTTCGATGCGGATAAGAAGTACCCGCTGTTCGTCGTGATCCACGGCGGGCCGCACTCGATGTGGCGTGACCAGTTCGTGTTGCGCTGGAATTACCATCTGCTCGCGGCACCCGGCTATGTAGTCCTGCTGACGAACTACACCGGGTCGACCGGATTTGGGGAAAAGTTCGCGCAGGCCATTCAGGGTGATCCACTGAAGACGCCCGGCGATGAAATCAACCAGGCCGCCGATGAGGCCATCAAGCGCTTCGCTTTCATCGACGGCTCACAGCAGTGCGCCGGCGGCGCGAGTTACGGTGGCCATCTTTCCAATTGGCTGCAAGCGAGCACGACGCGCTATCGGTGTCTCATCAGCCACGCCGGCCTGATCAATCTGGAATCCCAATACGGGACGAGCGATACCGTCTATGGCCGCGAAGTCATGAATGGGGGGCCGCCCTGGGAACAGGGCGCGGTCTGGCGCCAGCAGAACCCGATTCGTTACGCCGCGCGCTTCAAGACGCCGGCGCTGGTGACAGTGGGTGAGCATGACTACCGTGTGCCGCTCAACAATGCGATCGAGTACTGGACTGTCCTTCAGCGCCAGAAGGTACCGAGCCGCTTCATCATCTTCCCGGATGAGAACCACTGGATACTCAAGGGCGAGGACAGTCGCTACTTCTATCAGGAAGTGCAGGCGTGGCTGGCGCGCTGGCTCAAGGAGAGTTGAAACATGCGTATCGCAACTGGCATGCGATTGCTGATTGGAGCGGCCCTGCTCGCAGCAAGTGAGCTCAGCGCGGCGGCGATGCCCGCCTGTTTCACGACCGCGCCGGACTCCTCGGGCGTCGGCGATCTGCACCTGTTGTCGGCCGATCCGCTGACAGTCGGCAATATCGGCACCATGCACATCGTGCAGGCCAGTGCGTTCTTTCGTGACCGCGATCTCACCAGCATCAGCGTGGAGCTCACCGCGCCCGGCAGCCAGACACTGATGTCTTTCACGTTCGTGGACGCCGCCAACTACGAGATTCTCAGCAACCTGACGGCGCATGTGGGCAGCGATACCACCAATCCGGCGACGCGCGCCTATCTCGTGAGGCATCGCTACTGCGTGCGCGGCGGGCAGTTGCTCACGTCTCCGCAGTCTGATGAAGCGGAGCTGAAGGCGGCCCGGGATGCGCTCGAGGTGCTGCGCAAGCTCCTGGCGCTCAACCGTACGCTTCCGGAGGTAAAAGTGGCCGTCATCGGGCCCGCGCCCGCTCGCGGTGGCTAGTGGTCGGAATGCCAGTCGCCGTGGATGGCGAAGATGGTTGCGCCGGTTCTTGGTTTTTGTGCCACCTTCAAGGTGAAACCACCGAGGTGGAGCCAGGAGTTCAACCACTCTTTTGTATTGAGGCGCGATCCCAATATCTCGCCGCGGGGTTTTCTCTGCCCGAACCATCGGTTACACTTCGCGCCCTCGATCCGCTCGGGGGATCGGGGCTTGTGAAAACAAGTGCTTAAGAGCGAAAAGCCCCCCCGAGGGGCTTTTTGTTGTCTATTCGATGGGCCCTCGGGCCCATTTTTTTTCTTGGCGGTCCGATGCGCGACGAGCTGATCCGCCTGCTGCAGCCGACCGTCGAGGCTCTCGGCTACGAGCTGGTCGAGATCGAGCATGCGCACGCGGGCGAGGGCGCACTGGTGCGGGTGTATATCGACGCGCCGGACGGAATAGGGCTCGAGGATTGCGAGCGGGTCAGTCACGCGGTAAGCGATGCGCTCGACGCGCAGGATCCGATCCCGGGACATTACCGGCTCGAGGTGTCTTCGCCGGGGCTGGATCGGGTACTCAGAACACCCGAGCACTTTGCCCGGTTCGTGGGCAGCAGGGTCAAGGTGCAGCTCGCTCTGCCCATCGAGGGACGCCGGCGATTCACCGGGGCGTTGCTCGCGGCGGGCGATGAGGGTGTGACGCTCGAGGTGGATGGTTCGCCGGTGCTGCTGGCCTACCAGCAGATCCAGAAAGCGCGGCTGGTGCCGATGCTGTGAGTTGCAGAGGTTTGTGACGATGAACAAGGAAATCCTGATGGTTGTCGATGCCGTCTCCAACGAGAAGGGTGTCGACAAGGAAATCATCTTTGAGGCGCTCGAAGCGGCTCTGGCGTCAGCTACTCGCAAGAAGCACGGCGAGGATATGGATGCGCGCGTGGCGATCGACCGCAAGACCGGCGACTACGACACGTTCCGCCGCTGGAAGGTGTTCGCCGACGATTCCACCGAACTGGAATTTCCAGAGCGCGAGCTGAGGCTCGAGGATGCAACCGATATCAGGACCGATGCGCAGCCGGGCGAATTCGTCGAGGTTCCAATGGAGTCGGTCGCCTTCGGCCGCATCGCTGCACAAACCGCCAAGCAGGTCATCGTGCAGAAAGTGCGCGAGGCCGAGCGCGCCCAGGTAGTCGAAGAGTACAAGGACCGTGTCGGTACGCTGGTGAGCGGTATCGTCAAACGCGTTGACCGCAACGGTGTGTTCGTGGACCTCGGCGGTAACGCCGAGGGCTTTATTGCCCGCGACGAGCTGATTCCCCGCGAGCCGGTGCGCTCGCAGGATCGCATCAAGGCCTTCCTGCGCGACGTGCGCTCCGAGCCACGCGGCCCGCAGCTGTTCCTGACGCGCACCGCGCCAGAATTCCTGATCGAGCTCTTCAAGCTCGAGGTTCCCGAAGTCGGCCAGGGGCTCATCCAGATCCTGGGAGCTGCCCGCGATCCGGGCGTGCGCGCCAAGATCGCGGTGAAGACCAATGATCCACGGATCGATCCGGTTGGCGCCTGCGTCGGCATGCGCGGTTCACGAGTACAGGCGGTGTCGAACGAAATCGCCGGCGAGCGCGTCGATATCATCCCCTGGGATGACAATGCGGCGCAGTTCGTCATCAACGCGATGTCCCCGGCTGAGGTCCAGTCGATCGTCGTGGATGAAGACTCGCACAGCATGGACATTGCAGTGGCCGAGGACCGGCTCTCGCAGGCCATCGGCCGCGGCGGTCAGAACATCCGCCTTGCGAGCGAGCTCACCGGCTGGGAACTCAACGTGATGACCGAGACCGCAGCCGAGGCCAAGAGCGAGTCCGAAACGCGCGAGCTCAAGGAAACCTTCATGAAGCAGCTGGACGTGGGCGAAGACGTCGCCACGATCCTGGTGCAGGAAGGCTTCTCGACCATCGAAGAGGTCGCGTACGTGCCGGCCAGCGAGCTCACCGCGATCGAAGAATTCGACGAGGACATCGTCAAAGAGCTTCGTAGTCGCGCGCGCGACGTGCTGCTTACACAGGCCATCGCGAGCGAGGAGACAGTCGAATCCGCGCTGCCGTCTGACGACCTGCTGACGCTCGATGGCATGGACCCGGACCTGGCGCTCACGCTGGCGAGAGGCGGAGTGCGCACCCGCGAGGAGCTCGCCGAGCAGTCGGTGGATGAATTGACCGAAGCCGGCAAGATCGACGCCGAGCGTGCTGCCAAATTGATCATGACCGCGCGAGCCCCCTGGTTCGAAGCGGCCAACCAGAGCTGACCGCTCCAGAGTAAGTCCATGTCCGATGTGACAGTTGCACAATTTGCTGAAGTTCTGAAAGTGCCGGTCGAGCGGCTGCTGGCCCAGCTCGACCAGGCAGGCATCGCCGTGGAAGGCGCCGATGCGACCATCAGTGACGAAGCCAAGATGGAGCTGCTGACGCACCTGCGGCGCAGCCACGGTCACGGTGCGGAATCGGGCGCTTCGCCGCGCAAGATCACCCTGAAGCGCAAGTCGCAAAGTGAGCTGAAGCTCGCCAGCGTACAAGGTCGTGCGCGAACGGTCAGCGTCGAAGTGCGCCGCCAGCGCACTTACATCAAGCGCGACGTGCTCGAAGAAAAGGCCCGGCTGCAACAGGAAGAGCTGGATCGCAAACGCGAAGTCGAGGAGCAGGCGAAGCGGCTCGAGAGCGAGCGCGCCGAACAGGAGCGCCGGGAACGCGAACGCGTGGAAGCCGAAAGCAAGCGGCGTCTCACCGAAGAAGAGATGCGCAAGGCGGCAGAAGAAGACGCGAAGCGCCTGGCGGAGACGCGCGCTCGCGAAGAGGCCGAGAATCTGCGGCGTACTCAGGAAGCCGCACAGCGCGCCCTGCAGCAGCGCGACGACAGTCATACTCGCTACGGTCGTGTCGAACTGCACGTCACGACCGATGTAAGCGCGCGCTACAAGAAGAAGAAAAGATTGAAGTCGCGCAGCACCGCTGTGTCGACCGAGGCAAAGCACGCTTTCGAAATGCCCACCGCGCCCATGAAGCGCGAGGTCGCCATCGGGGAAACGATCACGGTGGCCGAGCTGGCGCAGAAGATGGCCGTGAAGGCCAACGAAGTCATCAAGGTCATGATGAACATGGGCGTGATGGCCACCATCAACCAACCCATCGATCAGGACACCGCGGTACTCGTTATCGAGGAAATGGGCCACGCCGCCAGGATCATCCAGGAAAACGCCATCGAAGCGGACCTGCAGGTCACGGAAGGCGAAGCGGTGGTGGGCGAGCCGCGCCCGCCGGTTGTGACCGTCATGGGCCACGTTGACCACGGCAAGACCTCGCTCCTCGACTACATCCGTCGCACCAAGGTTGCGGCGGGGGAAGCCGGCGGAATTACGCAACACATCGGTGCGTACCACGTCGAGACGCCGAAGGGCGCCGTGACATTTCTCGACACGCCCGGCCATGCCGCCTTCACGGCCATGCGCGCGCGTGGCGCGCAGGTTACCGACATCGTCGTGCTGGTTGTTGCCGCGGACGACGGGGTGATGCCACAGACGATCGAGGCGATCCAGCACGCTCGTGCGGCCGAGGTTCCAATCCTGGTGGCCGTCAACAAGATCGACAAAGGCGATGCCGATCCCGAGCGAGTGAAGTCTGACCTCGCGAAGCACGGCGTCATCCCGGAAGAGTGGGGCGGCGAGAATCTGTTCGTGTACGTGTCCGCCAAGACGGGGCAGGGCATCGATCAACTGCTCGAGACACTCGTGCTGCAGGCCGACGTGCTCGAACTCAAAGCGCCGCACGAGGGTCTCGCTGGTGGCGTCGTGCTCGAGTCAACGCTGGAGAAGGGACGCGGCCCGGTGGCAACGATCCTGGTGAAGCGCGGGAGCCTCAAGCTTGGCGACTACATCCTGGCGGGACATGAATTTGGACGGGTGCGCGCCATGTTCGATGAGGGTGGCAACGCCATAGAGACGGCGGGTCCCTCGATGCCGGTGGTGGTGCTCGGCCTTTCGGGAACGCCGAACGCCGGTGATGAAGTCCTGGCCGTGGAGAGCGAGCGCAAGGCACGCGAAGTGGCGCTGTATCGTCAGGGCAAGTTCCGCGACACCAAGCTTGCACGCCAGGGACCAGCGAAGCTGGAGGATGCGTTCTCGCAGATCGGCGACGGCCGCGCGGGCATGGTAGCCCTGCTGATCAAGGCAGACGTTCAAGGCAGTGCGGAAGCGTTGCGCGATGCGCTCAGCAATCTTTCCACCGAGGAGGTTGCCGTTAAGGTGATTTTCAGCGGCGTGGGTGGGCTCACCGAGTCAGATGTCACGCTGGCTGCGGCATCCAAGGCACGGATCATTGCCTTCAACGTGCGTGCGGATGCGGCAGCGCGCGATGCGATCAAGGAAGGCAACGTCGATGTGCGCTATTACAGCATCATCTACGAAGCCATCGACGACGTCCGGCAGATCATGACGGGTATGCTCGCTCCGGAGGTCAAGGAGCAGATCCTCGGGCTTGCGGAAGTGCGCGAAGTGTTCCGCTCGAGCAAGTTCGGGACGGTGGCGGGTTGCATGGTGATGGACGGGTTCGTTCGTCGGAACAATCCGATCCGCGTGTTGCGCGACAACGTCGTGATCTTCGAAGGGGCGCTCGAGTCTCTGCGACGCTTCAAGGACGACGTCAACGAAGTGCGTGCCGGAACCGAATGCGGAATCGGCGTCAAGAATTACAACGACGTGCGCGTCGGTGACCAGATCGAATGCTTTGCGCGCGTCGAGGTCATACGCACGCTGCAGTAGGTCCGGGAGAGAGGCGTTCATATGCCGCGCGATCCACATCGCAGCCGGCGGATCGAGGGCGAGCTGCAGCGTGTCGTGAGTGAGCTGCTGCGGCGGGAAGTCCGCGACCCGCGCGTCGGCAGCATCACCATTACCGACGTGCGCGTCTCGCCCGATTTCAAGAGCGCCAAGATCTTCTACGCGCTTTTCGATGAACAGCGGGATGCTGCCAAGGTACAGGCGGGGCTCGAACGCGTGGCGGGATTCCTGCGTGGTCCCGTGGGGCGCTCGCTCAAGCTGCGGGTTGCGCCGGAGTTGGTGTTCCACCCGGACGAGCAGCTCGCGGCCGGTATGCGGCTCAATTCACTGATCGATTCGGCGGTGGCGGAGGATGAGCGCCGGCACACGGAGGACGATCCTGCCATTGCACCAGACCCGCAGCCGGCGCCGAAAGACTGAGGCGGTCGGTTGCTGCCCTGGCATTCCATTGACGGCATCGTCCTGCTCGACAAGGCGACCGGGCTAAGCTCGAACGCGGCCCTGCAACAGGTGAAGCGCGTATTCCGTGCCCGCAAAGCGGGGCATGGCGGAAGCCTCGATCCGCTGGCGAGCGGGATGTTGCCGATCTGCCTTGGCGAGGCCACGAAGCTCGCGGGCCCGATGCTGGCGGGACGCAAGTGTTATCAGTTTCGGTTGCATCTCGGTATTCAGACCACCACCGGCGACCTGGAAGGCGAAATTGTCAGCAGGCAACCCGTACCACAGCTGGCGCGTGAGGCGTTGCAGAGCCAATTGACTGCATTCATCGGCCGGCACCAGCAAATCCCCCCAATGCATTCAGCGCTCCGACACCAGGGAGCTCGGCTTTATGAATTGGCACGGCGAGGCATCGAGGTGGAGCGCGCGCCGCGTAGCATTGAAATCGACTGCTTCGAGCTGCTCGAATTGGACGAGAGCAGCCTCACGCTGCAGGTGACCTGTTCCAAAGGTACGTACGTCCGCACGCTCGGCCAGGACCTGGCAGCCGCCCTCGGAACCTATGGTTACATCGACCACCTGCGGCGTCTGTGGGTCGAGCCCTTCCACGGCGAGTCCATGGTGACGATTGAGGAGCTACAGGCGAGCGCCGCAGATTCAGCCGGACTGCAGCGTTGGTTGTTGCCGCTGGATCGGGGTATTCAGAGCTGGCCGCGGGTGGATCTCGATGCCGACGCCGCGAGGCGCATGCTGGATGGACAGGTTCTCGAGCAGCACGCCGGCACTCAGGGCGAAGGAAACGTCAGGATCTACGGGCCTGCGGGAGAATTTCTGGGGATTGCACAGCAGGACGCGCAAGGGCGGCTGGCGCCGAGGCGCCTGATCGCGAACCAGCGCGATCGCATCGTAGCCAGTTCTTGTTGACCCGCGGCTCCGGGCTGGCGAATCTCTTGTCGGCAGCCGGGCTCAGCTTGTGGCACTGCAGGTCACCGGGTAGAATGCGCGGCCTCATAAAAGGACCATGGAAAAAGTGTTGAGGAATCAAGGCCAATGTCACTGAATAGCCAGCAGAAAAGCGGCATCGTCGCGCAGCACCGGCGCAGCGCGAAGGACACCGGATCGCCCGAAGTTCAAATCGCTTTGCTCTCCCAGCGCATCAACGGGCTCGGCGATCATTTCACGACGCACAAGGCTGACCACGCCTCGCGTCGCGGACTGCTCAAGATGGTCAATCAGCGACGCAAGCTCCTCGACTATCTCAAGGACAGCGCGCCAGAGAAGTATCAGGCCGTCGTAGAACGCCTCGGTCTGCGGCGCTGAGGCCGGCGCGCCCGTGGTGGCGCCCGCGAAAGGATATCCGCACCCCATTCATCCCCCTAAGGCAGGCAGCGTGAGCGCAGCTATTAAGAAGACTTTTGCATTTGGCGAACATACCGTCAGCATCGAAACCGGCGAAGTAGCCCGACAAGCGGACGCATCAGCCCTTGTCAGCGTGGCGGACACCGTGGTCCTCGTGACCGCGGTGGGACAGAAGACCGCGGTGGAAGGCCGTGATTTCTTTCCCCTCACCGTCAACTACCAGGAAAAGACCTATGCTGCGGGGCGCATTCCGGGCGGCTTCTTCAAACGAGAAGGGCGACCCTCGGAGAAGGAGACCCTCACGTCGCGGTTGATCGATCGCCCGATACGACCGCTGTTTCCGGATGGCTTCAATAACGAAGTGCAGGTCGTGGCCACGGTCCTGTCACTGAACCCCGACGTCGATTCCGATATTCCCGCGTTGCTGGGCGCCTCGGCGGCGCTGGCCCTGAGTGGGATGCCGTTCAACGGCCCGATCGGTGCTGCCAAGGTCGGCTACAAGGACGGCAAGTACCTCTTGAACCCGACGCGTACACAGCTGCAGGAATCGCAGCTCGACCTCGTGGTCGCGGGCACTGCCGAAGCGGTACTGATGGTGGAATCAGCAGCCAAGGGTCTCTCGGAAGAGGTGATGCTTGGTGCGGTCGTGTTCGGCCACGAGCAGATGCAGGTAGCAATCCGTGCCATCAACGAGCTGGTGAGCGAGGCGGGCAAGGCGAAATGGAACTGGCAGCCCGCGGCAGCCCACACCGAATTGCAGAGCGCCGTGGCGTCACACGCCGAATCAGCCTTGACCCAGGCCTACCAGATCACCGAAAAGCAGCAGCGCTACGGACGTGTTGCGGAGATCAAGGCCGCCGCAGTCGCGGCACTCGCGGTAGGTGAGAACGCGAAGTGGAAGGGCGATGCCATCAACGATGAGCTGTTTCGCCTGGAAAGCCGCATCGTTCGCAACCGCATTCTGGAGGGCAAGCCGCGCATCGACGGTCGCGACAGCCGCACCGTCAGGCCCATCACGGTCAAGACCGGAGTGCTGCCGCGTACCCACGGGTCGGCGCTGTTCACGCGGGGCGAGACGCAGGCACTGGTCGTAACGACTCTCGGCGTCGGGCGCGATGCGCAAATTATCGATGCGCTCGAGGGCGAGCGCAAAGAACCCTTCATGCTTCACTACAACTTCCCGCCGTTCTCGGTTGGAGAGACCGGCATGATGACCGGACCGAAGCGCCGCGAGATCGGCCACGGCAATCTGGCCCGTCGCGGTGTCCAGGCGGTAATGCCGGACATGACCACGTTCCCGTACGTAATCCGCGTCGTGTCGGAAATTCTCGAGTCAAACGGCTCGAGTTCGATGGCGAGCGTGTGCGGATCGAGTCTCGCGCTCATGGATGCAGGGGTGCCGATCAAGGCGGCTGTGGCGGGTGTTGCGATGGGTCTGGTCAAGGAAGGCGAGCGCTTCCAGGTGTTGACCGACATCCTCGGCGACGAAGACCACCTTGGCGACATGGACTTCAAGGTTGCCGGCACGAAGGATGGTGTCACGGCGCTGCAGATGGACATCAAGATCAATGGCATCACGCGGGAGATCATGCAGGTGGCGCTCGCACAGGCGCGGGAAGCCCGGCTGCATATTCTCGACAAGATGAATGCTGTGCTCAGTGCACCGCGCGCCGACATGTCCGAGTGGGCGCCCACCATCATCACGATGAAGATCGATCCGGAGAAGATCCGCGAGGTCATCGGCAAGGGTGGCGCCGTGATTCGCGGCATCACCGAGGAGACCGGCACGACCATCGACATCGAAAACGACGGCACCGTGCGTATTGCGTCCGTCGATGGGGCTTCGGGACGTGAAGCGCAAAGACGCATCGCCCTGATCACCGCCGACGTGGAAGTCGGCCAGATCTACGAGGGCAAGGTTGCGCGGTTGATGGACTTTGGCGCCTTCGTGACCATCCTTCCCGGCAAGGACGGCCTGGTGCACATCTCGCAGATCTCCGACGAACGTGTCGAACGGGTCAGCGACAAGCTCAAGGAAGGCGATGTGATCAAGGTGAAAGTGCTCGAGGTGGACCGCCAGGGCCGCATCCGCCTGAGTATGCGCAACGTCGGCTGAGGGCAGTGTGTCTGGCTTGGGACCTTCATCTCCCAGCCCGACACGAACGATACACCGCGGGGTAACGACGTTTGCCGTTCGCGCTGAACCGTATCGTGTCGTTGAACTCGATCAAATCCGAACGGGCTCGGGGATGAAGCTCCCAAGCCAGACACACTCTACGCGGCGGGCGGTTGCTTGTGATCGCCACCACTGTCTGCTTCGTCGACCTCGGCACGGGCGCGACCGGTGGCGTTCATCAGAGCCTTGAAGATGTCCTCCTGCACCGATCGCCAGCGCGCATAGTTCTTTTGTGCGAGGCTGGCAACGGTCTCAATCGGATCCACGCCCACCATGCTCTTCACGCGGTCGCGCACCTGTTGCTGCTGGCTCATGAAGAGTTTCAGGCTCTGTTCCAGGTAGCTGCCGACGAATCCCTGCATCGCCCCGCCATAGGAACGAATCACCTGTGACAGGAAATCCTGGCTCATCAGGGGCTCGCCCTGGTGCTCCTGCTCCGCGATCACCTGCAGCAGGATGCTGCGGGTGATGTCCTCCTGACTCTTCTTGTCGATCACCACGAAGTCGATCTTGTCGAGCACCAGGCGGCGGATATCGGCCAGCGTGATGTAGCGACTCTCTACGGTGTCGTACAGACGACGATTCGGATATTTCTTGATGACTCGCGGTTCGCTCATCTCAAGGTACTCCCGGGCGAGAGTCCGGGCGGCACACCGTTGATCGGCATTTGACCGCCCGGGCAGGCGGCGCACGTTTTAGGTGCCTACGATAATCCATCCGCGCCGCGGACCCAAATCTGTCACTCGAACGTGTCCAGTCGAATCTCGCGCACATTGCGTAGTGGCTTGGGATTCCACGCCCGGATCGCCCAGGACCAGAGTTCGCGCGTCGAGACATGAGCCAGCTCCGGAGGCGGCTGCTGTCTCAGCCAGCACAGGGCTCGATGCAAAGTGATGGAAGGCTGAGTCGTCATAGCCGCAACCGCATGGTGCGATTTGGAGAGCTTGCGTCCGTCCGTTTCGGTGAGCAGCGGCAGGTGCATGTAGCGGGGGTGCGCTAACTGCAGCGCTTGCTGCAGGAGAATCTGGCGCGGGGTGTTGCTCAGCAGGTCGGAGCCGCGTACCACCTGCGTTACCTGTTGATCGGCATCGTCGACGACGACAGCAAGCTGGTAGGCGAACAGCCCGTCGCGGCGCCGGATGATGAAGTCACCGAGACTCTGCCCGACGTTTTGCACCAGGCGACCCTGCAACTCATCCTCGAATTCGATGGCCGAATCAGCGGCGCGAAAGCGCACTGCGAGGGCACGATCGACGTGCTGGGGGCCGTTGCGGCAAGTACCGGCGTAGAAGGAGTCTTCCTCGGCCATGATCATGGTCTGCAGGGCGGCAAGCTCCCTGCGGCTGCAGGAGCAGGTAAAACACGCGCCCGCTGCATCGAGCCTGGCAAGCGAAGCCTGGTACAGATCGGTGCGTGCGCTTTGGCGTACGATCTCGCCGTCCCACTCGAAGCCGAATTGCTCCAGGGTGCGCAGGATTTCGTCTGCGGCGCCTGGAACTACGCGCGGGGTATCGAGATCTTCGATCCTGAGCAGCCACTCACCGCCCGCGGCGCGGGCCTGCAGGTAGCTGCCTGCGGCGGTGAGTAGCGAGCCGAGGTGCAGTGGGCCGGTTGGAGAAGGGGCGAACCGGCCCCGATAAACTGACTTAGCGGTAGCGATCGTCCCGGTCGCCGTACTGACGCTCACGACGCTCGCGACGCTCCTGGGCCTCGACGCACAATGTTGCCACCGGGCGTGCCTCCAGCCGCTTGATGCCAATTTCCTCGCCGGTCTCCAGGCAGTAGCCGTAACTGCCGTCCTCGATCCGCATCAGTGCTTCTTCGATCTTGCGAATCAGCTTGCGCTCTCGATCGCGCGTACGCAGCTCCAGGCTGAACTCAGATTCCTGCGTGGCGCGGTCATTCGGGTCCGGAAAATTGGCGGCCTCGTCCTTCATGTGCAGCACGGTGCGATCGACTTCCACCATCAGATCGCGCTTCCAGGTGAACAAGATGTTGCGGAAGTGCTCGAGCTGTTCCTTGTTCATGTACTGCTCGCCGCGCTTGGCAATGTACGGCTGTACATTGCGCGGCCCGGCAAGCAAGTTGGTATCGCCAACGTCATCGTCACCGTCCCCCGACACGAGCGGTTGCACCGTTCGTGGCAGAATCGGCTCGAAGGTCGCGCCTGTTGGCGGACGCGGACGTCCAGGCTTCAGATCTATCGCCGGTCGCGGCGATGGCGTGAGACGAGTCACTGCTGCATGTGAGCGCGTGGGCGAACTGGTTGCCTGCTTCTTGGCTGGCGCCGCCTTCTTGACGGGTGCCGCACGTGCTGCTGAGTGCGCCTTGATGCGCGCCTTGGCCTTGACGTGCGCACTCGCCTTCGCGGGAGCCGCTTTTCGGGGTGCAACCTTCTTCGCTTTCGTCTTTGCCGGCGCTCGTTTCGCAGGCATCAGGGCCTCCGCAAGGCTTAAAAAGAGGGCGCGATTATACCGGCCGACCTGTGTCTGTACAGGGGTCGCTCAGTCGCGGACCGGAGACGCCCTAACTCGCTGATTCGGTTATTGTCCAATGACTGGGCTGATGGGGTTGGCAGTGCTGTTTCAGGGTGGCGAGAAACGCTTCGCGGCCGATCGCCCGGCTGCCAAGGCGACTCAGGTGCTCCGAGACAACCTGGCAATCGATGAGCACGATGTCGCGGCGGCGGCACTCGTCCACCAGTTGCATCAGCGCGATCTTCGAAGCATCGGTTTTTCTGCTGAACATCGACTCACCGAAAAAAACGCGGCCAAGACAGACTCCATAGAGGCCACCCACCAGCTCGTCGCCGAGCCAGCTTTCAACGCTGTGTGCGTAGCCGAGCGCATGCAACTGCTGATACGCGACGATCATTTCCTCGGTAAGCCAGGTCCCGATCTCAGGTGAGCGCGGCGCCGCGCACGCGCGGATCACCGCGCCGAAGCTCGAATCGAGACGCGTCACCACGCCGCTGTTACGAGCGCGCTTGCGCAAGCTGCGCGAGATGCGCAGTTCCTCGGGGTAGAGCACCGCGCGTGGATCAGGCGACCACCACAGCACTGGCTGGCCGACGCAGTACCACGGAAATATCCCGCGCTCGTACGCGGCGATCAGCCGCTGCGGAGTCAGATCACCGCCGGCCGCGAGCAGGCCGTCTGGTTCCCTGAGCGCTTCCGATACCGGAGGAAACCAGGGCGCCTCCTCGCGACTCAACCAGTAGATCGGACTCACGATCCGCGTTCGGCGACGCCTCCCTCAGCGGTTCGTCGATAGGGCACGTGTGCATCGACGTCGGCAGCGTAGCCCTCGATCGCTTCGCCTTCGCGCTGCAGATACTCCGCGATGGCGCGTGCGAACTGTGGATGCGCAATCCAATGCGCAGACCACGTCAGGGTCGGCTCGAAGCCGCGACTGACCTTATGCTCGCCTTGCGTTCCAGGCTCGAAGCGCTTGAGGCGCTCGCTGATGCAGTACTCGATGCCCTGGTGATAGCAGGTTTCGAAATGCAGGCTGTGAAAGTCGCGCGCTGCCCCCCAGTAGCGGCCATAGAGGGTGCTCTCGCTGCGAAAACAGATTGCCGCCGCTACGGGAAGCGAGCGATGTACGGCAAGTTGGACCACGACATTGTCCGGCAGGCGCTCGGCGAGCTCGAGAAAGAAACCCAGGCTCAGGTAGGGCGTATGGCCGTGACGCAGAAACGTGTCGGCGTGAAAGCCGTAGAGTGTCTGCCACAGGGATCGATCGATCTCGCCGCCACGCAGTGTGCGAAATTCAATTCCAGCGTCGGTGACGCGTCGACGCTCACGGCGGACCTTCTTGCGTTTCGGCGCCGTGAAACTGGCCAGAAAATCCTCGAAGCTGCGATACCCGTGGTTGTGCCAGTGGAACTGACAATCACGGCGTAACAGAAAACCCTGGTGCGACAGTTCGTCCGCCTGCGCCTTGTCGGGAAAGAGCACGTGGAGCGACGAACTGCGCTCGTCTCGCGCCCACGCCACCGCCAGCCGCACGAGCTCGCGTTGCCAAAGCTTCTGGTCCGGCTCCGCCGCTGCGAGCAAGCGTGGACCGCTCGCGGGTGTGAAGGGCACGGCGGCCACGAGCTTGGGGTAGTACTGCAGGCCGCTGCGCGCGTAGGCCTGAGCCCACGCAAAGTCGAACACGAACTCGCCCCACGAATGGAGCTTACGGTACAGAGGCAGCGCGGCGCGCAGGCGGCCGCGCAAGTCCGTGAGCACGAAATGACAAGGCGTCCAGCCGCTCGGCGAGCCGACGCAGGCCTGATGCTCGAGCGCCGCGAGGAATTCGTGGCGCAGGAAGAAAGCGTCTTCGCCCAAAAGAGCGTTCCACTCCTGCGGTGCAACCTCATCGATACTGGAAAGTACCCGTGACCGACACTGCGGTGAGGGTGGGCTTGGGCGTGGCGCAGTCATGGCAGGTAGCCCGCGCGGCGGGCGAGGGGAGCCGTGTGGCTATTCCGCGTGAGCCACGCTTCGGCGCGCAGTTGGGTGCGCATCCAGGCGTTCCAGGTACTTGTCGGCATCGAGCGCCGCCATGCAACCGGTGCCTGCAGAAGTCACGGCCTGGCGATAGACGTGGTCGGCGACATCGCCCGCAGCGAACACACCTGGCACGCTTGTCGCGGTGGCATCGCCTTCGGCACCTGACTTGACCGTGATGTAGCCGCCACGCATGTCGAGTTGCCCTTCGAAAAGCTGCGTGTTGGGCGTATGTCCCACGGCAATGAAGACGCCATCAAGCGCCAGCCGGTGCTTCGTGTGCCCGTCACTCGTCTGGATATCAAGGCCGGTCACGCCCGACTCGTCACCCACGATTTCCTCCACGACGTGATTCCAGCGGATCGCAACCTTGCCGGCGCGCTCGCGTTCGAACAAACGGTCCTGCAGGATCTTCTCGGCGCGCAGCCGGTCGCGCCGGTGCACCAGCGTGACGTGCGAGGCGATGTTCGTGAGATAGAGCGCTTCTTCCACCGCAGTGTTGCCACCGCCGACGACCGCGACCTTCTTGCCTTTGTAGAAGAACCCGTCACAGGTGGCACAGGCCGAGACTCCCTTGCCACGGAACTGCTCCTCAGAGGGCAGGCCCAGATAGCGCGCAGAAGCGCCGGTCGCAATGATCAGGGCATCACAGCTGTAGGTCCCGCTGTCGCCGCGCAGATGAAACGGACGGCGTTTGAGATCCACCGCGTTGATGTGATCGAACACGATGTCGGTGGCAAAGCGCTCGGCGTGCTTGCGCATGCGCTCCATGAGCGCCGGGCCCTGCAATCCTTCGACATCCCCGGGCCAGTTGTCGACGTCGGTCGTGGTCATCAGCTGACCACCTTGTTCGATACCGGTGATCAGCAGCGGCTTGCGATTGGCGCGCGCCGCGTAGACGGCAGCGCTATAGCCGGCAGGTCCCGAGCCCAGAATGATGAGCCGGCTGTGTTTGGGGCCAACTGCGGTCATGTATAATTCGCCTCACTTTTCCTACTGATCACAATTCGGACCGACCACAGTCGGCGCTCTGCCGCTCGCATCCACTCACCTGAATGATGTGCGCAACATGGCGCGATCAATGGTAAGTGAATCGTCCGGTTCGGCAAAGCGACCAAGGAGCACCACATGCGAATCGGTATCCCGCGCGAACTCAAGGCGCGCGAAGGGCGCGTAGGTCTGATTCCCTCCGCCTGCGCCGAGCTCGTGCGCAATGGCCACGAGGTGTTCGTGGAAGCCAGCGCGGGAGAAAAGAGCGGCTACACCGACCAGCACTATCGCGACATCGGCGTCAAGATTCTGCCGACGGCGCGCGAGGTGTATGGGGGCTCGCAAATGATCGTCAAGGTGAAGGAGCCGGTCGATGCCGATCTCGATCTGCTGCGCAAGGATCACCTGCTGTTCTGCTACCTGCACCTGGCAGCGCTCCCCGATCTCACCCGGCGTCTATGCGATATCGGACTCACTGCCGTCGCCTTCGAAACGGTCGAAGACCAGCTGGGCCGCCTGCCATTGCTGGCGCCCATGAGCGACATTGCCGGGCGCCTGTCGATCCAGATCGCCACTTGCCTGCTGCATCAACCACAGGGCGGGAAGGGCATCCTGCTGGGCGGCGTGCCTGCAGCGCGTCGCGGTCGCGTCGTGATCCTGGGTGCAGGAGTCGCAGGTCGCAATGCTGCTGTGGTCGCAGCCGGTCTCGGCGCTGACGTAGTGGTGTTCGACAAGGATCGGGACAAGCTGGTGGCGGCGCGCGACATCGGCCCGAATGTCGATGGCCTCTATCCGCACACTGCGGACGTCGGTGAGGCAGTTCGTAGCGCGGACATCGTGGTTGGTGCCGTGCTTGTCACAGGAGCGCGCGCTCCCCATGTTGTCACGAGCGACATGGTGCGCAACATGCAGCCTGGCAGCGTGATCGTCGACATTTCCGTGGATCAGGGTGGTTGTGTCGAGACGACGCGACCGACGACCTACGATGCGCCGACTTACGTTTGGGAGGGCGTCACGCATTTCACGGTGACCAACATGCCCGGCGCCGTGCCACGCACTTCCTCGCAGGCCTTGTCGGCAGCGATTGCGCCCTACGCCGGCCGCCTCGCCGATGGGGACTGGCAGGACGACGGCGATCTTCGCAAGGGTATCAACGTGATGGCGGGAAAGGTCGTGCATCCGGCCTTGCTGAGCTGATATTGAGGCTCGTACAATCAAAGGGTTGGAATATACCCTTCATGTACGAGATCAATACTTGAACGACGTCGTCGATACCCGAAAGGCTGCTTCACGGCTCTCCCAGCCCGTAGTGCGCGCGCTGCGCGAAAGCGCGTTGCTGCTCTTTGGCATGCTGGCGCTGATCCTGCTGACTGCGCTCGCGACTTACGATCCGCACGATCCCGGCTTTTCTTTCACCGGCGAGGCCGCCCGCGTCAACAACGCGATTGGCCCGGTCGGTGCCTGGTTCGCCGATGTGCTGCTGTTTCTGTTCGGACGTGCCGCGTTCTTGTTTCCGATAATGCTGGCGCTGGCCGGCTGGGTCATCTACCGGGCCCATAACACTCCGGACATCAAGTCGCGCTCCACGCTCACCTTCCGCGGCATCGGGTTCGTGCTGACCCTTGCAACGAGCTGCGGGCTGGCGACCTTGCATTGGAGTGGCGACGGATTGCCGAGCACCGCGGGCGGAGTACTCGGCTCACTGGTTGGCAATGGACTTGCGTCTGCCCTTAGTTTCCTGGGCGCGACCCTGCTCATGCTCGCGCTCTGGCTCGCAGGTGTGTCGCTGTTCCTCGGCGTCTCGTGGTTCAACGTCATGGACGGGCTCGGCAACGGAGTTCTGCGCGGCATCGATTGGCTGCGGCAGCGAATCGCGAATTCTCGTGAGCAGGCTCAAGGGCGCGAGCGCAAGCAGGCGCGGGCCGAAAACATTCGCGAGGAGCAGAAGAGGTCCGCTTCCCGTGCTCCGCCGCGAATCGAGCCAGTCATTCCTGCCCCTGAGCGCAGCGAGCGCGTCGAGCGTGAGAAGCAGGTAGCGCTCTTCGAAGCCCCCAAGAGCACGGAATTGCCCGCACTATCGCTGCTCGACGATCCGCCGCCGCGTGAATCGGGGTACTCGGCCGAGGCGCTGGAAGCGATGTCGCGGCTCGTCGAGATCAAGCTGCGCGATTTCGGCGTGGATGTCGAAGTCGTCGCGGTTCATCCGGGACCGGTGGTGACGCGCTTCGAGCTTCGACCGGCCCCCGGCGTCAAGGTGAGTCAGATCAGCAATCTCGCCAAGGATCTGGCGCGCGCTCTGTCGGCGATCAGCGTGCGCGTCGTGGAAGTGATTCCGGGCAAGTCAGTGGTGGGGCTCGAGATTCCGAATGAAAAGCGCGAGCTCGTGACGCTCGGCGAGATCATCAAATCACGTGCCTATGATGACCTCGCATCGCCGCTCGCCCTGGCGCTGGGCAAGGATATCGGCGGCCATCCCGTCGTCGCGGATCTGGCACGCATGCCGCACTTGCTGATCGCAGGAACGACGGGCTCCGGTAAGTCGGTCGCCCTCAACGCGATGGTGCTGAGCCTGCTCTACAAGGTCACGGTCGAGCACACGCGGCTCATCATGATCGATCCGAAGATGCTCGAACTCTCCGTCTACGAGGGCATTCCGCACCTGCTGGCTCCGGTCGTGACCGACATGAAGCAGGCGGCCAACGCGCTGCGCTGGTGTGTGGCCGAGATGGAGCGCCGCTATCAGCTCATGGCGGCGCTCGGCGTACGTAACCTCGCCGGTTTCAATCGCAAGGTGAAGGAAGCCGCCGAAGACGGCAAGCCGCTCAAGGACCCGCTCATCGCGGCTAAGGCGGCGGGCGATCCCGCGATGACCCTGGCCGATGTGCCCGACCTCGAGACCTTCCCGAACATCGTCGTCATCATTGATGAGCTTGCCGACCTCATGCTGGTGGTGGGCAAGAAGGTTGAAGAGCTCATTGCCCGGCTGGCGCAGAAGGCGCGCGCCGCGGGTATTCACCTCATTCTGGCGACTCAACGACCCTCGGTCGATGTGATCACAGGCTTGATCAAGGCGAACATACCCGCGCGCATCGCCTTCCAGGTCTCCGCCAAGGTCGATTCACGCACCATTCTCGACCAGAGCGGCGCGGAGGCTCTCCTGAGCCACGGCGACATGCTGTATCTGCCGCCCGGTACGTCCGTGCCGAACCGCGTTCACGGTGCGTTTGTGTCCGACCATGAAGTGCATCGGGTGGTCCATTCGCTGCGTCAGGGGACCCCGCCCAAGTTCATCGATGAAATTCTCTCCGGGCCGCGCGGTCCAATTCCCGGGCTGCCGGACGAAGGTGACGAAGAAGGTGTGGTCACCGACAGTGACGGCGAACAGGATCCGCTTTACGACGAAGCCGTGCGCATCGTGCTGGAATCGCGCAAGGCTTCGATTTCCGGTGTGCAGCGACGCCTGAAGATCGGCTACAACCGCGCGGCGCGGCTGGTAGAGACCATGGAAGCCGTGGGGCTCGTCGGCCCGCTGCAGTCGAACGGTGCACGCGAAGTGCTGGCACCGCCGCCACCTGAGGATGATTGAAATACCCTGCTTGCGAACACAGTTACGAGACCACCGATTGCAATCATTCACGCGCTTTGTCGCGATCGCTCTGATCGCCGTTTGCCTGACCGTGCCCGCAGGCGCGGCTCAGGACACCACGCCCATGGTCGATCCCGGCGCCTGGCTGCAACGCTATCTGGCAGGGTTCGGGAGCTTCCAGGCTGAGTTTCGTCAACTGTCCAGCAACCCAACGGGCGATCGCACCCAGGAATCGGGCGGGACGCTCTACCTGCAGAAACCGGGGCGATTCCGCTGGGACTATCGGCAGCCCAATGAACAGCTCATTGTCTGCGATGGCGAGAGAGTATGGCTGTACGACGTGGAACTGGAGCAGGTGACCGTAAAGAAGCTCGATGAGTCGCTGTCGACGACTCCAGCACTCCTGCTCGCGGGCAAGTCGAGCATCACCGACAGTTTCACTGTCGCCGGCCTCGGCGATCGCGACGGCGTTGAATGGTTGCAGCTCACACCGCGGCGTACGGACACCGACTTTGTCGAATTCCGGCTGGGATTCACTGGTGGAGAGCTCAAGGTCATGGAGCTCAAGGACAAGTTGCAACAGAGCACGCGCATCGAGTTCTCGCGCATCCGCCGCAATCCGCAACTCGCCGCCGCGCTGTTTACCTTCGTCCCGCCGCCCGGCGTGGATGTGATCGGCGCGCCCCAAGGCTAACTTCAACAGAAATGCTGTCCCTTCCCCATGCTCGCATCTGGCTCATCATCGGCTGGCTCCTGATCGCGCTAATCGTCGTCGGTAGCCTGATACCGCATGTGCCCACCTTTGGTCTGCAGGTGAGCGACAAGCTGGAACACTTTGGCGGCTATTTTCTGCTGATGTTCTGGTTCTCAGGCCTCTATGAGCGCAAGCGACATTGGCTGCTGGCAGTCGCATTTTTTCTGATGGGCGTCGCACTGGAGCTCCTGCAGGGGGCCTTCACTGACACTCGAGAGATGGACGTTCGCGATGCACTCGCGAACGGTGTCGGCGTCGCGACCGCATTCGTACTAGCCCCCCTCGGCATTGCGAGCTGGACACGATGGGTCGAGGGTCTGTGGACGCGCAGCGCTCGCTCCCGCGAAAATCCCTGACGTATGACTGCAGACCATCGCCCGCTGGCCGACCGCATGCGGCCGCGCACGCTCGACGAATTCGTCGGCCAGTCCCATCTAGTCGGGCCAGCCAAACCCTTGCGGCGCGTCGGCGAGGCCGGTCGGTTGCACTCGATGATGTTCTGGGGCCCGCCCGGGACAGGCAAGACCACCCTCGCGCGCATCCTTGCAAGCAGCTGTGATTGCGAGTTCGTTGGTCTTTCGGCGGTACTCGCCGGAGTGAAGGATGTGCGCGCTGCCGTGGAGCTCGCGCACCAGACGCGTGCTGCCAGCGGCCGTGGCACGGTGCTGTTCCTCGATGAAGTGCATCGGTTCAACAAAGCTCAGCAGGATAGCTTTCTGCCCTTTGTCGAAGACGGCACCCTGATCCTCATCGGCGCCACGACCGAGAATCCATCGTTCGAAGTGAACAGCGCCTTGCTGTCCCGCGCGCGGGTCTATGTGCTGAAGGCGCTGACGAGTGAGGACCTGGTGCGCGTGATCGATGGAGCGCTCGCGGATCGTGAGCGCGGTCTTGGCGAGCGGGGCCTGGTGCTCGAACCCAAAGCGCGCGAAATCATGGTGGCGGCAGCCGATGGTGATGCGCGGCGCGCGCTGAATCTGCTGGAAGTCGCCGCAGACCTGGCGGAGCCGCACGGCGAGCAACACCTGATCAGCATTGCCATTGCGGCTGAAGTCGCTTCCGGCGGCTATCGTCGCTTCGACAAGGGCGGCGACCAGTTCTACGACCAGATCTCGGCGCTCCACAAGGCAGTTCGGGGGAGCGATCCGGACGCAGCACTGTACTGGCTGTGCCGCATGCTCGACGGTGGCTGTGATCCGCTCTACGTGGCGCGGCGAGTCGTGCGCATGGCGAGCGAGGACATCGGTAACGCGGACCCCCGGGGCCTCGCACTCGCGCTGGATGCCTGGGATACCTATGAGAGGCTCGGCAGTCCCGAGGGTGAATTGGCCATTGCGCAGGTCGTCATCTATCTCGCCTGTGCGCCCAAGAGCAACGCCGTGTATACGGCCTACGGCGCGGCCATGGAGGATGTGCACAAGTACGGAACCCTGGACGTCCCGCTACAACTTCGCAATGCACCTACCGGCCTGATGAAGAAGCTCGGATTCGGGCGTGACTACCGCTACGCGCACAATGAGCCGGATGCATTTGCTGCCGGGGAGAAGTATTTTCCCGAAGCGATGCCCACACCCACGTACTATTATCATCCGGTGCCGCGCGGGCTCGAGATTCGCATCGCTGAGGCGCTGGAGAGGCTGCGCCAGCGTAATGCCTCGACAACCGAGAAGAAGACGCCGTGATAGATCCCAGGCTCCTGCGAACCGAACCCGATCTCGTGGCGAAGAATCTCGCGCGTCGCGGGTTTGTATTCGACGTCGCCGAATTCTCCGCTTTCGAAGAGCAGCGCAAGCAGTTGCAGATCGAAGCCGACCGGTTGCGCAATGAGCGCAACACGCAGGCCAAGGCTGTCGGAAAGGCGAAAGCCACCGGCCAGGATATCGCGCCACTCCTGGCGCGAGCCGAATCATTGGGCGGTGAGTTGCAGGCGATCGAAGGGCGTCTCGCGGACATCCAGAAGCGCCTCGACCAGGTGCTGCTGGGCCTTCCCAATCTGCTGCATTCGAGCGTTCCGGACGGGCGCGACGAGTCGGCCAATGTGGAAGTGCGTCGTTGGGGTGAGCCTCGTAAGCTGGACTTCACCCCGCGCGATCACGTCGCGCTTGGCGAGGCCTCTGGTGGGCTCGATTTCGAGATCGCCGGCAAGATCTCGGGCGCGCGCTTCGTCGTACTCTCCGGAGATCTCGCGCGTCTGCATCGCGCGCTCACTCAGTTCATGCTCGATGTGCATACGCGCGAGCATGGTTATCGCGAGGTTTACGTCCCCTACCTCGTGACCGCGCAGACGCTGACTGGAACCGGCCAACTACCCAAGATGGAGCAGGACCTGTTCGCGCTGCGCGGGGAGAGCGGTCTGTACCTCATCCCCACCGCCGAGGTTCCAGTCACGAATCTGGTGCGTGACTCGATTCTCGAGCCGGGCCAGCTGCCTCAGAAGCATGTGGCGCACACGCCTTGCTTTCGCTCGGAGGCGGGCTCCTACGGCAAGGACACGCGCGGGATGCTGCGCCAGCATCAGTTCGAAAAGGTCGAGCTGGTCCAGATCGTGAAGCCACAGAATTCCTATGCAGCGCTCGAGGAACTCACCGGGCACGCCGAGAAGGTGCTGCAGCTCCTCGAGCTGCCGTACCGAGTCGTGGCGTTGTGCGGTGGCGATGTCGGTTTCGCGAGTGCGAAGACTTACGATCTCGAGGTCTGGCTACCGGGGCAGGATCGCTATCGTGAGATTTCGTCCTGCAGCAATTGTGAAAGCTTCCAGGCTCGGCGTATGCAGGCCCGTTGGCGCAATCCCGATACGGGCAAGCCCGAGCCGGTGCACACACTGAACGGTTCGGGGCTTGCAGTGGGTCGGGCACTGATCGCCGTCATGGAAAACTTCCAGCGCGCCGACGGTTCCATCGGGATTCCGATGGCGTTGCGTCCTTATCTCGCCGGGGCGGATCAGCTTAAACCCGTTCGCTGATCCGCCCCACCCCCCGCCAGGATCGCTATAGAGATCGCAGGAAGTTCAGCAGGTCCTGCCGGTTACGCGACGGCTGGGCGTTGAACTGGCTGACAACCTTGTTCGCTTCCGATGCCGGGAACTGCGAGTTGCCGCCACTCGCGTGCGCCTGGATCGTCTCCACGAGGTCCCGGGTGCGGCCGTCGTGCAGGAAGAAGATGCGCTTGCCCAGACCCCACAGTGGCGCAGTCCGGAATTCATCACCGGTCGCCGAACCCTGCAGGATGTTGTCGGCCAGCCCCGGTCCCATCTGGTGCAGAGCCAGGTCCGAGAACAGGTTCGCATCCTTGGAGGCCAGCGCCGGCACCGACGAGTCAGCCGTCGAGAGCGTCGGCGTATGGCACTGGGCGCAGCCAACGTTGACGAACACGTTCTTGCCGTTCGCGATCGAGCTGGCGCCGCCTGGCATAATCGTGGAGGGCGTCGGTGGCGCCAGGAAGCGCATGAAGAAGGCGAACTTCTCGACACCGCTTACCGAGTCCACGCCCGAAGCCCCGTCGAGCGCGCTGATGTCGTTCGGCAGCTGGGCGAACTGGCAGTTGGTGTTCTCCTCGCGCTCGGACCCGAACAGCTCGTTGCTGATGCCCATCTCGACGTTGTAGGCCTCACCCGAAAACACCATCAACGACTTGTTCTGCGCCTTCCAGCCGAAGCGCGTGATCGTGCCGTCGTTACCGGTGCGATTCGGGCGGCCGGAAATGCCGAGAAACGACTTGGCCTGGGCATTGGCATTGAGGTTGGCGAGGATCACGCTGTCCGGAATCATCTCGATCAACCCGGCGCCGAACACCGGCGTCGGAATGCGGAAGATCACGTTGTTGCGTGCCAGCTGGCGTTCGAAGTCATCCTGCTGAATTCTGCATCCGGCCGCACTGCCGGTTCCGTCATTGCGACCGTTGATCACGAACAGTGCATGAACGCCGCCGTCGCGCTGGCCGCTGGGAGTGAACTTGAAACGCGCTTCACGCACCGGCCCGTCTGCCTTGATGAAGGAGGGAATGGTGTTACGGGTGCCAAAGGCAGTGGCGACGGTAACCTGCGGATTGACCGCGGGTGAGCTGCCACCTACGGCTGGCGCGGCATGACAGCCTGCGCATCCATCCAGGTTGAATCGCGGCCCGAGTCCCTCCTCGAGCGTTTCCGCTTCGTTGAAATCATCCAGCCCCGCGTCGAAGTAAGTCGTTTCGTAACCTCGCAATCCTGGCAGGGCCTGGCCAGCGCCCGGATCGCCTCCGCGTACACCCGGATCGCGCACACTTGGATCGCGCCCGAAGGAGCCATCCGCAAAGGCGCCCGTACACACGAGCGCACTCGTCGCTACAAAGATCTGCAGCTTGCTTCTATTCACGATTGAGTCCCCCTGTTCGTGAAAGGCCGTTGCGTTGCCAAACGGCCGTCAGCCGAGCATGCGCAGCCGACTGGAATGAGGGACAGACAGCAGGCACAAGAAACGGCCCACGCTCCGGCCGAGAGACCCGAGCGATAGGATTGGTCGCGTTGGCAACCCCGCTGTCTTGGGAATTGGTCCCTGCAGACCGGTGGCTTTGCGTCCCCACCTCGCAGTGGGTTTGCCCTTTACAACTTCTCCCGTGCAGGCGTGAACGGTAGCGAGGTCATCCCCGAACCCGAGAGCACATGAAAAGAAAGTCCGCTTGCTCTCATACCGCGCGCGAGCACATTGAAGAAATTAGCAAGAAACATGCCGTAAATTTTTCAATCGAGGTTTCGCGTCCAACTCATTGAGTTCGTGTCGGAGCGACGTGCGCAGCATTCAGCCGGAGAGAGTCTCTCGTAGGACGGTTGTCGCCCGATTCCGACATGAGCAGGTCGCAAATCGGATAACGCTTTGATTTGATGTTGACAGCGTTGTCGCCGTGTCCCGACGTCAGACTTTGCTTCTTCTCACACCGTTGCGCTGAAGAGTTGCGCCTCCGGAGCTCTGCGTGCGAGACGCGCATCGAACGCCATGCATACATTGCGGATGAAGGCACGGCCGCGTTCCGTTACTGCGCAACTCTCCGCGTCCAGCGTCACGAGCTCATCGCTCACGAGTTCGCGCAAGCGATCTGGAACGGAGCGCAGATGCTCGTAACCTGCTGTGAGTCCATCCCAACGAGTACGAAAGCGGGTCATCAGTTCGAGGATCAGCCGGCGCAGCACCAGGTCTTCGGCGTCCAGCAGGTGCCCGCGCAGAATGGGCAACTCGCCGCGGCGGATCCGTTCCTGGTAGGGCTCGATCGTTTTCTCGTTCTGCACGAATGCGGTCCAGGCGTCGCCGATCGCCGAAACGCCCAGGCCGATCAGCGGCGCGACGTGTCGTGAGGTGTAACCCATGAAGTTGCGATGCAGAGTCGAGGTACGCACGGCTTGTGATAGTGAGTCGCTTTCGAGCGCGAAGTGATCCATGCCGATTTCCTGATAGCCAGTGCTCTCCAGGATCTCCCGGCCGCGTTCATACAGGGCGCGCTTGGCATTGCCCTGCGGCAGGTCCGACTCGGTGAAGCGACGCTGGCTGGGCTTGATCCACGGCACATGCGCATAGGCATAAAAGGCGATCCGGTCAGGGCGCAACCGCGTGACAGCGCCAAGCGTCTGGTCGATCGACGCCAGCGTCTGCAGCGGCAGTCCGTAGATGAGGTCGTAGTTGATACTGGTAAAGCCGAGCTCGCGCGCGCGTTCCGTCAGCAGCCGGACTTGTTCTTCGCTTTGCACCCGATTCACGATGTCCTGCACACGCGGATCGAAATCCTGAATGCCCAGGCTGAGGCGGCGAAAGCCGGCGGCGCGCAGTGTCGCGAGCTGCTCCGGCGTCGTGACGCGAGGGTCCGCCTCGACGGAGAATTCGGCATCGGCGACCAGTGAGCTTCTCGCCAGAAGCCCTTCCATGAGGAAGCTCAGTTCCTCGGGATCGAGGAATGTGGGCGTCCCGCCGCCCAGGTGAATGTCGGCGACCTCAAGCTTTTCGACACCGATGAGCTGCTGGTACAGACGCCATTCGCTCAACACCGTTTCGAGGTATGGTCTGGCAATTGCGCGGTTGCGTGTAATGCGCACATTGCAGCCGCAGTAAGTGCAGAGCGAGCGGCAGAAGGGGATATGCACGTAAACTGCCGCTCCAGGATGCTGCGGATCGCGCGCGGCGGTTCGTAAGCGCATCGATCCATTGCCCCTGCGACGGGGTGCTCTCCCAGTATGGAACCGTCGGGTAGCTCGTGTAGCGCGGGCTCGGAACGTTGTACTTGGCCAGCAGTGCGGAGAAGTCGTGATTCACGTGAACAGTTCGTGTTGCAGGTCCATGAAGAGGCGCACGTGATTCTCGGGGGTTTCGGGAAGCACGCCGTGTCCCAGCCCGCAGATCCAACCGCGGCGCTTCACCGGCGGCAGGGCCGCGATCGGTGCAAAGAAACGCTCCACGCTGCGCAGGAAATCCGCTTCGGGCAGGAGCAGGGCATGCGGATCGAGGTTGCCCTGGATCGCCCAGCGGGCGCCGAATTCATCGAGTACCTTTGCAAGCGGAGTCTTCCAGTCGACGCCCAGGCCATCGATCCTGATGTCGGCAAGCATCCGCCAGTGCCCGGCGTCGGTACCCTTGGAGTAATAGAGAATCCGCACCTCGGGGCACTGACGCCGCACTTCCTCCACCACGGCTCGCAGTTGGGGAACGACCCAGCGATCAAAGGCCTGTGGGCCGAGTTCACCCGCGCAGGTGTCGAGCACCGCGACGCAGTCTGCTCCAGCCCGCCACTGGAGCAGAATGTTCTCGGCCAGCAAGGGGAGGAGCTTCTCGCAAAAACCCGCGTAGCGACCGTCCGCGAGGCCGGCGTGCGCAATGCCGAGATCCCCCTGATGAGAGCCAGCGGCGGCGTAGAAGAACAGAGTGAGCGGCCCGCCGACGAATCCCAGCAGCCCCTTGCTGCTCGGCAACCGCTCGCGAATCGCTCGCAACGCTGATCCCTGAAATTCCAGCATCGCAATGCTCTCGTCGGTGAGCGTCAGGCGTTGTACATCTTCCGGTTCGCGCACGTGCCAGCCGAGCTTCGGTGCCGGCTCGTAACTCAAGGGCATGCCGAGCGCTTCAAGCGGGAACAGCAAATCCGAGAACAGGATTGCTGCGTCGAAATCGAAATCTTTGATCGGGCCGAGCGTCACCTCAGTGGCGAGCGTCGTGTCCTTGCACAGGTCTTCGAAGGAATGACGTGCGCGCAACTGGCGGTAGTGATTGTGATAGCGACCCGCCTGGCGCATGAGCCATACCGGGGGGCGCGATGTGTTGCTCCGCTCGATTGCCGACTGGAACAGGTTCTTCACTGGGGCGCCTCGCGCACGGCTGCGGTGTCAAGCTGATAGCCAACGCCACGGACACTACGAATCACCTGCGGCGCGGCTGGGTCAGGCTCGATCAAGCGTCGCAGCCGCACAATGAAATTGTCGACGGTGCGCGGCGTTGGGAATTCGTCTGGTGCCCAGGCGCGATCCAGGATTTCGTCCCGCGCGAGCACTGCACCTTGCTTCTCGAGCAGCAACGTGAGCACGGCACACTCCTTATGAGTGAGCGATACCTTTTCGTCGCCTACCGAAGCCTCCATGCGGTTCAGATCGATGCGCGCCCGCCCGACCAGCAACGGCTGTTCGTATTTCGTTTCCGTGCTCGCCAGGAGCCTGGCGCGCCGTAGCGCATTCTCGATGCGCAACAACAGCTCCTTGTAGTGAAACGGCTTGACGATGTAATCCTCGGCGCCGAGCTCCAGGCCGCGCACGCGGTCGTCGGGCGTGCCGAACGCCGTGAGGAACACGATGGCCGTCTTGGGATGACGCTTGCGTAAAGTCGCGGCGAGGTCAAAGCCGGACTGATCGGGCAGCCCGACGTCGAGGAGCGCCAGATCGAAGGGCGGGCCGGCGCTCGCATTGAGTGCTTCGCCTGCGTTATGTGCCCACTCGATGCTATGGCCCTCGGCAGTGAGGCGCTCGGTCAGCGTGCGACCGACGTTCGGTTCGTCCTCGACCACCAGGATGCGGGCCGGGGTGCTCATCCCAGCTCCTCTGCGCGGCGGAAGATCAATCGGGTCTCGAAGCCGGCGCCGGCGCGGGAATTGTAGGTCGCATCGCCGCCCATGCGTCGCATCAGCATGCGAATGAGATACAGGCCGACGCCCGCGCCCTGGGAACGGTCGCCCCGAAAAAACAGCGTGCCAAGCCGCAGCGTGTCGCCGCTGAATCCGCGCCCCTGATCCGCAAAACTGACCGTCACGGTGGCCGGCTCGCTCGCAATGGCGATGCGCGCTCGGGCCGGCGTCGCCTGGCCGTGGCGCAGCGTGTTCTCGACCAGGTTGCGCACGATCACCTTGAGCGCATTCCGGTCAGCGAGCACGAGCGTGTCATCCGGCTCGCCCGCCCGCTCCAGGTCGACATCGAGCGGGCTGCCTTCCGCTTTCACGCCTTCAACCTGGCGCTCGAGCCACGCACGGATCGGCAGTGGCTGCAGATCGAGCGCGCCACCCCCCTCGAGGCGCGCAAGCTCGAGCGTCCTCTCCACCTGGGCCTCGAGACGGCTCGTGTCCTCCAGAAGTCGGTGAATCAACGGGCTCGCCGAGCCCGCGTCAGCCAGCGATTCGGCCTGCAGGCGGATGCTGGTCAGTGGCGTACGTAACTCATGGGTAACCGAGGCAAAGAATGCCTGCGAAGCACGGGTGCGGCGCTGATCGCGCAGGTACAGCCACAGGAGCGACACAGACAGTCCCGTCAGGAGCACGAGCAGTGTCCCGCCTTCCCACACCAGCATGCGCTGGGTCACTTGCCACTGCTCATGAGCGGACGAACTGTTTTGACCGACGAGTTGCTGCAGTTCTTCGATCTTGACCGCCTGTCGATGCACGACCCAGCCCCACCAGACCATCAACGCGAACAGGAGCAACAGCCAGAGCGTTGCAACCAGCAGGAGCCAGCGCAAACCTCGCCGGGCCGTGATGATTTTCGCGCTCATCGCTGGCCTTACGCAGCGGAGCGCGCGGCGAGGGCCGCTTCGAAAGCGGAGACGAACTGATCGAGATCCGCGTGGGTGTGCGCCGTGGAGAGGAAGCCGACCTCGAAACCGCTGGGCGCGAGGTAAATACCACGCTCGAGCAGCGCGTGAAACAAGGTCGCGAACCGTTCGCGTTGTGCGCCGGGAATGGATTCAACACAACGCACCAGCGTGCCTGGCGGACTCAGCTTGCCGGCTGCCAGCCAGAACAGCGATCCGTCACGCTGCACTTGCAGTTCCTCTCCTGCATTCGCGATCGCGGATTGCAAGGCCTCGGCGAGTTCCGCCCCGCGACGCTCGAGTACCGGGTAGGGCGAATTGGACTGAAGCTTGCTCAGTGTCGCGAGGCCGGCGGCCATCGCGACGGGATTCGCACTCAATGTCCCAGCCTGGTAAACCGGCCCGACGGGCGCAATCTGTTCCATCAGATCGCGCCGGCCTCCGAAGGCACCAACCGGAAAGCCTCCACCGATCACTTTGCCATAGGTCACGAGATCCGGCTTCACGCCGAGCCGTTCCGCCATCCCGCCCAATGCGACGCGAAAACCGCTGATCACCTCGTCGAAAATCACCAACGCGCCATTCGCGCGCGCGAGCTGCACCAGCTCGTGCAGAAACTCGGGGCGCTGTGGCAGCAATCCATAGTTCGCCGGGAGAGGCTCGATGATCACCGCAGCGATCCCTTGGCCGTGCAGCGCGAACGCCTCGCGCAAGGCAGTGGAATCATCGAGTGGCACGACGAGGGTGTTCGCTGCGGTTTCCTCACTTACGCCTGCGCTGTCGGGGCTCGAGGCTTCCGCGAGCCCCGAGCCTGCCTTGACGAGCATCGAGTCGACATGACCGTGATAGCAGCCATGAAACTTCAGAATGCGTGCACGGCCGGTGGCGGCGCGCGCCAGGCGCAGCGCTGACATCACGGCCTCGGTGCCGGAATTG
The DNA here is from genome assembly GCA_963724625.1 of uncultured Gammaproteobacteria bacterium. Lineage (GTDB taxonomy): Bacteria > Pseudomonadota > Gammaproteobacteria > Steroidobacterales > Steroidobacteraceae > DATBVX01. Next base: position 499,962 of record CAVRVO010000013.1, on the reverse strand, counting down.
ACGAAACGAATCTGCTCGACCCAGGGAAGACGCCGGCAGATCCACTCCGCGAGCTCCAGGGAGCCCGCTTCAGCTGCGCCATAGGACCAGCCACGGCTCATTGCTGATTCGACTGCAGCGCGCACGTCCGGATCCTGGTGGCCGAAAATCAACGGGCCCCACGACATGCAGAAATCGATGTAGATGTTGCCGTCGACATCGATCAGGCGGCTTCCCGTCGCTTCACGGATGAAACGCGGGACGCCGCCAACGCCACGAAAGGCGCGTACCGGCGAATGCACGCCACCCGGAGTGACTCGGCGCGCGCGTTCAAAAAGGGCGGAGGAGCGCTCCGACTTCATACGCCGGTCAGCCAGCGGCGCGCGTGACGAGCGCCGTAAGTGATGATCATCGAAGCCCCGGCACGCACGAACGCGGTCCAGCACTCGACATGAGCATTGGGGCCATCCATGAGCTGCTGCGACGCCAGGGCCTCGAACGCGCCGTACTCACCGCTCACCTCGTAGACAGCCCAGGGTCGCGGAATGCGCGTCGACAGATCTTTCAGAATATCGAGGTAGGGCAGGCCGGGTTTGACCATCAGGATGTCCGCGCCTTCATCCGCGTCCCGCTGTGAGCTGAGGTACGCATCGTCCGCCCGCGCCGGATCGATCTGATAGCTCGCACGGTCCTTGAGCGCTGCGCGCGGTGCTGAATCGGCCGCTTCCCGGAACGGACCGTAGAAGCGCGAGTGAAACTTGGCCGAATAGCTCATCAGAAGCGTGCGTTCGCAGCCGCCGCTATCGAGTGCCTGGCGAATTGCAGCCACGCGTCCGTCCATCATGTCGCTCGGCGCGACGCAATTGGCGCCGGCCTGCGCATACTCGAGCGACGCGCGTGCCAGTTGTTCAACGCTCGCATCGTTGATCACATGATCCTGCTCGCGATTGAGAACACCGCAGTGGCCATGCGTAGTGAAGGAGCACAGGCACACGTCAACGGCAATCCACAGGTCGTCACCGAAGCGTTTGCGCAGGGCTTCGATCTGGCGCGCGGTGAAGTCGAAGCGAATATCCACATCCCGCTTCTCGCCCGGCACACCAAAGAGCAGGAGCTTATCGGTGCCAGCTTCGAGGTCCTGGTCGACCTGCTTGAGGAGGCTGTCGGGAGTATCACGGTGCACGCCAGGCAGGCCGGGCACCGCTTCGCGACCTCGCAACCCTTCGACCACGAAATGCGGCTGGATGAGCTGGGTCGCGGACACGCGCACCTCGCGCGTCAGCTCGCGAATATGCCGATCCTGGCGCAGGCGCCTGAGGGTCAGTCCGTAGCGTGCTTCGCGGGTTCGATCTGTAACCATCGTCGCCACTCGTGAACGGAAGGAAAAACTGTCAGGTTGCTGATCCCGGCGGCACGGATCACCTGTGCGGTCTTGCCAGGGCCGCAGGCATGATGAACCGAGGCGGGCAAGTGTGACCAGAGCTGACTGAACTGCGTGCCGCTCGCCCAGTACACGTGGGTGACCGCCGCCGGGTTGGGGATCGCCTGTGAGCTCACCTCGGGCAGGTGATAGGTGCCGATGACTTCGCCGGCAGGCCAATGATCGGCAGCGGCCGCGTGGCTCAGGATCTGCCATTGCGCCAGGGGCGGCAGGCCGAGCACTGGCTCGGCAAGCGTGGAGTCGATCCACTCATAACCGAGACCCTCTGCGCAGCCCTCAACCCAAACACCGAGGCGTGCGAGGCGCCACCAGCTGGGAGTACCGGAAGTCCACACGCGATGGTTCCCCAAGCGTGTCGCCGCGTGTTTCGGCAGAGCGCGGCTATGGGCGACGAAGACTGGGGCAGTGCTGTCACGAAACGCGCTTTCAACCGCTCGCGATGCTTCAGGCGCAGGAACATCGCTCGATTCCCGGGCGATAAAGCCATCCCATGAATGGACTGGCTTCTGCGGCGAATCCGGCATTCCGAGCCATGTCACCCGATCGAGTGGCCTGCCATCATCGGCAGTGCCACGCACGTAGAGCAGGGAACCGAACGCGGGATGCTCGATGCAGGTTGCGCCGAACCGCTGGTGACAGCCGCCGCCGAACTCCGCGAGCACTTCGCGCTCGACCTTTACCAGCCGCGTGCTCGTCGCATCGTTGAGAAGCGCGAGTGTTGCGCGCACGTCAGCGGCGTCACTGCGGCACTCCACGGCGAGCGCACCCTGGCCCGGAGCAGACGGGCAATGGGTGAGCGGCAGAATCATGAAACGAATGTCTTGCAGCAATCGATTCAGCCGATCGCGCCCACCTTCAGCCCGGACGTCGCGCCACAGCCTGATGAGACCGGCGAGTGCGAGCACGACTCCGTCGAGGCGCCGCGCACTGCCTTCGGGCTCATGGAGGCGGCCAAGACGCGTGTCGACATTGCCACGGATCTCGACACATTCGACTTTGGCGTTGCCATCGCCGGGGAGTGCCTGAGCCAGAAATCGCGGTACGTTCTCCAGACGGCGTGGCGCTGACGTGCCGATGCGCAGCGACTGACCAGACAGTAAGCGCTGTGGTACGTCGTGACGAAAAACGATCACGTCACGCGGATTCTCCCGTCGCGGAATCGCGGCGAGCTCGATGCCAGGCGGTCGGTCGAGACTCAGATCCTTGAGCGAGTGAACGGTGATGTCGACGTCGCCTGACAGTAGCGCGGCGTCGATTTCTGCGGAGAAGAATTCCTTGCCCTCGACCTGGCTCAAGGGCCGATCGGTGATGCGATCGCCGCGAGTCTCGATCGGGATCAGTTCAACGCGAGTGCCGGATGTGAGTGCCTCGATGCGCTCAGCGACCCACAGGCTCTGCGCCCACGCGAGTGCCGATCGCCGGGTACCGAGGCGCAGCTCTCCCTGGGGCATCACGCACTGTGGGCGAAGAGCGAGAGGTCTTCCCAACCGTGCGCGACGCCGGCGCCGCCGCCGAGCCCGCGCAGTTGTGCGCGCTCACGGCATGCGTTGCGGGCTTGAAGCAGTTGAACGCGCCGCCGTTCCGAATTGGCGGACTGTAGGGCAAAGAGATCGGCGAGGGTCGCAAATCGGTCCAGCTGCGCCCACAACGAATCGCCGGGGGTCAGTTTGCCGAGATGCAAAAGGTGTCCGGCTTTCGAATCGCGATCCTTCCAGGCCTGCACCCGGGCGAGATCGCGCTCGCGATTGGGTGGAACACACACTACGACATTGGTCGCCGTGCGCCAGGCGGCGAGCTCGGCATCGAGCTCACTGCCGATGAGTTGAATCTGATCCGCACGGTCTGCCTGCCGGCGCAGCCCGGCCAGCAAAGCTGTCGCGCGCTCGGGCGTACGATTCGCGATGTACAAGGGCCGACCGGAGAGATAGGGCAGAATCGCAGCAGCCATTTCGCCAGCACCGATGAGGAGCGTTGGCTGTTCCGCGTCCGCGCCAAGTAGCGCGCGCACCAGGCTCCCGTAGGTCGCGGCTCCCAAGCCTGTGAGGTGACGTGAGCGGATATGTTTCACGTCCTCGAACAGTTTGCGCATCAGCGGATCGAGCTTGCGCGAACCTTCCGCATGCGTGGTGCGAAACGCCTGCCAGCTCTGTTTGAACTGACCGAAGACCTCTGACTCACCCGGTACTTCGCTTTCCAGGCCACTCGCAATACGCAACAGCAAATCGTAGGCATCGATGCCGCGCAGGAACTCGATGGCATTCGGTTCCGTGGGGCTCGTGCTCGTGAGAGTTGAATTGGCAGCGTGGGAAATCAGCAGGCGGCGCAGGCAGGTCTCAATGCAGAAGCGCCTGTCATCCGCGCCAAATGCATCGAAGGCGCTGATCGCAGGCTTGCCCTGCTTGCGCTGGTGAACGACGAGAAGCTGGTCGAAAACCATGCGTGCATGCTACGAGGCACGGTTTCGAGGCGTGTCATGCCAGTGTCAGTCAGGGTGAGCAAATCCTCATTTCCGACGCCATGTTGTGCTCGATAGTGAGACAACTGAGAATGATTCCCAACAACCCGCCACTCTATATAGAACGGCAGGTATCAGGGACGGTTGACGCGGGAGTGCTAGAGCAGCGCCCGCATCAACAGCGCAACGCCGAGAGCGAATCCACCGAGGTACGTTCCGAGCGCACCGAATGCGCGCAGAGGATGAGGCGGCGCATTGAAGCTCGGTGTCATCAGCATGCCCATCGCATGCGACACGCGGCAGATGGTGACGATTACCACCACCCAGGTAATCCACCCGCCCGCACCTGACATCAGGAAGTATAGAAACAGCGCCACAAAAATCGGCACATATTCGGCGGCGTTGCCATGCGCGCGGACCGCCTTGTTGAGTGGACCCGAAAGATCGCTGCCGGTGCCGATGCCGGTCTTGGTGCGCTGGCGCGTCAGCGATACATTCAGAGCGAGCGCGAAATAGAGAAGCACCAAGATGGCAGAGCAGATCAGATAGGCGTTCATTCCGTTCTCCTTGTTTAGCGCAGTCGCCTCACGGTCGGCAACGGACCAATGATGCACGCGTCGTCCGATCGTAGCGATCCTTAACCACGAGGATGGTGGTAGGATTCGCCGCCACAAACCCCGGACCGGAGAGGTGGCAGAGCGGTTGAATGCACCGGTCTTGAAAACCGGCAACCCCTTACGGGGTTCGGGAGTTCGAATCTCCCCCTCTCCGCCAGAATCTGCGAATCACTGCCTTAATATCATCGAGACCCGATATGCACCCAGCAGCAAGGACAAGCCGCATGAGCGCGATCGCCTTCACCGCCACGATTGCGGTTTGGGCGGGACCTGCAGTCGCCGCAGAGGAACATTCCCATCCGCCTCCGGAGAAACTGGGAAGCGTTACCTTCGAAACGTCGTGTTCACCCGAAGTCAAAGCGGCGTTCAACCGGGCAGTCGCACTGTTGCACTCGTTTACGTATGACATCGCCGAGCAGGCATTCCGCGAAGTAGCGCGCACCGATCCGAAGTGCGCCATGGCGCATTGGGGAATCGCACTTTCCTACTATCACCCCTTGTGGGAGCCGCCGGATGCGGCGCACCTGCGGCTCGGAATGCAGGAGGTTGACGCTGCTTCTCGGCCACCCGCCGCCACCCAGCGCGAGCAGGAGTTCATCGCCGCCGCCGGGGCCTACTATCGGGATTCGGATCGTCACCCTCCCGCCGAACGCGCCCGAGCTTACGAGCAGGCAATGGCCGGCGTTGCCGCTCGCTATCCTGAAGATGTTGACGCGCAGATCTTCCATGCGCTGGCGCTGCTGGCCACGGCTTCGCCCACCGATCGAACGCATGCCCAGCAGAAGCAGGCCGGGAAGATTCTGGAACCGCTGTACGCCAGGTTTCCGGAACACCCCGGGCTTGCTCACTACTTGATTCACGCTTACGACAGTACTGAGCTCGCTCCGCGCGGACTCGAAGCAGCCCGCGCGTACTCGCAAATCGCGCCTTCTGCGCCGCACGCGCTTCACATGCCATCGCACATTTTTACGCGGCTGGGACTATGGGAGGACTCGGTCGCATCCAACCTCGCAGCGCGCCAGGCGGCGCACGATGCCGGTGACATCGGCGAGGAGTTGCACGCGATGGACTATCTCACCTACGCGTACTTGCAGCTCGGACGGTTCGGCGATGCAGAGCGAATCGTCAGCCAGGCTGGCGCCACCAGGTCATTGTCCGCCAGCGAGTTCAAGATCGGCTATGCGGCTAACGCAATGCCGGTGCGCCTGGCCATCGAGCAGGGTCAATGGTCCACCGCAGCCAAGTTGCAACCGCTCGCCGATTCCAGCCCGCAGAATGCCGCAATTGTTTACTGGGCACGGGCCGTCGGACAGGCGCGCGGTGGCAGTCCGCAGAGTGCCGCGGCCAGATCTTGCGAAGCTCAAGGAGTGCCAGGAGAAGCTAAAGGCCGCCGGCAACAACTACTGGGCCACGCAAGTGGGCGTCCTCGATCAGGAAGCACGCGCCTGGATTGCCAACGCCACGGGTGATCGTGCGGGCGCAATTGCGCTGTTGCGTGCCGCCGCGGACCAGGAAGACGCGGTCGAGAAGCTCCCGGTCACTCCCGGGCCTATTGTTCCCGCGCGAGAACAACTGGGAGAGATCCTGCTGGCTTCCGGGCAGCCGGCCGAAGCCCAGCGCGAATTTCAGGCCGCGTTACAAGCGGCGCCAGCGCGTCGTGGCGCGCTCACTGGCGTGGCGCGCGCACAAGAGCAATTGCACTAGCCGCAAACTTAGAAGGTTGCGATAACTGAAACGCGCGCGGACCGCGGTGAGCCCGGTGTAATGTTCGTGTTGCTGTTCGCCGAGGCGAAGTATTCCTCGTCGAAGAGATTCTCCACGTTGAACTGCGCCCGCAAGCGCGCGCTCGGCACAAAGAACACGGCGGCATCGACGCGCGTGAACGCCGAGAGCGTGACATTCGCCGCAGGCGTTGCGAGGTTCTCAGTCGCGGCGAGCATGCTGCCACGATTGACGATGCCAAGTCCGACACCCCACATTGGGCTGAAGTCATAGCGGTTCCACAGCGAGAAAGTATTCTCGGGCAGCGCCGCCAATCTTGCACCCTTCAGGATCGTCGCGGTCTGATTGCTCACGATTTCACCATCCTGATAGGCGTATGCACCCATCACACTCCAGGCGTTGGTGATGTTGCCTGCAAAGCCGAGCTCGACCCCTTTCACGCGCTGACCGTCGACCAAAATCGAACGCGTAGCATCGAGGGGATCCGCGATCGCGACGTTGGTCCGCTCCAGGCGATACACCGCTGCTGTAAAGGCGAGGCCCGGCAGGAGGTCCCACTTCGCCCCCACTTCGTAGTTGGTGAACTCTTCAGGGTCGAGTGCCTCATTCGATAGGTTGAGGGAGGAGAGCTGTGCGCCAGCGCGTGGCTGATACGAGAGGCTGTAGCTTGCGTACAACGAGAGGGGCTCCACCGGCTTGTAGACCAGTCCAGCGCGTGGCGAGAACAACCCGTCATCACTCTTGAACGTCGCGTTCGAGCGGTGGTTGTCGAAATCCATCTGGAAACTGTCGTAGCGCAGCCCCAGGGTCGCGAGCCAGCGCGGCGAGAACTCGATCTGGTCCTGTACGTAGGCGGCTGCAATATTTGCGACGCCGTGATTATCCGCATCTGTAGCGCTCTGTCGGAAACTGACGGGCAGGGTGGTGCGCGGATCACTCACTGGCACCACGACAAACGTCGTCGTCGGACTGATGGTGTCAAAGAAGCCAGTGTTGCGGAAATTGTCAGTGACCTGGCGGCCGAGTTCCACGCCCGCGAGCAGCGAATGCTTCAAGGCACCAGACTCGAGTGAAAAGAGCAGGTCGGTCTGGTTGAAGAAGTTATCGCGCTGCATGGCATTGTTGTACGCGAGGATCTGCACATTCGAACCGGTCGCGTCAACCACGCCTGGATAGACGTTCTGGTAGAACTTGTCGTAGTCGCCGTAGCGCGTCCGATTGCGCAACGTGAACCGATCGTTGAACTGGTGCTCGATCAAGGCGCTTGCGGCCCTTACGGTCGAATGCGTTTCGCTCTGCGCCGGGTCGCCGAAGAACTCTGAAGGATCGGTCTCAAGTGGGCGCCCGGCGAAGGACGACACGCCGCGATCCGCCGTGCGCTCATCGTGAAAGTATTCGACGCCGACGGCGACGAGCGTCGCCTCGCTGGCGCGGAAAGTCATCGTGGGGTTGACGCCATAGCGCTTGAGGCTCACGTCATCGCGATACGTATCGGTGTCTTCGTACATCGCGTTGAGACGTAGCGCGGCGGAAGCGTTGAACGGCTGATTCAGATCGAGCGCAATTCGCCCGTTACTGTAGGAGCCACCCTGTAGCGCCACCGATCGAAACGTATCGAATCCGGCCTGCTTGCTCACGCGATTGATGACACCACCTACACCGCCGCGGCCGAACAGCATCCCGTTCGGACCCTTCAGGACTTCGACCTGCTCGATGTTGTACAAGTCGCGGTAATACTCGACGTCATCGCGCAGGCCGTCGATGAACAGATCACCTGAGGTGCTGCTGCCCCGAAATACCGGGTTGTCGCGATTGCCTTCGCCTTGCGCGATGCCGACTCCCGGGACGTAGCGCACGACGTCGGCGAGGTTTTGCATGTTCTGGTCATCGATCAGCTTGCGAGTCACCACCGTGACGGAGGTTGGCTCGTCGCGCAGCAACGTATCCGTGCGCAGGGAAGTGCTCGTCTGAGCTTCGTAGCTTTCGGGCTCGTCGGCAGAGACCATGACTTTGGGCAGCGTCTTGGTCGGGACCGCCGACGAATTGGAATCCGGCGTGTTTTGCGCCATTGCCAACACTGAGGTCAGCGCCGCTGCAACTCCCAGCAGACGGGTACGGCCGGTGCGAGTCATGGTGGTTCCAACTCCCTCAAGTAGACCAGTGTTAATACGAATAAGAATGATTCTCAATAATCTTAGCCGCTGTTGGGCGGCCATTGCAAGATGCTTAGGGCACTTCGATCTCCGCTACAGTTGGCACCATGCTTTCATTTCGACGCGGCCTGATCTTCCTCATCGTCGCGTGCCTCGCCGCGTGCGCGCAGTTGAAACCGCGTCCGACGCTGCCGGACGAAAGCGCCATCCCACCCGGCGAGAACAGCCGCCTCGATCAGGTCATCGGCCCGGCCGAGGCAGAGCATCCCGGCGAATCTGCCTTCCGGCTCGTCAAGGAAGGTTCCGAAGCCTTTGTCACTCGAGTGCAGAGTGCGCGGCTGGCCGGGCGGACTCTCGACGTGCAGACGTATATCTGGCATGCGGACCTCACCGGCATTTTTATCGCCCAGCAGTTGCTCGAAGCCGCCGATCGCGGCGTCAGGGTCCGGCTGCTGGTCGATGACATGGATGCTCGCGCTAAGAACGTCGGATTCGCGGCCCTCGCCGCGCATCCAAACATCGATGTACGCATGTTCAACCCCTTCGCCTCCCGTAGCGGCACGCTCAGACTGGTCGGGGAGGGCTTGACCAGCTTCGGGCGCGTCAACCACCGCATGCACAACAAGACCTGGATCGCGGACAACCGCGTTGCGATCGCCGGTGGCCGCAACATCGGCGACGAATACTTCGGTGCGAGCGAGGAAGTGAATTTCGTGGACCTGGAATTCGCGATGATGGGGCCGGTGGTACGTGACGCTTCGGCGTCGTTCGACAAGTACTGGAACTCGCCCGCCGCCTACCCGATGGAAGTGCTCGATCCCGACGGGGTCAATGACAAGGCGCTCGAGGTTCTGCGAGCCAAGCTTGCCGAGCCGCCCGGCGAACCGAGCGCTAGCCGCTATGCCGAGGCTCTGAAAGCGGACGGCACTGTGACGCGCCTGGTTGCGGGCGACTGGCCGATGGAATGGACAGCCACATACAAGTTCGTCTCCGACGACCCGCTCAAGGCGACCATGAAGGATAACGATCCGAAGCGCACGCACGTCGGAAGCGAACTCGTGCCGATGCTGCGAGCAGCGCAGAAAGACATCCACATCATTTCGCCGTACTTCGTGCCTGGTGATGAGGTGACCGCCGGGCTCACCAAGGCCGCACAGGAAGGCCGGCGCGTACGCGTGCTGACCAATTCCCTCGCTGCCAACGACGTTGCTGCGGTACACGGCGGCTATTCACGCTACCGGGAGCCGCTGGTGAAGGGAGGCGTACAGGTGTGGGAATTGAAGCCTCTGAATGCCGATGCGAAGAAAAGCATGTTCGGATCATCGGGAGCCAGTCTCCACACCAAGGCGCTTTCCGTAGATGGTCATACGCTGTTCGTCGGCAGCTACAATCTCGACCCGCGCTCCACCTGGCTTAACTGCGAGCAGGGAATACTGGTCGAGAACGACACGCTGACCACGCAGCTCGGGGAGATCTTTGACCGGCAAGTGACCGGTGAGCATTCCTGGCAGGTGACGCTCAAGGATGACAAGCTGAGCTGGAGTGACGGCGGCGGCGAGACCTTTACCAGGGACCCCGAAGCATCGGGTTGGCGCCGCTTCGAGGCCTGGATGGCGCGCGTTCTGCACCTGGACGCACAGCTTTGAGCCTCAACTACGTACTTTCCGCAAAGCGCTACGCATAGGACCGAGTTTCAGGCCAGCGATTCCTTCGGCAGCATCCTCGTCAACGACAACGAGGGCGCGAAATGGCCTCCACCAAACCGATTCCAGACATTCCCGGCACCACGATCTTCGGCGCCCGGCAAGCGCGTCGCGGCTACGCGCTGAATCGAATGTGCTTCTCCTTCAACAGCAAGGCCAACCGCGACGCCTTCCTCGAGGACGAGGAAGCATATTGCGCACGCTACGGACTCGACCAGGCGCAACGCGATGCGGTTCGACGTCGCGATGTGCTCGGGCTGCTGGAGGCGGGCGGAAACATCTACTACCTGGCTAAGCTTGCGGGCATCTTTCATCTCGGCGTGCAGGACATCGGTGCACAGCAGACTGGCATGACGCTCGACGACTTCAAGGCGAAGCTCGCCGACGCGGGTAAATAGCCATGGCACAGATCGTCGGATGCCTCATGACCTCCCACGTTCCCGCCATCGGCAACGCCATCGCGCGCGACGCGCAGCGCGAACCCTACTGGGAGCCTTTCTTCCAGGGCTTCGAGGCCGTGCATTCGTGGCTCGCTCGTGTACGTCCGGACACGGTGGTCATTTTCTACAACGACCACGGTTTGAATTTCTTCCTCGACAGCATGCCGACCTTTGCGATCGGCGCCGCTCCCCAGTATTGCAACGCCGATGAAGGTTGGGGTCTGCCCGTGGCGAACCCATTCCCCGGCGATCCGCACCTGTCATGGCATCTCATCGAGGAACTTGTCAGTGCAGGCTTCGATATGACGACGTGCCAGAAGATGCTCGTCGATCATGCCTTTGTGGTTCCGATGGAATTGCTCTGGCCTGATGCTGCGCGGCGCGTGCGCACGGTCCCCATCGCGATCAATACCGTGCAACACCCATTGCCCTCGGCCTCACGTTGCTATGCGCTTGGCCAAGCGGTTGGAAGGGCGATCGAGACATTTCCGCGCGACGCGCGCGTACTCGTCGTCGGTACGGGTGGCCTCTCGCATCAGCTCGACGGCCAGCGCGCAGGATTCATCAACAAGGAGTTCGACCTGATGTGCATGGACAAGCTGGTCGACGATCCCGAGGCGCTCACCGAGTACACGAACCGCGAGCTCGTCGAGCGGGCCGGCACACAGGGGATCGAGATCCTGATGTGGATCGCGGCCCGCGGTGCGCTGCCGGGGCCCGCAAGCAAAGTGCACAGCAACTACCACATTCCGATCTCGAACACGGCTGCGGGACTGCTGTTGTTGGAAGGTACGGCAGCCGCGAGCCGCACTACGGTTCTGGCAGAAGCCGCCCTCAGTGCGCCAGCGCAGTCGCGCTCGGATCGCCCGTCAGCGGCGGCCCATGATCAACGCTCGCAGGAGGCCCAAGCAGCTCGGTGAAGAGCGGCTTTAACGCCTCCGCCCAGACCTGATAACCCTTCGTGGTCAGATGAAGCTGATCGGGGTCGGTCATGCCGGCGAACAGGCGATCGTTCGCGTCGGCGAGCTGATCGTTGATATTGAGATAGCGAATCGTGCGGCCGTTGGCGAGCCTGGCGAGATTGGCGTTGATGCGATCGATCGTCGGCATCACGGCGATGTTGTCGTTGCGCGGCAGGATGCCCATCACGATGAGCGTTGCATCGGGCGCCTTCTCACGGCACAGGTCGATAATCGCCTTGACGCCGCGCGTGATGTCGTCGACGCGTGCCTGATCGGTTCCGATTGGCGTGATCCGGCCGACGTTGTTGGTGCCCACCAGCAGGACGATGATCTTCGGATGTACGCCATCGAGCTCGCCCTGCTCGAGCCGCCACAGGACGTTTTGTGTCTTGTCTCCGCCCAAGCCGAAATTCGCAGCGTTCCAGCCGAACAAATTCTGATTCCAGTTCGCGAGTAGCTCCTTGTATTTCTCTTCACCCGCACCCCAGCGACGCGTTATGGAATCGCCGAGAAAGTAGATATCGATCCGGCCTTGTTCCTTCTTCTTCATGAGCAGCTCATGCGCGAGTCGAAAGTTCCGATCGACGCGAGGGCTGGCCACATCGGCGGGCTCGATGACGTTGCCGCCGGCGAGCAATGTCCGCATCCACTCCGCCGAGCGCATGAGGTACGGAGCCTGCTGCTCGGGCGTGGATTGGTGGTTATGCGCGGCTTCGTCCAGCGGCACGGCCTCTTTCGGACCTGGGATCTGGTTGAACGCGGTCCAGATGCCGACTGGCGGCGTCACCGTGTCGAGAAATCCCATCGATACCAGCGCTGGAACGTGAATGCGCGGTGCGCAATTCACCGTGTCGAAGTAGAGCCCGGTCCGCATCGCTTTCGGATCGTCGGCGGGCCAGTTGGGAAATCCGGATGCGCGCCCGTGCAAGGGGCCATTGGAATCCGCGCCGGCCGGCACATGCACGACGACGCCGGTCACCTTGGAGTTCAGAGCCGCGACGCACAGGCTCTGCTGGCCACCCATGCTGATCCCGGTGGCGACGAGCGTCTTGCCGTCCCAATCCGGTCGGCTCGCGAGATACTCCACGGCGCGGTAGTCGGCGAGATACATCTGCAGAAAGTAGCTCTGATCACGATCGTCGCGGCCGATCGCCTGATACTGCTTCAGCTCCTGCGGTAGCGCGTCGTAGTACGCCTGTCGGCTGATCCGGCAGCACATCGTGCGGTTCGATGTTCACCGCCAGCCAACCTTCCGCCGCGCGGGCCGTGACCCATTCCTTCTGCAAAGGGTAGGGCGGGCTCGCCCACTGAAAGATCACCAGGCCGGGAAACTTGCCCGCAGTGCTGGGCTTGGCGACCTGGCCATAGATGTGCTTGCCGTTGATGTGATCCATCTGCAGCGTGAAGTAGTCGACGTTGGGCTTGTCACTCGCTCCCGGCGCAAGCACGGGGTTCGGCGAGACCTTCTCCAGCATGCGGATCTTGTCAGCCCAGAACTGATCGAAGTCGCGCGGGCGAGGTACGGACGGCTGAAGTCTCTCCGGCGCGATCGCTGCTCCGACCAGATGCACCCTGGCAGTGGGATCGCTCGATCTCACCTCGACGTAGAGCATCGCCGGCTCATGGAGAGTGACTTCGATGGCCGCGGGCTGTGAGAGATCGAGCTTGCCGCTCTTGATCAGGTCGAAATTGTTTTTCCTGATCGTGTAGGAGTATTCCGCAGCTGCCACGGCGCCAGCAGGCAACGTGACGTTCCAGCCCGCCTTTTCACCGAGAGCGTAGATGCCGCCGGGCTTGAATGGAGTGAGAACGAGTTGCTGTGCCGCGCTGTGCTGCGCGAGAGCGAGCGAGAGAACGAGGCTCAGCAGGGTGGTGATAGTGGCGTTTCGGGGGCGATACATGCCTGGGTTCAGGATTTGTTAATTCTCCGACCGTAACCTAGCGTAGCTGAGATGAAGCGGATCGCAATCAGCACTTTCATGTTCCTCTCGCTCGTCGCCGGCGCGACCTCACTCGCTGAGGGTCCTCAAGACGACCGCGGGACCGGAGGGTCATCCGCAACGACGCCGATGTCGGTTGGTTATCGGAAGCTTCAGTTCACATACACAGTTGGGAGCAACCCCGCTCGTACCCGCGATTACTTCCTGTGGTACCCGACGGCGGATCCGGAGGACCGCTTCGACTACAAAGGTCAGCTCGGCGTTGCCGCGCCGGACGGCACGATCGCGCCAGGCCGTTTTCCTCTCATTGTTTTTTCACATGGCTTTCTGGGCGCGGGCGATCAGATCATTTTTCTCACTGAAAATCTCGCCCGCATGGGTTACATCGTTGCCGCTCCCAATCACGCCGACGCGGGTACCGGAAGCGAGCCCATCGTGATACCGAACTTCATCGATGCAAGGAGCTGGGACGACAACAAGTACCTCGATCGCAAGGAGGATCTCAGCGCGCTCATCGATCACCTGCTGGGAGGTACCGATTCCGCAGCTTTTCTGCGCGATCACGTCGATGAACACGCCATCGGAATCGCGGGTCATTCACTCGGCGGCTACGTAGCGCTGGGCATGGCGGGAGCGAGGCCGGCATGGCGGGACTCACGTATTCGTGCGGCGCTGCTTCTATCGCCCTATGCGCTGCCCTATATCGATGGTCCTGCACTCGGTGGGGTCCAAGTCCCAGTGATGCTCCAGGGTGGCACACTCGATTGGGGCATCACGCCGTTCCTGCCCGCGGTTTACGAGAGGCTGCAGGCGCCGAAGTATTTCCTGGTTCTCAACGCTGCGTCGCATTTCGAGTGGACGAATCTCATCTCGCTCGGCAAGAGCACGACGGGTGCGGTCCAGAGCGGCAGCGCACGCTGGATCACCAGTTACAGCCTGGCATTTTTTGACAGCTACCTGCGCGGTCAGGATCGTTCTGCGCTCCTCGCAAACCCCAACCCACAACTTCATTCGTTCGAATACAACCCGCACGATGGTCGCCGGCTCAAATCAGTGCAGGGCTTCGGCGCTGGCGGGATCCACGGCGGCCTTCGGGCGCTTCGGGAGCTTGAAGAGCAGCAGCAATGGCAGCGCGAAGAGGGCCAGGCCGCTGATCACGGCAAATACATTCTCATAGCCGATGACTGTGGCCTGTTGCTGGACCTGCATGGCCAGCAACGCGTCAGCGCGATTACCGAGCATTTGTACGGCGCTGGCCCAGCGATCCGTGTCGAACACCGAGAAGTATTCGACCAATCGCGATTGATTCGCAGCGATCGAGTGCGTGAGCAGCGTCCCGGCAATGGAAATACCGATCGCGCCGCTCAGCGTTCGCCCCAACGTCACGAGCACGGCGCCCTCGGTGCGCAGTTCGGCCGGCAACGTAGCGTAGGCGGCTGCGTTGATGCACAGGAACGTCAACCCCATGCCGACGCCCTGGAAGAATGTGACGGCCGCGATGGTGGCAGAAGTCGTATCGGTCGTGATGTGCACGAGAGGAATGCACGAAGCCAGCACGATGCCCAGGCCGATGGCTGCCAGCAGGCGCGAATCCACGCGCGAAATGAGACGGCCGCCGCTCAACATCGCGATGGCCATGCCGATGCCGCGCGGTGCCATGACGAGCCCGGCCGTGGAAGCGGTGTGGTCCTGCAGCTGCTGCATGAAAACGGGCAGGAGTGCTCCCGGGACCATGATGAGCGGAAATACGACGAAGGGCGTGATGAGACCCGCGACCAGGTTGCGATCCCGGAACAACCCGCGTTCGAAGAAGGGATGCGCAGTAGTCAGGGTGTGTACCAAGAACATGTAGAAGAGAACGCCGGCAAGAACCAGCTCGGCGACGAT
This sequence comes from uncultured Gammaproteobacteria bacterium, assembly GCA_963724625.1. GTDB lineage: Bacteria > Pseudomonadota > Gammaproteobacteria > Steroidobacterales > Steroidobacteraceae > DATBVX01. The sequence goes on along the minus strand of CAVRVO010000013.1, from coordinate 484,663 downwards.
CTCCGTCGAGTCGAGCCAGCCGAGACTGTTGCCACGGTCGAGAGCGAGCTGTGCCAGGCCGATGGCGAGTGCGAGCATCACGAACCCTTTCAGATCGAAGACGCGATCCTTGGACCTCGCGCCCTGTGGCAGGGATGCAGTCAAGCCCGAGCCACGCCAGCGCACCGACCGGCACATTGATGTAGAACACCCAGCGCCAATTGAGCGCCTCGGTGAGCCAGCCACCGAGCGTCGGCCCAATCACCGGTCCCACCATCACACCGACGCCCCAGATGGCAAGCGCGGTGCCATGCTTCTCGCGCGGAAACACGCTCAGCAGCGACGATTGCGACAGCGGGATCAGAGCAGCGCCACAAGCGCCCTGGATCGCGCGAAAGATCACGAGCTCCGGAAGCGATGTGGCGATACCACAGAGCATCGAGGCAAGGGTGAACCCGGCGACACTCATCAACAGAACCGGTCGCTCGCCGATCCGCAATGCGATGAAACCAACCAGTGGTGTAGCGATCGCGCTCGTGACGATGTAGGAGGTCAGGACCCAGAGAACCTGGTCGGGCGAAGCCTGCAGGCTCCCCTGGATGTGGGGGAGCGCCACATTCGCGATCGTGGTGTCGATTGCGTAGAGCATCGTCGCCAACATGGTCGAGGCGACGACGAGGCCGCGGTTGACGCGACCATCCCTGGTCATGGCGCGGCCAGGGCAGTGCGGGCTACGGCCTGATCGGGTTCGCTGTTGGTATCGACTCGGACGGTCGCGCTCATGCCCGCCCGCAGGGGTGGATCTTCGGCCGTGGTGAGAACGGCAATCCGAACCGGAATACGTTGCACGACCTTGACCCAATTGCCGCTGGCATTCTGCGGTGGAAGGATCGCGAATTCCGCACCGGTCGCCTGCGCGATGCTTTCGACGCGGCCGGACCACTTGCGCCGCCCATAGGTATCGATCTCGATCCGCACAGCCTGACCCTTACGCACATGCGCAAGGTCGGTTTCCTTGAAATTCGCTTCGATCCACATGCCCTGGTCGGAAACGATGGCGAGGGCAGGGCCACCGGCCGTGAGATGGTCGCCGACCTGGGGCAAGTGACTGACAATGCCGGTACGCGGCGCCAGGATGCGCGCCCGGCGCAGATTGAGCTCGGCGTGCTGCAATTCCGCCACCGCGGCTTCGACATCCGGATGCGAGTCGACGGAGCGTTTCGGATCGCCACCAAGCCGGGCTGCAATGGCCGCGAGATCGCGCTCCGTGACCTGGACCTGGCCGACGGCAACCTGAGTTGCCTGATCGGCGTCGTCGAGTTTCGACAGTGCGACGAGATGTTTCGCGGCAAGCTCCTGCTGGCGTGTCTGCTCGCGCTTGGCGAAGTCCGCCGAGCGTTGCGCCACGGCGAGTTCGGTGCCCTTCTCGGCGTACTGTGCTTTGAGACCTGCGATCTGAGCCTTGACGGCATCGACGCGCGCCTTCGCGCTTTGAACCGCATAGCGCAGTTGCTCATCGTCGAGCTCGATCAGTACATCACCCGCGGCGACATGGGCGTTTTCCTTGACGGGGACGTGCTTGACGGTGCCGTCGACCTCGGCCGCTACGGTGGTTCTGTCAGCCTTGACGTAGGCGTTGTCGGTGCTGGCATAGCCACGGCCGAAGTACCAGAAGACCAGGGCAACGGCGATCAGCACCGCTGGGGCGACCCACAGGAGAAGCGGGCGCCAGAGGCTACGACGTGGTGCGGCGGACGTGGTCTCAGTGGCCATGATGGGACACCGCCCCGGAACGCGCGCCTTCATCTCGATCCTGGGCGCGGTCCTGTGCAAGAGTCTCGCGGACCGTTTCCAGCAGGCGTAGCAGTGTGTCGCGTTCAGCCTTGGAGAGATTGCGCATCGCGCGATCGTAGATCCCGTCGCCGATCTCATGGAGCTGTTCGAGGCGGGCGCGCGAGCGTGGTGTCAGGTACAGGCACACCGCACGTCGATCGACGGGATCGGGCCGCCGCTCGATGAGGCCCGAGGCCTCTAGCAGATCGACCTGTCGACCCAGCGTGATGGGTCGAACTTCGATCACTTCGGCCAGCTCGCGCTGGCTGCAGCCTTCCATGCGACCGAGATAGGCGATGGTGCGCATGTGCGTCTGGGTCATGCGATGCTTGAGCGCACGAACCGCGAACTCGGCCCGAAACAAACGCGCCACGTCGTGGACCAGGTAGCCGAGGCGGGGGCGGGACTGCATAAGTACTACGCTCCACTGATAATAAGCAATGCTTATTATATGGATTTGATGCCGGATTGCAATCCGGCACCGCTGCCCTTTCCGGGTCCGCGGTGTCAGAATGCGGCCCGGATCAGACTTGGGCCTCCTCGCTAAAGGCTGATAGCTGCTGATGAAAAAGGAGCACACCGAGCTCCGCCGCCGTCCGCTGCTGACGCCCCTGTGGCTTGCCGCGCTTGCAGGGTTGTTGGTCGTGGGCCTCGCCGCCTGGTTCGTGTTGTCCATGACAACGACCACGGTGGTCGTCGTACGTCATGCCGAGAAAGAACTGAGCACCATCAGTGACCCGCCGCTCAGCCAGGTGGGCGAGCAGCGTGCCGAACTGCTCGCGCGGCTGTTCGGAAGCAAGGTAGGGAGCGCTCGGATTGCCGCCGTGTTCGCGAGTGACACGCGCCGTGCTCAACGCACCGCGGAGCCGCTCGCCGCCCGCCTCGGAGTACCGGTGAAGACGGTTCCGGCCGCAGATGTCACCGGCCTGCTGCGACAGATCCGTTCTGAATACCGCGGGCGCAACGTGCTGGTCGTGGGGCACAGCAACACCGTTCCGGAGATCGTGCGACGGCTGAGCCGCGACGGGCGCATTCCACCGATGGGGGAGGACGAATACGACACGATATACGTGGTGACCGTGCCGACGCTCGGACGACCATCCGTCCTCAGGATGACCTACTGACTCTATATAAAAGTGTTATCTAACAGTAATATAACGTCGTAATCTCAGGTTACACCGAGTATCTAACTCGCCGCTCTTCGCAGCTCCACTGCCTTACGTACGAATTCCTCATGGCGGCTGATCCGAAAGTCTGCCAGCACGGCGCCCTGCACAACGCGGCTTTGATCAATCAGGTAGGTGGCGCGCCGCACGGCAATGCCGAGCGGCCCGTCGACGTCGTACATCTTGATCACGTGCTTATCTGGATCGGCGAGCAACGTGAACTTGAGGCCATATTTCTGCGCGAAACGCTTGTGACTCTCCGCACTCTGCGGGCTCACACCAACCACGCGCAGCCCGGCACGCTGAATATCGGTGTGCAGATCGCGCAGCGAGCAGGCCTCCGCAGTGCATCCGGGCGTGAAATCGGCCGGATAGAAATAGAGGATCAGAGATCCGTCGCTCAGCAATGAAGTCAGCGACCGATCGCGCCCATCCTGATCAGGGAGCGTGAATTCAGGCGCGCGACTACCGGGCGCAAGCATCAGGCACCTCCCTGCGGGCGGTGGAACTCGAGCTCCATGACCTCGTACGCCGTACGTGTGAGCCCCGACCGCTGATAGATCTGCTGCGCGTTGTGATTGTGTTGTTCGACGTAAAGACGCAGACCGCACACGTCAGGGCTGTTTCGCGCCAGCTCTTCGACGTGACGATAAAGGGCCGCGAACACGCCATGACGACGCGCCTCGCGCACCACATAGACCGATTGGAACCACCAGAAGAAGCCATTTCGCCAGTCGCTCCATTCGTGGGTCAGCAAGAGTTGACCTACAGGCTGGCCTTCCAGTTCAGCGATGAAGTAGCGACCCTTGTGTTCGGAGTCCAGCGCGCTTTGCACGCCCGTGCGCAACACTCGCGCACTGAGCTGCTTGCTTTCGGTCTCCTGGGCGAGGCGGGCGTTGCAGTCGACGATGAAGTCGAGATCCGCGGTACGCGCGCTTCGAATTGCGACGCTCATGCGGTCGTCCTCGAGTCTCCCGGTGGGCATGATAGCCCCAAGTGCTGCGCTAGCGATCGGAGGACGCGTGGGGCCGCCTCTCGCGCTTTGACCCCCGGGATGCCGATGCTAGAATCCCGCGCCCATTTTCGCGTGGGGCAGTAGCTCAGCTGGGAGAGCGCCGCGTTCGCAATGCGGAGGTCGAGGGTTCGATCCCCTTCTGCTCCACCATCTAAAACGAGACCCTAAGAAATCCCTACTGTTCTCCCTTGTTTGCCGTGTGACTGGCTTGGCGCAGCGCTAGTACACGATCAAGCTCTCCAGGGAGCCTTCAGCAGGAAGTTCGATCATCTTGCGCATTGACCTTAGAGTTATCTGAATCCCCCCTCTGATCAGCGCTTCCAAAGCGCCCCAGTCTGAGTCGCGCTAGATGCAGCTGCGTGCGCACTCATTTCCGATGCGATAACTCGGAGCGCTGGTGCCTCCGCTGCGGTGAAGTGCCAGCATCCTGCGGATGACCCGATCAGCAAAAAACTCAATAGGTTGCCCCCGTTTGATGTCAGTTGAATGAACTAATGATGTCATTTCAATGAAACTAAATTGCGTTCAAGGCCGTCGAAGACTAGCATTCTTACGGTATTCATACGGTTGGGAAGGAATCCAGTGCGCAAAGGAACTGTAGCGATAGCACTAGCCTTGTCACCAACCGTGGCATTCGCCTATTTCGATCCCGGAACCGGAAGCCTATTGATTCAATCCTTCATCGGAGGGATGGCGGTAATCGCGGTGTTTTGGGGAAATCTCAAGACCTTCGCTCGATCTCTGCTTTCGAGGCGCAAAACTCACCCTTCTACATCCGCTGCCAATGAGGGTAGGTCCGCTGACCACTCGATAGACTCCGATTGATGGTTCGATAGTGGGTGGTCGAGATCCGTCATCATATCGAGATCCGTCGGGGCACATTTTCGTTGAGAATGGCGTCGTCCGGCGCCAAATAAATCCAACGTATTTTCCGCAATACGACAAGCTGATGACATCCGGCTTGTACGCGTCACTTGTCTCATTCGTCATCGTTAGTCGAACACAAATTGATTGACGATGCGCCCGATCGAAAGGTGATCGAACCTGCCCAATTATCCTTTGTATCGTATCCGTACGAATGGAGTTTCTCGCAACTGAAGGACGCCGCTCTCCTGACGCTGAGCGTTCATCTCGCTGCCTTGAACTACGGTATGGTTCTCAAGGACGCGACGGCATTCAACGTGCAATTTGTCGATGCCAAGCCTCTCTTCATAGATACATTGTCCTTTGATTTCTATCAGGATGGCGCTCCTTGGGCGGCATACGGACAATTCTGTCGTCATTTTCTGGCGCCATTGCTGCTAATGAAATACGTCGCGACTGATTTGATTCGACTTCAAGCCCTGTTTCTCGATGGCGTGCCTCTGGAGGTGGCAAGCGCCATGCTGCCGCGAAGAACGCACTTGAACCCCCAGGTCAAGGCGAACATCCACATGCATGCCAAGTCGTTGCGCAAGCACAAGGAAAGATTCGAGAGCACTAAACGGCTCAGGCTGGCGCTGACTACCCAAAAAAATATCGTGAACAGCCTGAAGGGCTTCATACAAAAAATGCGGCCCAGGGCGCAGAGCGAATGGGGCGATTATTACAGTTTGGCAAACTACGATGACGACGCATTTCAGTTCAAGGAGAGAACCGTTACCAAGTGGGTCAAAGAGACTGGCGTCACGAAGCTTTGGGATATCGGCGGCAACGACGGGCACTTTTCAAGATTGGTTCAGCACCTCTGCGAGTGGATCCTGTGCACCGACATTGATCCAGTGGCCGTCGACAAGAATTATCGGCTGTGCCGAGAACGCGGTGAGACAAAAATCATTCCCCTGGTCGTCGACTACACGAATCCAACTCCGGGACTGGGATTTGCAAACAGCGAACGCAGAGATCTTCAGACGCGCGTAAGGCATTTGGCTCCCGACTGCATCTTGTCGTTGGCACTGATACATCATCTCTGCATCTCGAACAATTGCAGTTTCGAAATGCTGGCGGATTCGTTTACCTCCACGGCGAGACATCTGATTATCGAGTTCGTCCACCCGTCTGACTCGTGGGCGGAAAAGCTCTTGCGAAGCAAACGTGACGCCAGGCATCTGTTCGATTTCTATAACAAGGAGAACTTCGAGAGCGTTTTCTCTCTCTATTACGAAATCATTGAAGAAGCGGCGGTGCCTGGAAGTGAGAGAACTCTTTATCTCATGAGCTCCAGGAAATGATATTGAGCGAAACCAACGTGATAGCGAATCGCGCCTGGCGCGCGGCAGCGCTTTCAGCTTTGGCTTCCGGGTTGTACGTATCGATTTTCTATATAGCAGGCAACTTCACGATGCTGACGCCTGCGTCGGCACTTGTGGTAGCGATTGGTCTTACGCTGCCAATCGTCCTTGCCCTACTCGTGACGATCGTCGTGCTTGCGATGACGCGGCTGCACAACTACATCGGATTCGCGACTGCGTTCGTATGTGCGCTGTATTTGGCCTTTGCATTGCGCCTTCCCATCTTTGAAAGCCAGGTAGTTAGCGGGTTTCTCGGGCAGCTAGGAGGCGGTTCGCTGCTGGCGGCAAATCTACTCTATTTACTTATCCCGGCGACATTAGTCGGGATTGCCTTCGGAAGAAACGTTGGTCGGCTGGCAGCGGTTCTTGGGGTAATGACGATTGCCGCGATAGTGCTGGCATTGCGCAGCGTATCGAGCGGCAGCCTGACGTATCAGCCGGAACAGGCCATTGTCAGTGCGGAGCTAGACCGCAAACCAAACATCTATCTGCTGCTCGCGGATGCTTTCTCTAGCTTCGCATATTTGGATGCGAAACGGATCGACGTTGCGGAGTTCAAGGGGTGGTTGAGAGACAGAGGCTTTCGGCTTTACGAAGACACGTTTTCGAACTATCACTCAACCACGGATTCCATGTTGTCGATGCTCGACATGCGTCATCACTATTATCGCGCGTCGGAGAAGGCGTTTGAAGTGAGCGGAGCGGCGCGGCAAGTCATCGGTGGCGAAAATAACTTGATTCGATTACTCAGAAGGAACGGTTTTCGAACGCAGTACATTCATCAGGGGGATTATCTATTGCTGCACGGATGTACGGCCGATTTCTGCTTTCCGCACGTAGATGAGTTATCTGGCGCACGCGTAATTCTCCGTAAGGTCTTACCGAGTTTCTTGGTCGGGCGTGGTAAGGCGGAATTTGCACTACCTATGAGCGTTTTTCGGAGCGAAATTTCCACGCAGCTCGGAGTTGGCGAAAAGTTGGCAATTCCGCGGTTTCTGTATATGCATATGTTTGAGCCCGGGCACACAAAAGCGAAGGTCGCCGGTCGATGCGTCGAAGAGACCGAGGTGGAATTGTATTCGCGGCAAGTCATCGCTGCCGCAGATCAGGTCGAATCCATTGTTGACGAGATCATCCAGAAAGATCATGACGCCGTAATTGTAGTCAGCGGTGACCATGGGCCGTTTATTGCCAATGAATGCGAGCGGGCGGGCGATATTGGCACGCCTGAGGAGTACCGGGATCGAGTAGGGGTCTTGACAGCTATTCGTTGGCCAACCGGCTACAACAACCGTTTTGATGGAAGGATTAAGACCAACGTCAATGTGTTTCGATACGTTTTAGGGTCGTTGATTGACGATAGTACAGAGGCGCTTGGAGGGCATGTGGCGGATGACGTATTCGTTCGTGGGGACAATCATGTGCTGCAGATTCTGGACGACGGCGAATTTCTCATTCCGCCTGTCGAGCTTTCGACGTCGGAGTTGAGTGAACTCTACGTCGGAGATCGCAGCCGCTGACTCAGGTGAAGCGGCCAAGCACCGCGAGTATCTCTTCCGTAGGCTCTTTCATCAGCGGCAGGTCACCTCGCCATTCGACGTTGAGGCGCACGAGCGGCTCCGTATTCGCATATTGAAGCGCCAGCGCGGGTGCTCCACCGACAGGCGGTCGATGTGCTCGACTTTCACCGAGCTGGGCTGATAGCGCTGGCCAGACGGCGACGAGCGCCGACATGTTCGTTCCTACAGGTCGCACTGCTCAGCGAGCGTCAAAATAACGCCGCCAGTCGAACACCAGCCGAATTCCGATCGAGTAGACGCGGTCCATCTGGACGCCCGGAGCGCCGACGGGAAAGAGAACGCTGCCCGAGTTCGGATCATCCACTGCGCCGTACAGCTGCAGTGTCAAGACAGACGCCTGGGTCATATCAAATGCGCGGTAGGGCCGATACTCGAATATCGGGAAGTCGAAATAGTTTGACTTGAAGCTGACCACCCTTGGGACACCCGGGGTCTCGCTGGGCGCGAACAGGCTGTCGTCCGATTGCCGTCCGTAGAAAGCCACACCGATCTCGCGACCCAGGACGAACTGGAAGCGGCCGAAGCGTGTCCCCCAGCCAAGCTGCCAGGGGATCAGCCCACCGTTGATCGCAGTGACCGCCATGTTCTGGTAGGTCATGGGCGACACAAAGTACAGCGGCGACAACAGCAACAGATCGCCGGGTATGAGGTAGAAGGGCAAGCGCAGTCGCGCGGTGAATGCGGTGCGTCCCGGGATCGCTGCCGCGAGGCTGCCGCCTTGCTGTGCAAACGGGCTCGTGCCGAACTGGTTCGAGGAGGGCGTATCGCCCCTGTATCCGACGGCAAAATAAATCAGACCGTCTCCGGACTGGTCGAGCACGCCTTCGAGCCCGTAACCGAAGCGCAGCGACAGGTCTGCGCCGCCGATGAACCCGTTGTCGCTTTCGAGGCCCGTGTAGCCACCATCGAGGTAACGCACATCGAGCGAGCCGGCGACACCGATGAACGGACCGACTTCCGCTCGGAAACGCGGCATGGCGCCCAGCCCCGGTCCCAAGCTCGGTACAGGAGTCGGCCGCAGGACCTCGACACCCAACTCGAGAGCTTCGGGTGTGGCTTGCTGTGCCTCGGGCCTCTCGCCCAGCATGTTGGTCTTGCACACGTCGAACGCTTCGGGCTCCGCAGGAGCCTTCGGCGTGTACGGCAGATTCACCTTCCGCGGCCGGCCGGCCGCTGTGTCGAGCAGCTGCTCGAGGCTCAAGCGCACGGATTCGGCGGCCCTTTGGGCGTCCTCCGGGCGCATGTGCGCATCGCCCATCAGCACGACTGTCTTCGCGCCTCCTTGCCAGGTACTCACTTCCAGGCCGTACTCGTTGTAGTGGTCATGAGTGCCCTTGCGCTGTGACACATCGCCCCAGGTTCCGGCCACGTGGCCCGCGGCGTAGGCATCCTCGATAAAGTGCAGCGCAAAGGCCTCGTCTGCCAACATCGCGCGAGTCAGGGCTGAGCGCTCGTCGGCAGGGAGCGTTTCGTGCGCGAGTCGTGTGGCCTTCTGCAGCGCGGTCAAGTGATACGACCCCCACACACCGACGGCGTTGATGTCTGATCCGCGCTTGAGGGTCGTTTCCACGTATTCCGCAGCGGTGAAGTCCGACCTGGGACGGGCCAGCAGGAAGTGTGCATTGTTGGATCCCGCCCGGGTTGCGTACTCCGGGTCGGCTCCCTGCAGCCGGATATCAGCGACCCGAAGGGCGTTGGTGCGCTGAGCCCGCGCGCGCTTCGTTCTCGAGCTGCCGGCGCAAATCGCTGATACGGCTCGTGGCACCTGTGTCGGGCTCGGCAGGCGGCAGTTTGGGGACTTGCGCGAGGTCGAGCTTGAGCTGCGCCGCGATATCGGCGAGGTCGAGGACCCGCTCGGAGTTGGTGACCAGCTCGAGCATCTGTTGACTCGAACAGGAATGATCGCCCGCGATCGCGGGCATCGCTGCCCAGTCGATGCAGTCGGTTTTCAAGCCTTGTGCCGTGTCTGCTCCTTGCGCACACAGGCGTTTCTCGTTGCCGACGCGTGCTTCGGCCCACAGATTATCGAATATCGATCGGCGTTCCGGGTCGAGCGTCTCGACCGCAAGAATCGAAATGTCACGATGCTCGGGATAGACCCAGGCGAACGCAGCACCTGGCGTGCACAGGAATGAGAAGGCGAGGAGCCGCAGTCGTGTCGCCATAGCGTAGTCGTGAAGATCAGTAGGCGGTGTCGCTTGTCGTTAGTCTTTTGGGCTTGTGCCGCTCACCGACGCCGTGCGCAGAGTCTACTCTGGGCGGTCCGCAAGGTCTTCCTCGATGAACCGCAGCATCGCTTCGAGCAGAGCCTCGCGCGGATACGCATTCTCCGTGACGAACCAGGACCCGATCTTCGGGTGCGAGCGGGCGATGGGCAACGTAATGGCCCAATGGTCTGCATTCACGTAGCCCATGAGCGTGCTGGTCGGTATTACCTCGTCGTAGAAGATCACCTGGCTGTCATTGCGACCATCGATCTTCGCGAGCTTGCGATAACTCGACTTCAGGATCGATGAGATTCTCTCCGGTTGGGGGAATGTGACCAGCGAGTAGTAGCGCAATCCGGTCGGCAGGGGATTCTGTGCGAGCCAGTTCCGTCGCTCAGTCGTGCGCAAGCTGGCGACACCCCCGCCATCGCCCGGAGCGCAGGTGGCGCCGGGAAAGTGGCGCATCAGGTCCGCCTGGTATTGTTCCGAATCATTTGCGAGTGGTGAGCCACCGACAGCACCGGCGGCGCTCACGACTGCAGCCACGCGCGGGCGAATCTCCGGATAAGTCACGAGCGCCTGAAGGATGTCCGGCGCCCCCTTCGAGTACCCGATCAGCACCACGCGAGGCGGGCCAGACTCTTCGGGCATGGCCATTAGTGCATCGCGAATCTGCCGGGCATTGTTTTCGATGCCCGAGAGTGCGTCGACCTTCATCCATGAGGCCTCGTACCCGAATGGGCGCACAAGCTCCGCAGCGCTTCCCATCGGGTTCAGCCACGGCTCGATGCATTCGTACCCGATTCCCGGCACCAATGCCGCAATGAGGCGGCGCTTGGAAGGACCAAGGTCAACGGGCCGTCCGTCGCCGGTCGGCTCGTTTCCGACGCGCGTCAGCGCCTGATCGCAGGGCCGGTAGTCCGGAAGCTCAGGTCCGTGCGCTTCGAGTACAGCGCAGTAAATCTCGCGAAAACGTGCACGGCGGTCAACGATGCCTGCCGCCTCTGCTGGAACGAGCGCAAGCGGCGGTGTATCGGTCGAATACGCAATGAGAGGCTTCGACGTGCAAGCGCTTAGACACGAGCACATGCCTGTTGCGATTGCTGCTGCCAGCAGGCACGCATGCACGGTTCGCCCGCCTGGAGCCGGCCTGTTCATATTGGCCGGATTATTACGCATACGCCGCCCTGACGAGAAGGCGTCTCACACTTGAACGCCGCGGGTCGGCTCTTGCGGGCCGCCTACAAAAAAGTGCGAATCAACTCACACGCGCAGCGGAAATAGCGCACAGCACCTGCCGTGCTCGGGTGGCAGGATCAGCCCATGAAGTGCGCGACTACACTCCTTGCCATCGCTTTGATGATCGTCGATCCGCCCGCCCCGCAGCGCCCCATGTGTTGGGTCGTTGTCCCGGGAGACGGGCCGACCACGACCTCTGAGCACACAGAAGCGCCGCAGCTCATCGATCTGGTTTGCACGGACACAGCAGCCGGGTCGGACTCAAGCCAGAAACGGTAGGACGCGACCGACGCGTTCTCAGGGCACCTAGCGGATGGTGTCACCGCATACCTCAGCCTATTGTCTCGCCCCCGGTTCGCACGGAACACAGGAGCAGTACAAATGGCAAAGGGGAAACGGAAGTCAAACGGCTCATCGAAGTCAAATGGATCATCATCACGTCGGGCGCAGCGTTCGCCGCAGGATGCGATTTCGCTCCTGAAGAGTGATCACCGCGAAGTTGAGGGATGGTTCGAACAATTCGAGAAGGCACGCTCCCACGCGCGCAAGGTCGAACTGGCCGACAAGATCTGCACGGCGCTCAAGGTGCATACGACGATTGAAGAGGAAATCTTCTATCCGGCTTTCCTCGAAGCCACGGGTGCGACGGGTGTGCATCACGAAGCGGAAGTCGAACACGAGGGCGCCAAGAAGCTGATCGCCACGATCGAGGAAGCAGGACCGGATGATTATTTCGATGCGCGGATTCATGTCCTCTCAGAGATGATCAAGCATCATGTCAATGAAGAGGAAAAGCGCGATGGGATGTTCGCCAAGGCGCGCGCTTCGGACATGGACCTCAAAGCCGTCGGCGAGCAACTCCAGAATCGCAAGAAGCAGCTGATGGGTGAACGCAGCTCCGGAACCAGCTTTCTGGAGTCACTCAGCACGGCAGCGACGCGATGATGCAGTGCCTCAGGCGCGACGGGCTGAGGCAGCGCGGGTACTGCGATGTGGGCCGGCACGTCGCGGACCGCGCCGCTTCTCATCCAGGCTCTTCTGAAGAAGCGCCATCAGGTCCACCACCTTGCCGCGTTCCTCGCGCGCAGCACCCTTCTCGGGCGCTGTCAGCGTCTTCGATTCGCCGGCCTTCACTTTCTGCTTGATGCGCTTCATGAGATCGTCGCGATAGGTGTCGCGATACTTCTTTGGCTGCCAGGACGCTGACATCTCGTCGATCAGCCTGAGAGCAGTCTGCAATTCCTTGCCGTTCGCGGCGCGTCGAGCTGCTTTCGCGCCTTCGACCTTGGGTTGCGGAAGAATCTCCTGCTCGAAGCGCATGGTGTTGAGCATCAAGACGCCGTCCTCCGGCATCAATGTCGCGAGGTGTTCGCGGCTGCGCAGCACGAAGGACGCCACGGCAATCTTGCCGGCTTCCGCCATTGCATCACGCAGGAGTCCATACACCTTTCCGCCCTGGCCCTCGGGCGTGAGGTAGTAGGGCGTGTCGAAGTAGTAGGGCGCAATTGCTGCGCGATCCACGAAGAGTTGAATGTCGATGGTTCGTGACGCATCGACATTCGCCCGACGGAAATCCTCGTCGGTCAGCACGACGTAGTCGCCCTTCTTGTACTCATAACCCTTGACGATGTCACGCCACTCGACTGTCTTCCCGGTCTTCTTGCTGATGCGCTGATATCCGACCGGCGAGAAGTCGCGCTTGTCCAGCATGTGCAGGTCCAGCTCGTGTGGTCGTGCCGCGGTGTGCAGGCTTACGGGGACATGCACGAGGCTAAAGCGGATCGCACCTTTCCAGATTGCACGCGCCATGAGGATGCTCCATCAATCGATGTCCGAAAACGCTGCAAGGACTACGCCAGCTTCCGTGCAGGTAGGAAGGCGCTGACTGCCCGATGCGGCCGATTGCCATTGTCGCGCGCGGATAGGGAGCGCAGGCTGTAATCGCAGACACCACAGATCAATGTCTCTTGTAGATGGCGAAATGTGGCAACTGCTGGGGGTCGCGAAAGCGACCCCTATTTATTTGTGCGGCCCAACCTCAGATGCCGGCAAACCACTCGTAGCCGCGGTCTTCCCAGTAGCCGCCCTTGCCGCCGCGGATTCCCGCGAAGTTCTTCACCGCCTCGATGCGCATGATGTACTTCGCCATCTTGTAGCCGAGTTGGCGTTCGATGCGCACGCGCAGCGGGGCGCCGTTCTTGATCGGCAAAACCTCGTCGTTCAGCTCGTACGCCAGGATCGTCTGCGGGTGCAGAGCGTCTTCCAGGTCGATGCTCTCGTAGTACTTTTCCGCAGTTCCCCACATTGGGTCCGCGCAATGAAAGACGACATAGCGGGCTTCCGGCTGCAACCGAACGAGCGCCAGCATGTGACTGAGCTGCACGCCGGTCCATTTGCCAATCGCACTCCATCCCTCGACGCAATCGTGGCGCGTGATCTGTGTGCGACTCGGCATCGCGCGCAGCTGCGCCAGCGTGAATTCGGCGGGAGCCTGCACCAGCCCGTCGACCAGCAGCTTCCAGTCCTGGAATCCACGCGCCGCCAGCGCCTGGTAGGCGGCGTCCTCGGGGTTCGCAGTGCCATTGCTGCGGAACTGCGGCGACAGGTCGGCCTCAGTGAACTCCTGAGCCATCGAGCGTCGCGCGGTCACGAGATGCTGTGCGGCACTACTCAGGTGCTCGCCGACGTCGAGAACCTTCGGAAACCAGGAGCTGTTCGAGAGTGCGTCGCAGCCGGCCAGCAGCGCGGCGCCCGCACCGGTGAGCGCCTGTCGCAGGAAGTATCGACGGGAGCGCATACGCCACCTCATGACTGCTTCTCGGAGCTGATCCTGTAGCGGCCCGTGATCATCGAGCGCAGGTTGTTCCAGAACCCTGTAACGACGACCTCGAACACATGGATCAGGACGAACAACACCAGGGTCCAGGCGGCAATGAAATGCAGCGTGCGCGCAGACTGGCGGCCACCCAGGAAGTCCACCCACCCGGGCAGGACCGAATTGAGCCACGGCGACATCGCCCAGCCGGTCAAGAGGACCAGCGGAAAGAGTCCGAAGATCAGGAGCAGATAGGAAAGCTTCTGGAGCACGTTGTAGCGCCTGGCCGCTTCGCCGTGTGGATGACGCATGCGGAGGTGATCCTTGAAGGAACGCCAGATGCCGCGCCAGTCCTCGCGTGTCGGTTTCAGATCACGCTGGACGTGGCGGCTCGCGAGGCTGTGGGCGAGATACACGATGCCATTGATCACGAACAGCCACGCGAAGAAGAAATGCCAGCGGCGCCCCATGGCGAGCCACTGCCCGCTGGGAACCGTGATCCAGGACGGGAACTTGTTCGCGGCTTCGAAGATGGCGGGCTTGCCGGTGTAGGAGGGCTTGCCAAAGGGGAACCCGTTCGCGACTTCGAAAATGGCGGGCTCGCCGGTGTAGGAAGACTTCCCCCAGTAGAGCGCCGGATGTTCGTTGAAAATCTGCAGCCCGCTCATCAGCAGAGCCGTCAGGGCGATGACGTTGATCCAGTGCGTGATGCGCACCAGCAGGTTGTGGCGGCGGTAGAGATAGCTCTGTGCCATGGGATGGTGCGTGGTCTTCGGCAAGGATTATCGTCATTGACCGGCGGCCAACCAACTGGTCGCACCCGCCTGAAGTGGATCCTACTGGGCAGAAGGCCTTCCCAGGCGCGGTTGCTGGTACATTCTCGAATCAGCGCCCCCGTAGCTCAGTGGATAGAGCGACCGCCTCCTAAGCGGTAGGTCGTCGGTTCAACTCCGGCCGGGGGCGCCAATCAGAATGGGCACGGGTCGTGGAGAAAGTTAGAAAGCGTATCCCAGCTTCAGATAGAGGCCGTAGCTAGCACCCTCGCCCTCGGCATATTCAAGGTTCACAACGATGCCTTCCTTCGGTTTGAGGATGTATTGGACACCGACGCCCCCCATCGGAAAGACATTCTCATTATCCGAGCAGCTCACGCCGTCTCCGTAGAGACAAGCGACGCCCGCGAAAATCGTGGCGGTCCACTTCTCTGCGAGCCGCAACCTCTCCTCGCCCTCGATCGAAGCCATGTACTCGCCGGTGTACTGTCCTACCTTGTAGCCGCGAAGCTGAACCGGCGCTCGTGCCGCAGTGGGTGCGTCGTTGGTCAAATGGTTCAGCTGGCGCAGGGCAAACACGTTGCCATTGCCGTGCGGGATGAAGTACCTGAACTCGGCACGGTATATGTCGTAGTCATTCTCCCCGCCCAAGGACTCGCGAAAGGCCAAATTGTTGAGGTTGAAGAGCCAACCGCGGGTCGGCATGTTCTCGTCGTCGCGTGAATCGTTCTGGACGACGAGACCTAGTCCAGCGGACTTGTAGGGCTGGACGCCCAGGATATCGAGCACTTGATCGTCGAACGGTGTCTGGCCGGCAATGGCGAAGTTCTGATAGATGCCCTGCCCACCGAAAAACCAGTTGCCCGTAGCGCGATAGGTGTAGCGGGCGACGAACGAGCGCAGCTCAGCTTCGTTTCGCAGCGGGACTCCGGTTCCGAGGTAATCGTCGTAGTCGTTCTTGATGTTGCCATACGCCATCGCAACGATCGCTCGTTGATGGTCCTCATCGAAGGAAGTCCTTGCGTAGAGCCCGGCCACGATGGAGTCAGTAGTCGAGTATTGGCCTGAAACGGCGAATATGGAGGGCCGCGACTTCTGGTCGAAGAAATGCAGATAGCCTCCAAGGGCCCCGATGGAGGTACCGAGCTTGGGATTGGAGCTTGCCAGCGGCGTGAACAGCCACGGCGAACGTTCCTCTAAAGGCGAGGACGGAGTCTCCTGCGCAAACGCGGGGATCGAAGTGATAGCCACGGCAACCAATGCAAGCATTGTCGGCCATCCCAACTCGCGGCTAATAACCGAATGCATCCTCATTTCCCTTGCGTGCAAACGCCGCGAAGTCGAGCGAAACAGCTTGCTACGTCATCGGTGCACGCTATCGGCGAGACGGACCAATTGGTCGGAGCGTATCTGAAAGCCTGCATGCTCGTATCGAACCCCGAATGAGAACAAGAAGGTTGTCGCGCAGTGCAGGCCAAATGATCCCGCTTCTATCGTGCGGCACATTCCCGCCTCAGCGTTGGCCGGGTAGACTCGTCGGGGTCGCCATCATTGGAGAGTCCGGTGGCGAGAAAGCCGGCGCAGCACCCATTGACACTGTGATATATCGGGAACGATGAACACCAAGTCGCTCAAGGGCCGTTTCAGGCCGCTAAGAGTGCCACGGGAAGTTCCGGACTCCCTTTCGGACAAGGAGGAGAAGCGCCTGCAGGAACTGTTCGAGGAGGCCAATCGAAGCCTCGAGCGGGCGAGCAGCGGGGAATCGCTGCGCGAGTACATCGGCAGGATCGAAGAGCTGGCGCGCGGCATTTTCTCTTCCGAGAACCTGAGTCCTGACCCGATTGCAGTACGCTGTGCGCAAATTGTCAGCGAGCGCGAGGATGTAGGGGCAACTGGCATATCGGATACAGCCGGCGCCTCAGGGATGACACCCGAAGGCGTGCCCGAGCCGCTGCAGCGAAGCGCCATTTCGGAATTCGTCTACGGTGCCGCACGCGTCTTGCTCAGAGTGAACATGCTCAAAGTCACAATCGCGCAGCCGACGATCAATCCTTGGATATTGGCGGCGGATTGCATGCGTGTCGAAGAGGCGCACCAACAGCTGGTCAGTGCCGGAGCATTCGATAGAGAAGACCGCACCCGAACGGCGCGGCAGGCCAGGGAAGAAGAAGCCAACAGAAGACAGGACCGAATGCGCGCTTGGATCAACGCGAATGGTAGATTCCCAACCAACGACAAGGTCACCCGCGGAATACTCGAATATGAGAACGCGGATAAGGAATCGGCGCGCAAGCAGTTCAGTCGAGATCTGAACGCAGTGCACGCAACCTTCAAGTTGCCTAAATAGCGCTCCCGCAGGTCATCGAGGTCCCGATTCGTGATCTGGGGTCATCAGACAATTGCGCGTGCCTGGATTTATCAGGCAGCGGTGCGAAGGCATTCTCCTACTCGACAGATCGTGAATGGAGATCTGGCAAGGAGCGAAACGTGAGTTGGCGAAAGCTAGGTTCAAGAGTTCTGCAGACCGACGGGATTCTGTTTCTGCCACCATCGGCCAAGACCGTTTCGAAGGAAGAGGTCGAGGCCCTGGAAGCCAAGCGTATGCAACGCCTGCGCGAACTCGGCAACTGGCGACCATCCAGCGGCTGGCAAATCGAGCCGGCGAGCTAGGCGAGTTTCGCCGCCGTCAGCTTGGGGTAGCCGTGTGCGCCTCTGCCGCCAGCGGCGCGCGCACCCAAAGCATGCGGCACACGATCAAGCCCGCAAGCCCAGCCACGAGATGTTTGAGCGTGTGTCCGCTGGCGAATCCGCCGGCGGCGAGGATCTGTCGATCGAATATCTCCATGAGCTTGGCGACGAGGTAGGCGGCGAATATCGCGTAGATCATTTCCGCGCGCGTATAGCGCGAAGGAAACAGGGCGGCGAGGAGCAGCAAGATCACGACGGAGTAGCCTTGCAGTATTCCGTACGGCAGTACGTTGCCCACTCCCGCCCGTTCGGTGATGCGCCAGTAGATCACCGAGGCCGCGCCCACGAGCAGCATTGGCAACAGTAACGCCAGGCCGGTCCGTACGCTGACGCGATCGCCGATCTGCGCTGCGATGAGCGACATGAAGGCGATCGTCATTGGCAGGCGATCCCAGAAGAGCCGCTCGTTGTCAGGCGCGAGATGGTAGTAACTCGATCCAAGCGCAGTCAGTGTCACGCCCACAAAGAAGATCGCATAGGGCCAGCGCTCGCGCGAAAACTCGAATCGCGTGCGTGAGTGGAAGGTCACGATCAGGCCAATCGCACCGCCAATCAGAAACGCGACGTTGGAAGCTACGTCGAAGAAGTTGGGAATTCCGAACAGCATGCGCCCATCAGCGAAGGCGTGGTACGCGAGGGGCTGAGGGATCGGCGGCAGCAGCAACGCCGCGGCGAGGCAGAGCAGGGTGAAACCCCCGACGACCCAGGCCCGCGCTGTCATCGTTGTCTCCGTTGTCTGCCTTTGGTCGGTTTCATTCGCGCGGGCGGAGACTTGCGAAGTGACATCTATGTGAGCCGCGAAAGAATCTCCTGGAATCGCGGATACCCGTGCAGTGGCGTGAGGTCATTGTCATTGAGGATCCACTCGCGGTTGCCGCGGCCGGTACCGACTGCGCGATCAAGAAAATCGAGTGCACGCTCGTACTCACCGCCCAGTGCTGCCGTACATGCCGCCGTATATAGCGTCCCATAGTCATTCGGGCGCAACGAGAGTGCACGGTCCAGGATGCGATTCGCTTCCTCGCGACGTCCGAGCAACATGAGCACACCCGCGGCGTGATCGGATGCGTAGGCGTCATCCGGCTCGAGCGCCAGGTGCCGTTCGATGGCTCGCCATGAGCGGTGCACGGCACTCTGTTCCCCTTCGCGATCCTTCAGCGCCTGGTATTCCTGGATTGCCAGCGTGATGGGCCGATAGTCATCGGGCCGGATCTCAAACGCCCGTTCGTATTGCCTCGCCGCCTCAGCATGTTCGCCGCGACCGGCCCGGTACTTTCCAAACCAGTAATGCGCGTTGAAGTCTCGAGGGTCGAGTGCAATGGCGCGTTCGAAGGCGCGCTCGGCTTCCGCCGCGTCGCCCACGAGCTGCAGGGCGTTGCCACGCGCAACGAACGCATCGCAGAGCCCCGGTGCAAGCTCGATGGCTCGTTGGCTCGCCGCGATTGCATCGGCCGCAGTAGCCCCGCCGGCATCCTGCCGGAGGCGCAACAATCGTGTGAGCACATCAGCGAGCCCGGCATGGGCATGCGCGAAGGCAGGGTCGAGGCGAATCGCCTCGCGAAACAGCTCGACCGCGGCGCGCTGCTCCGTCTCCTTTTCCTTGTTCAGGAGCTGCCGACCGCGCAGGTAGAAGTCATAGGCGGCGAAGTTGTGCGTACCCTGGCGATTCAGACGTGACGCATCCGCCGCCAACAACTGAACACTGAGCGCTTCGACGATGTGACGCGCGATCTGCTCCTGGACTGCAAAGATATCGGCTACCTTGCGATCGAACGTCTGCGACCACAGATGAAACCCGTCTGACACCTTGATGAGCTGCACCGTGATGCGCATCTGGTCGCCGGCCTTGCGCACGCTGCCTTCGAGAAACGACTGGACGTTGAGGAGCCTCCCGACTTCACGGCTGCCGACGGGCTTGTTCTTGAGTTGAAAAGACGCGGAGCGCGAGGCGACACGCAGGCCGTTCACCCCGCAGAGAGCATTGATGATTTCCTCGGCGATGCCCTCGCAGAAGTACTCCTGATCCTTCTCCGCACTCATATCGACGAACGGAAGGATCGCAACCCGAGGTTGCGCGGGCGCTGCGGTGCCTGCAGCGGTGCGCGGCGCCGCGGCACGCGCGCCAATCAAGCGGTCAAGGAGCAGGACGACGATCATGACTGAGAGCAATATCAGCATCGATTCGTCCGTTGGACGGTGAAACACCCACCGGTCTGCGAGCAAGGCAAGTACTGCGAGCGCGATGATCACGAGGATGATGAGGTCGAGCCTGCGTGCCACGGAGGACAGGCCCCCTTTGGCTCGATCCACGAGCAGCTCCCGGGAGGGGCGGCGTTCGGAAATCCAGGACCAGATCAACACCAGGGGGAGGCCAGCGGCGAGCACGTAGATCAGCCACGGCACGAAGCGGCGCACCGACTCGAATGTCTCCCCGACATCCGTCGCCACGGTCACGATGAGCCATGCAAGCCCGAGGTACGCGGCCGTGACGCGGAAGACGTTTCGTTGCTTCAGCTTTGTGAGGAACTTGAACTCGAACAGGTCAAAGCTCTGGCCGCTCACCGGCTCACCTTCTTATTTTCTCTTGAGGTCTTCGTCGCGCAAGTTGAATAGCCGCTTGCGATCTTCGTCCGTCATCTGCTGTGCGGAACTTATCCACTCCTGGCCGACGTTGGCGCCCTTCTTTACCGCGGGACGTGCTCCAACGGTTTCGAACCACCGCTTTACATTGGGGAAGTCATTGAGATCCTGTCCTTGCCAGTCGTAGCGGAACACCCAGGGCCAGGCCGCGATATCGGCGATGGAATACTCACGCGCCAGGTACTCGTATTTCCCGAGCTGCTTGTCCATCACCGTATACAGGCGCGCGACTTCGGTCCGGAAGCGGTGCATTGGGTACTCGATCTTTTCCGGTGCGTATTTCAGGAAGTGATGCGCCTGCCCGGCCATGGGGCCAAGGCCTCCAATCTGCCAATAAACCCACTGCAATACGTAGTACCTGCCATGCAGCTCGGCCGGCAGGAGTTTGCCGGTCCTTTCGCCGAGGTACTGCAGGATCGCCCCGGACTCGAACAAAGCGATCGGTCCGCCTTGCGCATCGTGATCCACGATCGCCGGCATCTTGTTATTTGGACTCAGTGCCTCGAACTCCGGCTTGAACTGATCGCCCTTGTTGATGTTCACGGGAATTGCCCGGTACTCGAGCCCGCATTCCTCGAGCATGATCGTGATCTTCTTGCCGTTGCCGGTCGGCCAGATATAAGCGTCAATCAAGTGAAATCCTCTTCAAAGTGCGCGCACTCGCGCCGAGCATACCTCACACGTACCGCGATCGATCCGTCTTTGGATCATCGAGCCGGCTGATTCGGTTAGTATTTCGTATTCAGACTTGCAGTTGTGGGTCCATGAGCAAACTCGAAAACAAGATCCGGTCGGGTGGCTTCGTAGTCACCAGCGAGCTCACGCCTCCCAAGGGTACCGACCTCTCTGAGGTGGTCTCCAAGGCGCAGCTCCTCAAGCCATGGGTGGATGCGCTCAATCTCACGGAGTCGCCGCGGGCTCGTATGGCGATCGAGCCGAAAGCGGTCGCCCACCTTCTCCTGGACCATGGCATCGAGCCGATCCTGCAGGTGACGGCGCGCGACCGCAATCGCATCGCGCTACAGGCGGATCTGCTGGGTGCGGCGGTGCTCGGGATCGAAAACGTCGTTTTCATGAGCGGCGATTCTCCGACCGGTGGCGATCATCCGGAGGCAAAGCCGGTGTTCGACCTGTTCGCCACCGAGATGCTGAACATGGCACGTGCCTTGGTCAGCGGTCGCGACATGGCCGGAAATGCTTTGAAGGGCGCACCGAAGCTGTACCTGGGTGCGGTGACCAACCCTGGGGCTACGGAATTCGCACGCGAAGTGGAGAACACGCGTCGCAAGATCGATGCAGGCGCTCAATTCCTGCAGACGCAAGCGCTCTACGAAGTTTCATCGTTGGCACGATTCCTCGACGCATTGAAGCCCGATGGCGTCGCCATTCTGGCGGGAATCATCCCGCTCAAGTCAGCAAAGATGGCGCACTGGTTGAATGACAAGGTGCCGGGTATCCGCGTACCGGATGCGCTGATTCAGCGGATGGACCGCGCCGCCGACAGCTCGAGTGAAGTCGAGAATGGCGTCGAAATTGCCGCACAGGTCATTCGCGACGTGCGCCCGCTGTGCGCAGGCGTTCACGTCATGGGGCTCGGCTGGGAAGACCACATCCCAGCGATCTTGAGCGCTAGTGCCCTGCGTCGATGAGCGTCGATGATTGACGCGGCTACTCGCTGCGGGCCGCCACACCCGTAGCAGCACCGTCGTCGGGTTGACTGGCGTTACGCCGGCGCGCCTCGCGTTCCGCCTCGAGCAATTCGCGCTTGCGGCCGATCCCCCAGCGATACCCGCCCAATCCACCGCCGGTCTGCACGACACGGTGGCACGGCACGACGAGCGCTACAGGGTTTGCACCGCAGGCGCTGCCGACGGCCCGGATCGCCTCCGGGCGCCCGATGCTCCGCGCCACTTCGGCGTAGCTTCGCGTGCGGCCGGCGGGAATCTTTTGCAATGCGCGCCAGACCTGCTGCTGGAACGCCGTGCCGCGGATATCGAGCGGCAGGCTAAGGTGTGGCGCGCGACCTTCGGCAAGCCGAACCACCCCTTGCACCCATTGCGCATGGTCTCGATCGCTGCGCTCGATCGAAGCGCCGCTGAACTCCTCGCGCAACAATCCTTCGAGTGCCGCATCGTCATCGCCAAGCTGCACGGCGCAAATCCCCTTCGCGGTGGATGCGACCAGCAGGCGACCGAGGGCACTCGGCACGATGGAAAAGCGAATCTGCTCGCCGCGGCCGCGATCTTTGTAGCGCCGCGGCGTCATGCCAATGGCACGAGCAGCGCGTTCGTACACCCGGCTCGATGAACTGAATCCTGAGGCGTAAATTGCATCGGTGACCGAGGCACCGTCTTGAAGGGCGAGCTTGAGCTGATTCATTCGCACTGCCTCCGCATAAGCGAGGGGAGAGATTCCGACGTACTGCTTGAACACGCGCTGCAGGTGCGCCGGAGAAAACGAGAAGCGCTTGCCGAGCCGGGCGAGCGTGAGCGTCTCATCGTGAGCGCTACGGATGTAATGACAGACACTCAACACGCGCTCGGCGACGGGATCGCGCAGGTGGCTGCGGTCGGGCTGGCAGCGCTTGCAGGCGCGAAATCCGGCCTGGCGCGCCAGCTCGGGCGCAGAGAAGAACCGCACATTCTTTCGGCGCGGTTTGCGAGCTGGACAGGACGGCCGGCAATAAATCCCGGTGGTGCGCACGGCGAACACGAAGCGCCCGTCGTACTGCGCATCTCGCTCGAGACAGGCGCGCCATAGCGCGTCCGCAGTGTCGATTCGTGAATGTTCTGTCTTCATGGCGGGCTAAGGTACGGCAGCGGTCAGGGCGGTTCCATCCGGATCGTGCGGAGATATTCGTCGGCGGGTTTTACAGTCCCGAAGCTGGCGTCGGACTGGCTTTTGCCAAGCCCTTGAACGCGGAGCCCGCCCGCGACTGGCCCCGGGTTTGCATCACATTCCCTCGAGCGAAATCTGTGTCAGCTCGGGAGCGAGAATGAAGGGGAAGAAGTCGGGAGCCGATGATGGCTCGCCGATGTCTCAGCTTGTCTTAAGTCAACTGCTGGGCACACGGCTCGTGGGACCTGGCGTGCCGGCCGATCGTCGCTCCTCACCGGACCGGCGCCGGCTCAGCGTCTGGTCGGTGCTTTACGGCGGCTTTCGGCCGCGTCGTCGCTATATGCGACGAATGGGCGATCACTCGCTCCCGGTACTCGACTGGCATGAATCGCACCTCCTCGCCATTGCGATCGCCATCCTGCTCCTGTCGTTTGCCGATGCCTTCCTCACGATCAACCTTCTGCTCCTGGGAGCCGAGGAAGCGAACCCATTGATGGCTGCGCTCTTCTATCGGGACGTAGCGATGTTTGCTGCGGTGAAGATGGCATTGACTGGTGGCGGCGTGATTCTGCTCGTTGCGCTGTCGCGCCTGCGGCTTTTCGGGCGCATCAAGGTCGTGCAGGGCCTGTACGCGACGCTGATCGTCTACGTGATCCTGGTGCTCTACGAACTGTCGATGTTCGCGACGCTGACGTGACGCTCCCGCGCCTCTCGGGCGCTCTTGCTTTTCGGGCGCTCAACTCCAACTCCTGAAGCTCGGCGCGTTTCTCAAGCGCATCAGGTTCAGCTACACTACCGCGCCCTGAATGCTTCCCAGGCCATTGATTTTCAAGCAATGACAGACTCCCTGCGCGACCAATACGCGAGCTCACCGCTGTATGGCGGTAACGCTCCGTTCGTGGAAGCGCTCTACGAGAGTTTTCTGCTCGACCCAGAGTCGGTGGGGCTGGAATGGCGTGAATACTTCACGCGTCTTAAGGCCGGCGCGGGCAACGAGATCCCCCACGGCCCGATCATCGCCGAGCTCCTGCGGCGGGCGAAGGAGACGCGGTCCGCGGCCTCCACGGACAGCCACGAGGCGAGCGCCAAGCAGGGCGCCGTTTCGCGCCTGATCCAGGTGTATGCGAATCGTGGGCACCTGATCGCTAACCTCGATCCGCTCGGACTGGTGCAACGCCAGGTTCCGCGCGTACTCGAGCTCGACTACTTCGGACTCTCGAGGTCCGATCTAGATTCGGAATTCTTTACAGGGAGCCGCACCGCGGCCATCCCGCGCTTCATGAAGCTGCGCGACATCCTGGCGCAGCTGAAGCACATCTACTGCGACACGATCGGCGCCGAGTTCGCGCACGTATCGGATTCGGAAGAACGCCTGTGGCTGCAGGATCGCTACCAGGATGGACGCGTGCTGCATCGGTTCAGCGCCGAGGAGAAGCGCGGCATCCTGTGGCAACTGACGGCCGCGGAAGGCCTCGAACGCTACCTGCATACGAAGTATGTCGGTCAAAAGCGCTTCTCTCTCGAAGGTGGGGACAGCCTCATCCCGCTGCTCGATGACCTCATTCAGCAAGGCGGCGTAAGCGGCGTCGAAGAGAGCGTGCTCGGCATGGCGCACCGTGGCCGGCTCAATGTGCTCGTGAATCTCCTCGGCAAATCACCGGCGAGTCTGTTCTCCGAGTTCGAGGGTAAATACGAGGGCGACCCCGGCAAGGGGTCGGGCGACGTCAAGTACCACAAGGGATTCTCCGCGGACCTGAAAACGCCGGGCGGCAACGTGCACGTGGCACTCGCCTTCAACCCGTCGCATCTTGAAGTCGTGAACCCTGTGGTCGAGGGCTCGGTGCGTGCACGTCAGGAGCGGCGCGGCGACAGCGAGGGTGACAAGATCCTGCCGGTGCTGATGCACGGCGATGCGGCGTTTGCCGGGCAGGGCATGGTGATGGAAACCCTGCAGCTCTCACAGGCTCGTGGCTTCTACACCGGCGGCACGGTACACATCATCATCAATAACCAGATCGGCTTCACCACGAGCGATCCACGCGATTGCCGCTCAACACACTACTCGAGCGATGTCGCCAAGATGATCGAAGCGCCGATCTTCCACGTGAACGGTGATGATCCGGAGGCGGTCGTCTTCGTGACGCGGCTCGCGCTCGAATACCGTATGCGCTTTCACAAGGACATCGTCATCGATCTCGTCTGCTACCGTCGCCATGGCCACAACGAAGCCGACGAGCCGGCGGCCACGCAACCGATGATGTACCAGACGATCCGCAAGCATCCGAGCACCCGCAAGATCTACGCGGACCGCCTGATCTCCGAGGGGCTTCTCAGCGAGGACCAAGCGGGCGGAATCGTCGAACAGTATCGACGCGGGCTCGATGAAGGTAAACCGCAGGCGCGTGCTTCGCTCGGCCTCATTGGCAACAAGTACACGGTCGACTGGACGCGATATCTCAATGCTAATTGGCACGAGAACGTGCGTACCGCGGTCGATCTCCCAACGCTGCGGACACTCGGCAAACGCCTGACGACGGTTCCTGAAGGATTCACGCTGCATCCGCGCGTCGCGCAGGTGATCTCCAACCGCGAGAAGATGCTCGCAGGCGACCTGTCACTCGACTGGGGCTGCGCGGAGACGCTGGCCTATGCCACCCTGCTCAACGAGGGAACGCCTGTGCGCCTCGTGGGCCAGGACAGTGCCCGCGGCACATTCTTTCATCGGCACGCGGTGCTGCACGATCAACGCAACGGTGAACCCTTCATCCCCCTGCAGCGGATCGGCGAGCGCAAGACGCGCTTCGCCGTCATCGACTCGGTGCTCTCCGAAGAGGCCGTCATGGGCTTCGAATACGGCTTTTCGACCACCGACCCCGCGACGCTCGTCGTGTGGGAAGGCCAGTTCGGCGATTTCGCCAACGGCGCGCAGGTGATCATCGATCAGTTCATCAGTTCGGGCGAAGCGAAGTGGGGCAGGCTCTGCGGACTCACACTCTTTCTGCCGCACGGCTATGAAGGGCAGGGGCCTGAACACTCATCGGCGCGCCTTGAACGTTTCCTGCAGCTGTGCGCCGAGAACAACATGCAGGTGTGCGTGCCGTCGACACCGGCGCAGATGTTTCACATGTTGCGCCGACAGATGGTGCGTTCGTTCCGCAAGCCGCTGATCGTGATGACACCGAAGAGCCTGCTGCGTCACAAGCAGTCGGTGTCGCAGCTCAGTGAACTGACCGACGGCCGGTTCAGTACCGTTATCGACGATCCGGCGGAACGTGCCCCTGCACAAGTTCAACGGGTCGTGTTCTGCAGCGGCAAGGTGTATTTCGATCTGCTCGAGCAACGCACCAGGCACGAGCTGCGCGACATTCCGCTGGTTCGCATCGAGCAGCTCTATCCGTTCCCAACCGACGAATACGCAGCGGTCCTCAAGCACTACCCGAATGCTCGCGAGATCGTATGGTGCCAGGAGGAGCCGCAGAACCAGGGTGCGTGGTACCAGATCCGCCATCGCCTGCAGGGACCGCTCAGTACGCGTCACACTTTGCTGTACGCAGGTCGTGCACCAGCGGCCGCGCCAGCAACGGGTATTCACGAGCTGCACGAAGAACAGCAGCTCGCCCTCGTCGAAGCCGCATTGCGCGCCACTGCCATCGAAGACACCGCCCAGGAAACGGCACGACTCAAGACTATCGCGATCAGGAAAAGCTCATGAGCATCGAAGTGCGAGTGCCGCAGCTGCCGGAATCCGTGGCAGATGCGACCTTGGTCGCGTGGCACAAGAAGCCCGGCGATGCCGTGCAGCGCGACGAAAACCTGGTCGATCTGGAAACCGACAAAGTCGTGCTGGAAGTGCCTGCGCCGACCGCTGGTATCGTCAAGGAACTGAAGGTCGACAACGGCGCGACCGTCACCAGCGGCCAGGTGCTCGCGATTCTGGAGGAAGGCCCCGCTGCCGCACCGTCCAAACCGTCCGCACCGAAAACAGAGGCGGCGGCCGTGAAGAGTGCTGGTGCTGTACCGCCAGTAGCGCGCGTTGCCCAGGAGACGGCCAAGCCGAAGGATGATGGTTCTGCATCGAAGCTGAGTCCGTCGGTACGACGCATGGTCGAAGAGAATCAGCTCAACCCAACCCAGATTGCAGGCTCGGGCAGGGATGGCCGAATTACCAAGTCAGATGTCGTGAATTACATGGGCGAGAAGCCTCTGGCACCGGAGTCGCGTCAACCGGCGCCAGCAATGACCAGGCCCGCAGCATCGTCCGGACGCGCCGAGAAGCGCGTACCCATGACGCGTCTTCGCGCCCGCATCGCGGAGCGCATGGTGCAGGCGCAGTCGACGCAGGCGCTGCTCACCTCGTTCAATGAAGTCGACTTGAAGGCAGTCCAGGATCTGCGTGCCCGCTACAAGGATCGTTTCGAGAAGGAGCAGGGCGTGCGACTAGGCTTCATGTCGTTCTTCGTGAAGGCATCGATCGAGGCACTCAAGCGCTTCCCGGTCGTCAATGCCTCCGTGGAAGGCAGCGACATCGTTTATCACGAGTACTACGACATCGGCGTCGCCGTCTCCACCGATCGCGGCCTGATGGTCCCAATCCTGCGCGATGCCGACCGGATGAGCTTCGCGCAGATCGAAAAGACGATTGGCGAATATGCCGGCAAGGCGCGCGACGGCACGATCAAGCTCGAGGAACTGACCGGTGGGACCTTCAGCATCACCAACGGTGGCGTATTCGGTTCGTTGATGTCGACGCCTATCGTCAACTCGCCGCAGAGCGCAATCCTCGGCATGCACAAGATCCAGGAGCGTCCAATGGTTGTCGATGGCCAGGTGGTGGTGCGGCCGATGATGTATGTGGCGCTCACCTATGATCATCGCATCATCGACGGACGCGACGCCGTGCAGTTCCTCGTCACGGTCAAGGAATGCCTCGAGGATCCGGCGCGAATGCTGGTGGGAATCTGAAACAGGAAGTGACATGGCGGACGCATTCGATGTGATCGTGATTGGCGCCGGACCGGCGGGTTATCCCGCGGCGATTCGAGCCGGCCAGAACAAGCTCAAGGTCGCCTGCATCGACGAGTGGAAGAACCGCGATGGCAGCTACGCGTTCGGCGGCACGTGCCTCAACGCGGGGTGCATTCCCTCCAAGGCGTTGCTCGAATCGACCGAGCTCTATCACCGCGCGCAGACCGAGTTCGCCACGCACGGCATTCGGGTTGGCGATGTGAGTGTTGATGTCGCGGCCATGCAGAAGCGCAAAGCCGCGATCGTCAAGGCAAGTACGTCCGGTATCACGGCGCTGTTCAAGTCAGCGGGCGTGACCGGCTTGCAGGGCCACGGGAAGCTCCTCGCCGATCGGCGCGTGGAATATACGGCGTCCGATGGTTCGAAGAAGGAGTTCGAGGCCAAGCACGTTGTGCTTGCCTCGGGATCGATTCCAACCGAATTGAAGAGCGTGCCTTTCAGTGGCGAGCAGATCGTCGATTCGTGGGGCGCGCTCGATTTCACTTCCGTGCCGAAGCGCCTGGGCGTGATCGGTGCGGGGGTCATCGGGCTCGAACTCGGCAGCGTCTGGCGCCGCCTCGGCAGCGAGGTGGTGGTCCTGGAGGCGCTGCCAGAGTTTCTGCCCATCGCGGACCAGCAACTCGCCAAGGAAGCGCTACGCCATTTCAAGAAGCTCGGACTCGATATCCGCCTGGGCGCCAAGGTTTCGGGCGCGACCATCGCGAACGGCACTGTCGCCGTCCGTTTCGCCGACTGCCAAGGGCGAGCAGTCGATCGAAGTGGACCGGCTCGTGGTCGCCATCGGACGCCGCCCTTACACCGCGGACCTGCTCGGCCCCCAGACGGGCGTTGAGCTCGACGAGCGTGGCTTCATCAAGGTGGACCACGAGTGCCGCACCAGCGTCGAAGGCGTGTGGGCGGTCGGCGATGCCGTGCGCGGACCAATGCTTGCACACAAGGGTAAGGAAGAGGGCGCGATGGTCGCGGACCTGATCGCCGGTAAATTCTCCGAGGTGAATTACAAGACGATTCCCTCCGTGATCTATACCGCGCCGGAGATTGCCTGGGTCGGACAGACCGAAGAACAGGTGAAGCAGAGCGGTCGTGCCTACAAGACCGGGACATTTCCTTTCATGGCGAGTGGCCGCGCGCGCGCCATGGAAGCAACGGCCGGCTTTGCCAAGATCGTCTCGGCCTCGGACGACGACGAAATCCTGGGTGTGCACATCATCGGTCCAATGGCCGGTGAGCTGATCGCCGAAGCCGTGCTTGCGATGGAATACTCAGCGAGTACCGAAGACCTGCAACGCACGATCCATGCGCATCCCACGCTCAGCGAAGCTGTGCACGAAGCGGCGCTCGCCGCCGACAAGCGCGCGATCGACTTTCCAAATCGCTGAACCCCGCGCGCCCTGGCAATCGTCACCGGTTTTCCTCTCAGCCGGTGGACCCAGCTCGGCCAAACTGAGCCACTTGGGCTAAGCTGCTGGCCACGGAGCCGATGAGAAGACCTCCGACGGCCTTTCAGGGTGATCCCACTGGTGAGTGAGCCATCGCACGCGGTATTCCTGAGCTACGCCTCACAGGATGCGGAGTCTGCGCAGAAGATTTGCGAGGCACTGCGCGCGGCGGGCATCGAGGTTTTTCTCGATCAGACCGAGCTGCGGGGCGGGGACGCGTGGGACCAGAAGATCCGGCAGAAGATCCACGACTGCGCCTTATTCGTTCCGATTGTCTCCCAGCACACGCAGGAGCGGCTTGAGGGCTACTTTCGGCACGAGTGGAAGCTCGCCATCGAACGTACACACCATATGGCCGAGCAAAAGCCTTTTCTGGTGCCCGTCGTCGTTGATGGGACGCGCGATCAGGAAGCCTTTGTCCCTGACGCGTTCCGGGCGGTGCAGTGGACACGCCTGCCCGGAGGCGATGCACCTCCCGCATTCGTCGAACGGATAAGGCGTCTGCTGTCGCCCGAAGCGGCTCATGCATCCGTAGAGGCCAGGCCGTTAGCCGCCGCAGTCCGGCACGCTGCGGCCGCACCTGCCTCCAGCCCAACCACATCACGACAAACGCAATGGGTGCTGCTGATGATCGCGGCGGTCGCCGTCATCAGTCTCGGTTACTTCGCGGTGGACAAGTTCGTGCTGTCGAAGCGTGATGCCGGAGCGAAACAGGCGTCTGCGCAGCCTGCCCAGGTCACGCCCGTTCAGATTCCGGAGAAGTCGATCGCCGTGCTGCCGTTTGTGGACATGAGCGAGAAGCACGATCAGGAGTACTTCTCGGACGGCTTGAGCGAGGAGCTCCTCAACCTGCTCGCCAAGACCCACGGACTTGAGGTGATTGCGCGTACCTCATCTTTCTACTTCAAGGGCAAGCAGGTGACGATCGCCGAGATCGCCAACACGCTGCACGTGGCGCATCTGCTTGAGGGTAGCGTCCGCAAGGCGGGCCGCACGATGCGCGTCACGGCGCAGCTAATCCGGGCAAAGGACGGTGTACACCTGTGGTCGGAGACGTACGACCGCGACTTCAAGGACGTGTTCAAGGTCCAGGACGAGATCGCCGCGGCGGTCGTAAAGGCGCTCCAGGTCAAGCTACTGTCGACCCCGGTGAAAGCCGAGTCCGAGCCGCACAACACCGACGCCTACAACCTGTACTTGCAGGGACAGTATTTCGCCCGGCGCGCGAGCAATGTTGACGTCGAGCGGGGCATCGCGTGCCTCACGCAGGCCATCGCGCTGGCGCCGGACTTCGCACCAGCCCACGCCGAGCTTGCTAGCGCCTACGTGTACGTCGCCACGTTCGGGAGCGGCGCAACGACGAGCTTAGACCGCGCCAGCGCCGAGGTGGATGAGGCCCTTCGCCTCGATCCAACCCTGCGGTTAGCCCACAACGTACGTAGCAATCTTGCCCTCATCTTTTGGGATTGGGCTGCTGCGAAGACGCAGCTCGACGAGGCGCTCGCGTCCGCGCCACGCGACCCTGAGGCACTGGTTCGACGTGGGCAACTCGCGCGCGCGCTCGGCCATCCGGACGAGGCACTGGTCTATTTTCATGAGGGCCTCGAGCTCGACCCGCTGCGGGTCATTTACCACATTCAACTGGCGATGCTGCTAGACGGCCTGCGGCGCCCGGACGAAGCGCGTGCCGCCGCCAAGACCGCAATCGCCATCAGCCCGACCGTGTCCAAAGCGCACCTGCTGCTCGGGCTGCTTGAACTCGACGCAGGGCATCTCGACGCCGCAAGCGCTGCGATGGAGCGCGAACCCGCCGAGTACTACCGGCTCGAAGGAGAGGCAATCGTGGCATTCGCAAACAAGCGCCGGGCTGAGTCGGATGCGGCGCTCAGTCGGTTGATCGAGGTGTACCACGATACGGCAGCTGTGCAGATCGCGCAGGCCTACGCCTACCGCGGCGAGCGCTCCAAGGCTTTCGACTGGTTGGATCGAGCCGTCGTGCAGCGTGATCCCGGGTTAATCAATTTCAAGACGGACCCGCTGTTTGCAGGACTGCGCGGAGATGCTCGCTATAAGACAGTGCTGCGCAAGATGAACCTCCCGGAATGAACCGACTACAGGCCTCCATGTCCCGACGACGCGGCGCGTCGCGCCCTCACACAGTGACGACGACTTTCCCGACCTGCTGATTCGACTCGAGATAGCGATGTGCCGCGGCGATCTCCTGCAGCGGGAATGTTTTCGCGATCACCGGCTTGAGGTGCCCGTCAGCGAGCCCGCGCAGGATCAGGTCCTTCGCGCGCGCAAACCGGTCCGGGACATTCCAGATCGTTGAGGCGACCCAGCCACGAATGCTGAGATTCTTGAAAGCCGCCGGCCAGTGCGGATGTGTTGTCGGCTGGCCGCTCAGGCCGCCATAGATGAAGAGCACACCGTCCTGCGCCATGGCCTGCGCGAGCGTGTCGACGTACGGCCCGCCTACGGGATCAAAGACAATCCGGGCGCCCTTACCGCCGGTGATCCTCATGACCTCGGCGACGAGGTCGCTCTCTTCCGTCGCGATGACGTGCTTCGCGCCCTGCTCGAGCAGGGCCTGCGACTTCGTGCCGCGACGAGTCGCCGCAATCGGCACCGCGCCGGCCCAATTCGCAAGCTGTATCGCGGCAAGTCCAACGCTGCTTGATGCTGCCCGGATGATGACGTGATCGCCCACGGTTGCATGGGCCACCTCGATGATCGCGAGTGCGGTGAGATATTGCATCCAGATCGATGCGGCCTGGGTCGGGCTGAGGGCGGCCGGCGCAGGGAGAATGCTACGTGCTGGCACGATGGCCCGGTCCGCGTAGACACCGTACTCGCCGAGGCGAAACGTCGGCAGCACACACACGCGATCACCGACTGCGAAGTCCTCCACGCCTGCGCCGAGTGCTTCGATGATTCCGGACGCTTCGTAGCCGATGAGCGTTGGGAGCTTCGGCTTGACGGGATAAAGCCCCGAGCGAAATGCGGCTTCCGAGCGGTTGAGTCCGATCGCCTCAATGCGCAGTCGAACCTCACCCGCACCGGGCTGGCCGACGTCGAGCTCTTCGATGCGCAGTACCTCTGGTCCGCCGTGTTCATGGACCCGCACGACCTTGCTCATGCTGAACCTCGCTGCTAGTCCGTGAGCTTGAACTGCACGCGCGTTTTCAAGCGCTGCTCGCGGTCCAGGCCGTCGGCGCTCGGCTCGTATTTCCACTGCCGCACCGCCGCTAGCGCCGCCCGATCGAATTGGTTGCGTGGCTTGGCGTCATCGACACGCACATCCACCACTCCTCCTGAAGCGGTGACGCCGAAACTGAGGTCCACCCATCCCTCGACGCCCCGCGAAATCGCGTCCTGCGGGTATTGCGGGGCCACGTACTTGAGCTGCTTGGGCGGTGAGGCTGCGACCGCCGGTGCTTGCGCTGTGCGCAGGCCGGCTTCTGTGGCGCCGAGATCGGCTCCAACGTATCCCACTGCTCGTGCTTCACTCAGCATTCGCCCTGCGCTGTCGTACTGGCCCGAAGCAGCAGCACCCTGGGCGCGCGCCACGAGCTTCGCGCCGAGCGCCTGTGCCGCCTTGTCCGCGCCGGGGAACTGAGGATCGTTCTGCCTGAGCCGGTCGAGGTAGTAGCGGGCACTGTCCTGTGGCGGCTCCAGGAGCCGGTTTTCCTCGGTCCGCTTGACTGCAAGCGCCAGCAGGTCGCTCTTGGTCTTGGTATCCACGCCCGAGGTGATGCGACTACTGAGACGATCGATTTCGGCTTGCTCGACGCCAAGATCCTGTGCCTGCGTGATCCAGTTGCGGGCGGTGTCGAAGCGCTGCGCGTCGATCGCTGCGTCAGCGGAGCTCACGACGCGATCGCCCAGGTCGCGCAGGCCCTGCTGAACCGCAACGTTGCCGGGTTCAAGCCGCTGCGCGTTGCGCAAGTAGAACTTGGCGCTGTCTTGTGGAGGAGCGACGAGGCGATTCTCTGTGACTCGCTGACGTGCGAGATCGAGCAGGCCGGTGATTTGTTGTGTGCGGGCGCGCGAATCGATCGCCTGCTGTGCCGAAGTGATCTCCGAGGACTTGCCCTCGCCCTGCTGCGCCTGTTGCAGCAGATCCTGTGCCTGCTGCAGGTTGCCGGCGGTTGCCGACTGTCGTGCCTGCAGTACCAGCTGTTCCTGGCGATCCTTCGCGAGTTGCGCATCCAGGAATGCCAGGCGTCGATGGTCGGGGCGGACCCGCCGCGCTGAAGCGAGAGCGCTGGCCGCTGCGTCGAGATTTCCTTCCACCAGCTGGCTCTCGGCCTCCTCCATGAAATGGGTCGCGAGCTGATCGAGCCCGGCCTGCGCCGCGGCATTCTGCGGATCGAGCCGCAGCACCTCGGAGTACAGGGCGAATGCGCTCCCTGCGGAAGGATCGAGCAGGTGTCCTGCGCGGTGGGCGGCTTGCGCGGATGCGAGATTGGAGGCGATGGCGAGGACGCGCTGGTCCGGTGGCGGCTCACGATCAGTCCCGTACCACACTGCGATGCCTGCGCCGGCGAGTACTACCAGCGCGATGCCGGTGATCGCGGCGAGTCGACCGGGCTGCATCCGTCGGCGCACCGCCGGCGCTTCGACAGGGACCTGCGCAACGGGCTCGGGGCCCGCGGCGGCCGCCGGAGTCGGGCGCAGCTCGAAGTGGGCCTCGCTGCGCCGATGCGCTTTAAGCGAATGGTGTTGCCGGGTCCCCGATTCGAGCGCGAGGCGGGCGAGTCCTGGTGTCACCGGCTTCAGCAGGAAGCGATGGATGGTCCCGGCGGACAGCAGGCCCATTAGGGCGTTGCCTTGCTCGCGATTGCCAACCGCGATGGTGACCAGTGCTTCTTCGCGCGCGCGCAGATGATTGGTGATGCGGCGCAGGGCCGACTCGGTCAGCGCGAGATCTGTGACCAGCACTGCACATTTACCCGAAGCTGCAAGGCGCGCGGCATCGTCGAGTTTGGCGGCGAGATGCACTTCGTGCCGCCCATGCATGGCAGCGCGAATGGCCTCGTACAGATCCACATCCGTGGTGAGCACGGTGATCGGGTCGTCCGTGCTGGGCGCACCGTTCGGGTGAGAATCGTGCGCCGACTCGAGAACGACGTGTTCGACTTGCGCGCCCGATGCCTGTACCTGAGCGCTTCGGCGTGCAGCCTCGAGTACTTCTTTGAGCTGCGCGGCCGTGCAGGGGCGTTTCAGCACGTAGAACAGCTCCGCGCCTGCGAGCTCAGCTTCGACGACGCGCCGCTCCCCAGCGCTGACGAGCAAGACTCGGGCGGTGGCGGGAGAGCGCTTGTGTGCCTCGTTCAGGACCTCGAGGCCGGTACCGGTGAACAGGGTCTGGCCTGCCACCAGCACTGGTATCCGGAAACGTGCCAGGGCCGCGAGCGCATCGTTCGGGCTCACGGTGAGATAGAACTCGAACTCCTTGCGCAACGGCCCGACGAGTGTCTTGAGCGCTTCGAGGTCGTGGTCGACCAAGACGACATCGGGCGCGCGGGTGTTCATTGCGGCCGCGGGCTAGACGGTGCGCCTCACACGCACCACGTTGGGCAACGCGCTGAGGCGTGTCAGCACACGGCTCAGCTCTTCGATTCCGTGCACCCCGATACGCAATGTGATGTGGGCCGTTCCCTCGCGCGCATCGGTTACGGTCGACATGTTCTGGATGCTGATCTTCTCGTCGGCAAGCACGGCACTCACATCGCGCACCAGGCCGCGCCGATCGAGCGCATCGACGGCAATGTCGACCGCGAACAGCTGGTCACGTTTCTCTCCCCAGGCCACCTGGATTATGCGCTCAGGCTGACGCACCTTCAGCCGCAACAGGCTCGCGCACGTGTCGCGGTGAATGCTCACTCCACGGCCGAGCGTGATGTAACCCACGATCGGCTCCGGCGGTACCGGCCGGCAGCAGCGCGCGACTTGTGACAGAAGGTTGCCAACCTGTTCGACGATGACGCCACTCGGTCCCGTGGGCGTTGGGGCGCGACGCGGAACGACGCGCGGTTCTTCTGGCTCCGCATGCGTGCGCCGCTGAATCGCGGCAGCGATCTGTGCGCTGTGCACATCGCCAGCACCAATCGCGACATACAGCGCCTCGGCATTGCGCAGTCCCAGTTCGTTGATCAGGTCGGGCAACGCGAGGTTGCGAGCGCCGAGGCGCTCGAGCTCGCGTTCCAGGATCTCGCGACCCTCGGTGCGATTCTGCGCCTCGTCGCGCTTGCGAAAGAAACTTCGCACCTTGGCCCGGCTGCGCGGGGAGGCGAGGAAACCGTTGTGCGGGTTGAGCCAGTCGCGGCTGGGCTGCGCCTGTTTCGCGGCGATGATCTCGACGATCTCCCCGTTTTGCAGCTTGTAGTCGAGCGGCACCATGCGCCCGTTGACCTTTGCCCCGCGGCAACGATGCCCGAGATCGGTGTGCACGTGGTAGGCGAAATCGAGGGGCGTCGCCTCCTTCGGCAGATCGATCACCTCGCCCTTGGGCGTGAGCGCGTAGACCCGGTCCTCGAAGATTTCCGAGCGGACGCGATCCAGGAAATCGCGATCCGATTCCGCGCCGTCCTCCGGTTCGAGGAGCCTGCGCACCCAGCGGATCTTGGCCTCATAGGCCGCATCGCGCTGGCCGCCCTCTTTGTACTTCCAATGCGCAGCGACACCGAGCTCCGCGTGTTCGTGCATCTCGCGTGTCCGGATCTGCACTTCCAGCGCTTCGTGCCCCGGGCCGAACACGGCGGTATGCAGTGAACGGTAGAAGTTGTCCTTGGGTGTCGCAATGTAGTCGTCGAAGGCGCCGGGAATGTAGGGCCAGAGCCCATGGACCACGCCCAGGGCTCCATAGCAATCGGCGATGGTGTCGACGAGCACGCGCAGCGCGCGCACATCGAGCACCTGCTCGAAGGAGAGCTGCTTGAGCTGCATCTTTTTCCAGATGCTGAAGATATGCTTGGGCCGGCCGACGATCTCGGCGCGAATCCCTGCCTTGCCAAGCTCGAACTGCAACTGCCCGATCACCGACTCGATGTAACGCTCGCGATCAGCGCGGCGGGACTTCAGGGCGCCAGCGATGCGTCGATAGTTTTCCGCGTCGAGATAGCGAAAGGAGAGGTCTTCGAGCTCCCACTTCAGCTGCCATACGCCGAGTCGATTGGCGAGTGGCGCGTGGATTTCGCGTGTTTCGAGGGCAAGCTGCCGCTGCGCATCCGGGTCGAGTTCCTTGGCCTCGCGCAGGCGCAGGAGCTGATCGGCGAGGCGCAGGATGATGAGGCGCGGATCGGTGACGATCGCGAGCAGCATCTTGCGCAGCGTTTCGGCCTGGGTCGCCGAGAGCCTCTGCTCGGGACGCCACTGCGCCGGGAGGCCGATACTGCCGAGCTGACGCAGCCCGCGGGCGAGCCGCACGGCTTCCGCGCCGAACCGGCCCACGGCGCTGTCCTCATCGATCAGGCGTGCATCAAGCAGCGGAACGGCCAGCCCGGCGAGCACCACGTCGTCGTCGATCGCAAGCGTCGCGACAGTTCGAGACAGCGCCAACGCGCGGGCACGTGCTGTATCCGCGCCGTCCTCGATCGCGAGCGAGGCGAGCTGCGCCTCGGCGGCAAGCACCGCGGTGGAGGCTGGACGCAGAGTGGAAGTCGTTGTTTCCACGATTGAATCAGGCGCCTCGGCGGTGTCCGGGTGAAAGGTTTCCGGCTATGATACCCGCACTTTTCGCGCGAGCTTCAAGCACATGGCAGGTCATAGCAAGTGGGCCAACATCCAGTATCGCAAAGGGGCCCAGGACAAGAAGCGCGGCAAGATTTTCACCAAGCTCATCCGGGAAATCACTACTGCAGCGCGGGTGGGTGGAGGGGATCCAAACTCCAATGCGCGGCTGCGCATCGCGATGGACAAGGCACGCGCCGCCAGCATGCCGCGCGATAACATCGAGCGGGCAGTCAAACGGGGTAGCGGCGAGCTCGGTACGGAGAATTTCCAGGAAGTTCGTTACGAGGGCTATGGGCCCGGCGGCGTTGCGGTGATGGTCCAATGCCTCACCGACAATCGCAACCGCACGGTGGCAGACGTCCGCCATGCTTTCACCCGGTACGGTGGCAATCTGGGCGCCGAGGGGTCGGTCGGATACCTGTTCAATGAGGTCGGCATGCTCTGTTTTCCGCCGGGGAGCGACGAGGATTCGGTCATGGCGGCGGCGCTCGATGCCGGTGCGGAGGACATCGTGACCAACGGCGATGGCTCGATCGATGTGCTGACCGATCCTGCCGAATACGAGCGGGTGCGAGATGCCATGGGTCATGCGGGCCATTCACCAGGCGATGCGGAGGTCACTATGCGTGCCGCAACTTCGACTCCGCTCGCCGGTGAGCAGGCAGAGTCGATGGTGCGCCTGCTTGAAGCGCTCGAAGACCTTGACGACGTTCAGCACGTTTACTCGAATGCCGATATCCCGGATGACATCCTGGCGCGCGTATAAGCCGACCGCGACACCGGTCGGGCCGCGGCATGAAGTGCGGACAACGGTGGCTTCGGTTCGCGTGCTCGGTCTCGACCCGGGCTCGCGATGCACCGGCTTCGGAATCATCGACTGGAACGGCGGGGATGCCGCCTACGTCGCGAGCGGTGCGATCAACATATCCGGCGAGTCATTTCCCGAGCGCCTGCAGGAGATCTTCGGGCGCGTCCGGGCACTGATTGTGGAGTATCAGCCGGTCGAAGTGGCTGTGGAGCGCGTGTTCGTGAACAAGAATGCGGACAGTGCGCTCAAGCTCGGGCAGGCACGGGGCGCCGCACTGTGCGGCGCATTCAGCGGGACGGTGAAGGTGTTCGAATACTCGGCGCGTGAAATCAAGATGGCAGTGGTCGGCACCGGCGGCGCGGAGAAGACCCAGGTTCAGCACATGGTGAAAGCATTGCTGCAGGTCCAGGGACGATTGACCGCGGATGCTGCCGATGCCCTCGCCGTGGCGCTCTGTCATGCCCACGGCCGTCAGCTTCGCAGCATGCTTCGCGCTCCATGATCGGATCTCTGCGCGGCCGCCTCATCGCCAAGCAACCCCCTGCTTTGACGATAGACGTCAACGGCGTCGGCTATGAGCTCGAAGCGCCGATGTCGACCTTCTACGACCTGCCGGCGGCAGGTCAGGACGTGCAGCTTTTCACGCACCTGGTGGTGCGCGAGGACGCACAGGTACTCTACGGGTTCGGCACCGATGGAGAGCGACGGCTCTTCCGGACGTTGCTGAAGGTTTCGGGCGTCGGACCGAAGATCGCGCTCGGAATCCTCTCCGGCATCAGCG
Organism: uncultured Gammaproteobacteria bacterium; assembly: GCA_963724625.1. Taxonomy (GTDB): domain Bacteria; phylum Pseudomonadota; class Gammaproteobacteria; order Steroidobacterales; family Steroidobacteraceae; genus DATBVX01. The sequence continues at coordinate 445,770 of CAVRVO010000013.1, read as the reverse complement.
TCGAAGGTTTCGCGCGTTGCGTCGAAGCCCAGGATGCCGCGAGCCTGCAGCGCATTCCCGGCGTCGGACGCAAGACCGCCGAGCGTCTGCTGATCGAAATGCGTGACCGCCTGCAAAGTCTTGCCGTCGTCGGCGAAGTGGCACGGCCCGACGGCGGGCAGACCGCCGCACATTCGGAGGCCTTCACTGCGCTGGTGACACTCGGATACAAGCCCGCCGAAGTCGCGCGCCTGCTCAAGGCGGCGGACGGCGGCGACGGTTCCACGGAAGATTTGATCCGGCGCGCACTGCAGGCGGCGGTGAGAGGCTAGCTTGAGCGAAGAACGCATCATCGGGCCGCTGGAGACTGGCGAAGACGAAGCGGCAGAACGCGCGGTCCGGCCGCGTGTGCTGGCCGACTATGTCGGACAGAGCGCGGTCAAGGCCCAGATGGAGATCTTCATTACGGCTGCGCGCAATCGTGGCGATGCGCTCGATCACGTCCTGATCTTCGGGCCGCCTGGACTTGGCAAGACGACGCTGGCGCACATCATCGCGAATGAGCTCGGCGTGAACCTGCGCCAGACGTCCGGTCCGGTGCTGGAGCGAGCCGGGGATCTCGCGGCACTGCTCACCAATCTGCAGCCGCGTGACGTGTTGTTCGTCGATGAGATTCATCGCCTGAGCCCGGTGGTCGAGGAAATCCTGTATCCGGCGCTGGAGGACTTTCAGCTCGACATCATGATCGGCGAAGGGCCCGCGGCACGCTCGATCAAGCTCAACCTGCCGCCCTTTACGCTGGTCGGTGCGACCACTCGGGCCGGGCTTCTGACTTCGCCCCTGCGCGACCGGTTCGGCATCGTGCAACGGCTGGAGTTCTACTCGGTCGAAGACATCGAGCGCATCGTGACGCGTTCCGCGCGTATCCTGGAGCTACCCATCGATGTCGCCGGCGCGCATCGGATTGCCACGCGGTCGCGCGGCACGCCACGGATCGCGAACCGCCTGCTGCGCAGAGTGCGCGATTTTGCGGAAGTGAAAGCGGACGGTCACATCACCGACCAGGTGGCGACCGCGGCGCTCGACCTGCTCGAGGTCGACCCGCAGGGTTTCGACTCGCTGGATCGCAAGCTTCTGCTCACCATCATCGAGAAGTTCGACGGCGGGCCGGTCGGTGCCGACAGTCTCGCCGCCGCGGTCGGCGAGGAGCGCGACACGATCGAGGATGTGATCGAGCCGTTCCTGATCCAGCAGGGCTTCCTGATGCGCACCGCTCGTGGACGAATGGCGACGCGTGCCGCCTACTTGCACTTCGGCCTCAAGGCGCCCAATGCGGAGCGAGCCGGAAGTCTGCCGCTGTTCGGCGAGGGTAAGTAATGAAGGCAGCGGCGGCTCCCGTGAGCAAGTTCACTTTTCCGATCCGGGTCTACTGGGAAGACACCGACGCCGGCGGCATCGTTTACTACGCCAACTATCTCAAGTTCATGGAGCGCGCGCGCACGGAACTGTTGCGCAGCTTCGGAATCCACCAGAACCAGCTGGCTGACGAGCAAGGTGTGATGTTCGCGATCGTCTCGGTGAATATTGATTACCTGCTGCCTGCGCGGCTCGACGATGAGCTGGTCGTGACCTGCAACATCCTGGCGGAAGGTCGTGCGAGTTTCGCCTTTTCACAGGAAGTGTATCGCGGGCGACTGGGTGGCGACTTGCTGACGCGGGCGCGTACGCGCGCAGCTTGCCTGGACTGCAAGACCCTGCGGCCGCGCCGCCTACCGGACAGTTTGCTGGAAGCCATGGCCACGTACGAGGAGTGAGACGGAATGTCGTCGGATCTTTCGGTCATCAGGCTGGTTCTCGACGCGAGCTTCGTCGTGCAGCTCGTGCTCGCGCTGCTGATGGGCGCCTCCATCGCGTCCTGGGCAGTCATTCTGCGCAAGCGCTCGCTGATCCGACGAGCTCGCACGGACGCGGACGCGTTCGAGGGCAGTTTCTGGTCCGGCGGTGATCTGTCGATGCTGTTTCGTTCCATTGAAGCCCGCGAAGGCAGCACCAGCGGCATGGAGAGCATCTTCGAGTCTGGGTTCCGGGAGTTCGGTCGACTCCGGCAGCAGAGCGGCGTGGCCCCCTCGCAGCTGCTCGAGGGTGCACAACGCGCGATGCGCGTCGCGCAGATGCGCGAGGTCGATCGGCTCGAACAGAATCTCGCCATGCTGGCAACCGTCGGCTCGACCAGTCCCTACGTCGGCCTGTTCGGTACGGTCTGGGGCATCATGAATTCCTTTCACTCGCTGGGTAACGTGCAGCAGGCCACCCTGGCGATGGTCGCCCCCGGGATTGCCGAGGCGCTGATCGCAACCGCCATGGGCCTGTTTGCCGCCATTCCCGCGGTGATCGCCTACAACCGTTACGCGGATCAGGTCGGACGGCTTGAGCTGCGTTACGACACCTTCATGGAAGAGTTCGCCACGATCCTGCAGCGGCACGCGGCGGCAAGGACGGTCTGAGATGCCGAAGTCGACGCGCGGCCGCAGCCGCAAGCTCATGGGCGAGATCAACGTCGTTCCGTACATCGACGTGATGCTGGTGCTGCTCATCATCTTCATGATCACGGCGCCGCTTCTCACGCAGGGAATCAAGGTAGACCTGCCCGACGCGGGTGCCGAGCCACTCGATCCGGACATGCTCAAGCAACACCAGCCGCTGGTCTTGAGCGTGGATGCAAAAGGCCGCCTCTACCTCAATATCGGTCGCGACAAGGACCGACCGATTGATGAGACGACCGTATTGGCGCGTGCCGCCGCGGTCATGCGGCGCGACAAACAGACGCCCGTATTGGTGAAAGCGGACGAATCGGTGTCGTATGGGCGGGTCGTGACGGCGATGGTGCTGTTGCAGAAGGCGGGTGCGCAGAAAGTGGGCTTCATCACCGATCCGCAGAAACTACCTGAGGATGAGCGGACCAGTCGCTAGCCATGGCAGGATTCGCCCGCGAACATGCTGTCTCGCTCACGCTCTCGATACTGCTGCACGCGATCGTCATCGGCCTGCTGGCATATGGATTCGTGACGCTGCGTTCGCGCCCGACACCTCACCCGCAGCCGGCGATCGAGGCGACCGTAGTCGACGAGCGGCGCATCGCAGAGGAGGCCCAGCGGCTGGAGCAGGAAGAAAAGGAGCGGACACGTCAGGCGCAGGAAGAGCGCGATCAGGCCGAGCAGGCGCGACGCGAACGCGAAGAGGAGCAGCAGCGGCTCGAAGACCTCAAGCAACAGCGTGAATCTGAGGAAAAGCTCGCGCAGGAGCGCGAACAGCAACGCCAGCAGGAAGAGCAGGAGGCGAAGCGCAAGGCCGACGAAGTCAAGCGCCAGCAGCAAGCCAAGGTGGCAGCCGACAAGAAACGCAAGGAGCTTGAGGCGCAACGCAAGGCGAGCGAGGCGGAGCTCAAGCAACGGCTCGCGGAGGAGGAGCGGCGCAGCGCTGCCGAGGACTCGGGTCAACTGGCGCAGTATGTCGCCCAGATCCAGGCACGCATCCAGCGCGCATGGATCCGCCCACCGAGCGCGCGCGAGGGTCTGCGATGCATCGTCAACGTGACGCAGGTTCCGGGTGGGGAAGTCGTGGGCGTTAAGATTGGTGAATGCAACGGTGATGAAGCCGTAAGACAATCCATAGAGGCCGCGGTATATCGTGCTTCACCCCTGCCGGAACCGTCGGACCCGGCGCTGTTCGAAAGGAATCTGAAGCTCGAGTTCAAGCCCGGCGACATATGATCGATGCAAGACCACTGTGAGGTGACGGGTGAATCCAGGTAGGGAAGGGTTGAAGCAATACGTGGCAGCGGCGGCGCTGGCAGTTCTTGCATTGGCGCGTTCGACGCCGGCGAGTGCCGAGCTCACGGTCGAGATTACCGAGGGCGTGACCGATCCGATCCCGATCGCGATTGTGCCCTTCGGCTGGTCGGGTGTTGATCAGGCGCCTGCCGACGTCGCCAATATCGTGGCGGGTGACCTGCAGCGCAGCGGGCGATTCCGGCCCATGGAGCGCAACGACATGGTCGACCTGCCGACCAAGGCGAGCGAGGTAGTGCCCGATGACTGGCGCATGCTGCGCAACGACTTCGTCGTGGTTGGCGAACTTGAGCCACAACAGTCTTCGGGCCAGTACCTCATTCGCTACGGACTGGTGAACGTGCTCAACGGCCAGAAACTTCTCGAGTACTCCCAGCCTGCAACGATGGCCACGCTGCGTGCCGCGAGCCATCGGGTGAGCGATAAGATCTTCGAGAAGCTCACCGGCATTCCGGGCGCGTTCTCGACCCGCATCGCCTATGTCTCGGTGTCCGGTCAGCCGCCCAATGCTCGCTATCAACTCGTCGTTGCAGACGCCGATGGCGTCAACCCTCGCATCGTGGCGCAGTCGACCGAACCAATCATGTCGCCAGCCTGGTCGCCCGACGGCCAGAATCTGGCCTACGTGTCATTTGAAAGCCGGGTCGCCGCTGTGTATGTGCAGCTGCTGCGCAGCGGTGAGCGACGCAAGGTATCTGCGCGCGCAGGTATCAACGGTGCACCTGCCTGGTCGCCGGATGGGCGTCGGCTGGCGCTCACGCTTTCGCACAAGGACGGCAACCTCGACGTTTACGTGCTCGGTCTCAATGACCAGGTGCTGACGCGGCTTACGGAAGACAATGCGATCGACACTGAGCCCGCCTGGTCGCCTGATGGCAAGAGTATCTACTTCACCTCCGACCGGTCCGGGGCGCCGCAGATCTATCGCGTCGGCGCCGGCGGAGGAGATCGTGCGCAGCGGGTCACGTTCGAGGGCACTTACAACGCGCGACCACGAGTCTCACCTGATGGCACACAGCTCGCGATGGTGACGCTCGATCGTGGTGCGTATCGCATCGCAGTCATGAACCTGCGCAACGCGGCGACGCGTGTACTCACGCAGGGAAGTCTTGACGAATCACCGAGCTTTGCGCCGAACGGGGCGATCCTGATCTATGGCACACAGGACAAGGGGCGCGGCGTGCTGGCGACCGTTTCGGTCGATGGCAGCGTGCACCAGAGGATCGCGGCGGAGCAGGGCGACATTCGTGAACCGATCTGGTCACCGCTCCCTGCATCATGATCGGCGTGACGCCTGCCGAGGGGTGTCCCCGATCAGGCGTCTGTGGTAGAAAGCGGCGACTTGAAATGTCTGCGCACTGGAGATACGGGAAAATGCGAAACGCGCTGCTACTGACGATGCTCTCAGCGACGCTGCTGCTGATGGGCTGCCCGAAACGCGACGCGGTGAAGGAAGCGCCTCCAGCGACCTCCGAAGAAACTGGCGCGGCAACACCGGGCCTGGAGACAAACGCTGTGGGGCAGGGTAGCGCAACCGCAGAGGGAGCGGCGGGCCAGCAGGCGGGTCTCGCTGTCCGAATCATCTATTTCGATTTCGACAACGCGGAAATCCGCCCCGAGTACCGGGACGTCATTGCTGCTCATGCGCGACGCCTGGCAGGCAATTCCACGCTTCGGATCCGGCTCGAAGGACACACGGACGAGCGCGGCTCGCGCGAATACAACATCGGCCTCGGGGAGCGACGTGCGCAGGCCGTGCGACGCGCGCTCATGTTGCTCGGGGTGGGGGAAGGCCAGATCGCGACAGTGAGCTATGGCGAGGAACGGCCGGCTGTGCAGGGCAGTGACGAGGCAGCCTGGGCCAAGAACCGCCGCGTCGAAATCGCGAACGTCAACTGAGCGTCGGGTCATGGTGCCACGCAGCGTGATGGGCAGAGCGACAGCAGTTGTCCTGATGCTTTTGACGGCTGGCTGTGCCAGCACTCCCGGGCCGGACGATCCGGTCACTATCAAATTGAACGATCTGGATCGACGGCTCGAACGCATCGAGCGCGTGATTTCGAATCAAAGCCTGCTGGAGCTGTCGCAACAAATGCAGTCCTTGCAGACCGAAGTGCGCTCGTTGCGCGGCTCGCTCGAAGAGCTGCAGTTTCAGTCCGACAAGGGCAAGGGCCAGCAGCGTGACCTGTATGCGGATCTCGATCGGCGCGTGAAAGCGATCGAGGGTGGCACACAGGCGGTAACGTCCGACGGCAACGGTACCGGGCTACCGGTTCCCGCTGGCTCGGACCGAGCCAACTACCAGGCGGCCTTCGACCTGCTCAAGTCCGGGCAGTACGAGAAAGCGACCGCGGCCTTCCAGCAGTTCCTCGTGGCATTTCCAGGTAGTGCGCTGACAGACAACGCCCAATACTGGCTCGGCGAAAGCTACTACGTGACGCGCCGCTACGATGAAGCACTCAAGGCGTTCCGTGTGGTGGTCGACCGCTACAAGGAATCGCGCAAGCTCCCCGATGCGTGGCTCAAGATCGGCTACTGCCAGTACGAGCTCAAGAACTGGAATGCGGCGCGCGATGCGCTGACGCGCGTGACGAAAGACTTCCCCGATTCAACCGCTGCACCCGAGGCGGCGAACCGGCTGCAGCGACTGAAGGACGAAGGGCACTGACCGGCAGAGATTGCCGCGGTTGCGGCCATGCTCAATGGCCGGACAAATCTCCAGGCAGAAACGATGTGTCGAGCGATCCTACCCGGCTGAAGATCACCGAGATCTTCTATTCCCTGCAGGGCGAAGCAGACAGCGTCGGCATCCCGACGGTATTCGTGCGGCTGACCGGCTGCCCATTGCGCTGCCAGTATTGCGACACGGCCTATGCATTCCATGGCGGGGAATGGCGGGCTCTCGAAGATGTACTGAGTGAGGTCGCGCGTCACGGAACTCATTACGTATGCGTCACCGGCGGAGAACCGCTTGCTCAACGCGCGTGTTTGCCACTTCTCACACGGCTTTGCGACGCCGGCTATCGCGTATCGCTTGAAACGAGTGGCGCCCTCGATGTTTCGGCAGTCGATGAGCGCGTTGTGCGTGTCGTCGATGTGAAGACCCCGGGTTCACGGGAAGATCACCGCAACCGGGTGGCGAACTTCGCCGATCTGCGCCGCACCGATCAGGTCAAGTTCGTGATCTGCGATCGCGCCGACTACGAATGGAGCAAGGGGTTCATCCGCGAGCACGCATTGGAGGAACGCTGCCCGATTCTCTTTTCACCGAGCCACGAGCAGCTCGCGGGCGCGGAGCTCGCTGACTGGATTCTTGCCGATCACCTGCCGGTCCGATTCCAGATCCAGCTGCACAAGTACCTGTGGGGCAATGTCCCCGGTAAGTGACGTGCGCGCCGTAGTGATGCTATCGGGGGGGCTCGATTCTGCGACGACGCTCGCGATCGCACGCCAGGAAGGCTTCGATTGCTACGCGCTGAGCTGTTTTTATGGTCAGCGTCATCACGCCGAGCTCGAGGCCGCTGCGCTAGTCGCGCGGCAGCTGGGGGCGCTCGAGCATCGGGTCATGAATATCGATCTCGCGGGGATCGGTGGGTCGGCTCTGACTGACAGAAATCTCGCCGTGCCCGAGGAGCCTTCGGGCGGCATACCGAGCACATACGTTCCTGCACGTAACACGATGCTCCTCTCCCTGGCGCTGGCCTGGGCGGAGGTGCTCGATTCCCACGACATCTTCATCGGTGTGAACGCGGTCGACTACTCGGGATATCCGGACTGCCGCCCCGAATTCATTGCGGCGTTCGAGAGACTGGCAGCACTGGCGACGCGCGCCGGAGTCGAGGGTAAGCCGCTGCGCATTCACGCGCCGCTCATCCGGATGTCGAAGGCGCAGATCGTGGTGCGCGGCCTGGAGCTGGGCGTCGATTTTTCCGTGACTGTCTCGTGCTACCAGGCGGACCGAGACGGCCGTGCCTGCGGGCGATGCGATGCGTGTCGTCTGAGGCGGGCGGGCTTCGAGGCAGCCGGGATCGCCGATCCGACGCGCTACCAGTAGCTCAGTGCGCGAATGGTGACAGGACCTCGCCCGCACCGGGCGTCGAACGAATGGCTGCGTTCAGTGTATTGAGCAGCAGGCAGGCGATCGTCATCGGACCGACACCGCCTGGAACGGGTGTGATGGCGCCGGCACGGCTCACAGCCGAATCGAAATCGACATCACCGACAACTCGATTGCGACCCGCTTCGTCGGTGACACGGTTGATCCCGACGTCGATGACAGTGGCGCCCTCGCGGATCCAATCGCCGCGTATTGCCTTCGGGCGCCCGATGGCCGCAACCAGTACCTCCGCCTCGCGGCACAGCGCAGGCAGGTCGCGGGTGCGCGAGTGAGCGATCGTCACCGTGCAGTGTTCACGCAGCAACAGTTGAGCGGCTGGTTTACCCACGATGTTCGAGCGCCCGACGATCAGCGCGCGTGCGCCGGCGAGATCGGGCCGGACGCTGCGGATCAAAATCAGGCTTCCGAGCGGGGTGCAGGGGACGACTGCATCAAGCCCCATCGCGAGGCGCCCGACGTTGATCGGATGAAAGCCATCGACATCCTTGCGCGGCTCGATCCGCAGGAGAACACCAGTCTCATCGACCTGTTTTGGCAACGGCAGCTGCACCAGGATGCCGTGAACATCGGCCCTGAGGTTGAGCTCATCGATCAGACGGTAGAGCTCCGCGGTCGTTACGCTGGCCGGCAGGCGGTAGTCAAAGTTTCGAATCCCGACGGCAGCGGCCTGCTTGCTCTTGCTATCGACGTAGAGGCGGCTCGCCGGATCGTCACCCGCGAGCACTACGGCCAATCCTGGCTCGATGCTTTTCGCTTTGCGAAACTCGCCGGCTCGCTCGCCCACACGGATGCGCAATTCGGCTGCGATGGCTTTGCCATCGATGATTCTGGCTGACAATGCGTTCCTCGCTGGTTTTCCGGGTGGTTGCGGGCGGTGGATTGTTTCAAATCCCGCCTCGCGCGGCCACACCGGGAGTGCGCCGGAGCACCATGGGGCGTTTCGCTACAAGTCGAGTTCGTGGTTCAGAAACGCGGCAAACTTCCGGCTGAACATACGAACAGCCCTGTTCTCGACCACCAATACGCACGAATGAGCCCGCAAGCAGCCCGCGCTCGACCCATGCCCGCGATTCCCGACGACGAGCGCAGCGCGATCGTCCACCTGTGTCGCAGGTCATCCATCGAGATGTCGGTGCACGACCTGCCCAGGTTGCCGGAGTGCCGGGCGTTGCTGCCCGGTGGCCTGCAGCTCTACATCAGTCACCTTCCCGCACAGCAATGGCAGCAAACGATCGACGTCGCTGCGCAGGTTCGCGCTCATGGATTCGAACCAGTGCCGCATCTGCCAGTGAGAAAGCTCGCCAGCGAGGGTGAGCTGCGGCAAGTCCTCGAGGGGCTTACCGGTCTGGCAGCGGTGAAGCAGGTGCTGCTGATCGCGGGCGATGTGAAGGAGCCGCAAGGACCTTTCGCGGCGACCATCGAAGTCATGAACACGGGCCTGCTGGGACGCTATGGCATCAACTCGCTGAGCATTGCCGGCCATCCCGAGGGTCACCCTGCCGTGGCAGAAAACGAAGTGCGTGCGGCTGAGACCGCCAAGGCGCAACTCGCGCAGCAGCTCGGCATCGAAATCACCTTTGTCACCCAGTTCCTGTTTGAAAGTGTGCCGATCATCGATTGGTGCCAACAACTTCGCGCTCGCGGCGTTTCCGCAATGATCACGATCGGACTCGCGGGACCCGCAAAGCTGACCACGCTGCTGAACTTCGCCTTGCGCTGCGGCGTCGGTCCCTCGATTCGCGCCATCGGCACTCGCGGCAGTGCGCTGACCAAGCTGATCGGGGAACGAGGTCCAGAGCGGATCGTCCGCGAGCTCGCGCGCGCGTACCTGTCCGGCGAGCTGGTCATCGACGGCCTGCACCTGTATTCATTCGGTGGCCTGCTGCGGACCTGTCGCTGGTTCAATGCCGTTGCTGACGGCCGTTTCGAACTCGATGACGACGGAGGCTTCAGCCTCACGTCCGCGAACTGATAGAGTCCCCTCAATGTCACCGACGACCAGGGAAGGCGCCGAAGGGCGCCGTCTGATACTCACGCTGTCCTGTCCGGACCGCATCGGCATCGTCGCTGCGGTCGCGAACCTGCTGCTCGCGAACGAATGCAACATCATCGACAGCGCGCAGTTCGGCGATGCGCAGAACCAGCGTTTCTTCATGCGGGTGTACTTCGCGGTCCCGGCAGGCCGGGGCCTGGAGGAACTGCAGCGCGCGTTTGCGCCGGTCGGCGAACAGTTCGGTATGCAATGGCATCTGCACGATGCGGCCGTGAAGCCGCGTGTGCTCATCATGGTGTCGAAGTTCGGACACTGCCTCAACGACCTGCTGTTCCGCTATCGCACCGGCGCACTGCCGATCGTCATCCCGGCGATCGTTTCGAACCATCGCGACTTCTATCAGCTTGCGGCATCCCACGACATTCCGTTTCATCACCTGCCGGTCGATCCGTCCAACAAGGCACGGCAGGAAGAACGGCTGCTGGAACTGATCGAGGGAGAGCGTTGCGATCTCGTGGTGCTCGCGCGTTACATGCAGATACTGTCGAGCTCGCTGTGTGCGCGACTGAGCGAGAGTGCCATCAACATCCACCATTCGTTCCTGCCGAGCTTTCAGGGCGCTCGGCCCTACCAGCAGGCGCACGATCGCGGCGTCAAGCTGATCGGCGCCACCGCTCACTACGTGACCGAGGACCTGGACGAGGGTCCGATTATCGAACAGGACGTGACACGTGCGGATCACGCCATGAGCGTCGAAGCCTGTGCCGCTGCCGGGCGCGACATCGAAGCCCTGGTCCTGGCGCGCGCGGTGACCTGGCACGTCGAACACCGGATCCTGCTCAACGGGCACCGCACCGTGATTTTCAAGTAACAGTCCTCACTCAAAAGCGCTGGCCGCGACGCACGTGGTTTATCCGGCACGTCCGTAGAGAGCTGCGACCGGCGCCAACCCTCACGTCGAACAGGCATTTCCGCTATCATTTCGACCCCCCGGGCATCCCTGCCAATGGGCCGTTAGCTCAGTCGGTAGAGCAGCAGACTTTTAATCTGTTGGTCGCGCGTTCGATTCGCGCACGGCCCACCAAATACACTGCGAATACAGCCACTTCAGAGTGTATCGCCGGGAGCCTCTTCGGCCCCTAGTCATGCACATGGTTCGCTACCGCCGACGTCGAGGCGCATTGCAGATCCGGCGTCGTCAGAGCGCGCTCGAATTTATAGTTAATCACGCGCGTGGCGGCGCGCATGGTCAAGTTGTGGCTCGCTCGCCGCGACGCGGCGCCGTTACATTGGTGGCGAGCCGGCGATCAATTCCTCGCAATTAATTCAATGTGTCCGACGCGCCGGCGCTCGAGAAGGCGTGTCGGCGATCCTTGCGAATTCATCGCGCTGGGCCTGCGCACGCCGGTCACCGATCGCAATGCCGACGTTGTGAGACATCACCGAATAAAGGTGGTTTTGCTCGCAGAACGTTTCGAATGGATTGCGCTGTAAAGGGTTTCGGAGGCTCACGATGGTACGCACATCATGTGACGAGAGTATGCCGTTCGGACGTAGATACGGCAGCGCCGTTTGGTACTCCCACATCATGTGGTCATAGGTGTGCAGGCTGTCGTGATGGAAGAGATCGATTTGACGCAACTCGGCCAACAGTTGCGGCAATTCGTGTTTGCAGTCACCGATGAGCAATTGCCACCGGTCCCTGAGGTCGAGCGGAACAAAGAAGCCATTCGGCGGCTCATTCGGCGTGTTGCCGAGGTCGATGCTATAGAGCGTGCCGCGGCGGTTCGCCTTCAGCGCGTGGAGAATGTACGCGCTCGAAACGCCGTAACACACGCCCGTCTCCACGACGATCGTTGGTTTGAGCGCGCGTACGAGAAAGTAAATCGTTTCGCAGTCGACCACCGGAGTAGCGCCGAGCCTGTAGGGACCTTGAAACTTGTGCAACTCGGCACGCCGACGTTCCATCCACGCACCAATTCCGGAGCGTTGGTACTCCTCGAGGATTCGTTGAGTATCGGCGTCGAATACGTTCGATAGAAACCCGACGAGGAGCTCGCGTTCCTTGGTGTCGCTCAGCCGCGACAGTCGTGCGGTCTCGACGAGCCTTCGAACTGCGCGCAAGGGGTGGCGCATGGCTTTCTTGAGCAGCTTAGCGGTCGGTGTTGAATCAATCATCACCCCGTCCTTGGTTGGTAAAAAAAAGAGGCCGGTCCGCGGACGCGACACACGACCCCACGGTGATGGACCAGCTCAACCGCGTTATGTTCCTGCAAGATGTTCTTGCAAGCGCCGGGCCGGTGGGACGCTCACGGTCAATGGAAGGAATTGGGGCTGTCAGCGGGCCTCGATGGCGGTTCTTTCCGAGGATGTTCCCCAATATTTCAACAGGCTCGCGAATATTGGAAATCGCCGCATCGATATCCGATCTGCGCAGCGCTTCGCGCTCAACCGCCCGCGAGCTTCACGGTGTACCCACGCTGCCGCAGCGTCGCCACGATCTTGTCGCGGTGGTCGCCCTGGATTCGGAGGATGCATCCTGGCATTTCGTGCAAATTCCGTGCAGTGACTAACTCCTAGATGCACGCAGGCACGCTCCGTGCCTCAATCCCTCAGCAACGGCCGTGCCTTCGAATCAGTAGCTTCGGCGCGCTGTCGGTGTGTCGCTAGGAGTAGCAACGAAGAAGGAGTGCGCCTTTTAATCTGTTGGTCGCGCGTTCGATTCGCGCACGGCCCACCAACTTCTCTCGATAAGTACGCCCAGTCCCCTAACGGTAAATAGATGTCCCCCATTGCAGGCCCGGCGTGCCGAAGCCGCCCTAAGATGCGCGAGGAATTTCCCTAGTTGCCTACGTAGTCATCCGCCCGCCACTACGGGACTCCAGGCATTCGCGAAGTGTCGCCGTGCAGCTACGGTCGCCGATCGCACGAAGGCAATCTTTACGCAAATGCGAATCCATCGTTCCTCTGCACATCAGTAGGTGCTCAACATGGCTGTCCCTGATTTCCAGAGCTTGATGCTGCCGATGCTGAGGCTGGCTGGTGACGGTCAGCAATACGGTCTTTCCGAAGCGGTCGAGTGGCTGGCTCAAGAGTTTCAGCTGTCCGATGACGACAGATCGCAACGTCTCGAAAGCGGGCAGACGTGGCTGCACAACCGGGTGGGCTGGACAACTTTATATCTCAAGAAGGCTGGCCTGCTCCGAGCCAATGGCCCGGGGCGCTACCAGCTGACAGAACGCGGTCGTGAGGTGCTCGCTAGCAAGCCCGCAACCGTTGATGTTGCTTTCCTCGAGAGTCGGTTCCCAGAGATGTCGGAGTTCCGTAAGGCCCGTTCAAGGCATTACTACGTCAACACGGATTTACCAGGCCGCGCCATGCGCCGCCATCAGTAAGTGCGCTAACTGCCGACGCTCGGTTTCCGCAACGTCGCAACCAGGACGTCGTGAGCGTATGTGTAAGCGGCCTGCAAGGCTTCCAGTTCAGGCGTGCGATTGATTTCGATCTGACGACGAATCCCGTCGATGGCCCACTCAAACACGAGCGCGAGATGCTTCTGGGCCGCTGTCGGTAGCATGTCTAGCGACGACACCGTGCGATAGATACCTTCTGCGCCTTCTCGCTGGTTAGTCCGCCTGTCTACAAGTGGCGCTCGGCGCACACCGGTGACGTTTAGGTCATGGGATTGCATAGCTACCGCCCTCTTTGAGTTGTTCTCGCCGCCATTACGCGCTGTCCGCGGGCAATGTGCAAATGGACGTTACATAAAAAAGGCCGCCCCATCGCGGGCGGCTTCGGCCGCGGCGGGTGTTTTTTCTGAGGCATGGATTTGCGCGTTCACAAGCGACGTAAGGGCCGCCGCCGCTCGAAGCGCGCTGGCATCCTCCGAACCTGCCCCCAAAGCGCGAGGGCCTGGCCGATCACCTGTCGGAGAAACACTGGAACGCGCGGGAATCGCTCTCGCAGCAGCTCGTCGTGCAGCGCCTTACCTTCCGGCAGCTTCATGGAGTAGAGCGCACGCAGATATACCCGGCCTCGCCTCCGAAAACCGCAGTGCCGCGACGGCCAGGTGTAGTCGGCGACGTAGTGCTGCGGCTGATCGGGCAGCGAAAAGCGCTCGAACGTCCAGGGGTCGGCAATCCCTCGGCGTACCGCCTCGGTCAGCAGCGAGGCGTAGTAGTCGAGTTTCCAGATTGCCGGCTGGCACTGGTTGTAGAAGCCGAATTCCTGCGGCACCCGCGCCAACTGCCGTCCATCCACGGACAGGACTTCATTTTCGGGCGGCCACAGCCACTCCCACTTGGTGAAGAAGACGCAGGGCAGGTCCTCGTGTACCACGATGCGGCAGACGTCCTCGACCAGGTCCACATCGCAGGGCCAGAGCGGTACGTGGTCCTCGAGCAGGATGAAGACATGAGTCGCACCACGCGCACGCAGGAACGACAGACCGGCCAGCAAGACGGCCGTCCAAGTCGTCTCCTGTGTCGGGATGGTGAGGTCGTAAGGGGCCGTTTGGCCCTGCGGCAAAGCGTAGTAGAGCGGCGGGTGCCTTGGCCACATGATGTCCAGTTGCTGCGCTAGCAGGGGACAGTAGCGCTCGAGCCCCGGGGTCACGGTACCCAGAATCGGCGGTCGCCTATCGATCATGCTCGACCTTCTATCCAGTACTCCAGGCTGGCAAGGCAAATTCCAACCTATACGAAGCTGGTAACGCCCGCCATTCTGCTCGCGCACGGAACGCGATCAACCGGCGGCCGGCTGTCGCACGCACGTTACGCTGTTCGCTGATCAAGCGCCCGCGGGAGAGCGCCCGCGGGACGCAGAAATGTCACGGTAAGTCGGTTACGGCCGTTCGCTGTGCGCCGATAGACCACCGAGCTCGCAGAAATGTCACGGTAAGTCGGTTACGGCCGTTCGCTGTGCGCCGATAGACCATTGCCTACCGCCTGGTATTGGAAAGCCAGGCTTCCAAGAAGGAAGCTGTCGAAAAGGTCAAGGGCGGCGCCAACTAGAAACTACAACCATTGACTCGCGGATAGTCGAGTGTGGTCTTCACTGACGGTCGATTCCGCTGTGATGCTACGGCGTAGCATCGTTCCAAACAGCGGAGGTATCTGATGCCGAACCGCCGAGATGTTCTGCAGGGTGGAATTGCTCTGACGACCCTTCCCCTCGTGGCCCGTGCCGCGTGGGACTCTTCTGATGCGCCTCGCGCGGCCCTTGCCCCGTATCGCATTCTGTTCGATGACCGCTTTGCCGAGTCGCGACGTTTTGGCGCAGAGATCGCACGTCTTGGTGGGGCAACACGTGCGTTCAGCGGCGATGTGACCGAGCTATGGTACGAGGAGCTTGATGTGCGCTGGCGCCGCGAGCCCATCGTGGTAGCGGGTATGACGCGTCACGGGCCGTTGTTCTGCCTGGAACGGCTCGCCTGGGACGTCGGGATGCGGGTCGCCTATCGCGCCGAGCACCGGCGTGCCAGTGATGGCTCGATCGCTCATGTGATCGTTGCCCCCGCAGAGACGTTGCGATGGGCCGTCAGTTTGCACGCTGCGAACCCGGATTGGGTACGCAACTCGGCACGCATCGTAATGCAGGGTCCGCACGATTCGTGGTCGCCCGCGATGTGCAAGTGCGGATCGGCGGCATCCGCTCTCGGCTGATGCCGACGATCCCCTTATTTCCTGGATCATTGCACCGCGTGCGCGGGGGCGCGGCGCGTGAGAGTTCCGCCTGGCATCAAACAGGGCGACTTTGCCCAGGCCTTGTCGCAATTCGAGACCGCGATCGGCAAGGAGTGGGTCTTCACCAGTGACGAGGACGTCGACCTCTATCGTGATGCCTATTCGCCGTTCTGGGGCGAGCCTGATGAACGAGCTGCTTCCGCGGCGCTGGCACCTGGCTCGGTGGAGCAGGTGCAGGCGGTGGTTCGCATTGCCAATCGCTTCAGGATCCCGATCTACCCGATCTCAACCGGTCGTAACCTCGGGTATGGCGGCTCGGCGCCGAATTATTCGGGCAGCGTGGTGCTCGACCTGAAGCGCATGAATCGCGTGCTCGAGGTCAACGAGAGCATGGCGTACGCGCTCGTGGAGCCTGGCGTCAGCTACTTCGATCTCTATCGCCATATCCAGGAGCGCAACCTCAAGGTGTGGCTCGACGTGCCGGATCCCGGCTGGGGGAGCCCGGTCGGGAACTCGCTCGATCGCGGCGGCGGATACACGATGCCGGAGTACCGCTTTCACTTCGATAGTCACTGCGGCATGGAAGTGGTGCTGGCGGACGGGGAGTTGCTGCGCACCGGCATGGGGGCAATGCCCGGTGCGAAGACCTGGCAGCAGTACAAGTCGGGTTTCGGGCCGTGGGTCGACGGCATTTTTTCGCAATCGAACTTCGGTGTGATCACCAAGATGGGTTTCTGGCTGATGCCCGAACCCGACGCGTTTCTCTCCGGAACGGTGATCGTGCCACGGCACAACGACCTGGTGCCGTTGATTGACACGCTCAACTATCTCGAGAACAGCCGCATCTGCAATGGATTCACCGAGCTCTCGAGCCCGGCCATGGGACTGCCCGGCGCGGACGATGCGCCGCCGATGAGCCCGGCACTCGCCGCCTTGATCGCCAAGGCGGTCGACGGCAGCAGTGCTGAGCTCGATCAGTACGCGGCTTCGAAGGGCCTCGGCGCATGGAGCGCCACCATCAAGTTCTACGGGCCCGCGAAAGCGCTTGCGGCGCATTGGGAGTATGCCAAGGAGCGATTCTCGGCCATTCCCGGTGCCCGATTCCAGGATAATGAAGTGCTCAAGCTGCCGCTCAGCGCCGAGCAGAAAGACAAGGTTCACAAGCCGGAATTCGGAATTCCCGCCCTCACGGCTTTCTCGATTGGAGCGCGCAATGCCAGTAATCCGACGCCGACCAACGGTCACCAGTGGTTCTCGCCCATCATCGCGCGTTCGGGCGAAGCCGTGTTCGAAGCGAACCGCGTATTCGCACAAGCAGGCCGGGAATTCGGTCTGCCGATTCCGCCGTTCTCGATTCCGTTCTTTTTCTGGGAGCGCTCGTTCCTGTTTCTATTCGGCTTCCCCGTCACCCACGACGTCGAAAAGAACAAGAAAACCCGCGCCGCCTTTCGGCAGCTCGTGCAGATCGCGGCGGAACACGGTTTCGGCGAATACCGTACGGCTCCGGCCTACCAGGAGCTGATCATGAATACCTACTCGTTCAACGACCATGCGCTGCGCCGGTTCCACGAGCGGCTGAAGGACGCCATCGACCCGAACGGTATCCTCTCGGCAGGGCGGTACGGTATCTGGCCCAAGCACCTGCGAGAGGGTCGAAAATGATCACGCGCCTTACGCTGTCGTTACTCACATCAGCGGCGCTCCTCGGTATCGGCAGCGGCGGCACTGGCTGCCAATCGCGAAAAGTCCACGCACGGTTATGACGTGTTCCAGAAATGGTGTGCCCCCTGCCACGGCCGCGGAAAGGACAAACCCGGCACCGTCGCACTTACCGCGCTCTACAAGGGAACCAAGCCCGGCATGCTTGAGGAGCGCACTGACCTCACACCTGAGACGGTCAAGCACTTCGTGCGCACTGGGGTGTCGGTAATGCCGTTCTTCCGCAAGACGGAGGTCAGCGACGCGGACCTCGACGCTCTCGCTCTTTACCTGGCATCACCGGCGACCAATTCGTCGCAGTAGTAGCGACTTCCGGCATCACAATTCTCGCGTCGCCGTGACGTCTCGATCGGGCGCGGGCTTGTCGGGCTCGAGGATCTCGAACCAGATGGCGTTGATTACGCCAAAGGCGAGGGCGAAACCGAGACCGAGAATCCAGGTGAAGTACCACATCGCAATGCCCTCAATAGTGCTTGGCCTGTTCGCGCACGTGCGCCAGCGTGATCTGCCCACGCATTATCCGAAACACCCATGCCGTGTACGCAAGGATGACCGGTAGGAACACGATCACTGCGATCAGCATGATGAACAACGTCAGCCGGCTGCTCGAGGCGTCCCAGACCGTGAGGCTGGAAGCAGGATGCGTTGAGGAGGGCAGGAGGAATGGAAACAAGCTGAACCCTGCCGTGAAGATGATGCCCGCCTGAGTCACTGCGCTGGCGATGAAGGCAAGGCGCGCTCGCTTGCTCAGCGCGAACCACACGGTGATGCTTGCCACGTAGGCGGCTAACGGAGCAAGCCACAGAGCCGGATGACTCCTGAAGTTGTCGATCCAGGCGCCCGAGGCGGGGTGCACGGTCTTGAGTAACGGGTTGCTGGGTCCGTTTCCGTCGATCACGCTCGTGATCCGCAAGCCCTCGATGCCGTTCGCGAGCCACAGTCCCGCGAGTGAGAATGCAGCGATCAGGACCAGCGCTGCGATTCGCCCAACGTGAGCTGCCCGATTGCCCATGGGAGACTCGACCTTCAAGGCCGCGTAGCTTGCACCGTGCATGATGAGCATCGCGAGGCTGATGACTCCCGACAGCAAGGCGAAAGGATGCAAGAGAGAGAAAAACCCGCCGCTGTAAACCGGGCGCGAGAGCTCGTCGAGGTGAAAGGGTACGCCGATGAACAGATTGCCAAACGCGACTCCAAACAGCAGTGCGGAAGCAAATCCATTGATGCACAGCGCCCAGTCCCATACATGGCGCCAGCGCGGGTCGTCTATCTTGCCCCTGAAGGTGAATCCCACCGGCCGGATGATCAGCACTGCGAGCAACAACAGCATCGCCAGGTAAAAACTGGAGAATGCCGCGGCGTACAGCATCGGCCAGGCAGCAAATGCAGCACCCGCGCCGAGCACCAGCCATACCTGATTCCCCTCCCAAACGGGCTCGACGGATTCGAGCAACGCCATGCGCTCCTCGTTCGAGCGACCGACAAAGCGAAAAATCGCAGCGACACCCAGGTCGAAGCCATCGGTGACAGCAAACCCAATCAGAAGAATTCCCAGGAGGAGCCACCAGATGAATCGCAGCACTTCGTACTCGGGCATCACCGATCTCCGTCAGGCTGGCGTCGGATCCGACGGCAGGAATCCGAGACCTTCCGGTCCCTGCCGGATCATTCGCACCATCAGATAGGCGTCAACAACGGCGAGTGTGCTGTAGAACAGCACAAAGCCGATCAGCGACAACATGACGTTGTGCGCCGATACCGTCGACACGGCGAGAAATGTGGGTAGAACACCTTCGATCGCCCACGGCTGGCGGCCGTATTCCGCAACGATCCAGCCGAGTTCTGCCGCGATCCAGGGCAATGGCAGGCTGAGAAGAGCCAGACGCAGGAAGGTCCGATGCCACTCGAAACTGTGCCAGGCCGCATACCAGAAGGCCGTTGCGAACAGCAGGATCAAGGCGATGCCCAGACCAACCATCACGCGAAAACACCAGAAAAGTACCGGGACATCAGGCACCGTCATCCACGCGGCGCGCTCGATGTCAGCGGGCGTCGCGAGGGATGGATTCTCAACGAACCGCAGCAGCAACAGTCCGTAACCAAGGTCCGCCTGGTGGGTTTCGAACAACGCCATGGCTTGCGTGTCATTGCGATCGGTTCGCAGCCTCTGCAGTGCCTGGTGAGCCTTGACGCCACTCGCGATGCGTTGACGTGCGTGCTCCACCAACTCGTATACACCGGGTACTTCCTTGTCGAGCGAGCGGGTCGCGACCAGGCCCAGCAACCAGGGAATGCGCACGGCCGCGTGCGTCTCGCGCTTATCAACATCGGGAAACCCGAAAGCTGTGAACGGTGCTGGCGCCTTCTCGGTATGCCACGCTGCCTCGATGGCTGCGATCTTCATCTTCTGGTGCTCGGTTGCCGCATATCCCGACTCGTCACCTAGCACCACGACCGAGAGGGCGGAGGCGAGGCCGAAACTCGCCGCGACAGCCATCGAACGACGCGCGAAACCACGGTTGCGTTTGTTGAGCAAATACCAGGCGGAGATCGCTAACACGAATACCGCGCCTGTCACGTAGCCCGCCGCGACGGTGTGCACGAATTTAGCCTGCGCAACCGGATTGAAGATCACTTCGCTGAACGATGTGAGCTCCATGCGCATCGTGTCGTAGTTGAAGCGTGCGCCGACCGGACGTTGCATCCATCCGTTGGCGATGAGAATCCAAAGTGCAGAGAAGTTCGAGCCGAGCGCGACCAGGAAGGTAACGAGCAGGTGAGCCCGGCGTGAGAGGCGCTTCCAGCCAAAGAAGAACAGGCCGACAAAAGTTGATTCGAGGAAAAACGCCATGAGCCCTTCGAGCGCGAGTGGCGCACCGAAGATGTCGCCGACGTAGTGAGAGAAGTAGGCCCAGTTGGTGCCGAACTGGAATTCCATCGTGATACCGGTGGCGACGCCCATTGCGAAGTTGATACCGAAGAGCACGCCCCAGAATTGCGTCATCTGTTTCCAGATGTCACGACCGGTCATTACGTACACGGCCTCCATGATCACGAGGATCATCGATAACCCGAGCGTGAGCGGCACGAACAGGAAGTGGTAAAGCGCGGTCAGCGCGAATTGCAGGCGCGAGAGATCGACGACGTTGATATCGATCATTGGGCCAGGCCCTTAGGATCCAGCGAAAGATGCTCAGCGCTGCTGGCCGGGCTCACATTCACGCGCTGACCGGGCGAGAAGAAGAGCGCCCAAAGAGCCAGGAGCGTGACGAACTTCAGGGCCAGCAGCCAGGTGATCTTCCATCCGAGCCGGATGCGCCACGACGGTCGCTCCTTGTGATCCTCTGTAACCATTGTGTTATTAATTACATACACAGGTTATATAATGATACTTCTAGCAGCAGAACTTACGGCTTTTACAGATCGTGGAAGGGTTCGGCGATGTTCGCAAATGCCGCCGCGCGGGCGGCGCTCTCATCCAGCAGTTGAGCAGTGGCAACTGCTTCCTGGAAGGTCGACCATCCCGCGGATACATCGGCGAGCTTGACGTACGCCGCGGCGACGCCCGCGAGAGACTGAGCGCGGTATCCGGTTTCGTCGATCGCGCGTGCTCCGTGCTGTGCCATCTGGACGGAGTCCTTGGCGCCAGACTCGTCACCGGCGGCGCTTTGCACCCCAATTATTCCGAACCAGGCGGGTACCCGCAGACGTGCGTCGGGCAATGACTGCGCAGTGGCCCTCGCGCCGCTCACATCGCCAGCCTCTGCCTGGGCGGTGGTGATGTCGTGAATCAGCAAGGCGCGGGTGGCATCGTCGCTCACTTGCATTGTCGTGTTCAAAGCACCGGCGATATCGCCTGCGCGCGCCTGCAGGCGTGCAATCGCTTCGAGGCCCGGCCCTCGGCCGTCGGCGTGCAGAGCCTGCTGTAGGGTGACGCGCGCCGCCGGCTTTTGCCCGGTTGAAATCTGCGCGACGGCGATCTCGCTGAGTGCCAGCGACTTGCCCGGCGCAGTGCGCTTTCGCGGCAGCTCCTCTATGGCGCGCTTCAGCAGCGCGTCGGCGTTGCTGGAGTCCTCGGCCTGCGCGCGCAACGTTGCCAAACGCGCAAAGCCGAGCGCTCGAGTTGCAGGTTCTTTCACGTGACCCATTGTCGCCACCGCGCCATTGAAGCTCCCCGATGTGGCTTGGATCAATGCAATGTACACGTAGGCTGAGTCTCGCTCGGACTTGCTGCGGATATCGCGGGCCATGTCCGTCGCCAGGGCCACGCTGTCGGAATTGCCAATATCCGCGAGAGCGCTCGCGATGTCTGCGCTCGCGATAGTCCGGATGCCTTGATCCTTGATGGTAGCTACCGTCGCACGGGCGTCGCTCAGCTTGCCGAGTCGCGCCTGCTCCTTGGCGATCCGTCGCAGCATCTGTTCCTTGGCAATGGGAGTGGAGAGATGTCGCGCGTTCGTCAGCGCAGCGGGGATATCTCCTGAGCCGACTTGCAAGTTGATGACGGCGACGAGCACCGGATCGCGCATCTCGGCCATATCAATCATGCCTGCGGCCTCGAGCGCTGCATCGACGTCGCGCATTCGCGCCCACTCGAGGCCAATCGCGCGCAGGGCGAGGTCACGTCCGGGTGAGGTCTTGACCTCCTTGGCAATTTCAAGGGCGGCGCGCAGCGCGGCGCGGGCGGCGTCGAGGTTTCCGAAACTCGTGTTCACTGCTGCGATCCGGACCAATGCTTCGGCTTTGAAATAGGCGTCGGGAATGTTCTGTGCGGCACTCCGGGATTGGGTGAGTGCGTAGTTCGCCCAAGCCGCGGGATCACTGGTATCGACAGCCGCGAGGTCCCCGAGCCCGGCCTGAGAGAATGCCACCGTGCACCACAAACAGCTGACCGTCAGCAAGCCGACGCAGGGCATGCAACATGCCTTCAGGAGCGCGAATGTGTAGCGGAATATGTTCATTGCCAAACGATCTGGCGAGCACCCTCGCTCCACCGCACGTCTTCAGAAGGTCCATGTACACTCAGCGTTCGATGACAGAACAAGACTTGCTGGAATTGATGATCCGGGCCGCCATAAGTGCCGGCCGCGCCGCCTTCCAGGTGTACCAAGGGCACTTCGAAGTGCAGCTGAAGGCGGACGATTCCCCCGTCACGACGGCGGATCACGCTGCGGAGCGAATCATCCTCGAATCTCTGGGCCGCCACGCGCCAGAGCTGCCGATCATCGCCGAAGAGCAGGTGGCTCTCGGCCGCGTGCCCCAACATGGAATGAATTTCCTGCTCGTCGATCCGCTGGATGGTACGCGTGAGTTCATCAAACGCAACGGTGAGTTCACTGTAAATATCGCGCTGGTGCGCGACGGATCACCAGTGCTGGGCGTTGTCTACGCCCCGGCGATCTCGGCCCTGTTCGCTGGGAACGTGCTCACTGGCAAGGCCTGGCGCAGCAGCCAGGCGCCGGACGCCGCGGAGGCGGTTCGAGAGCCGATCAAGGTGCGCCCCGTGCCTGCCGAAGGAATTACCGTCGTCGCGTCGCGGTCGCATCGCAGTCCCGAGACCGATGCCTATCTGGCAGGATACCGGGTGGCGCAAATGGTCTCGGTCGGCTCGTCGTTGAAGTTCTGCAAAGTCGCTGCGGGCGAGGCAGACCTGTATCCGCGCCTCGGGACCACGATGGAATGGGACACGGCCGCTGGTCAGGCGGTCCTGGTCGCCGCTGGTGGCCGCGTGTTGACCGACGAGCGTTCCGTGCTCGCGTATGCCAAACCGGAATATCGCAATCCGTGGTTTGTCGCGACCGGCTCGGCAGATGTTTTGCCACTCCTCCACACCTAATCATGAAGACAAACCCGCAACCTGTGCCGCAACATCTCCGACGCCTGGAGGCTGAATCGATCGGCATCCTGCGCGAAGTCGTAGCGGAGTTCCGCAACCCCGTGCTGCTCTATTCGATCGGCAAGGATTCAGGGGTGCTGCTGCACCTCGCGATGAAGGCGTTTTATCCGGCGCTGCCGCCATTCCCGCTACTGCATGTCGATACTGGCTGGAAATTTCGTGACATGATCACTCATCGCGATGCTATTGCGCAGCGCTATGGCGTGAAATTGCTCGTTTACACGAATTCGGACGGTGTGGCACGCGGAATCAACCCCATCACTTCCGGCTCACAACTGCATACACAGGTCATGAAGACGGAAGCCCTCAAGCAGGCGCTTGATCTGTACGATTTCGATGCTGCGTTCGGCGGCGCGCGGCGCGACGAAGAGAAGAGCCGCGCCAAGGAGCGCATCTTTTCTTTTCGCTCGGCAGGCCATGGCTGGGATCCACGCAACCAGCGGCCCGAGCTTTGGCGCCTGTACAATACGCGCCTCAATAAGGGCGAAACGATTCGCGTCTTCCCGCTTTCCAACTGGACCGAACTCGATGTCTGGCAGTACACGCGCGCCGAGGGAATACCCGTGGTGCCGCTGTATTTCGCTGCCGCTCGTCCCGTCGTGCGGCGCGATGGCCTGCTCATCATGAGAGACGATGCACGCATGCCGTTGCGGCCAGGTGAAATGGAGGAGATCAGGATGGTGCGCTTTCGCTCCCTCGGCTGTTATCCGCTTTCTGCAGCGATCGAGAGTTCCGCTGCGACCCTGGATGACATCGTCGCCGAGATGCTCGGCACGCGCACCTCGGAACGTTCCGGGCGTCTCATCGATAGCGACGAAGCCGCGTCGATGGAGCGCAAGAAGCGCGAGGGGTATTTCTGATGGCGACGCGGGTTGATGAAGCCTCCCGGGGAGGCACCGTCGTGACATCGTCGGCGCGTCACGATCTGCTGCGCTTCCTGACCTGCGGCTCCGTCGACGACGGCAAGTCGACCCTCATCGGCCGCTTGCTCTATGACAGCCAGCTCATTCTCGACGATCAGCTCGCAACACTGGCACGCGACAGCGCGCGGCACGGTACGACCGGGACTGATCTCGACTTCGCGCTGCTGGTGGACGGTCTCGAAGCCGAGCGTGAACAGGGCATCACGATCGATGTCGCTTACCGTTTCTTCTCCACGCCGCGGCGTTCGTTCATCGTGGCGGATACACCGGGCCACGAGCAGTACACACGCAACATGGCGACCGGCGCTTCGGGCTCCGACGTCGCGGTTATCTTGATCGATGCGCGCAAGGGAGTCCTTACACAGACGCGCCGGCACACCTATATCTGCTGGCTGCTGGGGATCCGGCACATCTGCGTCGCAGTCAACAAGATCGATCTGGTGGAGTATTCCGGCGAGCGATTTCAGCAGATCGTCGGCGACTACCTTGGATTTGCCCAGTCGTTGACCTTCGGCTCCATCACTGCCATCCCGATCTCCGCCCGGCTTGGCGACAATGTTTCGCAGCGCTCGGAACGCATGGGATGGTACGAAGGCCCGACCCTTCTTGAGTATCTCGAGTCGGTCGAGGTCGATGTTGCGCTGGACGACAAGCCGTTCCGGTTTCCGGTGCAATGGGTCAATCGCGCCAACCAGGACTTTCGCGGCTTCTGCGGAACGGTTGCTTCCGGTTCCATTCGGCCGGGGGATCGCATCGTCGTGGCGCAATCCGGCCGCGAAGCTAGCGTGAGACGCATTATTACGGCAGATGGCGACCTGCCGGCCGCGCACCCGGGCTATGCGGTCACGCTTACCCTTAGTGATGAGGTCGATATCGCGCGTGGCGACGTCCTGGCGCGGCCGGAGTCACGACCCGAAGTCGTGGACCAGTTCGCCGCCCATGTCCTGTGGATGGCCGAGGAACCCATGTTTCCGGGCCGCTCTTATCTGTTGCGCATCGGTACCAAGTACGTACCGGCACGCATTACGACGCTCAAGCACAAGATTGATGTCAACAATCTCGACCACATCGCGGCGCGGACGCTGGCCCTGAACGAGATCGGGCTGTGCAATATCTCGACTTCGACGCCGGTCGCCTTCGACCCGTATGAAGAGAATCGTGAAACTGGTGCTTTCATTCTGATCGACCGCTATACGAATGCCACGGCCGGCGCGGGAATGATCACGTTTGGGTTGCGCCGGGCCACCAATATCCATCGCCAGAGCTTGCTCATCGACAAGGGCGCACGCACCCGGCTGCATGGACACCAGGCGACGATTCTCTGGTTCACGGGTCTCCCGGGATCGGGAAAGAGCACGATCGCGAACATCGTAGAGCGGGAGTTGCACGCACAGGGCGCACATACTTATCTCCTTGATGGAGACAACGTGCGTCATGGCTTGAGTCGTGACCTCGGGTTTACGGACGCCGATCGGGTCGAGAACATCCGCCGCGTGGGCGAGGTGGCAAAGCTCTTCGTCGATGCCGGCATGATCGTACTGTGCTCATTCATTTCCCCCTTCCGTGCGGAGCGCCGCATGGTGCGTGAGCTCATGGGCGAGGGCGAATTCATCGAGGTGTACGTTGATACAGCACTCGATGAGTGCATCCGGCGCGATCCGAAGGGTCTGTATGCACGTGCGCAAGCCGGTAACATCAAGAACTTCACCGGGATCGATTCGCCCTACGAGCCGCCCGAAGCGGCCGAAGTCGTGATCCGCACCGACCAACACTCGGCAGAAGAGGCGGCGCAGCGGGTGATCGATGAGCTGCAGGCACGCCATCTCATTTAGTCGGGTGGGCGCGAGAAGCAGATGGCTGAAGTGACCTGTCGGGTTGCGGACGGGGTCGCTGTCCTGGAAATCCGGCATCCTCCGGTCAACGCGCTGAGCCACAGCGTGCGTTGCGAGCTGCAAGAGCACGTGCGTCGGCTCGCCTCGGATTTGCAGGTGGGTGGCATCGTGCTGACCGGAAGCGAAGGCCGTTTCATCGCGGGCGCGGACATCCACGAATTCGAGACCGGCGCGCATCTCAAAGCACCGACGATTCGCGATCTGCAGCAGCAGCTGGAGGTCTCCAGCAAACCGGTGGTCGCGGCAATCCATGGCGCGGCGCTGGGGGGCGGCCTCGAGCTGGCTATGGCGTGCCACTGGCGAATCGCTTCGCGAAGTGCACGTGTTGGATTACCCGAGGTCAGGCTAGGCTTGATCCCAGGATCAGGCGGGACGCAGCGCTTTCCACGGCTAGCAGGACCGCAGGCTGCGCTGGAATACATCACCTCCGGCGAGCATATTCCGGCGGCCAGGGCACTCGAGCTCGGACTGCTGGATGAGACCGCAGAGGATGCAGTCGCCGTGGCGATCACCCTTGCTCAGCGAGTCTGGCGTGATGGCCGACCGCTGCAAGTGGTGAGCTTACGGAATGACCGGATCACCGGCGTGAGCCCCGAGTTGTTCCAAGAGTTTCGCCGCCGTATCGAGCGCAAGGCGCGTGGTCAGCTCGCGCCCTGGAAGATCATCGACTGCATCGAAGCAGCGTGTACGCTGCCTCGCGATGAGGCATTCAGGTTCGAGCGGGCGAGTTTCATGGAATGCAGTCAGAGCCCGCAGCACAAGGCCCTGGTGCATCTGTTCTTTGCCGAGCGCGAAGCGCGTCGGATTCCGGATCTCTCGGAGGGCGTTGAGCCACTGCCGGTACGGAGCGTGGGCATCGTCGGTGCCGGGACCATGGGCAGCGGCATCGCGATGGTGTTTGCAAATGCGCGCATCCCCGTAAAGCTCCTCGAGATTTCGAAGGATGCGCTCGAGCGTGGGATAGAGTCGATTCGCAAGAATTATGCCGGGTCCGTCGATCGGGGTAGTGTGACGCGCGAGTCGGCCAGCGAATCGCAATCACTTATCGAAGGTGTCACAGACTACGCCGCACTCGCGGACCGCGACCTCATTATCGAGGCGGTGTTCGAGGACCTGGAGATCAAGAAGCAGGTCTTTGCGCGTCTCAGCCAGGCGGCCGCGCCCACGGCAGTACTCGCAACCAACACCTCGGCGCTCGATGTCGACGCGATCGCCGCCGCGGCCACACATCCCGAGCGAGTCATTGGTCTGCACTTCTTCAGCCCGGCGCAGGTCATGAAACTGCTGGAGGTCGTGCGTGGCAAACGCAGTTCGGCCGCCGCACTCACCACGGCGATGGCATTGGCGCGGCGCGTGGGGAAGGTGGCGGTGCTATCGGGAAACTGCGACGGGTTCATCGGCAACCGGATGTGGCAGTTCTACACCGCGGAAGCCGAGTTCCTGCTGGAGGAGGGGGCAACGCCGGAGCAGGTTGATGGAGTCATGGAAGCCTTCGGCTTTGCCATGGGACCACTCGCTGTACGTGATCTCGCTGGCAATGATGTCGGTCTTGCGATTCGCAAGCGTCGCCAGCTTCCCCGCGATGAAAGGACCTCACCCTTACTCGCAAAACTCGTCGAACAGGGGCGCCTTGGACAGAAAATAGGTAAGGGTTACTACCGCTACGAGGGTCGCGTTCGCCGCCCCGATCCGGAGGTAACCGCGCTGATCGAGGAGATCTCGCTCGAGCGTGGCATCCAGCGGCGTCATATCGGCGATGAAGAGATTCTCGCGCGCCTGCTGCATCCGCTGGTGAATGAAGGTGCCAGGATCCTGGCGGAGAGAATTGCCAGCCGTGCGAGTGACATCGATCTTGTCTACGTGAATGGCTACGGCTTCCCCGCTTACCGCGGCGGTCCGATGTTCTGGGCGGACACAATTGGACTCGAAAAGGTCGTGGCGACGATGCGCTCACTCGCTCCCACTCATGGAGCGCGCTGGGCACCTGCGCCGTTGTTGGTCGAGCTGGCGGGGAGTGGCCGCGGGTTCGGGAGCCTGGACGCGAAACCGCCCTGAGTGTCTAGACCGTTACGCGATCCATCACCCGATAATCGAGTTCGATTCCGGCAACCTCGTACCCACGCTTGAAGTCACGGATGTGCTTTTCCATCCAGCTGCGTGCTTCCTCTGCATTGCGGCTGCGGATCGCATCGATCAGGCGCTGCTGCGCAACGATGATGCGCGAGCGGGCTTGCGGCACCTGGTCGATCATGCGACCGAGAGTGGGGGAAAGCAGGCGCGTGAGAGGCGCCTGCGCGAGCACCAGGACATGGTTCTGCGTGCAGCGGGCAAGGGTGCGGAAGAACTCGACGACCACCGCCACAGCACGCTCGCGATCGGCAGCCAGGCTCTCGAACAGGCGGTGCAGCGTTTCTAGCTCTTCAATTTGCGTCGGTTCGCGCTTGCGCGCTGCAAGTGCGGCCGCCTGGGGCTCGATGATCATCATCGCTTCCCACACTTCGAGGAATGTGACGCCATGGAGCTTGAGCGCACGGCTTACATCGGACGCCACATTGGCGGCCTGCGGATAGGTCACGTACAGCCGCTTGCCGCCTTCCTTGCGGGTGAGTAATCCTTTGCTCTGCAATTCGCGCAATGCTTCACGAACGGTTGAGCGGTTGACGCCAAACTGCCGCGCGAGATCCAGTTCCGCAGGCAACGCATCGCCATCATTGAGGTCGCGGGCCATGATCTTGCCTTCGATCGTGACCGCTACCCGGCGATACGCGGGCTCCAGATTCAGGGGTTCGAACAGTGTTGCCATATATATATGTACGCGCAGGATAAGGGCTGCGATGCAACATTGGCGATCATTGACAGATTGTCGGATTGTCCGACAATATATCGCCCCATGTCCAGCCTACCCAAGACACCCTTGCGCGCCATAGCCACGGCGCCGGCCGGAGCACCCATGGTCGAATTCGATTTCGGTCTCGGTGAGAGCGTCGACTTGTTACGCAGCACGGTGCGTGCCTTTTCGCTGGAGAAGATCCAGCCGCGGGCCGCAGAGATCGATCGCAGCAACCAATTCCCCCGCGATCTGTGGCCGGAGCTTGGAGCTCTGGGGCTGCTCGGACCGACGGTGGCCGAAGAGTTTGGCGGCGCCGGGATGGGGTATCTGGAACACGTGGTGGCGATGGAGGAGATCAGCCGCGAATCGGGCGCCATCGGCCTGTCGTATGGCGCGCACTCCAATCTCTGTGTCAATCAGATCAGTCGTTGGGGTACCTCCGAACAAAAACGACGCTACCTGCCGAAGCTGCTGAGTGGCGAACATGTTGGTGCGCTCGCCATGAGCGAGCCCGGCTCAGGATCGGATGTCATTGGAATGCGCACGCGCGCAGAACGGCGCGGCGATCACTACGTACTCAATGGCAACAAGATGTGGATCACGAATGGCCCGGAGGCGAATGTTGTCGTCGTGTACGCAACGCTCGATCCGGCGCTCGGGGCGAAGGGCATAACCGCGTTTATCGTCGAGAAGGGCACGCCCGGATTCTGGAGTGCGCAGAAGCTCGACAAACTGGGCATGCGAGGCTCGGATACGAGCGAGCTCGTGTTTCGTGATTGCCAGGTGCCCCTCGCCAATGTGCTCCACGAAGTGGGCAAGGGTGCGCGCGTATTGATGAGCGGACTCGACTACGAGCGTGTCGTGCTGGCGGGTGGACCGCTCGGGATCATGCAGGCCTGTCTCGACACTGTGTTGCCTTACGTTCATGAGCGGCGGCAGTTCGGCCAGCCAATCGGCAGCTTTCAGCTCATGCAGGCAAAGATTGCCGACCTGTACACGACACTCAATGCGTCCCGGGCCTACGTCTATGCTGTCGCGCGAGCCTGCGATCGAGGGCAAACGACGCGTTTCGATGCCGCCGGCTGCATTCTGTTTGCAGCGGAACGTGCGACTGCCTGCGCTCTCGACACGATCCAGGCGTTGGGCGGCAACGGCTACATCAATGACTACCCCGCCGGTCGACTCCTGCGGGATGCGAAACTGTACGAGATCGGAGCGGGGACCAGCGAGATCCGCCGCATGCTGATCGGGCGAGAGTTGTTCGACGCCACCGCCTGAGGGCCGCAGCACATGCCGGCCATCCACAGCGCGCTCAGCTTTCATGGCGATGAATTTCGCCGCAATGCCGAGACCAATCGCGGGCTCGCAGCAGAGTTGCGTGAGCTCATCGCCCGCATAGGCGAGGGCGGCACCGCGGAGGCGCGCGCCAAGCATCAAAGTCGCGGCAAGCTCCTGGTTCGCGATCGCGTGCGCCACTTGCTCGATCCCGGTTCGCCGTTCCTGGAGATTGGCCAGCTCGCTGGCCACGAGATGTACGGCGACGCGATCCCGGCTGCCGGGCTCGTGACGGGCATCGGTCGGGTGAGCGGGCGTGAGTGCGTGATCGTCGCCAACGACGCGACAGTCAAGGGCGGGACGTACTATCCGATCACCGTCAAGAAGCATCTGCGTGCGCAGGAGATCGCATTGGAGAATGCCCTGCCATGCATTTACCTCGTGGACTCGGGAGGTGCTTTCCTGCCAATGCAGGATGAGGTGTTTCCGGACCGGGAACACTTCGGGCGGATCTTCTTCAACCAGGCGACTCTCTCGGCGCGTGGCATTCCGCAGCTCGCGATCGTGATGGGATCGTGCACTGCTGGGGGCGCCTACGTGCCGGCGATGTGTGATGAGAGCATCATCGTCCGCAACCAGGGGACGATCTTTCTCGGCGGGCCGCCGCTGGTGAAGGCAGCGACCGGAGAAATCGTCGACGCGGAGGCCTTGGGCGGCGGTGATGTACACAGTCGCGTTTCCGGAGTTACGGATCATCTGGCAGAGAACGACGAGCACGCTTTGGGGCTAGCACGGCGACTGGTGGCGAATCTCAATCGGCCACCTGCGTTACAGGCGCAGGAGAGTTCTCGCGAACCACGCTACAGTGCCGAGGAACTTTATGGTGTCGTGCCCCGCGACACTCGCATTCCCTACGACGTGCGAGAGGTTATCGCCCGAATCGTCGACGATTCTGATCTCGACGAGTTCAAGGCCCTCTACGGACGCACCCTGGTGTGCGGATTCGCCCACCTTGCGGGCATGCCGGTCGGCATCATTGCCAATAACGGCATCCTGTTTTCTGAGTCAGCGCTCAAGGGTGCGCACTTCATCGAGCTCTGCAATCGTCGCCGCGTGCCGCTCGTATTCCTGCAGAACATCACCGGTTTCATGGTCGGACGCAAGTACGAGAACGCCGGCATCGCCAAGGACGGGGCCAAGATGGTGACCGCCGTTGCGGGCGCCACCGTGCCGAAATTCACCGTCATCATCGGTGGCTCCTTCGGTGCCGGAAACTATGCGATGTGTGGACGCGCGTACGGCGCGCGTTTTCTCTGGATGTGGCCGAATGCGCGCATCTCGGTGATGGGCGGCGAGCAGGCAGCCACTGTTCTCGCGATCGTTCGTCGGGAGGGCCAGGAAGCGCGCGGCAAGACCTGGCCGGAAGCTGAAGAGAGCGTCTTCCGACAGGAAATTCGCGAGCAGTACGAGAAACAAGGTCATCCCTATTACGCGTCGGCGCGGCTCTGGGATGACGGCATCATCGACCCGATCGATACGCGGCGCGTGCTTGCTCTTGCCCTGGCGGCAGCGCGAAACGCTCCGGATCGCGGCGAACGCCCCTACGGCGTGTTTCGCATGTAGGCTTCCGATGTTCGACTCGATTCTCATCGCCAATCGCGGCGAGATCGCCTGCCGCATCATCCGCACCGCACAGCGATTGGGCATCAGCACCATTGCCGTTTATTCGGATGCTGACAGCGAGGCGTTGCATGTCAGGCGCGCCGACGCAGCAATCCGCATCGGGCCCGCAGCAGCCCGCGAGAGTTACCTCAACATCGACGCAATCATTGAGGCTGCACTCAAGATGAACGCACGCGCGATTCATCCGGGGTACGGTTTCCTATCCGAGAATGCATCCTTTGCGGCGGCCTGCCAGGTGGCGGGTATCGTGTTCATCGGTCCGCCGGAGTCGGCGATCCGCGCCATGGGTTCGAAGATCGAAGCGAAGCGGCTGATGGCGCGTTCGGGCGTGCCGATCGTGCCGGGTTACCAGGAGGACGAACAGGATCGCGAACGGCTCGAAGCTGCGGCGGAGAAGCTTGGCTTTCCGGTCCTGATCAAGGCATCCGCAGGCGGCGGTGGCAAAGGAATGCGAGTCGTGGAGTCCAAAGACGCTTTCGCTCCGGCACTCGAAGGAGCGCGTCGTGAGGCAAAGGCCGCCTTCGGCGACGATCGCGTGCTACTGGAGAAATACCTGTCACGCCCGCGACACATCGAGATCCAGGTGTTCGCTGACGCCCATGGCAACTGCATTCATCTGCACGAACGGGACTGTTCGATCCAGCGGCGGCATCAGAAGGTGATTGAGGAAGCCCCGGCGCCCGGAATGTCAGCAGCACGACGTCGCATGATGGGGGCTGCGGCGGTCAGGGCTGCGAAGGCCGTCGGTTATCAGGGTGCGGGCACGGTCGAATTCATCGTCGTGGATGGCGCGTTCTATTTCATGGAGATGAACACGCGCTTGCAGGTCGAGCATCCGGTGACGGAAATGATTACGGGGCTCGACCTGGTCGAATGGCAGATCCGCGTGGCAGCTGGAGAAAAGTTGCCGCTCGAGCAGGCGCAGGTTCCGCTCAAAGGGCATGCAATCGAGGCACGACTGTATGCCGAGGATCCCGAACGCGAGTTCCTGCCGTCAACCGGGCGATTGATTCGTTTGCGCTGGCCGCCGACGGGCGATGCTGTTCGCGTCGATACCGGCGTGCAGGAGGGCGATGCGGTAGACGTGTACTACGATCCCATGCTCGCCAAGATCATTGCCTGGGGTGAAGAGCGCGTCGATGCCATTCGCCGACTCTCCCATGCTCTGAGCGAGTGTCAGATAGCGGGAGTCATAACCAACGCGGCGCTGCTGCGCGCCATCCTTTCTGAATCTCATTTCGTCGCTGGCGAAGTTCACACCGGCTTTGTCGGCGAACATGCCACCGATCTATTCAAGGCGACGGACGCGGATGGGGCTGCTCGACTGCGCGCGCTCGGTGCGGTGGGGCGGCTGCTCGGTGCCGCGTCGGCGACGCGAGGACCCTGGGACTTGCGCGATGGATGGCAACTCAATCTGGCGCCACGCGCGACGCTGCAGTTCGAGGGTGCGGACGCACCGGTCGTCGCGGAACTGGAGCGAGTCGCAAGGGCGTGGCAGGTAACGATCGGTTCGCGGCGCTTCGTGGTCGAAGCACACATCGAGGCAGATGGGACGGCCAGAGGGCAGGTGGACGGCGTCCCGCTGAGCGCGCAACTCGTAGTGGATGGCAGGCGTATGTATGTCATCTCCGGGGGACGCGTGCTGCACCTTGTCCTTCACGATCCGGCCGAAGCCGGCGATCGTGAACAGCATGATGGCGGGCTCATTGCGCCGATGCCGGGCCAGGTACTGCAGGTCATGGTTACGGTCGGAGCGGCGGTGCGGCGTGGCCAGCCGCTCGTAATCGTGGAAGCGATGAAGATGGAACACACCATCCTCGCGCCCATGGACGGAGTCGTAGAACAGATCTGTTTCGGTGCGGGAGAGCGCGTCAGCGAAGGCGTTCAGCTATTAAAGCTCAAGGTATCGTCAGACTCTTGAGCGCCGTCCGCACTGATTCGCGGCAGGCGAATCTCACCCAATACGCGCGGTTGACGCACCCGACGCAGCTCCTCGAGTTGCTCGGGTGTGTCGAGATCCGTCGCCGCATTCGGCATGGGAACGCGAACCAGACGATCGCTATACCGTTGCAGCACGCGTTTCGCGCCTACATCCCCGCGCAAGCTCGAAAGATCGGAGAAGCACCAGCGTGGAAAGATTGCAGGTACGCCGACCGTTCCAGAGTAGAGGCCCGCGATGATCGAATTGTCCTGTCTCTTCCACGCCGATACCAGGCGTCTGAGATCATCACTCGATACGCCAACCTGGTCAGCGAGCATCACGAGGACGCGCATCGCAAGCCGGTGGAAGCGCCGCAATTCCACAGCGAATCGAGGCGCCGATGCCTTCTTGCCAGTAGCGATTGACGATCACGGAGGCGGGCGAATGCTTGAGCAACATCGCCAGTTCCTGCGCGTGCGCACCCACCACTACGGTTACTGCGTGACCGGCAACGGCTACTGCATGACTGACCATGGTGTGCAACAAGGGACGGCCGTCGAGGCGCACGAGTTGTTTCGGCTGGCCGAGGCGCGTCGACGCGCCGGCCGCAAGAATGAGGATGTGGAGGCTCGAGCCGGCGGTAATATCAGTGTTTTCCATGACCACGACGTCGGTGACTGCAAGTGTCCGGGGGATTTTGCGACCGGACGTGAGGCAAGTACACCACTGATTGGTCGGCGTAGGCGTCGCCCGATACAATTCCAGCTCCCGATCACGCCGTAGTCCGAGTGCGCATGAAGAAATCGATCGAAATCGTGGAGGTCGGGCCCCGCGACGGACTGCAGAACGAGCCGGGGGTCCTTCCGACGCCCGTCAAGATCGAGCTCATCAACCGGCTCGCGGCGTCGGGATTGAAGCGGATCGAAGTCGCGAGCTTCGTCAATCCAGTCAAGGTCCCGCAGATGGCGGACGCAGAGCAGGTACTCGCGGGGCTGCCCCGGACGAGCGCTACCCGATACATCGGCTTGGTGCTCAATCGCAAAGGCTTCGATCGCGCCAGGGCCGCCGGATGCGGGGAGATCGGCATGGCGCTCGCGGTCAGCGATACCTTTAATCGTCGCAACCAACGTGTCGGCACCGACGAGTCGATAGAGCAGTGGCTCGACATCGCGCACGCAGCGCGTGAAGCTGGCATTCCCGCACACATCACGCTCTCCACCGCCTTCGGTTGTCCCTTCGAAGGAGAGATCGCACCGGAACGGGTTGTTGAAGTCGCCAGACGTGTGGCAGCCGCTAGCCCTACGGAGCTTGCGCTTGCCGACACGATCGGAGCAGGTGTTCCGGCGCAGGTCACAGACCTCGTCACCCGCGTGCGCGCAGCGCTCCCGGGGCTCAGGTTGCGCTGCCATTTTCACAATACGCGCAACACCGGACTGGCAAACGCCTACGCGGCAGCCCAAGCCGGCATCGAGATCCTGGATGCCAGCGTGGGCGGAATCGGCGGCTGCCCGTTCGCGCCGGGGGCAACCGGGAATATTCCCACCGAGGATCTGCTCTACATGCTGCATCGATCGGGATTTGAGACCGGTGTAGCGCTCGAGCGCCTGATCGAGGTGGGCAAATGGCTGCAGGAGCAACTCGGACGCCCAGTGCCTGGGTTGCTCGTAAAGGCGGGAGTCTTCCCGAGGGCTGGAGCTACAGGCGCCCGACCCGGAGCCTCACGCTAGTAATCCACCACCGCGCCCCCATGTCGCGGCGATCCACTCTTCAAGCATGGGAGTTTGCATGAGCTCATCAGCAACGACGAAGCTGAATCCCGCCTCCTCGGTGCGCACCGTGGCGCGCATCGTGCACGGCCAGCCCGCCAGCGATGGCGCCGGCGTCAAGCTCTTTCGAGTCATCGGTTCGCAGGGCTTACCCGACCTCGATCCGTTCCTGCTGCTGGACGAATTCCGTTCCGAGGACGCGGGCGATTACATCGCGGGGTTCCCCGAACACCCGCATCGCGGGTTCGAGACTGTCACCTACATGCTGGCTGGGCGTATGCGCCACGGTGACAACCAGGGCAACAGCGGCCTGCTGGGGCCCGGCAGCGTGCAGTGGATGACGGCGGGCCGCGGCATCGTTCATTCGGAAATGCCGGAACAGGAAGACGGCCTGATGTGGGGCTTCCAGTTGTGGGTCAACCTGCCTGCGCGCGAGAAACTCTCGACACCACGCTATCAGGACATCGCGCCGGAACGGATTCCGGAGGTGTCGCTGCAGGGCGGCAGCAACGTGCGCGTCATCGCCGGAGAATTCAATGGCACAAGGGGCCCCGTACAGGCGACTGCGACGCAACCGCTTTATCTGGACGTGAGGCTCGACGCGCACGACGCCTTCAATACGTTGGTGCCCGAATCACACAACGCCTTCGTCTACGTGTACGACGGCTCGCTCTCGATAGGGCAGGGCGAGGGCGCGCGCATCCTGAAGCGGGGTGAGCTCGCGGTTCTCAATCACGGCCTGATCCTCGCCGCTTCGGCGCAGAGTGAAGGGGCGCGCTTCCTCGCCATCGCGGGGCATCCGCTCAACGAGCCTGTGGCGCGCTATGGTCCATTCGTCATGAATACGCCGGAAGAGATTCGCCAGGCCTTCATCGACTATCAAGCCGGCAAACTCTGAAGTCGCTGAGCGATTGACTTCCGCGCCTCGGGTCGAGCGGGTCATGTAAGTGTTGCAACAAACCTTGCATGACTCGCTCAAGCCAACTGCTTCGCTGAACGCGATGTCGACCTGTCGCCGCCGGCCGACTTCCCCCCGCAATCCGATACGACTTCGAATAACCGCCTGCGACGTTGTCACTCATCAGCGACGTCCCGTGGCCCCATTCTTTCTCGCGGCACTGGTAAGATTTGGCGGCCTTTCGCGACCTGCTGCTGGCACATCACTTGCTGTCTTCAACTCTGGAAGCGTCTGAAGCGCGACGCAGGAACTTTCAGGGGTCGTGAGAGTTCAACATGGAACGGCAACAACAAGGAGGAAAGCGGTGCCGGAGCGAGAGAGTCCTACACTGGAGGTAAGTCCAAGCTCGCTGCACGCCAGTATTTCGGGTCAGCTGATGCGGGATGCGCACGTTCGGAGCTGGGTGCGCGCCGGTGCGGGTGAGCTGCCGGCCCTCGCACTGATCAAGGAATTGCTCAATCCCACCATCGTCGTGCTGGCTCTGTTGTTCAGCACGCTGCTGCACGACCAACCATTCACGGGCCCTTATCGCGTTCTGGCAGTAATTGCGTTCGTCGTCGCGATCGAGGTCATGGGGCGGCCACGGCTGGAGCCTGTCGACAGCGCCCGGTGGTTGCTGCGCGACATGCGACGGGTCGTGTGGCAATGGTCATGCGCGGTCGCTCTGCTCCTGTTGGTCGGGTTCCTCCTCAAGGTTTCCGACGTCTTCTCACGCAAGATCCTGCTTACCTGGTTCATGGTCACGCCGGTGGCGCTGCTCGGCGCACAGTTGGCGGCGCGACGTGCCATGGGGTGGCTCGCCCGCCGGGGAACGATTACGCGCCGGCAGGTAGTGGTCGGCGCCAACGAGCGCGGTTGCGAGCTTGCCGCGCGGCTGGCCGAGGACCCGTCGCAGGGGGTGGTACAAGGGTTCTTCGATGATCGTGGCTTGGAGCGGCTCCCGGGCGTCAGCGCCGAGCGACTCTTGGGCCGCTTTGGCGACCTGGCCAACTATGTCCGCAAGCACGGCATTCACGTCATCTACATCTGCCTGCCCATCAGTGCACAGGCGCGCATCAACGCGCTGCTCGAGGAGCTGCGCGACACGACGGCGTCGATCTATTTCGTTCCCGACTCTTTCACCTTCGACCTGATCCAGGCGCGCTTCAGCCAGATCAATGGCCTGCCGCTGGTAGCGATCTGCGAAACGCCGTTCTGCGGACTCAATGGGGTGATCAAGCGTGTGAGCGATATGGTGCTTGCGAGCGTGGCCTTGCTGCTCACAACACCCATCATGATCGCTATCGCCATCGCTGTGCGACGTTCCTCGCCAGGTCCGATTCTGTTTCGCCAACGTCGCTATGGCCTGGAGGGCGAGACGTTCGCTGTCTATAAATTCCGCACGATGACGGTGTGGGAGGACGGTCAGGAGATCAGCCAAGCCCAGCCGGACGATCCGCGCGTCACCCGGCTCGGGCGCTTCCTGCGTCGCACCTCGCTCGATGAGCTGCCACAACTCTTCAACGTACTGAACGGCACAATGAGCCTGGTCGGTCCGCGACCGCATGCGGCGGCGCATAACGAGTATTACCGCCGGCTCGTAAGCGGCTACATGTTGCGGCACAAAGTGCGGCCAGGGATCACGGGATGGGCACAGGTCAATGGGCTGCGCGGCGAAACGGCGAATATCGAACGGATGCATCAGCGCGTGCAGTTCGATCTGGACTATCTGCGGCACTGGTCGCTGGGGTTCGATTTCATGATCCTGCTGAGGACGGCACTGATCGTCATTCGCGATGACAACGCCTATTAGACCGGTCCCGTGAGGGCAGGGGTTGCGAGCCGAAGCGGATCGAACGCGAGGACCCGGTCGGGCGTTCTGAAAGCGCCGGAGGATTGATAAGCCCGCTTACTGATTTAGTAAGCTTGCTTACTGTCCTGCTGCCCACTATCTTGCGCGGCGTGACTGATCCCGAACGCAACGGCACCCTGGGAGGCCTGATCCAGGATCTCGCCCGGCTCATGGCGCAACGCGTAGACGAACGCGCACGCCGCCTCGGCCTGACCCGGGCGCAATGGGCGCTGATTGCCGCACTCTTTCGTCGCGAAGGTTCCAGCCAGGTGGCGCTCGCCGAACACCTGGATGTCACGCCGATCTCACTCGGACGGCTGGTCGACCGGATGGAGAAAGCCGGCTGGGTCGAAAGGCGCGGTGAGCCCGCGGACCGTCGGGCATATCGCCTGTACCTCACCGAGCGTGCGCACCGCCTGCGCCCGCAACTGCGCGCGTTGAGCGACCACGTACAGGCCCATGCGCTGCGTGCGCTGGATGGATCGGAGCAGGAGCGCTTCATCGCGCAGCTTCGTACGGTGCGCGAAACGCTGGCGGGAGACCAGATCAGGCGGCCTCCGCAGCGTGCCCGGCGCAACGCGCGCTGGGACGGCACGACGACCCCACGCAGAGCACATAGTCGACGTCCGTGACTCCGCGTCTGCGCGGGATCACTGCCATGCTCCTGTCGGTGGGTTTCTTCGCCGGCATGGACACCATGATCAAGGTGTTATCTCCATACTACCCGGCGCTGGAAATTGGCGCCCTGCGTGGTGCAGCGTCGCTCCCGATCGTTCTGGCGGCCACTTTGCTGCGCGGAAAGATCCAGGACCTGCGGCCGGTGCGCTGGTCTTTGCATCTGGTGCGGGGCGTGCTGGCAATCATCATGCTCGGTTCATTCATTTACGCCCTGCGATTGCTGCCGATGGCAGACGCGTACGCGTTGTTCCTCGCGGCGCCCCTGATCGTCACGGCACTCTCAGTGCCCCTGCTGGGCGAGCAGGTCGAATGGCGGCGGTGGGTGGCAATTACTGTTGGACTTGCCGGAACTCTGGTGCTCCTCAAACCCAGTACCGCGAACCTCGCTACCCTCGGGGCGTTGGCTGCGGCCGCTGCGGCCGTTTGCTATGCGCTGAGCGCGCTCATGGTGCGCGTCCTGACACGCACCGATACCACGGCGAGCATGGTGTTCTGGTTCATGGCCATGGTGACGGTGTTCGCGGGCGCGCTCGCCGCAAGGTCCTGGGTACCGGTGCGGCCCGAACACTGGTCGCTACTGATCGGTGTCGGGATCCTCGGGGCCCTGGGACAGCACTTCGTGACGGAGGCGTTTCGCCATGCGCCGGCCTCCGCGGTCGCGCCCTTCGAATACACGGCACTGCTCTGGGCGGTGGGGATTGACTGGATGGTGTGGGCCCACCCACCAAACGCGCAGATGCTGACGGGGGCCTCGATCATCATCGCAAGCGGTTTGTATCTGATTCACCGCGAACGCCGCGGTCAGCCGGCAGCTGTCATCGCTGAAGGCAACGTACCACCCTGAGCCCACGCACAAGGGCTGCAGCCCGAAGGCTCGCGATTCGGCATAATGGCCGCCCCCCAAGGAGCCCGCCCGGAAGCGGGCAATCTGATCAGCACGGCGAGGAGCGACGCAAATGACGATCAAGGTTGGCGACAAGATGCCCTCCGGCAGCTTCAAGACGATGACCAAGGACGGCCCCCAGAACCTGACCACCGATCAGCTTTTCAGCGGCAAGCGGGTGGTGCTGTTTTCGGTGCCTGGTGCTTTTACCCCGACCTGCGACGCCAAGCATCTGCCCGGATTCGTCGAGCAGGCGGCGAAAATCAAGGGTAAGAACGTTGATACGATCGCCTGCATGGCGGTCAACGACGTATTCGTAATGAATGCCTGGGGCAAGAGTGGCAATGTCGGCGATCGCGTTCTGATGCTGGCCGACGGCAACGGCGAATACGCCAAGGCCCTGGGCCTTGAGATGGATGCCAGCGGGTATGGCATGGGCATTCGCGGCAAGCGCTTCGCAGTGATTGCAAAGGACGGCGTGGTCACCCACCTATTTGTTGAAGCTCCGGGTGAGTTCAAGGTGTCGAGCGCGGAGCACGTGCTGAGCCAGCTCTGATGCCGGCTGCCCCTGCGGCGGCACACGTTCTGGCACGCGCGGCCCGCGCGTTTGAGCGCGCGTAGTTGCGTTCGGCTTCGGCGTGGTGGCTTCGGGTAGGAGAAACCCGTAACGCCGGCCGGGGAATTGCAACGCTACATTACTTATTTTGCCGGGCGACTGTTGAGTTCGCTTGAACTCTCGTGCATATTCCATTGCGTGACAAAGGCAAACCCGTCGAAAGGCGGGGACGCAAAGCCACCGGTCTTCAGGGAGTTTCCCAATGACAGCGGGGTTGCCACACGAGCGGTTCGATCTTCAGCGCCATTCCGGCCCACTCGAATCGCATCAAGGCACCTCCCCGCACGGATGAACGCTGACTTGGTTGCGACCGAGTTCACAGCACATCTGGTTGCATAGGAACACCCTCCCGACCGCGAATCGAGACAATCAGGGCCGAAAAAACGGGGGTGTCAGATGAGCGAGCGGGTGGGGGCACACGCACGCGTTGCAGAGAGCGCTCCGGCCAGCCTGGGCCAGGGCAGCGCAACGCTTTACATCATCAATCTGCTGTCTTCGACCACGCCCATGACGCTCGAGGTGCCGTATGCGCCCGAGCTGGAAGGGTTTGCGGTATTTCGTTCGCGCCGCGTCGAGGATGGACGCGACCGGTTTCGCTTGCACTTGGGCTATTTCGAGTCGCCACAGGAAGCCCAGCGCGTATTGGCCGTGGTTCGTGCGCGCTACCCCGCCGCCTGGGTAGCGCTGGCGCCGACCGATAGCATGGGATCGCTGGACGACACAAGCGTCGCCCAGTTCAAACTGGTTCGAGGCAGCCGCACGCCGGCTGCAACTGCTAAGCCGGCGGCCCCAGTTGTCGCACGACAACCCGCCGCGCCGGTCGCGCCCGCGCCCAAAGCCATTCCCGTCAAGGCGACCCTGGTAGCTCCCTCGCAATCCCGGCATGTGCCGCCATCGCCATCGGCGCGTGCGCCACTTTCGCCGACGGATGTGCTGCACCTTCTTGAAACCGCACCGCGAGCGATGCGCAAAGGGCCCGCGCGGCAACCCGTCAAACCTGCCGCGCCGCTGATGACACCAGCTGCGTCGACCGCGCCACAGAAGTTCGCGGTCCAGCTCATCTGGTCGACCGAACCAGTCGACGCGGCGCGCGTTCCGCAGCTCGCCATCTTCGACGCCTATACGCTTTACACGGTTCATGTCGAGCGCGCCGGACGTCGCTGGCACGGGTTAAGGCTCGGCTTCTTCACTGATCCCGTATCTGCCCGACAGGTCTCGCTCTACGCACGATCCGATTTCTCCGCGGCAGCCGTTGTTCCAGTGAGCGAACGCGAGTGTGCGAGGGCGAATGAGGTCGCCGCGGGTCACGCGCAGCGGCCGACTCAACCCACGCCGCAGGCGCGCAAGGATGCAGACACGATTCAGCTCAAGGAAGACGACACGCCCCGCACCCGGTCTGCACCGCTGCAGGAATCATTGCTCGCTCCGATCACCCCGGTTGCGCCCCAACCCACCGCGGCACACGCTGCACCGGCCCGCGCCCCGGGCAAGGCGAAAGCAAGGCAAGTCGTACCCGATCCACACAAGGCTCCGAAACGCGTTTCCAGGACGACGGCGCAACTCCTCGAGGAACTTGGCGCCGGCTCGCTCGATCTCGACCTCGAGATCGCCGGCGGCGATGGGTTGAGCGATACAGGTGTTCGGCACCTGTCAGTCTCCGTGGTGCATCGGAAATCGCCGCTCGGTCGCTTGCTGGATCGCGTGGGGCGCAGGCGGCAGGCCTAGAAGCTACCAACCCTTCGCGGAGCTTTGCTGCTTGATCATGTCAAACTGCTGCTGGCGCGACTGATCGAGAGGATGGCGTCGCAAGAGGGCCTGCGCTGCTTGCGGGTCTTCAGCCGTAAGTCGAATCGCCGCATGCAGCACAGCGTCCATCCTGAGGTCAGGCGACTGGATCTGCCCAAGGAGCGGCTCGATGTCGTCAGTAGCGCTCGCGCCGATCAGTTGCACGAGTGCGGGGTCGCGCAGCGCTGAGGAGTCGAGGGACAGCACCCATTTCCGGGCCGCGTCTGGATCGAGCGCAATCCAACGGGCTGCCACCTGATTAACAGCCTCTCTTTTCCCGCCCTCATCGCGGATTTCGTCGATC
This sequence comes from uncultured Gammaproteobacteria bacterium, assembly GCA_963724625.1. GTDB lineage: Bacteria > Pseudomonadota > Gammaproteobacteria > Steroidobacterales > Steroidobacteraceae > DATBVX01. Next base: position 403,189 of record CAVRVO010000013.1, on the reverse strand, counting down.
CATTTGGCCGCAACGTCCGGCGAGGTTGCGGCAGCGCTGCCTATCACGTTCTGCAGGGCGCGGTCGCGCTGTTGCTCATCCGAAAGTCCATCGGCGAACCGGAAGGCCGCGTCGGGCTCGCGCACCGCCAGATACCACAAGGCTTGTGAATTCCCGCGGCCGAAAGCCGTCTCGTTGCGCTTCATCCATTGGACGGCGGCGTCGACGTCGTATTGCATGTATGCGATTGCGATCTGTGAGATCCAGTGGCTGCGTACCTCGGGTGGAATCTCATCGAGCAATCTCGTAGCTGCTTCGACATCGCGCTGAGCGATCTGCTCTCCGATCTGATGCAGCCCCTGGATGCGACCGCCGCGATCGTTGATGCTCTTCAACCAGGAAACAGCGGCATCGGGATCAGTCTGTGCTATTTGCATTGCGATCTGCGCGACGACTTGCGAGCGCGCCTCTCCCGTGGGGAGCTTTTCCAGGTGACGGATGGCCAGCGCCGGGTCGCGCTCCGCAATGGCTGCGATGACGGCGCCGAGAGCTGTCGACCGGCGCGCGGCATCCTTGACTCCGATAGCCGCCTGCAAGGCGGCCTCTGGGTCCTGGTTTGCCACCCCGACCAATGCCTGTGACCACAGCCTGCCATTACGACTTCGGTCCAGGCGGCTGGCCCAGTCGAGCGCTTCGGCCGGAAACTGGGCGGCGTAGAGGGGCGCGACAGTGTAGGCAAGGGTCCCGATGCTCTGGCGCGGTCGCGATTCCAACCACCGGGCGGCGGCCCTCGGGTCGTTGGCAGCCCATTCGGACGCGAGCACTCGGTTGAGCGCATCTGCATCGGCGGGCACGAGCTTCGCGATGAGCGCGGCCGCGCGCTGCGGGTCCTGGCGCGCCAATTCCCTGGTCGTCCAGGTGAGTAACTGATCGCGTTGCACGCCGGCCGGCAGGGCATTGACACGGGCGAACGCCGCCACTGCATCCTGCGAGGCCCACGTCTGCACAATCGCGTTTTGCAGTGTCGTTCGTATCGGCGCGTCCGCTTCAAGCCCTGCCTGCTGAAACGCTGCCTCGGGCGCAAGGCGGGCCCACGCCGCTGCAACACGGGTCAGGCTGTCGTTGCGAGCTTCCGAATCTGGCAGGGAATACGCAGATTGCAACGCCCTGCGTGGATCGCGTTCCACGTAGCTCAGATACAGCACCTCGAGAGCTGCGGTTCGATCCGCCTGGTTGGGGATGTTCTTGGCTTCGGCAATGAGCGCGTCGAGCGCACGCAGGTCAGCTCTGCCCGCGATTGCGTAGAGCGCTTCCCGGCGCGCAAATGCGGAAGGCAGCCCCAGCACGTCCTGCACGCTGTGCAGTTCCGTGAAGTGCCCGGCTCGAGCCTCCTCGATCATTTTGGCGGACTCGGAGTTGGACGGGGCAATGACGTCCGAAGCTACCGACGCTGTGGGGATTGCAGCAATGGATCGTTCGTCGGCGGGCCCGGACTGCGACTGCACACGATGCGCACCCAGCCAGTATCCGAGTACCAGCGCTCCCGCGAGTCCCGCACCGATCACAGCAGTGCGCAGCTTCAAGACTTATCCTCCCCGCGCTTTACTCTCCGGCCAAAGTTCCACGCGCGCATCACATCGGGCAGCCGTCTATCCAGCCCCAAGATAGCGGGCCCACTGGCGCGCTCGCTCGGCCAGCGTCGGCGCGAGCGCCAGCACCGATCGTTCCGCCAGCCGACGCGCAGCCTTGCTGACCCACTGATAACGGATATCCCCGGCCGCTTGCGCGAGTAGCACCGGGTGACGGATCTCCTCGAGCATGTCCTTGACCGGGTACTCGAACGCGGCAATGCACAGCGCACCGTAGTGACGCGGCTGCTTCATGATGTCGACCAGCATCGGATGCAGTCGACTCGCGCTGATTTCCGGTGTGCGCCGGCGCACCGAGGCCTGATCGCGCTCGTACCAGGGCCAGCTCAATTCCTGATCGACCAGGCGACGCCACAGCGAAACGAAGTGCGTCCCATCGCGCATCGGTGCGATGGCTGGGCAGTACTGCTTGCGCAGCGCGCGGCGCTCGCTAGCGGCCAGAAAGAATACGCCATCGAGCACCAGGCGATGCACGCGTTCGGGAGCCGTGCGTGCGAGTTCGATAGCGAGGGGCGTTGCCGTGAACTCGGCGATGATATCGACGTCCTGCAACTGCAGTGCGTCGAGCAGATCGAGCAGCACGAGCTTGTAGTTGGCGATTTCCGGGTTTGCCACGGGGTCAGAGTCACCTGAGCCCGGAAGATCAACGGCAATCACCGGCCCCTCCGCTGCGAGCTCGTGCATCAAGGGGCGAAGCTGCGCACTCGACCCTGGTACTTCGTGCAGGAGCAGGATCGTCCGCCCCGCGCCGTCGCCTTTGCGTCGCATGTGCAATTGGCCGTGACTGAGCTCGAGGTAACTGCTCAGCTCGGATGGTCCGGCGGAACGCGGCCTTTGAACCGGGGGTCGAGCTCCGCGGTCGCAATGCTCGCGAAAAATGAGGCGCAGGCGTGCGCGCCACTCCTCTTCATCGGCGCGTAGTCGCTCCACCGTCACGTTGGGCGGCAGCTTCTCGGGCAGTGCATCGAGGGCGCGATAGAGAAAATCGTCCTCGCGCGCCAGCACGATGGTTCGCGCGTTGACCTGTTGTATGAGTTGCAGGGCATCACAGCGCTGGATCGCGCTCGTTGCGCTGGCGTAGTGAGCGCCGGCATTGAACAGATCGAGCGCATACGCATGCAGCGCGGCATCATCCGGCAGACCCGCGTTGAGACGAGCGCGCTCGTGACGCGCGAACCAGGGATAGAAGCGCTGCGCGTCGAGCATGCGCGACCATTCGCGGACCAGATGGCTGCCATCATCGCGGAGCTCGAAGGGCGGCAGGTAGCGTTGCAGAAAGTCCGCGTCCGGGAGCTCGAGCGGCAACGACAGCCCGTCGAGCACGGCGACACTCACCTTATCCCGATGGGTGATCGCGAGCTGCAACACGAGCTTCGAGCTGCCGTGAAAGCCATACGCCGGGCAGCGCTCGATTCCGAGCGCACTGAGCGCCTCGGCTATGGAAGTGGCGAAGTGCGTTGCAACGGGTGTAGTGGGGGCCGCCAGCGGCGAAGAATTGCCATAGCCCGGCAGGTCGAGCGCGATGAGCGTGAATTCATCGCTCAGCTTTTCCATGATCTCGGTGTAGACGATCGAGGAGCGAGGCGGCTCAGGTATCAGCAGGACGCTCGGCCCCTGTCCGGCAATCCGATAGTGCAGCTGGCCGCTGCCCGTCCCGAGGTATCCCCGGCGAATAGGTCGGGGCGCCGGCATCGACATCTCGAAGGACTCCTACGAGCCGATCAGCTTTTCGAGCTCCGGAAGTATCGTGAACAGGTCGCCAACCAGCCCGATGTCCGCGACTTCGAAAATCGGCGCCTCCGCATCCTTGTTGATCGCGACGATCGTACGGGCATCCTTGATTCCGGTCAGGTGCTGAATGGCACCGGAGATCCCGATTGCCATGTAGAGCTCGGGTGCGATGATCTTGCCAGTCTGACCCACCTGCAAATCGTTGGGAGCGTAGCCCGCATCGACGGCGGCGCGCGAGGCCCCGACTGCGGCACCCAGTTTGTCCGCGAGCGAGTAGAGCAGGCCGAACTTTTCAGCGCTGCCGAAGGCGCGTCCGCCCGAGATCACGCGCCGCGCGGTCTGCAGATCAGGGCGGTCGGCCGCTCCTGCGGAGACCGATACGAAACGCGTGTGATCGGGCAACTCGATCGAGAGCGGGACCGATTCGATCGCCGCAGACCCGCCTTGGGGCGCCGCTTCGAAGGAGGCCACGCGCACTGTGGCGACGATCTGCACTCCCGCACTGACTTCTACCGTCAGAATCGCATTGCCCGCATACACCGGCCGCCGAAAGCGCTGCGCACTCTCGACGGCCATGATGTCGCTCAACTGTGGCGCGCCGAGTAACGCCGCGATCCTCGGCATCAGATCCTTGCCGAAGGTCGTCGATGGACCGAACACGTGCGTAAATCCATTCGCGAGTGCCGCCACCTGCGGCGCCCACGTCGCTGCGAGGGCATGCGCATTGACGGCATTGTCGATGCGCAGCACACGATCGACCCCGGCCAATGCGGCGGCTTGCTCACTCACCGCGGCTCCGTCGGCCGACAGCACCGCGACAGCAATCTCGGAATCAGGCAAGGCGCGCGCGCAGGTCACACATTTGGCCGTGCTGGGATTGAGGTGGTTGCCATCGTGTTCGGCAACGATCAATACCTTGGCCATCAGAGCAGTCCCTTTTTCTTGAGGGCTGCCACCAGCTCCTGCGGATCCTTGACCATCACGCCGCGTTGCCGCTGGGGCGGCGGTTCGCACTTCAGGACTTTGATCTTCTCCTCTGGCGTGACGCCCAGATCGGCGGCGGTCAGCGTTTCGAGCAGCTTTTTCTTGGCCTTCATGATGTCAGGCAGCTTCACGTAACGTGGCTCGTTCAGCCTGAGGTCAGTGGTGAACACCGCCGGCAGTTCGACCTCGATAGTTTCGAGCCCGGCATCTACCTCGCGGGTAACCGTGGCATGCCCATCGGCCAGCTCGATGCGTGAGGCAAATGTCGCCTGTGGTCGGCCCCAGAGAGCCGCGAGCATCTGGCCGGTCTGGTTGTTGTCATCGTCAATTGCCTGCTTGCCGAGAATTGCAAGGCGGGGCTGCTCGCGTTGCACCAGCGCCAGCAGGATCCGCGCCGCGCTCAACGGCTCGACGGCGTCCGCCTGTACGAGCACGGCACGGTCAGCGCCCATTGCGAGGGCAGTGCGCAGCTGCTGCTGGGCGTCGATCGGGCCGATGCTGACCGCAATGACTTCCTGGGCTGCGCCACGTTCCTTGATCCGCAGGGCCTCCTCGAGCGCAATCTCATCGAAAGGATTGATGCTCATTTTCACGCCATCCGTGACCACACCGCTCCCGTCGGGCTTGACGCGAATGCGTACGTTGTAGTCCACGACGCGCTTGATGCACACGAGGATCTTGCTCATCGAACTCCGGTCCACAGCAGGGGGGATGCAATCGTAGTCGAGAGCGCGCTGAAACGCAGCCTTGCGCACCGGGCGGGAGGTCGGTCAGTCTGCTGCGATCGAATGGCACGGAGCGGACCTGCCGGACATGCATCGATGAACGCGATGAGCCGTCTTGTGCGGGTTCTTTCAGGGAGCGCCATTGTCCTCGGTGTCCTGTGCCTGATCATCTATTTGTCGGACCCCGTGTTCTGGAAGCGCCTGCTCACGTTCCCTGGGTCAGGCGTCGTCACCGAGGTTGAGTGGTACCAGCCCGGTGAAACCGTCGCCGGCTCGGAGCGCGGTGAACTCGCGCTTTCCGACCCAGATCACCGCAGCATCTCGCAGGAGGCGCTCGATACCGCCGTCGAGTACGGCACACAGACCCATTCCGTGGCACTGCTGGTCTGGCATCGAGGGTCGCTGCAACTCGAGCACTACTGGCCAGGCTACGACCGGCAGTCGCGAACCGACAGCGGTGGGATGCACGCCACGGTGCTTGCGCTCGCGTACGGCGCGGCGATCGAGGAGGGCGTCATACGCTCGCTCGATGAGCCAGCCGCAACCTACCTGCCGGAATGGCGCCGGGATGCACACGCGAAGATCCGCATTCGTGATCTGCTGCAGATGTCGAGCGGAATCGAATACCAGGCGGTTTCGCGCAATCCGTGGAATCGCGGGCTGCGCCTCTTTCTGGGTAGCGACGTTACCGCGCTTGCGCTCAGTGCGCCGATAAGCGTCGAGCCTGGCACGCGGTTCGAGTACAACAATCTCGATCCTGAGATCCTGGGCATCATTCTGCAGCGAGCGTCTGGCAAGCGCTACGCACGCTACTTATCGGAGCGCATATGGAATCGGCTCGGTGTGGGCGACGCGTCCGTCTGGCTGGATCGTGAAAACGGCATGGCACGCACTTTCTGCTGCCTGCAGACCACGGCGCGCGGCTGGCTCGCGGTTGGCCGGTCGATTCTTGATCTGGGGCGGGTTGGTAACGAACAGATCGCGCCGGCAGCATGGGTTCTCGAGATGGTGAGGGCATCCGGAACCAATCCGGGTTTCGGCCTGCAGATCTGGCTGGGCGATGCAGGCGGCGGTGGGCGCGGCGTAAGCGATGCAAGGCACGTGCGAGCGCTCCAGTCCGAGCCCTTCGTGGCGCGGGATGTCGTCTTTCTCGGCGGCGCCGGCGGACAGCGCGTATATATCATTCCATCGCGGCAGCTGATCATCGTTCGCACCGGAGCGCGCCGCTCTGACTGGGATGATGCCAAGCTGCCCAATGCCATCTTGCGCGGGGTATCCTGACGGCGATGTGGAGTTACTCGATTCGCCGCCTGCTGGGTGCCATCCCGACGCTCTTCATCATCGTCACTCTCACCTTCTTCGTCATGCGGATCGCACCTGGCGGGCCGTTTGACAGCGAGCAATCCCCGCCGCCACAGATCCGCGCCAATCTGGAGGCGGCCTACGGTCTTGATCAGCCGGTGCATGTTCAGTACCTGCGCTATCTGCAGGGACTCATGCATGGGGATTTCGGTCCGTCATTCCGCTATCGAGATTTCACGGTTACCGAACTCATCCGGCAGGGCCTGCCGGTCAGCCTGACGCTTGGCCTGGCGGCGCTCGTGCTCGCGATCGGCCTGGGGGTACCGCTGGGAGTGTGGGCTGCTGTGCGCCACGATCGTCCGGTCGATCATGTACTGAGAGCGATCGCGATCCTCGGGATCGCGTTGCCGAGCCTCGTGATCGCACCGCTCCTTGCACTGGTGTTCGGTGTCAAGCTGCGCTGGCTGCCCGTCGGTGGCTGGGACTCCGGCTCAGTGCGAACACTCATTCTTCCAGTGCTGGCCCTGGCGTTGCCCCTGATTGCATTCGTCTCGCGGCTGACGCGGGCCAGCATGCTCGAGATCCTCACCAGCGGATTCATTCGCACCGCGCGCGCCAAGGGCATGCCGGAACGCATCGTCATCATGCGGCACGCGTTGCGGCCAGCGCTTCTGCCGGTTGTGAGTTATCTCGGTCCGGCGACAGCGGCGGTGCTGACCGGCTCACTCGTAGTGGAAACCCTGTTCAACATTCCCGGCATGGGCAGGTACCTGGTGCAGGGCGCGCTGAATCGTGACTACACGCTCGTGATGGGCGTCGTCATCGTATATGCGACGTTGACCCTGGCGATGAACCTGCTGGTGGATCTGATCTACGGTGTTCTCGATCCGCGCATCCGCCATGAGTGAACTGGGGTTCTGGCGCGACACGGAGCAGCGATTGCGCGGCAATCGCATCGTGCTGGCGAGCGTGATCATCCTTCTCGTGATCGCCATCGCGGCAGTACTGGGGCCGTGGCTGAGTCCTCATCGATATGACGAGCTCGACTGGGGCTCACTGGCAAGCCGGCCGACATTGGACAACGCCCACTGGTTGGGCACCGATCGTCTGGGGCGGGACCTGCTGGTGCGCACGCTGTACGGCACACGCACCTCACTCTTGATTGCTTTGCTCTCGAGCGCCGTGAGCCTGCTCATTGGAGTCACATGGGGCGCGATTGCCGGCTATGCTGGCGGACGCATCGACGGCGCCATGATGCGCTTCGTCGACATCCTGTATTCGCTTCCGTATATTTTCTTCGTAATCATTCTCACGGTCGTATTCGGACGGAATGTGTTTCTGCTGTTCATCGCGATCGGCGCGGTCGGCTGGCTCACCATGGCACGCATCGTCCGGGGCCAGACCCTGAGTCTCAAGCGCCGCGAATTCATCGAAGCCGCCGAAGCGCTGGGCGTGCCGTCACGGCGCATCATCACGCGCCACATCGTGCCTAACGTTGCCGGGGCAGTGATCGTGTACGCAACCTTGCTGATCCCGCAGATGATCCTGTTCGAGAGCTTTCTGAGCTTCCTCGGTCTAGGAGTGCAGGAGCCCTTGGCGAGCCTCGGTAGTCTCATCGCGGAGGGTGCCGCGGAGATGGAGTCGGCGCCCTGGATGTTGCTCGGGCCTGCAACGGTGCTGGTGTTGCTGCTCGCATGTCTGAATTTCATCGGCGAGGGATTGCGAGATGCTCTCGACCCGCGGCGGGCAAGATGAGCGCGTTGCTCGAGGTTCGGGATTTGCGCGTCGCGTTCCAATCGCAAACTGGGATCGTGCGCGCCGTGGACGGCGTTGACATCGATGTGCGGGCGGGCGAATGCGTGAGCATCGTCGGAGAATCCGGCAGCGGCAAGAGCCAGCTGTTCCACGCCGTGATGGGCGTATTGCCGGATAATGGCCGTGCATCGGGAAGCGTACGTCTGCGGGATGCAGAGCTCCTGGGTCGCCCCCTCAGCGAGCTCAACCGGGTACGTGGCGTGCGGATCGCAATGGTTTTCCAGGACCCGATGACGTCATTGACGCCACATCTGAGCATCGGCACTCAGATTGCCGAAGTCCTCACCCAGCATCGCAGCCTCGGTATATCCGCCGCACGTCAGCGAGCGCTCGAGCTGCTGCAGCAGGTACACATCGGAGATGCAGCGCAGCGTTTGTCCCAGTATCCCCACGAGCTGTCCGGCGGCATGCGCCAGCGCGCGATGATCGCGATGGCTCTCGCATGCGAGCCGGATCTGTTGATCGCGGATGAACCGACAACGGCGCTCGATGTCACGATCCAGGCGCAACTACTCGAGCTGTTGAGCGAGTTGCGTCGCGCGACCAACCTCGCCCTGGTACTGATCACACACGATCTGGGTGCTGTGGCCGGACTGGCTGATCGCGTTGCCGTCATGTACGCCGGTCGCATCGTGGAGGAGGCTCAGGTTGAGGATCTGTTCGCGCGGCCACGTCATCCCTACACGGCGGGCTTGTTGCGAGCCCTTCCACGACTGGATACGCCGTTGGATCGCGAGTTGCCGGGCATCCCTGGACAGCCGCCGCTACATCGCAGCGAATCGGTCGGTTGCGCTTTTGTAAGTCGTTGCGATTCAGCTCTTGATCGCTGCAGCAGCGATGACCCCGCGCTGACAGTCGCATCAGAGAGTCGCAGGTCCGTCGCCTGCCACAACCCGCGCGGGGAAGTGTCTCCGACATGAGCCTTCGCGGTCACGATCCCGGGAGCGCTCTGCTACGCGTCGAACAGTTGGGCGTCAGTTATCCGGTTCAGCGGGGTTGGTTACGCCCGGCGACGGATCTCGTTGCGCTCAGGGACGTGAGCTTCGAGCTGGCAGCGGGAGAAACGCTCGGCATAGTGGGCGAGTCAGGCTGCGGCAAGTCCACACTGGCGCGAGCCCTGGTTCAACTCGTGGTGCCACGCACCGGCAGCATCAGCTGGTTGGGGCAGGCATTGGACGGACGCACGCGCGATGAGTTGCGTACGTTGCGGGCCGGCGTGCAGATCGTGTTTCAGGATCCACTCGCGAGCCTCGATCCGCGCATGACGGTGCTCGAGATCCTCTCCGAGCCGCTGCGTGAATTCCGTCCCGACCTCACCTCGCACGCGCGTGGCAAGGCCGCAGTGACAATGCTCGAGCGCGTGGGCCTGTCCGCAGAAGTCCTGGGTCGCTATCCACATGAGTTCAGCGGCGGCCAATGCCAGCGGATCGGCATTGCGCGTGCGTTGATCCTCGGGCCGCGGATGCTGGTATGCGATGAGCCGGTAAGCTCACTCGATGTATCGGTGCAGGCCCAGATCGTCAACCTGCTCACGCGACTGCAGCGCGAGCTCGATCTGAGCATGATCTTCATCAGCCACAATCTCGCGGTCGTGCGCCATCTCTGCCAGCGTGTCCTGGTGCTCTATCTCGGCCGGGTGATGGAACTCGCGGGACGTGAAGAATTGTTTCGCAGCGCCCGTCATCCCTATACACAGATGTTGCTTGGGTCGATTCCGGTCCCCGACCCGGTGCGCGCTCGCGTGGCACATCCGAGCACGCCGGCGAGCGAAGTGCCGTCGCCGCTCCAGCCCCCATCGGGTTGCGTATTCCGCACGCGCTGCACCTGGGCACAGGCGAGGTGCGCTGCCGAAGTGCCGGCGCTGGAGCAGATTGCCAGGCAACACCAGGTGGCATGCTGGCGGTGGCGCGAGATCGCGAGCGCCCGCGATCCCGTGAGGTAGGACTTCGCGAATGGGTCCCCTCGCTGGAATCAAGGTGCTCGACCTGAGCCGCATACTCGCAGGTCCCTGGGCGACGCAGCTCCTGGCCGATCTCGGAGCGGAAGTGATCAAGGTCGAACGGCCCGAGGGTGGCGATGACACGCGTCACTGGGGGCCGCCGTATCTCAGGAATCGCGACGGATGCGAGACCGGCGAATCGGCCTACTTCCTCAGCACCAATCGTGGCAAGCGTTCAGTGGCGATCGACTTCTCCACCGAAGACGGAAGTCGACTGGTACGTGAGCTTGCACTGCAGTCCGACGTGCTGATCGAGAACTACAAGGTGGGAGGTCTGGAAAAATACCGCCTCGCCTGGAAGGATCTGGCGCCGCTGCATCCTGGCCTCATCTATTGCTCAATCTCCGCGTTCGGTCAGAGTGGTCCGGCGGCCACGAGTCCCGGCTACGACGCGATGATCCAGGCGATGGGTGGCCTGATGAGCGTGACGGGAATACCGGACGAAGAACCGGGAGGAGGGCCGCAGAAGGTCGGTGTGGCAGTTGCTGACCTGCTGGCCGGCATGTACGCGTCGACGGCCATTCTCGCAGCCCTGTACGAACGCGAGCGCTCCGGGCGAGGCCAATACATCGATCTCGCGTTGCTTGATACACAGGTAGCGGCGCTCGCCAACCAGAGTCTGAATTATCTGGTTTCGGGTGAAGCTCCCCACCGGCACGGGACTGCACACCCGAATATCGTGCCCTACCAGGCGTTTGCCACGGCGGATGGGCATCTGATGCTCGCCATTGGCAACGATCGCCAGTTCGCGCGGTTTTGCGCAGTAGCTGGATGCCGTGAGCTCGCCGCAGATCCGCGCTACGCGACCAACGCCCTGCGCCTTCAGCACCGGCAGTTGCTGGTCCCGCTGCTGCGTGCCGTCTTGAGTTCGCGCAACACCGGCGATTGGATGAGCCTGCTGGCGACGGCCAATATTCCCTGCGGACCGATCAACGACCTTGCGCAGGTATTTGCCGAACCGCAGGTTGCGCACCGTGAGCTCAAGATGAGCCTGCCGCATGCGACCGGATCCGCACCGGGCGTGAGAAATCCGATCCGCTATTCGCGCACGGCCGTCGAATACGATCGTTCGGCGCCCTTGCTCGGCGAGCACACGGACGCGGTACTGGCAGAAAGGCTCGGATTAGGACCGCAGGAGCTGCGGACGCTGCGTGATCGCGGCGTGGTCAAATGACGGTACACTGTGCCCCCGATTCATGATCCGGATTGCCACTTCATGTCCCAGCGCCGCAGCGTCACCCCCAGCGAAGGTTTGAGCACCGTCCGCTACGAGATCCGTGGCCGGCTGGCGCGGCGCGCCCTCGAGATGGAGCGCCTCGGCTACGAGATCATCTCGCTCAATATCGGCAATCCAGGCGCGTTCGGCTTTCGCACGCCGGAGACGATGCGCCTTGCGATGATCGAGAACCTGAAGGCCAGCGAGGGCTACGTTCACCAGAAGGGCATTTTCCCTGCTCGTGAAGCGGTCGTGATGCAGCAGCAGGAGCGCGGGGTGCGCGGCGTCAGCGCGGAGGAGGTCTTCATCGGCAACGGGGTGAGTGAGCTCATCGACCTCACGCTGCGGGCGCTTCTCAACGCCGGCGACGAAATCCTGGTGCCGAGCCCCGACTATCCGCTGTGGACGGCAGCGGTCACCCTCAATCGCGGCAAAGCCGTGCATTACGAATGCAGTCCGCGGCGTGGCTTCGTGCCCGATCCGGAGCAGATCGAGCGTCTCATCACGCGACGCACGCGTGCGATCGTCGTGATCAACCCCAACAACCCGACCGGCGCGGTGTATCCGCGAGCGGTCCTCGAAGCGATTGCGCGGCTCGCTGAGCAGCATCATCTGGTCGTATTCAGCGACGAGATCTATGACCAGATGATCTATGACGACACGGAATTCGTGCCGATGGCCACGCTCGTGCACCACACACTGTGCGCAACGCTTAGTGGGCTGTCGAAGATCTATCGCGCCTGCGGCTACCGTGTCGGTTGGGCGGTGTTTTCGGGCGACCTGGAACACGCGAGTGACTATCTGGAAGGGCTCGAGCTGCTGGCGTCGCTGCGATTGTGCAGCAACGTTCCGGCACAGTGGTCGGTACAGACGGCGCTCGGTGGGCATCAGAGCATCCGCGAGCTCACAGCGCCGGGCGGGAGGTTGTTCGAATCACGTCGCGAAATCCTCGCGGCGGTGGGGCGCAGCAAGTATCTCGAGCTCGCAACGCCCAGTGGCGCCATGTACGCGTTCATAGGCGTGCGTGCGGACGTGCTGCCCGACTTCGATGACCAGGCGTTTGCGATGGACCTGCTCGAGCAGAAGCACGTGCTGATCGCTCCGGGCGTCAGCTTCAACGTTCCGTACCGCAATTATTTTCGGATCACGAACCTGCCCGAACCGAGGGTGCTGACCACGGTGTTCGAGCGCATCGAGGCGCTGCTCGATGTCTACGCGGAGAATGCAGCCGCCGCGAAGCGACCGGATCTGAAAGTCGTGAAGGACAGGCAAGTGTCAAATAAGTCGACTTCAGAATAATCGCTTATCTTATTGTAATACCTTGAATTGTCAGAACGGTTACCGGCAACTCTGAAGCACGCCCTCGAGCGTGGGGCGACCGTTCTGACGGCGAACGCCGAGCAAGCGCGAGCTATCCACACGGCGTGGGGCACCACCCAGCGCGGACTCGGACGGCTCAGCTGGCCGACCCCGGACGTACTTTCGGGGCAAGCCTGGGTGATGCGCTGCTGGTCGCAGGCAATCGCAATCGATGAGGCCGGCGCGCTCCCACAGATTCTCTCCGCCACGCAGGACTTCGCGTTATGGGAACGCGTCGTGCTTGCAGACGCCGTCGCGACCAACCTCCTGCAGCCTTTCGGCGCGGTGCGCGCCGCACGGCGCGCCTGGCAGCGCGTGCACGACTGGAACATTCGCCTGCCTGACGAGCGCGAGAGCGCCACCGATGAGTCTGCGACTTTCGTTCGCTGGAGCAATGACTACGCGCAGGAGCTGGATCGATATGGCTGGCTCGACATCGGGCGCGCGATCTGGCGACTGCATCAACTTGACGCAATAGAGCGCCCCCAGGAAATCGTCTTTGCCGGCTTTGACGCACACGCACCAGCCTATCGCCACCTCGGCGAGCGACTCGCAGGGCAGGGCACGAGGATCACCTGGCTAGACGCCGCGGCAAGCGCCGGCGCAGTGCGGGTCGCCTTGCCTGATGCGCAGTCTGAGCTCGAGTCCGCAGCACGCTGGGCACTGGCGCAACTGCTGGCACGACCCGAGTCCGAGCTTCTCATCATTGTTCCGGATCTCGAGCCGCGCCGCGCGGAAGTCGAGCGCGTTTTCGCCAGGACCTTGACTCCGGCCTGGTGCGTGATTGAGACGCCATCGCGTCGGGCGCCCTTCGGACTGGAAGGCGGTACGCCGCTGAGCGGCTGCCCTCTGGTGGCGGCTGCGCTCACGGCATTCGAGCTCACTAGGGGCGTACTGCCTTTCGAGATTGCCAGTGAGTGGCTGCGTTCACCGTTTCTTGGCGGCGGCCTAGAGGCGCTTGCACGCCGCGCACGCATCGATGCGCGATGGCGCAAGGTCGCGCCGCCAGAGGTCACGTTGCAGCATCTCATCCAGGCACTGAATGGATCCCTCGGCACCGACAGCGCCGATCCAGACCTGGCCCAGGCTCTCGGGCGCCTTGCGGATGCCCTGCGGCAACCGCGTGCAACGCTCTCGCATTGGAGCAGCGCATTTGCACGTGCACTGCGCGAGCTGGGATGGCCGGGCACTCAGAAGCTCGACGAAAGCGAGCTGCTCATGCTGCAGGCGTTCAACGATGCACTGGCAGAGCTGGCAACGCTCGATAGCATTGCGGGCGCCGTATCCCTCGATGCGGCAGTCAGGAACCTGTCGACTCTCGCCTCGCGCAGTCGCTTTCAGGAGCCCGTGCGAGCGCAGGGCGTGACGATCAGCGGCCGACTGGCGGACCCTTGTGTGATTTATGACGGCATCTGGGTGACCGGGCTGCACGCTGCAGCGTGGCCCGGGCCGTCGCGACCCGATCCGTTCATCCCTCAGCATCTGCAAATTGCTGCGGGCATTCCGGAGGCGAGCGCGGCGGCAACGCTCGAACTGGCCCGAAGCATCACCCACAGCATTCTCGGTGGGGCGCCACGTGTGATCGTGAGCTGGCCTCAGCACGTCGCGGATGCGGATGCGGAAACCAGTCCATTGCTCGCATCGCTGCCTGCAATCGATATTGGGGAGTTGGAACGCTCTGGCGCACTCAGCTACGAGCAGGCGATATTCCACTCCCGCTCACTGGAGGTGCTGCACGACGAACAGGCCCCGCCAATTGCGACGCCCGCACAGCTGCGCGGCGGAGCGAGCGCCCTGCAACGCCAATCGCAATGTCCGTTCCGCGCTTTCGCACAGCATCGCCTGCGCGCGGAGCCTCTCGAACGACCGCTGCCGGGGATCGATCCACGCGCGCGCGGCAATTTAGTGCATCGCGCGCTCGACAGCCTTTGGTCCGAATTGAAGGATCGCGATGCGCTGCTGCGTCTGTCGGCGGAGGAACGTCATGGACGGGTTCGCGCTGTTGTTGCTTCGGCCCGTGCTGAGGTCTTCGGCCGGTCCGGGCGCTGGCCCGTGCCGCTCGTCGACCTTGAATGCACGCGTCTCGAAGCATTGCTGCGCACCTGGCTCGAGGTCGAGAGCATCCGGCCATCCTTTCGAGTGCTCGGCATTGAGCAGCGACTGCAATGGAGCCAGGCCGGGTTGATGTTTACCTTGCGGATCGATCGCATCGACCAGCTGGACGATGGCCGCACACTGCTGCTCGACTATAAGAGCGGCGAGGCGAACGCGAGTCGCTGGTACGGAGACCGGCCCGAGGAGCCGCAGATGTTGTTGTACGCGACCGCGCTCGAGCGGGCGCCCGGCGCGATGAGCTTCGCGCTCCTGAACGCGGAAGGCTGCAGCTTCGATGGACTCACCTCACTCCCGCCGACATTGCCGGGGCTCGAACCGGTGCCTGACTGGCAGGCGCAACTCGCGAGCTGGCGCAGAATCCTGGAGCGCCTGGCGATCGAGTTCGCCGAGGGCAATGCGCGCGTGGATCCCCTGAGTCGACTGACCTGCCAACGCTGCCACCTGCACGCGCTGTGCAGGATCGACGAAGTGCGCGCCCAGCAGGCTGACGGAGCGGCCAATGACTGAGCACCCGCCCGATGTGCAAGCGCGGCTCGCTGCGCTCGATCCGGTGCGGTCGTTCATTGTCCAGGCGCCGGCTGGCTCTGGAAAGACCGGGCTTCTCGTGCAGCGGTTCCTGCGCCTGCTGAGCACCGTCGATGCGCCCGAGCAGATCGTGGCACTGACCTTCACCCTCAAGGCGGCCGCTGAAATGCGCAGTCGCGTGTTGCAGTCGTTGCGCGCGACGAATGATGCTGACCACGAGGCGAGCGAATTCGTCCAGCAGACGCAGGAGCTCGCACACCGCGCCCGCCAGCGCTCCGATGCGTTGGGCTGGGATCTGGCACTTCATCCCAGCCGCCTGCGCATCCAGACCATCGATGCGTTCTGCCATTCGCTGGCGGCGCGGCTGCCGCTGCTGGCCCGGGCCGGTGCGGAGCTGATCGTGAATGACGAGCCGCAACCGCTGTACGCCAGCGCCGCGCGTCGCACGCTCGCCCTGATCGAGGAACGCGAGCCGATCGCGGCTTTGCTGCTCACACTCCTCGCGCATCGCGACAACCAGTTGCTGCAGACCGAGGAACTGCTCATCAAGATGCTCGAGCGTCGGGAGCAGTGGCTACCTTTCGTGGTGGCCCGGCGAGGTCCAGCGCTACGCGCGCAGCTGGAGCGGATGCTGCAGGTCGAAATCCAGGGACATTTGCATAACCTCTCCCGAGTCTGGCCCGAGGCGGCCTGGGCCGCGACGATGCGGCTGTTGACCTCGCCGGTGTCGATGGACCCCAAGGCCGGGCGGCAGCACGAAACGGCGCGCCTCGGCACGACATTTCGTGATCTGCCTGTCTGGCAGGAGCTTGCCGGGTTGCTGCTCACCAAGCAGAACGACTGGCGCAAGCGGCTCGATGCGAAGGGCGGATATGCGACCGCGGCCGCAAGCGAGCTCGGCCGGCAACTGATTGCGCAACTGCAGGCCGTGCCGTCACTGCGAGAGCAACTGAAGGAAGTGAGGCGGCTGCCGCCGCCGCAGTTCAACGAGTCGCAATGGGAAGTAGCCCAGGCGCTGCTTGAAGTGTTGCGCACGGCCGCGGCTCAGCTCGAGCTAGTGTTTCGTGAAACCGGAGAAGTGGACTTCCCAGCTCTGGTGCAGGCAGCGGTGCATGCGCTCGGCAGCCCGGAAGAGCCGGGCGAACTGGCGCTGTCGCTCGACTACCGCATTCAGCACCTGCTGGTGGATGAATTCCAGGACACGTCGTTCAAACAGATCGAATTGCTCGAGGCGCTCACCGCCGGCTGGGTAGAAGGTGATGGACGGACATTATTCTGCGTTGGTGATCCGATGCAGTCGGTCTACCGCTTCCGGCAGGCGGAAGTCGGCCTGTTCCTGCGCACTCGCGATCACGGGTTGAACAGCATCCGTCCTGGCGTGCTGCAACTGACCCGGAACTTCCGCTCGCATCGCAACCTCGTCGCATGGTTCAACGAGGTGTTCGCACAAGTATTGCCGGATGCGGATGACCTGACACGCGGAGCAGTGCGTCACGTGGCGAGTGCCGCGGGTCGCGACGCACCGGGTGCTGCGGCCGTCCAGGTGCATTGCGCCTTCACGTCCAATTGGCGTGAGGAAGCGCAGCAAGTCGCCGACCTCGTCGCCAGTCGCTACGTGACCGGCATGCAGCGAACCATCGGCATCCTGGTGCGCTACCGGCGCCAGGCAATCGAGATCGCCGCAGCGCTGCGCGAGCGCAAGCTCCCGTTCCAGGCAATCGAGCTCGAGACACTCGAAAGCCAACCGGTGGTGCGTGACCTGACGGCGCTCGCCCGTGCGCTGCTGCACTTGGGGGATCGCGCCGCCTGGCTGGCAGTGCTCCGCTCGCCGTTCTGCGGACTGACACTCGCGGATCTTTCCGCCCTGACACGGGATGACGAGCAGTCAACGTGCTGGGAATTGCTCAACCAGCACGCACGCCTCGAGTCGCTGTCTACGGACGGGATGCGCCGGGCGCGGGCGTTGAACGCGGTGATGGGGCATGCGCTCGACAGAGTGCGACGCGAGCCGTTGCGCGCCTGTGTCGAGCGCACGTGGCTCAGCCTGGGTGGGCCCGCCACGCTCCGTGAACCGCGTGCCCTCGAAGATGCTCATGCGTTTCTCAGGCGATTGGAGGAATTGTCAGTGCGCAACGCCCTCGAGTCGGGTCCGGCGTTCGAAGTCGGTTTTGCCGACCTGTACGCACGACCCGATCCGACAGCGGGCCCACAGATCCAGGTCATGACGATTCACCAGGCGAAGGGACTGGAGTTCGACATCGTCGTGATTCCGCGCCTCGGTGATGGTAAGAGCGCGCCAGACGAGCCATTGCTGCGCTGGCTGGAGATTCCGCGTGCCACCGGCGAGCCCGGGCTGCTCCTCGCGCCCATCGGCGAAAAAGGCGCTGAGGAAGACCCCCTGTTCGAATACCTCAAGCGCCGGGAACGGGAACGAGAATCTTTCGAGCGCGCGCGCCTTCTTTACGTCGCTGTGACCCGCGCTGCGGAAGAGCTTCACCTATTCGGGCATGTGAGATTGCGCAAGGATCGCGACGATGAACCGGGCGATCCGGAGGCGAATTCATTCCTCGCACTTCTATGGCCAGTACTGAGCGATCACTTTGCACGCGCTTTCGAGGAGTCGGCAATCACGCGTACGGGCTACGTCGAGGACGACAGGCGAGCTCCTGCCGTGATTCGAAGACTCACCGCGGACTGGTGTCTGCCACTCCCGCCGCAGGGGATCGTTGCACCCAGTACGGCACCGGTTGAGGCGGCCATCCCCTCGCGACCCGAGTTTGACTGGGCAAGCGAAACGAGCCGGCGCGTCGGCACGCTGGTGCATCAGGAGCTTGAATCCTGGTCACGCCTCAGTACCTTGCCGGAGCCCGAGGCGATTAATGCCCGCAGAGTCAATTTCAGGCGTCGCCTCAAGGCGAGCGGCGTGCCAGAGGAGCGCCTGGAGGCGGCCGCCGATCGCGTGATTGAGGCCCTGATTCATACCCGTACTGACGCCCGTGGCTCGTGGATCTTCGCGCCCACGCACCGTGAGGCTCATAACGAACTTGCCCTGACGGGCGCTATCGATGGTGAGCTGGTACGGATCGTGATCGATCGCACTTTCGTGGAGCAAAGTGGAGAGCGCTGGATCGTCGATTTCAAGACCGGCAGTCACGAGGGCGCAGATCGCGAAGCTTTTCTCGATCGGGAAGTGGAACGCTATCGTCCACAACTCGCGCGCTACGTGCAGCTGCTGCAGCCTGACGGGGGCGGTGAGATCCGCGTCGGTCTGTATTTTCCGTTGATGGGCGGGTGGCGAGAATGGTCCGCGCGTTGAAGACGTTCAATACGTACCCGCGACCGAGAAGGGGCGGCGTCCCTGTGCGTCGGGCGCGCCGAGAAATCGCAGCGTGTCGGTCACCGCTTTTGGCGCTCCTGCGCGCGGAGCGACCAACCCTTCGACCACGTAGCTGCGATCGCCGGCGAGCGTCGCTGTGCCTGCGACCTGCATCGGACCTTCCAGATCTTTGATCTGACCGATCAGTTTCCCGTCGCGCGCCGATCCGGCATCGAACGTGATCGCATAGCTGCCGATCGCTGCTCCACCGGGGGGAGGGGCCTGCAATCCATGCACCTCGATCGTGCCGACGATCTGCGGTGCAGCTCCAGGGGTGAGGTCGACACTCTGCAGTCGAGCGCGTACGACTCCACTCCACCCCGGCGGACCTACGCCGGTGGCGAGCGCCGCCAGCGGTAAATTGATGTCGAGATCGCGCGCCGAGACGCGATTACCGAAGCCGAGCCCAATCCTGCCACGCGCTTGCCCGTCATTGCGCAGCAACTCTCCATCGAACGCCAGGCGGCCGCGGAACAACTGCAATGGGCGCAGCGTCCAGCGAAAGGCGCCGTATGAACGGCCACCGACGTTGAGAGAATCCGTGCTGCCATTCCAGATGGTGCCACTCGTCATACCGAGTTTGATGGTCGCCGGAAGCGCAACCGAGATGACGCTCGCAGGCACTATCGCCAGCAACGTCAGAAGGAATGCGGCAATGCCCGCCGCGATCAGAAGTACAGCCCGGGACCGCGACGGATTATTCGGCATGCCCGCGACCGCAGCGGTGTCGGCTCGGCTCCCGGCGCACGTTCATGCGCCTTTGCGCATGATGAGGCTGGCGTTTACGACACCGACGCGCGAGGTACGATCCACGGTTGCTGACTCGACGATGAGGCCGTGGCGCTGCGCGAGATCGGCCACCCACCCCACGATCACGTCGAACGGCGCAGACTCGAGCCGTATCCGGATACCACCAGTGCCGCTCGGCTGTGTATCGCGAAGCGCGGCAGCAAGTCCGGCAGCCCGGGCGGTTTGATCCACGATAAGGACCAATGATTGCGCGGAGGCATCTGCGGGCCCCGCTGCCCGCAACTCGCCAGCGACGCTCTGCATCCAGGCCAGGTCAGTGCGCTTGCGTTCGACGCGCTTTTCAGCGGCATTGGCGGCGGAATAGAGGGGTAAGACGAGGAGGGCCAAGACCAGTAACACGACGGCGGCCGCGCCGCCCCACGTCACAAGTCGGTGCTCGCGCTCCGAGAGGCTGGCGAGCCACGCATTGATTCTGTCCAGTAATCCGCTCATGAGGCGCCCGGTGCCTTGATCTGAATGCGTCCTTCCACGCCAGAGTCGTTGGCGTTCGAAGATTGCAGCTCAGCCTGCAGGCCGCCGTCCGTGACGAGGCGCCGCAGCTTGTCGAGACTATCGACATCGCGCGCGCCGATCTTCATGTCCAGCACGGTACCGCGGAAGCTGAAAGCTTCGAACGTGGTCTCCGGAACCTTCGCCTTCGCGCCGGCGATAACATTCATCATGGCGAGGAGGTTCGTGACCTGGCCAGTCGTCGAGCCGTGCAGCTGCGTCAGACGTGCTTCCATGCGACGACGGGCGTCGATGGCGTTCTGCTCGCCGGGCATTGCCTCGCGAAACACCTGCTCGATCGAGGCATCCAGCGCTTTCTCCGTACTCTTGAGACGCCAGATCTCGACACCCTTGCCGAGCAGAGTCAGCGCGATGAAGCATCCTCCGAGCATCGCCGCCAGACGCCATGCCCGCCACTGATCAGAGCCCCTGGAATGCGGCGCAAACTCGCCTTGCAAGAGATTGAAGGGCGGATTCGTTACTGCCTGATGGGCGAGCAGTGGCAGCGGCCCGTCCGGCAGCAGCTGCACCTTGAGACTCGCAAGCCGCTCCCGTAGCGCGTCGATGATTGGCCGGTGTGTGTGCCAATCCAGCTGCGAGACATAGAGCACGACGTGATTGTCTGCAGAAAGCGTTGCGAACTCGAGCGCCTCATTCAAGGGCTGTACATCGAGCACCAGCGGTGGCTCGCCCGGACGGCGTACGTACAGGCGATCGGTATCGATCATCAGCACGGTCTGCGCAGGATTGGTAGGTACCACTGCGCTGTCTGCATACACGGCATCCGCGGCAATTTGCGCAGCGCGCAGAGCCGCGAGCCATCCCTCGAGTCGATGGCGACGTACGCCCGCCACCGGCGTACCGGCAGCCGACGAATCCGCCTTGCCCAGCGCAAAGTGCATGCCCTCGATGTCGTCGGCAATGTGCTCCTCGAGCGCAAAGGGAACGACCTGCAATTGACGCGCACCGCCACGCACCGGCAGCTCGGGCCGCGCGAGCAGAACGTCGATGCCGGGAACCAGCAGGATCACGCGGCGCCCGAGCGCGAGCGCTGTTGCTTGCGATAAGGGTCCGGCCTGAGCAGCGCTCAGCCGGCCGCCAGCTGCATCGACCAGCATCCAGCTCGCTGGCGCATCCGGTTGGTCGGAAAGGCGAATGACGAATGTGTCTGGCATGTGCGGAGAGTTATTTCACTCAGTCAGTACCGAAAGTGCGCATTACCGGGCGTACCAGGTGCGTCGCTTCATCGCGATGCAGGAGACTGTACAGAGTCATCTGCGAGGTGCCAATAGTGACCAGCGCCGTAACGCGAAAGTACGACGTTTTGTCATCGATGTAGTTTGCAATGGTGTTGAAGTCCTGCCCATGAAATGAGTTGCGCAGATCGTCGGGCGTCGGAAAACAATGATCGGTGCGCCCCTTCGCCAGACTCTGCTCATCGAGACCGAACTCGCGCGTACCGTTGCTGAGAGCATCAATCACGATGCCGGGCGCAGTGCAGAGATTGATCTTGGTTCCGATCGGCAGGGCGGTGACGTAGGGCTTGAGCTTCTGGTAGCGCTCGACTCCGAAATCGGGCAGCGCCAGCAGTTCGCTGACACTGGTGATCGGGCCGTTCGCTGCGCGATACGGTGGCGTCTGCGAGGTGTAGACGTTGTCCTCCGCACCATCCGGAGTTGGCTGCGTATCGGGGTCGAGCCAGTCGGCGAGCACGTCGGCCCACTTGGCCTCCAGATCCAGCATGCTGAGGAGGTTGCGGAACTGCCGCATTGCCTCGGGATTCTGTGCGCCCTCGGCCGTGACCAGATTGTTGAGATTGAAGCGCCCCTGCAAGTCTTCGACCAACCCTTCGACCTCGCCACCCTCGACCGGGATCGGCGGAATCGGTGTTGCCCAGCGCTCCGCTGGATAATCCTGCTTGGAGCCGTCGTCGAGATCCTTCTTGAGGTAGGAGGCGGCCCAGGCTTCTGCGCCTAGACCGATGAGGTACGCCTGGTCGAGGGAAAGAATGGCGCCCGTCCGCCGTTGCTCCAGTGCACTGTCGAAGCCGATCTGTGTGGCAAGGATCGTGGCGAGCGCGACGATGAGGATCGCGGTCATGAGCGCCACGCCGCGCTGTCCCTGCGGACGCGAAACAGGCGCTGGCCTCATCCGTCCACCTCGATCAGGCGCGTGATCTCACCGAAATCCTCGAGCTCGAGCGTGACCTCGACCGCCAGCGGGCGCAGACGTGTGATTGTAGCGGGTGCGGCATTCAGCGGCGGCCATTGCTCCTGCCACTGCTTCTGGTTGTCCATGAAGCGCACGCGCACCGATTTGACGTGATCGATGAGCTCGCGCTTCACGGGCTCATTCGAGAGCGTCGCATCGAGCACGGTGAAGTGCTCGCGCCGGAGCTTGTCGTCCTCGAGCACGTAAGAGACTCGCTGCAGGGTGGCGCGTGGCAGGCCTCCTGGATTGGTCCAACCGGCACGCGTCAGTGAAAGCAGCTGTTGCCCATTGCTCACGCTCATCAACGCGGGCAGGCGTCCATCGCCGACCACGTCGCGCACCGGGCGTGGGGCGAGCTGCTCGAAATCCTGTGTCATCAAACGCACCGTAGTCTGCACCTGCTCCAGGCGTTTCATCGACGCGCGCGCAATCTCGGTCTGCTTGACGGAGTTGTTGTAGCCGCCGTAGGCCAGCACGCCGAGCACCACGAAGATCGAGATCGCGACCAGCAACTCGATCAGGGTGAAACCGCCGATAGTTGGTCGCGGTGCCTTCATTCCGTGTGGTCCTGCCCGGGGGTGTTCGCGGGTGGTGGCGCTTCGCCCGGTGGAGTCTGGCCGGGGGTTGGTACTGGCGCGGGTTGAGTTCCGGGCGGGGTTCCCGGCGCCCCACCAGGCTCGCCAAGCCAGTTCGGCGCCGGAGTTCCCGGTTGCGCAAGCGAATCGCCCATGAAACCGACTGCGAAGCCCGGCCAGCTGTTCTCAGCTCCCGCATCGAGACGCGCACGCGCCTCGAGCCGCACGATGCCGGCCACCGGCGTCTTGATTGTCTTGAGCTCCCAGCGCCAATCCTGGCCGGCAAACTTGGTTTCACCCTCCGCCTTGTCGTCCGAGGGCGGCTGACCCGTGAGCCGCGCCTCGGTGATCTTGTTGAGGGCGATCCACTGCGCGAAAGTCTTTTCACGCAGATAGGTCGAGGCACGCGCCGTCTGCGTCGTGACGCTGAACAGCGCCGTCAGGCCGAAGGCGACGATCGCGAGCGCGACCAGCACCTCGATCAGCGTGAAACCTCGCAGTCGCCTCACTTTGAGTCGTCCACGTTCTTGACCTCGAGCTCGCCGTTCGCGTTGCCGGTGATCGTGGCCTCGTGATCGCTGTCTTCGCGCTGCAGCTTGAGCTCGAATGCCGTGAGATCGCCGCTGCCCAGAATATCGATCTGCGGCGGCCAGGGTTTCTTGGGGTCGGCCGGTGGGCGCAGCGATGCCTCGCGTCCGTCGAGCCGCAGCCGGAAGTTCAGACCCCGCGGCAGCTGCCGCGGCCTCAGCAGATCGTCGCCTTCCACTGTTTCCCACTTGTCATGCCGCGGGTCATAGGTCAGAAACTCGTACTGCTGTTCGACGAGTCGCAGGCCGAAATCGCGGCCCTCCATCTGCGCTTGCTCCTGCACAGCACCGATGATGCCCGCGAGTCGCCGCGTCTCGTCATGAATCTCCGAGTCACGGCCCAGCGTGTGCACCGAGATGAGAGATACCGACACGAGAATGCCGATGATGAAGACGACAACCAGCACCTCGATGAGCGTGAAGCCCAAGGAGCCTGTTCGACTGTTGCGCATGGGTTCGGCTTGCAGCGTACGCCGCACAGGTCCAGGGCCTAGTTCAGGCTCCAGTTGCCGATGTCCGCGTTGATCCCTTCGCCGCCAGGCTGATTGTCGGCACCGAGCGTGAAAAGGTCGTACTCGGTTCCATGCGTGCCCGGATACACATACTGGTAGTCGTAACCCCAGGGATCTTTCTTCATGCTGTCGATGTAGCCACCCTGTTTCCAGTTGCGGATTCCGGGATCAGCAGGCTGCTGCACCAATGCCGTCAGCCCCTGATCGGTGGTGGGGTACTTGTAGTTGTCCATGCGGAAGAGGTTCAGGGCGGTTTCGTAGACACGTATGTCCTGTCTCGCCTTGGCGATCTGCGCGTCGTCGATGCGGCCCATGATCTTCGGCGCAACGATGGCCGCGAGGATACCGATGATGACCACCACCACGAGGATCTCGATCAGGGTGAAGCCCGCGGCGCGCCGCGGCGCGACGCCTGAAACAGTGACGTGCATTGCTGGAGTCTCGGTGCCCAAGTTGAGCTATGAACGGTCTAACGTCACGATAGCACAAAGGGGTTAGACCGATTACCGAGCAGATCACGACATGGCTGACGTTCCTGCACCTGAAGGGGCGCCGGCTGTGGGTATTTCTGTTTATCTGTCTACTCTTGGCGACACTCGAGAGCACCGGTGAGGCCGGGCGCTTGCTCTTGCGCTACCAGCGCGATGCAGTTTTCGCAGGCGAATGGTGGCGACTCATTACTGGCCACTTCGTTCATCTGGGATGGGCACACCTTGCTTTGAACGTCATGGGCCTTGCGCTCATGTGGGCGTTGTTCGCGGCCGATTACACGCCACGTCAGTGGCTGCTGATTGTTGCTGGCTCCGTGGCCAGCATCGATGCAGGTTTCCTGCTGCTCAATCCGGAATTGACCTGGTATGTCGGGCTGTCAGGAGCCCTGCATGGCGTGATGGCGGCGGGAACACTTGCGCACTTGCGCCGGCGCGAGCCCGACGGCTGGATTCTCGCTGTCTTTCTGGTGGGGAAACTCGTGTACGAGCAAGTGATCGGTGTCATGCCCTACAGTGCAAAGTCGGCGGGTGGCCCGGTCGTGGTCGATGCACATCTCTACGGTGCAATCGGTGCGCTCATTATCACGGCGCCACTGGCGTGGCTGCGCAAGCCGCTATAATTTCGCCCAGCAGGCAACCAGGCAGATCATGGCTCTCGCATTCGTTTTTCCCGGCCAAGGCTCACAGTCCGTTGGCATGTTGAGCTCACTCGCTGCGGCAGAACCAATCGTGGCCGAGACTTTTGCGCAGGCTTCCGAGGCACTCGGTTATGACCTGTGGAAGGTGTGCCAGGCCGGGCCGGAAGCTGATCTCAATGCGACCGAACGCACGCAGCCCGCAATGCTGGCCGCGGGGGTTGCTGTGTGGCGAGTGTGGAAGCAGCGTGGCGGATCCCAGCCGTCTGTAATGTCGGGCCACAGCCTCGGTGAATTCACGGCGCTGGTTTGCGCAGAGTCGCTCGATTTTGGTGCGGCTGTCGCGCTCGTGAGTTTTCGTGGTCGTGCCATGCAGGAGGCCGTGCCGGCGGGGCGCGGCGCAATGGCAGCCGTGCTCGGGCTGGACGATGCTGATGTGGTCGGCGCGTGCGCTGAGGCTGCGCAAGGTGAAGTGGTCGAAGCGGTGAACTTCAACTCGCCCGGACAGGTCGTCATCGCGGGTCACGCAACCGCTGTGCGCCGCGCGGTCGAGCTTTGCAAGCAAAAGGGTGCCAAACGCACGCTCGACCTGCCGGTGAGCGTGCCGTCGCATAGTTCTTTGATGCGGCCCGCGGCGGAGAAACTGCGCGAGCGACTCGGGCAAGTGGAAGTGCGTCGGCCCGTGGTGCCCGAGATATACACGGTCGATGTACGCAAGCACGGTGAGCCGGACGAGATTCGTGAGGCGTTGGTGCGTCAGCTATACAGTCCAGTACGCTGGGCGGACACTGTGCGAGAGATGATCGCCGGCGGTGTCACTCAAATTGTCGAGTGCGGTCCCGGAAAAGTGCTGACTGGGCTCAACCGTCGCATCGAGCGCCGCAAGGAGATTGGCATGTTCGCGCTTGAAGACAGCCCAGCCATCGATGCAGCCCTCGCCAGTTGTCGGGAGAGTTCGGATGCTTGAAGGACAAACTGCTCTCGTGACCGGCGCCTCTCGCGGCATCGGTCGCGCGATCGCGCTGGCACTCGGCAAGCAGGGCGCGACCGTGATCGGTACGGCGACGACGCCGCAGGGCGCGGAGGCGATAAGCACAGCATTGAGCGAGGCGGGGTGCAGAGGCAGGGGCGTCGTCCTCAATGTCACCGATATGGCTGGCATCGACACGGCGATCGCCGATATCGAAGCTCACGAAGGTGCGGCCACGATCCTGGTGAATAACGCCGGGATTACGCGCGATGGCCTGTTGCTCAGGATGAAACCCGACGACTGGCAGGCGATCATTGACACGAACCTGTCTTCGGTATTCAGGCTCTCCAAGGCCTGCCTGCGCGGCATGATGAAACAGCGGCGTGGCCGCATCATCAGCATTGCATCCGTGGTCGGGCTGATCGGCAATGCCGGGCAGGCGAACTACGCAGCCGCCAAGGCTGGCATCATCGGCTTCAGCAAATCGCTGGCACGCGAGGTCGGATCGCGTGGCATCACGGTGAACGTGGTCGCTCCGGGATTCATCGACACCGACATGACACGGGGGCTGAGTGAAGAGCAGCGCACCGCATTACTGGCGCCAATCGCTCTCGGCCGTCTCGGTTCGGTCGACGATGTCGCCGCAGCCGTCTCGTTCCTGGCATCGCCCGCAGCTGGCTACATCACAGGTGAGACACTGCACGTAAATGGTGGAATGTATATGGCGTGAAGCCGGGACTCAGGCCTCTGTCAGCGGTTGGATTTGACGCATTCTTTACCTTCGGCAAAGCACAGAACTCACCGATAGGTCAAGAAAAACAACTACTAGGGCTGGATTTGGGTGGCAGGGTAGTGGGGCTTCCCCTAGAATACCGCGCCCATGCGGTCGAAGGGGCCGCCACGATCAAAAGAGGACACCACTGCGATGAGCACCGTCGAACAGCAGGTTAAAGCGATCGTCGCCGAACAGCTGGGCGTGAAGGAAGAAGAAGTGACCAACGACGCCTCTTTTGTCGACGACCTCGGGGCGGACTCGCTGGACACGGTCGAGCTGGTGATGGCTCTCGAGGAAGAATTCGAGACCGAGATTCCGGATGAGGACGCCGAGAAAATCACCACCGTTCAGCAGGCGATCGACTACATCAACGAGCATCGCAGCAAGGCCTGATTTCCGCGGCCTTCACCTCGGCCAGGAGCGGCCGTTCCGGATCGCCTCTTCCAGATGGACTCCCTCCATAAGGTGTGCCCGTGACACGACGTCGGGTTGTAGTAACAGGGCTCGGCATCGCCTCACCCCTGGGCAGCACGGTGGATGGTGCGTGGAAGAACATTCTCGCCGGCCATAGCGGCATCGGCCCAATCACACGTTTTGACGTCAGCGCCTTCGCCACACGCTTCGGCGGCGCAGTACAGGGATTCAATGTCGAGGAATACCTGACTCCGAAAGAAGCGCGCAAGATGGACCCCTTCATGCACTACGGGTTTGGCTCCGCAGTGCAGGCGATGAACGATTCCGGCCTGACGATTACCGAGGCCAACGCCGCGCGGGTCGGCGTCATCACGGGAGCGGGCATCGGCGGCCTCGACACGATCGAGGAGACCGATGCGAAGTACCTCGAAACGAAGAACCCGCGCAAGATTTCGCCCTTTTTCATACCCGGGTCCATCATCAACATGGTTTCGGGGCACATCTCCATCCGCTATGGATTGCAGGGCCCGAACCTCGCGGTGGTTACAGCGTGTACTACGTCGACCCACGCGATCGGCCTCGCGGCGCGAGCGATTCAATACGGTGATGCTGACGCCATGGTTGCCGGCGGCGCTGAAATGGCGACCACGCATCTGGGGCTCGGCGGCTTCTGCTCAGTGAAAGCTCTTTCGGAGCGCAATGATGAGCCGCAGCGCGCCAGTCGCCCGTGGGACCGCGACCGGGACGGCTTCGTGCTCGGTGATGGTGCCGGTGTCCTGATCGTCGAAGAACTCGAGCACGCGCAGAAGCGCGGCGCGCGTATCTACGCCGAGCTCGCCGGCTTTGGCATGAGCGGCGACGCCTACCACATGACGGCGCCGCAGGAGTCCGGTGAAGGCGCGCGCCTGTCCATGATCAACGCGGTGCGCGATGCCGGTCTGAAACCGGAGCAGATCGACTACGTCAATGCGCATGCCACCTCGACGCCGCTCGGCGACAAGGCGGAGACCTTCGCCCTCAAGCGCGCCTTCGGTGATCACGCCTACAAGCTGGCGGTAAGTTCGACCAAGTCGATGACCGGGCATCTGCTCGGTGCTGCCGGCGCAGTGGAGGCGATCTTTTCCGTGCTCGCCATCCGCGACCAGGTGGCGCCGCCGACGATCAACTACGAAAACCCCGATCCGGACTGCGACCTGGACTACGTCCCGAACAGCGCGCGCCGCATGCGCATCGACGTGGCGCTCTCGAACTCGTTCGGTTTTGGCGGTACCAACGGCACGCTCGTGTTCCGCAAGTTCACGTGAAGCGAGCAGGCTCGAATTGCACTGAGCCGTGAATCGCGCCCTCCGCGCCGCGCTCGTCGTCCTCCTGGTTCTGTCGGCAGCCGCATTTGCGGCCTTTCGTTGGGCCGACCACTACCTGCATTCACCGCTGCCGCTGGACCAGCCGACGGTGGTTTCCGTGCCCGCCGGCAAATCATTCTCGGCCTTGGCACGCGAGCTGGCGCAGAAAGGCATTCTTAAGCACCCGCGCATAGTTTCGGCATACGTTCGCATGCGCGGCAAAGCGCGCAGGATTCATGCCGGTGAGTACCAGATTCATCCGCAGACCACGCCAGCCCAGCTCGTCGATCAACTGGTACGAGGTGAGGTGCTGCTACGGGAGCTGACAATCGTGGAAGGCTGGACGGTGCGCGACATGCTGCGCGCCCTGGAAAGCAATTCCTATCTCAAGCACACGCTCGAAGGCGTCCGAGCGGAGCAGCTCATGACACGGCTAGGTGTTCCCGGAAGACATCCGGAAGGCCAGTTCTTCCCCGACACCTATCGTTTCGCACGCGGCACGACCGATGTCGAGGTACTTCGCTTGGCGAATGAGTCGATGCGCACGCGTCTCGAAGTGGCCTGGAATGCGCGTGCGTCCAAGCTGCCGTTCTCCGATGCCTACCAGGCATTGATCCTGGCATCGATGGTGGAAAAGGAGTCGGCGCTCCCAACGGAACGGCAACGCATCGCGGGCGTCTTCGTCCGGCGGTTGCAGCTGGGAATGCGGCTGCAGTCCGATCCTACGGTGATCTACGGACTTGGGGAGTCGTACGCAGGTGACATCCGTACGCGCGACCTGCACGCCGATACTGCGTACAACACCTACACGAGGGCAGGATTGCCACCGACTCCGATAGCGCTGCCCGGTGCCGGAGCGCTGCAAGCTGCCACCCAACCGGATGACACGGGTGCGCTATTCTTCGTCGCGACCGGTGAACCCGATGGGAGCCACTACTTTTCCAAGACGCTCGCGGAGCATGACGCGGCTGTGAAACGTTACCTGGCGCGCATCCGCAGCCGCGCCCACGCACCATAGGCAGATCATGCGAGGCAGATTCATCACGCTGGAGGGGATCGAGGGCTGTGGCAAGTCCACGCAGATTCCGTTGCTCAAGGTGTGGCTTGAAGCGCGAGGGATCGCCGTAACGGCTACCCGCGAGCCGGGCGGTACACCACTAGCCGAGCGCATCCGCGAGCTGGTACTTACGGCCTCGAGCGAGAAGGTCCCGGCCGAATGCGAGCTACTGCTGATGTTCGCCGCGCGCGCGACCCATGTCGCCAATCTGATTCGTCCTAGACTGGAGAGCGGTCAGTGGGTGCTGTGCGATCGGTTCACGGATGCGAGTTTCGCGTACCAGGGAGCAGGACGCGGCATTGCGCATGAACACATTCGTAACCTCCAGTCGCAGGTGCAGGGTGACTTGGAGCCGGACCTGACACTCCTCATCGATGTGCCCGTGGCTCTGGGCCTGCGACGCGCGCAGGCGCGTCGTGGCGAAGCCGTGCGCGATCGGTTCGAGCATGAACAGGAGGAGTTCTTCACGCGGGTGCGCGAATGCTTTTTGGCACGTGCGCGAGCGGAGCCCCAGCGCATCAAGGTCGTGGATGGAAACCAACCAATCGAAGATGTGGCGGTGGCGATCCAGCGGCACGTGGGGCGACTACCAACCTCATGATAGTTTCATGTAATATGAATAACTGGATGATAGTAATGGATAATAATGTGCCCATTTCGCTGCCGTGGTTGGCCCCGGCGAAGCATCGCGTCAACACGTCGCTGCAGCAGGGGCGACTTCCGCACGCATTGCTGATCCACGCACCGCCGGGAGTTGGGGCCGAATCACTGGCCAGCTGGATCTCGCAACTGGCCCTCTGTGCGGCACCTGAAGACGTGCCCTGTGGTAGCTGCGTCTCTTGTCGATTGTTCATCGCCAATAACCATCCTGACCTGCATTGGGTGACTCGCGCGGAGGATGCGAAGCAACTGCAGGTCGACCAGATTCGCCAGCTGTGCGAGGTGTTCGCACTCAAGAGCTATCGTGGTGGACGCAAGGTCGGCGTCATCGCGCCCGCGGACCTCATGAGCGCCAACGCGGCAAATGCGCTGCTGAAGACGCTCGAAGAGCCACCGCCCGAGGGATTGCTGATCCTGATCGCGGAACGTCCCTCGCGACTGCCTGCGACCATTGTGAGTCGCTGTCAGCGCATTACGGTGGCGATACCTTCTCGTAAGGTCGCGCTCGAATGGCTGGCGGCGGCAGATCCGTCGGTTGGCGATTGGAACGAATTGCTCGAATTCGCCGCTGGGGCACCACTGCGGGCGCTGGAGTTGAGGGCGAGTGGCTTCGAAAAGCTGCACCAAGAAATGACAGCGGCAGTCACAGCACTCCGTGAACGATCGCTCGATATACCAGCGACAGCGGAGCGTTGGTGGCGCGACTCGATCGACGCCCGGCTGGGCTGGATCGAGACCTGGATCACAAAGTCGCTACGCGAAGCGTTCCTCCGGCCCACAGACTTGCAATCATTGCCCGGAATTCGCAAGATTCGCGCGCTCTACGGCTTGCTGGATCGCGTTCGGGCATTCAGGCTCGAACTCAGCACGTCGCTGAACGTGCAGCTCGCGGCCGAGGAACTGTTGTTGAATACCCAGGCCGCATTGACCAGTTGAACTGCGAAACACCGAACCAGACGAAGTGCGCCAACCTCTCAACAAGCCCGGACTGCTGACGCTCACCATCAAGGACAAGAGCGCGCTGTATCTCGCCTACATGCCGTTCGTGCGCAATGGTGGATTGTTCATCCCCACCAACAGCAATTACCGGCTCGGCGACGAGGTTTTCATGCTGCTCAATCTCATGGGCGAGGACGAGAAGCTGCCCGTGGCCGGGCGCGTCATCTGGATGACCCCGAAAGGCGCGCAGGGCAAGCGCACTTCGGGCATCGGCGTACAGTTCAGTGATCAGGACCGCGGCCAGACACAGAAGAAGATCGAGAACTATCTCGCCGGCGCTCTGGGCGGCGACAAACCCACTCACACGATGTGAACCGGCGGAGCCGGCCGGCGCGGCCGCTCATGCTCCCGTTTGCTATCTTGGCGCTCCATGGCTGCGCCGCTCGACACCATTCGCGAGTTCCTCAAGCTTGAATCCGCCAGCGGCATCCTGCTGATGGTCGCAGGCGCGCTGGCGGTGCTGGCCGCCAATTCGCCGCTCGCGAGTACCTACGTAGGCCTCTGGGAAATTCCGTTGAAGCTGAGCGTCGGCTCGTTCGGCCTCGCCAAGCCAATTCTGCTGTGGGTCAACGACGGGCTGATGGCCGTGTTCTTCCTGCTGGTCGGACTCGAGCTCAAGCGCCAAGTCCTCGAAGGCGAGCTCTCGGACCGCTCGCAGATCGTGCTGCCCGTGGCTGGCGGGATCGGCGGGATGCTGGTTCCAGTGCTGATTTACTGCGCGTTCAATCTCGGCAACAGTGTTGCGATGCGTGGCTGGGCGATTCCATCTGCGACCGACATCGCGTTCGCGCTCGGGATCCTCGCATTGCTCGGCTCGCGTGTGCCACTGGCATTGAAAGTGTTGCTCATGACACTCGCGACGCTTGATGACCTCGGCGCCATCGTGCTCATCGCGATCTTTTATACGAGCAAGTTGTCCCTGCCGGCGTTGCTCTGCGCGGGCATCGCTTTGAGCGCACTCACTCTGTTGAACATGGCCGGAGTGAGGCGCATCGCGGCCTATCTCCTGGTTGGCGTGGTGCTCTGGGTGTGTGTGCTGAAATCAGGGGTGCACGCGACACTCGCCGGAGTTGCGACTGCTTTTGCCATCCCGCTGCGGGGCGAAGGGCCCGGTGGTGAATCGCCGTTGCGCACGCTCGAACACTCACTTCATCCATGGGTGGCATTTGGAATTCTGCCGCTCTTTGCCTTTGCCAACGCCGGAGTGAGCCTCGCCGGTGTGAACTGGGCTACCTTGCTCGAGCCGGTGCCGCTGGGGATTGCGGCCGGTCTCTTTGTTGGCAAGCAATTGGGCGTTATGGCGTTCGCCGGGCTGGTAATTGTAGTTGGCGCTGCGCGGCTGCCCGACAAAGTCCGCTGGCCTCACCTCTACGGTGTTGCGCTCCTGTGCGGGGTGGGATTCACCATGAGCCTGTTCATCGGCTCGCTCGCCTTCGAGTCGCTTGCACCCGGCGCGATGGTGGATGACCGGCACGGCATTATCGCCGGATCACTGTTGTCCGCAGTTGTGGGATACCTGTGGCTGCGCTGGACGCTGCCAGCGGTGCTCTAGCTTCAGCCCCGACGGGGCTTCACCACATCGGTTGCGCCCAGGCCACCCTTGAGCACGTGCGCGTCGAAGCCGCGCTCGCTCAGGATGTAGGCGCCAGCCGAACTGCGCCGCCCGGTGTCGCAGCACACAACGTAGCTCACGGCTTTGTCGAGCGCGTTGAGCTTGAGGCGGATGAAGTACAGCGGGATGTTGATCGCCTCTTCAATGTGCATGTTCTGGAATTCACTCGGCAGTCGGACGTCCAGCCACTTGCCGCCTTTCGCGACGATCTGCTTCGCCTGCTCGTAGTCGACCCATTGGAGCATCGGCTCATTCAGCAGCGTGGTGAAATCCTGCTTGCCGAGACGCATCAAAGTGCCTTCCGAGAGCATGGTCACGGTGGCGTTGCGCTTGGCTTCCGAAATGAGCGCTTCCTCGCCGAACGTGTCACCCATCCCCAGCTCCGCGAGCTTGATGCCCTCCTTGTTGAGAGGCGTCTCACGAGTCACGGTGCAGCGACCACTTACGATAGCGTAGAAATAGTCCCCTTCATCTCCCTGCTTGATGACGACATCGCCGGCGCGGCAATTGATCCGCTGCATACGCATGAAGATCGCCTGGATGTTCGCCGGCGGTATGCGATGGAAGGCCTTGGTCTGCAGTAGTGTCGTCATCCAGTCATCGCTGCTGCCCGCCGGCGTGCCATCGAGCTCGTTCACCTCATAAGAGCCGGTCTGATCCCAGGTCAGCATCACATCGAGCAGATCGCTGTCGATGGAGATGTAACGTACGGGATCCGCCGCGCGCGCGTTGAAGCGGCGGGGCAGGGACGGCGTGATGGGATTGCGTGCCGCAGGGGTGCCGCCCCGCAACGTGGAGAGCACTCCGTCGTTATCGAAGACCTCGATGGTTCCCGCTACCAGGAAATAAGTGCGCTTGTCGGTGTCGCCTTCTTTGAAGAGGAGCTTCCCTTCTGCAAGCTCGCGCAGCGAAGTCTTTTTCGCGAGCGCGTGCAGGTTCTCAGCCTTCAGACCGTCCAGAGGTGAAAACTGCTTGAGGAGGGCCAGATCTAGAGGCTTTTCATCCATTCAAGGGTCAGCTGCCTGCGCTTTCGTGAGTGTTCAAAGTGTGGCGGTGCCGCGGGATGTTAGCACAGGACTCCGCCAAAACCGGGGCCTGAAGCGTTAACGATCACACACTTACGGCAAATGTCTGCCAACCCGAATCAGGATGGAAGCGCTCTCCGTGCTCGCGTTCAAGCTCGGCAAGACGTCGCACGATCGCATCGAGGCCGCGGGCGCGTGCATAGTTCAGCGGCCCACCGCGAAAGGGCGCGAACCCGGTCCCGAAGATCACGCCGGCATCGAGCAGATCAGCTTCGTCGACGACGCGCTCACGCAGGCACGCAACCGATTCATTCAGCATGGGCAGGATCATGCGATCGGTGATGTCGGAAGGCGCGGGACGGCCATCCCTCACGGGTTTGATCGGCTTGCCATCGCGCCACTCGTAGAAGCCACGCCCACTCTTGCGTCCGAGATGTTTCGCGGTGACCAACTCTTCCAGGTGCGCAGGGGCTTTGCGATTGAATGCCTGGGCGAGGATCTTGCCGACATGCAGGCATACGTCGAGACCGACTGTGTCGGCGAGTTCGATCGGGCCCATCGGCATGCCAAAGTCCACTGCTGCGGCGTCGATGTGTCGCAAGGCCACGCCTTCTTCCGCGAGGAACATCGCTTCATTCAGATAAGGCATCAGGATCCGGTTCACCACGAATCCGGGTGCACTACGACAAGGCAAGGGAAGCTTGTCCAGCTTGCGCGCAAAGCTTGCACTCGCTTGCGCAACTTCGGGGCGCGTCTGCCTGGACGCGATGATCTCGACCAAGGGCATCTTGGCAACGGGGTTGAAGAAATGCAGGCCCACGAGACGGGCGGGATCGCGCAAGTCCGCATTCAACTGCTCGAGCATGATGCTCGAAGTGTTCGTGGCCAGAATTGCGCCCGGCTTCATACGCGGCTCGAGCTTCGCATACAGTTCTCGCTTGGCATCGGCGTTCTCGAAAATGGCTTCGATCACGACATCGGCACGGGCCGCACCGTCGCCGGCGAGATCCATCTGCAGCCGCGCGGCGGCTGCTTGTGCCGCGTTCGCATCGGGCAGTTTCTTGCCGAAAAACTCCCGTGCGCGTTCCAGTGCCGGTCGCACGTATTGCTCCGCGCGATCCTGCAGCGTAACGCTCATGCCACGCGAAACGCACCAGGCGGCGATATCACCGCCCATGACGCCGGCGCCCACGACATGTACATGCTTGAAGTCGGTGGCTGGCTTGCCCCCCAGGGATTTGAGGCGGTCCTGCAGCATGAAGACGCGCACCAGATTGCGCGCTGTCGGCGTGAGCATCAGCGCTGCTATCGAGCGCGCCTCGGCTTCGTAAGCTTTTGCACCGCGCGCGCCGTAGCGTTCCCAGAGCTCAATGATGGCGTAGGGCGCCGGATAGTGTTCCCGGCGAGCCCGCCCGCTCACTTGCTTGAACAATTGCCTGGCGAGCATCGGGCGCACCGGCCCGAGGTTCAGGAGTACATCCAGCCACCCCGCGCTGCGTGGCGAAGGGGCAGCCAATGCCAAGGCCTTTGCTCGCGCGCGCAATTCATCGACCGGGACGAGTTGATCGACGAGGCCGAGTCGATAGCCCTCATCCGCCTTCACCGGCCGACCGGTCAGCATCAGCCGCATGGCTTCGCGCACGCCTACGATCTGCACGCTGCGGACGGTGCCACCGAAGCCAGGATGAATGCCAAGTTGCACCTCGGGCAAACCAAGGCTCACGCGTCCGTCGTTGCTGGCGACGCGATAGCGACAGGCGAGGGCAAGTTCTAAACCCCCACCGAGAGCGAAGCCGTTGATGGCTGCGACCGTGGGGCAGGGCAGTACCGCCAACCGATCGAAGACGCGCTGGCCGGCATGGATCAGCTCGTAGGCCTGCTCTGGGGTTGTGAGCCCGGTGAATTCTTTGATGTCGGCGCCGGCCACGAATCCATTGGTTTTCCCAGAGCACACAACCACGGCCGACGGCCTGGTGCGCTCGAGTTCGGCAAGGCGCTCACCTAGTTGGCGAGTCACATCCGCTGACAAGGAATTGGTTGAGCTGCCGGCACGGTCGAGGATGAGGAACGCGACGCGATCGGAGTCCGTCTCGATCCTCCAGTGATTCGCTTGACTCATCGGCGTCTCCCGGAGTGCCACGGGGCGGAAACGTCATCCTACTTTCAATCGGTCGCTCGCGCCCGCCAGCCCGGTTATTTCGAAATCGCAGATCAGGGGTCGGTGGTCAGACAGGCGTACATCGGCAACCTCGAAGTGAGTCACCCGGATGCCGTCGCTATAGAGGATGAAATCGAGTTCCTTGCGCGGGCTGCGACTGGGGAAAGACGGGCTGCTGTTCGCGTTAGCGCTACGCAGACCCGAAGCCCGCATGAAGAGATAGATCTCGTGCTCGCCCCAGAAGGTGTTGAAATCCCCGGCCACGATCACCGGCTTGGTGGATTTCTCCACCAGCTCGTGCAGGTAGCGGAGCTGGTACTGGCGGTGGCGGAATTTCAGCGACAAGTGCACCAGGAACACCGCGACCTGCTCGAGCTCCAGTTCGATGATCAGGCGCTTGATGCCGGTGTCGAAATAGTGAAAGCGCTCGCCGTGCACGCGCGGCGCCGCCAGGAACGCGTTGCCCTGCTTGCGCACGATCGGCACCAGCTGGTTGATCGAGGTCGCTCCGTATTTGCACTGGTATGAGGAGTAGTGCCCCAGCGAGCGCGCTACGAATTCGGCCTGGTTCACCATCCCGGTGCGAATCGAGCCGGTATCGATCTCGAGCAGTCCGACGATGTCCGGGTCGCGCGACTTGATGAATTGCGTGATGCGAGCAAGCACTTTCCGGCTGCTGCGCAGATACCCGGCGCCAGGGACGGGCAAGTGAAACGCCGGCCCGGTTCCGGTGGCGTAACGGATGTTGTAAATCAGCAGGCGCATGGTATTGCGTGGCGGGCGCGGGGATTGCAAAAAACCGCGCAATGCTACACTACTCCTGAATCCAGAGGCGGGAGAGCGGCACGTGTCACAGCGCAATCCGATCAAGCTGTTCGTCAGCCACGTCTGGGAAGAGAACGACGACTATTTTCGCGTCTTCGAGTTCCTCGAAAGCGACAGTAATTTCTACTACCAGAACTTCAGCACGCCCGATACTCGTCCCACAGGCGACAAAGAGGCGCTGCGCGAAGATCTGCGCAAGCAGATCGCGCCCGCCGAGATCGTTATCGTCCCCAGCAGCCTGTCCCGCAAGCACGGTGACCTGATCCTGTTCCAGATGAACTTCGCCAAAGCGAGCGACAAACCCGTGCTGCTGCTCGAGTCATATGGCGTGAAGGAGCAGATACCGAAGGCAATCCGTGACCTCGCGGATGAGGTCATCGACTGGGACAAGCGTACGCTGGTGGATGCGATTCGCCGCCACGCGCGTCACGAAGAGACGCACCGCTGGGACACGATCGAGTTCAAGCTGGATTAGCGGGAAGACGAAGAAGAGGGGATGAGCGGCGTTCGGCCTCACCCTTCCGCCGCGTACAGCTGAACCACTGGAGCCGACTGTCCCAGCCGCGGATTCATCTGCGCCCTGGCCACTGCGCCGAGCAAGTTCACAATCTGGACGGCGTGACGGTTCGCTTCGCCGTCGGACATCTTGCGAATCGTGGCACGCACCGTGTCTTCGCCAGGCAGCGGCGGCACGGCATGCATGGCGCGAGTGAGCCCCCCGAACTCGTCCCGGAGCTCGCGCGGCACCTGATCGGTGTCGAGAGAGGCAAGGTGATTCACGTATGCATTGAACAGCCGCTGCTTGATTGGGCCCGCGCCCGCAAGTTCGACCGTGGCGGAGTGAAGTCTTTCCCAGGCAATCAGCATGTCCAAATCCCCAACAAGGACCTGAGTGCGCGCTCTAGCGCGCTTCACATGGGCGGAAAACCTCAGGTAATGCTTGAGTTATTGTTCTTTGGAGGATTCGTTTTACATCAACGAACTGCCCGCGAAATATATACCAACTGCTCGCAAAGGCAACGCCCAAAAAAATGAAGGCGAGCAGAGCGTGAGCGGAGAACAGCCGTCTTTGCGTGAGCACCTTGTGCCTGCCGGGCGGTCGTCGACCCCTCGAGCAGATGGCAGATTAGCCTCGTAACTAATGGATTTAGTTTATGTTTTAGTCTCAGAATTCCTCGGCGTGTTGTCCCATGAGCTGCGTAATCCGCTCGCCGCCATCGATGCTGCAGTGAAATTGATGGAGCAAAAGAGCCTGCCCGATCCGCAGGTGAGTTGGGCGCGCGAGGTGCTGTCACGACAGACCGCGCACCTGAGTCGGCTGGTCGACGATCTGCTCGATGTGGCGCGCGTCAATCGTGGCAGCATCATCCTGCGTCGGGAGCCCACCGAACTTTCGGCGGTGTTGGCGCATGCCGCCGAATCCGTTCGTCCACTCATGGACGCCCGCCTGCACGAGCTGTGCATCACGACTCCGCCACGGCCGTTGCATATCGATGGCGACGCGGTCCGACTCACGCAGGTCATCGCTAACCTGTTGAGCAATGCCGCGCAATACAGCGAGGAGCGCAGCCGTATCGAATTACATGCGGAGACGACAGGCTCGGGCGACCACCCTGAAGTAGTCATTCGTGTGCGCGACTCAGGGATCGGCATTTCGCCCGATGATCTTGCACACATCTTCGAGCTGTTTCGCCAGCTGGAGCAGCCGACGCGGCGCGAAGGCGGTCTCGGTGTGGGCCTCGCCTTGTCGCGTCGGCT
The DNA here is from genome assembly GCA_963724625.1 of uncultured Gammaproteobacteria bacterium. Classification (GTDB taxonomy): domain Bacteria; phylum Pseudomonadota; class Gammaproteobacteria; order Steroidobacterales; family Steroidobacteraceae; genus DATBVX01. The sequence continues at coordinate 364,508 of CAVRVO010000013.1, read as the reverse complement.
CGTGGAACTGCACGGCGGAACCATAGAGGCAAGGAGCGAGGGCGCAGGGAAGGGGAGCGAGTTCATCGTCAGGCTTCCAGAGCTGCGCGCCGTTGCGACGAAGACTGTGGTGCAGGGAACTCACAACCACGAGCCGCCTACGAGATTGCGCTTGCTCCTGGTGGACGACAATGTCGACTCGGCACGCACGCTCGCGATGCTCTTGGACCTCTCTGGTCATGAAGCACATGTCGTTCACAATGGGCCGTCAGCTCTCAGCGCGATCTCGGAGCACCCGGTCGATTGCGTGCTTCTCGACATCGGCATGCCCGACATGAACGGCTACGAGGTTGCTCAGCGCCTGCGCAGTGAACGCAGCTTCACGGGCAAACTCATCGCGCTGACGGGCTATGGTCGCGACTACGACCGGGTGCAGGCGCTCGGCGCCGGCTTCGACCATCACCTGGTGAAGCCGGTGGATTACGCGAACCTCGAGGAATTGCTGGAAAAGGTAGCCAGCGCGAAGCAGGAGCGGGAAAGGGGACGCGAAGCGGCTGCGAGCGATGACCAACTGGTTTCCCAGCAAGCCGCGGCTCAGGCTTAGTCCTACTTCGTATAATGTATATTATGACAAATATGGGTCAACCTACCGCGGCCCTAATCCGGAATGTCGACTTCCACTAGCTTCGCCAGAAGCACGAGAGATTCCTGCCAGCCCAGGTAGCAGGCCTCGGGCGGGATGATCCCCGGCACGCCTTCCTGCACGACATTTAACTCAGTGCCGACTGACACCTTCCTCAGCGTGATCGTCGTCTGAATCTCACCAGGAAGGTTTGGATCGTCGAACGCATCTGTATATCGGATGCGCTCAGACGTTTTCAGCTCGAGGTACTTGCCGCCAAAAGAGTGACTCTTGCCGGTGGTGAAGTTGGTGAACGACATCTTGTAGGTGCCGCCGATCCGGGCGTCCATGTGGTGCACCTTGCAGGTGAACCCGTTGGGCGGGAGCCACTTGGCCATCGCATCCGCGTCGAGGAAAGCACGGTAGACCTTCTCGGGTGTGGCATGAAGCACACGATGAAGGCGGATAGTGTTGGTCGACATCCTTGCCATCCCCTTCCAGGCTATTACCTATATCTGTATGACGAACGAACCCGCGTAACTCCGACATCAGGACTGGGCTGTCGCCGCAGGGCGCAGTTCCGAAGCGCGCTCGTCCGCCGGTTTCAGTCGCAACCTGAAAAGCAGCCCGGCTGCAATCAGCGACCCAAGCGACATCACCATAGCGACCGAGTGCAAGGTGTAGCCGCCCTTGAACAGGAAACCGGCGAGGATCGGGGCGAGCATCGCCCCACCGCGCCCGACGCCCACCGCGAAGCCAGTGCCGGACGCACGCACGTGTGTCGGAAACGCCTGGGCAAATATTGCGTACATGCCGACGATGGCCGCGTTGGTGCAGAAGCCCGCGATCGCGCAAATCAGCGCCAACTGCTGCAGGTCCGGCGCCGTCCTGCCGAACATCACTACCGCCACCGTGGAAAGCAGCATCACGGCAAGCGTGACTTTCCTGACACTGAATCGCAGTGCCAGCAATCCGAGCACGGCGCCGCCCGTCGCGCCCCCAACATTCGTCCAGACCAGCACTCCCGCGGCCGAAGATGGCGCGAAGCCCATGTCGACCACGATCTTCGGTACCCACTTGATGATGAAATAGAAAGTGATCACGTGGAAGAAATAGGCTGCAGTCACGAGCACAGTGAGTGCCACCAGCCCTGGTGCAAAGATGTCCGCCACGGACCGTCGACGAACCTCAGCCGAAATGGCAGGCAGGGCACTGACCGACGCGTGGCCCAGACGCTTGAGGATGCGGTTGATGGTCTCGAGCGCGCCGGCGGGCTGCTTGCGCGTGAGCCAGTGCACCGATTCCGGAACCAGGAACAACGCCAGCGGAATGAACGCCGCGGTAATAGCCGAGCCGAAATAGAACACGGCGCGCCAGTCGTGGCCCTGCAGCAGGCGCGCGACGATGGCGCCGCCGATCACCGCGCCGATCGGATAGCCGATGGCCATGATGGACACGCACAAGTGGCGACGCTTGAGGTTTGCAAACTCGGCGGCCACCGCGTTGATGGCTGCGAGCATGCCACCGATGCCGACGCCGGTGATGATCCGCCACACCGACAGATCGACCAATCCCTTCACGCTCGTGACCATGAACATGCCGACCGCCATCAGGACCAGGCAGCCGAGTACCGTCGGTCTGCGGCCGATCTTGTCCGCTACTCCGCCTAGGAATATCGACCCCAGCGCCATGCCAACCAGTTCCATCGAGAGCACGATGCCGAGCGCAGCACGGTCGATACCCCACTCAGCCGCAATACCTGGAGACGCAAAGCTGATCGCGAGCACATCGAAGCCGTCGAGCGCATTCAGGCCCACGGTAATAGCGATGACGACGATCTGCAGCCAGCTCATCGGCATGTTCGAGATCGTGTCGCGGGGATCGGTATTCACTTAGATCGTGCTCCCGTGGTGCCGTTGGTCCGGTACTGTATGAGAAACTGAGCACGCAGTGTCAGGAGATCCGCATGGAGCGACCTGGAACCACAAAACACATCGACGACCGATTGGACGAGGCACTGTCGGAGAGCTTCCCCGCGAGCGATCCGCCGGCGGTGCATTCTTCCGACGACCCACCGAAAAAAGGCCCGCGTGCGCGCCGCCCGATTCCGAAGCGCAAGAAGACGACCGTGCGCGCGGCAAAGCGTAAGCGCCGCTGAACTTCGGGCCCTACTGGGCGTGCCAATACTCGTAGGCGCCCGCCAGTAGCGAGAGGGTGCCGTCCCCTCCTCCGCCGGCCCGTCCGGTGCTCTCAATCGTCGAGCGCTTCGAGCAACGCGCGCCATGTGAAGGCTGCGTCCGTGTACCGCAAGCCCTTCGTGGCCATCGCGTCGACCAGCCTCTGCTGCCGCTCGGCCGTGGCGCGCGACATCACCGGCATTACGCCCACGCTGGCCAAGGTGCGTTCGACTTCATGCATCTCCGCGGCGCGTCTGCGACCATGCTCTGCAACGCGTGCGACGAGATAGTCCGGAAGATCCGCGGTCCAGCCCATGTGCGGAAAGGTGCGATCCAGTGAGGCGAACACCTGCTCGGCAGCGTCGAACTCCCGCGCAGCCATCACACACTCAACAGCGAGCGCCTCGAGTCCCTTGATGATGATGCTGCGGCACATCTTGACTGCCGAAGCCACGCCGAGCTCCCCCGCGACGGCAGTGGGATTCATTCCCAATGCGCTGAGAGCCTTTGCGACCGGCACGGCATGAGGTCCGCCGAGCAGCATCGGCACCGCAAGTCGCTTGCCGGGTAACGGTGCCATTACCGCAGCTTCGACGTACTGGGCCCCGCTGGCCTCCACCAGGCGCGCGTTCTCGCGCTTGGTGGAGGGTGATACTGAATTGATGTCGAGAAACAGTTGCCGGTTCGCCAGGCTCGCACTGGCATCCTTGGCGACTTGTGTCGAGGCCGTTGCCGTCACCGCCGAGATGACGAGGTCCGCCGCGACGATCGCCTCACGCAGCGTCGGTGCAGCGCGCACGTTGACAGCACGAGCCTTCGCGAACATCGGTTCCTGGGTAGCCGGCGAATCGAACAGGATGTCGTAGGCAGTCACCGTGAGCCCGGCGCGCACGAGATCCTCAGCCAGAATGCCACCCGCCTCGCCGAATCCGACGACGGCGATGCGTTGCAGGGATTTGAGCTCGGACACGCCGTTCACGTCAGGTGTGCATCAGCAGCCGACCGCGGCGCTCGGCAATCCGCCAGCCATCCCCGGTGCGCTCGAAGCGATCGGCGAAGGTTCCCACGAGCTGGCCCGGCGCAGCCTTGCGTCCCTTGCCAGGCGTTTCTGGCTCCGAGGCATCCCCGAGAAACAGCAACACGACACACGTGCCGCGGGCCGCGTCATTCGACTCGGCTGTCACGCGAATGTTGGTGCACAGGTGCTGGGTCAGCCGGTTGCGGGGTCTGGCAGCGTACGCGGCGATGATGCTGTCGATGCCACGGATGACCGTGTCTGGATCGGTTGGTCGCGCAAAAGTGGCATCGGGAGCGAAGACCGCGCGCAGGCGTTCGTAATCCTGTGTGTCAACGGCCTCGGCGAACTCGATCACCAGCCGCTGGCACGCGCGCTCAATGGCATCGAGCATGGTATCAACCAAGCAAGCGGCTCACTTCGAGGCCACTGCCGATCGGCAGCAGCACCGAATCGAAACGGCGACTCTCACGCACGCGCCGGCGATAGGCTTCGGCTTGTTCGCGGACGGACTCCGGAAAGGTCATGTTGTCGGCCACCACAATGGCGCCGACACCGAGTTTTGACTGGAACAGATCGAAACACTGCACGTAGATGTCCTTCCAGACATCGAGCAGCACGAAGTCGAAGGGGCCAGTGAGCTCGCGCAGGATCTGCAACACGTCGCCAACCCTGAAGTCGACGTAGCTCGCCAGGCCCACGTTTTCCAGCTTGCTCTTCGCGTAGGCCGACTTCTCCGCGACCAGATCCGTCGTGATGACCTTGCCGCCGGTTTCCTTGGCCGCTTCGGCGAGCCAGACAGCCGAGTAGCCGTATGAAGTCCCGAGCTCCAGGATCGAGCGCGCTCGCAGGCCCTTGACCAGATGGTTGAGCAACGTGCCGGTGCTGCGACCTACGGAAAGCAACAACTCATCGCGGTGTCGCGCTCCCGACTCGGTGCTGAGTGCCGTGACCATGTCGCGTTCAGCGTCGGAGCGTCGCTCGTACTCCGCCAGCAGGCTTTCGATTCTCGCTTCCATTAGCTCTCCAGGAGATTGATGCGCAGGCGCGTGGGTCACACAATCGCGGGACGCCGCCAGCATCCAGCGCACCCGGCGAGTTCTGTACACCCGAGAGGCTATCAATCCGTCACGTGTCTTCGCCACCCAAAAATCAGCCCGGGGCACCGGCCGGCAGCAAGCGGGTCCTGCTCACGGATCATCCCTGGCCCGACGTGGAGATCGAGCGCCGCATCCTGGGCGTCGCCGGTATCGAGCTTCATGCCGGACCGGGTCGGGCGGGAACGGCAAAGGAGATCGAGGCGCTGGTGGCGGCGCACGACCCGGTCGCCGTCATGACCTGCTGGGCTGATGTCTCCGCCGCCGCAGTTTCTATACCTTCTGAGCTGCGCGTGGTGGCCCGAATGGGCGTCGGGCTCGACAACATCGCCGTCGCCGCTGCCACCGCGCGGGGCGCCTGGGTAGTCAACGTGCCCGACTATTGCGTCGAGGAAGTCTCGGATCACGCCGTCGCCCTCCTCCTCGATCATTGGCGCGGCGTAGCTGCGCTCGATCGCGAATCCAAGCAAGGACGATGGGAACCTGCGACCGCGACCGCCCGCCGCGTGCGCAACATGACCATCGGTATCGTTGGTTACGGTCGGATCGGCAGTGCCACGGCTCGCAAGCTCGCCCGCGGGTTTGGGTGCCGCGTACTCGTGAACAGCCCGCGGCTGATGGCAGATCCGGGGGCCGGCCGCGAAACAGCTCCTGGAATTCAGGTGGCAGCGCTCGCGCAGATACAGCGCGATGCCGATGCCATCGTCCTGCATCTGCCTCTGACGCTCGCGACCCGACACTTCATCAACGCGAGGTTTCTGGCTGACTGCGCGCGCAAGCCGCTACTGGTCAATGTCAGCCGCGGTGGCCTGGTAGACAACGATGCGCTGGTGCGTGCCCTCGACGGTGGTCAGCTCGCTGGTGCCGCCCTCGACGTCGTGGAAGGTGAGCCCGCGCCGCCGGCGAGCATCATCGGGCGGTCCGACGTGATCGCGACGCCTCACATCGCTTTTCTCTCGGATGCTTCGCTCGCAGAACTGCGCCAACGTAGCAGCGAGGACGTAGCGCGTGTGTTACGCGGCGAGAGGCCGCTGCACCCTTGCAATACACCGCGCGGTTGATATGCCCTAGAGAAGCTCGAACGTGCCGGCCATGTGAGGTTTCTCGCCCTGCGCGTCCTTGAGGTTGAAGGCGAGACCAGAAGGCTTGTCCCAGCTCTGGAGCGTGACCCAGGCTGGCAGCAGGATCGGCAACTTGAAATTGGCTACCAGTACGACGCCATCTGCCGTCAGGCGCGGGCGCAATTCAGCGGCTGTGCGCGCCAAGGACCAAAGGCCGTGCGCGATCGCGCGATTAAAGCCAAACAGCCGGGCTGTGAGGTCGCTGATGTGGATCAGGTTGTAATCCCCTGAGACCACGGCGTAGCGCCGGCCGATATCGGCATCCGCTCGCCAGCTGGTGGTCTGCACGGCAGCAGGCGTTTCGTCTCTCGGCGCCTTTGCCGCGCCTTTTGCGCCATTGGCGCCTCTCGCGCGGCGCCGAGCCAGGAATGTGCTGGTTTCCGACCAGATCTCGGTTCCATTTACGCTTGCCGCCGTAGTGAGATCGAACTCCTGGCCACGGTCCGTCTCGCGATGGGCCGGGAGCGAGCAATGCACATCGAGGGCTTGGTCTTCGGCAATCGGGCGGCGGCTGATGATTTCGTTGCGCACGTGAACCAGCCCGAGGAGGCGAACCGGAAAGGCATCCGAAGTCAGCATCGCGAGGTGCAGCGGCATCGTCATGACGTGCGGATAGGTGATGGGCAAATTCCGGTCGGCGGAAAATCCGCACACGCGTCTGTAGGCCTCGAGGTTGGCGCGCCGTGCCGTGAGCCCTTCGGTGCGCGCTTCGATGAGTGGCACGGTCCGCCCCTTGGGGACGTGCGGCGGACGGCGCGCCAGCAGCATCTTCGGCATCGCGCACCACACCGAAGGTGGCGCCGCAAAATTCATCGATACGCTGTCAGTCATGGCGAATTGCTAGGGGACGATCGAGTCGATCAGGAGGTCGACCGCTTCGGGGTTTTTCGCATCATAGCCCACCTTGCCCTCGAGATCGCCGCTCTGCGCGCGCGGATCGCCGGATCGGGCAATGCGTGCCACGACGGTGAGATGAGGCACATCGCCGAGACCGCGGCCGGCGATCATGGCGTCACGATTCGTGAGCTGCACCAGCAGTGGCAACTGCGCGCTGCTACGGCGCGTGACCGCAATTGGAGGACCGCCACCTTCTCCTCGCACCATCACGAACAGCGGCGCATCGGGCGGGATCCGATCGGCAAGCTTGGGATCGATTCGCACGCGCACGTCACGACCGGGCTATCCGCAGGTCTCCCCGCCTGAGGCGCTGTGGAGGAGTTCAGTTGCGTATCGAGCTCAGCGATCTTGCTCTCGAGTACCCGCTTGATTTCAGGCGGTGGGTCGAGCGCGATCAAACCCATCCAACGCTCACGCGCGATATCGAGGCGGCCGCTTTGATAGGCGGCAAGACCTGAATACCAGAGGGCTTTGGGATGATGTGGGGCGCGCTCGTAGGCGCGTTCGAACAGTTGCGCGGAGCGAGGCGTGACCGCGCGCTCGTCGGCGAACACCAGTGCCTCGGCAAGGCCGAGAGTTGCTTCGACGTTTTCACCGCCGCTCTGAGCGTACGCGTGCTGGTACGCATCAGCGGACTTCAACGTAACTGCCGAGCTGAAAATAGGAACGGCCGAGCAGCAACCAGCCATCGAGGTCGTTCGGGTTCGCCTTGAGCCTTGCTTCGAGGCTCGCGACCATCTGTGCGATGGCAGGCGGAACACCGGCCACCTGTTGAGGGCCCGACCATGACCAGTTGCTCCAGGTGCGATACAGGCCAAAGGCGATGACCGGCAGCAGGAGACCCACCAGCAACGCGGCGGGCCAGCGTGGTCGAATGCCGGGGTTTGCCCGTAACAACGGCCACAGCAGCGTAGCGATGGCCGCCAGGACCATCACTCCCGCAATGGTCAGGAACGGGATCACGTGGGTGGGATATCCAGGTCCGAATCGTCGCCGTCGGCGCGCGCCAGCCGGTGGCGCTGGCGGATGATCCGCGCTGCAATCCACGCGCCGAGCATCAACAACAATACCGGGGCCAGCCACAACAACCAGGTGCGCGCCACGAACGGCGGCCGGAACAGCACGAAATCGCCATAGCGGTCGGTCATGAAGCGCAGGATCTCCGCGTCCTGTTTTCCGGCCTGCAACATCTCACGAACCTCGCGGCGCAGATCCGCCGCGAGCGGTGCATTTGAATCCGCGATGCTTTCGTTCTGGCACACCAGGCAGCGCAGATCCTGAATCAGGTGCTCATAACGTGCCTGCAGGATCGGGTCTGCGAACTCCTCGCCGGAATCGACAGCGTGTGCAACCAGGCACGCCAACATGAGTACCAGCCCGGCAAGCGCATGCTTCATGGCGAGATACCCTGGCGGGCGCGGATGAGAGGCATGAAATCGCGTTCCCAGATTTCCTCCGTGAGCGGTGCGATGTGCTTGTGAATCACCACACCACTGCCATCCACCAGGAAAGTCTCCGGCGCACCGTAGACGCCCCAATCGATGGCCACCCGTCCGTCGCTGTCGAAGGCGCATTCCTTGTAGGGGTTGCCCAGTTCCTTGAACCACTGGATCGCGAGCGGACGGTCGTCCTTCCAGTTGAGACCAAGAATCGGTACCACGTTGGTGCGTGCGATCGCGAGCAGTGCGGAGTGCTCCTCACGGCAGCCGACGCACCACGTCCCCCACACATTCAACACGTACATGCGGCCGCGATAGTCCGCGTTCGTGACCTGACGCGCAGGCTCCTCAACGCTCGGCAAGGAGAAGGACGGCGCAGATTTGCCTATCAGCGGTGAGGGGATCTTCGAAGGCTCGCGATGCAACCCGACGAAGAAGAACACCACCAGAATCGCGAGGCCGCCGAGGGGCAGCAGGTAGCGCCACATCAGGCCACGTCTCTCGCGGTCGAACCGGCAGGTGCCGCCTCCGTCACACGCACGCTGCGGTAGCGCCGGTCCGACACCGCCACGAGGCCGCCCAATGCCATGATCACTGCGCCCAGCCAGACGTAGCGGATCAGCGGCTTGTATTGGATACGTACGCTCCAGGCATCACCGCCCAGCTGGTCGCCAAGAGCCACGAACAGGTCTCGCGTCCATCCGACCGTGATGGCCGCCTCCGTCATTGGGCTGGTCTGCACGCGATAGATGCGCTTCTGCGGGCGCAGGACGCGCACTGCCTTGCCATTGCGCGTGACGTTGAACTCACCCTCAATGGCGCTGTAGTTCGGGCCTTCCACATTGCGGAGGCCGCGGAACGCGAAGTCATACCCGCCGACGTTAGTCACCTGACCCGGTTTGAGCGCCACGTCCTTCTCGATCTTGAAGGCCTCCACGCCTGCGACGCCGATTGTGAAGACGCCCACGCCGAAATGAGCGATGGACATGCCGAGCACAGCAGCCGAAAGGCTCTGACGCTTGCGCAAACGCGCGATAGGCTCACGGAGGGCTGAATAGACGATCCACAGGCCCGCGGTGAATCCAACCACTGCAAGCGTGGTGGCGCGGCCGAAAGCCCAAAGCGGAACCACGAGGGCGACGACAAACGCTACCAGCAGGGCCAGGAGCAACGGCCGCTTTAGATCGCCGAGTCGGGCTCGCTTCCATGATGCATGCATCCCGACACCCAGCAGGGCCAGCAGCGGCAACATCGGCACCAGGAACACTGCGCGGAAATATGGCGGCCCCACGGAGATCTTGCCGAGGCTAAGCCCGTCCATGAACAGCGGATACAGCGTGCCAAGCAGGATCAACGCCGCGGCGATCACGAGCAGGACGTTGTTGAAGAGGAGGAAGGACTCGCGCGACCAGAGTTCGAACCCCGCGGAGGAGCCTAGTTTCGGTGCCCGCCACGCGTACAACGTCAGGGCACCTCCGATGCACAGGGTCAGAAAAGTCAGCACGAAAACGCCGCGTGCCGGATCGGTCGCAAACGCATGCACCGAAATGAGCACGCCGGAGCGCACCAGGAACGTGCCGAGCAGACTCAGCGAGAACGCGAAGATCGCCAGCAGCAGCGTCCAGCTGCGGAACAGGCCGCGCTTCTCCGTCACGGCCAGGGAATGAATGAGTGCGGTGCCCGCGAGCCATGGCATGAACGAGGCGTTTTCTACCGGATCCCAGAACCACCAGCCCCCCCAGCCCAGCTCGTAGTACGCCCACCAGCTGCCGAGCGAGATGCCGATCGTAAGAAACATCCACGCGACGATCGTCCACGGCCGCGTCCAGCGCGCCCAGCTCTGATCCAGGCGGCCTTCGAGCATCGCAGCGCACGCGAATGCGAACGCAACTGCGAAACCGACGTAGCCGGTGTAAAGAATCGGTGGATGGATCGTGAGCGCGAAATCCTGCAGCAACGGATTGAGGTCGTTGCCATCCATCGCGGGTGGCAGCAGGCGCGTAAAGGGATTGGACGTTGCGAGTGTGAAGGTCATGAAGCCGGCGCTGATGAGGCCGAGTACGCCCAGCACGCGCGCGATGAACGTGTCGGGCAAGGAGCGGCTCAGCGCTGCCACGGCGAGCGACCACGTGGCCAGAACCAGGATCCACAGCAGCAACGATCCCTCGTGAGCACCCCACACTGCCGCGACGCGGTAGAAGGCTGGGAGCGCCGAATTCGAATTGAGCGCGACGTAGTTGACCGAAAAGTCGTTGGCGAGGAAGGAGGCCGCCAGGCAACCGAACGCCAGGGCCACGAATACGAATTGGCCAGCAACCGCCGGGCGTGCGACGCCCATCCAGTCGGCACGGCGCCAATGCGCGCCGGCGATGCCGAACACGCTCTGCGCAACAGCGAGGCACAGCGCCAGGATGAGTGCGAGATGTCCAAGTTCTGGGATCATGTTGTGCTCTGGGGCGCCCCTTTCAGGGATTCAGCGACTTCCGGGGGCATGTACTTCTCGTCGTGCTTCGCGAGCACTTCATCCGCGGCAAACACACCGTCGCGTGTCAGGCGCCCGTGTGCGACCACACCCTTCCCTTCTCCAAACAGATCGGGCAGGACGCCTGTGTAGGTCACCGGAACACTGTGCTTGAAATCGGTCACTACGAAATGGATCTCGAGGCTCCCGGTGTCCCGCGCGACACTGCCTTTGGTCACCATGCCGCCGATGCGAAATGGCCGCTCGTGCGGTGCTTCGCCAGCGACGACCTGGCTCGGATCATAGAACAACATCATGTTCTCGCTCAGGGCGCGAAATACCAGCGCGCTCGCGATACCAACGCCGGCGAGCACACCCAGCACGACCAGTAAACGCTTGCGTCTCGGCGTCATCCCGCGAGCTCACTCATCTGGAGCCTGCGTCGCGCCTCTTCCAGCGCCCGCCGATAACTCGCCCGTGCTGTGTATACATTCAAGATGAGCACCGTGAGCGTGACCGCATAAGCCGGCCACACGAAGGCGGCATAGCCGCCCATCGAGAGAAAGTGGCTGAGACTCATGCCATCGCCTCGCGAATCCAGCCGGCGCTGCGTTCGCGCCGCAGAACCTCACCGCGCACGCGCACCAGGAGCAGCGCGACGAAGCACAGAGTGAATCCGACGATCATCATCAGCAGCGGGATCAGCATCGAGGTTGATATGGACGGCGCGGCCATCTTGGTCACCGTCGCAGGCTGATGCAGCGTGTTCCACCACACCACCGAGTAGTGAATGATCGGGACGTTCACCACGCCTACGAGCGCCAGCACGGCGCTCGCGCGGTCAGCGCGTTGCAGATCGTCAATCGAAGCACGCAACGCGATGTACCCGAGATACAGGAACAGGAGAATAAGCTCCGAAGTCAGGCGTGCGTCCCACACCCACCAGGTGCCCCACATCGGCTGACCCCACAGGGCACCCGTGGCCAGCGCTGCAAAAGTGAAGGACGCGCCGATGGGCGCGCAACTCGCGGCAACGGCGTGCGCGAGCTTGATCCGCCAGATCAGGCCGATCGCTGACGCCAGGGCCATCACGACATACACGCACAATGACATCCAGGCGCTCGGCGCATGCACGTAGATGATGCGAAACGCATCGCCTTGCTGATAGTCCGGGGGTGCGAGCACCAGCCCGCCATAGAGTGCAGCTACGATCAGCACGAATGCGCTCCAGCCGAACCACGGCACGAGTTGTCCCGCGAGCCGGTAGAAGTGCGGCGGCGATGCGAACTTATGCAACCAGACCCACATGTTCTCGTTTCCTGCGAACTCCCGGTTCAGCTCAGTCGACGCTGATCCTGACGGCCGCTGCAGCGGTCAAGGGCGCGAGTGTAAACGCGAGCACGAACAGCGCGCCGAGTAGATACATTGGACCGGCCACTGGTTCCGCGGCAATGGCAAGCTCGATGGCGCGCGACCCGAAGATCAGCAGCGGCATCGCCAGCGGCAACACCAGCAGCGACAGCAACAGGCTCCCACGCCGCAGTCCTACAGTCAGAGCCGCTCCGATGCCGCCCAACAGGCTCAAGGTCAGAGTGCCGAGCAGCAGGCTGCCCACGACGACATCGAGAGCGTGACCCGGAACGCCGAGCGCAATCGCCACCAACGGCGAAATCAATACGAGTGGCAGGCCACTCAGGACCCAATGTGCAGCGATCTTGGCGAGTAATAACCATGTGAGAGGCTGTCCGGACAACACGTACTGCTCGAGCGAGCCGTCCTGCGCATCTGACTTCAGCAGCGAATCCGCGGCGAGAAGCGAGGATAGCAGCGCCGCCACCCACAACGCACCGGGCGCGACGTCTCTCAGGCGCGACAGCTCCGGACTTAATCCGAGCGGAAACAGCGTCGTGACGATCAGGAAGAACACCAGCGGATCTGCGACCTGTCCCCAGCGACGCATGGCGAGACGCAGATCACGCTCGAAGATCAATCGGCCAGCTGTCAGCGCGTGTGTCGGCTGCATTACAAACCCAACTGCCTGACTGTGCCTGAACGCAATTCCAGTCCCTGGTGAGCGGCGATCAGCGCGAGCCCGCCCGTGTCGAGGTGTGACGCCAGTGCACTCGAGATCTGCTCGCTGCTGACGCCGTCTAGATTAGTGAACGGTTCATCAAGTATCCAAAGGCGAGCGCGCGACAAGAGCACGCGGCAGAGCGCGACGCGGCGTCGCTGGCCTGCCGAGAGGACGCGCGACGGCAGGTCCGCACAGTCGGCAACGCCGAGATCGCCAAGCATGGCGCGAATCTCATCCGCTGCGAGTTCCCGCCTCATGCCGACGCTGAAGCGCAGGTTTTCCACCGGAGTGAGATCGCCTTTGAGTGCCGTGTCGTGCGCGAGATACGCGATGGAAGCGTGATACGCGCTATTGGCATCGTGAATCGAAACACCTTGCCAGAGCACTTCCCCCTCCTCCGCGTGCAGCAACCCACAGATCACACGCAAGAGACTCGTCTTCCCCGAACCATTGGGTCCGTAGACGTGCAGCACTTCACCGGCATCGATGGTGCAGGAGACACCGCGCAACACATGGCGCTCACCACGCCACAGGTGAAGATTGCGGGCCCTGAGGAACGAGGCATCAGCGGTCACAGTGAGGCCCGAAGATTCATACGGTAAGTGTCGTCTATACAGGTGCTTAAGGCCACTATCTAAGTCGCTGGATTATCTGCAGTCACGACACCGGCGGCCCGTACTGTAGCGGTGATCGCGAAAAGTCGACGTCATCTGCCGGACGCAGTGCAGGCAGATGGGGCGTCCGCGTGTAAGCTCTCGCGCGATCGCGCTGCCCGGGTGGCGAAACTGGTAGACGCTGGGGGCTTAAAACCCCCTGGAGGAGACTCCATGCCGGTTCGACTCCGGCCCCGGGCACGTCTCGCCTGCTTCCAGATTTTCCGTGCTCCGCCAGCATCCGATCGCACTGCATCCACGAACGTGGAATGTGTCACGCATTCGAAACGCACTTGGCTCAAGAGCAGGAGGACAAGCCTTTTTTGCGGATTTCACCGCATATTTACGAGTTTATAACTGACAACATAACCCCGAACATCCTAGTATTCGCGCGCATTCACAGGGACAGGAACCTGACGTGAGCATGCTTGAACGGTCCGAGGCGCTCTTCATAACCCCGCCCTCCGGGTTTGGCGCCGGCTCTATGAGCCCGGACATGATCTTCACACTCGTGATGGCAGCGTGCCTGTTCGTGGACGTCGGCCTCGTTTCGGTTCTCATCAAGATCTGTAATGCCCTCGGGGTGCCTTGGGTCCCCGTCATCGTCGTCGCCGCGTTCGGCGTCGTGTTGCTGGCACTACGCGTTGGATCAACTCTTCGCGCCGCGGCGCAGGACCTGGGCGGCTGAAGACTTCAGCGGGGCTCGCGCTGACTTCCCGATTTGGAGGCGTGGGTCGGAATCGAACCGGCGTACACGGCTTTGCAGGCCGCTGCATGACCACTCTGCCACCACGCCAGGCGGCCTGAAGAAGAAACCCAGGGCAAGCCCGGGCGTTTTTCAGTTTATCAATCTGGAGCGGGAAATGAATCGCGCTGTGATTCGTCCGCAGCCGGTGTCAGGTCCCCGGCAACGTGCCAGACACCGTCCCCTGCCTCACCGCATCGACAGCTTGCCGTGCCTCCCTGCTTCTTCGCTCCAGCTGCTCGGCCGTAAAGCATTCGGTCACCGTCGTGATTCGCGAGCCTGTAGCCACATCCTTGGTGCAATACACCTGCTTGCCGTCCTTGTTGACGACTCTGTATCCGGCCTTTCTCGGCAGGGGCTCGGCAGCGCTCGCGGCTGCAGGCCGCGCGACCGGAGCCGATCCCTCCTGGTTCGCCGCCGGCGCGCTCGCGCGCTGGTCGTTCTCGGCGACGGACGTTTGTGCTTGTGATGCTGCTGAAGCAGTGGCGCTCGACGCGCTCTTGTCTGCAACTGGCTGGGAGGCGCAACCGACAACCATCCCTATACCCAGAACCATACTAACGAGTCTCATGCGTCCTCCCTTGAACGTGACCGCGAGCGAAGCATACCGAGCGCGCGCTCAAACTCATAAACTTCTCGTACTTCTAACGAAGGCCCCGATCCCAATGCGCGCTCGTTGCGCTTACCAGTGATGACGCTCACGCGCACCTGCCAGACCGGTTAGTTCGCCTCACGAGCGACCAACGCCCGTTGTGCTACGGCGGCATCGCCGTCATGACTTACAGGGAGATGGAGCGGGAAACGAGGCTCGAACTCGCGACCTCAACCTTGGCAAGGTTGCGCTCTACCAACTGAGCTATTCCCGCCGGCCGTCGATGAAGAGGGCGCAATTGTAAGGACCGTCCCTGTCGTGTCAAGGAACGGGCTTTGAATCAAGAACCTGCAGCAAGTTCCGGGCGTGCGGCGCGCAAATACTGGATCGCTGACCACAGCGTCAGGATTGCAGCGAGCACGGTTAGGAACAGCCCGCATTCATAGATCGGCAAGCCGAGGAAATTCCACCGGAACAACATCATCGACAGACCGACGATCTGTACGATGGTCTTGAATTTCCCGATACCCGATACCGCCACCTTGCCGCGCTTGCCGATCTCCGCCATCCATTCGCGCAGTGCCGAGATCGCGATCTCACGACCGATGATCACGATCGCCGCAAGCGTCGTAACGATAACCCCCCAACGGGGCTCGCTGGCCGCACTGACAATCAGCACCAGCGCCGTCGCGACCAGCAACTTGTCAGCAACCGGATCGAGGAAGGCACCGAGACGCGTTGTCTGTCCCCACTTGCGTGCGAGATAGCCATCGAGGGAGTCGGTGATTCCAGCCAGCGCAAACAGGATTCCGGCGGCCTGATCCGACCAGTGATACGGCAAATAGAACAGAACGATGATCAGCGGGACCGCAATGATGCGCGCCCACGTGAGTGCGTTCGGTATCGAAGTGCCGTTGCTCAACGGGTCAAGCTCCTGGATGCAGGTGTTCGTAGATGAGCTGCGCCAGCGGTCTGCCGATGCCGCGCACCTGCACGAGATCATCCACGCCCGCGCGCAGTATGCCTTGGAGTCCTCCGAACTGCTTCAGGAGCTCGCGCCGGCGTGCCGGCCCGAGACCGGGAATCGCTTCAAGGGCGGATTCATTGTGACGCCGCGCGCGTCGCCGGCGATGTCCGGTGATCGCGAATCGATGCGCCTCGTCGCGGATGCGCTGGACCAGATGGAGCGATGCCGAGTCGGGCGGCAGCACAATTGGTTCGTCGCGGCCGGGGATGAACAATCTCTCCTGCCCCGGCTTGCGATCCGCGCCCTTCGCAACTGCGACAATAGCGAGGCCTGGCAGCTCCAGCGCATGGAGCACTTCCATCGCTTGCGTGAGCTGGCCCTTGCCCCCATCGATCAGCAGCACGTCGGGCATCGGAACTTCCGCTGCCTTGATGCGGGTGTAGCGCCGTGTCAGCACCTGCCGCATCGCTCCGTAATCATCGCCAGGTTCGATGCCGGCGATGTTGAAGCGGCGATACTCGGCTTTGATCGGTCCTTCCGGACCGAACACCACGCACGATGCAACCGTCCCCTCGCCCCGCGTGTGACTGATATCGAAACATTCGATCCGATGAGGCGCTTCGGGCATCTGCAGGTCCTGCCGCAACGCTTCGAGATGGCTCTCGATGCCCACGCGATTCAGCGCTCGCATGCGCAGAGCCTGGGAGGCATTGGTGTAGGTCATGGCCATCCAGCGCGAGGCGAGTCCACGGGCGGCGCGCCGGATATGCACTGGATGGCTGGCGCGTTCGCTGAGTGCCGCTTCGAGCGGCTCGGCATCCACGATCGCCGTATTCAAAAGGATTTCGCGGGGCGCCTCGCGCGTAAAGTAGTACTGCATGAGGAAGGCGCTCATGATCTCGCCGCTGTCGCCAAGCGGTGCCCGGGGGAAGAACTGGGTGCTGCCGAGGTTGCGCCCGCTGCGAATGAACATCAGCGCGATGCAGTGGTCGCCCGCCTCGGTTGCAAGCGCCACGACATCTGCGTCGCGCTTGCTGGCCGCCGTCACGCTTTGCTGCGATTGGATCTGCTTGAGGCTCGCGAGCTGATCGCGCAGGCGCGCCGCCTGCTCGAACTGCAGGTTTTCAGCAGCGGACTCCATCTGGCGGGCAAGTTCTGCATTGACTTCCTCGCTGCGTCCGGACAGCACCTTGATCGCGCTATCGACATCGCGGCGGTACTCCCCTTCCGTAATGAGGCCGACGCATGGTCCGGAACAGCGATCGATCTGGTACTGCAGGCAGGGCCTGCTCCGATTCTCGAAGAACGTGTCCTCGCAGTTACGCAGCTTGAAAAGCTTCTGCAGCTGCTGCAGTGACTCACGCACCGCGCCGGCGCTCGGGTAGGGACCGAAGTAACGCCCGGGCAGGTTACGCGCGCCACGATAGAAGTTAAGCCGCGGAAAGCGTGCCTCGGTGGTGACGTAGATGTAAGGGAAGCTCTTGTCATCTCGCAGGATGACGTTGAAGCGCGGCTTGTGCTCCTTGATGAGGTTGTATTCGAGCAGTAGCGCTTCGGTTTCCGAGTCGGTCAGGGTTACATCAATTCGCGCCACCTGACCGACGAGCGCCTGTACTTTCGGCTCTACGTTGCCGGCGTGAAAGTAACTGCCGACCCGCGCCTTGAGGTTGCGGGCCTTGCCAACGTACAGGATCTCGCCGTTCGCCCCGCACATCCGGTACACGCCCGGGCGCGATGGCAGCCTTTGAACGAAGGCCTTGGGATCGAATGCAGTGGCGTCAGAGCTCTCAGTCATTCATGTGACGGATCACGGCGTCGCCAAACCCACTCGTACCAACCAAGGTCGCGCCGGGAATCAGCCGTTGCAGATCCTCTTCCACATTTTTGCGGCCAGCCAGCTCGCGCCTTGGAGCGCGAATCGCCTCACGCAGGCGTGCGAGATCATAAGTCAGCTCGCGGCTGGCGATCGTGTTGGTCACGCCCTTGATGATCAGGTCCGCGGCCTCGGTCCAGCGCAGGTAACGCAGCATCATCTCTGCTGACAGGATGATGGAACCCGGGTTCACGCGATCCTTGCCAGCGAACCCCGGCGCGGTGCCATGGGTCGCTTCGAACACCGCTAACCCATCGCCGATATTGCCTCCCGGCGCAATGCCGATGCCGCCTACTTGAGCCGCCAGCGCATCGGAAATGTAGTCGCCATTGAGGTTGAGGGTTGCAACGACGTCGTACTCCTCCGGTCGCAGCAGCGCCTGCTGCAGGAAGTTGTCGGCGATGACGTCCTTGATGACGATGCTGTGACCGGTGATCGGGTTCCGAAACGACAGCCACGGACCCTTGTCAATTTCCTGCGCGCCGAATTCGTCACGCGCGAGCTGGTAGCCCCAGTTACGAAATCCACCTTCGGTGAATTTCATGATGTTGCCTTTGTGAACCAGTGTGACCGAGAAACGATCATTGTCGACCGCGTACTGGATCGCTTTACGTATCAGGCGCTGCGATCCTTCCTTGGAAACCGGCTTGATGCCGATGGCCGAGCTGGAGGGAAAACGGATCGAGGTGACGCCGAGCTCACGGTGCAGATACGCGATCAGCTTCTGCACCTCGGCCGAGCCGGCGGGCCACTCGATTCCGGCGTAGATGTCCTCGGTGTTCTCGCGGAAAACCACGATTTCCACCTGGCTCGAATCCTTCATCGGCGTAGAGACACCTGGGAAATGTCGAATCGGGCGCACGCAGGCGTAAAGATCGAGCTGCTGGCGGATCGCGACGTTGAGCGAGCGGATGCCGCTGCCCACTGGAGTGCCGAGCGGGCCTTTGATGGAAACGACAAAATCACGCAGCGCCTGCAGCGTTTCATCAGGAAACCACGCGCCGGCGCCGTAGATCCGGTTCGACTTCTCGCCCGCGTAGATCTCCATCCACGCGATGCGGCGCTTGCCCGCATAGGCCTTGTCGACAGCTGCATCGACCACCCGTCGCATTACGGGTGTGACGTCTATGCCGATGCCATCACCCTCGACGAACGGGACGATCGGATGATTCGGAACGTTGAAAGAGAAATCGGGATTGAGCGTGATGCGCTCGCCTTCCGCGGGCACAACGATGTGGTCGTACTTCATGGCGATGAGTCAGCGACTTTGCGGGCCGCGAACTGTATCAGAAAGCCGCACGGGAGCGTCGGCAGCGCCCGATTCAGCTCTGGCGTCGCCTCGAGGTCTTGAACTGCGCTTCCTCGGTGGAGCCGGTGAGTGCGGTGATCGACGACTTGCCACCCATGACCGTCTGCGTCACATCGTCGAAGTACCCCGCTCCCACCTCGCGCTGGTGGCGTGTTGCCGTGTAGCCCGATTTCTCAGCGCTGAATTCGGCCTGCTGCAATTCCACGTAGGCGCTCATCTGCCGCTCGCGATAACCACGTGCCAGCTCAAACATGCTGAAGTTGAGCGCATGGAATCCGGCCAGGGTCACGAACTGAAACTTGTAGCCCATTGCGCCGAGCTCGCGCTGAAACGTTGCGATCGTTGCATCGTCGAGCTTCTGCTTCCAGTTGAATGACGGCGAGCAGTTGTAGGCCAGAAGCTTGTCAGGAAAGTGCTTGTGGATTCCTTCCGCAAAAGCGCGCGCCTGCTTCACGTCCGGAACCGCAGTTTCGCACCACAGCAGGTCCGCAAACGGGGCATAAGCAAGTCCACGAGCGATGGCCGCGTCGACCCCGGCCTTCACGTAAAAGAACCCCTCGGAGCTGCGCTCGCGCTTCTCGATGAACGGGTGATCCCGATCATCGACATCAGAGGTCAGAAGACTTGCCGACTCTGAGTCGGTGCGGGCGATCAGCACCGTCGGTACGCCGCAGATATCTGCTGCGAGGCGCGCAGCAGTCAGCTTGTTGACCGCCTCCGACGTCGGCACCAGCACCTTGCCGCCCATGTGACCGCACTTCTTGGCGGAGGCGAGCTGATCTTCGAAATGCACGCCAGCCGCCCCTGCTTCAATCATCGCCTTCATCAGCTCGAAGGCATTCAGCACGCCGCCGAAACCGGCTTCCGCATCCGCGACAATCGGCTTCAGCCAGTCGACGCTGTTGTCACCTTCGGCATGACAGATCTGGTCGGCGCGCTGCAGGGTGTTGTTGATGCGCTTGACCACGGCTGGCACCGAATCAGCGGGATACAGGGATTGATCTGGATACATTTGCGCAGCCAGGTTCGCATCCCCTGCCACCTGCCAGCCTGAGAGATAGATTGCATCCAGCCCTGCGCGCACCTGCTGCATGGCCTGGTTCCCGGTCAAAGCTCCGAGCGCGGCAACGAAGGGCTTTTCCTTGAGGTAACCCCAGAGCTTCTCAGCGCCCAGGTGCGCGAGAGTGTGCTCGATGACGACGGTGCCCCGCAGACGCACGACATCCTCCGCCTGGTACGGGCGCCTCACGCCTCTCCACCGCGCATCGGTGCTCCAGGCTTTGCGGATCTCACTCGCAGCAGGGGCATTCATCGTCGGTTCCTTTGACTGGGGCTATCAATCGATCTCACGGTACGCGACCGCCGTCAGGAAAGCTGTGAAACGGGGCTCAGCCGTCAGTCGTTCCAGGAGCCTCGCCGCCGTATCGTAATGACCCGCGGCGGGGCCGGCCTGCTCCCGCTCCTTGAGCGTGCGCAGTTCCCGGTTGATGCACTCGCGCACCAGTTCGAGGGTCACACGACGGCCGTCCTGCAGCACGCCCGCCGGGTGATGGACCCATTGCCAGAGCTGCGCCCGCGAAATCTCCGCCGTCGCCGCGTCTTCCATCAGGTTATTGATCGGCACGCAGCCGAGGCCTCCGAGCCAGGCGGCGAGATATTGCAGGCCCACGCTCACATTATTGAGGAGTCCCGCTTCGGTGATCGTCCCAGCCGGAACCCGCAGCAGATCTGCTGCGCCCACGCGAACGTCGTCGCGCAGGCGCTCGAGCTGATTCGGCCCCGCCATGTGCTGGTTGAACACTTCGAGCGCCAACGGCACCAGTCCCGGGTGCGCAACCCAAGTGCCATCGTGGCCATCGCCAGCTTCCCTCTCCTTGTCGGCTCGCACCTTGGCCAGCGCCGCTTCGTTCGCGTCGGGGTCGTTCTTGATCGGAATCTGTGCCGCCATCCCGCCGATTGCGAATGCGCCGCGCCGGTGGCAGGTACGAATTACCAGTAGCGAATACGAGCGCAGGAAATGGTTGGTCATCGTGACCTGCTGCCGGTCCGGCAGCACGAAATCGGCGCGACGAGCGAATTTCTTGATGAAACTGAAGATGTAGTCCCAGCGTCCGCAGTTGAGCCCGACGATGTGATCCTTGAGCTCGTAGAGAATCTCATCCATCTCGAAGGCGGCCAGGATCGTCTCGATCAGGACCGTCACCTTGCACGTGCCGCGCTGCAGCCCGAGCAAGTGTTCCGCATGCGTCAAAACCTCTGACCACAGGCGTGCTTCGAGGTGTGATTCGAGCTTCGGCAGATAGAAATACGGACCCGTGCCTCTTTTCGCCAGCTCACCAGCGTTGTGAAACAGGTACAAGCCGAAGTCGACCAGTGCGCCGGGAATCTGTTCGCCATCAACCAGCATGTGCTTCTCGAACAGATGCCAACCGCGCGGCCTGACGAGCAACACTGCGACTTGTGGGTTCAGGCGGTATTGCTTGCCCTCCGGGCTCCTGTAGTTGGCTACGCCGCGGACTGCATCGCGCAGGTTCATCTGGCCGCGCAACAGGTTGTCCCATGTCGGCGTGAGCGAATCCTCGCAGTCGGCCATGAACACCTTCGCACCCGAATTGAGGGCGTTGATGACCATCTTGCGGTCCGTCGGCCCGGTGATCTCCACGCGGCGATCGAGAAGATCATGCGGGATGGGCGCGACGCGCCAGTTGGATTCGCGGATCTCGCGGGTGTCCGGGAAGAAAATCCGGCAGCTCGCCCGCATCCAAAGCGCGCTGTCGGCGTTCTCGCGCTGCGAGTACCTCATGCACTCGGGGTGTGAAACGTCGCGCCAACGCCGCCAGGAAATCCAGTGCGTCGCGCGTGAGTATCGAATCGAAGCCCGCGGGCATCGCGCCGCGGATCTCGCAGCCGGCAATCGCCGGCGCACCTGATGAAGCCAAAGCGTCCTCCAGACGTTGCACAGGAAGTTGTCGGCGGCGCAAATCCTGCGCGGTGCAACCTTGCAGCGCGCAATATGATACCGCATGGGCGTCGTGCCCGACGCTGCAGAATCAATGCCGAATGCGCTGTTTGCTGCTCAACAAGCCCTATCAGGTGCTGTCGCGTTTCACTGACGGGGAGTCTCGTGCAACGCTTAGCCAGTTCGTCAGTATTGAGAATGTCTATCCGGCGGGCCGGCTGGACTATGACAGCGAGGGTCTTTTGTTCCTGACCGACGATGGATCCCTTCAGGCCCGACTGAGCGACCCGCGCCACCGGTTGTGGAAGCGTTATTGGGTGCAGGTGGAAGGCGAGCCACGGCCCGAGGCATTGCCTCGCTTATGCACAGGTGTCCATCTCAAGGACGGATTGACACGGCCGGCGAAGGTGCGACTGATCGAGGAACCTGCCGGGCTCTGGCCGCGTGATCCGCCAATCCGTCATCGCGCGCGCATTCCGACCCATTGGCTCGAGCTTGGCATCACCGAGGGCCGCAACCGCCAGGTGCGGCGCATGACGGCAGCGGTTGGCCTGCCGACCTTGCGGCTGATCCGCTGCGCGATCGGACCGTGGACGTTGGCCGGCCTCGCTCCGGGCGCAGTGCGGGAGCTCGATTGCGGCGAGGTGCTGAATGAACTACGCCGTCAGCGCGGCGCGGACTTGTGACGTGCGATCAACATCGCGAGCTCAAGCGCTTGCTCGTAGTTAAGCCGCGGATCGACGGTTGAGCGATACGCGCGTTTCAGGTCCGCTTCAGTGAGTCCACGCGCGCCCCCGATACATTCGGTGACGTCATCGCCCGTCAATTCAAAATGCACACCGCCGAGGATCGAACCGAGCTCCTCGTGAATGCGGAACGCACTTTCGACTTCGCCGAGGATGTTCTCGAAGCGGCGCGTCTTCAAGCCGCCCGCAGTGGTCTCGGTGTTGCCGTGCATGGGGTCGCACATCCACAACACTGTCTGCCCGGTGGCGCGCACCGCCTGGATGAGGGACGGCAAGCCGCGCTCGATCTCCTTGATCCCGAAGCGATGGATCAGAGTCAGGCGGCCCGGCTGGTTTTGTGGATTCAGAATTTCGAGTAGCGCCTGCAGCCATTCGGCAGTCATTCCTGGCCCGATCTTTACGCCGATCGGATTGGCGATGCCGCGGAAGAATTCCACGTGAGCACTGTCGGCCTGCGCCGTGCGCATGCCGATCCATGGCATGTGCGTCGACAGGTTGTACCAGCGCTGCTGGCGAGGAATGAAACGCGTCTGCGCCTGCTCGTAGAGCAGGTGCAGACCCTCGTGACTGGCGTAGAAATCGACGCGGCTCGCCTCGTGTACCGGGCGCCCGCTGAGCGATTCGAAGAAGTCGAGCGAGTTGCCGATCGAGTCCACAATCTGCTGATACGCCGCGCGCAGCGGCGAGTGGCGCAGGAAGCTCAGGTTCCAGTATTCCGGGTGATGCAGGTCTGCAAACCCGCCGTCGATGAGCGCACGCACGAAATTGAGCGTGAGCGCGGCGCGCTCGTAGCCTCGCAACAGCAATTCAGGATCCGGCTCACGATCGACTGGCGTGAACGGCGCGCTGTTGACGATGTCCCCGCGGTAGCTCGGCAGCGTCACGCCGTCGCGCGTTTCCGTGTCGGCTGAACGTGGCTTGGCATACTGGCCCGCCATCCGGCCGATTCGCACGATCGGCTTCTTGAGGCCGTCCAGCAGCACGAGGCTCATCTGCAACAGGATCTTGAGCTTCTGCGCGATCCGGTCGGACTCGCACTCGGCGAAACTCTCGGCACAGTCGCCACCCTGCAGCACAAATTGCTCGCCGCGTTGTGCGGCTGCGATGTGGGCCCGCAGTGCCTCGATCTCCCACGACACCACGATTGGCGGCAGGCGGCTGAGTGCCACAACCACGCTTTCGATCGCCTGCGGATCCGCGTACCGAGGCTGCTGCTGTGCGGGCTTCGCCTGCCAGCTCGCCGGGTTCCATTCGTTGATTGCGGGGCTCAATGCCATGGCCGGATCGTACACACCACCTCATTGCACCGCAAAAAGCGGACGGTGCTTTCGGGCGATCATTGAGGCAGAATGCGCGCCTTTTCGCGGCCGCCCCGGCTGTTCCTGTCAGCGACGATCAGAGCTGGCGCCGCCCTGCACGGAGTGAGTCTCATGCATCGTGTCCTCATCCTCGGCGCCGGCAAGATCGGCGCTCTGATCTCCGGTTTACTCGCTGAATCAGGTGCCTACCGGGTGGCGCTCGCCGATGTAAACGGCCAGGCCGCCGACTCCGTGGTTCGCGCTCACGGGTTAAGTGACCTGCGGGCTCATGCCCTGGACGCCTCGAATTCGGATGCGCTGCTGGCGCACCTCGAGGCTCATCCGGTCGATGCGGTGATTTCGAGCCTTCCTTATTACTGCAACGTCGCTGTCGCGACTGCGGCAAGGCAGGCCGGGGTTCACTACTTCGACCTCACCGAAGACGTGGAAGTCACCAAAGCAGTGCGCGGCATTGCCGCGGCAGCCAAGTCCGCGTTCGTGCCTCAGTGCGGCCTGGCACCAGGATTCATCAGTATCGCCGCCAACGAACTCATCACTCACTTCGATGAGCCACGCACCGTGAAGCTGCGCGTCGGCGCGCTGCCCCAGCACCCGAACAATGTGCTGAAGTACTCGTTGACCTGGTCGACCGAAGGACTCATCAACGAATACGGCAATCCATGTCAGGCGATCCACGATGGCCGCCTCGTCGACACCGCACCCCTTGAAGGCCTGGAGGAAATCGAGATCGACGGGACTCTCTACGAGGCGTTCAATACCTCGGGCGGCCTGGGCTCTCTGGGCGAAACCTACGGGCCGCGCGTCGGCAACATGAACTACAAGACCATCCGCTACCCGGGCCATTGTGCGCAGATGCGCTTGCTGATGAACGATCTCAAGCTCAATCACGATCGCGCCACGCTCAAGCACGTGCTCGAGAATGCTGTCCCGCAGACTCTGCAGGACGTCGTGATCGTTTACGCGGCAGTGAGCGGCCTGCAGGACGGCCAGCTGCGGGAAGAGAACTACGTCAACAAGATCTACCCGCAGCTCATCGCCGGGCGCCTGTGGTCAGCAATTCAGGTGACGACTGCCGCGGGTATCACCGCCGTAGTCGATCTGGTATTCAACTCGCCGCAGCAGTATCACGGTTTCGTCGCCCAGGAGAATTTCCGGCTCACGGAAATTCTCGCCAATCGTTTTGGTCGTTATTACGCGCCGGGTGGCACGAAGGACGTCTCTTCGGAAGTGGTGGTGTCGGGCAAGGCGGGCCATCAGCGACAGCTGTGGGGGAAGGCATCGTGAACGAAGTACTCGCGCGATTGAATCTCAAACCCGTGAGTCCCGGAACCTGGTCCGGCAGCGCGGGCTGGTCATCCGACAATCGCGGGCCGCTCATCGACTCAGTGAATCCGGCGACCAATGAAGTTATCGCGCAGATTCGTTGCTCGACCGCGAACGACTATGAGCAAGTGATGCAATCGGCCGTCGCGGCATCCCAGGAATGGCGGCGGGTGCCGGCTCCGAAGCGCGGCGAAGCGGTGCGACTCGTGGCCGAAGAACTGCGTGCGAACAAGGATGCGCTCGGGAGCCTCGTGTCGATGGAGAACGGCAAGATCAAGGCTGAAGGCGATGGCGAAGTACAGGAGATGATCGACATCGGAGATTTCGCGGTCGGCCAGGCGCGCATGCTCTACGGACTCGCGATGCACTCGGAGCGTGCGCAACACCGCATGTACGAACAGTGGCATCCGCTCGGTGTGGTAGGAATCATTTCCGCATTCAACTTCCCCGTAGCGGTATGGTCCTGGAACGCGTTCCTCGCCGCCATCTGCGGCAACGTGAGCGTATGGAAGCCCTCGCCCAAGACGCCCTTGTGCGCGATCGCCGTCCAGGAGATCTGCAACCGCGTCCTGACGCGGCACCACCTGCCGCCGATCTTCCAGTTGTTCATCGATGCCGGCAACGAACTCGCCGAGCGATTCACCGACGATCCGCGCGTGGCGCTGGTCTCCTTCACTGGCTCAACGGCGGTTGGCCGCAAGGTCGGCGAGCGTGTCGCCGCGCGTCTCGGCAAGAGCCTGCTGGAACTCGGGGGCAACAACGCGATCATCGTCGACGAGTCGGCGAATCTCGACCTCGCAGTGCCTTCGATCGTATTCGGTGCCGTCGGCACGGCCGGGCAGCGCTGCACCAGCACACGCCGCGTATTCGTTCACCGCACACGACAGGCAGAGCTCGAGAAGCGGCTCCTGCACGCCTACGGGCAGGTCAAGATCGGCGATCCGCTGGCGCCTGATACATTGTGCGGGCCGCTCATCGACCGCCAGGCGGTGGCGAGATTTGAGGCCGCCCTCGCACGCATTCGCGAGCAGGGCGGCGAAATTCTCTGTGGTGGCCGGGTTCTTGCCGGGCGGGGCAACTTCGTCGAGCCTGCGATCGTGCGCGCCCGCAATGACTGGCCCATCGTGCAGACTGAAACGTTCGGCCCGATCCTGTACCTGATCCCGGTGCAGTCCCTCGAGGAGGCGATTGCGGAACAGAATCGCTCGGCGCACGGCCTCTCTTCGGCGATCTTCACTGACCGGCTCCAGAACGCCGAGCGCTTCCTGTCGGCTGAGGGGAGCGATTGCGGCATTGCCAACGTGAACATTGGCACCTCGGGTGCGGAGATCGGCGGTGCTTTCGGCGGCGAAAAGGAAACCGGCGGCGGGCGCGAGTCCGGCTCGGACTCCTGGAAGGCCTACATGCGCCGTCAGACCAACACGATCAACTGGAGCAGCTCGCTGCCCCTTGCACAAGGCATCCGCTTCGACGTCGGAAGCTGAGGCACTTTCCCCAGCGTGCTAGGCTCTCAGGACGCGGCACTTGAGTCGCGCCCGTGGTTGCCAGATGCGCTCACTTCTCACTGTTGTCCTTCTCCTGGGCTGTGCCCTGCTTCAGGCCGATACGCCTGTGCAGCCGCCCGCCCCTGCCACAGCTCTATTGCTCAAAATCGATGGCCCGATCGGCCCGGCGATCAGTCATTATTTTTCGCAAGGGCTCAAGAAGGCCCGGGAGTCCGGCAGCACGTTGGTAATCCTGCAGATGGATACCCCCGGCGGCCTTGACACCGCCATGCGCGACATCATCAAGGACATCCTGGCTTCACCGATTCCGATCGTCACGTTCGTTGCGCCGAGCGGCGCCCGCGCGGCGAGCGCAGGCACTTACATTCTGTACGCCAGCCATGTCGCGGCCATGGCCCCGGCTACGAACCTCGGGTCGGCGACACCGGTCCAGATCGGAGGTGAGCCTGCCGGCCCGCGGCCCGAAGGCGGCGACGAACCCACCTCGGACAAGCCGCCAGGGACAGATGCCAAGGAAGAAGAAAAGGACAAGGAAGCTAAGGGCACGCGCGATGAACGCGGCGCCAGCGCGATGGAACGCAAAGTCATCAACGATGCAGCGGCGTACCTGCGCAGTCTCGCGCAACTGCGGGGACGCAACGTCGAGTGGGCCGAAAAAGCCGTACGTGAGGGTGCCAACCTCCCGGCGACCGAAGCGCTCGACAACAAGGTCATCGATCTCATCGCGAAGGATCTGCCCGACCTGCTGCAACAGCTTGACGGCCGCAAGCTCCGCATTGGCGCAAGCGAGATCACGCTTGCCACCAAGTCACTCACGCTGGAGAAGTTCGATCCAGACTGGCGCACCGAGCTGCTGGCGGTGATTACCAATCCGACCATCGCCTACGGCCTGCTGTTGATCGGTATCTATGGACTGCTGTTCGAGGGCTACAACCCAGGCGCTGTTCTGCCTGGCGTGGCGGGAGCCATTTGCCTGCTGCTGGCGCTGTTTGCATTCCAGGTGTTGCCCGTGAACTACGCGGGGCTGGCTCTTATCGCCCTGGGGACGCTGCTGGTAGTTGCCGAGGCATTCGTACCGAGCTTCGGCGCGTTAGGCGTCGGCGGGCTGATCGCATTCATCATCGGCTCGATCATGCTGTTCGATACCAGTGTGCCCGGGTTCTCCATCGCGATGCCGATCATCGCCGCGATCGCATTCGTTGCCGGACTCGTGCTACTGGGTATGGGCTGGCTGTTCGGACGCTCTCGTCGTCGCCCGGTCGTCACCGGCGTCGAGCATATTGTCGGCAGCACCGCCGAAGTGCTGGACGGATTCACGACGCAAGGCACCGTGCGCCTCGGCGGCGAATTGTGGAATGCACGCAGCTCTGCGCCGGTCAGCGCCGGCCAGAGCGTGCGTGTGGTCAAGGTTGATGGCCTGCTACTGTGGGTCGAGCCGCTATCAATGACGGAAGTCCGGCAATGACGGGAGTCAGACAATGAGTCCATTCGTACTGGTGGTCGTGTTTCTAGTGGGCGCTCTGGTGTTCAGCGCCATCAAGATTCTCAAGGAGTACGAGCGCGGCGTGATGTTCACGCTGGGTCGCTTCACGGGTGTGAAGGGCCCGGGAGTCATTCTGGTCATTCCGATCCTGCAGCAGATGACCAAGGTCGACCTGCGTGTCATCGTGCTCGATGTTCCCAAGCAGGACGTCATTTCGCGCGACAACGTTTCGGTCAAGGTCAATGCGGTCGTCTACTTCCGGGTCGTAGACCCCGCCAAAGCCATCATCCAGGTCGCCAATCCGTGGGAGGCCACCAGTCAGTTCGCGCAGACGACGCTGCGCTCGGTGCTGGGCCAGCACGACCTGGACGAAATGCTGTCGCAGCGCGAGAAGCTCAACGTCGACATCCAGCACATCCTGGACCAGGCGACGGACGCCTGGGGCATCAAGGTCGCCAATGTCGAAATCAAGCATGTCGACCTCGATGAAAGCATGATCCGCGCCATCGCCAAGCAGGCGGAAGCGGAGCGCACACGCCGAGCAAAGGTGATTCATGCCGAAGGAGAGAAGCAGGCAGCAGAGAAGCTGGTGGAAGCGGCCCATGCGCTGGCGGCGGAACCCAAGGCAATGCAGCTGCGCTACCTGCAGACGCTCGCGGACATCTCCAATGAAAGGAGCTCGACGATCGTATTCCCCCTGCCCCTCGATCTCATTGCCCCGCTCCTGGGCGATAGGAACCGGTGATCCGTCGCCGACGAGACGTCTTCACTGTCCGGTCAGTCCTTTCAAGACCGTGCAAAACACGGATGTTTTGCACGGAGCCTCCAGGGACGGATTCACGGCGTTCTTGAAAGGACTGACCGGATAGGGAGGACGTTGGGTCGGCGCTTACCGGCCCGGGAGGCATACCGTGACGAGTGCCCCGCCCAGCGGCGAATCACCGATCTCGAGCGTGCCGTCGTAGAGATCGACGATCTCACGCACCATCGCAAGGCCGAGCCCCTGGCCCTCGACCTGCTCGTCGGCGCGCGCGCCCCGCTCCAGAATGCGCTCGCGATCCGCTGTTGGAATCCCGGCGCCATCATCCTCGACACCGATGCGCAGCCGCCTGCGCGCATCCGCAGTCGGCAGGCGCGCCGCCGTTACCCGCACGCGTGATCGGCACCACTTGCAGGCATTGTCGAGCAGATTACCGAGCAGCTCGAACAGATCACCGCGATCGCCTGCAAATGCTGCGCCTTCCGGAACGCTGATCTCGATCAACAGATCGCGGTGCGGATAGACCTTGCTGAGAGCCGCCCTGAGCTCCACCAGCAGCGGCGCAACTTCTATCGCACTCTGACCCACTACCGCCCCGCCGGATGCGGCCGCGCGCTTGAGCTGGTGCTGCACGATCGCGTTCATCCGATCGATCTGCTGGTCAACGATCTCGTGGCGCCGGGGGTTCGCCGGCTCGCCGGCGAGCGTGGATCGCATCACCGCGAGTGGCGTTTTCAAGCTGTGCGCCAGGTTGCCGAGCGTGTTGCGATAGCGCTCGACGCGCTGGCGCTCGCTCTTGAGGAGCGCATTCATGTTGGCTGCGAGACCGGTCAGCTCGCGCGGCTGCGAGCCACTCAACGACGTTCGACTCCCCGCCTCCACCTCGCCGATCTCCATCTCGATCTGGCGCAAGGGGCCCAGTGCCCAGCGCAATAACAATGCGAGTGAGCCGAGTAACAGCACGAACAGGCCCAGAAACCAGCCCAGCATCTGGCTGCGGAATCGTGTCAGCTGTGCCTCGTACGGAGCGAGGCTCGTGGCCACGTTGAAAATGAACTCGCGGTTGGCGCCGGGTGAAATTTCCCAGTTGATAGACGAGGTCAGCACCATGCTTCGCAGGTTGGTGTCGAGCGTGCGTTGCTCGAGGCGGCGCGCACCGGGCGAGACGGGGCCACCGAAATCCACCTGGCTTCCAAGTAACGAGGGTGAGCGCCAGATGAGTTTGCCATCACGCGTGCGGATCTGGGCGTACAGACCTGAGCCGGGTTGGCGCAGACGTGCTTCTGCCAGAGCGCCCGCGGGCTGCACGTTGCCGTGATCGTCGGGCTCGCAGGCCGCAAGGAGCGCTACGAGCTGCGTATCGAGGAGCTCGCCGATGCTGCGTTGGCTCAGATCGCGGAACACCGCGTCCAGAGCAGCGATCGTGACACCGAAAAACAGAATCAGAAGCAGTGATACCGAAGCCAGCAGTCGCCCGCTGAGCGAAGACATCAGCCGCCGTCGGCCCGCGCGCTCGGCGTTTCGGCGCGTGCCAGTGCCAGGCGATAGCCACGCCCGCGCAGAGTCTCGATCGGTTGGCGGCTGCCCTCCGGATCGAGCTTACGGCGCAGGCGCCCGATGAATACCTCGATGACGTTGCTGTCGCGCTCGAAATCCTGGGCATAGAGCCGTTCGGTGAGCTCTGCCTTGGAGATCACTTCACCCGCACGCAACATCAGGAACTCCAGTATGCGGTACTCGAACGAGGTCAAGTCGATCACTTTCTCGCCCACCGTAACCATCTGGGTGCGCGTATCGAGACTGATGTCGCCACATTGAAGCACAGGTTGTGACCAGCCGCCCGAGCGTCGCAGCAGCGCTTGCACGCGCGCGAGCAGCTCCTGCATGTGGAACGGCTTGGCGAGATAGTCGTCCGAGCCGGACTGCAGCCCCTCGACCTTGTCTTGCCAGCGATCGCGCGCGGTCAGGATCAGCACCGGGAAGCTGCGCCCACCCTCGCGCAATTTGCGGATCAGCTCCATGCCGGGCAGCTTCGGCAACCCCAGATCGATGATTGCGAGATCGATTGGGTACTCTTTCCCCGCGTACAGACCCTCTTCGCCATCGGCTGCGGCATCGACCGTGTAACCGGCAGCACTCAGCTGCGTCACCAGGGACTCGCGCAGGGCCTGCTCATCTTCGACGATCAGAATTCGCATCGGAATCAATTCCTCGCTCAGAAATCATGCCTAAAGCACCGCGCCCGAGTCCGCATCGACGCGCACGGTCCATACCTTGCCGTCCGCGTTGAGCAATCTCAGCACATACACGTTGCGTCCATTTTCCTGGCGAGTCTCGGCCCGCACGACCCGGGCGTTGTAGCGTTGCTGGACCATCTGTACCACTGCATCCAGCGACAGCCCGCCCTGCGCGCGCGTTTGCGCGTGCGGGGCGACCTCTGTCGGCGGCACCGCGCCCTGCCTGTGTGCCGAGGCGGCACCACAAGCAAGGCTGCCGGCCAGAACCATTAGGGCAAGCGCCGGTACAGGTTGGTTCCTCACATTCGATCTCGCGGTCGCGTCACGGCCATGGCCGGAAGTGTAGTGTGGGCATGCATTCCCTGTAAGCACGGGCGCGGGCGGAGTCGTTCCGCCCGCTCCTCGTGTCAACTTCTATGCCGGTCGGGCCTCGACCTGTACGCGCAGGCGCTCACCCGGATCGTACGGCAGGCGCGTCGAATATCGCTGCCCGCAGTATTCGTAGTCGACCTGATAGCCGTCGATACGTTCCTCATAAGTCTGCTCGATGCGCTGGTCGCAGCGCTCGACCTGATAGGCCTGGGGCTGCGGCTGCGAGTAGCCATACTGCGCCTGCCGGCGCGCACCGGCGTCGTGGCCCAGTGCCGAGCCGATCAGCACACCCGCGACAGTTGCCGCGCTCTTGCCTCGCCCGCTGCCGAACTGGTGGCCAATCGCACCGCCGATCAGACCGCCGACGATCGTTGGGCCCGCGAGGCTCGAGTAGGAACGTTGCGGCTGGTCATAACGCGTCTCGGTCCAGCATTCGCGCCGCGGCACGTCCACGCGGACCTGGCGTACGATCGGCTCGACGTGCAGTACACGCGCGTAGTCATAGCCCGCGTTCGCTCCGCGCCATGAGCCATACGGCTGGCCGTGCTTGGGGTCCGCAAGCGCCGCGGGCGCAGCCAGCACGGAGGCCACCACAGCGCATGTCATCACTCGCGTAAACATGTCAGGCTCCTTTGCGCTCGGACGGCGTCATCCCGTCATCGCGAGCGTGGGAGCCAAGCTAAGGCAGGCACTCTGAATGAGGACTGAACCCTCTCCAGGACGGGGAAAAGTGCGACTCAGTCGTGCTTCAGCGCTGACTTGGCCTCATTCCAGAGCACGTCGAACTCTGCGGCGCTGACATCCTGGAGCCTTCGTCCGCTGGCACGCACGCGTCCTTCCAGGTGCCGGAAACGCTGCTCGAAGCGCGCGTTGCTCGAGCGCAAGGCGGATTCCGGATCAACACCCAGATGTCGCGCCAGGTTGACGATGGCGAGAAGCACGTCGCCAAGCTCCGCGTGACGCTCGGCGCCGCGATCCGGCGCTGCGCCGATGGCATCCAGCTCACCGAGTTCCTCATCGATCTTGGCTCGCGCCCCCTGCCAGTCGGCCCAGTCAAAACCTACGCTGGCTGCGCGCGTGCCCACCTTGGCGGCGCGCGTCAGCGCTGGCAGCCCAAGCGCAATCCCGTCGAGAGCGCTGGCGGCTTCGCCTGTTGTGCGCTCGCGTTTCTTGTGCTCCTCCCAGGCGCGCGACTGATCGGCAGAGCTGGCAACGCGCTCATCGCCGAAGACGTGTGGATGACGGCGTGTCATCTTGTCGCAGATCGCCGCAACCACATCGGCAAATTCGAACTGGCCCGCCTCCTGTGCCATGCGGGCGTGAAAGACGACCTGGAACAGCAGGTCGCCGAGCTCATCGCACAACTGCGCCGAATCGCCGCGCTCGATGGCGTCAGCGACCTCGTATGCCTCCTCGATCGTGTACGGTGCGATCGTTGCGAAGGTCTGTTCCTGGTCCCAGGGACAGCCGCCATCGCGCGCGCGCAGCCGTGCCACGATCTGCAGCAGCTCATCGATTGACCTCGGCCGCTGCTGGGTCATTCGTGCAGCAGGCGATAGAGCGTCATGAGCATCCCAGCCGTCGCGCCCCAGATGTTGCGTTCGCCGTAGGGAATGTCATAGACCTCGATCTCGCCTTCACCAAGTTGCCGGCGTCGCGCCTTGTGATGGGCGGGATCCAGGACGAAGCGCAGCGGCACCTCAAAGGCCTCCGTGACTTCCTCAGTGTCGAGCTCGAGCTCAAATCCCGGACGGACGAAACCGACCACGGGCGTCACACGATAGCCACTGATGATCAGGTGGTCGGGCAGGTAACCGACGACCTCGACGAATCCTCGCTCCAGACCGATCTCCTCTTCCGTCTCGCGCAGCGCTGCCGCCAGCGCGTCGGCATCGCTCGGCTCGAGGCGTCCGCCGGGGAAGCTGATCTGCCCCGCATGGTGCTTGAGATCGGCTCCCCGCTGTGTGAGCAGTACTGTCAGTCCGTCGGGATGATCGACGATGGGCACCAGCACGGCAGCTGGCGTGGGCTGTGCGGGGATCAGGTGATGAAAATGCGTGGTCAACTCCGGTGGCAGCCCTGCCAGCCATGGATCACGCGAGTGAGTGCCCGGACCAGTGCCTGCCAGTCGAGTACGAATTCGGGCGCGCAGGATGTCATCGCCCGGTATCGCTGTCGCGTCGGCGCTCCCCATCGACCGGCTCATCCGCCGCCGCCCCCGCCTCCCTTGATGCCGCCACGGGTAAGTTCGCGTGGATCGAGCAGCTGCTTGAGTTCCCCGGCACTCAGATCCGTCATCTTCTGCGCGACTTCGAGTATTGGTTTGCCTTCTGCATAGGCCTTCTTCGCAATGGCCGCACCCTTCTCGTAGCCGATGACCGGATTGAGGGCAGTCACCAGGATCGGATTGCGATCCAATGCTTCAGCGATGCGCGCCTGATTCACGGTGAATCCGGCGATGGCATCTTGTGCAAGTGCGTGCGCCGCGCTGGCGAGCAGGTCGAGGCTCTGCAGCAGGTTATAGGCAATGACAGGCAACATGACGTTGAGCTGAAAATTCCCGGCCTGACCGCCCACCGTAATCGTCAGGTCATTGCCGATGACCTGTGCTGCGATCATCGCAACCGCCTCCGGAATGACCGGGTTGACCTTGCCCGGCATGATGCTGCTGCCCGGCTGAAGCGCCGGCAGCGCTATCTCTGCGAGCCCGGCGAGCGGCCCGCTATTCATCCAGCGCAGATCATTTGCAATCTTCGTCAGGCTTACGGCAAGGACTTTGAGTTGACCGGAAAGCTCGACGGCCGTGTCCTGGCAACTCAGGGCTTCGAAGTAGTCCTGACTCGCGGTAAATGCCAACCCGGTGCTGCGCGCCAGTTTCGACGCGAAGCACTCGCCGAATCTCGGATGCGCGTTGATGCCGGTGCCGACGGCCGTGCCGCCTTGCGCCAGCGCAAGCAGGCGTGCCCTGCCCGACTCGAGACGCGCGATGTTGCTGCCGATCTGCGAGCGCCAGCCGCCGATTTCCTGTCCCAGCGTCACTGGCATAGCGTCCATCAAGTGGGTTCGCCCGGTCTTGACGACCTCTGCCAGCTCTGCCGCCTTACGATCGAGTGCGGCGTGCAACTCGCGCAGCGCCGGCAGGAGCTTTTGTTCCAGCTCGAGCGCGGCACTCACGTGGATTGCCGTAGGTATCACGTCGTTGCTGCTTTGGCCCATGTTGACGTGATCGTTGGGGTGCACTTCGCGCGCTGCCTCGCGGCGTGCGAGATGGGCGATCACCTCGTTCGCATTCATGTTAGAGCTGGTGCCCGAGCCGGTCTGGAATACATCTACCGGGAATTGATCGTCGTGGCGGCCCTCGGCAACCTCGCGTGCGGCCTTGCTGATTGCGGCGGCCAGCGTCGCATCAAGCTCGCCGAGCTCCTGGTTGGCGCCTGCTGCGGCTTCCTTGATCAAGCCAAGTGCGCGAATGAACGCACGCGGCATCTTCAGGCCGCTCAGCGGGAAATTCTGTACGGCGCGCTGCGTCTGGGCACCCCAGAGCGCGTCGGCCGGAACTCGCAACTCTCCCATACTGTCGCGTTCGATCCTGACTTTCTGCTCCGACATTCGGGGACCTCGATGCATACGGAGTGCTTATCGCGAAAGCTAGCGAACGCATGCGGAGAAGGCCGTGCGCAGCACTTGCGGTATGATGCTGCATCCTAGCACTTGCGCCGGACACCGGTCATGACCTCACCCGACCTCGAGGCGCTTTCACCCGTCGATGGCCGCTACGCCGCGCAACTCCAGGGACTGCGCGTGCTCTGCAGCGAAGCCGGGCTGATTCGTCAGCGTGTGCGTGTCGAAGCGATGTGGTGGCAGCAGCTCTGCACCGCAGTGCCTGTGCCCGCGCTACAGAGCATTGCCGGGCGCCTGCAGGGTGAAGTAAAGCGACTGGCGAGTGAGCCCAGCGCCGTCGACCCCGATGCGGTCAAGGCCATCGAGAAACGAATCAATCACGACGTCAAGGCGGTCGAGTATTACGTGCGCCAGCGCCTCAAGGACGCCGGGGCGACGCCCGCGCAACTCGAGTGGGTGCATTTTGGCTGCACCTCCGAGGACATCAACAACCTCTCCTACGCGCTGATGCTGCGGGAAGCGCGTGCAAGCCAACTGTTGCCAGCGATGTCGAAGCTCACGGAGCACCTGCGTGAGTTGGCGCACCAATATGCCGCCACGCCGATGCTCGCACGCACCCATGGACAACCGGCGAGCCCGACCACGGTCGGCAAAGAGCTGGCAAATTTCGTGTCACGACTCGACCGGCAGCAAACTGCCTGGGCAGAAGTGCGTGTGCTCGGAAAGTTCAATGGTGCGGTGGGCAACTTCAACGCCCATGTTGCTGGCCTTCCGGACGCGGACTGGCCGAGACTCAGCCGCGGTCTGGTCGAATCCCTGGGGCTCGAGTGGAACGCCTATTCGACTCAAATCGAGGCGCATGACTGGATCGCCGAGTACTGCGATGCACTGGCGCGCCACAACACGGTTCTCATCGACCTGTGCCGCGACATGTGGGGCTACATCTCACTCCGCTATTTCCGACAGCGCGTCGTCGCGCAGGAAGTCGGCTCCTCAACCATGCCGCACAAGGTGAATCCGATCGACTTCGAAAATGCCGAAGGCAACCTCGGTCTCGCCAATGCACTGTTGCGTCACTTTGCCGAGAAACTTCCCGTGTCACGCTGGCAGCGCGACCTCACCGACTCCACCGTGCTGCGCAATCTCGGGGTGGCGCTGGGACATTCGTTGCTGGCGGTGCAGGCAGTCGAGCGAGGGCTGTCGCGACTCGAGGTTGATGTGCAAAGGCTGGCGCACGACATCAACAACGCGTGGGAAGTCCTCGCCGAGGCCGTGCAGACGGTGATGCGAGCCGCCGGGATTCCCGATGGCTACGAGCGGCTGAAGGATTTTTCGCGTGGGCGCGTGGTGGACCGCGAGCAGTTGCGTGCCTTCATCGCGACCCTGGATTTGCCGGAAGATGTGCGTCGGCGTCTGCTAGACCTGACGCCGGAGCGTTATCTTGGTCTCGCGACTCAACTCGCACGCGAGATCTAGGGTTTGTCAGCTCCATCGACACAAATTTCACTATCGTCTCTGCAACCTGGCTGCAACATCGCGAAGCGCTGCAGCAGGTACGCCGTGCTGTTTTTATCGTGGAACAGCAGGTTCCTGAGCAGGAAGAGTGGGATAGTGCCGACCTGACGTGCCTGCACGCCCTGGCCCTCAGGGCGAAACGTGACGCAGTTGGCACGGGACGCCTGGAACCCACCGGTAAGATTGGGCGCCTCGCAGTCCTGAAGGAATTTCGTGGACTGGGTATCGGGGAAGGACTTCTGGAGTGGCTCGTGACTCAAGCGCGCCGTCAAGGACTCGAGACCGTATACCTGCATGCGCAGGTTCACGCCGTGCCGTTCTACCTCCGTCACGGGTTTGTTCCCCAAGGGCCCGAATTCGACGAGGTGGGTATTCCTCATCAACGGATGATTCGTAAGGTCGCCAGCTAAGATGGGCACCGTAGTCGAGAGCGGCAATTCGCGCAGCATTCTCACTTCGCTCGACGAAGTGCGCGAGGCGGTTGTCGAGGTTGCTTCAACCGCACGACGCAACCTGAGTATCTACACTCCCGATCTCGAACCGCAGGTCTACGACCAGCACGCCTTTCTGGAAGTCGTCAAACGCCTGGTCCTCGCGCGCGGCTACGCTCGTGTTCGCGTGCTGATCTCTGAACCCTCGCGCACGATCCGCGAAGGCAACCGGTTCCTCGCCATGGGAAGGCGCCTGACGACCTACATCGATCTGCGCAATGTGCACGTCGATCACCGCAACAATGCGGCTGCGTTCCTGATCGCCGACGATCGTGCGCTGGTCTACCGTCTGCAGGCCACACGTTGGGACGGGATGGCTGAACTCAACGATACGGCGATTGCGCGCAAGTACCTCAGCTATTTCGACGAGATCTGGCGCGCCAGCGAGCCCGAACCTGAAATTCGCATGATGCGCGGCTAAGCCTCGGAGTCTCTCCACGCGATGATTCGTCGATGATCTGGAAGCCGGAACTCACCGTCGCGGCGGTTGTTGAGCAGCACGGCCGTTTTCTCGTTGTCGAAGAACGCGTCGCGCGCCGCCTGGTCTTCAATCAGCCCGCCGGTCACGTTGAAGAAGGTGAGGATCTCCTCCACGCCGTGGTACGCGAGACCCTCGAAGAGACCGCCTGGCAGTTTCAGCCTCAGGCGATCGTTGGCATCTATCTCTGGAAGAACCCGGCCAACGAGAAGTCGTTCCTGCGCGTTGCCTACACGGGAATCGCAGCCAATCACGATCCCCACCGGCGCCTGGACCGCGCCATCCTGCGCGTGCACTGGCTGACGCGAGACCAGCTGCTGGGTCGCCAGTCACATTTGCGCTCACCGATGGTTCTGCGTTGCGTGGACGATTACCTCGCCGGCACCCGGCTGCCACTCGAGTCGCTGACCCAGCTGCCATTCGAGCAGGTCGAGGCGCGCGCGGCCGTACTGTAACGCCGTCGGCCTTGGCGGGCTGCGCCCGCCTCTTATAATGAGGACGTGAACTCAAGGCGCCCCCTCGTGATTGTCGCCATGTCTGGCGGCGTGGATTCCGCTGTCGCTGCGCTGTTGCTGCTGGAGCAAGGCTGTCGCGTGCAGGGCCTGTTCATGAGCAACTGGGAAGAAGACGACGACGGTTACTGCACAAGTGCCCAGGATTTTCAGGACGCACGGCGGGTGTGCGGGGACCTCGACATCCCGTTGCACAAGGCCAATTTCGCAGCTGAGTATCGGGCCGAGGTGTTCGAGCAATTCCTGGCGGAGCATCGTGTCGGTCGAACTCCAAACCCCGATGTGCTCTGCAATCGCCAGATCAAGTTCGGTGCCTGCCTGCAATACGCGCGGCGCCTCGGCGCCGAGCAATTCGCAACCGGTCACTACGCCCGAATCGTCAGGACTGCCTCTGGTTACCGGTTGTTGAAGGGTATTGATGCCGGCAAGGACCAGAGCTACTTCCTGCATGGTATCGATCCAGCAGTGTTGCCCTACACTTTGTTCCCGCTCGGGGAGCTCACCAAGCAGGAAGTGCGCCGGCGCGCTCAGGACTCGGCACTGCCGGTGTTCGACAAGAAGGACAGCACGGGCATTTGCTTCATCGGTGAGCGACCTTTCCAGTCATTTCTCGCCCAATACCTGCCGGCGCAACCCGGCCCGATCGAATCGGCGGACGGAGATACCATCGGGCGGCACCAGGGTCTCATGTACTACACGCTCGGACAGCGCCATGGCCTGGGCATTGGCGGAGTCCCGGGCGGACCCGAGGAGCCCTGGTACGTCGCGGCGAAGGATCGCGATCGCAACGTTCTCGTTGTCGTGCAAGGCCGCGATCACCCTCTGCTGCTCAGCAATTCCTTTCGCACCGAACCTGTGCACTGGCTCGCCCCCGCGAACAATGAGCAAGTTCTTTCCTGCAGTGTGCGCGTGCGGTACCGGCAGGCCGACCAGCCGTGCACTCTTGCCTGGGATTCCGACGGCGCGCAGGTGACCCTGGAGACGCCGCAACGTGCGATAACGCCCGGTCAATCCGCCGTGTTCTACGACGGCGAGACCTGTCTCGGCGGTGCGTTGATCGAGCGCGTCGCGCCCGCTGCGCATCGTCTCGCCACGTGCGATGCGCCCGCACCGCGAATGTCGATATAATTCGCGACCTCTTCGCCCCACGCGGGCGCTCCCGGAGGTAGCATGAGCGACAGCTTCAAGACGCGGTCCCACCTGCGGGTTGGTGAGCGTTCCTATGAGATCAGGAGCCTTGCCGCTCTCAAGGGACAGCAGCTCGAGCGCCTGCCGTTTTCGCTCAAGATCCTCCTCGAGAACCTGCTGCGCTTCGAGGACGGTGTCAGCGTAACGCGCGCCGATATCGACGCGCTGCTCAAGTGGGATCCGCAGGCTCAACCGAGCTATGAAATCTCGTTCACGCCGAGCCGCGTGATCATGCAGGACTTCACCGGTGTGCCGGCCATCGTCGACCTGGCCGCGATGCGCGAAGCAATGGTCAGGCTGGGCGGTGATCCCGAGGAGATCAATCCCCTCGCGCCTGCGGAGCTGGTCATCGACCACTCCGTGCAGGTGGACGAATACGGCAGTGCCAAAGCCCTCTCGCTCAACAACCTGATCGAATTCCAGCGCAACGGCGAGCGCTATGCGTTCCTGCGCTGGGGCCAGACGGCGTTTCGCAACTTCAAGGTGGTTCCTCCCAATACGGGTATCGTTCATCAGGTCAACCTCGAGCACCTGGCGCGTGTCGTGTTCGACGATGAGCGCAACGGCACCCGCCAGGCATTCCCGGACACGCTGGTGGGCACCGACTCGCACACGACGATGGTGAATGCGCTCGGTGTGCTGGGCTGGGGAGTCGGTGGCATCGAGGCCGAAGCCGCAATGCTGGGTCAGCCAGTGACGATGCTGATTCCCCAGGTGATCGGGTTCAGGCTCACCGGCAGTCTCAAGCCGGGCGCTACTGCCACTGATCTGGTGCTGACGGTCACGGAGTTGCTGCGCAAGAAAGGCGTGGTGGACAAGTTCGTCGAATTCTTCGGTGACGGGTTGAGCAATCTGCCGCTCGCGGATCGCGCCACGATCGCCAACATGTCGCCCGAATTTGGCAGTACCTGTGCGATCTTTCCGATCGACCAGGAAACGCTGCGCTACCTCGAGCTTTCAGGCCGTTCGAAGGAGCACATCGAACTGGTCGCCGCCTATGCCAAGGCACAAGGGCTTTGGCGCGAGGATGGCCAGCCCGCCGCTCAATACACCGATATATTGAGCCTGGACCTGGGCGCGGTTGAACCGAGCCTCGCAGGCCCTCGCCGCCCACAGGATCGCGTGCCGCTGCGTAACGCCAAGGCGATCTACCAGCAGAGTGTGAAGAAAATGGCGGACGAGCGTGCGCAGAAAAGCCCTTCCGCACACGGCGTAGCCACGGTCACGCTGGAGGGTCAATCCTTTGAGCTGCGAGACGGCGCGGTGCTCATCGCTGCCATTACGAGTTGTACCAACACATCCAATCCGGTCGTGATGGTCGGCGCCGGCCTGCTCGCGCGCAATGCGCGCCAGCGCGGCCTGAAAGTTAAGCCCTGGGTGAAGACCAGTCTTGCGCCGGGCTCGCGAGTCGTTACCGATTACCTCACCAAGGCGAACCTGATCAGTGATCTCGATGCGCTGGGGTTCTTCACCGTCGGCTATGGGTGCACCACCTGCATCGGCAACTCCGGCCCGCTACGGCCAGAAATCTCGGCGGCCGTGAAGGCCGGCGACATCGTTGGTTGCGCCGTGCTCTCCGGCAACCGCAATTTCGAAGGCCGCGTGCATCCGGAGGTGAAGATGAATTTCCTCGCCTCCCCGCCTCTCGTGGTGGCATATGCGCTTGCGGGGTCGCTGGACGTCGATCTGAACAACGAGCCGCTCGGCCACGATGCCGACGGCAAGCCCGTTTATCTCAAGGACATCTGGCCGAACGATCGCGACGTGCACGATACGATTCGCGGCGCGGTGGACTCGGCGATGTTCCGCAAGAGTTACGCCAGTGTGTTCGCCGGCGATGAGCGCTGGAACAGCATTCGCGTGCCGGAAGGAAAGATCTACGCCTGGGACGCGGCGTCCACCTACGTGAAGAACCCGCCCTATTTCGACGGTATGGACATGACGCCGAAGAGCGTTCGCGACATCAGTGATGCGTACGCTCTCGCGCTGCTCGGCGACTCTGTCACCACCGATCACATCTCCCCGGCCGGCAACATTGCCAGGACCAGCCCCGCCGCGCAGTACCTGATCAGCCTCGGTGTGCAAACCAGTCGACTTCAATTCATACGGCTCGCGACGCGGCAATCATGAAGTGATGATGCGGGGCACCTTCGCCAATATCCGCCTGCGGAACCTGCTGTTGCCCGGAACCGAGGGCGGCATGACACTGCACGTTCCTTCCGGCGAGCAGATGAGCATTTACGACGCTGCCATGCGTTACAAGCAGAGCGGCACCTCGCTCATCGTCATCGCCGGCAAGGAATATGGCACCGGCTCCTCGAGGGACTGGGCCGCCAAGGGCACGATGCTGCTCGGAGTGCGCGCCGTGATTGCGGAGAGCTTTGAACGCATACACCGCTCGAACCTCATCGGCATGGGCGTGCTGCCACTGCAGTTCCGCGACGGTGAAAACGCGCAGTCGCTCGGGCTCACCGGGCAAGGAAATCTATACGATCGAAGGCCTCGAAGGGGGCAAGGCACAGAGCGTCACTGTGACCGCACGCCCCTCCTCCGGGAAGGCGATTCGCTTCACCGCGCGGGTGCGAATCGATACGCCAAAAGAGCGCGACTATTTCCGCCACGGCGGGATCCTCCACTATGTGCTGCGGCAGCTCGCGGCTGGCGAGCGCGCGGCGTGAAATCAGGAGCCATCGACGACGTGTGGGAGTCAGTCGTCCCTTGAGCACGGCCGCCATGGTGCCGGACGCAGACGTCAGGCGGATCGCACTGTTCGATCTCGACGGCACGCTGACGCGTCGCGACACACTGATGCCGTACCTGCTGGGCTTCTGTGTTCGCGCGCCGGCACGACTGTTCCGACTGCTCATCAGCCTTCCCGGCGCTCTGATCCACTATGCGTTCGGCGAACGCGATCGCGGCGAGTTGAAGGAGACTCTCATCACGGCCGCGCTGGCGGGCAGCACTCGCGCCCAGATCGCACGCTGGAACGAGAAATTCGTCCCGCGTTTGCTGCGCGCTGGAATGCACTCACAGGCACTCAGGCAGATCGCTGCACATCGCACGCGCGGCGACTATCTGGTGCTCATGTCGGCAAGCCCGGATCTCTACGTCCCGGCGGTCGCGCGTGCGCTCGGCTTCAACGAGACGATCTGCACAGCAGTGCGTTGGGATGGGATGATTCTCAACGGCGAACTGCTCACGCCGAATCGCCGTGGCGACGAAAAGCTGCAATGCGTGCTAGCACTGCGCCGGCGCCACACTGACGTCCCGATCACCGCCTACGCCAATAGCGCTTCCGATCTGGCACACCTCGGCGCGTGCGAGCATCCGTATCTGGTTCAGGGTGACCCGCATGCCGTGCTGGAAGCCGCAAGGATCGGAGTTCAGATTGGCTGGCCGTTGGAAAATGAGTCCTCACGTGCGCCAGCCTCGCCGCAATCGCGGAACTGATCACCAGCCCATCACATAGTAAAGTAACGTTAGGTATAGTCTTTAGACTACTGATATATAAGCACTTATAGCCTGGCTATTCACGCGTATTGCGGGCTTGCTCAGCCATCGAACCTGCATCGTGCGGTCCCGGTGCGACGCGTTGCGCCCGAGCAGCAAGCACGATTGCAAACAGCACGAGCACGCCGCCCCCAAGAGTTGTCGCAGGCACAGGTTCGTGGAACAGGAGCCAGCCGAAAATTGACGCCAGGATCGGTTCACCGAGCAGCGTGACGGCCACGAATTCTGGTTTGAGCTGCCGCAGTGAATAGTTGTAGCCGCTGTGACCAATCACCTGCGAGACCACAGCAATACCCACCAACGCCCACCATGTGTTCTTGGCGAAGCCGGACATTGGCGTGCTACTGGCCAAGGCCGCGATCCAGAGCCACGCGGCAGCACCTGCATAGACCAGCGCGACGTAAGGACCAAATGCCACTGTGCGTTGAATGCGCTGGGCCGTGAGCAGATATGCCCCCATGCATACCGCACCCAGCAGCGCGAGGAGATCTCCACGCAACGTTCCGGCGCCGATTGCGACACTCCCTCCTGCGATGATTGCCGAGCCGAGAATACTGAGCCCGATTGCTATGCCCATGAGCCGCGACAGTTGCACTGTCCCGGTCCAACGGCCAATTACAGCCACCCACACGGGGGCCGTTGAAACGAGCAGCACGCTGTTACTGATTGAAGTGAACTTGAGGGAGCTGATCCAGGTCGCGAAATGACCGGCCAGCAATGCACTTGCCGCTACCGTCAGAAGCATTTCTCGGCGCGTGACGTGGCGCAGTGCGTCCCGGTTACTCGCCAATACAAGGGGAAGAACGATCCCGGTCGCGAGCGTCAGGCGCCAGGCTGCGATCGCGAGTGGCTGCGCGCCGCTCGCCAGGCGCACGAAGATGGCGCCGTGAGCGACCGCGAGCACCGCGATGCCCAGAACCAGCAGCGGTGAAACGCGGCTGCGCAATCAGGCTGAAGAGGATCGTCTCAGGGCAGGAGCGATGCGCGCGCACGAGGACAGCCGTGCGTGCAGATCCAGCAGCAGGCGCTCGGTCGTCGGCCAATCCATGCACGCGTCGGTAACCGAAACTCCGTATTTCAGCTGCTTCAAGTCCGCCGGGATCACCTGGTTGCCGCCGTGGAGATTGCTCTCCAGCATCAGGC
The DNA here is from genome assembly GCA_963724625.1 of uncultured Gammaproteobacteria bacterium. Taxonomy (GTDB): domain Bacteria; phylum Pseudomonadota; class Gammaproteobacteria; order Steroidobacterales; family Steroidobacteraceae; genus DATBVX01. Next base: position 320,325 of record CAVRVO010000013.1, on the reverse strand, counting down.
CCACGATCGAGCGGTTGCCATCGAGAATCTGCGCCACACAGTTCTCGGCCACCAGGGGTTGCAGCGCCGGATCCTTGTTCGAATTGCCGTGGCTGCAGTCGACAACGACGTTGCCTGGCAACTGCGCGCGCATCAGTTCCTGCTCACACAGCGCGATGCTCACCGCATCGTAATTGGTGCGCCCTCCACCACCGCGCAGCACCACATGCGCGTGCGCGTTGCCGCGCGTATGGAAGACAGCCGATTGCCCCTGCTGGGTGATGCCCAGGAAATGGTGCGGGTGGCGCACCGAGTGCAGCGCGTTGATGGCCACGCTGAGCGTGCCGTCCGTTCCATTCTTGAACCCGACCGGAGTCGAAAGTCCGCTCGCCAGTTCCCGATGCGTCTGCGACTCGGTGGTGCGCGCGCCGATCGCGGTCCAGCTCACCAGCTCCGAGAGGTACTGCGGCATGATCGGATCGAGCGCCTCGGTCGCTGCCGGCAGACCTTCTTCTGCAAGGTGCAACAACAACTCGCGGGCCACGCGGATGCCTTTCTCGATATGGAAGGAATCGTCCATGTCGGGATCGTTGATCAGGCCTTTCCAGCCGACCGTAGTGCGCGGCTTTTCGAAATACACACGCATGATGAGTAACATCGTGCCTTCCACGCGCCGCGCGAGTCGCCGCAGGTGCTGCGCGTAATCCCGTGCCGCCGCCACGTCATGAATCGAGCACGGCCCGACTACAACGAAAAGCCTGGGATCCTTGCGCTCCAGAATGTCCCTGATCGTGGCGCGCGAGCGAAACACCGTGTCCGAGGCAACCGCAGTGAGTGGCAGTGCACGCTTGATATCCTCAGGCGTGGGCAGCACCTCGCTCGAGATGACGTTGACGTTGTAGAGGCGGTCTGGGGTCGTCACATCGAGGTCCTGACGGTCCACAGCTCCGGGAACAGGCGCAGATCGAGCGCCTTCGCGAGATAGGAAACGCCGCCGGTGCCGCCGGTGCCGCGCTTGTAGCCGATGATGCGCTCCACGGTCTTCATGTGGCTGAAGCGCCAGTGCTGGAACTTGTAATCGAGGTCGACCAGCTTTTCCGCGAGTTCGTACAGGTCCCAGTTGGCTTGCACGCTGTGGTAAACGCCGAGCCATGCTGCGGCGACCTGCTTGTGCGGCTGGTACGGCTGGGTGAAGTCCCGATCGATGTGGTCGCGGGGAATGTCGTAACCACGCCGGCTCAGCAGGCGCAAGGATTCGTCGTACAGACTCGGTGTCTCGAGCTGGCGCCGCAAGGCTTCGTAGATCTGCGGATCACGACGATGCACTTCGATCATGTCCGCGTGCTTGTTGCCGAGCATGAATTCGAGCATGCGGTACTGATAGGACTGAAAGCCCGAGGCACGCCCAAGGTCGTTGCGGAAATTCGAATAGTCGAATGGCGTCATCGTCGACAGCACATCCCAGCTCTGGGTGAGTTGCGTCTGAATCCGCGACACACGCGACAACATCTTGAAGGACGGGCCGAGATCATCCCGCCTTATGTAGTCGGTGGCAGCGCCGATCTCGTGCAGGCAGAGCTTGATCCACAGCTCGCTCGCCTGGTGAATGATGATGAAAAGCATCTCATCGTGGTGACTGGTAACGGGTTGCTGCGCGCTCAGGAGCAGGTCGAGGCACAGGTACTCGCCGTAACTCTGAGACGAGCCCAGGTCCCAGTGGACCTGCTCATCACTCAGGTCGACGCTTCCTTTCCCGCCCCTGTCAGTGCCTTGGTTGTCGCCCGCCACGCTCATGCGATCAGTATAGGCGCCTCTCCGCCGTCCGGGCCGTAGAAGATCACCCACAACGTCAGGTCCTGGGAAAAGAACTCAAAGCGGTGCACTGCGCCCGCGGGCGCGAACAGGAAATCGCCGGGGCCAAAAGTCATGCGCTCGTTACCCACAACATAAGTACCCGAACCGGCAACCACGATATAGACCTCGTCACGCCGGTGCGGCTGCTGCGGATCGGTGTTCTGCGGCTGGTAGAGCTCGACCTCGAGTTGGCCGCGCTCCAGCAGTACCGCGTAGCGTTCACCGTTCGGACCGGGAATTGCCTTGCGGGCCTCTTCGATCGAGATGCGAAATCGTGTCATATGCCGAACACCCATGCAGGAACGTGTTGCCAGCCGTCCAGCAGCTCGCGATCGAGCGCCCGGTGGTTGGGCTCGAAAGTCGCGACCAGCTGCCAGAAGCGACGTGAATGGTTCATGTGACGCGTGTGAGACAGCTCATGCAGCAGAAGGTAGCGCACCACCTCGGGTCGCTGAAACAGGAGGCAGCAATTCAGGCTCACGGTGCCGCGCGCCGAGCAGCTTCCCCAGCGTGACCGCTGGCGACGGATCTGCGTGCGCTTGAACCCCAATCCGGTTTGTGCAGATGCCTGCTCCAGCCACGGGACCAGAACCTCCCGCGCGTGCGCGATGAGCCAGCCCTGCAGGATGCGCTGCAGCTCCGCTACCGACGAGCAATCACCACTCAACTCGATTGTGCCGCAATCCGCTGTGATCAGGCGCACGCGCCCACGATCTGCCTGCGTCCGCACGCGCCAGCACTCACCGGTCGAGGCCAGCTCAATCGAACCCGGGATGCGCTCGAGCAGCGCGGGTGCCCGAGCGCTCACCTGACTGATCTTGCGCTCGATCCAGCGGCGATGGCGGCGCACGAACCGTTCAACCGTCGGCCCCCGAGCCGAGCGCGGTACGACGATTTCCACCGCGCCGCTGGTGTGCACGCGGATCGACATGTGGCGTGCCCGCTGGCTGATCCTCACACGCCACGCGCCCTCGGCAACCGCCGGCCAAAGCGACATCTGCGACGAAAGATTCGCATCGAGCGATGCTGGCGGCCACAACGTCATAGGCGGGCCGCGAGGCGGCTACCCTGGTCAATTGCGCGCTTGGCGTCGAGCTCCACAGCCACGTCTGCCCCACCTATCAGGTGCGGCCGCAGCCCCGCCTGCAGCAAAGGTTGTTGCAGCTCACGCAGTGGTTCCTGCCCGGCGCAGATCACGATTGAATCCACAGAGAACGTGCGAGGGCCGTCGGCTGTGCGCACGTGCAAGCCCTCATCGTCGATGCGCTCATAAGCGACGCCCGCGATCATTTCCACCCCGCGGCGTCGCAGGGCCGTGCGGTGAATCCATCCCGTGGTCTTGCCGAGACCTTCGCCGGGTTTGCTCGCTTTTCGTTGCAACATGACGATCGCCCGTGGACTCTTTTCGACGTGTACCAGACCCGGGAGGATGCCGCCGCGCGACCCGAGTGTCGCATCGATCCCCCATTCCGCCATGAACGCTCCTGGATCGATGCTGGGCGATGGGCCCGGGCCGTGACTGAGGTACTCGGCCACGTCGAAGCCGATACCTCCTGCGCCGACAATCGCGACCGAGCGACCGACCTCATGTCCACCTCGAATCACCTCCGCATAGGACACCGTCTTGCAGTGATCGATCCCGGCAATCGTCGGCACACGAGGCACTACGCCCGTGGCCAACACGATCTCATCGAATCGGCCTGCGATCAGCTCATTGGCCACTATGCGTCGGCCGAGCTGCAAGTAGACGCCCAGCAATGTCAACTGCCGTGCGTAGTAGCGCAGCGTCTCGTGAAATTCTTCCTTCCCTGGGATGCGCTTGGCCAGATTGAACTGCCCGCCGATTTCGCCCGCGGCATCGAACAGGGTCACGGCGTGTCCCCTTTGCGCAGCGACCAGTGCACACGCCAGGCCCGCGGGTCCGGCGCCTACGATCGCGATGCGCCTCTTTGTGGCTGCTGGTGTGTACTGCAATTCGGTTTCATGACAGGCGCGCGGGTTGACGAGGCAGCTTGCCACTTTGCTGACAAATACGTGATCAAGACAGGCCTGGTTGCACCCGATGCACGTATTGATTTCATCGGCGCGCCCGGTTGCAGCCTTGCGCACGAACTCGGGATCGGCGAGAAAAGGTCGTGCCATGGAGACCATGTCGGCCTGGCGCTGGGCGAGAATCTGTTCGGCCACCCCTGGATCGTTGATGCGGTTGGTGGCGACGACGGGAATGCGGATTTCGAGCTTGAGTTTCTCGGTAACCCACGCGAATGCGGCACGAGGCACCATCGTGGCAATCGTCGGGATGCGCGCCTCGTGCCAGCCGATGCCGGTGTTGATCATGGTGGCGCCTGCCTTCTCCACACCATGCGCAAGACTCAGCGCCTCCTGGAGCGAGCTGCCATCCTCGATGAGGTCCAGCATCGACAGGCGAAAGATCAGGATGAAGTCACGCCCCACCGCCTCGCGTGTGCGCGCGACGATTTCCAGCGCTATGCGGCTGCGGTTCTCGAATGAGCCACCCCATTCATCGCGGCGGTGATTCGAGCGCCGTACCAGGAACTGATTGATGAAATAACCTTCCGATCCCATGATCTCGACGCCGTCGTAGCGGGCTTCGCGCGCGAGCACTGCGCAGTGCACATAATCGCGGATCTGCCGCTGCACGCCCCGGGCCGACAGCGCGCGCGGCTTGAATGGACTGATGGGTGAGCGGATCGCCGACGGCGCGACTGCGAGTGGGTGATAGGCATAGCGCCCGGTGTGCAGGATCTGCATGCACACATGGCCACCCTCGCGGTGCACCGCATCGGCAATCGCCCGATGGCGAGGCACTTCGCCGCGCCGGCTCAGCTTGCCCGCGAACGGCTTGGCCCAGCCTACGATGTTCGGTGCGATTCCGCCGGTCACGATCAGGCCCACCTGGCCTCGCGCCCGCTCGGCAAAGTACGCTGCGAGTCGCGCGAAATCGCGGGCGCGATCCTCCAGGCCCGTGTGCATCGAGCCCATCAGCACGCGATTGCGCAACTTGACGAAGCCGAGATCGAGTGGCGCGAGCAAGTTTGGATAGCGGCCGTCCATTTGCGATTCGGGATTCCGGCGTGAAGGTGAGTTTCGAAATCATACCAGCGAACGGCATGTGCCCCGATCTCGCCGCGCCGGATTCGATCGGGTAGCATCGCTCGCCCCTCACCGCACCGAAGCACTCTCATGCCACCAATTCTCGAAGCTCGCGATCTCGTCAAGCACTACGGCGCCGTCATCGCCGTCGACGGTGTGTCATTCGGCGTCGACGCCGGCACATGTTTCGGGCTACTCGGCCCGAATGGCGCAGGCAAGACCACGACGGTCGAGATCATGGAGGGCATCCTGCCCGCCACGCGCGGCGAAGTGTTCTACCGTGGCGAGCCCGCGGGAGATCGCTTTCGTGCCGAGGCTGGCATCCAGTTTCAGAAAACCGCGCTGCAGGAGTTTCTCACCGTCCGCGAATGCCTGACGCTGTTCCGCAATCTCTATCCACGCGGACTCACGGTGGACGAGGCGATCCGCATGTGCGCGCTCGAGAAACTGGAGGATCGGGACAATCGCAAGCTCTCGGGTGGCCAGCAGCAGCGCCTCCTGCTCGCTATCGCGATGGTCAACGATCCGGAAGTGCTGTTCCTTGACGAGCCCACCACCGGCCTCGATCCGCAGGCGCGGCATAACTTCTGGGACCTGATTCGTACCGTGAAGGCCGGCAAGAAGACGGTGATCCTCACGACCCATTACATGGAAGAGGCCTATTTCCTCTGCGATCGGATCGCCATCATGGATCACGGCCGCATCATCGCCATGGGGTCTCCTCTGCAGCTACTGCACGAGCATTTCGAGGATGTGATCCTGGAGATGCCGCGTGAAGACTTCACGCTCGATCCTGCGGCAGTTCCGTTCCAGCTGCTGGACCGCAACGAGCAGATCGAGATCTCCACCTCTAACGTGGATGCCACGCTCAAGTACCTGATGGATGCAGGCGTGGCACTGCGGCACCTGCGCATTCGGCCACGCAACCTCGAAGACCTGTTTTTGGAACTCACCGGAAAGGAACTACGCGCATGATCCAACGAGTGCTCGCGGTGATGCACGCCCGCAACCTGGAATTCCTGCGCGATCGCGCCACGCTGGGTTGGAACATACTGGTGCCGATCGGGCTGGTCGTAGCCCTCACCCTGATCTTCAGCGGCCCTGAACGGCCCCTTTTCAAGGTTGGCGTGATGCATGCCGGACCGTCGGTCGAGACCTCGATGCACCCCTTCCTCGCCACCCGTTTCATCGAATTCTTCACGCCGACCAGCGAGGCCGATGCGGTTCGCAAAGTCGCCCGCCACGAGATCGACTTGCTGCTCGACCTGCGCTCCGCGCCCCGCTACTGGGTGAATACGGATTCACCCAAAGGCTACGTCGTCGAGAAACTGCTGCTGCAATCGGACCCCGGGCTCAAGCGAGAGTCGGTGAGCGGCCAGGCGGTGCGCTACGTCGACTGGCTGCTGCCAGGCATACTCGGTATGAACATGATGTTCAGTTGCCTGTTCGGCGTCGGTTGGGTGGTGGTGCGCTACCGCAAGTCCGGCTTCCTGAAACGGCTCCAGGCGACTCCTTTGCGCGCGATCGAATTCATCTCGGCCCAGGTGCTGTCGCGGCTGATTCTCATTATGGTAGTCATGGTGCTGGTCTTCGCCGCATTGCGCCTGGTGCTGCATTTCCGCATGGAGGGCAGCTACTGGTTGCTGTTCGTGGTGGCGCTGTTTGGTGCTATCGCCCTAATCGCGATTGGTCTGTTCATCGCCGCCCGCTTCACCAGCGAGGAGGTGGCAAGCGGAATCATCAATGCCTTCACCTGGCCGATGATGCTGCTGTCTGGCGTGTGGTTTTCCCTGGAAGGCTCGGCTCGCTGGCTGCAGTGGCTGGCGAAGATCTTCCCGCTGACACAGCTGCTCGACGCGGGACGCGCGATCATGATCGATGGCGCAGGTCTGGCGCAGGTCGCCCCGCAGCTGCTCTATCTGGCGATCACCGCTGTGCTGTTTCTCGCCCTCGGCGCGCTTTCCTTCAAATGGCAGGCCAATTGAGAGTCTCCTCGCAGCGGGCATCCCTGAGAGCTCAGATGGCCCGGCGCTAGTCCTGCAGATTCATCAGCGGTGGCAGCGGACAGTGAATTGAAGCGCACACGACGCGCAGCAATTCCGATTCTTCGACCGTGAGCTGCTGATCGAGGCCAATGGTCTTCACCAGCGCTTCAACCAGCTGCTCTTTGGCAGCGGACGCGAGGCGATCGAGGCATTTCAGCGCGCGATCCAAGGCAGGTGCCCAACCCGGTACCGGCTGATACGGCGGCCGTATTTCGGGCAGCAGGTGATGCATCCCGATCTCATAGGCCCGCCGGGCCTGCGTGGCATCGGACGTCCCATGCTCGGCCAGTGTCGAAAATACGGTTTGCAACTCAGCCGTGACCTGGTCGATCTTCAGAGTCCGGGTGGCAGCCGCTGGCTGCATCTCGTCCTGCAAGTAGATTCGCGCCAGCGTGCCCAGCGCGTATTCAAAGATCTCGATGCGCCCGTCCACCCGGACCAGGCGATCGAGTCCTTCGACGATGCGCGTCCTGCTCTCGCGTGTAAGGCGCCTGAGGCTTGGAAACAGTGTTTGCAGCATCGGCAGGCGCTGAAACGGCTCGAGCTGCGCTGCGGCTGATTCAGCTTGTTCGATGAGGCCGAGCGCACGCTCGCCGAGTCGCTCCTTGACGATCTCCAGTTGCCGGGATCGCACTTCAGGCTTTGGATCGAGCACCAGCGCGAGCAGCATGCCGAGCGCACGGCCGGGGGCCTCGAGATTGGTGAGCAGCTCCGGCGGCAGGGCTTGCGTCAGGGCCTGCGCCACGCGCACCTGCGGGGTACCCGGGTTGCCCACGAGTTGTGCGATCGTGCGCGGTTTTGCCGCCACGGAACTGGTGAGCGCGCCAAATTCCGCATCCAGCTGCGGCAAGGATTCGCTCGTCAACTGATCGCCCGTAACCTGCGAGGGAAGCTGGGGGCCGGAATCTACCTGAGCAAATTCCGACTCCTTGAATGACGGGTCGAGCGCGCGGATCCGCTCGATGAGTGGTGGATGAGTCGCGAACAAGCGCGACATGCCCGGCGCGAACAGCATGTGCGCCACTTCGTCGACCCGGACGCTTTGGAGTTTGGAACCGAGGTCGAGCCCGCCGATCTTCACCAGGGCGCCCTTTAACCCCTCCGGCTCGCGTGTGAACTGCACCGCCGACGCATCCGCCAGCCCTTCACGCTGGCGCGAAACGGCTGCCTGGATCAACCGTCCGAAGAACACACCGATATAGCCCAGGGTCATCACGGCGACTGCCGCAAGAGCGATCAGGGCGACACCACCCTTGCGATTGCCAGAGCTGCGCGAGCTGAAGCGCAGCACGGTGCGCCCGATGAGCGCGATCACGAGCAACCCAAAGAGCAGGCCCATCAGGCGCAGGCTCAGGCGCATGTCGCCATTGAGAATGTGACTGAACTCATGCGCGATCACGCCCTGCAGTTCGGCCCGATTCAAGCGCTCGAGCGCGCCTCGCGTCACCGCGATGGCGGCATTCGACGCCGAGTGGCCAGCCGCAAACGCATTGATGGCGCCCTCGTGCTCGAGCACGTACACCTCGGGCATCGGCACCCCCGAAGCAATGGCCATTTCTTCCACCACGTTATGCAGCCGGCGCCGGAGCGCATCTGCAGTGCTGCGGTCGACCCGGTCGCCGCCGAGAGACTTTGCCACGACGCCACCGCCCGCGCGCAGCAGCATCGTCTTGTAGAGACTCGCCATTCCCACGACGGCGAGAACGAGAAGCGAAGTGAGCATGACGGTGCCTGGGCGGGTCCCGAGCCAGGCAGTGTCTGGCAGGGCCGGATGCTCGGAGTCGGAAATAGCGACTACTGTTAAGACCACAAAGTTGACCGCCATAACAATGGCGATCACTGCGAGCACGAACAGCACCACCAGCAAGCGTGTCTGGCGGTGCGCGTTGGCCTGGCGCGCGTAGAAATTCATCCGCTCACACCGGATGCGGCGGGCAGGCTCGACTGGGCTTCAGGTGAAGCTGACCTTGGGAGCCGCGCGCTTCTCAGCACTGTCGATCTCGAGAAGCTGCGCGGGCGCGAAGCCGAACGCATTGGCGACAAAATTATTGGGGAACACCTCGCGAGTCGTGTTGTACGACATGACGGCATCGTTGAAAGCCTGCCGCGCAAAGGCAACCTTGTTCTCCGTCGAGGTGAGCTCCTCGGAGAGCTGCATCATGTTCTGGTTGGCCTTCAGATCGGGATATGCCTCGGCCACTGCAAACAGCCGTCCCAACGCACCCGTGAGCGTGTTTTCCGCACCAGCCAGCTGCTGCAGGGCGGCGGGATCACCAGGACTGGCAGCCGCGGCCTTCAGACCGCTCACCGCCGCGTTGCGCGCGCGCACCACGGCTTCGAGCGTTTCACGCTCGTGTTTGATATAGCCCTTCGCAGTCTCGACCAGGTTTGGGATCAGGTCGTAACGACGCGTGAGTTGCACGTCGATCTGCGCGAACGCGTTCTTGTAGGCATTGCGCGCCGACACCAGGCGGTTGTAGATCCCCACCAGGAGCATCAGCGCGAGCACGATCAACCCGAGGATGACCCAGCTCATCAGTGCATCTCCTCAGTGTCTGTGGACCGGAGGTGGCGAAGTATTGCACATCCGGATGGCTCCCTGGCCACTCGCCCTGGGGCGCCGCGCCTGCTAGGCGTTGTTGCGACGATGCTCTTTGAGGATGCGCACTTGCTGAGTCGGAGTCTCGGCCGTTTCGAGTTTGGAGTTGAGTGCGCGCACCCAGTTGACGATCTGCGCGGCCGGAAGCGGTGCGCTGATGAAGTAGCCTTGCGCCAGATCGCATCCCATCTGGCGGAGCATTTCCCAGCCATCGGCGGTTTCGACGCCTTCGGCGACGACTTTCACGCCGAGGCTGTGCCCCAGCTCGATGGTCGAGCGCACAATGACCTCATCATCGGTCTGACGTTTCAGGTCGACGATGAAGGACTTGTCGATCTTGATCTCGTCCACCGGCAGCCGCTTGAGCTGGGCGAGCGATGAATAGCCGGTGCCGAAGTCATCGATCGAGAAGCGCACTCCGTCGTGCCGCAGCTCCTCCATCACGCGGATCGCGTTCGCCGTCTCGCGCATCACGGCGCTCTCGGTGATCTCGAGCACCAGGTGGCTGGCAAGGGGTATCCCCCCGCTAAGGCGCTTGCGCACCAGTTCCGGAAGCTCCGGGTCGCCCAGGTCGGCCGCCGACAGGTTGACGGACACGTCGATTTCGAAGCCATCCTTGTGCCAGGCCTGCATCTGTTCCTGGGCGCTCTTCAGCACCCAGCTCGTCAGCAGGATGATGCTGCCGGCGCGTTCCGCCAGGGGTACGAATTCTCCCGGTGGAATGGCCCCATGGCGCGGATGATTCCAGCGCACCAGGGCTTCGAGGCTTCGTACTTGCTTGGTCGCCATGTCGACCTTCGGCTGGTAGTGCAGGGACAGCTCACCTTTCGCGATGGCGCGTCGCAGGTCACCCAGGATCGCAAGCTGCCGTCGGTGGCCTTCTTCGCGCCCCGGCTGGTACACCACCACCGAAGTTGCAAGCGCTCGAGCGTCACACAGCGCGGAATCCAGACGGCGCAGCAGGACGTCGGCTTCCTTGCCATGCGCCGGGCACACACACAATGCGACGAAAGCATCCAAGCTGATTGGCACGTCTTCGCGGATGAGGCCGGAGCGGATCGATTCGAGGATCTGCGCTGCGAGGTGGCGCGCGCTTCCTTCATCAGCACCAGGTACCATCACCATGAACTGTGCTGCCTCGCTGCGTGCGACGCGATCGTCGGCACCCACGCGGGCGGTGATACGACTGGCAATCTCGCGGATCACTTCCTCGCCGAACGCATGGCCGAAGGAGGCATTGATCTGATCCAGGTCGCGGACCTCGACCGTCAATAGCGCGAGCGATGCGTTCGGGTCCACCACCAACGTCGTCAGCAGGAACTCACGAAACAGCGTGCGATTTGGCAGTCCCGTCAGTTCATCGTGCGAGGACTGGAAACGGATGTGCTGCTCGCGCTCCGCGATGCGTGACTGCATCGAGTTCAACGTTGAGGCGAGCGCACGAAATTCCTGCGTGCCGCTCAAGTCGACCTGCTGAGAATAGTTGCCGCCTTCGATGCGCTGTGCGGCCGCCACCAGCTTGTCCACTGGACGGCTGGCGCTGCGCGCCAGCATCGTTGCGAGCGGGACTGCCAGCAGCACCGCGAGCAGCGCCACCGCCAGGATGGTGGCACGCAGGGTATCGAAGGGCTTGAGGATTTCGGCGAGCGAGGTCTGCAGGACCACGTAGAGTTGCCCGCCCGCGCCCTCGAGCGGCTCGATCAACAGTACATAGTCATCGCCATCGAGCGAGACTTGTTCGGCACGCCCGGTCGCACTCAGTCGCTTCTGTACCTCGGCACGCAATGCCATGCGGAGCGAGGAATCGAGCGATGACACCAGCGTATTCGCGCCGCGGTTGCTGTCGAAGTACGAAACGTCGACGCCAAGGAGCGAGCGCATCTCGCTGGCCAGTACCGAATCGATCCCGAAACCGATGGCTGCCCAGCCAACCGCAGCCGGCGCCCGCACCGGCGCGATCACCAGCAGATAGGGCTTGTTGTTGATGCTTCGATAGATGACGCCGGAATCGTGAGCGGCCGCACCCAGCGGGGGCCAGCGCATCGCGCTGGCATCTGGCAGACCTGGAAGTGTTGTGGCGATCACCTGGCCGCTCGGATCGAAGAATGCAGCCAGATCTGCATCGATACGTGCGGCGCTATTGTCCAGTGCGGAAAGAATGGTTTCCTGGTCCGCAGAAGTTACGGCTTCCTTGAATCCGTAATCCGCCACGAGTACGTGCACCGCATCGCGAAGCTGTTCGGCTCGCGAGTGCATGATGCTGGCGAGCACGCGTCCACCAGAGCTGAGTTGCTGCTGGGCACGCGACTGGGCCTCGCGGTGCGTCTGCACCACCAGCGCAAACATCGTCGCAAGCTGGGTGGTCACGACGATGGCCAGCAGCAGGCCCAGGATGCGGGTGCGAAAACTCTGCATGTGCGTTGGTGCGGCTCGCGCTCCTAGAAAACGCTACTCATTCCGCAATCTAGAGAGGTCGCTGCATCGCAGCCACCCAGCTATTGTCAAACTGGGACGTGGATCAAACTTGGTGCCCACACAGCGTGATTCATTGCCGCCACTGGCTCCTGAGGGTCGGCTGCCCATGCTGCGTTTTGGCCATTTGGCGGGTTTGCTGTCAGCGACTTGCATGCTGTCCCTGTGGGCAGCGTCGGGCATTGGGGCTGACCTGGAGATCGGAGTTCTGGACCGCGATGGCCGCCCGGTGAGCGACGTTGTCATCGTCGCGAGTCCCCGGCATGGCGCCGATGCGCCCACACCAGTAGAAGGATCCCATCACGCCGTCATGGATCAGGTGGATCGCCAGTTCGTGCCGCGCATTCTCGTGATCCGCGCCGGCACACCAGTCGACTTTCCCAACAGCGACAACGTCGCTCACCAGGTCTATTCGTTTTCGCCGGCAAAGCGTTTTCAGCTCTCGCTGTACCGCGGTCACGTGTACCCGCCGCTGCTATTCGACCAGGCCGGCCTCGTCGTGCTCGGCTGCAACATTCACGACAACATGCTCGGCTACATCTACGTGACGCCATCGCCGTACTTCGGCAAGACCGGAGCATCCGGGACGTTGCACCTCGATGGATTGCCAGCAGGCGACTACGAGATCAGTGCATGGAATCCGCGCTTCAACGAATCCAATGACGAGGTCACGAAAGAAGTGCAGGTCAGCGTATATGCGCAGCCGCCGGTCATGCTGCGCCTGACGAAGGCACTCTCGCCTGAGTTGCGCCCTAAGCCGACCAAGGCGAGCCGCAATGGATACTGACGCCCTCAGCTTGCGCCGGGCGAGTCGCGTTGTGATTGCAGCGCTCCTCGCGTGCCCAGTGACCAGCTCGGCCACCGATTGGTCCGAACACGAGCTCGATATCCAGATCGATGTCCGTTACATCGACACAGACGTCGATCGTTCATTCACCCAAGGTGGTCTCGGCCTGGCCCGATTCGACCAGGACCACGACCAGCCCCAGTTCGGACGATTCTTCCTGGAGTACCGTGGACCCGTGACGGAGACGATCGACGCACACCTGACCATCGACAGCTACTCGGATCACGACAAGAATCCGGTCGACGTCACCGAAGCGTTTCTCGAGTGGCGTCCCTACCCCTCCTCTGCGTGGCGCTGGCAGACCAGGCTGGGCGCCTACTACCCGCCGATCTCGCTGGAGAATCGCGATGCAGGGTGGCAAAGCGCGTACTCGCTCAGCCCCGCCGCGATCAATACCTGGCTCGGCGAGGAATTACGCATCGTTGGCGCCGAGGCGGAGCTCACGTGGCTCGGCTCGCGGACCGGCAGTGGTGTGGACCTCAGCCTCGTCGGCTCTATGTACGGCTGGAACGATCCACTCGGCGTGCAAATCTTCGAGCGCGGCTGGGCGATCCACGATCGCCAGACGGCCCTGTTCGGTGGACTTCCAAAGATCTTCGCCGACAGCACGGCCAGGCACCAGGTCGAGTTCTTCCATGAAATCGACGATCGGCCCGGCTACTACCTGGGCGCGCAGGCCACCTGGCCTGAGCGACTCGAGCTCAGGGTGCTTCACTACGACAATCGCGGCGATCCCGCAGCCAGCAATGGATTCGAGAACGCCTGGCTGACCCGCTTCGACAGTGCCGGACTGCGCTTCGAGTGGCGACCGGATTGGACATTCGTGGCGCAATGGATGGACGGTGACACCGCCGTCGGACCGAGCAGCGACGGCCTCGGACTGATCCGCCTCGCCTTCGAGTCGTATTTCGCATTGGTCAGCGGCGCTTTCGGCCCACACCGGGTCACTGCTCGCTACGACAATCTGTCGACCTACACGCTGCGCGGTGCAGTTTATTTCAACGGTTACCAGGATGCCGAGGGCTGGACCCTCGACTACAGTTACGACTTCGGCGAGCACTGGCAGCTGTGGCTCGAGGCCCTGCAGGTCAAGGGGGTGCTCGAACAGCGCACACTGATGGGGCTTGATGAGGAGTTTCGCGAACGCACGATACAGTGCGCGTTCCGCTTCAGGTACTAGGGAAAATCAGGACTTCGGGGCGACAACGCGCCGCAGCTCGGCGCGAGCGACGGCGAAATCGGGTGCGATGATGAGGGCGCGTTCCAGCGCACTGCGCGCACCCAGGACATCACCGCCTTCGTCCAGGCACCTGCCTACGTAGAGATACGCATCCGCCGCGCCCCACGCCGGCACCTTGGTCTCTTCCGGGGAGGCATCGAAGAGCTGCGCGGCCTTCTCGAACTTGGAACAGGCGCGCTTGCGATCTTCGCCCGAAGCTCGTGATCGCTCGTAGTCACTCAGCGCGTCGACCAGTGCGACGCGCGGGTTTTTCGGCGCAAGCTTCAGTGCCCTGTCCAGGCGCGAGCCGGCCAATGGCACATCCACGACCTTCCAGGCCTTCAGTTCCGCAAGGCTCGCATAGCAAGCCGCTTGCAGTGCGTACGCCTCGGCGAATTGCTTGTCGGCATCGATCGCTTTACCGAGCGCATCGACGCACGCCGAGAAGGCCTCCGGCGCCTTCGCATCGTGCTGCGCCTCGAGCACCTGCCCGAGCCGATACTGCACCTGGCCGCGCTGATAGTGGGCGAGCGCGCCACCGCTGCCCTTGGCTAACGAATTCTGCGTCGCGCCGACCAGATTGCGCAGCGCATTGGCATCAGCAGTGAAATACGCATACTCGATACGCCCCTCGAGATCCGCGGGGTCAATTTCCTGTGCCTGCACGGCGCCAGCCGCCATCAGGATCAAGATCATCAAATCGGATTTGCGCATGTGCTCGTGACTCGACCGCTCGCGCGTGCCTGGGGGAAGCTTGAGGGCTCACTTGCCCGGCGGCGCAAGATAGCATGCAATCCCGCCACCGCAGCCAGGTACGCTTTCAGGTCCTCCCGTAACGATGCCCGAAGCACTCATCGACATTGGAATCAATCTCGCGCACGACAGCTACGACGTGGATCGCAATCGGGTGCTCGAACGGGCGCACGCGGCGGGCGTGACGCACATGATCGTCACCGGCTCGAGCATTTCCAGCACCCGGCGTGCCATTGAACTGGTGCGCGAATTTCCGGGCGTGCTGCGGGCGACCGCCGGGGTTCATCCGCATCACGCGAAGGAATTCACGGCCGAGCAGCGCTCGGAGCTGCGCAGCCTGTTGCAGGCTACTGAGGTGTGTGCTGCGGGCGAATGTGGCCTCGATTACTTTCGCGATTTCTCACCTCGAGCCGAGCAGCAACGGGCCTTTGCCGAACAGCTCGAGCTGGCGGCGGAGGCGCGCCTGCCGGTATTCCTGCACCAGCGCGACGCGCATCAGGACTTCGTGGCCATCCTGCGCGAGCGGCTGCGGCAGCTTCCGGCCGCAGTGGCTCACTGCTTCACCGGAACTCGCGCCGAGCTTGATGAGTACCTCTCGCTCGGCTTGTATATCGGTGTCACTGGCTGGATCAACGATGAGCGTCGCGGCCGCGAGCTCAAGGAACTCGTGACACGGATCCCGGCCGAACGCCTGATGCTCGAAACCGATGGGCCCTACCTGTTGCCGCGCGACCTCGAGCCCAAGCCCGCCACTCGGCGCAATGAGCCGATGTACCTGCCTCATATCCTGACGACGGTGGCCTCTTTGCGTGGCGAGCCTGCCGATGCGCTTGCGCGCCAGACCACCGCCAACGTGCGAGCCTTCTTTGGCTGGCCCAAAGGCTGAGCAATCTATCTTATTAGATATAGCCTGTAAGGTATTGATTTTATGAACACACTTGATAAGACCCGGCTCAAGGAATCGATCGCGGGGCAGTGGCTGAAATCCATCGTCCCGCAGCTCTGCGAGTACGTGCGCATTCCGAACAAGTCGCCCCTGTTCGACCCGCAGTGGGAACAACACGGGCACATGGAGGCCGCCATCCAATTGATGGCGCGCTGGTGCCAGGCGCAGCCGATCGATGGCATGACGGTCGAGATCCGTCGCATCGCGGGACGCACTCCCCTCCTGTTCATCGACATTCCCGGGCAGATCGACGATTGCGTGCTGCTCTACGGTCACCTCGACAAGCAACCGGAGTTCACCGGATGGCACGAAGGGCTCGGTCCGTGGGAACCGGTGATCCGCGACGGAAAACTCTACGGGCGCGGCGGCGCCGACGATGGCTACGCCGTATTTGCATCCCTGGCAGCGATCGCCGCCCTCGATGCGCAGCGAATTCCCCGTGCCCGCTGTGTAGTTCTCATCGAAGCCTGCGAGGAAAGCGGTAGCACCGATCTGCCATTCCATGTCGATGCGCTCGCATCACGCCTCGGCACCCCGAGCCTCGTGGTATGTCTCGATGCGGAGTGCGGCAACTACGATCAGCTCTGGTGCACGACTTCGCTGCGCGGGAATCTGCTCGGAACCCTGCAGGTACGGATCCTCGAAGAAGGTGTGCATTCCGGGATGGGCAGCGGCACGGCACCTTCCTGCATTCGCGTGCTGCGCCAACTCCTGTCGCGCATCGAAAATGAAGTCACCGGCGACCTGCTGATCGAGCCCATGTACGTGCCGATCCCGGCCGAACGGCGCAGGCAGGTCGCCATCGCCGCGGCAGTGCTGGGCGATGAGGTCGTGACCCGCATGCCTTTCATCCCCGGTGCCCGTCCACTCTCCACCGATCCAGTCGAGCTCCTCCTCAACACGACATGGAAGCCGAGTCTGACCATCACCGGCCTCGACGGTCTGCCTGCCCTGCAGAATGCCGGGAACGTGCTCGTGCCGCAGGTCAGTGTGAAGTTGTCTCTGCGATTGCCACCTACCAGCGACCCGGTTCAGGTCGCGAAACTTCTCACCGCCACGCTGCAAGCCGATCCGCCCTACGGCGCAGGCGTGAGCTTTACCGCCGGTTCGGCGATGGGCGGTTGGGACGCACCCGCGTTCGAGCCGTGGCTCGAACAGTCGGTGATGCACGCCTCACGCGATTTCTTTGGCAAGGACGCGGTGCATCTCGGCTGTGGCGGCAGTATTCCGTTCATGGGCATGCTCGGGGAGCGGTTTCCGAAGACGCAGTTCCTTGTCACCGGCGTGCTCGGACCGCACGCCAATGCGCACGGTCCAAACGAGTTTCTGCACATCGAGACGGGAGTGAAGGTCACTCAGTGCGTTGCGCAAGTATTGGCGGATCACGCTGCACGCTAGGCGGACTCTCGATCATGCGGGCAAGCTGAGTTCCACCTGCAGACCGTCACCCGTCGGAGCGTTTTGCGCGCGTGTCGCGCCGCCGTGTGCGGCGAGCACTCGCGCGGTGATCGCGAGACCGATGCCGTCGCCGCCACTCTCACGGCTGCGCGACTCAGCGACCCGGAAGAATGGCTCGAAGATGTGTTGCAAATCCCCTTCCGGAACCCCGGGTCCGTGATCGCGGACCACGAGCCGCACCTTATCTGGATTGGAATGCAGCGCGATTTCGACGCTGGAACCAGGCGGACTGTAGCGCAGGGCGTTGCGCACCACATTTTCGATTGCACTCGCAAGCAACTCCGCATCGGCGCGTACCGTGACCGCGTGCTCAGGCGGATCCCACTGAACTCTTACGTTGCGCCCCTGGCCTTCGAAGCTCGCGTCACGCGCCACCTGGTCGACCAGCCCCACGAGGTCAGCCGGTTCGCGTGTCAGCGCTGCAGCACCCGCATCCAGTCGTGACAGCTTGAGCACGTGGTCGATAAGCGCATCGAGCCGCGCCGCTTCCGACTCGATCCGCTGCAGCGTCTGGGCGACATCTCCGCCAGGTTGACGCCCCAGGGCCACCGCCACTTGCATGCGAGCAAGAGGCGAGCGCAGTTCATGCGAGACATCCCGTAACAACCGCTCCCGCCCGAGCAACAATTCGCGCAAGCGGCGCGCCATCTCCTCGAAGTCGCGCGCCAGGACTCCCAGCTCGTCGCGTCGCTTGGCCACCTGCGGCAGGCGGATTTCGAGGTCGCCGCTCGCCAGGGCACGCGTTGCAGATGTCAGCACCCGAACCGGCCGGGTGACCGAACGTGCCAGCCACCAGCTGATCAAAGTCGTGACCAGGATCGCGAGCAGCAGGATTGCGCCCCGCGCCTGCGGGACCTCCAGCGTGTCGAAAAATTCCGGTCTGCGCGGCATCAGCGCCAGCCGATACACGGTGCCATCGCCGGCGATGATCAGTGGCAACGGTTGTGGCGGCCGGTAGCGCGCGCCTTGTTCCGCTAGTGGTGGCGGGCGCTCGTGGCCTGGCTCGAGTGTGTTGCGGGCCAGGCGTCGCGCCAGAAAATGCGGGATGGGGCGGCCGAGAAGTTCCTGGCCCGTAGGGCCGACCACGAACAGCCGCGTATCCAGATCCCGATGTTCAAGACCCGTAAGCCAGCGCTTGAGCCCCGTTTCGCCACCGGACTGCAGGGCAGCTGCCGCCTGCTCCGCGAGCGCCGCCGGGTCTCTCTGCGGCCCCTCGGTGCGCTCCGCGAGCACGTAAAGCGTGACACCGATCGCACCCGCGACAATCAGCACCATCGCCACCCAGAACGAGGCGAAGATGCGCGCCAACAGGCTGCTCACTAGCTCTCCTCACCTGGGGCGGTCAGCATGTAGCCGGCACCGCGGATGCCGCGTATCTCCGGATCACCAACGCCAGTCAACGCCAGCTTGCGGCGCAGATTGCTCACATGCGTGTCGATGCTGCGATCGTAGAGCTCGAGCTTGCGGCCGAGCGCCGATTCGGTGAGCTGCTCGCGTGAGATCACCTTGCCGGCGTGGCGCATCAGCTGTTCGAGCACGCGCATTTCGGCTCCGGTGAGCACCACGACCGCGCCCCTGACCTCAGTTCGATGCCGCGATGGGTCAACCGTAATAGGGCCCAGTTGAATCGGGGTACCGGCGGCGCTTCCGGGTTCGCGTGCGCGGCGCAAAATGGCACGCAAGCGGGCCGCCAGCTCGCGCGGATTAAAGGGTTTGGGCAGGTAGTCATCCGCGCCCAGTTCGAGGCCGAGGATCCGATCGACGTCATCGCCCCGTGCCGTCAGCATCAGGACTGGGGGGGTCTGTCCCCGACGGCGCAACTCCTGCAGAACCTCGAGCCCGTTGCGACCCGGCAGCATGATGTCGAGAACGATCAGATCGATGCTGGCGGCGCTGAGGCGCTCCAGCACGCCAGTGCCTTCATGCACGGCTTCGACCTGGAACCCCTCCCCTCCAAGGTACTGCGCCAGCATAGCCGTCAGCTCCCGATCGTCGTCGACCAGCAGAACGCGCGTTGCGGCTGAAGCGGTGTTCATAAGCTCGATGGTGCGGGCAAGGCTCCGGTTTGTCACCGCCACCGGCGACCCTTCACGGATCTTTGCAGGGGCTTTGCCGGTTCTAATCCCCCCTCGCACGGGCGCCACCGTAAGCTCATGCATCGAAAGCTCCCGAGGTGGGAGCCGGCGTGGAAGGAGATGACAGTGTCAGAAAGAGGTAAGTATCTGGTGGCCGCATTGCTTGCGGCCCTGGCGCTCGGCGGTGCCGCAATTGCCACCGCCGGCGAGCAGCAACATGAAAGTGGATGGTCCGGACGCGACCATGGGCCGGGGTCCGATGCGATGTTCGGCAATGGCTTTCTTGGCGACGACATCGCACGCATGGGTGATCAGCTCGGCCTGAGCGCCGAGCAGCGGCAATCCATCAAGGGGATCTTCGATGCCGCGCGTCCCCAGATGCAGGCCATGCGTGACAGCATGCGCACCAGCGCTGAGAAGCTGCGCGGCACGCAGCCCGATGACCCGAACTACGCCACCGTCGTCGCGCAGGTCAGCCAATCAGCCGCCGAGCTGGCGTCGAAGATGGTGACTGAGAGCAGCCAGGTGCGATCCCAGGTGTACGGTCTGCTCACCAAGGAGCAAAAGGCGAAGCTCCCGCAGATCCAGGCGCAGATGAGGGACCAGGCACGTCAGCGCTTCCAGCGGCACCAGCCGCCTGCTGCTTCTGGCGATTCCACAACGCCCTCGACCTGACTTAGCCCGGCCTCACCGACGGGCCAGATCGCTGGGAGTCAGGCTTGCCTTGACTGACTCCCAGCCAGGTCTGAAACGCGCCACCACGCTCTGCATTGAGCCCTTGTCGACTGGGGCGTATTCCACTTTGAGCGAATCGAGCATCAGGACTGACTTCGGGCGACCTTTGGGGAAGCGCGCTCGCGAAGTGAACAGCACGCGCCCTTCGACTGGAGTCTCGCCGGCAAATTGCCTCACCGCCGCGACCCGATCGAGAAGCGGCCCCTGCGGATTCGCGAACGAGTAGCGGCGCCGACGCGTCATGACGGCCCAGTCATTCATCTGATCGCCGCCAAATATCAGCCCTGGCACTTCGCGCAGATCGAGCACCAGGATGCCTCGCTGCGTGAGCAGCAGGAAATCGACATGCAGCCGTCCATCCATGCCGTCGGGAATGAGTACATCGTGTACGACTTCGTAGGACGCTTCCTTGAGCGCCGCGCGCAGCGCGCGCAGCTCGGTGATGCGACGTAACCTGCCATAAGTCCATATCGCGATGACGGCCAGGAGCAGCGCGCCGAGAGCCCAGGCAACTACAACTGGATCGAGGCGTTCGAGTGTTTCGATCATCCGTTCGAGAAGTACTGTTTTGAGAGTAGCGAATTCAGCATCGATCTCGGTGACCTGTCGCGGCAACGCCAGCAGCGCCGCGAGTGCCGGAGGAACGGCGACCTCACCGCCGATCAAGGGTTCGACGATCTCGCTGAACTTGGCCGGGTGAGCCGTCGCCACCAGGACCCAGTGGTGCCCGCGGCGCAATTCGACTGGAAGCTGCATGTACGCCTCAGCCGCAACGGCCGTGTGCGGGCACCAGACACGTCCGTAGCCAGAGTAGTCGGCCCGGATGCGCGCCCGGATTTCATCGTCGCCGATCGATACTGCGGCCAGGCGGTCACCCCACGTCTCGGGATCAGGCGTCAGCGTACCGAGGCGTTCGGCGTTGCTTGGATCCCCCACATCCATGGCGGAGGCGAGCGTGACGACGCTCGGGCGCGGCGACCACTTGCCGCTCTCGAGGAAGTCGGGGACGGTGCGGTTGGCGTTATGTGCCAGCACGATCTCGGCGATCGGCAACCCCATCGCACGTGTCCAGATGCACGCAACCGCGTTTCCGAGGTTACCGCTCGGCACGATGAACGAAGCCGGGCCTTCGGTGCGACGAGCGACGTCGAGGCTGGCGGCCGCGTAGTACGCAATCTGCGGCAGCAGGCGGCCGATGTTGATGCTGTTCGCCGATGAAAACTTTCCAAACTCGCGAAGCTGTGGATCGGCTAGCGTTGCCTTGGCAAGCCGCTGGCAGTCATCGAACGAGCCAGCGACGGCAAAGCTGCGCACGTTGCCACTCCAGCAGGTCAGTTGCTGCTCCTGGCGAGGCGATACGCGCCCGCGCGGATACAGAATCACGACCTCGAAGCCCGGCCGGCCATGAAACGCAGCTGCAACCGCACTACCGGTGTCGCCGGAGGTCGCTACCACAATGGTCGTGCTTGGCGTGGAGCCTTGCAGGCGCGACAGACTTCCAGCCAGGAAGCGCGCGCCAAAATCCTTGAATGCCGCCGTTGGTCCATGAAACAACTCGAGCACCTCCAGAGGCTCGCGCCCGCCGCGCACCGGCGTCAGCGGCGCCGGAAAGTCGTACGCCTCGGTCGCGATCTCGGCCAGCGAGCTCTCCAGGCTGTCGCCTGCAAAGAACGGCGCAAGCACTGCGCCCGCAAGTTCCGCCAGCGGTGCATTAGATGGCAGCGCCTCTGCCTCGATGCCTGGGAGCGAGCCTGGGACGTACAGGCCGCCGTCAGGCGCCAGGCCGCGCGCCATCGCGTCGGCCAGCGTGGTGCGATCCTTCGGCTTGCGGGTGCTGTGAAAGTGCATCAGCGATCGATCAGACGTGCGCCCAGAGGCTCGATACTGGTGATCCAGTGATCGCTCGCGAGTTCGTGCGCAGCAAACGCGGCGACCATCGCGCGGCGCACGCTCTCAGCCTGCGGCTCCTCGCACCATGCGAACACTGTCGGCCCGGCCCCGGAGATCGAGCATCCCAGGGCGCCATCTGCCATAGCTGCGAGGCGCACGGCCTTGAAGCCCGGAATGAGCGCGGCGCGCTGCGGCTCGATCACTACATCCTGGAAGGCATCGCGGATCATCTCGAGGTCACCCGAGTAACAGCCGGAGATGAACCCCGCCAGATTGGCGGTCTGCCACACGAAGTCCGACAGCGTGACCGTCTTGCTGAGAATGCCACGCGCTTCACGGGTCGAAATGGACATATGAGGATGAACCAGTACGCAGCGGATCGTAGCGGGGACTGGAATCTGCTTGGTGCGCGGATTGTCGATTCCCACCGTCAGAACGAGGCCGCCGATCAGTGACGGCGCAATGTTATCGACATGAATCGTACCGCTCGCAACCTGCTCACCGTGCATCGCGCACTTCAGCAGCTCGACGATCCCAGCCGGTTCATCGAGCAAGGCATTGGCCGCGACTACTGCGGCAACGGCCGAGGCTGCCGATCCTCCCAACCCGGAGCCGAGCGGAATGCCCTTCTCGATCTCGAGTTCCACGCCCTCGGGAACCTGGCGCCCCTGCCACAGGCTCATCACTGCCTTGCCGGCGGTATTGCGCTCGGCCTCGAGGGGCAACGCAGTCGCCACTCCCCTCACGGATCGAATGTGAACGCCTGCAGCGCGCACGCGTCGTGCCGTCACCCGATCGCCGACGCTCTGCACCGTGTGCCCG
This sequence comes from uncultured Gammaproteobacteria bacterium, assembly GCA_963724625.1. GTDB lineage: Bacteria > Pseudomonadota > Gammaproteobacteria > Steroidobacterales > Steroidobacteraceae > DATBVX01. The sequence continues at coordinate 297,517 of CAVRVO010000013.1, read as the reverse complement.
AGTATGTCGAATCCGATCCCGACGTTGCCCACCGTAGCGGGTGCAAATGCCGTTGCCTCGGTACGCGCCATATCGATCAGAGCTTGGCACCCAGGTAGGCGCACACGCGCAACAGATCGGCAAACACGCCGCCGGCGGTCACTTCGGGGCCCGCGCCAGGTCCTTGCACGATGAGCGGATTGTCGCAATAGCGGCGCGTGGCGAAGCGCACGACATTGTCCGTGAGCGAGATGTTGGCGAACGCGTGGCGCGCTTCGAGGCGCGTCAGCCCAACTGTGGCGCGTCCGTTGGCGTCCAGCCGGCCGATATATCGCAAGACCTGCTGTTCAGCCTTCGCCTTCTGATACCGGGTCTGCATGTCGCCATCGAACTCACTCAGACGCTCGAGAAATTCTTCGATCGAGCATTGCGCCAGTGTCGGCGGCACGAGGCTCTCGACAGCGACATCGGCGAGCTCCAGTCCGAGGCCCATCTCCCGCCCCAGAATGATCAACTTGCGGGCCACGTCCATACCAGACAGATCGTCACGCGGATCGGGCTCGGTGTAACCCCTGGCCTTGGCTTCGCGCACGATGCGCGAGAACGGCATCGAACCGTCAAAAACGTTGAAGAGGTACGCGAGAGTGCCGGAAAGAATACCCTCGATGCTGATGATCTCGTCTCCAGTGTCGCGCAGATCGCGCAGTGTCTGGATGATGGGAAGTCCTGCGCCGACCGTGGTCTCGTACAGATAATGCGAGCCGGCCGCCCGCCGTGCATCGCGCAACGCACGATATCCTGCCAGCTCGCCACTGTTGGCCTTCTTGTTCGGAGTTACAACATGCATGCCGTCCGCGAGCCACTCGCGGTAGTGCGATGCGACCTCATTGCTTGCCGTGCAGTCGAGCATTACAGCGTGCGGGAGGTGGTCGGCGTGCACGAATTGTGCGAATGCCTCCGGGTCCGCCGCCACCGCATCGCGAGCGAGTCGTTCGCGCCAGTGACCGAGGTCGATGCCCGCATCCACGAGCAGCATGCGGCTCGACGTCATGATGCCTCGAACCCGCAGGTCAAGGCTGAGATCGCGACCCAGTCGCTCGATCTGGCCGGCGAGCTGATCCAGCAGCACGCTCCCCACCGTACCGGGTCCGATCACGCCGATGGATACCGTATGCGGCGAGAGATAGAAGCTGGAGTGCACCGCGCGCAGTGCGCGCGACGTATGACGTCCGTCGATGACGACCGAAATGTTGCGCTCCGAGGCGCCCTGCGCGATGGCGCGCACATTCACCGCCGAGTCGCCCAGCGCGGTAAAGACCTTCGCAGCGACGCCATGCGCACCCGCCATGCCATCACCTACCACCGCGAGAATCGCGAGGCCACGATCGACCTCGATGCTCTGGATCTGTCCCTGGCGCAGCTCGCTGTCGAAGGCATTGCGCACCACGGATTCGGCACGCACCGCCTGCGCTTCCGGAATTGCAAAGCAGATCGAATGCTCGGAGCTGCCCTGGGAAATGAGGATGACCGAGATGTTCTCCTCACGCAGCGCGCCGAACAGGCGATGTGCCGTTCCGGGGACGCCGATCATGCCGGCACCTTCCAGGTTGAGCAGCGCAATGGCATCGATGCTGGTGATGCCCTTCACCTGCAGAAGAGATTGCGGCTCGGCGCAAATCAGGGTTCCTTCCCGGTCGGGCGCGAATGTGTTGCGTATCCAGATCGGGATGTCCCGTTCGATCGCCGGCGCCATGGTTTGTGGATGGATGACCTTGGCGCCGAAGTAAGCAAGCTCCATCGCTTCGTTGTATGAGAGTGAGTCGATCACCTTGGCTTCCGGCACGAGGCGTGGATCAGCGCTCAATACACCGTCGACATCGGTCCAGATGTGGATCTCGCGCGCCTCGAGTAGCGCACCGAAGATCGAGGCCGAGAAATCGCTGCCGTTGCGACCCAGCGTCGTCTGGATGCCGCTGCGGTCCGAGGCGATGAATCCCGTCACCACAAGTGTTCCGGTAAACCCCGCCTTGAGCTCGGCCTGCATGCGCCGTTGCGATTCGTCCCATTGCACGATCGGCCCGAGCTTGCCCCACTCGACCACCACGACCCGGCGCGCATCGAGCCATTCGACAGCGCCGGCGGACCCGGTCCGTTCGCGCAGCAGGGTCGTGAACAGGCGTGTCGACCAGATCTCCCCGTACCCGGCCACCAGGTCGCGAACGTTCTGTGCCGCCGAGCGAATCAGTTGCACCGTTTGCAGAATCCCGTGAATGTCGCGGCAGTCCGCTTTGAGTTCCGCTATGAACGCCGCGGCGCCGCCCGGCTTCAGTACCGACTCAGCGATCTGGATGTGCCGCTCGCGGATCTCGCCAAGACGAGCCTCATAGGACGCATCCTGGTGCTCAGCCAAGGCCACCATGTTGAGCAGCGCGTCGGTAACGCCGCGACAGGCCGAGAGCACGATCGCCTGTCGCTCGCCGCCCTGCTCCACGATGCGCGCCACGCGGCGGAAGCAATCGGCATCAGCGACGCTCGAGCCGCCGAACTTGTGCACTGTCCAGTTGTTGTCAGTCATCGTTGCTCAGTGTATGAAAGCCGCGCGCAACCTGTCGCCGGCGCGCAGAGGGCACCGTGGCGCGGGTTCAAAGGGTTTCGCCGCTCTGGGCTTGCGCTCAGCGATCGGCACGGGCCTCAGGGACGCCGGCGCGGCGGGCCACGATCATCGCTGCGTTCGCGCGCTTCGTTGATGCGCAAGCTCCGTCCGCCGAACTGCTGCCCATTGAGTCCAGTAATCGCGCTGTCCGCCTCCCCGCCATCCATCTCTACGAAGCCGAAGCCCCGCGGCCTGCCAGTCTCGCGGTCGGTGACGAGCTTTACCGATTGGACCTTCCCATACTGCTCGAACAGCTGCCGGATCTGGTCTTCAGAGGCGCTGAATGGCAGGTTCCCCACGTAGATTGTTTTCATTGCCTCACCTGACGGGTCTGCCGAGAACCCGTAGAAATCGCGGCGACTCTAATCTTTCGCGCTGCATCATGGCAAGCTCAGCGCACCCAATGAGAGGGGTCGATCGTCACCGGCTTCTGCTCTGCCAGAAGCTTTCCCAGCGTGTCGAGCACCCTGGACTCATCGAGCACAACATCCTCGGGAAGACTCAGGTCCGGAATGCTTGCTTCCTTCTCACGTGCGGGCGTCGTCAGGTTGTCGCCGTCATATTCGAGTCGAATCGCACGCCCCGAGAGTCCCTCCCGGCGCAGGAATGCCGGCGACGGCCAATCCTTACGCCGCCAGTGGTGGTGATGGCCCATCACCCGCCACAGTCCACGGTGCAGGGCGCCATCCTTCAATCGGCAGATGAGGCTGGCCTGCTCCGCCTTGATCTGGGTCAGCTCCGCCTCATCCGGGAGCTGCTTGCGAAGCGGGCCAAAAAAATAGCCAAGGATCACCGGCCCGCGCTTCGGCTGGCGAGCCACCAAGCCGACGGCGAAGCCGTGCGGCATTGGAACCGCGAACCAGTCGCCCTCTTTGTATGACTGTGCTGCCACTGGACGTCCATGCCGGCTCATGCCGGCGCAAACATCATCCTATCAGCCGGCCGCGCGCCAGCCCGGGTCAGTCCAACCGCTTGCGAAATCGTCGTGCCGCCAGGATCAGCGTGATGACCAGGAAGGCACTAAGTTTGAGCAACGGTGCGGGCATGCTGCTGAGGGGTGCACCGCGCAACGCGATGCCCCGCACCAGGTCCACGAAGTGCGTGAGCGGCAGCACCTGCGCGATTGCCTGCGCCGCAGCCGGCATGCCATCGAACGGGAACATGAAGCCTGACAACAGGATGGACGGCAGCATGGTGAAGAACCCGAGCTGCACGGCCTGGAACTGCGTCATCGCGACGGTCGAAATCAGCAATCCCAGCATCAGCGTCGCGGCGATGAACAGGCAGGCGGCCACGTACAGGCTCACCAGGTTGGAGCTGAAAGGCACATCGAAGAGCCACCATCCGACTACCAGGATGAGCGTGGTCTGGATGAGACCGACGAGGATATAGGGAACGATCTTGCCCGCCATCAGTTCCGCCGACTTCACCGGGGTCGTGATCAGCAACTCGAGGTTGCCGCGCTCGCGTTCGCGAACGAGGGCAATGGCAGTGAACAGGACCATGGTCATATTGAGGATCACGCCGATGAGCGTCGGCACGATCTGGACGGCCGTGCGCTTTTCGGGATTGTAGAGCGTGCGAACTTCGATCAGGCGCTCATCCGGTGCGTTGATCCCGGCGCGCGGCGCGAACTTCGGCTCGGCGATGCCTCGAACCACGCTCTCGATGCTCGGTTCGCTGCCGTCGACGAGGATCTGTACAGCCGTGCGATCTCCATCGAGACGGCGACGCTCGAAGTCAGGTGGTACATACACACCCACACTCAGAGCGCCGCTTGCGATACGGGCCTCGAGCTCGGCGGGTGAGCGCAGGTATTCCTTCACGTGGATGACCTGCGTTGCCTGCAGGTCGGCGATCAACGCACGGGAACCGGAGGTGCCCGCTTGATCCACGACGCCGGCGCCGATGTCGCGTACGTCGAAGTTGATGCTGTAACCGAAGATGAGGATCTGGACCAGCGGTATTCCAACCACCATCCCAAACGTCAGTCGATCGCGCCCGAGCTGCCGGAATTCCTTGGCGGCGATGGCGCGAATGCGCCCGAGTGACTGCGCGATTGCGGGCGGGATCATAGTGCGTTCCCGGAACTCAGCCCCCGCCGTTGCCCGTTCGGCCTGCGGCCCGGCAAGGTGGCCGCGACAAATACGTCTTCGAGGCTTGCTCTGGTGAGCTCCACACCCGCCTGCACATGAGCGCGCTCGAATGCAGCCTGCACCAGCCGTTGCGGATCGGGAGTAGAACGGTCGAGCAGCACATGCAACCGCGTGCCGAGTTGCGCGACGCTGTTGACCGCACTGACGCCCGCCAGTGCGGCGCGGGCTCCGGTAATGTCTTCGGTCTCGACTTCGATCACGATAGCGTCGATGTCTTCCATGAGAGCTTTCGGCGCTCCCTCCGCGACCAGCCGCCCGCTGTCGAGAATCGCAAGCCGATGGCAACGTTCGGCTTCGTCCATGTAGTGCGTCGACACCAGGATGGTGGTCCCCTGTTCGACGAGCCGGAACAGACTTTCCCAGAAGTCGCGCCGACTTTGCGGGTCGACGGCACTCGTCGGCTCGTCGAGCAACAGCAGCTCCGGCTCATGCAGCGCCGCGGCCGCCAGCGCCAGTCGCTGTTTCTGTCCGCCGCTCAGCGTGCCGGCTCGCTGCGCCACTCGGTCGCGCAGATTGAATTCCTCGAGCGCCGCCTCAAGGCGCCGGGTACGTTCGGCACGACGGATACCGAAGATGTCGGCGATGAACTCGAGGTTCTCGAGCACCGTCAGGTCTTCCCACAGTGAGAAACGCTGCGTCATGTAGCCAATCTTCTGGCGCAGCATCTCCGAGTCGCGCGTCGCATCGTGGCCGAGGACCTGTACCGCGCCCTCGCTGGGCAGCAGCAACCCGCACAACAAGCGAATCGTTGTCGACTTGCCGGAACCGTTCGGACCCAGGAAACCGTAGATCTGAGCCCTGGGGATCGTGAGGTCGACGTGATCGACGGCCGTGAGAGTCCCGAACCGCCGCGTCAATCCCCGGGCGCTGATTGCCGGTTCATGGTTCATCGTTTGGCCTGATGCGTCTCGCCAAAGCGCACTTCGACAGGAATTCCCACTGGCAGCGAAGCTCCTTGCTCTGCTTCCAGGTCGACATGGGCGAGGTAACTGAGGCGGCTGCGATCCTTCTGCGTCAGGGCAAAGTACGGCGTGAAGGAAGCTTCGTTCGAGATGTAGCGCACCCTCGCAGCGAATGACTGCTCTTTGCCATCGATGAGCACACTGGCGGGTGTGCCCGCCTGGACACGTACGCGCATCGGCTCGGGCACGTAGACGCGTGCGTACGTAGTACCGTCCGCGATCATCACGACCACGGGACTGCCGGTTGGTGGGCGATCTCCAACCTTGTAGGGCAAGGCTTCGACGATGCCTGCGCGCGGTGCGCGAACCGTGAGCCGTTGCGCACTGATCTCGGTCTGCTGCAGCTGTGCCTGCGCTTGAGCCAGGGAATCACGCGCCTGGTCCAGTTCCTCGATGCGCGTGCCCTTCAGGAGCAACGTGAGCTGCGCATGGGCAGCCTTGCGCGAAGCCTCCGCGCTGTCGCGCGCGGCGCGCTGCCGATCGAGGCTCGACTGGCTGGTCAGCTTGCGCTGCACGAGCTCGCGGACTCGCTCGTATTCCTTGCTCTCGCCTTCGAGTTGCGCCTCTGCGCCCGCCAGACGGGCGCGAGCCTCGAGGATGTCTTCCGCGCGCGGGCCCTTGATCAGCTCGTCCAAGCGATGCTGGGCTGCGCTCGCCTGCGCCTTGAGACTCGCTACCTGGGCAGCGCCATTCACGCCGTCCAGCCTGAGCAGCACCTGTCCTTCGGTCACGTGCTCTCCTTCGCCAGCAAGAATCTCGATCACCGGCTCGTGCGCTTCCGCCGGCAACTCCAGCCGATCCCGCTCCAAGGTGCCGAGCGCCACATCCGAAGACTGCTCGCCGTTACACCCGGTGAGCGCGAGCAATGCCACCGGACACCAAAACAGGGTCCTACACATTGAATCCATCCTTCGCCGCCACGCCGTGCAAAAAGACCCGCATCGTGTGCCCAATCAGCGCGTCGATGCCCGCTGCGCTGCTGTCTACTCCGAGCACGCGGCTGGAGATCGGCAATGATATGAACGGGAAGAGCGCGAGACTCATCAATGACACGCAGGTGAGTGACGCATCCAGATCGCTACGCAGACGCCCGGCGTCGATCTCGCGCCTGATGACGGTGCGCAGCATCGGCGCGAAGCGCCCCGCGAGATCGCGAATGAAAACCTGGCGAAAGGAGCCATCCGGTGACAGCACCTCACGCACGATCAGGCCTGGAATCCAGGGATTGGCGGAGAGTACGCGCATGTAAGCACGCGCGAGACCCTCGATGTCCGCACTCTCCTGCTGGCCCAACATCGCTGCCAGGCGTGTGAGCACCGGAGAGATCGCGCTCTCGAGCATGGCGCGATACAACCCGTCCTTGCCATCGAAGTAGTAGTGAATCATCGCCGGGTTCACACGCGCAGTTGCGGCTACCTGCCGGCTCGATACGGCGCGAAATCCGTAGCGCAGAAACAGGGTTCGCGCGGCCTCGAGCAGAGCGTCGCGAACCTGAGGATCGTTGCCGCCCCGAGGCCGGCCAGGGCGGCGCGCCAGCGCCACCCGCAATTGGCGACTCATTATCTGCTCCGCTGTTAAACGTGCGATTAATTTATGCTGGGGCGCGCGCGGTCGCAATGAGGTGGTCTCACTGAATGTTTAATTTCGTCCTCGCTGGCATAATCGCGCGCCGATGGATTCCAGTCTCACTGCACTACTGGGCTTCCTGGAGCCACGACGCGCTGTCCGTCGCTCCCTCGCGCTCGCAACGATCGTTGCGACCAGCGGTTCAACCTACCGAAAGCCCGGGGCGCGCATGCTGATCGACGCCGACGGAACAGCGTGCGGCTTGCTCTCCGGTGGTTGTCTCGAGACGGACCTGCTGGAACGTGCGAGGTCCGTAATCGAGACCGGACTCGCGCAACTGGTTGAATATGATCTGCGCACCTCAGACGATTTGATCTGGGGGCTCGGGCTCGGCTGCGAAGGAGCGATGAGCATCCTGCTGCAGCGACTCAATGCCGCCGACAACTATCATCCGTTGGATCGCCTCGAGGTTGCCCTGCGGCTACGTGAACCGACTTGGTTTGCCACCATCGTGCGCTCGACCAGCCGTGCCTGGCCTGTCGGCAGATGTGTGTTCGACGGCCCAGCTGCCGACGATATCGGCGTTGTCGTGAAGGAGAAGCTGGCGCGCTTGAATGGCGCTGCGTCGGCCGCGGAGCTCGTGGAGGTCGGCAGTGGTAATTCGCTCGTCAGCGTGTTCCTAGGCCGCGTGGATCCGCCACCCCGGATTCTTCTCCTCGGTGCCGGTCCCGATGCTTCACCAGTCGTGCGGGCTGCCGCCGAACTGGGCTGGGCCGTAACGATCTGCGACCACCGACCTGCCTACGCAGTCAAAGAGCACTTCCCGGAGGCGAACGAGGTGATCAGCACGCCCGCCGAGGAACTAGCTGCGCGCCTGGATCTGTCACGCTACGACGCCGCCGTCGTGATGAGCCACAATTTGCGGCTGATCTGCACTACCTGCGACAGCTTGCGGAGTCATTGATTCCGTACGTGGGGTTGCTCGGGCCGCGTGAGCGACGTCGTCGTCTCGCCGCCGAGCTTGGGCCTCTTGCTGCCAGACTCTCGGGTCGATTGCACGGTCCGGTCGGCCTCGACATCGGCGCGGGCACACCCGAAGCGATCGCGCTCGCGATCGTTGCGGAGATCCACGCAGTGCTCGCTGGTCGCGGTGGCCGACCCTTTTCAGCGCTCCAGAACGACAGCGGGCCGTGAACACAGTTCACGGCCCGCTTGCTACATGCGTTGGATGAGGTTTCAGCTCTGCTGCGAGGCGTAGATCGCGTAGAGCTCCGCGACGCGCGCCAGCTTTGAATCCTCAGGCACCGCCTTGAAGGCTTTGCGGGCGGCGTCTTTCTGGTTGAGCTTGAGATAGGCGCGGCCGAGGGCGATCTGTGCTTCGTCCTTGCGCTTGCCGGCACCCTTCTGCAGCGCGCGCTGCAGAGCCTCAACGGCCTTGTCGTACTGGGCGAACCCGGTGTACGTCATGCCGAGGCCGACATCCGCCTCGCCGGTTTTTTCGGCGCGCGCCTCAGCCTCGAGCTTTGGTAGATCAGCCTTGACGGTCTGCGCCTGGGTGCGGGCGTTGTTGAGCAGGCGCGTGTAGCGCTCGCGATCCTTGGTCTCGAGCACCTTGTTTTCGAACCCCTTGTTCATCACCACCAGCGCCTCACCAGGAACCTTGGCGGTGATATCCATTTCCGCCATTTCCTTGTAGTCGTTGGGCTTCTTGAGCACATCGAGATCGAACATCAGGCGGTAATAGTTGAGCGTGACCAGTTCGTTGTCGTCGTCCTGCTTCTGGACCGTCACGAGCAAGGCGTCCCAATGCTCCTTGGTCGGGTAGTTACGCACCAGCTGCAGTCGGGTGTTGATCACGCCCTGCGTGTCGCCCATGGCGTCCTGGCAGAACAGTTTCAGGTCCATCCAGTTCTGCTTGACCGGCTGATTGGCTTTGCGCGCCGCTTCCATTCCCTGCTCTACGTACCTCGAGGCGTTCTTGCAATCCTTCTGCTGGTAGTAGGACTGTGCGACCAGCAGGTAGGCATCGGTGTCACCGGGGCTGTTCTTCAGCCAGCGATCGCCGTACTCGATTGCCTTCGAATAGTTCTTGGTCTGGAAGAACAGCTGCGCGAGCGTCTTGGTGCGCGCAGGAACCTGGTCTGCAGGTGCCTGGCCGGAGCTGAGATTTTGCTCATAGAGCTTCGCGGCGCCGGCCGAATCGCCCGTGCGCAGCATCACGTAGGCCATCAGCTCGTTGATGGAGTATTGCTCGTATGGCGTCTTGGTTGCCTGGCCGTTCGCCTCCTTGAGCTTGGTCATCGCGACGTCCCAGTTCTTCTTCTGGATCGCCTCCTGCGCCGCCTTGAGCGGCGTGCCGACCGCCTTGCTGAACTTTGCCTCAGCCACGGCAGCGGCCGGGAGCATCAGCGTCGTCGCCCCGACAGTGACTATCTGAGCGGCGAGCAGCCAAACGACAAGATACTTACGCATCACCTCTGTACACCTCAAAATTGGTATGCCGCGAGCGCGTTGTTATTCAGGCGGCCGGCGTTCCCGCGCCCTTCTGCGCGTAGATTGCCCAAAGATTCGCCACCTCGGCAAGCTTTGAGCTCTTTGGAACAGCCTCGAAGGCCTTCACGGCGTCGGCACTGCGATTCGCCTTGAGCAGAGCGCGCCCCAGCATGAGCTGCGCCTCTTCGGGGCGCTTGACCCCGCCCTTCTGCAGTCCACGCTGCAGGGCCTCGATAGCCTTGTCGTACTGGTCGTAGCTCAGGTACGCGATGCCAAGTACCGCGTCCGCGTCGCCAGTTTTGGCAGCCATTGCTTCCTTTTCAAGGCCCGGCAAGGATTTCTGATCGCTCGCTGCCTGCTTCTGCGCGTCCGCCAGGAGCTGCTTGCGGCGCTGCTCATCCTTCCCACCCAGAAGATTCTTGTCGAAGCCCTGCTTCAGGACTTTCACGGACTCGCCGGGTATTCCCGCTTCGAAGGTGTACTGCGCAAGTTCTGTGTAGTCGTCGGGACGCTTGAGCTGACCGGCGTCGAACATCAGCCGGTACAGATTCATCGTGGTGCGATCATCGCTGTCGCGGCGGTTCTGGAGGATCGTGAACATCTGGTCCCAGTACTTGGGCGACGGATATTGGCGCAGGAGCTGCTCGAGACTCTTCTTGATCCCGGCGTCGTCATCCAGCTCCGCATAGCTGCTGAGCGCCAGCTGCAGCCACTGTTCTGTTACCGGCTTGCCTGCCTTGGTGGACATCTCGATCGCGGTGTCGATCTGCTTGGCGGCATTGGCAAAATCGTCCTGCACGTAATACGTCTGGCCGAGCAGCGCGAAGGGCTCGGGCTTGGTGCCACCGCTGGCTTCGATCCAGCGTTTGCAGTACTCGGCCGCCTTGGGGTAGTTCTTGAGCTGGAAATTCAGTGTCGCTGCGACGCGCGCGCGGTCTTCCAACTGATCGGCGGGCAGGAACTCGCTCGCCAGCAGATCATCGTAGGCGCCCGCCGCGTTCGCGTAGTCTTCTTTCTTCAGGTACAGGAACGAGAGGAATTCGGCGATCTGGTACTTGTCGTACGGTGTCTGATCGGGCACTGCTTTCGCTTCCAGAGTCTTGGCAATCGCGGTATCCCAATCCTGCTTCTGCATCGCTTCCTGCGCCGCCTTCAGGGGTGCGACCAGTTTGCTGCTGACGTGCTGCGCCGGAGGTTTCTGGTCAGCCGCGAAAGCCGATTCGGGCGCGAACGGCGCGAGCAGCGTAACGCCAGCCAACGCCAGGAACAGGAGTCGAGTGACTCGATGCTTCATTGATCTTCCTCGCAATTGCGATAGCTCAAACAAATACGCCGGGACTCATCATCCCGGCGCTTCTAGAATCTGCGGGTGCCCGGCTGAACAGCGACTGAATGTCGCCGGCAGCGGCCGCTACTCCATGAACTCTTCGTTGCCGACGAAGCCGATCTTCCGGATGCCCAGCCGTTGCGCGTCCGCCAGCACGCGCGCGACATAGTCGTACTTCACGCGTTTGTTGGGACGCAGGTGAATTTCCGGCTGCGGATCCTTAACGGACTCCGTCTGCAGATAGCTCAGGAGCGTCGGCTCGTCGGCGACCGGCGTGCCATTCCAGAGCACAGTGCCATCGAAATCCACTTCGATGTCGATCACGACTGGCTCCGTCAGTTGCTCCGGCGGCACGCCGCGCGGCATGTCCAGTTTCACCGCATGCGTCATCACCGGGATGGTGATGATGAACATGATGAGCAGCACCAGCATCACGTCGATGAGCGGCGTGGTGTTGATGTCCACCATGCTCTGGTCGTCGGCGCCGCCAACCTGCATTGCCATGAGTCTGTCTCTCCTCGCTCAGCGCGCCCGCGCGCCGCGGATGCCACGGTCGGGTTCGGTGATGAAGCCCACCTTCAGAATTCCCGCGCGCTGCGTGAGCACCACCACACGACCCACGTATTCGTAGCGGACATTCTTGTCGGCACGCACATGCACTTCAGGTTGCGGCTTCATCACGGCGACGGTTTTCAGCCGCTCGAGCATCGCGTTCTGGTCCGGGACCGACTTGTCGTTCCAGTAGTAGTGCCCGTTGGCGTCGATCGCGATCGTGATGTTCTCCGGCTTGGTCTCGGTCGGGATGTTGACCGCGTGCGGCAGCTGCAGGTTGATGGTCTTGGTGATCACGGGTACGGTGATCAGGAAGATGATGAGAAGCACCAACATCACGTCCACCAGCGGCGTGGTGTTGATCTCCGCCATCATGCCGCCCTCTTCCCCGCCTCCGACGCTCATCGCCATGGCGATATTCCTCCGTTGCTCGGGCCGCCCGACTTACGAACGTGCAGCGGCGGTCGCACCGACCGGCCGCGCGCCCGCCTTGACGGATACGTCGCCCGTGCCGACGCGCGCACCGCTCAGCAGGTAGGCGTGCATGTCGGTTGCGAAATACTTGAACTTCTCGATGAGGACCTTGTTCCGGCGCAACAGGACGTTGTAGCCGAACACTGCGGGCACCGCGACCGCGAGACCGAGGGCAGTCATGATGAGTGCCTCGCCCACCGGGCCCGCGACCTTGTCGATGCTCGCCTGGCCGGCGATACCGATGTTGATGAGCGCGTGATAGATGCCCCACACCGTTCCGAACAGTCCGACGAATGGCGCGGTGGAGCCGACGGTCGCCAGGATCGGCAAGCCGCCCGACAGGTTGTTGGTGATGCCGTCGAGCGCACGCTGCAGAGCCTGCGTGATCCATTCGTTCAGATCGACTTGGTCGGTCAGCCGACCCTCGTGATGCTGGGTGGCGCGCATGCCTTCCTCGGCGATATACCGAAACGCGTTGTCCTTGCCCTTGAGCGTGTCGATGGCCGTCTTGAGGCTGCCGGCGCTCCAGAAATCACGCTCCGCCTGCTTCGCCTGCGAGCGCAGCCGGCGCTGGTCCCAAGCTTTGGTGATCATGACCCACCAGGACAGGGCTGACATGATCAACAGCAGGATCAGAGTGCCCTTGGCTACGAAGTCGCCCTGCGCCCAGAGTTGTTCGAGGCCATATGGGTTGTCTGTGGTGAGTGGTGTGGTGGGTGTTGCCATAAACGGATTGTCCTCTGAATATCAGCCCTGAATTGACTTGATCACTGGTCGGTGAGCCGGAAGGTCACCGCGAACTGTCCCCATTCGGCCACCGGAGTGTTGCCTTCCTTGGCCGGAATGAAGCGCCACGAGCGCTTGGCCTCGCGCACAGCGGCCTCATCCAGCTTATCGAAGCCGCTGGTCTTATGAACCTTCACATCGCCGACCTTGCCGTCGGCCTGCACATAGATGAGGAGCACCACGGTTCCTTCCTGCCCGAGGCGGCGGGCGGTCGGCGGATACTCCGGCTGGCTGAGCGGGTGCTTCGGATCGGAGCGCGGCGGAGTTTTCCCGGAAGGCGCGGGCTTCGGCGGTGGAGTCGTGGGGCGTGTCGTCTGCACCGCGACGATCGCATTACTCGCCGGCGCATCAGCCGGGACCTCAATCGAGATCTCGGGCGGGGGCACGAATGGCGGCGGCGTTTCCACCTTGGGCGGCGGAGGTGGCGGCTCTTTTTCCTCCGGCATGATCTCGTCGATCATCTTCACTTCGACGGGACCGGTGATGAGCTCGAGCGCATGTCGTGCCAGTCCATTCTTCAGGCCATAGAGAAGAAAGACGTGCAGGAGTACGACCAGGAAGATCGCGGTCATGCGACGCGGTGAGTAAATTGATTCAGGCGCGTATGCCATATCGGTGGATTTTGTGTTGAGGTCCGAGCCGACGCGGCAGGCGCCGACATAGACGGTTCAATCTTCAGCTATCTCTCAATCGAAGAGTTTGCGCCCCGAAGGGAGTTCCCAGTCTGCGAGGCGAATTCGCCCTGAGTCCGCGTCCGCTTTTGACCTGGGCCCGCCAGCTTGTTTCCGGGCCGCTCCCCTTTCGGCCCTTTCAGTGGATCGATCGCGCTTGGCTTTTTGATGGAATCCGCCGGCGCGTCGCGGGCGCAACTTTACCCGGACGACTTGTACAAAACAACCAGTTCGCGATGAGTCGAATCGAGGCCATGGAGGCGTTTTTGCACGTTTTTCACCCCGGCTCGGACTCGTGCGCACGGCGTGAAAAACTTATCCATTCGCAACTCGCCCTCGATGCGAACTCTGGGAGAACTAGCCCACTGCCAGCCCTGATGGTGCGAAGCAACAACAGCTCCTTGGCCCTTGTCTCACCGTACCGTTCAATGTTGCAGAAAGCGCGCAGCCCTTCGTATCTAACGCAGGCGCACGGTCACCGGTTCAGTGACCGCACCAAATGAAGCACTGCTGACACTGGCTGCGTACTTGCCCAGCACGCCCCGTATGGCCTTGGGCCGCGGCGTCCGCCAAGCCCGGCCTCGCCGCTTGAGCTCGGTAGCGCTGACGTCCAGGGTCAGGCTGCGCTTGCGTGCGTCGATGACGACCCGATCGCCATCACGCACGAGCGCGAGCGGTCCACCCAGCGCGGCCTCAGGCGAGACATGGCCTACCACGAATCCGTGGCTGCCCCCCGAGAAGCGCCCGTCCGTGATCAGAGCCACCTTGTCCCCGAGGCCCTTACCCATGATCGCGCTCGTGGGGCTCAACATCTCCCGCATGCCGGGTCCGCCCTTCGGCCCTTCGTAGCGGATAACGACCACATCGCCTGCCACGACCGTGCCATCGAGAATCGCCTGCAGCGCCCGCTCTTCGGAATCGAATACCCTCGCACTCCCTGCGAAAACCGAACCCTCCTTGCCACTGATCTTCGCCACCGCGCCTTCCGGGGCAAGGTTGCCGCGCATGATCACCAGATGGCTCTCCTTCTTGATAGGAGCATCGAACGGCCGTATCACGTCCTGTCCTTGGGGATACGGTGCGACGCCCGCGAGATCTGCCGCCATCGTCTGGCCGCTCACCGTCATGCAATCGCCATGCAAGAGCTCCCGATCGAGCAGCATCCGGAGCAATGGCCGGATGCCCCCGATGGCGATGAGCTCGGACATCAGGTAGCGCCCGCTCGGCTTCAGATCGGCGAGCACTGGCACACGTCTGCCGATGCGCGTGAAGTCATCCAGCGACAGTCGCACTCGTGCAGCTTGGGCGATCGCCAGCAGATGCAGCACGGCATTGGTGGAGCCGCCGAGCGCGATCACGGCCGTAATGGCGTTTTCGAAGGCTCGGCGTGTGAGGATGTCCGCCGGACAGATCCCCGCCCTGATGAGAGCAACCACTGCCGCGCCCGCGCGCCGACAATCGTCGCGTTTCGTTTCCGATTCTGCTTCCTGGGCTGAACTGTTCGGCAGGCTCATGCCGAGCGCTTCGATCGCCGACGCCATCGTGTTTGCCGTGTACATCCCACCGCAGCTTCCCGCTCCGGGAATCGCAGTGCGCTCGACCTCGAGCAGCTGCGCGTCCGATACGCGGCCGCTCGCATGTCCGCCTACTGCTTCGAATACCGCCACGATGTCGCGATGCGCAGTGCCCGGACGTATCGTTCCGCCGTACACGAACACGGCCGGCCGGTTCAGGCGCGCGAGCGCCATCAGGCAGCCCGGCATGTTCTTGTCGCAACCTCCAATTGCGACTACGCCATCGAATCCCTGCGCGCCCACCGCCGTTTCGATCGAATCGGCGATTACCTCGCGCGACACCAGTGAGTACCGCATTCCCGGTGTACCCATCGAGATGCCATCGGAAACCGTGATCGTGTTGAACAACACGGCCTTGGCGCCGGCGGCATCGACCGCTTGTGCCGCGGTCCGTGCCAGGCCATCGATATGCACGTTGCACGGAGTCATGGTGCTCCAGGTCGAAGCGATGCCGACCTGTGGCTTGGCGAAGTCCTCATCCGCAAAACCAACCGCGCGCAACATGGCTCGCGCCGGCGCTTGGGTAATGCCGTCCACTACCACGCGCGAAAAGCGGCGTGCATCGTGAGTTACAGTCTGGCGCCTGCTCCTCTTCTCTTTCTTCTTCACACTGTCCCCTTGCGTTGTCGGTTCACGAGCCCGTGTCGGCGATCTGCGTTTCGCGCCGCGCGATGATGAATACACCCGTGAGAGTCATTAGCCCCCCGGCGATGATGCGGGCCGTGAGCTGGTCGTCGAGAAGCGTCACACCAAAGAATACGCCGAACAGCGGCGAGAGCACCGTCAGCGGCGACACGCTGGTCACCGGGTAGCGCTGCACGAGATAGAAGTAGCCCGTGTGTGCCAGCAGGCTGGCGCCCAGGACATTGAATGCCAGCGCTCCCCAGGCACTCCAGTGTGCATTGCTGATTGCGGCGACCTGCCCCGATTCGAAGATCACGCTGAAGATGAGGATCAGTGGCGCGCTGATCAGCGCGAACCACGCTTGCAACTCGAGCGGCCGGATTTCCTGCAAGCGCTTGATGGCCATCAGGCCGATGGATCCAAGCAATGCCGACAGAACCACGCAAGCGAGCCCCTGCCAGAACTGGAACACGTGTGGGTCGAGCCCCATCACCATCACACCGGAAAACGACAGCAGGATGCCCGACCAACGGCGCCAGCGCACGACTTCGCCGAGTACCACGATCGACATCAGCGTGGCGAACGGCACGCCGAGCTGACCCGCAATGGCTACCGCGGAGACCGTGTCCGTCAGCTGTAGTCCGACCAGCAGCAGTGAAAAATGCAATCCGCCTGCAAACAGCGCTGCGACCACCAGCGGACCCATCAAGCCGCGATGCCAGCGAATGAAAGGCGCAAGAATCAGTGCGAGGCAACTGAAGCGCAGGGCCGTGAAGATCAGGGGTGGGACCTGACCGACGCCGATCTTGCTCGCGATGTAGTTCAGACCCCAGATGAGATTGATGAGAACCAGGAACGCCAGATCACGCGGTGCGATGACCAGCATGCTGCTTTCAGCCGGTCGCGGCGCTGCGTTCTTTGATCAGTGCAAAGAGTGCACGCACGGTCTGCGCCTCAGCCCCTACCGGCCGGCCCGGACGCTCCTTCGGATTCCAGGCGTACAGATCCACGTGCAGCCATGGCGTACGTTCCGAGACGAAGCGCCTGAGAAATAGCGCGCCGATAATCGAGCCGGCAAATGCCGAGGCCGAGGCATTACCAAGATCGGCAACTTTACTGGCCAGATCTTCTTCGTACGGGCTCCACAGCGGCATTGGCCAGAGCGGGTCATGCTGCTCCTGGCCGTGATGCAGGAGTTGTGCGCAAAGCGACTCGTCGTTGCCGTATAGAGCCGGCAATTCTGGTCCGAGGGCGACGCGCGCGGCGCCAGTCAATGTCGCCAGGTCGATCAAGAGATCCGGCGACTCGGAGTCCGCTGCGGCGATCGCATCGGCGAGCACCAGCCGCCCTTCGGCATCGGTGTTGCCGACTTCAACCGTAAGGCCTTTGCGCGTCGCCAGCACATCTCCCGGCCGGTAGGCATCACCGCCAACGCTGTTCTCAACGGCGGGGATCAATACCCTTAGCTGCACTGGCAATTGCGATTCCATGATCATGCGCGCCAGTGCAAGCACACAGGCAGCGCCACCCATATCCTTTTTCATGAGCTGCATCGACGACGCATTCTTGAGATCGAGGCCGCCGCTGTCGAAGCACACGCCCTTGCCAACGAGGGTGATGCGCGGGCCACGACTGCCCCATGACAGATCCGCCAGGCACGGTGGCCGGCTGCTGGCGCGGCCGACCGCGTGAATCATCGGGAAGTTCTGCTCGAGCAGTTGCGCGCCCTCCACGACTCGATGCTTGGCTGAAAACTGTTTCGCAAGGTTCACCACTTCGACCGCGAGCTCACGAGGGCCGAGATCGCTTGCGGGCGTGTTGATGAGATCACGCGCCCACGTCAGAGCGCGATAAGCGCACTCCACGTGAGCGACATCGCAGTTAGCGGGCGCGACCAGGCGCGCGACGCGCAAGGCGGCGGGTGGATGGCGATACCGCTCGAAGCGGTACTGGCCATAGAGAAACCCCAGCGCGAATTGAGTTGCGGCTGCGGCCGGCAACTCCGTAGCACAACGAAAATCACCGGGAGGCAAGCGATCGGTGAGTCCGGCGACATGCCACAGGCTGAGCTCGCGCAGATCCACCAGGCGTCCGAGCCCGAGCGCTGCTGCAGATATCTTCCCGTTCGCGTCCGGCAGCAGCAGCACGCGGTGCCGTTCCGCCTTGAAACCACACTCACCCGACCATTGGGCAATGCGCGGCGGCTGCGCTGCCAACCAGGTTTCCAGCGCGGTCTCGCTCACCAGCCACAGCGGCAGAGCGGCCGGTTCGGAGGAGGAATGAGGCAGCAGCGCAGGCATTAGAGAGAAATCGTGTGGACGGCGCCACCAAGCTTACAGAATTCACGACGCTCCATCGAACGCGACTCTTGCGCCCGAACTGCAGAACAGTCAGACAGACTTCTGCAGCCGCCACCGTGGTTGACAAGCTCTCGATTCCTATGCTCCTATCGTTCGCAACTCGATTTTCTCAGCGCCAATGACCATCAAAACCTCGACCGCAACTCTCACTGCCCTCCGCCCGGGATCACTGGCGGTAGGCGTCGAGTTGCGGCTGTCCCTGATTGGCCTGCTGCTGGCACGGAGGTGCGGGGCCTGGGCCTGAGGATCGATCCAAAGGCGAACACCAAGGAACCCCGCACCGGCAGCGCCGAGGCGGGGTTTCTTTTTTGGGCAAGTTAGTTTTGCCGGTCGCAGCGACTGGTTTCCGACTCCTGGAGGACTCATGCGATTGTATTCGGGCAAAGACGTCAACAAGCGTGCGCTGAAAGGTGCTCGCATCGCGATCCTGGGCTATGGGAGCCAGGGGCGTGCCCACGCTCTGAATCTCAAGGACAGCGGCCACGACGTCACGGTCGGGGTGCGCAAGTCAGGCGCCAGCTGGAAGAAGGCGAAGAAGGATGGGCTCAAGGTCGCCGAGCCGATCGACGCAGTGCGCGCAGCGGACCTGGTCGCGATGCTGGTGCCGGATCTCGCGCAACAGGCGCTCTACCAGGACGTCAAGCCAGCCCTGCGGCAGGGCGCCACGCTGCTTTTCGCACACGGCTTCAACATCCACTTCCGTCAGATCAAGCCACGCAAGGACCTTGACGTGGTGCTGATCGCGCCGAAGGGACCCGGAGATCTCGTGCGCCGGCAATTCCAGCAAGGGCGAGGCGTGCCTTGTCTCATTGCGGTCGCGCAGGACGTCAGCGGCAAGGCAAAGGAGAAGGCGCTTGCCTATGCGCATGGCATCGGGGGCACGCGCGGCGGCGTGCTCGAAACGACCTTCGCGGAAGAAACCGAGACCGATCTGTTCGGCGAGCAATCGGTGTTGTGCGGTGGCACGACGGAGCTGGTCGTGCAGGGTTTTCAAACCCTCGTCGAGGCCGGATACCAGCCGGAGGTTGCCTATTACGAATGCCTGCACGAGCTCAAGCTGATCGTCGATCTCCTGCACGAAGGTGGGCTCGAAAAGATGCACCGCTATATCAGCGAAACCGCCAAGTACGGCGACCTCACGCGCGGTCCGCGCATCATCAACGCGCGCGTCAGGAAGGAGATGCAGAAAGTACTCAAGGAAATCCGCAGCGGGCGGTTCGCGCGACAGTGGATAGCAGAGAACCGGGCGGGTGGCGGTACCTACAAACGTCTGTTGCAAGCCGACCTCGAACAACCGATCGAGAAAGTGGGTGCGGCGCTGCGTGCGCGCATGCCCTGGCTGAATCAAGAGCGAGCCTGAACTGCGATGCCCGTCAGCTCCACGCGCGAAGTCTCGATGCCGATGACGGATCGCCATACAGGCGCTCTGCACTTCGACGATATCGTGGCAGCGAGAAGGCGCTTGCGCGGGCTGCTGACTTCGACACCGCTCGTTACACACCCGCTGCTGGCCGCACGACTCGGCTGCGTGCCCTTCATCAAGCTCGAAAACGCGCAACTGCTCGGATCGTTCAAGATCCGGGGCGGCCTGAACCTCCTCGCCACGCTGACGGAGCAGGAACGTCAGCACGGCCTCGTGACAGCGACGCGCGGCAACCACGGCCAATCACTCGCGCACGCATCGCAACTCCAGCGCGTGAAGTGCACCATCTTCGTGCCCGAGGGCAACAACCCAGACAAGAACGCCGCGATGGCAGCGCTCGGCGCGCAAGTCATCGTCGAGGGTCACGACTTCGACTCGGCGTGGCTGGCGGCGGTGCGCCACGCGCAGCAGACCGGGGCTCTGGCGATTCACCCTTCGCGTGCCCCGGCGCTGATCGCAGGCTACGCGACCGTGGCGCTCGAGATGCTGGAACAGGCGACCCAACCGCTCGATACGGTGTTCGTTCCTGTCGGTGGTGGCAGTCTCGCGGCCGGTATGGGCCTCGCCTTCAAGGCGCTGAGCCCGCACACACGCCTGATCGGCGTGCAGGCCGCGAATGCCCCTGCCTTGTCACGCGCCTTCCACACGGGCGAAATGAAGGAAGCCGTCATCGGCGAAACCATCGCTGACGGACTGGCGGCGCGCGTGCCCTCCCGCGACACCGTCGCCATCCTGCGCGATACCCTCGACGACATGGTCGAAGTCGAGGAGGCGGAGATACATGCCGCCATCCGCTGTTACGCCGATACGCTGCATCAGCTGGCCGAGGGTGCCGGCGCTGCCGCGCTCGCAGGGGCGACGCGACTGCGGCGCCGGATTGCCGGGCAACGCGTCGGAATCGTGCTGAGCGGCGGCAATATTACGTCGAGCACGCTGCTGAGTGTGTTGCACGGCGACCCGATCGGCGCCGCCGACTTCAACCAGAACCATGCCCTGACCAGCATGGACTACGACCCGCGCCCGCCGCGGGCTACTCACGAGTTCTAGCCCCGAACATACACCGGAGCAGTCATGGCCACTCGCGACCCGAACCGTGTACTGATCTTTGACACCACCTTGCGCGATGGGGAGCAGTCGCCCGGGTGCAGCATGACCCTGCCGGAAAAGCTGCGGGTGGCACGCGCCCTCGCCGATCTTGGCGTGGACGTGATCGAGGCAGGCTTCCCGGCAGCATCGCGTGGCGATTGGGAAGCCGTTCAGTCCGTGGCCCGAGAGGTTATCGGACCGATCATTGCCGGACTCGCGCGCTGCAATCGTGATGACATCGAGCGCTCTGCGAAGGCACTGCGCGATGCGCCGCGGCGGCGCCTGCATGTGTTTCTCGCCACCAGCGCGATCCATCGCCAGCACAAGCTGAAGATGGCGAAGGACGAGATAATCCGCACCGCCGTGGAGGGCGTGCGGATCGCTCGCGAGTTGTGCGAGGACGTCGAGTTCTCGCCGGAGGACGCAGCGCGGACCGAGCCCGAATATCTTGCCGAGGTGGTCACGGCAGTGATCGAGGCTGGTGCGACGACCGTCAACATCCCCGATACCGTCGGCTACACAGTGCCGGACGAATTTGGCCAACTGTTCCGTTACCTGCGCGAACACGTACGCGGCATCGACAACGTAGTGCTCAGCGTCCACTGTCACAACGATCTCGGCATGGCCGTTGCCAACAGCCTGAGTGCCGTTCTGGCGGGTGCCCGGCAGATTGAATGCACTGTGAATGGCATCGGCGAGCGCGCCGGCAATTGCTCGCTCGAGGAAGTAGTCATGGCGTTGAAGACACGCGATGCCTATTTCCGTCTGGCCACGGGCATCGATACCACGCGGCTCTATCCGACCTCGCGCCTCGTGTCGAGTATTACCGGCATGCCGATCCCGCGAAACAAAGCGGTGATTGGCGAGAATGCGTTTGCGCACGAGTCGGGCATCCACCAGCACGGCATGCTCCGCCACCATTCAACTTACGAGATCATGCGACCCGAAGATGTTGGCCTGACTCGCACTCACCTGGTGCTGGGCAAGCACAGTGGCCGACATGCTCTGCGGGAACGTGTCAAGCAACTCGGTTTTGAGCTCGACGAGCTGGAATTCAATCAGCTGTTCGAGGAATTCAAGGCACTCGCCGATACCAAGAAGGAACTGTTCGACGGCGATATCGAAGCCCTGGTATTGCGGGCCGGAAGCGCATCGAGTGGTCCCTGGGCGCTCGTTTCGTTCGCGACCCAGGCACGCACCGGAGCGGAAGGGTCGGCGACGGTGTGCCTCGCGCACCAGGATGGCCGCTCGATTGAAAAGCAGGCCAATGGCGATGGCCCGGTCGACGCCTGCTTCAAGGCGATGGAACAGGCCGCCGGCGTGATCCTGAACCTGCGCAAGTACGAAGTGCGCAGCGTCTCGGAAGGCGAGGATGCGCAGGGCGAAGCACTGGTTTACGTGGAGTACAATGGCCGCACGTACCGTGGTTCCAGCGTGAGCACCAACATCATCGAGTCGAGCGCGCGCGCGTTCCTCGAGGTGATCAATCGTGTCGAGCTCAGCCGGCTGACTGGTGCGAAACCCCTGCAGGAGCGGCGCAAAGGTGCGCGCTCCGCGCAGGCCGTAGTGTGATTACAAGGGAACGGCGAGACTCTCATGCCCATCAAGCCCACGCAGTTCATCTGGTTCAACGGCAAGCTCGTGCCCTGGGAGAAGGCCACGGTGCACGTCATGACTCATGCGTTGCACTACGGTTCATCGGTGTTCGAGGGCATTCGTTCCTACCCAACGCCGCAAGGTCCATGCATCTTCCGACTCACCGATCATGCGCATCGTCTGTTCGACTCCGCCAAGATCTACTCCTTGGAGATGCCCTACGACGTGCAGCAGATCATCGAAGCCTGCAAGACGGTCGTGTCGGCAAATGGGCTGACCAAGGGCGCGTACCTGCGCCCGATTGCGTTTCGCGGCTACGGCGAAGTCGGTGTTACGCCCAAAGTCGACCCGCCCACCGAGGTGGCCGTTGCAGCAATCGAATGGGGCGCATATCTCGGGGCTGAGGGCCTGCAGAACGGCGTCGACGTGTGCGTGTCGTCCTGGCAGCGCGTGGCGCCTAACACTATTCCAGCGCTTGGCAAAGCCGGTGGGAACTACCTGTCGAGCCAGCTCATCGGGTTGGAAGCTCGTCGCCTCGGGTTTGCCGAGGGTATCGGCCTCACACCAGGCGGACTGGTGAGCGAAGGCGCCGGTGAGAACCTGTTTCTGGTCAAGGACGGTGTGATCTACACGCCCGCCCTCGCCTGCTCCATTCTCGGCGGTATCACGCGCGATTCAGTCGCACGCCTCGCACGCGAACGCAACTTCGAAGTGCGCGAAGCATCGATCCCGCGCGAGATGCTCTACCTCGCTGACGAGCTGTTCTTCACCGGCACGGCGGTGGAAATCACGCCGATTCGTTCCGTCGACGGGATCCAGATCGGCGCCGGTAAGCGTGGTCCCGTGACGCAAGTGCTGCAGAGCGCCTTCTTCGGACTGTTCGAGGGACGCACGCCCGACAAGTGGGGCTGGCTCGAACCGGTCGACGGCAAGGCAGTGAAGGCGGCGGCCACGGGCTGAACCGGTCGATGCCGCCACGTACCCTGTTCGAGAAAATCTGGGATCAGCATCTGGTCAGCGCCGAAACCGTCGATACGCCGGCGGTTTTGTACATCGATTTGCACCTGATTCACGAGGTCACCTCGCCCCAGGCGTTTGCAGTGTTGCGCGACCGCGGCCTGAAGGTCAGGCAGATCGGGCGCACGCTGGGCACGCTCGATCATTCAACACCGACACGCACCGAACAGATCTTCGGTAACGTGCCGATCGCAATCGAATCGGCCGCGAAGCAGATTCGGGTCCTGGAACACAACAGCGTGGAATTCGGCGTCGAGCTCTTTGGTCTGCGCAGCGATCGCCGCGGTATCGTCCACGTGATCGGCCCCGAACTGGGGGCGACGCAACCAGGCAGCACCATCGTCTGCGGCGACAGTCACACGAGCACACACGGCGCATTCGGTGCCCTCGCCTTCGGCATCGGGACGACCGAGGTCGGGCATGTCCTTGCTACGCAGTGCCTGCTACAGCGTCGCCCGCGCACCTTTGCCCTGGAGGTTTCCGGCCGTTTGCATCCTGCAGTCACGGCGAAGGATCTGATTCTCGCGATCATCGGAAAAATCGGAGTCGCCGGCGGCAACGGGCATGTCTTCGAGTTTCGCGGCGAGACCATCCGGGCGCTCTCGATGGACGAGCGCATGACGGTCTGCAACATGTCGATCGAAGCGGGAGCTCGTGCCGGCATGATCGCGCCGGACGAGACCACATTCTCGTATTTGAGGGGCCGACCGCGCGCACCCCAGGGCGCCGACTGGGATCGGGCGCTCGAGCGTTGGGGCCAACTGCCCTCGGATCCCGGGGCCGGGTTCGATCGCACCATTGCGATGGATGCGGCATCGCTCGAGCCGATGATCACCTACGGCACCAATCCGGGCATGGTCATTCCGATCTCGAGTCACATACCCAGAATCGAAGGCGATGCCGTCTTCGCGCACGCACTGAGCTACATGGGCTTCTCCCCGGGTGAGGCGATCCTCGACAAGCCCGTCAATGTGGTCTTTGTCGGAAGTTGCACCAATTCGCGGCTCTCCGATCTGCGGCAAGCTGCACAGGTCCTCAAAGGACATCAGGTCGCTCGCGGTGTCCGCATGCTCGTCGTCCCGGGCTCCCAGCAGGTGAAACGTGATGCGGAATCCGAGGGCCTGGATCGCGTGTTTCTGGACGCTGGCGCTGAATGGCGGGAATCGGGCTGCTCGATGTGCATCGGCATGAACGGCGATACGGTCGCCGCCGGCGAGTACAGCGTCAGCACCAGCAACCGCAATTTTGAAGGGCGACAAGGCAAGGGATCGCGCACCTTGCTGGCAAGCCCTGCGACGGCCGCTGCCACCGCAGTGCGCGGACGAGTCACCGACCCGCGGGAAATGCTCTCGTGAACTCTCCTGTACACGCTCCGATCCACGGCATCCGTTCGCGCACGCTGGTACTGCCGAACTCCAATATCGACACGGATCAGATCATTCCAGCGCGCTTTCTCACCACTACCGGCCGCGACGGACTCGGTGAGAAGTTGTTCACTGACTGGCGGTATCTGCCCGATGGCACGCCGCGGCCGGATTTCGTTCTCAACCAGCCGCAGTCCACTGGCTGCCAGGTGCTGGTCGCCGGTCGCAACTTCGGTTGCGGCTCTTCGCGCGAGCACGCACCGTGGGCGCTACTCGACTATGGCATTCGCGCGGTCATCAGCACCGAGATCGCGGACATCTTTCGCAGTAATGCGCTGAAGAATGGCCTGCTACCCGTAATCGTCGATGAGGCCACCAGCCGCTGGCTCATCGATCATCCCGGGGTCGAAGTGAATGTCGACCTCGAGAGCACGGTGCTTACGCTGCCCGACGGCCGCTCAGTCAAGTTTCCAGTCGAGGCGTTCGCGCGCTACTGCCTGCTCAATGGCATCGATGAACTCGGGTTCCTGCTCGCCCAGGAGGAGCGCATCTCGAACTACGAGCGCGGGCGCGCGTGAAGGCGCTGATTGCGGTGCTTCCCGGCGACGGCGTCGGCCCCGAAGTCACCGTCGAAGCCGTGCGATGTCTGCAAGCCATTGCGCGTCGCTTCGATCACCAGTTCGAGTTGCGCGAAGCACTGTTCGGTGGCGCAGCCATCGACGCGCACGGTGACCCCCTGCCTCCCGCGACTCTGGACCTGTGCAAGCGTGCCGATGCCGTATTGCTGGGCGCGATCGGCGGACCCAAATGGTCGGACCCGAATGCTCTCGTGCGCCCCGAGCAGGGGCTGCTTGGCCTGCGGCGCGAGCTGGGCCTCTACGCTAATCTGCGTCCGGTCGTTCCCCATCCCGCCCTGCTCGAAGCCTCACCGCTCAAGGCCGAAGTGCTGCTCGATGTGGACATCATCGTCGTGCGCGAGCTCACCGGCGGAATATATTTCGGCAAAAAGACCCGCACGCCAACCACCGCGACCGATCTGTGCGAGTACTCTCAAGCGGAAGTCGAGCGCATCGTTCGCGTCGCTGCACGTCTCGCCATGGCGCGCCGGCGACGAGTCGTATCAGTCGATAAGGCCAACGTGCTCGAGACTTCGCGCCTGTGGCGCTCAGTGACGGAACACCTGCTGCGCACCGAATTCCCTCAGGTGAGCTTCGAACACATGTTGGTCGATACCGCGGCGATGCATTTGCTGCGACGCCCTCGTGACTTCGACGTGCTGGTCACGGAGAACATGTTCGGCGACATCCTGACGGATGAGGCCTCGATGCTGGCGGGCTCGATGGGTCTGCTGCCTTCTGCATCGCTCGGCGATGGCAGGCGGGGGCTTTATGAGCCGATCCACGGCTCTGCACCCGACATCGCGGGGCAAGGTGTCGCCAATCCGTTCGCCGCCATCCTGAGCGCCGCGTTGCTACTGCGACATTCTCTCGGGCTCGAACAGGAAGCCCGAGTCCTTGAAGCGGCCGTCAACCGCGCGATCGATTCTGGAATCCGCACGCGCGACATCGCGCTGCGCGATGAGAAATCGCTGAGCACTCGCGCCGTGGCCGATGCAGTTCTCGCCGCGTTGGTCTGAGTCAGCAGGCGGCGCGTACCAGGCTGCTTGATCCTGGCTGCGCGGTGAGTTGCGCAACGCGCTCCAATGCGCTCGTGATGTCCTGCTGCAGGTCCTGCAACGCTTCGATTCCGACCGAGACGCGCAACAGCGCATCTGAAATCCCTGCCGTGCGTCTCGCATCAGCGTCCATCGCCGCGTGGGTCATCGAGGCCGGGTGCGCGATCAGGCTCTCTACGCCGCCCAGCGATTCGGCGAGCGAGAAGCACTGCAGTCCCGTCAGGAATGCCTCCACCGCATTGATGCCGCCCTTGAGCTCGAAGCTGATCATCGCGCCGTACGCCGATTGCTGGGCGGTCGCCACACTGTGGCCGGGATGAGTGGCAATGCCCGGGTAATAGACGCGTGCGACCACCGGGCTCGCCAGCAACAGGTCAACGAGCGCACGCGCATTCTGCTGATGGATGGCCAGCCGCGCCTGCAAGGTGCGCAGTCCGCGCAGCGTCAGGTAACTGTCAAAGGGCGAGCCCGTGACGCCCAGGCAATTGGCCCACCACACGAGTTGCTCATGCAGCTCCGGAGTGCGCGCTACGACCGCTCCACCGACCACATCGCTGTGGCCATTGAGGTATTTCGTCGTCGAGTGCACGACAAGGTCCGCCCCCAGTTCGATCGGTCGCTGCCAGCCCGGCGACAAGAACGTATTGTCGACGACCAGCAAAGCACCGCAGGACTGCGCGAGTCGCGCGGCCGCGCGAATGTCCACGATCCGCAGGAGTGGATTGCTCGGCGTCTCGACCCAGAGGAGCTTCGGGTTGCGTGCACAAGCGGCACGCAGCGCCTCGGGATCAGTCTGGTCGATGAACTCCACGCGGAAGTGCTTCTTTCTCGCCAGCGCGCTGAAGAGTCGATAAGTACCGCCGTAGCAGTCGTGCGGCGCGATCATCAGATCGTCAGGCTCGAGCAGGTGGCACGCAGCCGTGATGGCGCCCATGCCGGAGCTCGCAACGATTGCACCGGCCCCACCCTCCAGGGCTGCCAACGCATCGCCGAGTGCATCGCGCGTTGGGTTACCCGAACGCGTGTAGTCGTACTGGCCCTTCTCGCCGAAGCGCCGGAACGCAAACGTCGAGCTGAGATGAATCGGAGGCACCACCGCGCCGGTTGCCGCGTCCGATTCGATCGCTGCGCGCACGGCGCGGGTCGCAGGTTGCCACTTGTCACTCATGGTCATTCTCCAGGCAATTGCGGAATACCGGCTCGAGCTGCCCGGCTTCCTTCAGGAAGGCGTCATGGCCGTAGATGGAAGAGATTTCGACCAGCTGTGCGCGTGAGGCCAGACGTGCGCAGAGCGCGCGCAGGTCGGCCAGCGGCACCAGCTGGTCTTCGCGAACCCCGACGACCGTCGTAGCAACGCCGATGCGAGCGGCATCGACGCTGTGCAGGTCAATGGACTCCGACAGGCACAGGAAAGCTTCGGGTCGATATTGGGCGGCGTAGTCTGCGCCGCGCGCAAACAGGTAGCGCTCCACTGCGAACTCATACCGGTCATCGATTCGCTCCGGAGCAACTCGGAAACGCGCCGCGAACTCTTCCGGGCTGCGGTATGTCGCCATGGCGAGCGCTCGCGCAAGCTCCAGACCCTGTGGTCCTTCCCCGTGACCGAGCGCGTAGCGAACGAGGCGACGTTGCACGGAGCGCCAAGCGGTCGCCATGGGGTGCGTGCAGTCACCCGCGCCGATCACCAGCAGGCGTTCAACGCGCTCCGCGAAGCGCTCGCCAAACGCCAGTGCAACCATACCGCCGTAGGAAGCACCAGCGATGGCATGCAGGCGCGCGATGCCCAGGTGGTTGAGCACTCGCAGGAGCAACTCGGCCTGGTCATGGGAGCTGACACTGGGGAACTGCTGGCCTGCACGTGGGCTCGTGGTGGCGCCACTGCCGCCAAGAAAGTCGATTCCCAGCACGCGAAACCGCGCGGCGTCCAGCGCCCGCCCGGGGCCCACGATCCCGTCCCACCACCCGTGCGCATCGCCGTGCGAATACACGATGCGATGCGCCGAGATACCGCCGAGCGCCGCGACGACGGGCCCGCCCGACTGCCCAGCCAGGCGCCAGGCGACACGGACGCCCTCAAGCTGCCCCCCGTGCTGCAACTGCATTACGCCAGGAACTTCGAGAATTCCCTCGCGCAACTCGCTGCAACTGTCATCGGCCCCCGACGCTATCGGGACGCGCGATGGAGCGGATTCTGCGATCGTCATTTTCAGACCTTCTGGCACCGGCAAACGGCCGGATCGGGTTCCACTCATCGGAACCCCTGCGGAAGGTCCGCGTGGGGAGAGTTGCCGCGACCAACATCCTTGCCCTAAAGCAGGGGAGCCTCGCTGGCATCTCATCTGTCGAAGTCCGCCCGGGGGCTTCGCAGGAGTTGGCACCTTTTCGAAGGGGTTAGCTTCGACGGTTGCCCCGGCTTCCAAGGGCCTTGTCCCTCAGCCGGTCTCGATGAGTGAGCCGCAGTCTACGGGGGCCGGGTCGAAACCGTCAAGAATTCGCACACGAAGTGATTGCCTGGCTATGGCTCATTGTATTAACGTGCTAATACGCTATTACGAGAAAGCCTGCATGAAACTGCACCGTGCAATCACTGCCCGCCAGGAGCAGCTGGCCGAGCGCTCGCTCTATGGGGCCATCCTCACGCTGCGCTCGGTCGAGGAATGCCGCGAATTCTTTCGCGACCTGTGTACGCCGGCAGAGCTCCAGGCTATGGCGGATCGCTGGACAGTCGTGGAGTACCTGCAACGTGACATGCCCTATCGCGAGATTCATCGCCTCACAGGGGTCAGCGTCACGACCATAGGGCGGGTCGCCCGCTACCTCACCTCAGGAAACGGTGGCTACGCGACCGCCGCCAGTCGCCTCAAGAGCCGTGCGCATGGATAAGCGCCAGCGCCTCAAGGTAGCGGTCCAGAAATCCGGACGCCTTACCGACAATTCGCTCGATCTGCTGGTGCGTTGTGGGCTCAAGTACAGCCGTGGCAAGGACCAGCTCATGTGCTACGGCGAAAACATGCCGCTGGACGTGCTGTTCGTTCGCGACGATGACATTCCTGACCTGGTGCAGGAGGACGTATGTGACCTGGGCATCGTCGGCCTGAACGTGGTGCACGAGAAGCGCCTGGCCCTCGAGGGGCGAGGCGCACGCGCTCTGTTCGACCAGATCCAACTGCTCGACTTCGGCCGCTGCCGCCTCGCGATCGCGGTTCCCGACGACAATGACTATACGGGTACAGGCGACCTGCACGGCAAGCGCATCGCAACGACCTATCCCCACACGCTGGCAAGATTCCTGCGCGAGCGCGAGGTTGCGGCGGAGATCGTCACCCTGTCCGGTGCAGTGGAGATCGCGCCGCGCCTCGGCCGTGCCGACTATGTCTGTGACCTGGTGTCGAGCGGTTCCACCCTTCTTGCCAATCACTTGCGCGAGGTGGAGACGGTGCTCGAAAGCCAGGCCACCATCATCCGCACTCCCGTGCCCCTGCCCGCCGAAAAAGAAGACTGGGTACGGCGTCTTCTCCTGCGCATCGATGGCGTCCAGCAGGTGAAGGAAAGCAAGTACATCATGCTGCACGCCCCGCGTTCGGCACTCGCGGAAATCAAGCGGTTGCTCCCCGGAAGCGAGTCGCCCACGGTTATTCCCCTCGAGGGCTTCGATGACAAGGTGGCTGTGCATGCCGTGTGCCGTGAGACGGTCTTCTGGGAGACGCTCGAGAGCCTGAAAAATGCCGGCGCCAGCGCGGTGCTGGTGTTGCCGGTAGAGAAGATGCTGGCATGAGAGGCGCACTCCGATGATCCCGCTCCTGGACTGGACTCAACTCTCTGACGATGAACGCAAGGCGGCACTGCAGCGACCCGCGCAGGTGATGCAGGCCGAAGTGCTCGCTACCGCACAGCAGATCATTGACCGGATTCGCAGCGAAGGTGACATCGCAGCCC
This sequence comes from uncultured Gammaproteobacteria bacterium, assembly GCA_963724625.1. GTDB lineage: Bacteria > Pseudomonadota > Gammaproteobacteria > Steroidobacterales > Steroidobacteraceae > DATBVX01. Next base: position 267,243 of record CAVRVO010000013.1, on the reverse strand, counting down.
GCCGGCTCACACGCGAGCTCGATGGCATCGATCTCGACATGCTGCGCGTCAGTGCCGCTGAGGTGGACGATGCCGCGGCTTCGCTGCCCGTCGAAGCGCGCGTTGCGCTGGATCGGGCCATTACCAACGTGCGGCGCTTCCACAGCGCGCAGATTCCAAAGCGACTGGTGGTTGAAACGATGCACGGAGTGTCGTGCGAACGCCGTATCGCACCGATCGGCGCGGTCGGTCTCTACGTCCCCGCCGGCAGCGCGCCCCTGCCTTCCACCGCGATCATGCTCGGCGTTCCTGCGCAGATCGCGGACTGCCCGGTGCGGGTGCTGTGCACTCCTCCACGGCCGGACGGCGGTGCTGACCCTGCGACACTGTATGTGGCCCGGGAGTGCGGCATCGAACAGGTCTACAAGATCGGCGGCGCCCAGGCCATCGCCGCTATGGCGTACGGTACTGAGTCCGTGCCGAAAACCGACAAGGTATTCGGGCCCGGAAATCCGTGGGTCACTGCGGCCAAGCTTCTCGTCTCGCGCGATGCCGCAGGTGCTGCCTGCGACCTGCCGGCCGGCCCCTCGGAGGTGCTGGTGATCGCCGACGACAGTGCACGCGCGGACTTCGTAGCCTCCGATCTGCTGGCGCAGGCAGAACACAGTCCGGATGCGCAGGCGATTCTGATCACGACGTCCGCGCGCCTGGCGCGCGAGACGCTTGCGCAGATCGAGGCGCAATGGCGAGTACTCAGGCGACGCGAAATCCTGCAGCACTCCCTCGCCGGTTCGCGCCTCATCGTCGTCGATGGCCTCGCGACCGCCTTTGCGGTCAGCAACGCCTATGCGCCCGAACACCTCCTCCTGCAGGTTCGTGATCCTCGTCAGTGGCTCGACCAGGTCAGCTGCGCAGGGTCAGTGTTCCTGGGCCCTTGGTCGCCGGAACCGATGGGTGACTACTGCACGGGGACCAATCACGTGCTCCCCACCGCGGGAGCGGCCCGCGCGTACAGCGGACTCTCGGTCAGCGACTTCCTCAAGCACATTACGGTGCAGGAGCTCACGCCGGCCGGCCTGACTCAACTTGGTCCCACCGCGCAGGTGCTTGCGCAGCTCGAGGGGCTCGATGCACATGCCCAGGCAATCACCATTCGCTTGAGCGCCCTCACCGAGCGCGGTGTCGCATGAGCACGGCGCAGCACATTGCGCGCCCGGAACTCCTCGGGCTGGTGCCGTACCAGCATGCGGAATGGGAGCCGGCGCTCGAGCGCCTGCACGCCAACGAGCTTCCATGGCGAACGACCGGTGACAATTCGCCGGCCGGATTGAACCGCTATCCCGAGCCGCAACCCCCGCGCCTGCTCGAGCGGCTTGCGCAGTTGTATGAAGTGACTCCCGACCGGGTACTCGTCGGTCGCGGGAGCGATGAAGCCATCGATCTGCTGGTGAGAGCGTTCTGTCGCGCTCAGCGGGATCGCATCATGATCTTCCCGCCGACCTTCGGCATGTATGAGGTCGCAGCACGGATTCAGGGTGCCGACGTCATTGCGGTCGCGCTCGATCGTGAGCGCGGCTTCGCTATCGATGAGGCTGCGATCGTTGAGCGCTGGCAGCCCGACACCAAGCTGCTGTTCTTTTGCTCACCGAACAACCCAACTGGCAATCTGCTGGATTCGGCAGTGATCGAGCGCCTGGTCGACCGACTGCAGCGCCAGGCGATCGTGGTGGTCGACGAGGCCTACGTTGAATTCTCAGGTGTTGAGAGCTTCGCGAGTCTCCTGGAGCATCACGACAACCTGGTCGTGTTGCGTACGTTGTCCAAAGCCCACGCGCTCGCTGGTGCCCGCTGCGGCGTCTTGCTCGGCGATCCGGCGCTGGTCGATCTCCTGCGGAGGATGATTCCGCCTTACGCGGTGCCCGCCCCTACGCTCGATGCCGCGCTCCGGGCACTGGAACCGCCGCAACTCGCCATTGCGCGCGCGCGACTGGATCTCATCGTTGCCGAGCGTGAACGGATGGCTTCGAAGCTGCGCGCCTCTCCCCTCGTGGCAGAAGTGTGGCCGAGCGCGGCCAATTTCCTGTTGGTCCGATGCACGGATGCCGACAGGGCATTTCGATCCTTCATCGACAAGGGCCTGCTGGTCAGGGACTTTCGGCAACGGGCCGGACTCGAGAATTGCCTGCGCATTACGATCGGCTCACCGGAACAGAATGATCGTCTGCTCAGCGCAATAGGTATCCCATGAGTGCGTCAGTCAAGGTCGCGTTCGTCGATCGCGATGGCACGCTGGTCGAGGAGCCCCCCGATCAGCAGGTCGATCGTCTCGACAAGATCCGGCTCATGCCCGAGGTCATCCCGGCACTTCTGGAGCTGCAGCGCGCGGGCTTCGAGCTGGTGATGGTGACCAACCAGGACGGGCTCGGCACACCGAGCCTGCCAGAGTCGGACTTTCGCACCGCACACGACTTCCTCCTCGAGCTGTTCGCGTCGCAGGGCGTGCGCTTCAGTGAGGTCTTCATCTGTCCGCATTTCGCCACGGACAGATGCGAGTGCCGCAAGCCGAAGTTGGGCCTGCTGACCGATTGGCTCGCCCGCCATCCTCTCGATCGCACAGCCAGCGTGGTGATCGGCGATCGCGACACGGATCTCGAGTTTGCCCGCAATCTCGGGATTGCGGGCATGCGCGTGCGACGCGACGGGTCGGCCGAGGAGTCCTGGACAACGGTTGCGCAGCGTCTCACGCGGCCAGAACGGAGGGCGCAGGTGTCCCGGCACACGCGCGAAACCGAAATCAACGCGACAGTCGACCTCGGTCGGGAGGGACCAATCGAGATTCGCAGCGGCATCGGCTTCTTTGATCACATGCTCGAGCAGGTTGCGCGACATGGTGGGTTCGCCCTGCAGCTGAGCGCTCAGGGTGACCTGCACATCGATGAGCATCACACCGTCGAGGACTGCGCCCTGACCTTGGGCCAGGCGTTGCGGCAGGCGCTGGGCGACAAGCGCGGTATCGCTCGTTACGGGTTCGTGCTGCCGATGGACGAAGCACAGGCAAACGTGGCGCTGGACCTATCCGGCCGTCCTTATTGCGTTTTCGAGGGACGCTTCAATCGCGAACGCGTGGGTGAGCTTCCCACCGAGCTCGTGCCGCACTTCTTTCGCTCGCTGTCGGAATCCCTGGGAGCCGCAATCCACATCAACGTCCAAGGCGAAAACACGCATCACATGATCGAGGCGTGTTTCAAGGGTATGGGTCGAGCGCTGCGCCAGGCGATACGGCAGGAAGGCAACGAACTGCCCAGCAGCAAGGGTGTGCTGTGAAGCAGCGCGTGGTCATCATCGAGAATGGCGGAGCCAATACTGCATCGTTGCGTCACGCACTCGAGCGTCTCGATGTCGAGCCGCTACTGACGAGTGATCCGTCCGCGATCCGCCGGGCCAGTCACGTCATCCTCCCGGGAGTTGGCGCCGCGGGCGATGCGATGTCTCGCTTGCGTGCACACGGTCTCGATGCGCTGATTCCGACACTGACGCAACCGGTGCTCGGCATCTGTCTCGGCATGCAGCTCCTCTATGACGCTTCCGAGGAAAATGTCGCGCCCTGCCTGGGCGCAATTTCCGGCACCGCACGTCGTCTGACGGCGGTGCCAGGCCGTCCGGTGCCGCATATGGGCTGGAACCAGCTGACACCAACAACGTCGATCCCACTGCTCCACGGAATCGAAGCCGGCGAGCGCGCCTATTTCGTCCACAGCTACGTGCTCCCTGTCGGACCTGAAACTGTCGCCTCCACCCATTACGGCGGACCCTTTTCCGCAGTGGTCGCACGAGGCAACTTCTTCGGCACGCAGTTTCATCCCGAGCGTTCGGCGCGCACGGGCGCGCGCCTGCTGAGCAACTTCCTGGCACTCACCTGATGTTGCTGGTTCCGGCCATCGATCTGCGGGGCGGTCACTGCGTGCGGCTGATGCGGGGCGATTTCGCGGCGGAGACACGCTACGACGTCGAGCCGTCGATGCTCCTCGAGCGCTATCGCGAGCTGGGCGCTGGGTGGCTGCATGTCGTCGACCTGGACGGAGCCCGCGATGGCCATCAGGTCAACCGCGACATCATCCTGAAGCTCGCTGCGATGCCGGCGATGCCGGCGATGCGCTTGCAGGTCGGCGGAGGGATACGCGATTCGAGCACGATCGACGCGCTATTGCATGCCGGTGTTGCTCGGGTAGTTGTTGGCAGCGCTGCGGTGATGAAACCCGACCAGGTGCAGATGTGGCTGCGACGCTTTGGTCGCGACGCGATTACGCTCGCCTTCGACGTGCGTCTCGATGCAGACCACGTCCCACGTTGCGCAACGCATGGCTGGCAGGTACAGACGGCCACGACGCTCTGGCAGGCACTGGACGCTTTCCGTCCGGCGGGCTTCAAGCATGTGCTTTGCACCGACGTCGAACGCGACGGCACGTTGACCGGTCCTAACCTGGAGCTCTACGCCGAGGCGCTGCGCCGCTATCCCGAGATCGAATGGCAGGCTTCGGGCGGCGTACGCGCAGCCGCCGATCTGCATGCCCTCGCAGGCCTCGGAGTTGCGGCCGCCATCACCGGCCGTGCCTTGCTGGAGGAGAGCTTCGACACACAGGAGCTGGTGCCATTCTTGCGAAGCGCATAATCCCCTGCCTCGACGTGCGCGACGGGCGCGTCGTCAAAGGCCTGCGTTTCCAGGATCACCGTGTGGTGGGCGATATCCTGGAGCTCGCCGCACGCTATCGCGACGAGGGCGCGGATGAAATCGTGTTCTATGACATCACCGCCAGCCCGGATGGCAGAGCCGTGGACCGCGGCTGGGTAAACGCGGTTGCTCGCCTGCTCGATGTTCCGTTCTGCGTTGCCGGGGGCATTCGCTCCGTGGCTGACGCCGAGATGGTGTTGAACTCGGGCGCCGACAAGATCTCCGTGAATTCACCGGCCCTCGTGGACCCGGAACTGATCAATCGCCTGAGTGAACGGTTCGGCTCTCAGTGTGTAGTGATTGGAATCGACAGCCAGACGCTCGACGATGGCTATCACGTGTACCAGTACACGGGCGATCCGCATCGCAGCCGCGACACAATGCGCCCCACACTCGCGTGGGTGCGCGAGGTGCAGGAGCGCGGTGCCGGGGAGATCGTGCTGAACTGCATGGCGAGCGATGGCGTGCGCCGCGGCTATGATCTCGCGCAGCTCGCTGCGGTTCGCACCGTATGCCAGGTACCCCTGGTGGCCTCGGGTGGTGCCGGTTCGGTGAGCGATTTCGATGCGGTCTTCGCACAGACAGGCGTCGATGGCGCACTGGCTGCGAGCGTCTTCCACGATGGCACGGTGCAGATCGATGCGCTGAAGCGGCACCTGAAGCAAGCGGGTATCGAGGTCAGGCTATGAAGATCGAGGAAATATCTACCCTCGACTGGGCAAAAGGCGACGGGTTACTCCCTGCTGTCGTGCAACACGCCACTTCGGGAGTCGTGCTGATGCTCGCATTCATGAATCGCGAAGCGTTGCGTGAAACCCTTACCTCCGGGCGGGTCTGCTTCTATAGCCGCACCCGCAAGGCCCAGTGGATGAAGGGCGAAACCTCCGGGCACGTGCTGAACGTGGTTGGCATCTCCACTGATTGTGACCGCGACAGTCTCTTGATACTCGCTGAGCCGCAGGGCCCGGTATGCCACCTCGGGACCGCGACGTGCTTTGCCGATCAACCACCTACGGCAGCGGAAGGCTTGTCCTTCCTCGCGCAACTCGAGGCCGTCATCGCGCAACGGATCGCCCAACAGCCGGAGGGCAGCTACACCGCCCGCATCTTTGCGGGAGGCCCGTCGCGCATCGCCCAGAAGATTGGCGAGGAAGGCGTCGAGGTGGCGCTGGCGGCGGTCGGCACCGACGACCAGAAGATCGTGAGCGAAACCGCGGACTTGATGTACCACCTGCTGCTGTTGATGAAGAGCCGCAACCTGTCACTGGCTGGCGTCGTGCACGAGCTCGAATCGCGCCACAAGAATCGAACCTGAATCGCGGCCCGCGTTCACTTTGACGTGTCCTCGCGTCGGCGCGACGCGTTTTTGGCACGCCTACTGCATCGCACTCAAGTGTCAATCTGCGTGCCGGTTCGCGGGTCGGATGCCGACTTCTGTGAAATTGCGCTCAGGGAACTGACTCTGCATGGGGCTAGTCTTGGCGTTAGATTATGTCGGGTAGCTGCCGCATCGCCTCCAAGGGTTCCAGGGAGTACACATGACTCCTCGTGCGGCTGTTGTGGTGATCGCAGGCGATGAGCAGCACAATCGTTGCAGCCCGGAGGAAAGTGACATGCAGCCAGAGAATGGTGACTCAGGCTCAGCGCGCCGAAACAGCTTTGTCGATTCACTGAGCGCCTTCAGTCGCCAGCATCGGGCGCAGCATTGGGAAGGCACCTTCGGCGACTTCCTGACCCGCATCCTTCCTGCCGCCCCCGCATCACTCGCCCGCTCCAGCCACCAGTACATCTGGGACATGTTGCGCTGGTATGGCCGCAACGGTGATGGAGCCGACGATGCGGCGCGACCGCGAGAACTTTTCAGGCGCGAGCTGTTTGGTGTCGATGAGCCGCTGAGCCGCGTGGTCGATTACTTCAAGGGCGCGGCAGCCGGCTCTGACGTTGGCCGACGCCTGCTGCTGTTGCTCGGTCCCCCGTCCGGCGGCAAGTCGACGATTGCGATCCTTCTCAAGCGCGGGCTCGAGGAATACAGCCGCACTGATGAAGGTGCTCTTTATGCGATCAAGGGCTCGCCCATGCACGAGTCCCCGCTCAATCTGGTTCCAGCGAGCTTGCGTGCGCAATTCCGCGAAACGTACGGCGTGGACATCAGCGGTGAGTTGAGCCCCTGGGCACGCGAAAGATTGCAGCGCGAGTACGAAAACGACTACCTGCGTGTCCCTGTAGAACGCGTGTTCCTGGCTGAATCGACCCGGGTCGGAGTTGGTACCTACGCACCCCACGATCCGACCACGGCCGATATCGCGGACCTGGTCGGCTCCGTTGACCTTTCGAAGGTGGCCGAAGTCGGCGACGAAGGCGACCCTCGCGCCTGGTCCTGGTCAGGCGCCGTGTACGCCGCGAGCCGCGGCCTGCTCGAAATGATCGAGATCCTCAAGGTCAAGCGCGAATTTCTCTATCTGCTCCTGACGCTGACTCAGGAAAAGAACGTAAAGGTGTCTCGCTTCCCGCTGATCCATCTCGACGAGACGATCATCGCGCACACCAATCTCGCGGAGTTCCACAAGTTCCTACAGGAAAAGGAAAACGAGGCACTGCTCGACCGCATGGTCATCATCAAGGTGCCTTACGCCCTCTCCTTCCGCGATGAAGCGCGCATCTACCAGAAGCTGGTTTCGGGCGCACCCGCGTTTCGCGACGTGCATCTCGATCCGCACGTACTGAGTCTGGCGGCCGTATTCGCCATTCTCACGCGCCTGCACAAGCCGGAGCGCGAAGGCCTGGACCTGTCGAAGAAGCTGCGCATCTACAACGGCGAGAGCATCGAGGGCTTTGCCGAGAACGAGGCCACGCGACTCAAGACGGAGTCGCCCGACGAAGGGCTTGCCGGTGTCAGCCCACGCTTCGTGATCAACTCCATTTCGAACGCGATCACGCGCAGCGATACCCACAGTCTCACCAGCATGGAGCTCCTGCTGGCGTTGAAGGATTCAATCGAAAGCGACGCGCGCATGGACGCGAAGCAGAAGAAGCAGTGGATCGATCACCTGGTGGTGGCGCGCAAGGACTTCTACAACCGCTGGGTCAAGGAAGACGTGCACCGGGCGCTGTTCGCCTCGTTCGAAGAGGAGGCGCAGCAGCTCCTGGAGAAGTATCTCGACGAAGTCGAAGCCTCGCTGGATCAGCGCCAGGTTACCGACCCGATTACCGGCGAGACCCGGCCTGCCGATGAACGTTTCCTGCGCTCGGTGGAGGAGAAGATCAAGGTCTCCGACTCGGGCAAGCAATCGTTCCGCCAGGAAGTCGTCCGCAAGGCGATGGTGTCTTTCAAGGCGGGTGAGAAGTTCACGCTCGACAGCCACGCTCGCATGCACGAGGCAATCGAGCAGTACCTGTTCGAGGAACGGCGTGACGTCCTGCGTCTCGTCACTTCCTCAGCCCGTCCCGACGACGAAGCACGCAAGAAGATCTCTTCCGTGCAGCAGCGCCTGGTCACCGAATACGGATACGACGAACACAGCGCCAAAGAAGCTCTGAACTACGTCACCACCCTCCTCGCACAGGAGTAGCGCGCGGCGCACCGGGAGACGGCAGTGGATGAGTCGGAGATCAAGCCAGCCAATCCCCGGATCAACGGTTGGTACGAGCTATTCTCCCGCGGCGCACGTGACTGGCTGCGCCACAACGACAAGGTCCGCGAGGCCGTTCGCGAACGGCTCCCCGACATCATTGCCGGCGCCGACGTCGTGAGTGGCGGCGCGCGCACCGTCAAGGTGCCGGTGCGCATGCTCGAGCACTATCACTTCCGCCTGCGAAAGCCCGATCACCGCGAGGGTGTCGGGCAAGGCAACGTCAAGGCCGGAGATGTACTCGCGAAGCCCAGTCAGCAGGGCGAGGGCTCGGACAAGGGCCCCGGCGGCAAGGACGAGGGCGGGGTCGAGTTCGTGCTCGAATTCAAGGTCGATGACATCGTCGACTGGCTGTGGGAAGAGATGCAGCTGCCGAATCTCAAGGCACGCGTCGGCAAGTCCGAAGAAGCAGACTGGGCGCGCGAAGGCTGGGACAAGCGCGGTGCCCGTTCGCGACTCGACCGCCGGCGCAGCATGCGCGAATCGATCAAGCGGCGCACGATGCAGGCCGACGACGCGCCCACCTTCACGGATGACGACCTGCGCTTCAGGCAACTCAGCAAACGTGAGCAGCCGGCGATCCAGGCCGTGGTGTTCCTGCTGATGGACGTGTCCGGCAGCATGTCGGAACGCGACCGGCAGCTCGCCAAGTCCTTCTTCTTCTGGGCGGTGCAGGGCCTGAGACGCCAGTACCGGCACCTCGACACCGTGTTCGTCGCGCACACGACGGAAGCCTGGGAGTTCAACGAGGAAGAGTTCTTTCAGGTCAGCGGCAGTGGCGGCACGGTCGCTTCGACGGGTCTGACCAAGGTGCGCGAGATCATAGACGCGCGTTTCAGCCCGGCGCGCTACAACGTTTATCTCTTCTACGCTTCAGATGGTGACAACTATTCCGCCGATCGTCCGCAAGCCGAAGCAGCCCTGCGCGGGCTCTCCGACCTCGCCAACTACTGCGGCTATCTCGAAGTTTCATCAACGGCGCAGCGCCAGCTCGCCACCGAAACCGGCGGCCTGTTCAAGTCGCTTGGCGACGAAGGCAAGCCTGCCGGCAGCTTTGCGGTGAGCCGCATCGAGGATATCTGGGAAGCCGTGCGGCATTTCTTTCAGCAGCAGGCCAGTGAGCCCGAGTGAGACCGCACATGAGCCAAAGCGCATGGCGTGAGCTCCTGCCGCGTATCGAACAACTCGCCGTCAAGGCGGGGCTGACTTTCAATCCCGTCGACTTCGAGGAAGTGCCCGACAGCTTCATGATGGAAATCTCGGTGTACGGGCTGCCGGTGCGCATGCCCCACTGGTCATTCGGGGTTCGCTACATCTACCAGCTCGTGCAGCATCGCATGGGTCATTCGCGGCTTTTCGAAGTGGTGTTTCCTGGCAATCCCGGGCACGCCTACCTCGCCAACAGCAACAGCGTTGCTGAAAACGTGCTGGTCGCGGCGCACGTCCTTGGGCATGCGGATTTCTCGCGCAACAATCTTCTGTTCCGCCGCAGTCAGCAGCAGGTCGGCGAAAACATCGTCGAGCACGCGGCCAACCATGCACGCCAGATCGGGCTGGCAATCGACGAGCACGGAATGCAGCGCGTGGAAGGGACCCTCGATGCCGCGCTGGCACTCGAGCAGCACATCGACATGAACCAGTCTGTGCAGCGCGAGCGCTATCCCGAGTACCTGGCGAAGGCTGAAGTCTCCGACGACACTTTCCGCAAGCGCTTTGCTTCACTGGAACCGCCGCAGCGCGACGCGACCGCTGCGCTCCGGCAGCGGGCGCCGATCCCGCCACATCGCGAGCTCGACCTGCTCTGGTTCATCGCCCAGTACGCGCCGGAGCTGGAAGGCTGGGAACGCGACATCTTCCTGGCGGTGCGTGAGGAATCGTTCTACTTCTTCCCAGTGTTCGCGACCCAGATCATGAACGAGGGCTGGGCCTCGTACTGGCACGCCCGCCTGCTGCGGGAGGCGGACTTTCTGCCGCAGCAGTCCTATGTCGATGCGATCAAGTGCCATTCGGATGTCGTGCGCCCGCTCGCCAGCGACCAGCAGGTCGCGCTCACGATCAACCCGTACCACCTCGGCTTCAGCTTGTGGGAAGCGATCGTAGAGGAGCAAGGGCTGGAGGCGGCGCGCGGCATCCTGCGCCAGGACGATGATTTCAGCTTTGTGCGCAATCAGCTCACCCAGGAACGGGCCGAGAAGCTGCAGCTGTTCCGCTATCGCGCCGAATCCAACGGTCAGGTGAAAGTCGAAGAGCCCGACCTCAGTGCGCTGCATGAAGCGCTGCTGCAGCCAAAGTACAACTTCGGCGCGCCTACCATCGGCGCCCGACACATTCGCATCGATGGAACCCTGGAACTCGAGCACGACCATCGTACCGACGGGCGTGGCCTCGATGTCGAGCGCAGCAAGAAAGTAATCGAGTACATACAGCGAGTGTGGCGCCGGCCGGTGATCATGCACACCATCGACGAGCACGGCGCCGAACTGGAATTCACCGTGCCGATGGCACCGGCTGCCTAGACTCAGGATGTCTTGCGGCGGATGTGGAGCAGTTTTTCCACTTCCGCAACTACCTCGCCCTGTACGTCGCGGATCTGCACCGTGAACGTGGGCTCAATCTTTTCATGCGTCTCGAGCTGCGCGCGCAGTGCATCGAGCTGTGATTGCGTCAGCCGGAACTGGGCGCTGACCGTGCCCTTGCCCGGTTTTCGAAAGCGGATCGAGGCCGCCTTGTCCCACACGATGTAACCCTTGCCGAGGTTCTCGAGCAGCATCAGCATGTAGAACGGGTCGGCCATCGAATAGAGTGATCCGCCATAGTGGGTGTTGACGTAGTTGGCGTTCCACCAATGCAGTTTCATCTCTACGTCGACTTCGCGCAGATCTTCGCTCATCCGCTTGACGCGGATGCCAGCACCAAGGAACGGCGGATAGATTCTCAACAACCACAGAAGACGGCTCCGCCTGGACATCGCGATCAGATCAGGAACTCGTCCGCTGGCGCACGCAGGTTGTAGTTCGAGCTCATCGCGTGCCCGTACGCTCCGGTATTGGCGATCAACAGCACATCTCCCTCGCGCGTGACTGGCAGGAGCCGATCGTTGCCGAGCTGATCGGCGCTCTCACAGATCGGCCCAACGACATCGACGACCTCGGTCGCGGGCTCATCGAGGCGCGTCAGGTTCACGATCTCGTGGTGTGCCCCGTACAAGGCAGGTCGAATCAGTGAATTCATGCCGGTCGCAACCCCGACATAGCGGACCTCCCCTTTGCCTTTGAGCTGGGTTACGCGAGCCAGCAGCACACCGGCTTCAGCCACGATGTACCGGCCAGGTTCGATCCACAGCTCGACCCCAGGGTTCCCCTGCCGCACCTGCGCCAAGGCAGCATCGAGTTCCTGCAGGTCTAGCCGGAGCTGACCGGGGCGCTCGGGTATCCCGAGCCCTCCTCCCACGTCCACGATCCGGACCTGATCAAAACGCTGCCTGAGCGATGTCAGGAGCTCGGCGGTTTCAAGCCAATTGCGTGCGTTGAAGATCCCGCTGCCAGTGTGTGCGTGAAGTCCAACGACGTTCGCGCCGGCCGCACGCGCGAGGCGCGCGATTTCCTCGAGCTCGAACAGCGGCACGCCAAACTTGGTGTGGGCGCCTGCGGTACGCACGTGGTTGTGGTGCCCTCGCCCGTGCCCGGTATCCACGCGCACGAACAGTTCCTGTCCGGCGAACACTTCAGGCCATTCGCGGAGCGGATGAATGTTGTCGAGGGTCACCCACACTCGCTGCTGCAGCGCGAACTCATATTCGTGCCGCGGGAGCAAAGTTGGGCGTGAACAGGATCTGCCGGCGATCGATCGTTGGCAGGATCGCCAACACGTGCTCGAGTTCACCGCGAGATACGCACTCGAGGCCGACACCGCCCGCCGACACGCGCCGCAGGACTCCAGCGTGAGGATTGGCTTTCACCGAGTACAGCACGCGATCGACGGCCTGCATTTGACGCAGGTCCGCGATCCGGCGATCTATGGTCGCGCCGTCGTAGACATAGGCCGCCTCGTGCTGCTGGCCCATGCGCAGCAGCAATTCGCGCTTGCTCCGCCACCAGCGCGCGGGCTCCGTTGCCCCGGTGACAGCGGGTGCATAGAGCTGCTCCCAGGTGGGTCCCATGACCTTGTCGTTCGCGGAAGCGCGAATCAGCAGATCGTGCAATTGGTGCACGAGGCGCTCGCCCTGCTGCTCATCGATGACGAATGTGAAGTTGAGATCGTTGGCCGCCTGGCTGACGAGGTAGATCTTCTGTTCCTCGAACAACTCGAGCGCGTCCCCGAGGCGATGGAGGATCGCGCGGATGTTGCGGCCGAGCAGGCTGAGGGATGCGCACGGGCCGATCAACTGCGCACGACACAGGCGCCCCAGGTCGGTGAGCAGTGCCTGCACATTGTGCGCATCCAGCGTGTTCGCGCCCGGATCGAGCGACACGGTCACGTTGGTCTCCGACGTCGACACCAGGTCGACGGACATGCCGTGATCCTTGAAGACCTTGAAGGCATCGGCGAGAAAGCCGACTTCGTGCCACATGCCCGGGCTTTCCATCGAGATCAGCGTGATGCCCTTCTTGAGGGCGATGGCTTTGACCTGCGCGGCACCCTCGCCGGGCGCCGTGCTGATCACCGTGCCCTGCAGCTCCGGCGTCTGCGTCGCATAGATGTAGAGCGGAATGCCATATTGACGCACCGGCAGGATGCAACGCGGATGGAGCACTTTCGCGCCATTGCTCGCGATCTCCTGCGCCTCATCGTAGTGGAGTGCCTTCAGCAGCCGAGCCGTGGGGATTGAACGCGGATTGGCGCTGAACATTCCGGGAACGTCGGTCCAGATTTCGAGGCGCTGCGCCTGCAGCTTTGCTGCAAAGTAGGCGCCCGACGTATCGGAGCCGCCCCGTCCCAGCAACACCGTGTTGCCCTCGTTGTCGCTGGCGATGAATCCCTGCGTGATGACGACCTGGCCCGTGGTCGCGAAGCGCTGCTGCAGTTGTGGATCAGGCTCGAAGCTGCAGGTAGCCGAAAGGATGCTGGAGCGCGCACTCGCTGACCGTCGCAGGTCGGCTCGCAACACGGTGCGGGCGTCCGCCCACGTGACCTGCAAGCCTTGCGTGCCCAGGAACTCCGCGCCGAGCAGGGTTGCCATGAGCTCGCCCATCGCCAGCAGACGCGCCCGCACGCGATCGCTCACCTCGGCCACCAGCTCGATACCGGAAGCGATCTGCTTCAATTCCGCGAACTGACGTTCGAAATCGGCGCCTGGAGCGACGCCCAGTTGCGCGGCAAGATCCCGGTGACGTTGCTCGATCTGCGCCAGGACCGCTGCCTGCTCACCCGTCATCGCTGCCGTCAGCAATGTCTCCAGCAGATCGGTTACTCCGGAGAGCGCCGAATGAACAATAACCGGGCGTAGCCCGTCAGCGAGCCGTGCGTGTACGACACGGGCGATGTTCTGCCAGTTGGCGGCCGATGAGACGCTCGTGCCGCCGAACTTGAGTACCACCCACGGCGAGTGCTTGACCACGGTCATTCACGACCCCTTCACGCCCGCAACATACCCGGACTCGCACTCATGGCGGCGAGCCCTGTGATGGCTTGCTATGGCCTACTTTGGCCTCAACCGACGGATCGGGTGGTGACTCGATTGGACGCCGCTCTTGGAGCGGGTATTACTTGTCGTCTTCGAAGATCTCGCGCAGCTCTTTTTCCAACCTGCGCTCAGCCAACACGTCCTCGAGCCTGCTCCATGCCGCCTTGCCTCGTTTGATGCTCGCAGGCTTGGCGCGGCGGTCAACTCGATCGATGAGCAGTCGGTCAAAATCGGATGACTCTTCCTGCTCGTTGAGGAATTCGTCATCCAGCTCGAAGTGGTCGTCGTCTCGTTCCGACATGATGGCCCTTAGAAAAGTCCCGCTGGATCAGTGGCATCCAGCATTTTGGCGCGACGAAGAGGTTGCGAAATATATACGATTTGCGCAGCGGTTCAACTCCCTTTTTGCGTCGCCGAACGCAGCCGGTCTGGCGAGACCTGCGCCCTCCCAAGCCCTCGGGTCGCTAGATCTTTAGTTTTTATATTCAATAAGTTACGGGTTAACCTTCAGTGACACTTACAGGTGCTCCGCGCCCCAGGCCCAGCCCTTCAGCCGCACTATGTTCAGCACGCGCCACCTCGACCACCCCGAAGGAATTGATGAGTGCCAGGTATTCCCCCGGCCGAACATCGCCGTAGGTGTGGCGCAAGGGAAAGCGGTGATTGCCCGCGTGGACGACCGGGCGCGTGAACCGGCGCAGGAGTTCCTGATCGATGTTGGTGACCAGATTCCCGAAGTGATCGAGCGTGATCACTACGCCCCTGATCGCTTGCCCGATGAGCTCCGGTTCGTCGATCCACGCCGGCACGAACTCACTGGTGGGATCACCCAGATCCGACGGCTGGCAGCGCCCAGCGGCTAACTCTGCGGCGATGGGTGCAAAGATATCGCGCCCGTGGAAAGTTGCGCTCGGGCGACCGATGGAGAGCCGTTCCAGTGCACGCGGTGCCAGCCGGTGAATGCTCACCGAGCCGATGCGCTCGATAACGGGTGCCAGCAATCCGTTGTCGGGGGCGAGGAAGAGGTGCTCGGGAGTGGTGACGACGATGACGTCGCGCTTGGTGCCGACGCCCGGATCCACCACCGCGACGTGAACACTGCCCGGCGGAAAATAACTCCACGATCTCGACAGCCAGAACCCGGCCTCGGCCGGCCAGTGCACGAGGATGTCGTGTGTCACATCGATGATGCGCGCAGCTGCAAACCGCGTGAGGATGCGGCCCTTCATGGTAGCGACGAACGGACCCTCCGCACCGAAGTCGGTCGTGAGCGTAATGACACCGCAGGGCGTAAACAAAGCGTGCATCTCGTAAGGGGCGTGGGTCTAAGGTAGCCCATGCGATTGCGGCGCGTCACTCCTGATATCCTGCGCGCCCATGCTGCAAGCGTCGCGGCCCGATAACAGCAGGACAACGACGGGCCCGAATTCCGCCACCGCGCCCGGTTGGTGGGTCCTCGCCGGGATCACACTGTGCTTCGCGCTGTCGGGATTCGCTGCCCTGCTCTACCAGACCGCCTGGACACGGCAGTTCTCCCTCGTGTTCGGCACTTCGGAGCTCGCCGTCGCGACCGTGCTCGCCGCCTACATGGCGGGCCTCGCCCTGGGAGCCTGGCTCATCGAGCGCTTCCTGCCCCGCATTTCAGGCCCGATCTTCGTGTACGGACTGCTGGAATTCGCCATTGCCGCCGGCGCGATTGCAGTTCCCTTCCTGCTGATGGCGGCGGACAAGTTGATGGTTCTCGCGATCGGCGCGAACGCCGAGCCTCCCGACAGCCTCGGAGGGTGGCAGACGGTGTTCTATGTGCTCACTGCCTTCGTGGTGCTGGCTGTGCCGACGGCATGCATGGGAGCGACGTTACCCCTGCTGACGCGGCATCTGGTCAGTACGCCCGCGCAGATCGGACGGCGCGTTGGCTTCCTCTACACCATCAACACGCTGGGCGCGGCAGGCGGCGCCTTGTGTGCTGCATATCTCATCCTTCCAGCGCTCGGCCTCACTGGCACGGTGTTCGTTGGTGTATTCGTCAATGTCATCGTGTTCGCACTGGCAACTGCGATTTCGCGTATCTCCAAGCCCAGACGGCCACCGCCGTCCTGGGAGGACGCATCACCACAAAGCAAGTCCGGAACCCGTCAGCCCTTCAGCACACTGATCATGCGCGGCCGCCAGTGGATTCTTCCCCTGATGCTGATATCCGGCGCCGCATCCTTCATTTACGAGGTGCTCTGGACGAGGATGCTCAGTCACATTCTTGGCGGCAGCATCTTTGCGTTCGCCACCATGGTCGCGAGCTTCCTCCTGGGTATCGCCGCCGGTAGTGCTGTGGCATCGCGCGTAGCGCGCTCCTTGGGCATTTCCATCGGTGCCTTCGTCGCTTGCCAGGCCGCCACGGCATTGGCTTCCATCGCCATCTATCTCGGCATCGATGCGCTGGTTCCCCAGCATGCAGGCCTCGCAGGCAACACGGGGATCGCGATGGCCGTGCTGCTGCCTGCCACCTTCTTCATCGGCGCGACTTTCCCACTCGCGGTGAGAATTCTCGTCGACGAGCCCGAGCGTGCCGCAGTGGCCAGCGCACGCGTCTACGCATGGAACACCGTCGGGGCGATCGCCGGGGCGCTTCTCGCCGGCTTCGTACTCATTCCAGCGCTCAAGTTCGAAGGGACGATCTATCTCGCGGTGCTGGTCAACCTCAGTCTGGCGATGCTGACCCTCCTGCTCGTTGTCCGAGCTCCGTTCACCTACTCGGCGGCGGCACTCGCTGCCCTCGTCACAGTGGCGACATTGTTTCGGCCGCAACCGCCGGTGAAGTTATTGCGCACCTCGCCGCTCAACGTCGCTACAGCCGGGGCATTGCGTTACTACGGTGTCGGGCGCTCCGCCAGCGTCGTCGCCCTGGAACAGAACGGCATGCTGGTTCTGCGCACTAACGGTCTTCCGGAAGCGATGATGGAAATGTCCGGGAGCGTGCCCAGGTTCAGCGGCGAATTCTGGCTTTCATCACTCGCCGTACTGGCGCGCCCGGAGATGAAATCGATGCTCGTAGTCGGCTACGGCGGGGGCGTCGTCATCGACGGTGTTCCGCCATCCGTTGACTCGGTCGATGTTATTGAGCTCGAGCCCGAAGTCATCGAAGCCAATCGCGTGCTGCGCAGCGTTCGCAAGCGCGATCCCCTGGCCGATCCCCGGGTGCACATCGTATTGAACGATGCACGCGGCGCGCTTGCGCTCACTGACAAGCGCTACGACGCGGTCGTGTCACAGCCTTCCCATCCTTGGACTGCCGGAGCCTCGCACCTCTATACGCGCGAATTCATGCAGCAGGTGGCCGCACACCTCAACCCGGAGGGTGTGTTCATCCAGTGGATGAACATCAGCTTCCTCGACGAGGCGCTGCTGCGTTCATTGAGCGCGACGCTGCTCGATGTGTTCAAGGAGCTGCGAATCTATCGCCCGGACCCGAATACGCTCGTGTTCCTGGCGTCTGGTGGTGCCCTGCGCACAGAGGAAGACGTCGCACGCACGCGCGCCACGATCGCGACCGCGCAGTCCCACTACGCGCGCTACGGCATCGAGGTGCCCGAAGACCTGCTCGTGGCACTGAGCGCCGACCAGCAGGGTGCTGTGGCCCTGGCGCGAGGTGCCGACCTGATCACCGACGACCGCAATCGCCTCGCGACGGATACCGTCTATGACCGTGGCGGCGGCTTTGTGCCCACGACGCTCAGCCACGTCCTCGAAAGCTACGACCCGCTGCAACGCCGCGGCAGCTGGATCTACGCTGCCGGATCGCAATTCTCCTTCCCTTATATGGCGCGACGCCTGGCACAGTTCATCTCCACCGACCCCTCCCATGCTGACCGGATCCTGCGCATGTCGCAGCTCATTCCCGACCCCTCCACTGCGGCCTATGTCGAGTCCGTTGCTCGTAGCAGCCGCGGAGATGTCAGCGGTGCGCGACGCCTGCTCAGCGAGTCTCTCGGTATCGATCCATCCAACCAGAACGCAAGATTCGAGCTCATCCGGAGCTCGCTCTCACAGTTATCGCACGACACCGCACCCGCCGACATTGCCGCCGAGGCTGCACAACTGCCGTCCGTGCCGGCCGCGCTGCTGCAGGCAGGCCGGCACGCAGTCCGCGAGGAATGGGAGGCACTTCCGGGCCTCGACACGGTGCTGGCTCAATCGCGTTGGACTGATCCGTGGCACCCGGAGTGCGTTCAGATGCGCGCGAACTGGCGACTGCGCGTCACAAATCCGGAGCATCGGCGTCGTTTGGGCCGCGATGCGCTGTTGCTGCTCGAGGAACTCGTTCTCACCCAGCCCAGCACCATCACGCTCAGCCTGCGCGCCCGCGCTGCGATTGCGATCAATCGTCCGGACATACTGCTGGAGTCGATCAACGGCTATGCCGAAAGCGTCGGCGCCATGGTCAACTACTTCGCGCGGGCTGATCTGCCCGGAGTGCGCGGCACTCTCGAATCGCTGAACAATGATCTGGGCGCGATGCGCACCAATCCGCAGGTCGAGACCGCACGGGTCGACGAAGTGCGTGCCAAGCTTCTCAACGTGCGCGACGCGATCCTGTCGCGCGTGACGACCGAGGATCCGTCGTAGCGAACGCCTGCCTCAAGCATCAGCGGCAAATATTTTCCCCGGATTCAGGATCCCCTTCGGATCGAACGTGCGCTTGATCTGGCGCATCAGCGCGACCCCGCCTGCTCCGGCCTCCTCCACCAGGAATTCCTGCTTGCCGACTCCGATTCCATGCTCGCCCGTGCAAGTGCCGCCCATCTGCAACGCCCGACGTACCAGCCGCTCGTTCAGCCGCGCCGCTCGTTCGACATCTGCCGGGTCGGCGCGGTTTACGAGCAACACGAGATGGAAATTACCGTCGCCCACATGGCCGACGATCGGCGCCCAGGCGCCCACCGAATCGACGTCACGCCGCGTTTCGACGATGCAATCCGCAAGGCGTGATATCGGAACGCAGACGTCCGTAGCGATCGAGGTCGACCCCGGTCGCATGGCTAGCGCGGCCCACGCGGCGTCATGACGTGCCTTCCACAGACTCTTGCGCTCTTCAGGCTTGAGAGCCCATTCGAAACCGTGTCCACCGTGCTCATCGGCGATCGCGGCGACCGTCGTAGCGTGCTCCTGCACCGCGGAGTGGGAGCCGTGAAATTCCAGAAACAACGTCGGCGTTTCGCGCAGCGAGAGCTTCGAGTACTGATTGACTGCGCGGATCATCATTTCGTCCAGCAGTTCGATGCGCGCTACGGGTACACCGAGCTGGATCGTTTCGATGACCGTCTCGACAGCACCCTGCAGGTCGTCGAAAGTGCACACCGCCGCTGACATGGCTTCGGGGATCCCGTGCACCCGCAAGGTGACCTCGGTGATGACTCCCAACGTACCCTCGGAACCCACGAACAAACGCGTGAGGTCGTAACCCGCGGCGGACTTGCGGGCCCGAGTTCCCGTATGAACGATCGAGCCGTCCGCAAGCACGACTTCGAGTGCCAGCACATTTTCCCGCATCGTGCCGTAACGCACTGCGTTGGTGCCGGAAGCGCGGGTCGCTGCCATGCCGCCAAGGGTGGCATTCGCACCGGGATCGATGGGAAAGAATAGTCCGGTATCGCGCAGATGTGCGTTCAGAGCTTCCCGCGTGACGCCAGCCTGCACCGTGACATCGAGGTCACGCTCGTTCACGGCGACCACCTGATCCATCCTTCCGAGATCGATGCAGATGCCACCCTGCAGCGCGAGAACATGACCCTCGAGCGACGTGCCTACGCCGTAAGCAATCACCGGGGTGCTCTCCGCGTGACAGATGCGAACAATGTCTGCCACCTCCTCCGTCGTCAGTGGAAAAGCCACCGCATCTGCGGGCTTGCGCATCGGGATGAGCTATGTCGCGTCCATGCTCCTCGCAAACTGCTTTCGAGGTTGACAGCCTGTCGCCGAGCAGGCTCTTGAGTTGCTGGAGGGTTTTCTGCCGATTGGCTGGTGATGCGTTCAAGCTGACAGCTCGCCACGTGGTGTCTGGTCCCATCTTCACCAAGATGGCTGGTGTCGCGCAATACGCGACTGCTGGTCAACAAAAAAGCCAGTCACTGCACCGACTTTACGATGCAGCGACTGGCTGATGATTACCATGCGCCGCCGCCGCGGCGCTGTGAGGCCTACTTCCCCGCCCGGCTGTAACGTCGACGCAGGACTGCCATTGCGCCTGCGCACAAGGTCAAAAGGACACCGCAGACCGCGAGCCAAGGCAGGTTGCTCGCCGTCTTCGGGAGCGACGCTGCCTCGCCACTCGGCATGGCCGCCGGCGCCGGCATTGGTGTGATCTCGACGATCTCCACGACCTCCACGACCTGCGGCTCATCGCCCAGGCTGGCCGCAAACCTGCTGGCGGGAACATAGAACGTCAGCTCCTGCCCCTGTTGCATCTCGCGCGCATTGTAGGTTTGGCCAGCGATCGAGACCTTCTGGCTGGACGCGGGCTTGATCAGCACACTCTCGTCACTGCCCTTGAATCTCATGCGCAGACCCGACGGTGAGTTGCTGACGACGGTCCCGACGAACTTGGCGTACGTCTCTCCGCCCTGCTGAACCACGCCCTGGCATGCTGCCGCTACGTTCGGGTACTTGGCGAGCACATCAGGCTTCCAGGTGATGTCGCGGCACGTTGTGCCGCTCGCCGTAAAGCTCTCGGCTGCCTGCGTGAGCGCCGCCAGGAATAATCCAGACAGCAGTAATGACGCCTGCCAATGCAAATCGAAGCTTGATCATGGTTGTTCTCCCTGAAGACTCGTGAATGACCGGTGCTTCCCGGCGCGTGCATCAATCGTGCGCCGCGTCGCGTCGGCCTACAACCTGCACTAAGGTGCTATAGCCTCAGCGCGAACGATGAAACGTTGTGGAGCGGACCCGACGAAGTAGAAGGGGTAGCAGGTCACCAGCGTGACCGCGGGTGTCGGCGTCCTACCGATAACCGAAACGTCAGTCGGTTCCGTAACCAGAAGCTGTGTAACGCGGTACCGCCTGTCGCCTCGGGGTGTCTGCAGCGTCAGCTCCGTGCCCACTTCGACGTCCTTCAACGCACGGAAGAAGCCGTCACGGTGCGCGGCGATCCCCACATTGCCCTGTTCATCGAGCTGCGCCGTACCCTCGATGTGACCCGCACCACGATCGAGGGTCGAATCCGCCGTGCCTTCATAGATCGGCACCGCCAATCCGATGGACGGGATGCGCAGCACGCCAAGGGGCGTCCTCGGGGCACTGCCGGCGTCGTAGGCCCGGACGCGCTGTGCTGACCACAAGGAGCGGTCGGGCTGAGGCGAAAACGGGGATCGTCGCCGGAACGGTGATGGCTCCGGCGCTCTCCTGAATGCGTGCGGCAGCGAACTTCTCGAGTCCCTCCTGCTGCTGCTGAAAGGACCAGGTCCGCACGATGCCGTACGTAAGCAACAACCCCACACCTGCAATCCAGAGTATCACCTCCAGTACGCGCCAAACTATGCGCTTCGCAGGTCGGGTGATGGATAACCCTGAGATCGGCAAGGTGCTCATCCAGCGGCCTTCTGTGATTGCGGGTCAGCGATCGCCGCCGGGGCTTGCCCGAGCAGCTTACGAGAGCCGACGCCCAGCTGCATGATGCACGTGACCGCATCGCGGACGGATACGCCCTGGACGCGCTTCACCTGTTCTTCCTTCAAGTAGTAGAGCGAGCCCGCGACCGGCGTTGGCGCGCTCGGCACGAACACTGTGAGTAGCCCTTCATCGAGCTCTTCCATGATGAAGGCGAGCAACCACGCATCGTCGATATTGGCCATGGCGACCTGGATCTTATTGTCCGCGGAATCGACGGGACTCTCGGTCATACCCTTGAGGAGCGTATAGCCGGGTATCTTCTTCAGCACCAGATTCTCGAGAACACGCCTCAAGCCCTGACCGAGGCCGGTCTTCGCGACCAATCCCGCCAGAAAAGCCAGCAGAAGCAACAGGCCGACCGCGATCCAGCCCGCGACGATAGCCGCGTCTATTCCGTAAAGCGGCAGGCGTGCAGCCAGCGGCGCGACGATCTTGCTGAGGAACCCGAGCGCTTTCCCGATGAGCACGACGATCAGGACCAGCGGTATCAGGAACAGGATGCCCCCGACCAGCGTCGTCTTGATGAACTGCAGCAGCTTGTTCATGTGTGGCCGCCCCCCATCCCCGCGGGGAAGTGTATCGCGGCATAGACCTGAATACTTTCACCCTCAGCGTGGGCCTTAGGTCCACCTCACCGTCACGGGCGGGCTACTGTGTCGTCGGTCACCCAGGACACCAGCAAGGTGTAGGTGACGGCGAGAATGACGGGGCCGATGAACAGACCGATCACTCCGAAGGCAATGAGTCCTCCGATGACACCTGCCACGATCAGCAGCAATGGCAGGTCTACGCCACGGCGAATCATCACCGGCTTCATGACGTTGTCCACCACGGCGGCAACCACGGTGAAGATGACAAGCACCACCCCCCAGACGTAGCTTCCGGACCAGAAAAGCCAGATGACAGCCGGAACGAGAACGGGCATGGGACCGAGTTGCGCAACGGCGAACACGAAGACCAGAGCGACGAGCAGACCGGGTCTCGGCACGCCCGCTAACCACAGGCCCAAGCCGGCAACGATCGACTCCACGAGCGCGGTCACAACCACACCGAGCGCAACGCCGCGGACGGCTTGCCCCGCCAGGCGAATCGACTTTTCGCCGCGCTCGCCACCAATACGGTGCGCGAACATCAGAATACCCTTCGCGGCTGTCTCGCCATTCGAGTAGAGGATCGCGCTGACCGCGACGGTGAGCAGGAAATGAACGGTCACTGCCCCAAGTCCTCCGGTGACCGATAACACCCAGTTTGCAGTCGACCCGACATACGGTCGCAAGGCGCTCGTGATCGCCTCGGGTCCGCCCGCTGCCAACTCCTGCCACTTCGCGGCGAGCTTCGAGCCCACCCAGGGAACGCCGGCCACCCACGACGGGAGTGGCGGCAGATCCTTCCGTCGCCAGCTTCTTGACGAGATCGATGCCCTTCCGACGCCGCGTCGATGAGTACTCCAATGGCCAGGCCGAACGGCACGATGAAGATTGCGAGCATGACGAGTGTCAGCAGCCCCGTGGCCACGGAACGACGTCCGCCCGCCCAGCGCTCGGCCCTGAGCAGTAGGGGCCACGTTGCGATGACGATCGTCGCCGCCCAGATGATTGCGGCGAGAAACGGCAACAGAGTCCACAGGCTCCCGGCGATCAGCAGCGCGATGATCAGGATCACCAGGAAGATACGTGTCAGATCGGCGCGGGCTGCTTGCATCTTGTGCTCACCCGCCGAGTGCGATCGCGGCTACCACCAGGACAATTCCGCCAAGCAGGAAAATGATTCCGACGAGCCAGGGCTTGCTCAGCGTGTAGCGCGCCCACAGGTACCCGGTGATGAACAGCAGCGCGAGCAGAATCGCATTCGATATCCGCAGTGCGAGGCGCGCATTGTCGAGCACCAGGAACGGTATCGCGGCCGGGAGGCTGGCGAGAAAAACCAGCCAGAAACTATAGAAGCCACCCAGAAGGTCGGCTTTCGTGATGGCATTCGGCGCCACAGGCCTCGTGCGGACGCTGTCGGCAATGCGCCGGTAGAGCGAGCGGCGATCCGCGTCGCTGGTAACCGCGGCAAGTAACTCATCGAGTTCGCCAGCAACGAGTGAAGTGGCTTCGTCTGGAGTCGGCGCGAGACGGATCGCCTGCCCGAGGCGCCGCAGGCGTCCTCGGCCAAAGAGCTCGCCGGCGATGTACAGTGCACCATCGATGAGGCCCCAGGCGATGTTGCAGCCGATGATCGCGATGAGCAGCTCGCGCGCTCCCTCGCGCCCTTCGTCCTCGATGATGATGCCGGCGCCGAGCGTGAAGGTCAGCGTCATGATGAGACCGAACAGGATCTCGCCGAGGCTGGTCGCCGGATCGAGATAGCGGTGCATCAGCGACCCACGGTTTTCAGAGCTCATGGTTTCGCTTACCTCGAATTCAAAGCGGCACGAAGTACAGCAGCAGCGCGATCATCAGGTACACCGCGATGAGCTGCACACCCTTGTACCAATTTCCCGATCCCCCGGACGCGACGATCGCGCCGATGAGCACTGAAAGGAACAGCAGGCTAACCCCGCCGGGGCTGAAGGACAATTCAAAAGGATGCGGCCCGACGAAGTAGCTTGCGAACACCAGCGCCGGCGACACGAACAGCGCGATCAGGATGCAACTGCCGAGCGCGATGTTGAGGGACAGGTCGAAGCGACCCTTGCGCGCCATGGTGACAGCCGAAATGCCTTCTGCGACGCCGCCGACGCTGGCGAGCAGCACGATGCCCAGAAATGCGTTCGACAGGCCGAGCGCCTCGCCCGTGCCCTCCACTGCACCCACGAGTATTTCACTCAAGAATGCGGCGAGCACAGAGCTGCCGACCAGGACGCCAAGGCACAACGGCAGACTCCAGGGTACTTCGTGCTCTTCCGTTTGTCCCTTTGCCGTGCTCGCGAACACCTCCGGATGGGTGCCGATCATGAAGCGCAGGAAGAATCCGTACAGGACCAGCAAGAGCACCGCGAGCCCGATATTGATGCTCTCCTGATCCGCTTTGAGAGCGCTGTGTGCGAAAACCTGCTCGTAAATGCTGGGCAGTGCCAGGCTCATCACCGCGATGAACATCATCGAGCTGTAAACGCCGCTCGCGCGCGCATTGAACTCGATAGTGTGATACCGCAACCCGCCAACCAGGAAGCAGAGCCCCAGTACCAGCAGGAGGTTGAAGAGAATGGCGCCAATGAGTGAGGCGGCGACCATCTGGTAGAGACCGGCCTTCAGCGCCACGACGCAGATGATCAACTCCGGAAGGTTGCCGAACATCGCGTTCAGCAGGCCGCCAATGGAGTCGCCCGTGTAGTGGGACAGGTGCTCCGTGCTGGCGCCGATCAGACGCGCAATCGGTATGATCGCGAGCGCCGCGACCAGGAACTTGACTGGCGCACTGATGCCAGACACGTGCTCGAGCGCGAACGCGATGGGCACGAAGATCAGCATCCAGTGCTGTCGCCAGTTGATGGTCTGTATCAGACAGTCCCCCCGAAGATCTACGCACCTGCTGAGAAGTCGCCTCCCAGGGCCAGATGCAGGTTCACGCGTTGCACGCGCCGCTCGGTCTGTACACGCAACAACGTCATTTTGGTGGTGTTATAAGCAAGCTGCTGTTGCTGGACCGAACGCAGGTCGCCCGACCCGACCCGATAGCGAATCTCCGACAGCCGTAGCGCATGCTCGGCATCGGTCACGGCCGTCGCCAGAATCTTTTCGCGCTGCTGCAACGCGAACTCACTCGACAACGCGTTTTCAACGTCGCCGAACGCCTTGAGCGCCGTCGTCACGTAGTGCGCGAGCGCTTCCTTCTGCTCCGCGCTGCGCACCTCGGCCTGAGCTTTCAGTGCCCCACCGCGAAACAGCGGTGCAAAGACACTCCCGCCCACACTCCACACAGGGTTCTCGCGGTCCTGGAGAACGAACAAGTCGCTGGTGAGATCCGAGCCACTGCCGGTCAGCGAGATCTTCGGGAAGCGCGCCGCCTGCGATTCCTTGTAGCGGCTGAAGGCCGCCGCCACGCGCATTTGTGCGGCGATCACATCGGGCCGTCGTTCCAGCAGTTCGGACGGCAGCCCGGCCGGCACATCCGGGGGAAAGTTATCGAGCTGCGTCGGCGGAGTCAGTTGCGCCCCCGGGTAACGACCCACCAGCAACTCGAGTGAGCGCACAGCCTGTTCGAGAGCGAGCTCGACCTGACGCAGGCTGTCGCGGTAGGTCTGCTCGTTGACGCGGGCCGATGCCACGTCGAGCTCGCTACCGATCCCGACCCGGAAGCGCTGCTCAGCGAGTGCGGTGAGCTTGGTCGCGGAGTCCACCATCTCGGTGAGCACTGCGCGCTGCAACGTCGCTTCGGTGGCCATGAACCAGGACTTCGCCACCAGGGCGGCGAGTGACTGGCGCGCAAAATTGAAATCCGACTGAGCGGAGGCGTATTGCTCTTTGCCGGCGCGCTTTCCGTATCGCACTCGGCCCCAGACGTCGAGCTCCCACGAGGCGGTAACGATAACGCCCTCAAGGCCGGAGCTGTCGCCTCCCGACTCGCCGCCCGCGCGACCGAGCGCGTCGACCGTCGGGTAGAGCTCACCCCCGGCGACCTTCACATAAGCAGCCGCCTGCTCGACCCGCGCGGCCGCAGCGCGCAAATCGCCGTTCCGCTGGATCGCTTCGGTGACGAGCGCATCGAGCTGAGCGTCTCCAAACGTCGCGAGCCAGCTGGTCTCGACGTCGCCGGTGTGCGCGCCCTCGGCCGTCCATTGCTCGGGCATCGACTCTTCGGGCACAACCTCGTTGCGCAACTCCTCCGAAGAGGGAGGATCCCGCAGTATGCAGGCCACCAGCATCGCTGGCGCAAGGAGCACTACTGGTGCTCGCCAGAGGAATCCCCTCATCTGTCGGGCTGTCATCTCAATGCAACTTGAGGATGAGCCAGTTGAGGTACGAGCCGACGCGCAGGATCACCTTGCGCACGAGATGAATGTGATGCCCGTACTGCGTGTAGATGGCGCCGTTGCCGACGGCGCCGGCCGCCAGGAACACATCCTGATCCTCGGGCGCAATCTTCAGGCGCACGGCGAATCGGCCCGGAGGCATGGGTCGGGCACCGGTTTGCGGCAACGTCCCGCTCATCTGTATCTGTCCCTGTCCTTGCGCCCACACGATGGAGTCCACCGTCGCCTTGATGATTCGACCCGGATAGGTCTCGAGCGCGATTTCGGCCTGGTCGCCCGCCTGCACGTTGTGCAGCTCGTTCTGGTCGTAGAGCGCGATGACCTGGTACTCATTTTCTACGAAGGTCATCACCGGCTGGAAGCCGAGAGCCGTCGCCAGCTGTCCGGGTCTCAGCTGCAGGTTGATGACGGTCCCGTCGGCTGGTGCGTAAAAAATGGTCTGGCTCAGCTCCCACTTCGCGTTCTCGAGCTTCGACTTGATCTCCGCGACCTCCGCCTGGTCGTCGCCCGCTGTCGCGCCGAGGCGGGCACGAACCTGTGCCTCGCCGGCGACGTCCGAGCTGAGCTCCGATTCGGTTTCCTTGACATCCGATTCCGCCTGTTCCAGTGCGAAGCGATCGCCTGCGCCGGTCGCAGCGAGCTCGCGGTTTTGCTGCACTCGCAGTCGCGCGAGCTCAAGCTTGGCGCGCGTCGCCTTGGTTTTCCCCACCGCCGAATTCAGCTCCGCCTGCAGCTGGCCAACTGAGCCCTCGGTGCTGGCGAGTTGTGCTTCGAGCGTGCGCACCTGGATCTCGAACGGCGTGGGGTCGATGCGAAACAGCACTTCGCCCTTCTTGACCTGGCTGTTTGGTACCACCGGCACATCGATGACACGTCCTCGTACCTCCGGCACGACCTGCACCACGTACTTGATCACCCGTACATCGGAGGATGAAGGCGCATAGACGTTCAGGAACAGGATCAAAGCGGTCAGTCCGACGATCGGAATTACGACCACGGTCACCTGGGAAGTCGTGTTCCAGGGCAGCCACTTGAACTTGAAGAAGATCAGCCAGACAAAAAAGCTGTAGATACCAAGCAGCAGGGCTTCCATCAGCGGCCCCCTCCACCGGCTTTCGCGTCCGATGCCGCGCGGCCCTCGAGTCTCGCCAGGCGCTCGCGAATCATCTGTAACTTGTCAGGCGTTTCGCTGCGCTTCGCCAGCTCTTCCACCTCACCTCGCAAGCGTCCCAGTTCTTCGTGAAGTTGCAGCTCTTCGGCCTCCGGGTGATCCGCTGCCAGCTCGGCGTAGTAATCGTCGTGCTTGTCTCGACCATAGGCCGCCCGGTGCAGAACGGGTTTCGTGTAGGCCCACAACCAGGCGAGCGGCCACAGCAGACCGCCGAACACGAGCGACAACAGGCACAACACCTGGATTGCATCCTTCTGCGGGTGATGGCGTTTCTCGGCCGCTTTTTCCGGGAGGATGTGCACCAACCAGAAGAGCACCACACCGCCGATCGGCAAGATGATGATGATGAAGAGCGCGAGGCCGCTTGCTACCTTGTCGACGAACCCGCCGCTCGCCGCAAAGCACGGTGTAGCCATCAGAGCAGCGACAACGAAAGCGAGCCATCGCCCGAGCGGTGAAACAGATGGCTTCACGAGGACCTTTTCTTTTCCTTAGAAAGCTGTAGGCCACAAAGATCATACCGTAGTAGAACGTATCGGTACGACCCGAGGACTGTTCGACCGCTTCCTTGGGATCGGCTACGGCGGCGACGAAACTGAACACGAAGTTGTCGTTGAGACTCCAGTCCATGTACCAGTCGAGCTCGTAGGCGACCTTGTCCGACGTCACCCCTGCCGACGCCGGGTTATCGAGCAGGAAGTCGTAGAAGATGAGCCCGGTGCCGATGGAATCGGTCGGCTTCGTATGCACCCGAAACTGGTGAGAAATCAGATTTGAGTTCGAGACGAAATACTCACCAGCGATTTCACCCTGCCACCAGGTACCCCAGTCGTAGAACCCGGTGAACAACCCGTCGAATGCTTCGTTCTTCACCGTGCCGGGCTTGTCACCTTCGAAGAACGCGTACCGATAGGAGATCTTGGGCTTCCACGGCGTCTCGAGTTGATAGGCCACGAGTGCGTTCCATGCCTCGGAATCGAGCGCATCACCGTTGTCTTCCTTGGCGTACTCCAGCTCGAAAGAGAGCGCTTTCAGGTTTGGAAACGGCGCGGTGAAGGCGCGCACGTCGTACACATCCAGACCGTCCCGTTGCGGAGCATTTTGATTGGCACTCCACTTCATGTATGTCGCGCCGAGGACCGTGTCCTCGCTGAACGCGTACTCATAGTTCAGGCCCCAGAGTTTGCTGTCGGTTTTCGACTCCGGGAGTTCATCCCGCTTGAGATAGAAGGCCTCGACTGTGTGGTTGCCCGGCTTGAACCGCCCGATCGCGGCAAACTCGAACGCCTTGCGCGCATTGGTCCAATAGCCGCCCCGCGATCCTCCTTCCGACGAACCATCCCACAACAGCATGCCGTGACCGATCTTGTACTGCGTGCGGCCGACGGTGAAATCGAGGACGTTCTCGCCGAGGTCGCCCAGCATCTTGCCGGAGCGCCAGCCGAGGTAGAGATCCTCCACGTCGAACGATGAATGATCATCGCCCACCAGCGACGGCGCGGTTCCGTACGTCCGCTCGCCAACACCACTCACTTTGCCGTAGATCTGCGATGAGTTGGCCAGCGCGTATTCCGCACTGATTCCCGCCGTGATCGAGCCCTCGAACCAGTTGTCACTCTGATCGCCGGACGGCTCGTCGGGCTTGGGGTTGGTATACAGGGAATTGGCGAACCCGAATGAGCCCCAGCCCGCGGAAAAGTTGAATTTCCAGTCCAGTCCCGCAGGAAAGCCTGGAGGAGGAGGTGGTGGTGGCGGGGCTGTCTCTTCGCCGCCAGGCGGCAGTCGCCACGAGTGCGAGCAGGCTCGCGCTCAGAAGCGCTTTACGATTGATGAAGCGCACAGGGTGCGCGGATAAAGGCAGCGATTGCATGGCGGAGGTCCTTCTGGTCGAGCAGGTGCCCTTATTGCGTAGCACCCGCAGCTGCGGGTGAGGTCCCGGAAGCAGGAGCTGCGCTTGCCGCGTGCGTCAGCTCCTTGCGCTTCCTGGCTGCCTCCATGGAACGGATGAAGAACGGATACAGCGGCACGCTGATGAGCAACGCCACCATCGCGCCGACCACCGTCTTCGGATCGCCGCCGATTACGGCCCAGATGCAGTACACCACCGCACCCAGCGCGATCCACTTGTAAGTTCGAAATGTCGCGGCCGGGAGGTGATGGTCGTAAATCACTTTCACCACCGCGACTGCGGCGTAGACATACGGCACGATGATGAGCATCACCGCGAGATCGACGATGTGACTGAACTGCTCCGCCATGGTCGGCGACATGGTGGCGAACAGCACGATCGTCATCAGCACGCCCACGATGATGAGCCCGACGCCAGGGACGCCGTTGCCGTTGAGGCGTGCGAAGACGCGGGGAAACATCCCGTCGTCAGCCGCCGCCTTGGCCGACTGCCCGACGAGGAGCATCCAGCCACCCAGCGATCCCACTGACTTCAGGACCGCGCACACGCTGATGATGATTGCGCCGACCGGGCCGATCGCGAGTCGTGCTGCTTCGGCAAATGGCGCGTGCGACCTCCGCAGCTCGTCATTCGGCAGCAGGCCCATGATCACCGAGGAGCTGAGCACGTACACGACCGCCGCCAGGCCGAGGCCGATGAGCGTGGCCAGCGGCACGTTGCGCTTCGGGTTCTCGATGACTCCCGCGGAGACCGTCGCGCTCTCGATGCCCATGTAGGCCCACAACGCCATCGACGCGGCGCGTGACACGGCGTGCATATCGGAGCCGCCACTCACGTTCCAGCCCGCCAGGAAAGTTGCGGAGTTGAACCAGAACCAGCCGAAGATTGCGATCCCCAGGATCGGGATGAGCGCAAGCGCCATGGTCCAGGTCTCCAGTGCGCCGACCACCCGCGGGCCAAGGATGTTGGCGAACGTGAGCACCCAGATCACGGCCGCCGTAGCGAAGACGCTTGCCGGGGGGTCGCTGATCCCGGGAACCAACTCCGCAAGGTAGCCGACCGCTGCCACTGCGATGGCAATGTTGCCGATCCAGTTGCCGAACCAGTACACGTAATTGGTCTGGAAGCCCGCGTACGGGCCGAGAAAGTCGCGGGCGTAGGCATACGGGCCGCCTTCCTGCGGATTGAGCTCCCCCAGCTTCGCGAATGCGAGACCGAGTGCAGCCACACCCGCCGTGGCGATCACCCAACCGAAAATTGCGATGGAGCCGACCTGGGCGAGATTCACGGGCAGCAGGAAAACGCCCGTGCCGATCATGTTGCCGGCCACGAGCATCGTCGCCTGCACGAGCGACATCTTGCGGCCGGGCGTACTCACTTGCGCGCTGATCCTCGCTCAGCACCCGGCTTCAGACACTGAACGTAGTAGGTGCCGTCACGATTCTCGACCCCATGCGTGTCATGACCAAACCCCGGGAAACGCTTGTCCCACGACCAGAGTGCTCGCAGGTAGCCGAGATACGGGCCATCCTTCGCGCCAGTCGATTCGCCAGGCATGAGCATGGGAATGCCCGGCGGGTATGGCACGACGCTCGTGGCGAGGACGCGGTTGGCGAGCTTCTCGAGCGGCACGTGCTCGATCTCGTCGCGTACCAGAAACTGGAATGCCGCGTTCGGTGTCATGACGGGCTTGGGGAGTGTCGAGAACGCCTCGGCCAGCCAATGCGTCTGCCGCGACTCCTTGAGTTGCGCAAACATCAGGTCCGCGACGTCACGCAGGCCGAGATTGTTGTACACCTCGGCCGTGAGGTGCGGCAGCACCTGAGCGACTGGCGCATTGCTGTCGTAGTCCCGCTTGAAGTCGAGCAGCGAATTGAGCAGCGTGCCCCACTTTCCCTTCGTGATACCGATCGAGAACAGGAACAGGATCGTGAAGTCCGTGGTCTTCTCGACCTCTACGCCCTTGTAGTGGAGGTACGACGTGACGAGGCTCGCCGGGATGCCGCGCTTGTCGAGCCCGCCCTTGTCAGTCACTCCCGGGGTGAGAACCGAGACCTTGATCGGGTCGAGCATGCAATAGTCGTCTTCCAGATCGCCGAAGCCGTGCCAGGTTTCTCCCGGATGCAGCACCCAGCACTCCGGATCGGTGGCCAGCTGCTCGGGCGAAGCGTCTTCGAACGGCACCTTCTTGCTGCCCTTGCCGCCCTTACCGCCAGGGACGGTGTCAGCGTTCCAGGTCCTGAAGAACCAATCGCGCTTCTCCGTGAACTGCCGATGGACCCGGCCCATGGTCTGCCGGAAGGCCACCGCTTCCTGGATCGACTCATTCGTGAGCGTCGGGCCACCCGGCCCGTCCATCATCGCAGCGGTAATGTCGTTGGACACGATGATCGGATACAGGGGGGAAGTCGACGCATGCAACATGTAGGACTCATTGAATCGCGCATGCGGGATGGGGCTGCGTCCGTCGCGGATGTGCAGGAACGACGCCTGTGACAAAGCGGCCAACAGCTTGTGCGTCGAATGCGTGGCGAAGATCGTCGGACCCTTGTGATCCTTGGGGTCGCCATGCATCGCGTGACGGTCGCGATACAGCGGGTTGAAGCGCGCATACGCATACCATGCTTCGTCGAAATGGATGCGATCGACGCTCGGGTCGAGCAGCTCCTCGACGCGGCGTGCGCTGTAGCACAGGCCATCGTAGGTGGAGTTGGTGATGATCGAGTGGACGGGGCGCTTGTCGATGTCCTTTGTCACCAGCGGATTCGATTTGATCGCGGCCTTGAGCGCTTCCTTGCTGAGACGGTCAGGCGGGATCGGGCCGATGATCCCGTACCGATTGCGCAGCGGCACCAGATAGTTGGGGATTGCTCCTGTCATGACCAGGCTATGCTCGATCGACTTGTGACAGTTGCGGTCGCACAACGCGATCTGGTCACGCGCGACCGCCGCCATGAAGATCACGCGGTTGGACATCGAGGTACCGTTCGTGACGCTGTAGGTGCGATGCGCGCCGAACACACGCGCCGCATACCTTTCGTGCTCGCCCATGGGACCAGAGTGATCGAGGAGCGATCCCAGGCTCCCGACGCTGATCGAAAGATCCGAGCGCAGCAGGTTCTCACCGAAGTAATCGAAGAAGATCCGGCCGACCGGCGACTTGAGAAATGCGGTGCCGCCAGTGTGTCCAGGCGTGTGCCAGGAATATTCATACTCCTGCGTGAAGCGCATCAGAGCCGCGGCCAGCGGAGGCATCATGACCTCGAGGTAGCGGCGCATGGCTGCCGCGACACGGCCGCCGACGAAGGCTGCCGTGTCCTCCAGCGTCCAGATGAACTCATCGACCATCTCCATCACTTCGACCGGGATAGCCGATGCTTCACCCCGCTCCGCCATCAGGAAGATGGGGATCTTGTCGTTACGCGAACGCAGGAATTCCAGAAAGGCGCGTGCCCGTGCGTGATCCTTGTCATCCCCGAGCGTCCAGTCGACCAGCACCGCGTGGATCGCGGAGTCCGAGGTGATCACGGAGGTGCCGTCCTCGGCGGAAGTCGCCTCGACGACTTCGATGGAGCGGCCTTGCATCTCCTGGACGAGCGCGCGGGCAGCGCGGCCTTCTGCCGTTGGGTGGCCGAGTTCATCGTCCACGACGAGGGCACGCAGGCTCAGATCGCTTGATGCTTCGTTGGATCATCTCGACTACTCCTCGAGTCTGCTGGTCCGGTTTCCCTACTTACGTCGCTGCTTGTCGAGCGAGCTTCATGGTGTCGGCGTGTTCCAGAGGAAGAACGCCCGCGTGGTGTCCGTTCGAATTCGCCGAACCACTTTGTGTAGAGCGTTTGAAAGGCGTTGGTGCCATACGCCTGACCCAGGGTTCGATCGACGAGCAGACGAAAGTCGTCGTCGCCCCGCGGGACCGCCAGAGCCAACGGTTCGCGCGTAAACAGGCGGTCGAGCAGCACGAAATCCTGCCGCGAGGCCTCGTCCACGAGGCCCAGCATGATGGCGCCGTCGCCGAAGACCCCGTCCACCTTGCCATCGCGCAGCTGTTGGAGTGCCGCCGGTAATCTGCCACTGACACGATCTTGGAGTCGATCTGCAACGTCGAGATCCGACTCGTCACCCAACTCTCCGCCGTGGTCCCAGACACGACCGCGAAGGTCTTCTTGCCCAGCACTTTTGCCGCGGGTGAGCCTCGCCACACAGGCCGGACGTTCGGGTTTTCGGCGAGTGCTTCGCGCAGCTGCGCAGCCGTATCAGCGCGCAGCAGCGCCCGCACGCCACCCGGGAACACCGGAATGGAGAACGCGACATCCTCGCCGGCGCGTAAGTGTCGCGCTGATGGGCGTACACAGAACGTCGATGCTGCCCGGCTGCACTTGCTGCAGGTTGCTATCGCCCGTGACGGGCACCCAATCTACCGTCAGGTCGGACAGCGCCAGCTGTGTCTTCACCTGCTCAGCGATCAACTTGCAGAGCGCGGCCGAGTAGCCATCGACGCGCGCCGTTGTCGGCCCGCTGTGTGAAGGGCTCGAGCGTCCGCGAAATAGCCGAACTTGATATGGCCCGTCGCCTTGATCTGGTCGAGCGTTGCCGCCGAGGCCGGCACGCTCGCAAGTGAGACGGACAGGACGGCGAACACTGCGATGGCCTGCGAGAGCCACACCCGAGCGCCTCGCGACATTGCGGAAAATTCGACTTGCATGATTGTTCTCCTTTGGTGCGGTTGCGCTCGGCCGTCAGGTCTTGCCGCCGCGTGCAGCGGCGGCTGGAGTAGACGACATGAAGCGGGGCGCGAGGAATCCCCAGACGGCGTAGGCGATCCCGATGACCAGCATTCCGCCCATGACCGCGTCTTTGCCCGACGCGTACAGCGCGAAGACGCTGTAAGCCAGGGCGATGGCCAGTACGAAGGCGTTGCGCTTGAAGACCGAGCCCTCGACCCGCGCGGTCCGCATCATGACCACCAGCGCCGACAGCGAGACGATGTAGGGAACGACGTTGGTCACTACTGCGAGGTTGACGAGCGCGCTGAACTGCTCGCTGAGCGTCGGCGAGATGGTCATCAGCGCGAGGCCCGTCTGCACGACGGCAAGCACGATCATGCCGGTGATCGGTGCCCCCATCCGGTTCACCTTGGTGAAGAACTGCGGGAACATCCGCTCCTCGGCAGCCGATTTGCCGGTCTGTGCGATCGTGAACTGCCAGCCGAGGAGTGAACCGAGGCATGCCAGCACCGCGAGCGCCATGATGATGCGGCCGACAGTCGGGTTGAACATCTTCTCGTAGGCGAGCCCGAACGGGCCCGTCGAAGCCGCGAGCTCGGCATTTGGCACGATGCCCTGGATCACGGTCGTGGAGAGGATATAGATCACCGCCGCTCCGAGCGTCCCGAACAGGCAGGCGAGCGGTACGTTCTTTTTGGGATTCTCCACGGCAGAAGAGTTTTGTGCCGCGGATTCCATTCCGAGGAACGCCCAGAGTGTCAGCGAGATACTCGAACCCATTCCTGCGCCCAGACTCAACCCTTGCGGATTCCATGCCGCGGCGAATGTGTCCTTGCTGAACCAGAACCAGCCGATCAGCGAGATCGCGCCGACGGGGATGATGACGCCCCACACCGTGACCGAGCCGATCTTGCCGGTCAGGCTTGGCCCGCCGAAGTTGGCCACTGTCGTGAGCCACAGGAGCGCGATCACGCTCAAGCAGGTCGCGATCGGTGTGGCGTTCATCCCGGGAAAGAACGTCGCGAGGTATCCGACGGCGGAGATCCCGATCGCCACGTTGCCGATGGCGAGCGACAGGAAGTAGAGGATGAACACCTGGAAGTATCCATCCTTGCCGTAGGCATCCTCGGCGTAGGCCGCCATGCCGCCACTGCGTTGATTGAAGACGCCGGCCTGCGCGAAGCCGTACGCGATGGCCATCGAGCCGACGGCGGTGACGATCCAGGAGAGCAACGAGATCGCTCCCACCTGCGCCATGTTGGTCGGCAACATGATGATGCCGGAGCCCATCATGTTCACCGCGACGATGAACGTGAGCTGCATCAGGTTCATCTTCTTCTGTTCTTGCATAACCTCCTCCCTCTCACTCTCGAACCACGTAAGTATAGAACTTGATGCGACCGTCCTTGGTCTCCTGGTACACGCCCTGCACTTCATAGTTGAAGCCGGGGAAACGGTTGAACGACTCTTCGAACGTTTGAAAATAATCGAGCATCGGTTTCGCCCGCTCGTCCCAGCGCTCGCCAGGAACGATGACCCCGATACCAGGCGGATAAATCAGCGCCAGGGTCGCAGCGACCCGACCCTTGATCTCGGTCATTGGCACGTAATCGACCTCGTTGGCGACCAGCTTCTCGTAGGCGTCCTTCGACGGCATCGCCAGCTCCGGGAAGCTGCTCGCGCGGAAGCATAGCTTCTGCAGCTGCTTGACGTTCGCCTGCCGATAGAAGTCGTGCATCTCGTTGCACACTTTGCGCAGCGAGTAGCCCGCATAGCGCGCGCTGTTCTGCGCATAGAGCGTCGGCAACACCTCGCCGAGCGGCGCATCGCGGTCCCAGAGGTTTTTGAACTTGACCAGCTTCGCGATCAGCGTGTTGAGCTTGCTTTCGTCCTCGGCGGGCGTCATCAGGAACAGGATGCTGTTGAGGTCGCACTTCTCCGGGACGACGCGCTGCTCGCGCAGATAGTTGGCCAGCACCGTGGCCGGCACGCCGAAGTCGAGGTACTCGCCGGTCTTGCGATTGATGCCGGGCGTGACCAGTGCGAGCTTGCACGGATCGACCATCGCGTAGCCATCCGAGTACCCGGCGTAGCCGTGCCAGGTGCCTTTCGGATCGAAGTTCCAGCACTGCTGCTCGTGCTTGATGACTTCCGTCGGCAGATCCTCCCAGCGGACATTCTCGGCGTCCTGCGTGAACTTCGAGCCGCGGATGGTCACGACGTCGGGCACGAACGGGTCGAAGAACCATTGCTCCTGCGCATCGCGGCCCTCGCGTGCGTAGTGATGACCGAACTGGCGCAGCTTCTTGCGCGCTTCGATGGCGAGCTCGATGCACCGGTCCCAGAGCATCTCGCCGGCCTTCCCTTCGTGAACCTTGGCATTGACGTCGAGCGAAGCGAACAATGGATAAAACGGTGATGTCGACGCGTTCATCAGGAACGATTCGTTGAAGCGCTTGTGCTCGACGAAGCGGCGCTGGCCCTGGATATGGTTGTCGCGCTTGTGGATCTGCGAAGCCTGGGAGAAGCCCGCACCCTGCTTGTGCACCGACTGTGTGGAGAACAGCCCCGGCATGTCGGGAGTGAGTTTCTCGATGTGCATCGGGCTGTGATCGTGAAACAGCGGGTGAAAGGCGTTGTAACCGATCCAGGCCTCGTCCCACAGCACGTAGTCACAGAGGTGGCCGATCTTCTCCATGACCTTGCGGACGTTGTAGATCGTGCCGTCGTAGGTCGCGAGCTGAATGCACGCCAGGCGGAACGGGCGCTCTGCCTTGGCCTTGCTGGCGTCCTTGAGCAGCGGATGAGCCCGGATCTGATCGCGCAGGTACTTCTCGTCCCACGCGTCCCAGTCGACCGCGCCGATCATGCCGAAGGGATTGCGCGCCGTCGGCAGGAAAATCGGGATCGCGCCCGCCTGCACGAGCGCACCCTGGTGGAGTGACTTGTGATTGTTGCGATCGAAGAGAACCAGGTCGCCACGCTTGAGCACTGCGTTGGTGACGATCTTGTTGGAAGTCGTCGTGCCGTTCAGAACGAAGTAGGTACGATCCGCGCCGAATACCTGCGCTGCATGCCGCTGGGCATCGACGGCGGGTCCAACGTGAATCAGCAGGTCGCCGAGATCGACGTCGGCATTGCACAGGTCGTTGCGGAAGATCTGCTCGCCGAAGTGCTTGAAGAACAACTGCCCCGCGGGCGACTTGCGATAGAACTGCCCGCCCTGGTGCCCCGGACAGGCGAAAGCGATATTGGCCTCCGCGTCATAGGCAACCAGGCCGCCGAAGAACGGCGGCAACAGGCTCATCCCGTAATCGACCAGGCTGGCGATGATCTGCTTGGCGTAGAACGCGTCGGATTGCTGGCCGAGATACACGTAGCCATCGACTTCGCCCAGTCCGCCGAGCACGGCGATGTCGGCGATCTGGTGGGAATCGGCCAGCGCCCACAGCGGGGTCTGGAACCCGATGTGGCGGACAGCCTGAGCCAGCTTGCGTGCGGGTTCGCGCCGGTCGCCATCGACAGCCACGATGTAGGCGCCGACGGCGGCATCTTCGGACACATCACGATCGTAGCGATTGCTGACCTCAACGTCGTACCTCTCCGCGCGCAGGCGCTCGAGCAGGCGTGCGGACCTGCGGATCTTCGCCGTCGACGAGCGCGACGATCTTGAGCAGTTGATGAAACGGAATCGGAATCGTGGGTGTCTTGGCTGCGTACTCAATCATGACTCCCTTCCCATCGTCCTACTTGGACGCTCCTTTCACGCAGTAGATGTGGTACCCGTCTTCCATCTCCTCGGTGCCTTCTACTTCCTTCGCGAACCCCGGGAACAGATGACCGTACTCCTGCAGGGTGCGCAGGTACGTGAGCCACGGTCCGTCAGCAGCGCCGATGCTCTCGCCGGGCATGACGATCGGGATACCGGGCGGATACGGAATCACGCCGACGGCCACCACACGATTGGCGATCTCACTGAGTGGGACCTTCTCCGCGTCCCCCGCCATCAACCGTTGGAATGCGCGGCGCGGCGTCATCTCCGGCTTCGGCAGCGTGGCATACGCCTGCGCCTGCCAATGCCCTTGTTTGCTCTTACGCAATTGTTGCCACATCTCGTCGCCAAGATCTTTCAGGCCCTTGCCCGCATAACGGGCGGGTGACTTGGCGGCAATCGACGGCAGTACTTCCTCGAGCGGCGCGTTGCGATCGTAATCGACCTTGAAATCGAGCAACGTGTTGAGGAGCGTGCCCCACTTGCCCTTCGTCACACCGATCGAGAACAGGAACAGCACCATGTGATCAGTGGTGCGCGAGGGCACGATACCGTGCCGACCGAGATACGCGGTCACGATGTCAGCCGGAATACCTGACGAGTCGAGTTGACCGTCTGTCTTCATGCCCGGGCAGACGATGCCGAACTTGATCGGATCGAGCATGCAATAGCCGTCCGGCAGCCCTTCGAACCCATGCCAACTTTCGCCAGGGTGCAGGATCCAGCAGTTCGCGTCTGTCGTAAGCAACTCTTCAGGCGCCTGGTGAAATGGCACTTTCTTGTTGCTGACCGGATCGCGCACTTCCTCGGCATTCCACGGCGCGAAGAACCACTCCTTCTTCTTCAGAAATTCCTGCCGGGCACGTGCGACGGCGAGCCGGCACGCTACCGCTTCGTCGATGCTTTCCTGCGTAAGTGTCTTCCCGCCGGGACCATCCATCATCGCGGCAGCGACATCATTCGATGCGACCAGGGCATAGAGCGGCGAGGTGCTCGCCTGCGAGCAGTACGCCTCGTTGAAGCGACCGTGATCGATCGCGCTGCGTCCGTCCCGGATGTGAATGTATGAGGTCTGCGACAGCGCAGCGAGCAGCTTATGGGTCGAATGGGTTGCAAAAACTGTCGGTCCGTCTTTCGGATGGGTCGCGGGATCGCCACGCATGGCGTAGCGATCGCGATACATCGGGTTGAAACGCGCGTAGCCGTACCACGCCTCATCGAAATGGACGCGATCGACACTCTTCGCCAGCCGCGTCTCGACCTCCGTCGCGTTGTAACACATGCCGTCGTAAGTACAGTTGGTCAGCACCGAGTACACAGGCCGCTTTTGGGCGGCGGACTTGGCGAGCGGATTGTCCGCGATGCACTTCGCGATCGCCTCGGGGTCGAGCCGCTCCGGCGGGATCGGTCCGATGATGCCGTAGCGGTTGCGGGTCGGACTCAGGAATACCGGAATGCCGCCCGTGATCGCGAGACCCTGTTCAATGGATTTGTGACAGTTGCGATCGCAGAGCGCGATTTCGTTGTCGCCTACGCAAGCCGACATGATCGCGCGGTTGGACGCGGAGGTGCCGTTCAATACCGAGTACGAACGGTCGGCACCGAAGATGCGGGCAATGTTGCGCTCACTCTCACCGACCGGGCCGCTGTGGCCCAGCACCGACCCCAGCGCGCCACGCTCGATGCCCATGTCGGTGCGAAACAGGTTCTCGCCGAAGAAGTCGAAGAACGCGCGACCCACCGGCGACTTGAGGAATGCGACACCGCCCTGGTGGCCGGGTGCCGCCCAGGAGTATTCGCGTTCGCGGTTATAGCGCGCCAATGCGGCCGCATAAGGCGGCAGCAGCGCCTCCACGTAGCGCTCGATGGCACCCTCGATGCGGCCGCTGACGAAGGACGCGGTGTCGTCGAAGATCCACACGAACTCATCCGCCAGGGTGGCAACCTCGACATTGACGGTGCCCGCAAGTTTGCGACTGGCCAGGAGGAAGATGGGAACCTTGGCGTTACGGGCTCTCACCGCGCGCAAGAGCTCGGTTGCCTGCTCGTGAACCTTGCTGTCGTTCTCCCCCTGGGTCCAATTGAGCAGGATGCAGTGGATACCGGAGTCGGAGACGACCGTGGCCAGACCGTCCTCGCACGACAAGGCTTCAACGACCTCGATGTTTCGGGCTCGAAGTTCAGTCGCCAAACCCCGGACGCTCCGCCCGGCGGCGCTGGCGGTTTCAGCAAGAGAGTCGTCGACAACAAGGACTCGGCGGGTGAGCGGCCGGGACCCAGTACTTTGCATCATGGCGTCTCCCTCAGGACTGGGAATCCAAGTCCTTGTCTAAATCGAGCCAGAGAAATGGTCAGGCAGGTGTCAGTCTCGGGACTACTCGAAGAGTTCCCTGCTCGGCCATGTATAGACCGCAGGTGCTCCCGCAGCAATTGTCCTTAAGGCCTATACGGCGCCATGCGACAGCGCCAAAGCTGAATCAGAGATCGATGATTCCGTGCTTGAAGCGATGCAGGCGCCGCCCGCCCCCAATGACTAGGTAGATGCTTCGCGCTTCCAGGTGTCGTCGGGATCGAAGGCCTTCATCTCACCCGCGATTCGCTGAGTGTCCGGCCCGAGATCCTTGGAAAACACGACTCCCTGGTGATTCACGATGAACGTCATCACACCGCTCGTGCCGTATTGCGCCGGATAAGCCACGAGCGCGAAGCCACCGATCATCTTGTCGTGCGCCACGTACTGGTACGCGCCGCCCACCGCGTGCGGGCCTTGCGCTTCGAGCGCGCGATACACGTAGCCATGAAACGGTGTGGATTTGGGCGCTTCGTCCTTGAAGTACCCTTCAGCGCGCGCGTGAGCAAATTCCTCGCCCAGGGGACTCGGCTCTTCGCCCTCGGCGACCGGCCAATAGAGCCCATCCTTGTGCCCCTCCGTGCTCAGCAGCCGGCGCGCGTAGTGGAACAGAGGATCATTCTCGGGGTTGCGCAGGTAGTACTCGCGCTCCGCATCCACATAAGCAAGGCACGCCTGGATGGTCGACAGCTCGTTGCGGCCCACCCGGCGATTGATGATCTCTTCCACGCCCGCCGAACTGTCGAAGCGCCAGCGCTCGCCCTCTTGTACCAGCGGAAATGGAAACGGCCAGTTGTCGGACCCCACCTGAAGGATCGTCAGACCATCCGGCGTGCTCAGGAGCGAGTTGAGCGACTCGTACTCGCGCACGAAGAGCGCGCGTGCATTGCCATCCTGCACCGGGTCACCGGACTCGATCAGTGGCTTGGCATCGCCTCCCAGCACTTCGAGCATCGTCTGTGTATCACCGGATTTCACGGCGCTCACCAGCGCCTGGATGGCCTGATCTGCGGACGCGAAATCCTTCTGTTGGACATGCGATCGGCTGCATGCGCTCAGACGTAATGATCGCCAGGAGGAGAATTCGAACTGCAAGCCGGCGCATGGCGGTCCCTCCGTTGCTTAGCGACGACGCCCGCCGCCGCCGCGCGACATGCCGCTCGAGCCGCGGCTTGACGCACCCCGGCTGCTTGACGCTCGTGTACTCGAGCCGCTGCCGACACCACCGAAGGCATCCGGTGAGCGTGACCGATTCGAAGAACCCAGGTCGCGACTCTGGCTGCCGCCGCCGAAATCACCCGACCGACCGCCGGAGTCACGTGTCTGACCGCCTCGGTCACGCGATTGACCGCCGGAGTCACGCGACTGGCCGCCAAGATCGCGGTTGCCGCTGGCGTCGCGACTACTGGTATCGAGGCGATTACCGGCCAGGTCACGTTGATTGGCCGTCCCTTCGCGTGCGATCTGCTGACGCCCCTGCTCCGCGCGACCGCGATACGCCTCGCGCGACTGGACCGCTTCGCGGCTGCTTGCACCGCCGTATTTCTGCTGGCTCTTGGAATCGCGGTATTCGACGCCCTTGCGATTGGCGGCGTTGTGCTCCCACTTGCCGTTGTTGCGGTTGCCGCCGTTGATCTGGTCACGGTTGCCACGTCGCGGTTGCCGGTTGATCTCGTTACGGTTGAAGTCGTTGTAACGATTGACATCGATGTCGATATCGCTGCTCCCCCAATTGCAATTGCCCCAAATGGCGCCGCCGACGATAACGCCCATGCTGAAGGAGAAGAATGCACCGCCTGCGTAATACGGCGGGTAGTAGTAATACGGCGGATAGGCCGGGTATGGCCAGGCGCCGTAGACCACTGTTGGATTGTAGGTCGGCACGTAGACGACTTCGGGGTCGGCCTGCTCGATGATGATGGTGGTCGGATTCGGCGCGCCCGCGGGCGCCGGTTCGGTCTTGACGATCTGTTCCTTCGAGCTCTTGAGGTTGCCCTGATCTTTCGCCCGAGTGCGCAGGCGTTGGACTGCATCCATGACCTCTTTCTGTTGCGCCAGGAATGCGTCGCCGAGCTTCTGCGTCCAGTCGACTTTCTCATCCATCATCGTGAGGACGTCGGGAAACGCGACCAGCGACTTGACGCTGGGGTCCCAGTCCTCCTTCTCCACGGCCTTGGCGACGGCGTCGCCCTTGACGTCAGGATGTGCTTTCGACCAGCGCGCTGCCTCGACGATCGCCAGCGGATAGGTCGATGCCATCAGCACTTGCGCCAATAGCGAGTCCGGGTAAAGGGCGATCGGCGCAACGATCTGCTCGAGTTCCTCGGGCTTGAAAAGCGGCTTGTCCGGCGCGCTCGCGGGCGGCGGCGCGAGCTTCCTGTGCCAGGGCCAGGAATGAGAACACCCCTGCCGTCAACAGGAGCGTAAGTAACCGCAGGAATCGCAACGACGCGCGCCGTATGACTGCCTCACTCAGGCCCGGAGCCGAGACTACGCGCGAAACGCTGCACACCCCGCTGTGGAGATTACGGACCCGCTGTGCGAGATTACGGGTTGCATCGCTGCGTCGGCCCCCAGTACGCTTCCGCAAATTCGCGAACCCCCGCTTTGGAGAATCTTGTGAGCTTCCGTCTCCGCCGAACCATGCTTCTGATTGGAACACTGCTCCTGAACCTCGCATTGCTCAGTGCCACGACGGCATCCGCTGAGAAACCGCCCGAAGTCACCGAAGATGGTCTTCACCTTACCAAAGTGAAGGGCATAGATGTCGCCTATGTGCGTCCTGGGGCCAGCCTTGCTCCCTACAAGCGTGTGATGCTCGATCCCACGCAAGTGGCTTTCAGCAAAGATTGGGATCCCGAGAAGACCGGTTCACGCATGAAGTTGAGCCCCGAGGAGCGGGAAAAAATCCGCACCGATCT
This sequence comes from uncultured Gammaproteobacteria bacterium, assembly GCA_963724625.1. Classification (GTDB taxonomy): domain Bacteria; phylum Pseudomonadota; class Gammaproteobacteria; order Steroidobacterales; family Steroidobacteraceae; genus DATBVX01. The sequence continues at coordinate 223,814 of CAVRVO010000013.1, read as the reverse complement.
GGCCACTCTATTCAACAAGACGTTCCAGGAAGAGTTGGAAAAGAAGAATGGCTACCCCGTCGTCACCGAGGCTGCGCCGGATGTACTGCGGGTATCTGCGGCGCTCATCGACGTCTACGCCAATGCTCCGGACACGATGGAGCCGGGCCGTTCCCGCACCTACGTCATGAATGCCGGCCACGCCACGCTCATCGCCGAATTGCGGGACTCGGAGACTGGCGCGATCCTCGCGCGAGTTGCGGACGCTCGCGAGGCCCGCGGCAACACCGGGATGCTCCAGGTGTCGAGCAGTGTCTCGAATTCTGCGGACGCACGCATGCTGATCAGCGATTGGGCGCGGCTCCTGAGAAAGCGACTCGATGCGGTGAGAGAGCAGACGCCTTGATGGGAACGCCGGCGTGGGATTCCTGTGACCCGCGCCGCCTCAGCGGGCATCGCCTGACACTCCCAGGAACTGCTCGATGCGCCGTTCCTCGTCGGCAAAGAAAGGGTTGAACCGCAACCGCACCAGCGCATTGGTCGGCACCGTCAACAGGCCCTGCTCGCCCAATAGCTCGAGTCTACCCAGGTACACCGTGCTGACCGTGTCAGGGCGTTCGCTGCCATAGATGGGATCGTCCGGTGCGATCGGCAGCGCCGTGTGAGAGAGCGAGAACATGCCGGGCGGCCAGCTGAGTCCGATTGGAACGCCGGCTGCGACGGATCCGTGAAGAGGCCGGCGCAACGCTACCAGCTCGGAACTTGTCGCGTTTTCGTTCGTGATCAACGTCACTCCGAATGGCAAATCCCCCGCGGCCAGCAATTGCTCGGTCGCGCTTCGCACGCCGGGGCGCAGGAACGCTTCCGCGTCGGCGCGCCGATTCACATCGAAGATCACCAGCTCATGGCCTTCCCCTGCCAGGCGGCCGAGAAAGACCCGCGCGACGGCAGGCGGCGACACCGTCGCATCAACCAGCGACTGAAACACCAGCGTGCGCGGGAAGCCACGCACAGGTCCATGGGCAGCAAGCCGCGTGAGGCGTTCGTCGATGACCTGCGTCAGCGTGTAGATCTCGCGGCCTGCCCTCACCGGAAAGGAGTTGTACTTGTAAGGGTCGTACTCGGGAATGAGGTCGAGCCATGCCAACTTCCCGAGGCCAGGGAGCATTGACGCCCGTTCTTGCCAGACGGCAAGCCACGCGAGGGGATCGACACCTATGGCGGGCGACAGCAGGACCAGCGCGTCAGCACCCGGCAACTGCTCGCCCTCGAGGCGCGCGAGTGAGTACTCCACTGCGAGTGCTGCACCAGTCGAAAATCCCACGAGATAAAGAGGAGTCTGAGCCGGGAGACGCTTGCGCAGATCCGTGGTCGCCATCCGCAGTGCAGCCGCCCAATCCCGCCAATCGATGTGTGTGAGCGCCGATGGTGCCGTGCCATGTCCGGGAAGACGCAGCGCCACCACCCAGCAGCCCCGCTCATGCAGGCGCGAAGCGAGGGCTCGAAACACGTACGGCGAGTCTGTCAGCCCGTGGATCAGAATCACGCCTGCGCGTGGGGCGTCAGTCTCGAGTTCGAATGTGCGGTTGAAGTTCTCGGGAAAAGCAGTGGGATCGACCCGACTGCCGGCGGAATATCGGTTGAGTTGCAACCGGTCTGATGGGCCTGTGCGCTGATAGACCTCACTCTTGAGCTCTGCGAACAGGCGCTCCTCGAGCTTGCGATAGGCATCGAGCGTCGTGATCCGTTCGCTGTCCGCACGGGTGAATTCCTCGTGCAGCGACGCCGTGTGCCACGGCTTCAGTTCGGGCTTGCCGCTGACGCCGAGCCAGACAAATCCCGCGACGGCAGCGAGCACTGCGCCGATGGTCGCGTAGAGAATGAAGAGCAGTACATGTCTGATCACGCGCACGTACTACGTTTCGGGCGCGCCGTGCCGCTCACTCATCGAAAGCATAGATGCGCTTCCAGTCCTTCTTCATGTCCACGACGGTCCAGCTCTTCGCCCGCGCCTCGTCCAACGCCTTGTCCAGCTTGCCGATGTGCGACTGCCGATCGTAGGCCCACTCGCGCTGCGCATCCGTATGCCACACGAGCCCTGCGAATCGCGCACCGTCACCGGCAACAGTCCACTCGAGCATCTGCTGATCGCCATCCGAGTTGCCGAACGCAAAGATCGGTCGCCGACCGATGTGACGCTGTATGCCGACCGGCTTTCCGGGCCCGTCGTCGATGAGCACCGCTTTCGCCTCCTTGACCAGCACGGGTTTGCCTTCGCGCAGCTCGAAACGCAGCTCGCCCTGACTGCCCACAACCTGCTCGGGCGGGATGCCGTAGACGCGCTCGGTCCACGGGCGCATGAATTCGATGCCTCCTCCCGACACGATGAAGGTCTTGAAACCATTGGCACGCAGGTATGCAAGCAATTCCAGCATCGGCTGGTAGACCATCTCGGTGAACAGGCGCTTGGTCTTCGGATGCCGTGCCGTCTCGGCCCACTGCTTCACGATAGCCTCGAATTCGACGGTGGTCATGCCGGCGTGTGTTGCAGCGATGACGGACAGGAGTCCTTTTTCGCCGCCCGCCAGGGCCGTCTTCATGTCGCCCGCCAGCAGTGATTTGAATGGCTCCGTGGTTCTCCATTCGGGGTGTTGAGGCGCCAATGCCTTCACGCGGTCGATTGCGAAGAAGAACTGGAAATACATCGGCTGTTCGGACCACAGGGTGCCGTCGTTATCAAAGGTCGCGATGCGCTCGGGCACCGGTACGAAGTCCGGCGAGCCCTGTGTCGTCACCTTGGTAACGAAGCTGACGATCGCCTGTTTGGTCGGTCCGTCGTTCCAGGAGGGCAGCGCATCGGCGGCATCTGCCGCCGCAGCGAGTGTTGCGGCGAACAGTACGGTAATCAGTGCCAGAGACCAGGCTGCCCGTTTGTACGACGCTTTCATTGGCGGCTCCTCGGTGGGCGCTGCGAGTCGCACTGACGGTTACACGTTCACGAGCGCTGAGAAACTGTACCTTGGTGCAGTCTCATGGAGACGCGTGCCGACTTTCGGAGCCGGCAGGCGATTTCGTGACGCTCCGGTCTGGTTGACGCCCAGCACTAGGCTAGTTGGGTCTCAGTGCGTTGCTCACCGCTTCCAGCAACTCGCGCCCGCCGAATGGTTTGGAGAGAAATCCCACGGCGCCGAGTTGCCCGGCCTCGTGTCTGGCACCCGGGCCATCGAACGCGGTTATGAAGATCACAGGCGGGTGGATTCCTTCGCGCAGGAGTTGCCGTCGCAGATCCAATCCCGACTGGTCTGGCAGGTGAATATCGAGGATCAGGCAGGCGGCCGCTGCTGCAACCTCGTTGCCCAGCAGCTCAGCGGCAGTTGCAAACGATCGGACCGGGAACCCTGCGGTGCCGAGGACACGCTCGATCGCCGCACGCATGCTGGTGTCATCCTCGACGACCACAATGGTCTGCGCTGCTTTGCGCGCTGATTCCTGCTCGCCGGGAACGGCGAGCGACAGGACGGGCTGTGCCATCACCAGAGAATGCGCGCCCTGCAGCAGTTATGAAATTGGTCTCTAGGCCAGTTGGCTATTGCACGTTAGTGCAATTCTCGGTGTTCTCGACGCTCGCAAATGCAGGCAACTCAGGAGCGCTGCGCAGTCGCGGTCCTACCGGCGGAGTTGAGGCCGAGCTGCTCGGCGAAATGCACCAGCTCGGCCACCGAAGCGGCTTGCATCTTCTGCATGACATGGGCGCGGTGAGCTTTGACGGTTCGTTCCGCCGTACCCAGCTCCGCCGCGATCTGTTTGTTGAGCCGTCCGACGACGATGCGCGCGAACACATCGCGCTCTCGAGCGGTCATGGTGGCGTAGCGGGAGCGCAGCGCGTTGCGGCCGTGGTGCCTCTCACGCCGCGCTACGTCGCGTTGGATCGCGTGCGCAACCGCCCCGAGCAATACGTCGCGCTGGATCGGTTTCGTCAGGAAATCGACGGCGCCGGCCTTCATGGCGCGCACGCTGGTTGGGATATCGCCGTGCCCGGTGAGAAAGATGATCGGCAGATGATCGTCGCGTTTGCCGAGAGCTTCCTGCAGTTCCAGGCCGCTCGGTCCGGGCATCCGGATATCGAGAATGATGCACCCCGGCTCGTCGAGCGGTGGGGCCAGCAGCATTGCGCCCGCGGAGGGATAGCCGCGAACACCGTACCCGGCTGCATTCAAAAGGCGCGTAATGGCCGTGCGCATGGAATCGTCGTCGTCGACGACATGGACCACCGGGACCAGTCCGTTCATACCGCCACCCTCACACTCGATACCTGCGGCCGCGCGTCGGGCACGATGACCTCAACCATTTCGGTCACGGGCAAGGCGAAGCGGAAAGTCGCCCCGCCCTGCAGGTTGTTTTCAGCCCAGATACGGCCCTCGTGCGCGGTGATGATCGAACGGGCGATCGACAGGCCCAATCCCAGGCCGTCCTCCTTGGTCGAATAAAAGGAGTCGAACAAATGGGTGCGAAGCTGCGGTGTAATGCCGGTGCCGCTATCCGCTATTGCGACTTCGACGTGGCGGTCCACCAAACGGGATCTCACATGCAAATGCCGCTCTCCTGCCGGTTTGCCGGCCATCGCATCCATGGCGTTAAGGAGGAGGTTCAGGAGCACTTGCTCCATGTGCACTCGATCGGCAGCAACCGTGGGCAGCGCGATCTCGAGTTCCGTGCTCAGGTCGATGTCCCGGCGACGCGCGTTCTCCAACAGGAGCCGGACGACGTCGTTGATAGTGCGGTTCAGATCGAGCGGCTGCAGCTCGAGCTCGCGCTTGCGCAGCAGGGTCCGCATGTGGCGAATGACTTCGCTGGCGCGCAGATCGTCGCGGCGGATGTCGATCAGGATCTGCCGCACTTCATCGAGCTGGGAAGGATCGCGGTCCAGCAGCAGCTCCGCCGTGTCCGCATTGCTCAGAATGGCGCCCAGTGGTTGATTGATCTCGTGAGCGATTCCGGCTGCGAGCTCACCCACCATGGCCAGGCGCGCCGCATGCATCAGCTCGCCGCGCTGATGATTGAGCTCGAGCTCGATTCGATGGCGTCGCCGGCCCTGGATGAGAAGGGCGACCAGGAACAGACAGATCAATACGCCCACAGCGATGCCCGCAATGATCGTCCCGCGGTTCGCCTCCCAGAACGTCGGCGTACGGAAGCGCACATCACACCCGGGGGGAAGCCGGCTCGCGGCCACGGACCAGCGCGCCAGTTCCCGCGCATCGACCATACACGCCGGCACAGGAGTCGGCGGCAACGTGGCATCTTCGGGGTTCCTTCCTTCCAGGATCCGCGCGGCGAGCGTGCCTGCGAGTCTGCCCTGCTCGTCCCAGCTCGAAATCGATCCACCGAGAATGCCGTGCCCCAGGTAGGTATCGAAAATGCTGAAGATCGGCACGCGTGTGGCCTTGGAGAGCTGTTCCAGCACATCGCGCGGCAAATACCTCTGACCCGACGCATCGTTGAAGACGCTGGTGAACAGGATCACGCTGTCCGCGCTCAGGTCGGCAACGCTCTCCAGCATTTGCGGCACGGACTGGTTTGAAATCTGCCTGACTTCCAGCCCTGGGCGAAGATTTCGCAGCTGCCGCTCGGCGCGCCCGAGCCACTCCTGATCGTAGTCCGAAGTCCCGCTGATGATGACGACATTGCGCGTGCCCGGGCGCAGCTCCATGGCGAGTTCAATGGTTGCGGCGATGCCGAAGCGCATCGGCACCCCGACGATGCCGGGTTCTGGCTTGGGCGAGAGCTCTTCCTCGGGGACGCCACTGAATACGACTGGTATCCCAGGCCATAGCTGTGAGCGACGTTGCCGTACGAATTCGAGCGCGCTGCCGCGCACGGCGATGATCACGTCCGGGACGCTTTGACGCTGCTCTCGCGTCGGCAAGCGGGAGGTCCGCGACTGACGTTCGGGTTGAGTGCTGCGCAACGAGTCGAGCGTCTCCGAGGAGAATTCGACGCTGGTACCCGACTCGGTGCGCAGCGCCGCGCGAACCGCCTGATCCTGCTCGACCACCGAGGGCTCAAACAGATCGCCCCCGTGCAGGATGAGCACGTGTCGGACGGATGGGGAACTTGGTGGAGCTCCGGCCGCGAGCGACGTTCCGGCGGCCAACACGCCGATGACCGTCGCCCACGCACAACAACAATGATTCCCTTTGCGCGTGATGGCTATTCCCTCGCTACTCGCCTCTGCTTGCAACCAGGATTCGAGCGGCCGCGCGATCTTGTTTTCGCTATTGCGGGGCCGCCCTTGGCGCGCCTTGACGCAATATTGACATCGCGACTCGCCTCAAGTCCACCCGGAGGCGAACCGTCTCGAATCTGAGGAGCCTGGAGGTAGTTTGAAGGCCGCGTATTGCGGCTTTGCGATTCCGGGCCAGCGGAGGGCCGGATCAGTGTTTCAGATGGCGAGCAGAGAGGCGCGCCCGCTGGGGTGCGCCTCTTCTCAACTCAGGGTTGTCCTACAAGCGGCGCGTTCGAAAGAACGCTGAGATCGAGCACGGTAGCGATCTCGTTTTCGATCTGCAGAAACTGAGCCGCACGCACCGGGGACACGGCGCGCGAGATCTTGCCTGCATAGGTTTCCCACAGATTGATCCGCTCGTGCTGCATCTTGAGCCAGCGCTTGGTGAGCTCTTTAGCCTGCTCCGGGTCAAAGGTGGTCGCGCTCTGTGCGATGGTGAAGTCGTTCGCGAACTTCAGCCGCTTGTCGCTGAAGGCGTTGAGCTTCGACTCGTACTCCTGATAGATCGGCCAGAACTTCTGCCCTTCCGCATCGTTGAGCTTCATGACCTCATTGATCGTTTCCTTCTTCGCAGCATTGAAGTCGGCCCGATACTTCTCGAGCAACGCCTTGGTCTGCGCATCCTGCGCGATCGCCGCTCCCGCTCCAGCGAGCAGCGACACTCCCAGAAGCACGGCCATGATCCCTCGGGTCCAGTGCCTAACCATCGTCGTTACTCCTCTATGAATCGAAACGGAATAACCGTGCGACCTCAACTGGCGTCCTCGCGTTTCCAGGTGCTGTCCGGATCGAACACCTTGATGTCGGGCGCGAGTTTCTCCGTGTCCGCTCCCAGGTCCTTGGAGAACACGACCCCGTCGTGATTCACGATGAACGTCATCACACCGCTCGTGCCGTATTGAGCCGGGTACGCAATCAAGCCGAAGCCGCCGATCATCTTGTCACGCACCATGTAGTCGTACGCTCCGCCAGCCGCATTCGGTCCCTGCGCCTTCAGCAGTGCGTAGAAGTAGCCATGGAATGGCTCGTGGCGGCTCTTGTCATCTTTGAGATAGCCCTGGCTGCGCGCTTTAGCGAATCCCGGACCCAGCGGGCTGGGTTGCTCATCTCCGCTCACCTCCCAATAGAGGCCGTCATGCTTTCCGGGGGTGCTCAGCAACAGCTGGGCGTAGTGCAGCAGCGGATCGTTGTCTGGATTACGCGAGTAGTACTCGCGTTGCGCGTCGACGTACGCAAGACAGGCCTGGATCGCCGACAACTCATTGCGGCCCACGCGTCGGTCAATGATCTCTTCCGCACCGGCGGCGCTGTCGAAGCGCCACTTGCCGCTCTCCTGCACCAGGGGGAACGGGAATGGCCAGTTGTCAGGGCCAACCTCGAGTACCTGTGAACCATCCTCACGTGTTTCCAGAGTGTGGGAGGCGCTATACAACTCAACGAACTTTGCGCCTGCGTTCCGGTCCTGGACCGGATCGCCTGATTCGATCAGGGGCTTGGAATCCGTGCCCAACACTCGAAGCAACTGGCCTGTCTTTTCAGACTTGAGTGCTGCGACCAGAGCATCTGTCGCCTCCTGCGGCGAGGCATAGGTCTTCTGCTTGCCGATCAGATCGCAGCCACCCAGCAAGAACGCTAGCGTGCAGCCGATGAGCAGGAAGCCACTACGCAGTGCTGTCAACTTCATGAGCGTATCCTCCCCGCTTCAACGGCGCCGGCCGCCGCCGCGTGACATTCCAGCCGAGCCGCGGCTAGACGTGCCGCGGCTGCTCGCAGCGCGCGTACCGCTGCCACTATTCATGCCGCTGTATGCACTCGGTGAGCGACTGCTGCTGGCGCCGCGCGAGCTCCCACCGAAATCCTGACTCTGGCCCCCGGCGCTGCGGTTCTGACTTCCGACATTGCTCTGGCCTCCCAGATCGCGGTTCTGCGCACCGGCATCGCGCGTCTGTCCGCCGAGGTCGCGGGTCGCTGCGCTATCCCGAGTCTGCCCGCCCGTATCCTGTCGACCCCGGTATTCATCGCGTGCCTGCGTCGCCTGAGGATTGCTCCCCTTGCCGAACTTCTGCTGAGTGCCGCTATCGCGATACTGCACGCCCTTGCGGTGGTCCGGATTGTGCTGCCAGGACTGGTTGTTGCTGCGGTTGCTGACGTTGGTGTCCCGGTTGTTAATGTTCGTGTTCCGGTTATTGATGTCAGTGCGGTTGAAGTTGTTGTACTTGTTGACGTTGATGTCCACGTCACTGCCCCCCCAGTTGCAGTTACCCCAAAGGGCGCCGCCCACGATCACGCCCGCGGTGAAGGAGAAGAACGCCGCACCCGGTGGGTATGCGTACACGGGATACGGCGGATAAGCGGGATATCCCCACGCGCCATACACGACCGTCGGGTTATAGCTCGGCACGTAAACGACCTCTGGATCGGTGGGCGCGATCTCGATGATCGTGGTCGTCGAAGAGCCGGCGGGCGCAGGTGCTGTTGTGACCTTTTGCTCCTTCGAGCTGGCGAGATTTCCTTCAGCTTTCGCCTTCGCCCTGAGGCGTTGGACGGCGTCCATCACGCCCTTTTGATCGGCGAGGAAGGCATCGCCAAGCTTCTGGGTCCAGTCGAGCTTGTCGCTCATTCCGGCGAGCACGTCCGGGAACGCGGTCAGCGACTTGACGGCAGGATCCCAAGTCTGTTTCTCCAGGGCGGTTTGCAGCGCGTCGCCGGTGACCTTGGGGTTTTCCTTCGACCAGCGCGCAGCCTCCACGATCTCGAGCGGGTAGGTGGACGCCATGAATATCTGCGCCAGCAGTGAATCCGGATACAGAGCGATCGGCGCTACGATCTGCTCGAGCTCTTCCGGCTTGAAAGTGGGCTGCGCTGGCTGCGCTTCCTGAGCCAGAGCTGAGGAGCAATACGCCATGAGTGCCCACAGGCACCACGGCAGCCGGCCAGCGAACAAGCGTGCGAGCTTCATGTGCTCACCTCGCGCAAGTTGTGTGTCATCCCCAGGAGCCGGTAGCCCGACTCCCACTTATCAAACTCGGCACGGACCAGTGGCCCGTCCATGCCTGGTGTTTCTACTTGGCAGGCGGATTCGGGAAATTGCTGAAAATCTGGGCGATCACAGCGTCGACCGCTGGGCCCGGATTCTTACGCATTTCATCCGACACGCGGCCGTTCGCGACACCCTGCCAGACCAACTGACCCTTTTTTGCATCTACAAGGTCGACGCTCAGAGTGCCCTCGCGATAGTTGTACGTCTGAATGTCCTGCGGATATCCAGCCCAGGCCCCGTAGTAGCCGGCACGGTAGCCATACATTCCGACTCCCGCACTGGGTGTCGACTGTATCTCCTGCTTGTCCACCACCTTCAGGTAGAAGTTCGCCTTCAGGTCAGGATTCGCCTCGTCATACTTATATCCCTTGCTCTCGAGTTGTGTGCGGGTCGCCTGCTTGAGACGGCTGGTGATGATCGTGGAGTACTGAGCACGATCTGTGGCAACCGCGTCGAAGAAAGCGAAAGTCTTGTAGGCGGACATGTCGGCTGCCGGGTCCTTGTCCACGCGGATGTCCGGCCCGGTTGCACAGCCGGCGAAACCGATGACACCCACAAGGATGACCGCGGAGCTGAGGTTGCGGAGATGACGCATCAAGAGTTCCTTGTGTTGTTCCCGTCACAGCTCGTCAGAGCTTCGATGTGAGTCGACGCGCGTTGGCGCATCGAAACGAAGCAGCACAGCTCTTGCCGCAGTGGGTAGCCTACCCGTTGCGCGCTCCCAACCCCAATAGTCCTCCGGCCCAATTGCGCCTGCCAGAGTGATCGCGCTACGCTCCGTGCACCGCCGCGGCCTGATCGTGAGCGCCCTCTCGCCCACAAGCTAATCGTAATCGTCGGTGTCGCACGCGCTTTCTACCCCGAGAGTCCCGTGACCACAATGGCCATGCCCAGGTCGGTTCTGCTCACGATTGCCCTGATATCGAGTTCGCTCGTGGGCTGTTCCACAACCGGTTCTGGCGTCGCATTGCCCGACACGACCGAGGAAGGGCTGAAAAAGGTCAACGTCAAAGGCATCGACGCCGCCTACGTTCGTCCAGGCTCGAGCCTTGGCAATTACAAGCGCATTCTGCTCGACCCCGTGCAGGTCTCCTTCAGCAAGGACTGGAAGCCAGACAAGACCGGATCGTATCTGCCGCTGAGCCAGGAGGATCGCGAAAGGATCCGCAAGGATCTGGCGGACCTGTTCATAACTACGGCCACCGAGGTGCTGGAGAAAGGTGGGTATCCGGTCGTGACCGAGAGCGCGCCCGACGTGCTTCGAATCACCGCCGAGCTTGCGGATGTGTACATCAACGCCCCTGACACGATGTCAGCCGGACGCTCCTACAGCTTCGTCATGAGCGCTGGCCACATGACCTTGGTCGCGGAGCTGCGCGATTCCGAGACCGGGCAGATCATGGCGCGGGTCTTCGATCAGCGCGAAGCGCGTAACGATCACTACCTGCAACTCTCTACGAGTGTGTCCAATTCGGCCGAGGCCCGCGAGGCGGTCAGGATGTGGGCAAACGTCCTGCTTGGGCGCCTGAACGCTGTGCGCGTCGAGCCCACACCTGAGCCGTAATCCTTAGTAGGTACCCTTCGCAAGCTACTAAGTACACTTGCGTACTGTGACCTCGCAATCGCCGTGAGCTATGATGCGACCGCCGTTCATCGGATCGGCGTCCTTGTGAGGTCACAACAAGATGATCCGGTTATTACGTTTCACGCAGATTCTGGCCCTGACGGCCTGTTGCGGTTGGGGGCTGGCACAGGCGCAACAGATGCAGGCTGAGGGAACGCCAGCCCGCGGTCCGATCGACCAGGACTGGCAGTTCAGCCTGGGGACCTTCCTCCTCACCAGCGATACCAAGATGAAGGTGAACGGAGACACCATAGAGGGGACCGACATCAACTGGGAGAATACATTCGACCTCAGCGACAAGGATCAATTCAGGCTCGACGCGTTCTGGCGCTTTGCCGAACGCCACAAGATCCGTGTGATGTGGTTTCGAGAACAACCGTAACGGGTCACGCACCATCACGCGGGAAGTCGACTTTCGGGCGAGATTTTTCCGGTCGATACCACTGTCAGTGCCAGCCTGGACGAGCAGATCATCGAACTCGCCTATGAATACGCCTTCTACAAGACGGACAAGCTCGAGCTTTCCGGCTCGGGCGGTATCCACACGCTGAAATTCGGCGCCAGCCTGAGTGGAACCGTCTCGACGCCCGGCGGAGGTGCCGAGACCAGGGCAGCGAGTTCGGACGTGACCGGTCCACTGCCCGTGATCGGTTTTCGCGCCTCTGGGACATGGGCCACCACTTCTATTTGGATGGCATGGCACAGTTCTTCTACATCAGTTTCGACAACTTCGACGGCAGCATTTCGGACGTCAAGTTGACGGCCACCTGGATGCCGTGGCGCAACTTCGGCATCGGCCTGGGCTATAACAACTTTCGCACGCGCGTAGATATCAGCAAGAACGATTTCGACGGCCGGCTGAAATTCAACTACCGTGGCGCCATGGCATTCGTGACCTTCGCCTTCTGATGCGGACGTTCGACGGGCGCGATCACTCGAGAGGCAGACCGACGTAGTTCTCCGCGAGCGTCTGCTGCGCGGCGCGCGACGAGGCGATGTATTCGAGCTCGGCGAGCTGTCGTCGTCGATCGAACGCATTGTCGGTGTCGAATCGGTGCAATAGCGCCGTCATCCACCACGAGAAACGTTGCACCTTCCAGATCCGCTGCAGGCACACGTCTGAGTAGCGCTGCAGTGGCTCTTCGCTTCCCGTCCCTGAAGTAGCTTGTCAATGCGCGCGCGAGGACGTGGACGTCCGCGATCGCAAGGTTCATGCCCTTGGCGCCGGTCGGAGGCACGATGTGCGCGGCATCGCCTGCCAGGAACAGTCGTCCGGACTGCATCGGCTCGACGACAAAACTGCGCATGGCGGTGACCGATTTCTGCTGAATGGGTCCGGTCGTCAGTGAGAATCCGTCGCGTGTCTCGAGCCGCAGCTGCAGTTCGTCCCACACCCGCTGATCGGGCCATTCGTCGAGATTCTCTTCCGGTGCACATTGCAGGTACAGCCGGCTCAATGTCGGCGAGCGCATGCTGAGCAGCGCAAACCCGTGGTCGTGCAATGCGTAGATCAGCTCCTGGGAGGCTGGGGGTGCACCAGCAAGAATGCCGAGCCAGGCGAACGGGTAGACGCGCTCGAATACGTTCACGCCGGAGGCGGGAAGGTATGAGCGGGAAATACCATGAAACCCGTCGCAGCCGGCAACGAAGTCGCATTCGAGCAGATGCGTTCGGCCCGCGGCTCGAAACTGCACCCGTGGCGTCCTGCCACGCAGATCACTGAGCTGAACATCGGCAGCTTCGAACACCAGGGGCAGGTCGGCCTGCACTCGCGCTGCAATTAGATCTTTCACGACCTCGTGCTGGCCGTAGATCATCACGCTCTTGCCAGTGAGCGCCTCGAAGTCGATGCGATGACGGCTACCCTGGAAGCGCAGCTCGATTCCGTGATGCAGAAGGCCCTCGCGCCGCATCCGCTCGCCGACGCCCGCGCTATCGAGGATATCGACGCTCTGATGCTCCAGGACCCCTGCCCTCACGCGGCTTTCGACGTGTGCCCTGCTCGTCGTTTCGAGCACGACCGAATCGATCCCGTTTCGACTCAGCAACTGCCCGAGCAGGAGCCCGGCCGGGCCGGCGCCGATGATTGCGACCTGCGTGCGCTGCACGTTCACTCGCGTCCCTTCGCTCTCTTGACCCCAGCCGATAGCTTGTCCAGCAGCCCAAGTAAGTGGTCCGCTCGCGCCTGGACAGGCCGTCGCTTGCTTCCCGGTCCATCAGCGCGGCATCGCTCGCAAAGCGCTCGACCTTGCGCATGCCCGCGGGCTGTCAGGACCAGCGACACGCCGCGACCGTCATGCTGCGGAGTTTGCCGTTCAATCCAGCCGCGACGCTCGAGCGAGTCGAGCAGCTTGGTCATGTTCGGCCGCTTGACGACGAGTGCAGCCGCCAGCTCGCCCGGTCGGATGCCGGGGTTGCCCTGAATGACCATCAGCGCCGAGTAGGCGCCCGGATGCACATGATGGCGCCGCCACAGCTCGCGGTGAAAATGATCGTACACATGGAGCTGAGCGATGCGGACCGCGAAGCCGACCAGGGTCGTCAACGCCGACACGTCAACCAGATCCGCGGAACGCTTGCTCCGCGCCGACGGAGCGCGGGCGTGCTGCGTCATCGGCAGCAACTGCCGCTCAGGCGACGCGCGCCTGCGCTGTGATCGCTGCGTCTCGTTTTGCAAAACTGCCATTCGTTTCTGCCAGCTGCTTGAGCAGTGGCGCTGGCTTCCAGTAGTCTCCGTACAGGGTGTTGAAGCGAGCCACCTGTGCATAGACTTCGCTCAGCCCGAGCGTGTCAGCATAGAACATGGGGCCACCCCGAAAGCGCGGAAAACCGTAGCCCGTGGTCCAGATGACATCAAGATCACTGGCACGTGCGGCGATCCCCTCTTCGAGGATCCGCGCACCCTCATTGATGAGTGGATACACACAGCGCATCGCGATTTCGTCATCGCCGATGGAAGCACGGCGCGCAATGCCGAACTTTCGCGCCAGCCGTTCAGCAATTGCGCTGACTTCTGGATCCAGATGCGGTGTGCGGTCGCCAGGCTCATAGCGATAGAAGCCAGAGCCACTTTTCTGTCCGAGACGGCCCAGGCGAGCGAGCTCGTCGGTCAATTCATGATACGGCGATACGCGGTGCGCCCGTATGCCGACGGTTTCACGCGCCTTGAAGCCGACATCGTTGCCAGCCATGTCGCTCATGGCGAACGGGCCCATAGCGAAGCCAAACGATTCCAGTACTCGATCGACCTGCTCAGGAGTTGCGCCTTCGAGGAGCAATTGATCCGCTTCCCGCAGGTAACCTTCCAGCATCATGCGATTGCCCGCAAATCCGTAGCACACTCCAACGACGACGCCGACTTTACGCAGCTTCTTGCCGATCGCTACCGCAGTGGCAAGAGTCTGCGGCGACGTTCGCGAGCCGCGCACGATCTCGAGCAGCCGCATGACATTCGCTGGGCTGAAGAAGTGCAGTCCTACGACGTCTTCCGGACGCCCCGATTCGAGGGCAATTTCATTGAGATCGAGAGTCGAAGTATTGGTGGCGAGCACAGCGTCACGACGCGCGACCCGCCCGAGCTCACGGAAAATCTGCTTCTTGAGTGCCAGGTCCTCAAAGACGGCTTCGATAATCAGGTCCATGTCCGCCAGGCGCGAGAAGTCGACGCTGCACTCGATGAGATTGATGCGCTGCTGCGCTTGAGCGCTTGTGATGCGGCCTCGGGCCACCCCACTTTCGATCGTCGAGCGGATTCGCTCCAGTCCCCGTTCCAGCAGTTCCGGCTCCGACTCGATTAGCAGTGCGGCAATGCCCGCGTCCGCACAGGCCACGGCTATTCCGCCGCCCATGGTGCCGCCGCCAATGACCCCCACGCGATTGATCGGTCGCGCAGTGACCGCGTCGGGCAGTCCTGGTATCCGGCTCACCGCGCGTTCTGCAAAGAACAGGTGACGAAGCGCCTGGGACTCCTGCGAGAACTCCGCCTCCCGGGCGATTTCCGCCTCCTTGTTCAGGCCCTCGTCGAATGAAAGGCGCACGGCGGCAGTGATGGCATCGGCCGCCCACTGAGGTGCTTGTTGTCCGCGCATGCGCTTGGCGGCG
This sequence comes from uncultured Gammaproteobacteria bacterium, assembly GCA_963724625.1. Lineage (GTDB taxonomy): Bacteria > Pseudomonadota > Gammaproteobacteria > Steroidobacterales > Steroidobacteraceae > DATBVX01. Next base: position 208,784 of record CAVRVO010000013.1, on the reverse strand, counting down.
CCGGCGAGACTCTTCTGCACGAATGCTGCGTCGAAACCGCTGGAATCGACTGCGCGCCGGCTCGTTGGGCGAGGCCCCGCTTTCGAAGTGACCAAGTCCTCGAGATAGCCCTGGGCCCCTGGCAGCAGGTCGCCCTCGATCACACGGTCGATCAGTCCCATGTTTCTGGCTGCTTCGGCGCCTACGGGTGCGGCACTCATTATCAATTCGAGGGCACCCTTCGCTCCCACGAGGCGCGGCAGGCGCTGCGTTCCCCCCGCTCCCGGAATCAGGCCGAGGGTCAACTCAGGTAGACCGAGCTTCGCCTCGCGCACCGCGCATCGGTAATGGCATGCCAGTGCCAGCTCCACACCTGCTCCGAGGGCCGTGCCATGAATCGCCGCCAAGACGGGGTGTGGGAAACCCTCGATGGCTGCAAATATTTCCCGAAACGTGGGCGGCGGGACGGCACCGAACTCGGCGATGTCGGCCCCGGCACAAAACGTGCGCCCCTTGCAAGCAATGAGAGCCCCTTGAACTCGGGCATCGGTCGCGAGAGTGGTGAACGCTTCCAGGAGCCCTGCCCGCACTTTTGCAGATATCGCGTTGACCGGCGGATTGTCGATGTTGACGACTGCGATCGCGCCACGGCGCTCGATAGACACTACTGCGTTCATTGACGGTTTCCCGAGTTCAAGCTGGGTGCATCGCGGCGTGGTGACGCCGATAGTGCCGGACAGTCGAAGCAAAGATGGCCGCCGCGAGGCAGGAGGCGACACTGATGGTCCAGACCATCGCTTCCACACTCATTATCATCCCCGTTTGTGGCCATGACCCGCGTGCCAGTCGAGCGGCCGGCCTGCGCTGACATGTGTAGCGTGGGTAGTTATACTTTTCAACTATCTTCGGGGAGGCCGCAGTGAACATCGCAGACCTGGTAGCGATCGACGTCCATACGCACGCGGAAGTGTCGTGCCGCGATCCCTACGACGAATACGGCAAGGAGTTCGACGAAGCGGCGGCGCGCTACTTCAAGATCGAACGCCGCCCGACGATCGAGGAAACCGTGGCCTACTACCGCGAGCGGCGCATTGGCCTCGTGATGTTCTGCGTCGATGCGGAATTCGAGATGGGCCGCCGGCGTATCAGCAACGATGAAGTGCTCGAAGCGGCGGCGAAGAATTCCGACATCATGCTGGGATTTGCCAGCATCGATCCACACAAGGGCAAGCTAGGATTGCGCGAGGCGCGCCGGCTCATTGACGAAGGAGTCGTGCGCGGCTTCAAGTTCCATCCGACCGCGCAAGGTTTCTTCCCGAACGATCGGATCGCCTACCCCTTCTACGAGCTGATCGCCGCAACTGGCCTGCCAACCATCTTCCACAGCGGGCATTCCGGAATCGGCACCGGTCTGCGCGGCGGCGGGGGTTTGCGACTCAAGTATTCCAACCCGATCCACCTGGATGATGTCGCAGTGGACTTCCCGGACATGACGATCATCATCGCGCACCCTTCGTGGCCCTGGCAGGACGAAGCGTTGTCGGTGTGCCTGCACAAGCCGAATGTGTACATCGACTTGTCAGGCTGGTCGCCAAAATACTTTTCACCCTCGCTGGTGCAATACGCCAACACCCAGCTCAAGCACAAGATGCTGTTCGGATCCGACTTCCCTCTCATTACCCCGGATCGCTGGATGAAGGATTTCGAGACCGCGGCGTTCCGCCCGGAAGTCCGACCGCTCATTCTCAAGGAAAACGCGGTGCGGCTGCTCAAGCTCGCTGGCTGAGCATTCATCTATCGTTGTTGAAGTGCGCTTCGCGCTCCTGCACCCACTTCGCCATCGCGGCGGCGCGCCTGGCCACACCTTCCTCATCGGAGCCTTCCGGTGGCAATGCTGCGAGCACCCCGGCGAAATGCGCCTTGAGTCGCTCGCGCACTTCCGGATACGGGATGATGTAGAACGCATTGCTCTTTACTGCGGCAAGCACATGCTCGGCCAGCTCGACCGGATCCATGCCCGCTGCATAAAGGGTCTTGAGTGAATTGATCGCCTGATCGTCGACCCGATAGCCGCTGTCCTTGAACTGGGCCGGGCGCGTCAGCACCGACTCGGCGATATTGGTGCTCACGTTCGCCGGGCACAAAACCGAAACCCCGATGTCGAACTTGGCCAGTTCCGTGCGCAGGGCCTCGGACAGGCCCAGCACCGCGAACTTCGATGCGCAGTAGATCCCGGCCGGGCCGCCCGCGATGAAAGCCCCCATGGAGGCCGTATTCACGATGTGGCCGCCCTTGCCATACTCGATCATGCGAGGCACGAAGGTCTGGACGCCGTTTACCACCCCGCCGAAATTGACACCCATCATCCAGTCGTAGTCGGCATAGGTGGATTTTTCCAGCGGTCCGAATATCGACACGCCAGCCGTGTTGAACAGCAGCTGCACCGGACCGAAAATCCTTTCCGCCTCGTCCGCAGCCCGCGCGTAAGCGGCGCGATCCGTGATGTCGAGCTTGATAGCGTGCGCTGGGGCACCCTTGCCTCGAAAATAGGCGAGCGCCTGATCCAGGTGATCCTGGCGAATGTCGGCTATCACGATTTTCGCCCCGGCCGCAGAGAAAACCCTGGCCTGACCGAACCCGACTCCGCTGCCACCGCCAGTAATGAATGCGACCTTGTCTTGGAACTGCTCCACGTGGTTTCTCCTGTGTCTGGCGATGACGAGCGAATGCGAGGCACTCATTATATTTGCTTGCCTTGTGGCACGCTGCCGATGGCGCCTGCGCCGTGAGACTCTTACTGGTTGAAGATGACGCGATGATCGGGGAAGCCGTGCAACGCGGCCTGCGCGCTCTGGCATTCACCGTCGATTGGATGCGCGATGCTGAGACTGCCTTGATCGCGGCACGCGACGCCGACTATGACCTGCTGGTCCTCGATCTGGGCTTGCCCGGTCGCGACGGACTCGAGGTGCTGCGCGAATTGCGCCGCGCAGGAAATACCCTCCCCGTACTCATTCTCACTGCGCGAAGCGACGTGCCCGATCGCGTCCTGGGCCTCGACGCGGGCGCGGACGATTATCTCGTAAAACCATTCGAGCTCGAGGAGCTCGCCGCGCGGGCTCGTGCACTCGGTCGGCGTCGCAGCGGGCGGGCCCAGCCACTCATCGAGCATCTGGGACTGACCCTGGATCCGGCGACGCATCGGATCACGCGCGATGGTCGTGAGGTGAATCTCTCAGCTCGCGAGTACGCAATTCTCGCGACCCTCCTGGAGCGCCCAGGCGCGATCCTGTCGCGCGCGCAACTCGAGGAGAGACTTTACGGATGGTCGGAGGAGATCGACAGCAACGCCATCGAAGTGCATGTGCATGCGCTGCGCCGCAAGCTCGGCGCCGATTTCATCCATACGGTGCGCGGCCTCGGTTATCGCGTACGCACCCAAAGTCAGTGACAACCGTGACCTCGATTCGCGCGCGGCTCACGCTCTGGCTCCTGCTCGCCGTAGCAGTCACCGGTGCGATCGGCGCCTGGCTCATCTACAGGAATTCGCTCGCCGAAGCCGACGTGTTTTTTGACTACCAGCTGCGCCAGACAGCACTGACGCTCCGCGACCAGGCATTCGAATACGCAGCGGCGCCTGCGCTGACGCCGGCCGAGGCTGGCTATGACTTCGTCGTGCAGGTGTGGAGCTTCGACGGCGTTCGCGTCTACCTATCTCAGCCGCACGTCAGCCTGCCGGGGTTGACGCCGCTCGGGATTTCGACCGTCAGTACTCGCGAAGGCGACTGGCGGGTGTTCGGGATTCGCGCGCGCGGCGGCGTGATCCAGGTGGCGCAACCCATGCGCGTACGCCAGCAACAGGCAGCTCGCCTGGCGCTGCGCACGCTTTTGCCTTTCGCGTTGCTGCTCCCGGTTCTCGCGGCCATTGTCGCCATCGTCGTGCGTCGTTCCCTGGATCCGCTCGAGCGTCTCGCGCGGACGGTTCGCACCCGTGCTCCGACCGCACTTGAACCCTTGCCGGTGCAAGGCTTGCCCTCCGACGTCCGTCCCCTGGTTGAGGCTCTGAACGACCTCCTGGCGCGCCTCGCTCGCGTACTCGAACGTGATCGAGCGTTCGTTGCCGACGCCGCGCACGAACTGCGAACACCGCTCACTGCACTCAGTCTGCAGCTCGGAACACTCGATATTGCGCACACTGAGGCGGAGCGAGCCGAAGCACGAGGGCGCCTGAGCGGCGGTCTACAGCGCGCAGCGCGACTCGTTGAGCAGCTCCTCGCGCTTGCCCGCGTCGAACCCGGCGAACAGGAACCGGCGGTCGAACTGCGTTTGGACGAAGTCGTGCGTGAAGTGGTGGTCGAAGCGCTGCCGATGGCTGACGCCCGGCGCATCGACCTTGGAATTGGCCGGCTGGACTCGGTATCCATCCGCGGCAACCGGGAAGCGCTCGCCACCCTGATCCGCAACCTGGTCGACAACGCCATTCGCCACACGCCGGAAGGTGGAGTCGTCGACGTCACACTGGAAAGGGACGAACGCCATGTGCGCCTGCGTGTCACTGATTCAGGTCCCGGCATAGCTCCGAGCGAACGCGAGCGGGTCTTCGATCGCTTCTATCGTGTTCCGGGTACGCCCGCCATGGGCAGTGGTTTGGGGCTCGCGATCGTACGAACGATCGCCAGCCAGCACGGGGCTCGAGTCAGCCTCGGTTCAGGTTCGGACAATCGGGGCCTGGTTGTGACTATTGAATTTGCCCTCAACTCGTCGTCGCCGGGACGGTCTTAAGACCTGCTTAAGCCGGCTCATTTACCGTGACCGCCTTTCAAGTGCCGCTTGCGGCATCGTTCTATTTCGTAGTGAGGAGTCGTACATGAGTGTGGAACCCGACGTTGGAGCAAAACGATCGATGCCGTGGATTACGGGCGGCCTGGTCGCCGGCATTCTTGGAGTAGCCCTGTTGATTGGGGGCTGGACATTCGGAAAGGGAAACCCCGCGGCAGCAAGCGCTACGCCTACGGCGCAGGCGTCGATACAGGTCGCACAGGCTGAGCCTGAGCCGCCGGCAGCGCCGGCCGCCGCGTCGCAGCCCCTGGTGCGCGGTACCCTTCCCGACTTCACCGCGCTGGTTGATCGCTTCGGGCCGGCCGTGGTCAACATCAGCGTAACGGGAACCATCAAGACGGCAGGCGGGCCGCAGATTCCCGACTTGCCGGGTCTTGGTCCGGACGATCCGTTCCGGCAGTTCTTTCGCAGTTTGCCGCGACAGCCCCGAGATATGCCCATGCGAGGCGAGGGCTCGGGATTCATCGTCGATGCGAATGGGATCGTCCTCACCAACGCGCATGTAGTGAACGATGCGAAGGAAGTGACCGTCAAGCTGACCGATCGTCGTGAATTCACCGCCCGCGTACTCGGCAAGGACACCGCCAGTGACATCGCGGTACTGAAGATTGACGCGCGCAACCTGCCGACGGTTCGCCTCGGGCGTGCCGGCGATGTAAAGGTTGGCCAGTGGGTCGTGGCCATCGGTTCGCCGTTCGGCTTCGAGAACACGGTCACCGCCGGTATCGTCAGTGCCAAGGGTCGTACGCTGCCGGGTGGCGGTTACGTGCCTTTCCTGCAGACCGACGTGGCGGTCAATCCTGGTAACTCCGGCGGACCGCTGTTCGATCTCAACGGTGAAGTGGTGGGCATCAATTCGCAGATCTACTCCAACTCCGGTGGTTACGAAGGAGTGTCATTCGCGATTCCGATCGATGTCGCGATGAACGTGAGCCAGCAACTGCAGACGCATGGTCACGTTACCCGCGGCAAGCTGGGCGTCATGATCCAGGAAGTGAATCAGCCGCTCGCCGATACTTTCGGTCTCGACAGACCGCGGGGTGCGCTGGTCGCCAAGGTCGAAAATGGCGGCCCTGCAAGTGCTGCCGGACTGAAGCCGGGTGATGTGATCCTTGGCGTTAACGGCCAGCAGATCGAGAGTTCCGCAGAGTTGCCGTCACGCATTGCAGAACTCGAGCCCGGCACCGATGCAAAGCTCGAGGTGTGGCGCGATCACCAGGCGCGTGACATCAAGGTGCACATCGGCACGCTGTCCGAAACTCAGCTCGCCGACAATTCAGACGACTCGGACGCCCAAGGCGGCCGACTCGGCCTCGGCGTGCGTCCGCTGACGCCTGAAGAGCAACGCGAATCCGACATTCACAAGGGTCTGGTCGTCGAGTCCGTGAGCGGCGCTGCAGCCGAAGCTGGCCTCCAGGAAGGTGACGTGATTCTTTCGGCAAACGGCAAGGAGGTTCGCAGCGTCGAGGATCTGCGCAAGATCGTCGAGAAGTCGGACAAGCACGTGGCACTGCTGATCCAGCGTGGCGATACGCAGATTTTTGTTCCAGTATCGGCAGGCTAAGACCACAAGCCGCCGGGTCGATCCCGGCGGCTTCCCGCCGCTGATTGGTTGAGGCTGTTACTTCGCGTCGGCCACCCTGCACTGCCCAAAGACAATGTAGGCACCCAAAAGTGCCTCGCACTATGCCCCCCGCGATGACACTCAGCGGTCGCTTCAGGCCCGTGCGGTGGCCATTGCAGAGAAGCTGCTGGGAGCCAAGTCGGTGGTGTTCGCCGGCGGCAAAGCATCAATCCCGGCGCCACTTCTTGTGGTCATGGTGTTCTGGCTGACGATCGCGTTCACCAGCTTCGGGTTGTTGGCTAAGCGAAACGCAACGGTCGTGACGGTCCTCTTTCTGTGTGCCCTGTGCGTTGGCAGCGCCGTATTCCTTATATTGGAGCTGGATGAACCCTTTGATGGCTTGCTCAGGGTCTCCGGAGATCCGCTGCGCTTCGCATATGCCCAACTCAACCAATAGCGGATAAAGCGCGTGGCAGCATCAAGGCACAAGCGTGAGAAACAGGTACGCCGCAAAGATTATCAAGTGAATCGCGCCCTGCATCATGTTAGTACGCCCGGATCCCAAAGTGATCGCGCCGACGATGAAGGTCAAGGTGAGCAGCGCGATGTCGGTTGGCCCGAGGCCGAGCACCAGGGGCAGATCCAGCGCGACTGCGGCGCCGACCACGACCGGGACAGTAAGACCGATGCAGGCCATCGCTGAGCCGATCGCAAGATTCAGGCTCGCTTGCAATCGGTTGGCATGCGCGGCCCGCAGCGCGGCTGCGCACTCCGGCAACAGCACGATCATCGCAATCAGAACTCCTACGACGGCGACGGGCGCGTCGGCAGCGACCACCGCTCGCTCGATGCTCGGCGACAGCGCTTTCGCGAGACCCACTACTCCGACGAGAGCGAGCAACAGCAATGCGAAGCTTGTCCGGGCCTCGCGGAGGCTGGGGGGTGCCGCGTGAAGCGTCTCGTTCTTTGACGATTCGGCGGGGAGAAAATAGTCACGATGCCTTATGGTCTGGATGAAGATGAAAACCAGCCACAAGGCAAGTGAAGACATGGCGACGAAAACGAGCTGAGAGGTCGTGTACGAGTTTCCTGGCGCGCTAACGGTGAGCGTCGGCGATACCAGAACCAAACAGCTCAGCACGGCGAGTGCGGCCAGCCCCGATCCGGTGCCTTCGATTCGAAAAGACTGCTCGCCGTGACGCAGGCCCCCGACCAGCAAGCACACGCCGACGACACCGTTGCAGATGATCATCACCGCCGAATAGATGGCGTCGCGAGCGATAGTGGCGCTCGACTCCCCGCCCGCCAGCATCATGGAGAGAATCAGCGCGGCTTCGATGACCGTAACTGCCAGCGCAAGGATGAGGGTTCCGAAAGGTTCACCTACCCGGTGTGCAACGACCTCGGCATGATGTACCGCGCTGATGACTGCGCCGAGCAATGCAACCCCATACAGCAGCAGTAGCGCGGGATTCGCTGGAGCAACAAGAGCTATCGCGAGGGCGCCGAGTGCCGCCAAGGGTACGATCAGTGGCCACTTCATTGGCCAATGATGCCATTACCGTGTGACGACACACGAGCCTGCCCCCCATCGATGGGGGGTGTCCGAGCTGGTTCCCCAATACACACTTGCGTCCCTTCGGGTGCGGCCTATCGCTGCGCCCAATAACAACTGCTAGGGGAACCTCCATGACTGCAAGCAGCAGGCGCGGACTCGCGCTGGCGTTGCTCGCCGCACCGTTCTTGCTGGCCACGCCGGGTATCCGTGTTGTCACCGCGATCCCGCCAGCGTGTGCCCCGCGTTAGTTACCTGCTGGCATTGGTAGCCGCACTGGCCATATCGGAGAACAAGGGCCGTGCGCGAATCTTGAACGGGGCATTCAGACCCGCCGCCCACTGGGCGTCGCGATCATAGATGTCGCGGCGAAAATTTATCGCTCCCTGAGGGTCCACCCATGCCGTCCAATACGCGAGCAGCACGGGCATCTTGCTCTTCAGCGTTACGTTCTGTAGCTGCCCCGAGGCAATGACTTCGCGCCGAGGCCTTACTAAAATGGTAGCGGGGGATTGAGTATCTTTTAGTTTCGATTCGACGCGAAGCTTGAGTGACCGTCCGGAAGCGCGGACTCAAGCCAGCGTCACGTTGCCGCGGACTTCACCTTGCGAAGTCTTTGGTTAAATTGGTCGGGGCGGCGAGATTTGAACTCGCGACCCCTTGCACCCCATGCAAGTGCGCTACCAGGCTGCGCCACGCCCCGAACCGGAAAAGAAGGTCGCGTTGAACCGCGGCGCGCATGATAGCGGCCGCGGCGCAAAAAAAGAACCCACCGCGGTTCGCGCCGTGGGTTCCAAGACAGGGGGCCGGTCAGAATCCCGAGATGAGCTGAATCGCGCGTATCCCGTCGACGAAGCCAAAGCCCGAATCGAAGTCAAAGCCTTGCCCGTTGTCGATCGGGAATGGTCCGGAACTAATCCCGGCACGCGCAGTGATGTCCTGCGCCGTCGACTGCAACGCCCTATAGATATCCTGTGGCGCGAGTTTACTCGGGCCAGCGAACTGCTTATGCGCATCGATATCGCGCTGACGTTTGTCCAGCATCAGCGCGGCAATCGCCGCCACGTCACGACCTGGTCGGGATCGTCGGTGCAAATCTCGATCGGCACACGATAGATATCGACGAAATATGCATCGACGTCGCTCGCTGAACCTGCGCCGCCGGACACCGAGAAGAACGGCTGGTCCCACTGGAAGGACAGCAGTGTGATGCTGCCGGCCTGCGCCGTCACGGACTGCAGCGCATCGACGCGGTCGCGCGGCCTGCGTTTGGCGTTCTTTATGAATCAGGCAAGTTCCTTACCGGCTGCAGGTGTGCGTTGTGATTATTGCCCGCCGCACCCCTTTTCCGACTCTCACGTCATTACAATTGCAATGGTTCCCAACTGCGTGAACAGGAACGAAACGCGAAGCACACTCCCGTTCATCCCAGATGTGAGGTTTTTGCAGAGATCGCGCGCGGAAGCGACGCGACGCGATATTTCAGCGACGCAGGATGCGCAGGATTTCTTCGAGCTCGGTGCGCAGCTGGCGCACGATCTGTACGCTCATGCTGAGATCTTCGCGTGCCTCATCGCCCGTCAGCCGATTACGCGCGCCGCCGATCGTGAAGCCCTGTTCATATAACAGACTGCGAATCTGGCGAATGACGATTACATCCTGACGCTGGTAGTAGCGGCGGTTACCCCGTCGCTTCACCGGCTTGAGCTGCGGGAATTCCTGTTCCCAATAGCGCAGGACGTGCGGCTTGACGCCGCACAGGTCGCTCACTTCGCCGATCGTGAAATAACGTTTGCCGGGGATCGGCGGAAGCTCATCGTTATTGCTTGCTTCCAGCATAGGCCTCGACCCGCGCTTTGAGCTTCTGGCCCGGACGGAACGTCACGACGCGCCTTGCGCTGATCGGGATCTCCTCCCCCGTTTTGGGATTGCGGCCGGGGCGTTGATTCTTGTCGCGCAGATCAAAATTGCCGAACCCAGAGAGTTTTACCTGTTCGCCCATTGCCAGCGCTGCGCGCACTTCTTCGAAAAACATGTCCACGAGCTCGCGTGCTTCGCGCTTGTTCAGCCCCAACTGATTGAACAGGGCCTCCGCCATTTCCGCTTTTGTGAGTGCCATGCTTTATTGATCTCTTATTGAGGCGTTCAGCTCACGCCGCAGCCGGTCCACTACTGCGGCCACAATTTGGTCCGCGTCCTGGTCAGTAAGCGTGCGGGAAGATTCTTGTAAAATCAAGCCTAAGGCGACACTTTTTCGTCCAGAATCTACACCAGCCCCCCGGTAGATATCGAACACACGCAGGTCGCGTAAAAGGCTTCGGGCGCCAACACTAACATGTTCACGGATCGCCGCCAGCGTGACCGCTTCGTCAACCACGATAGCGATATCGCGGCGGATCAAGGGATAGCGCGAAATTTCTTCGAAAACAGGCAGCTTGCCTTCACATGCTGCTGTCCATTCGAGTTCAAACATCACTGGTGCATATGTCAAGTCGAGTGTGCGCACCAACTCCGGATGCAGTTCTCCGATCCAGCCGACGGGTTTATTGAGGCGAGAGATCCGCGCCGTTCGGCCGGGATGAAGGCACGCCAGCGCTCCTGGTGTAAATGAAAATTCCTCTGCTGCACCCGTAAGCTCGAGCACAGCTTCGACGTCAGCTTTGATATCGAAGAAATCGACACTCCGCTTTTTCTCTCCCCATTGCTCGGGCAGCGCCGTACCAGCCGCAACGCCCGCGAGCGTCGGTATTTCCGTCAGCCCTCCAGGGCCTGGCAGGAACTTGCGACCTGCTTCGAACAGCCGCACCCGATCCTGCTGGCGCCGAAGATTCTCGCGCAGCGCGACGATCAGACCGGGCCATAGCGAAACTCGCATGGCGGCCAGGTCAGCGGCGATCGGGTTGCTCAGCATCAGTGGCGTCGCGTCCGGGAACAACTGCTTCTGCAACGCGGGGTCAACAAAACTATAAGTGATGGCCTCGAAATAGCCACGATCGACGAGGGCCGTCAGCAGGCGATCCGGGCTTACGCGATTCTCAGCCAGCGGTTCAAATCGCTGCGCGATTCGCGCATCAACTTCAGCAACACGCTCGTAGCCGAATATGCGCCCGACTTCCTCAACGAGGTCCGCCTCGATGCCGATGTCGAAGCGATGCGAGGGTGGCGTCACCTGCCAACCATCGGCCGTGCCGCGCACTTGCATCTCCAGCGACTCGAGAATCCGAGCGACTTCATTGTCTGCGACATCGGCGCCCAGCAAGCGCGCGAGCTGTCGTTTGCGCAACTTGATCGTGGGTGCGCTCGGCACGTGGGCCTTGTCGATTGCGATGGTAGTCGGGCCCGCCTGCCCCCCGGCGATCTGCAGCAGGAGCTCGGTTGCTCGCTCCATCGACTCTTCCTGCGCGCGTGAGTCAACGCCGCGTTCGAAGCGCTGCGCCGCATCTGTGATCAGGCCGTGGCGACGTGCGCTCGCGCTGATGACCTGAGGCGCAAAGTAAGCAATCTCAAGAAAGACTTCCCGAGTTGCCTCGCTCACTGCGCTGCGCTTTCCACCCATTACGCCAGCGAGGCCGACGGCTCCGCCCGCATCGGCTATAACGAGGTCCTCCGCCTGCAACGTCAGTTGCGCACCGTCGAGCAGCGTGAGCTTCTCGTTCGCTCGAGCACGCCGCACATCGATTCCTGCCTCGAGACATGCCAGATCGTAGGCATGCATGGGCGTGCCCAGCTCGAGCATCACATAGTTGGTTACGTCGACGATCGGGTTGATCGCACGCAGCCCGCAGCGACGCAGTCTCTCCCGAAGCCACAGGGGAGAACTCACGCGGGCATCCAGACCGCGAATGACCCGGCCCACGAATTTTGCGCAGCCCTCCGGTGCCGACAGGGTTACCGAGAAGTGCGCATCGACCTTGGCGGCTACCGGCGTTCGGGCAGGCGCGTCCAGGCGTCTCCCGTCCAGCGCGGCGACTTCGCGTGCAAGCCCACGCACGCTCATCGCGTCCCCACGGTTCGGAGTCACATTGATCTGAAGAATCTGATCATCGAGGCCAAGCACTTCCCGCAAGTTGCGCCCCAGCGGCGTGACACCTGGCAATTCGAGAATACCTTCAGACTCATCGCCGAGGCCAAGCTCGCGGGCGCTACACAGCATCCCGTTCGATTCTACGTCGCGAAGACGTGCGGCCTTGATGGTGACATCACCGGGAAGTTTCGCGCCGACGGTCGCCACTGCGGATCTCAGACCGGCGCGCGCATTACTCGCGCCACAGACAATCTGCATCCGGTTCTTGCCATCGGTCGTCACGCTGCAGACTGACAGCTTGTCAGCCTGCGGGTGGGGGGCGCACTCCACGATTTCACCGACCACGACGCCCGAGAACGGCGGCGCCGCACTCGTGCGCCCTTCCACTTCGAATCCCGCCATCGTGAGACGAGTCGCAAGTGCTGCCGAGTCCCATGAGGGACTCGCCCATTCGCGCAACCAGGCTTCGCTGAGCTGCATCGTCAGCCTGCGCGGAACTGCGCCAGGAAGCGCAGGTCGTTTTCGAAGTACAGGCGGATGTCATTCACGCCATAGCGGAGCATCGCCAGCCGCTCGATCCCCATGCCGAACGCGTAGCCGGTCCAGTGTTCACTGTCGACGCCAGCAGCCTCGAGCACATTGGGATGCACGACACCACAGCCGAGCACCTCGAGCCAGCCGGTCTGCTTGCACACGCGGCAGCCTGCACCGCTGCAGAACAGGCATTCGATATCGACTTCCGCAGAAGGTTCGGTAAACGGAAAGTAGGAAGGGCGAAAACGAATGCCGAGCTTGCGCTCGAAGAACTGCTCCATGAAGCCGTGCAGCGCCGCCTTCAGGTTCGCGAGGCTGACGTTCTCATCTACCATCAGTCCCTCGATCTGGTGAAACATCGGCGTGTGGGTCACATCCGAATCGCTTCGATACACGCGACCCGGCGCTATCACGCGCAAGGGAGGCGGTGTATCGCGCAGCGTGCGGATCTGAACCGGCGAGGTGTGCGTGCGCAGGAGCTTTCCGTCGGGAAAGAAGAATGTGTCCTGCATGGCACGTGCCGGATGATTCAAAGGGAAGTTGAGCGCGTCGAAGTTGTGGAAGTCATCCTCGACCTCCGGCCCTTCAACCACGCGGAAGCCAGCGGCACGGAACAGCGCCTCCGCCCGCAGGCGAGCCTTTGTCACCGGATGCAGGCCGCCGCTGCGCGGCCCACGGCCAGGAAGCGTGACGTCGATCCGTCCCGCGGCCAATTGCGTCGCGATCTGCGCCGACTCGAGCTGCGTCCGACGCTCGCCAATCGCGTCGGCCAGCACCTGCTTGGCGTCGTTGATGCGTTGACCGTGCGCGGGCCGCTCTGCAGCCGGGAGTTTGCCGAGCGCCTTGAGTTGCTCGGTGATCACACCCGTCTTGCCGAGCACCCGAACACGGATCTGCTCGAGTGCCGGCAGGTCGGCAGCCCGGGCAATCTCGCCCAGCACCGTCTCGACGATGGCGCGCAGGTCGGCCACTCAGGCCGCTTCCAGAGCCGCCTTCGCCTTCTCGGCGATGGCGCCGAACGCTGCTGAATCATTCACTGCGATATCGGCCAGCATCTTGCGGTCGATCTCGATCCCGGCTTTGCCGAGACCATTGATCAGGCGGCTGTACGACAGGCCGTACACGCGCGCGGCCGCGTTGATGCGTGCGATCCACAGTGCGCGAAACTCGCGCTTCTTCTGCCGCCGGTCGCGGTACGCGTACTGCCCGGCCTTGATGACCGCCTGCTTGGCGGCACGGAATACCTTGCGCCGGGCGTTGAAGTAGCCCTTTGCCTTCTTGAGAATCTTCTTGTGACGGCGTCCTGCAACGACGCCACGCTTGACTCGCGCCATGACTCACTCTCCTCGAAAAAAGTTACTGCTCAGCTGTGCGGCATCATCTGCTTCACGCGGTCGACATCGGTCTTGTGGACCATCATGCCGGTGCGCAGCTGACGCTTTCGCTTGCTGGGCTTCTTGGTGAGGATGTGACGTCGGTGGGACTGGCCGCGCTTGAAGCCTTTCGCCGTTTTGCGAAAACGCTTCGCCGCCGCCCGGTGTGTTTTCAACTTGGGCATCGATCTTTACCTCTTTCGTTTAGCCCGATCACAGGTGGCGCACCGAATCACCGGCACGCCGCCGCTACGGGCGGTGCGATCAACGTCCCGCGAGGGACGAGCGATCGCTCACTTCTTTTTTGGTGCGAACAGCATCACCATCTGCTTGCCCTCCATCAGCGGCTGCTGCTCGACCATGGCATGTCCTGCCAGGTCTTGCTGCACGCGATCGAGGAGCTTGCGTCCGATGTCCTGGTGCACCATTTCACGGCCGCGGAAACGTAACGTCACCTTGGCCTTGTCGCCTTCCGACAGGAACCTGAGGAGATTGCGCAGCTTGACCTGGTAGTCAGCCTCCTCGGTTCCGGGCCGAAACTTCACTTCCTTGATGTGTATCGTCTTCTGCTTGCGCCGCGCGGAGTGTGCCTTCTTGTTCTGCTCGAACAGGAATTTGCCGAAGTCCATGATGCGGCACACTGGTGGCTCGGCAGTCGGCGAGACTTCGACCAGATCCAGTTCCGCCGCAGTGGCCATCTGCAGAGCCTCGTTGCGGGTCATCACTCCTGCCTGCCCACCATCTGCGTCGATGACGCGTACCGACGGAGCGGAGATCTCTTCATTGCGCCTGACGCGCTTAGCTGTCGCGATACTTCAATCCTCCAAAACAGTACGGCCGCGGCTCGCGACTTCGCGGGACAGACGCTGGGCGAGCGCGTCGAGCGGCATCGTTCCGAGGTCTTTCCCGTTGCGCGTGCGCACGGCCAGTGAATTCGATTCGACTTCCCTGTCGCCCGCCACCAGAAGGTACGGGATGCGCTGCAACGTGTGCTCGCGGATTTTAAAGCCCACCTTCTCGTTTCGCAAATCTGTTTCGACCCGAACCCCCTGATTTTTCAGGATTTCAGCTGCCTGCCGCACGTATTGCGCCTGTTTCTCGGTGATATTGAGCACCACCGCCTGCACCGGGGACAGCCAGCTGGGCAGTCGGCCTGCATGATGTTCGATCAGGATGCCGAGAAAGCGCTCCAGCGACCCGAATATCGCCTGGTGCAACATGATTGGCGTGTGCTTCTGGCTGTCATCGCCGATGTAGGTCGCGCCCAGCCTTCCCGGCATATTGAGGTCGACTTGCAAGGTCCCGCACTGCCAGTCGCGCCCGATCGCATCGCGCAGCACGAATTCCAGTTTCGGTCCGTAAAACGCGCCCTCTCCCGGATTCAGCTCACATTCGATTCCAGCCGCGACGGCCGCAGCCCTCAGGGCGGCTTCGGCGCGGTCCCAGGTCGCATCGTCACCCACCCGCTTGAGTGGGCGATCGGCGAACTTGACGCGCACTTCTTCGAAGCCGAAGTCCCTATAGATCGACATCAGCAGGTTGATCACGGCCGCAGATTCGACCGCCACCTGCTCTTCCATGCAGAAGATGTGCGCATCGTCCTGAGTAAACGCACGCACTCGCATCAACCCGTGCAGGGCGCCGGAAGGTTCGTAGCGATGGAGCTTGCCGAACTCCGCGAGGCGCACTGGCAGTTCGCGATAGCTGCGCAGGCCATGCTTGAAGATCTGGATGTGGCCCGGACAGTTCATCGGCTTGATCGCATACACACGCTCGTCCGGTGTGCGCGTCAGATACATGTTCTCGCCGAACTTCTCGAGATGACCAGACTGCTGCCAGAGGCTCACGTCCATCATTTCCGGGGCGTTCACTTCCGTGAAGCCGGCATCGGCCTGCCGCTCGCGCATGTAGCGAATCAGGGTCTGGAAAATGGTCCAGCCCTTCGGATGCCAGAAAACGGCGCCCGGCGCTTCCTCCTGAAAATGGAACAGATCCTGTTCCTTGCCGATGCGCCGGTGATCGCGCTTTTCCGCCTCTTCCAGCCTCAGCAGGTAGGCTTTGAGGGCTTTGTCGTCGGCCCAGGCGGTACCGTAGATCCGTTGCAACATCTCGTTACGCGAATCGCCTCGCCAGTACGCGCCGGCGACCTTCATGAGCTTGAAGGCCTTGAGCTTCCCGGTGCTCGGTACGTGAGGGCCGCGACACAGGTCGATGAAATCACCCTGCCCGTACAGACTGATTTCTTCGTTGGCAGGAATGGAAGCAATGATTTCCGCCTTGTAGATCTCGCCTTGTTTGCGAAAAAACGCGACCGCCTCATCGCGCGCCATTACCGTGCGGTTGACCTTCAGATCCGCATTCGAAATCTCGTGCATGCGGGTCTCGATCGCGGCCAGATCCTCCGGCGTGAAGGGTCGTTTGAACGCAAAATCGTAGTAAAAACCGTCCTCGATCACCGGGCCGATCGTCACCTGCGCCTCCGGAAACAGTTGCTTGACTGCTTGCGCCAGCAAGTGGGCAGTCGAATGGCGGATGACCTCGAGTCCTTCCGGATCGCGATCGGTGACGATACTCAGCTTGGCGTCCCGGCTGATCACGAAGGAAGTGTCGACGATCTTGCCGTCGACCTTGCCCGCAAGCGCTGCACGGCGCAGGCCCGCGCCAATGCTGCCCGCCACTTCATCGATCGTCACCGGACGATCGAAGTGCTTCTGGCTGCCATCGGGCAAGGTGATAACGGGCATCGGGCGCTCTTGATCACATCAGCAACAAAAAAGGGCGCTCCCGTCAGTGAGACCGCCCTTCGTCTTTCTGGTGGGCGCGGCTGGGATCGAACCAGCGACCCTCGCCTTGTCGAGGCGATGCTCTACCGCTGAGCTACGCGCCCGTCTCAGACTTCCTGTCAAAAAAGGGGCGCCAAAGATACTGAACGACCCTGTGCCGTGCAAGCAAGGCGACCCGGCTAGCCCGCCTTGGTATCCGGCAGGCCCAGTTCGGCCTTGCGCAATACCGCGATTTCGTCGCGGATCCGCGCTGCTTCCTCGAACTCCAGGTTGCGCGCGAGGCGAAACATTTCCTGCTCGAGTTTTCGGATGCGCTTGAGAATCTGTTCCGGCGCCAGGCGCTCGTAGCGCGGCGTTTCCTCGGCAACCCGGCGATCACGTCCGGCGGCCTCAAAACGCGCCCCCTCCATGATGTCGGTGACGGACTTGATGATGCCCCGCGGCGTAATGCCATGG
This sequence comes from uncultured Gammaproteobacteria bacterium, assembly GCA_963724625.1. GTDB lineage: Bacteria > Pseudomonadota > Gammaproteobacteria > Steroidobacterales > Steroidobacteraceae > DATBVX01. The sequence goes on along the minus strand of CAVRVO010000013.1, from coordinate 191,677 downwards.
TGCTCGTTGAACTCGATCTGCCTGTTACGGCGGCGTTCGGTTTCCTGCATCGCTCGTTGAATGGATCCGGTGATCTGATCGGCGTAAAGGATCGCCCTGCCCCGCAGGTTGCGCGCCGCCCTGCCGATCGTCTGGATCAGTGATCCTTCCGAACGCAGGAATCCCTCCTTGTCCGCATCCAGTATCGCGACCAGCGACACCTCGGGCATGTCGAGGCCCTCGCGCAACAAGTTGATTCCCACCAACACGTCGAACTTCCCGAGTCTGAGATCGCGAATGAGTTCAGTGCGTTCGACAGTCTCGATATCTGAATGCAGATAACGCACCCGCACGCCGTGTTCGTGCAGGTAGTCCGTGAGGTCCTCGGCCATCCGCTTGGTAAGTGTGGTAATCAGCACGCGCTCCTGCAGGGCTACGCGCAGGTTGATCTCGGAGAGCACATCATCCACCTGCGTGCGTACGGGGCGGATCTCAACCTGGGGGTCGACGAGGCCGGTCGGGCGGACGACCTGCTCAACGATCTGTCCTGACCGTTGTCGTTCGTACGGCCCAGGGGTTGCGGACACGAAAATCGCCTGCGGAGCCATTTGTTCGAACTCATCAAAGCGCAGCGGCCGGTTATCGAGCGCCGAAGGCAGTCGAAACCCGTATTCGACCAGAGTTTCCTTGCGTGACCGATCGCCGCGGTACATCGCACCGAGCTGTGGAATCGTCTGGTGGCTCTCATCGATGACCAGCAGCGCGTTGCGCGGCAGGTAATCGAACAGGCACGGAGGTGGCTCCCCTGCCTGGCGTCCTGACAGGTACCTCGAGTAGTTCTCGATTCCCGCGCAGTAACCGACTTCGTTCATCATCTCCAGGTCGAAGCGCGTGCGCTGCTCCAGGCGCTGTGCCTCGACGAGCTTGCCGGCGGAGCGCAGCTCCAGTAGCCGGCCACGCAGCTCGTCACGGATCTGGTCGAGCGCACCCGTGATTCGTTCCTTGGGCGTGACGTAGTGTGTCGATGGAAACACCGTAAGTCGCGGCACCTTGCGCGACACTTCTCCCGTCAGCGGGTCGAAATAACTCAGGGACTCGACCTTGTCGTCGAACAGTTCCACGCGAACCGCCTCCCGCTCGGCCTCCGCCGGGAAGATGTCGATGACATCGCCACGCACTCGGTAGGTGCCCTGCGACAAGTCCAGCTCGTTGCGTGTGTACTGCATGTCCGCGAGGCGACGCAGGAGCTTGCGCTGATCGAGTGGCTCGCCGCGCACCAGATGCAGCACCATGCTGAGGTATGCCTGTGGATCGCCCAGGCCGTAGATCGCAGAAACCGTGGCCACGATGATCGAGTCCGGGCGCTCCAGCAGTGCCTTGGTCGCAGACAAGCGCATCTGTTCGATGTGCTCGTTGATGGAAGCGTCCTTCTCGATGTAGGTATCCGATGAGGGTACGTACGCTTCCGGCTGGTAGTAGTCATAGTAGGAAACAAAGTATTCGACCGCACTGCGCGGAAAAAACTCGCGGAATTCCCCGTACAGTTGCGCCGCAAGGGTCTTGTTGTGCGCGAGCACCAGCGTCGGCCGTTGCACGGCTTCGATCACGTTGGCGATCGTGAATGTCTTGCCCGAGCCTGTGACTCCCAGCAGCGTCTGGTGCGACAGCCCGTTGGTCAGACCGTCGATCAGCTTGGCGATCGCTTCAGGCTGATCGCCCGCCGGACGATAGCCTGCGGTGAGTTCGAACTCGGGTTGCTTGTCCATCTGTGATCGGTGCGCTGACTGGGCGGAAGCCCTAAACTAGGCGCTGACTCAACTTCGCGGTGGTGACCAGTGAGTGTACCAGTCTCCCGGCGCGTTCAACGCGTGAAGCCCTCTCCGACTTTGGCGGTCACGGCGCGAGCTGCGCGCCTCAAGGCGGAAGGTCACGACATCATCGGCCTCGGCGCGGGCGAGCCGGACTTCGACACGCCGATTCATATCGCGGATGCGGGCGTCGCGGCGATTCGCTCCGGCTTCACGCGCTATACCGCGGTCGAAGGCATCAACGAGCTCAAGGACGCGATCATTGCCAAGTTCAGGCGTGACAATGGCCTCGAGTACTCGCGCGCGCAGGTCCTCGTATCGAGTGGCGCCAAGCAGACTGTCTACAACCTTTGCGCCGCCATCCTCGACCCGGACGATGAGGCCATCATCCCGGCACCCTACTGGGTGTCGTACCCGGACATGGTCTTGCTCTCGGACGGCAAACCGGTAACGGTGTTCGCCGGAGCAGATCAGGGCTACAAGATCACGCCGTCCCAGCTGGCTGCCGCGATCACGCCCCGAACCCGGCTCTTTCTCCTTAATAGCCCGTGCAATCCCACTGGTGCAGCGTACACGCGCGCTGAGCTCATCGCCCTTGGCGAGGTGCTCCTGGCTCATCCGCGCATCGTGATCGGCACTGACGATATGTACGAGCACATCTATTGGGGTACCGAGCCGTTTTGCAGCCTGGTCACAGCCGTGCCAGCGCTCTATGACCGTACTGTGACGATCAACGGCTGCTCGAAGGCCTACGCGATGACCGGCTGGCGCATCGGCTATTGCGGGGGACCCCAGGAAGTCATCACAGCGATGGGGACGATTCAAGGTCAGTCCACGTCCAATGCCGCGAGCATGAGCCAGAAGGCCGCGACCGTGGCGCTGAACAGCGACCAGACCTGCGTTGCGGAAATGAATCGCCAGTTCAAGGCCCGGCACGACTTCATCGTGCAGGGACTCAACGGCCTCCCCGGCGTGTCCTGCCTGCCGGGAGCAGGGACGTTCTACGCCTTCGCCGACGTCAGCGGGGCGATGGGTGCAACCAGCTGCAAGGACGACGGTGTCTTTGCTGAATACTTGCTCGCGAATGCTGGCGTGGCGGTCGTACCCGGCACCGGTTTTGGCGCTCCCGGTCACATCCGCCTGTCGTTTGCGTGCAGCATGGCGACGCTCGAGGACGCGGTCGGGCGGATGCGCCGCGCCCTCACCGGGAGCGCTGTGAACCGGGTCAAGACGGCGTAATTGTGCGCTCGGGGGTCGGTTGACGGCCCCGGGTCGCTCCCGCAGAATTCGCCGCCTTTCCGGTTCCGCCGTAGCTCAGTCGGTAGAGCGAGGGACTGTTAATCCCCAGGTCGGAGGTTCGAGTCCTCCCGGCGGAGCCATCCTGTCAGAGCATTTTTCCTCTGGCGCCGTCGCGCCGGAATGCGGATACTGTTGAGCAGAGAATTTCAATCCGGCACTTACGCCCGACGAGTCTTGAACCATCTTCCGCGACGCGCGGCTGCACGCCGCAGTCGCATTTGGACGATCCGCCTTACGCAAATCCAGTAAAGGGGTCAGACAATGGCAGCAAAGAAGACACGAATCCGTCGCAAGGTCCGCGCCAAGAAGGCCAAAAGAACTACTCGCAAGCGCGCGGTAAGAGCCAAAGTACGCCAGCGCAGGGCCGCCAGAAAACTGGGACGCAGCGCACGTAAGGTGGCGAGAAAAGTTGCCCGCCGAACGCGTCGGGTAGCTCGTAAAGTTGGCCGCGCAACTCGGCGCACTGCACGCCGGGTGCGAAAGTCGGCGAACCGCGCCATCAAGAAAGCCGCGGTCTCAATCAATAAGGCCACCTCAGCCGTTGAGCAAGGTGCCACGAGCGCCGTGGTCGGCACGACCACGGCCGTCGAAAGCGCATCCGATGCCATGCAATCCGCAGTCGTGACAGCTACGGATAAGGTCTGAGTCAATACCGAGGTTGAGCGGCGGGCTCGAGCGCCCGCCGCTCATCATTATCAGGATGACTGCAGTGCGAAGTGCCCGGCAGCCGGGCATGGATCGCCCGTCTGCGTCATCACCCAACTCTCTTCTGGATTCAGGCGCGCTTGGGTCGTGCCGCTGCGAGTTCGAGAAGATACTTTTCGAATTCGGCGCCGAGACTCGAGTGGTTCAAGGCGTATTCCACTGTCGCCTGGAGGTAGCCCAGCTTGCTGCCGCAGTCATAGCGGCGCCCCATGAATTCATAGGCAAGCACGGGTTCCTCAGCGAGCAGCGCCGCGATACCGTCGGTAAGCTGAATTTCCCCGCCTGCGCCACGTCCGGTCGTCTCGAGCTTCTCGAAGATGCGCGGCGTCAATATGTAGCGACCGACAACCGCGAGGGTTGAAGGTGCGGCGGCGGGCTTGGGCTTCTCGACAATACTTTCGACGCGACTGACCCGCCCATTGGCCGCGCTGCTCGCGACGATGCCGTAGCGGTCGGTCTCATTGCGCGGGACTTGCTGAACCCCCAGTACACTGGCGTGATGCTGCTCGTAGATGCTGGCCATCTGGCGCAAGCAGGGGATCTCCGCATCGATGAGGTCATCCGCGAGATGCACGAAGAAAGGCTCGTGTCCCACCACCGGTCGCGCGCAAAGAACCGCATGTCCCAATCCCAGCGGCGCCGGCTGGCGAATGTACACGCATGAGGCCCATGACGGCAGGATGCCACGCAGGGATGCGAGCAACTCATGTTTACCTTGGGCCTCGAGCGCGGACTCAAGCTCGTGATCGGAGTCGAAATGATCCTCGATGGCGCGCTTGGAGCTGCCGGTGATGAACACGAGATTGCGCGCACCGGCAGACAGGGCTTCCTCCGCCGCGTACTGGATCAGCGGCTTGTCCACGATGGGCAACATCTCTTTGGGGCTTGCCTTGGTCGCAGGCAGAAAGCGGGTACCGCGCCCCGCTACTGGGAAAACGGCGGCGCGGATCGGGCTGGAAGGCACCATGGCTATCTCGTTCAGCAGATTGATTCTGTCGATGATACCCGATGGCTGCACCCGATCCGCTACCGCGCGTTGTCCTCACTCGGTCGCTGCTGTCTTGTCCGCCGGCTTCGCAGCCGCGGCCTTGTTCTTGTCCGCCTTTTCCACCCGGATGTTGGCTCGATTCTGCTCGACCACCTTCATCCCGATGCCCTTCACCTTGGCGAGTTCATCTACGTTCTTGAACGGTCCGTTTTTCTCGCGGTAGTCGACAATCGCCTGCGCACGCGACAGACCGATGCCGTTCAGTTCTTTCGCCAAAGTGCGGGCATCCGCAGTGTTGATATTTACGGGGTCGGCCAGCGCGCCCGCCGCTACGAGCAGGCCCGCCAGCACCATGGCCGGAATTGATCGCTTCATTGCTCCTCCTTGAGTCGAACTCCGCTTGGGATCCTTGTCGACGAGGCGGCACGACGCCGCGAGCCGGCAATGTCCTTCAGTAGTGGCTGCGCGTGAATCCGCCAATGAGGCGCGAACGTGAAGTTTCTACCGTCGGTGCGACCTTCTGTCACTCGCCGACTGCGGCCTGGCTGGCGGCAGTCAGTTCAGGCTTGAGGCTGTCCCAGTTCTTGCAGCCCGGACACTGCCAGAACCACGCATGGCTCGCGAACCCACATTCGCCGCAGCGATACCGCGGATGACGCGAGAGCACTCTGCCCAGCAGCTTTGCTACGCGTCGCAATGTGTCGTCATCCAGGCCGCGCGTACTGTCGAGCGGCTGCGCAAGCTCGCGCAGCAGACCATCACTCAAGACATAGTCGCGAATCGCCCCCAAGGCATTGGGCTCTTCAATAACGTCAGCGAGGATCAGAGCGCTGGCCAGCTCGTGCACGGGCCGACGATTGCGTTGCAGTGCTGCGATACCCGCGTCGAGTGGCTCGCGGGTCTGCAACTTGCGCCCGCAGGCGTGGAGGCGTGGCAGAATTTCCAGCAGCAGTGCAGGTTCGCGCTCGAGGGTGAGCAGCAGAAGCCGCACTGCCAGGGCGTCATCACCCGCATCACGTGCAATCTCCGCGCGCAGGATCGCGGCGCGCGGAAAGCGCCGTTGCTCGCGACGCGCCTCGCGCAGCAAGCGGCGCGCCTCTTCGAATTGTCCCGAGGTACGGGCGGCCTCCGCCAGTTCGCAGTGATAGTGAGCAATGGTGCCGCTGTGTACGGCACCACCCGCGGACGCCAGTTGCCGATGTGAGTTGATCGCCTGCTGCCAGTCGTGTTGCTGCTCGTAGATGCCAATCAGCGCGCGCAATGCAGTGAGCCGGTGCTGGCGTGACTCAGCGAGCTTCAGGTAGAGGCTCTCCGAACGATCCAGCAGTCCGGCGCGCAGGTAATCAACTGCCAGCTCGAGCAATGCCTGCTCGCGCTGCTCTGGTTCGAGCTGTGGCCGGTCGAGAATGCCCTGGTGCACGCGGATAGCGCGATCCACCTCCCCACGGCGGCGAAAGAGACTCCCGAGTGCGAAGTGGATTTCGACGGTCTCGGTGTTCACGTCGACCATCCGGGTGAACACCTCGAGCGCCCGATCGGGCTGCTCGTTGATGACGTAGTTGAGGCCCGCAAGATAGTCGGCCGGCAGGCGCCGACGGCCCACGCGCCGCGCCGCACGCTGCATGCGTCGTCCCAGGCGCCATCCCACATAGCCCGCGACACCAACGGCTACAAGCGCGGCCAGGAGCGCGGGTTCAGCCACGATCTTGGGGCAGGGGCCGCAGGTTCCTGATTTCGGCCTCCGCAAGCCGCAGATTACGCCGCAGCTGGGCCCGTTCACTGGTCAACTTGCGAACGAAGCTCCAAGCCGAAGCAACCCCGGCAAGCCATCCCAGGATGAAGGCCGTAACCATGAGCTGGCCACGTGTCACTTCGACTTCCGTGATCAACAGATCGACACGCACCGGCGCACCGTTGGCTGCAACCAGCGCGGTACCGGCGAAGAACACGAGCAGGCAGATGACGATGAACAGCGCGCGCGGCATGTGTCAGTCTCGAGCGAGCGACACTCTACCACCACGACCGGCTGCAGTTGCCGAAGGGATAATCAGTCGTGGATCGGTTCGCCCGCGCCGCTGTTGACGCGCTCGCGCAGATCCTTGCCGGGCTTGAAATGCGGAACATATTTTCCGGCGAGGGCGACCGCCTCGCCCGTCTTCGGATTGCGCCCCTGGCGCGGCGGGCGAAAATGCAGCGAAAAACTGCCAAAACCCCGGATCTCGATGCGCTCGCCCTGCGCGAGCGCATCGCTCATGATTTCCAGGATCTGCTTCAGCGCCAGCTCCACATCCTTGGCGGGCAGGTGCTTTTGCTTGGCTGTAATGATCTCGATCAGTTCCGACTTGGTCATGCGCAGGGCCCTTTTACCGTGCGAACGCTTCAGTCCTGGCCGCCGATGTGTTCCTTCAGCAGATCACCCAGGCTGGTGCCCGAGGAGGAATCGGTAGCCGTCTTGTAGTTCTGCACGGCCTCCGCCTCTTCATGCGCTTCCTTCGCCTTGATCGACAACGCGATGATGCGGCTCTTGCGGTCCACGCCGGTGAATTTCGCTTCGACCTCATCACCCACCTTGAGGATCGTGCGGGCATCCTCGACGCGATCGCGCGACAGCTCGGAGGCCCGCAACTGGCCTTCGACACCATTGCCCAGGTCGATGAGCCCGCCCTTGGCGTCCACTTCCCGCACGACGCCCTTCACTATGCTGCCCTTGGGATGCTCGGCGAGATAGCTGGAGAACGGGTCTTTTGCGAGCTGCTTGATGCCGAGTGAAATGCGCTCGCGCTCAGGGTCGATCGTGAGCACCATCGCCTCGAGTTGCTGGCCCTTCTGGAAATTGCGCACCGCTTCTTCGCCAGGCACGTCCCACGAGATGTCGGAGAGATGCACCAGGCCATCGATACCGCCCGGCAGCCCGATGAAGATGCCGAAGTCGGTAATCGACTTGATCTGGCCCGCCACCTTGTCGCCACGGTTGTAGTTCTCGGCGAACTCCTTCCACGGGTTGGTCTTGCACTGCTTGAGTCCGAGCGAAATGCGCCGGCGCTCCTCGTCGATGTCGAGCACCATCACTTCGACTTCCTGGCCGACGTGCACCACCTTTGCCGGGTTCACGTTCTTGTTGGTCCAGTCCATCTCCGAGACGTGCACCAGCCCCTCGACGCCCTCTTCGATCTCCACGAAGCAGCCGTAGTCGGCGATGTTGGTTACCTTGCCGAACAGGCGCGTGTTGGGCGGATAGCGTCGCGCGATGGCCTGCCAGGGATCCGCCCCCAGCTGCTTGAGCCCGAGCGACACGCGTGAGCGTTCGCGATCGAACTTGAGGATGCGCACCTCGATTTCATCGCTCACCTTGACGACTTCCGACGGATGCTTGACGCGCTTCCATGCCATGTCGGTGATGTGCAGCAGCCCGTCGATACCGCCGAGATCGACGAACGCGCCGTAGTCAGTGAGATTCTTGACGACGCCCTTGACCACCGCACCTTCCTGCAGGTTGTCGAGCAGCGCATTGCGCTCCGCGCTGTATTCCTGTTCGACGACGGCACGGCGCGACACCACCACGTTGTTGCGCTTCTGGTCGAGCTTGATCACCTTGAATTCGAGCGCCTTGCCCTCGAGGTAGCTCGGGTCGCGTACCGGTCGCACATCGACCAGTGACCCGGGAAGGAATGCGCGAACGTTGTCGATTTCGACAGTAAAGCCACCCTTTACACGTCCGGTGATGACACCAGTCACGATCTCGCTGGATTCGAACGCCTTCTCCAGCCGGGTCCAGGTACGGGCACGTTTGGCCTTCTCGCGCGACAGGCGCGTTTCGCCGGAGCCGTCCTCGACGGTGTCGAGGGCAACCTCCACATCATCGCCAGCCTTGACCTCGATCTCTCCCTTCTCGGATCGGAACTGGTCGATGGAGATGACAGCCTCGGACTTGAGGCCTACGTTGACGATCACGAAATCCTGGCCGACTTCGACCACGTGACCCATCAGGATGGTGCCGGGCTTGATGCGCTGGCTGGCAATACTCTGTTCGAAAAGCTGGGCGAAACTCTCAGTCATAAATTGGGGTTACAAAGGTTCTTCAAGAACCGTTCCGGTATGGCCCTGAGGGCGATCCAGCCCATCGAGGGGAATTCAGTTAAGAGACGCGCGTTCCTTGCGTGTCCCACGTTTGACACTCCTTCAAATAAAGCGCCTGCGAGCGCCTCTACCCGAACCGTTCTCGCGCCAGGCGCAGGACATGCGCCACGACCTCTTCGACGTCTAGTCCGGTAGAGTCCAGAACCACCGCATCGGCGGCCGCCTTCAACGGCGCGACCTTGCGGCCGGTGTCGCGGGCATCACGCTCCGCGATCTCTCGCGAAAGGGCGGGAAGGCTAACATCAAGTCCCTTGTCTTTCAACTGCTTATGACGCCGCCGGGCCCGCTCTTCGGGGGTCGCCGTGAGGAAGATCTTGAGAGCCGCTGCCGGGAAAACCACAGTCCCCATATCCCGGCCATCAGCCACCAGCCCGGGTGGCTCCGCGAATTTCTGCTGACGCCCGAACAGGGCACTTCGTACGGCAGGCATTGCGGCGACCCGCGACGCCGCGTTTCCGGTCGCTTCGCTGCGCAAATCTCGGGTGACATCCGCGCCCTCGAGAAAAATCTGCTCGCTGCCCTCTGGCCGGCTTCCAAACCGGATTCTCATCTGCTCGGCGAGGCGCGCGTGTCCTGTCTCATCGTCGGGGTCCAATCCCTGCTTCAGTCCCTGCAGGGCGACGAGGCGATACAGCGCTCCGCTATCGAGGAAATGCCACCCGAGACCTTGTGCCACGGCGCGACTGATGGTGCCCTTTCCCGAGCCGCTGGGACCGTCGATCGTAATGACGGGCGCCTCGTCGACCATCACCTCAGCGCTCCACAACTTCGACGTCGAGCCCGATGCTGTGCGCGGTCTCCACGAACCCCGGGAACGAGGTCGCCACGTTGGCAACGTCGATGATCTCAATCGGATCCCGGGCTCCCGCGCTCGCGATGACGAATGCCATGGCAATGCGGTGATCGCCGAGGCTATCCACGCGTCCGCCCTGAATTGCCCCGCCGAAGACGCGCATGCCGTCGGCGTGCACTTCAGTTCGAATGCCCACAGCCTGCAACCCATCGGCCATGGCAGCGATCCGATCGCTTTCTTTGACTCTCAGTTCTTCGGCGCCAGTGACCAAGGTTTCGCCCCGTGCGCATGCGGCGGCAATCAGGAGCGCTGGGATTTCGTCGATGGCCAATGGAACAAGCCGCCGGGGCAGCTCGATCCCGCGCAGCTCACGACGCTCGATCTCGAGATCCGCAAGCGGTTCGGCGCCGGACACACGCTCGTTCACCACCCGTATTTCAGCACCCATGAGGCGCAGCGCGTCCAGCAAGCCTGTACGTGAAGGATTAATGCCCACGTTGCGCAGTGTGAGCACTCCATCCGCCACGAGACAGCCGGCAACGATAAAGAATGCCGCGGACGACAAATCCCCCGGCACATCGATCGTGCATCCCTGCAAGCGAGCAGGCCCTCGTATCTCGATGCTTCGACCCTTCACCTGCACATTCGCACCGAAGGCTTGCAGCATGCGCTCGCTGTGATCGCGGGTTATCGCCGGTTCGGTTATCGAAGTAGTTCCTTGTGCGTAAATGCCAGCGAGAAGGATCGCGGACTTTACCTGGGCGCTCGCCATCGGCAGGTCGTACTGAATCCCGTGCAGTTGCCGCCCGCCTGCGATGCGCACCGGCGGGCGCCCGGACTCTGTCTCGATGTTCGCACCCATCCTGCGCAAAGGGATCGCGACCCGCTCCATCGGGCGTTGCATGAGCGAAGCATCTCCGATCAGCTCCGAGTCGAAACGCTGGCCGGCCAGCAATCCTGTGAACAGCCGCATCGCTGTGCCCGAATTGCCCATGTCGAGAGAAGCGCCCGCTGCTCTGAGGCCGTCCCTGCCGACACCGTCGACTACAACTCCTTGCTCGGGGCCCTGATCTACCGGCACACCGAGCGCTCGCATGCTCGCGAGTGTGGCGAGGCAATCCTCGCTCGCAAGGAAACCGTTGATGACGGTCCGACCTTCGGCGATGCCGGCGAGCATCAGGGACCGGTGGGAAATCGACTTATCGCCTGGGACCGTGAGAGTTCCCCGGACTCCAGTGACCGGTTGCACTCTATAAGAGAGCCGCCGTGCAGACACGGCCGCAGATCCCGTGGGGTCGCGGGTCACACGGTATTTCCGACGACCGAAGCGAGTGCCTCGATCGCACGCCGTGTCTGGTCGAGCGTGCCGGTCGTAATGCGCAGGTGATTTGGCAGGCCATAGTTGCCAACCGGTCGTGCGATCACGCCCCGGCGCAACAATCCTTCGAAGACCGGCCCCGCCGGTCGGCCCAGATCGACCAGCAGGAAATTGCCGGCCGAGGGTATGACCTTGAGCCCGAGCCCGGCGATTTGCACTCGAAGCTCAGCCAGTGCCGCACGGTTCAGTTGCACGGATTTTTGGACGTGCTCGCCATCATCGAGTGCCGCGGTCGCCGCGGCCAGGGCAACCGAATTCACGTTGAAGGGCTGCCGCAATCGATTCAACGTCTCGGCGATCTGGGGCTGGGAGATTGCATAACCCACTCGCAAACCGGCAAGCCCGTATGCTTTGGAGAAGGTTCTCAGCACAACCAGGTTGGGGAGTTCCTTGAGCCAGCGAGTCGTGTCCGGGCATTCGACATCGCGCGAGTATTCGAAGTACGCCTCGTCAACGACCGCCAGAGCACTCGCGGGCAGTGCGCCCAGGAATGCTTTCAGACGATCCGGCTCAATCCACGTGCCGGTCGGATTGTTGGGATTGGCGAGAAAGATCAGCCGGGTCTGCGGCGTGATCAGCTTCGCCATCGCCTCGAGATCATGCCCGAGAGGCATCGGGTTATCTGCCGGCAGCGCTGGCGCGATGCGGGCCGTTGCACCTGAAGCCTGCACCACGATCGGATAGATCGCGAAACAATACTGCGAATACACCGCTTCGGTCGCCGGGGTCAGAAATGCCTCCGCCAGTAGCACCAGTACATCGTTGGAACCGTTGCCGAGCGTCAAGCACCCGGGTTCGATACCGTGATGCGCCGAGAGCTGGCGCTTGAGCTCGAAGCCACTACCGTCGGGATACAGTCCGATCTCGGCGAGTGCGCCCGCCATTGCGGCGCGCGCGCGAGGTCCTGGTCCGAGAGGATTCTCATTGGAGGCAAGCTTGACGATGTCGTGCACACCGTATTCGCGCTCCAGCTCCGCAATCGGCTTGCCAGGCACATACGGTTGCAAGCCGCGCACCGGCGGCGCCACGAGATCGGGAATCGAAACCGTCTTCATTCGCTACTGCACTGCCTGCGGATAGGAACCCAGAACTCGAAACAGCGAGGCGCGGCGCTTGAGCTGCGTCAGCGCTTTGGCCAGCTTGCGATCCTCGGCGTGCCCCTCGACATCCAGAAAAAACACATAGTCCCACTTGCGACGTTGCGAGGGTCGCGATTCGATCCGCGTCACGTTGATCGCCGCCTTGGCGAGCGGTTCGAGCAGCCGATAGAGCGCGCCGGGCGAATCCGTATGCGCGGCCGACACAAGGAGGGTCGTCTTGTCCTTACCACTGGGTTGAAATGCCTTGCGCCCGACTACCAGAAAGCGCGTCGTATTGTCCGGCCGGTCCTCGATCTCGGCCACCAGCACCTTCAGGTCGTAGACCTCGGCGGCAGCTTCGCCCGCAATCGCCGCCGTACCCTTTTCATCGCGTGCGCGGCGTGCGCCCTCCGCATTGCTCGATACGATGACGCGCTCCACGCCGGGCAGATACTCCTCGAGCCATCCGCGGCACTGGGCGAGCGACTGTTGGTGCGAGCACACGCGCTGCACGTCGGGTAATGCATCCATGCGGCCCATCAGGTATTGGTGGATGCGCAGCTCGACTTCGCCGCAGATGCGCGCGGGCGAAGCGAGAAAGCGGTCCAGGGTGTTGTTCACAGTGCCTTCAGTGGAATTCTCGATGGGCACCACGCCGAAATCCGCAACGCCTGCCTCGACTTCATGGAACACCTCGTCGATGGTCGCCAGCGGCAAGGCACGAACCGAATGACCGAAGTGCTTGTGAACGGCGGCCTGCGTGAACGTGCCTTCCGGACCCAGGAAGCCGACCTTCAGCGGGTCCTCCTGCGCCAGACATGCCGACATGATTTCGCGGAACAGGCGCAGCACTTCCTCGTTGCGCAGCGGCCCCTGGTTTCGTTCCAGGGCCATGCGCAGCACTTGTGCCTCGCGCTCCGGCCGGTAGTAGTCGACGGTGTGTCCATCCTCGTGCTTGGAAATGCCGGCGTCTCGCGCGAGTCGAGCACGCTCGCTGATCAGCGCGTGGATCTGCGCGTCTACGGCGTCGATGCTGTTGCGCAGCTCTTCGAGCTTCGAGGTATGAGCGCGCTTCGCTGGCTTGCGCGCCATTGCTCAGAGAATCCGTGCTGAAAGCACGCCCTCGATGCCGCGAATGCGCTCGAACACATCGGCGGGAATCTGCGCGTCGGTATCGATCAGCGTGTAGGCGAGGTCGCCGCGCGACTTATTGAGAAGATCGGCAATGTTGAGCCGGGCGCTGGCAAGACAGGTCGAGATCTGGCCCACCATGTTGGGCACATTGTCGTTGGCGATCGCGATGCGCTGACCGCCGTTGGTGCGAGGCAGGACTGCCTCCGGGAAGTTCACCGAGTGGCGAACATTGCCGTGCTCGAGAAAGTCACGCACGGTATCGGCCACCATGATCGCGCAATTCTCCTCGGCTTCCTCGGTCGACGCGCCAAGGTGTGGCAATGCGACCACCCGCGGATGGTTGCGGATGGCGTTGCTCGGAAAATCACAAACGTACGATTGCAGTCGACCCTGATCGAGCGCCTCGACAATCGCAGATTCATCGACGATTGGCGCGCGCGCGAAATTGAGGATCACCCCGCCCTTGCGCACCAGACGCAGGCGCGCCGCATTTACGAGCTTGCGCGTAACATCATTCAACGGCACATGTACGCTGATCAGGTCGGAACGTGCAAACAGATCATCCAGACTGACCGCCTGTTCGACACCCGACGAAAGCTGCCAGGCGCGCTGCACAGTGATCTGCGGGTCGTAGCCCAACACTTTCATCCGCAGTCCAAGGGCAGCATTGGCAACTTCGACGCCGATGGCGCCGAGTCCAACGACTCCGAGCGTCCGACCCGGGAGTTCGAAGCCGACAAATTTCTTCTTGCCCTTCTCGACCGCCTCTTCAACCGCGTGATCGTCGCCCTCGAGGGCGCGCACGTATCCCCACGCAGGGCAGATGTTGCGTGCGGCGAGAAACATCCCGGCAATCACCAGTTCCTTCACCGCGTTCGCATTGGCGCCGGGCGAGTTGAATACCGGAATGCCGCGCTTGCTGAGACTTGCGACCGGGATGTTGTTGACGCCGGCGCCGGCACGGCCCACCGCCTTGACCGAATCGGGAATCACCATCTTGTGCATGTCGGCTGAGCGCAGCAGCACAGCATCCGGATGCCCGATCTCGGATGCGATCTCGTAGCGGTCGCGGGGCAGCCGCTCCAGGCCGCGCAGCGAGATGTTATTGAGTGTGAGAATCTTGAACGTCATGGACTTCCGAAAAACGTCGACTGCCGTGCTGGGGCGACTCTGCGCAGTGTCGCCCTAACCATTCTTCCTCGCAAAATCCTGCATGAACTCCACCAGCGTATTCACTCCCGCCATCGGCATGGCGTTGTAGAGGCTCGCGCGCATGCCGCCGACGGAACGATGTCCCTCGAGATTCGTGAGCCCAACCGTCCTGGCCTCGGCGATGAACTGCTTGTCGAGCTCGGGCCTTGCCAGCGTAAAGGGCACGTTCATCCAGGAACGACAGTCCTTGGCCACCGGGTTGCGGTAAAACGCTGAGCCATCGATTGCGGCGTAAAGCTTTGCGGACTTGGCCCGATTGAGTTCCGCCATGGCCGCGAGACCGCCCTGGCGCTTGAGCCACTGGAATACCAGGCCGGCGAAATACCAGCCGAAGGTCGGGGGCGTGTTGAGCATGGAGCCCTCATCGGCCATTCCCTTGTAGTCGAATACCAGTGGAGTCCCCGGGCGGGCATGACCGATCAGATCGTCGCGCACGATCACCAGTGTCAGGCCCGAGGGACCCATGTTCTTTTGCGCGCCCGCATAGATCAGTCCGAATTTCGAGACCTCGATCGGGCGGGACAACAGCGTCGAGGACATGTCCGCAACCAGCGGTGTTGCACCGATTTCGGGCACGAAATGAAACTCGACTCCGCCGATCGTTTCATTCGGCGTGTAGTGCAGATACGCCGCGCCCGGGGTGCGCTTCCAGCCAGAGACGGCGGGAATGGTGTTGTAGCCGGAGTCGGCGGCATCGGCGACAACGTTGACGTTGCAGAACCGCCGGGCGTCACCCAGTGCCTTCTTCGACCAGCTGCCGGTATTGACGTAGTCGACCACCGATTCCTGGGTCGCCAGATTCATAGGAATCGCCGAGAACTGCCCCGTCGCGCCACCCTGCAGGAATAGCACCCTGTAGTTGTCAGGCACCGACAACAGCTCGCGCAGATCCGCTTCAGCCTGCTGGGCCACTGCGATGAAGGCCTTGCTGCGGTGGCTGATCTCCATCACGGACATGCCGCCGCCCTGCCAGTCGATCAGCTCATCCCGTGCCTGTTCGAGGACTTCCAGAGGCAGCGCTGCGGGCCCGGCGCTGAAGTTGAAAACACGCATGAATTTCCCGTGCTGAGCGCACTACAAAAAGAGGCGCAAGAAGTGTATCAGGCGGGATCGGGCGTTTCAGCGGCCAGGCCGCCCGTGTCGATGTCTCCGGTGCCTTCACCATTCAGTCCCTCGACGCGTTCCAGGCCGACCAACCGTTCCGCCTCTTCGAGCCGAATGAGGCGTACGCCCTGAGTGTTGCGGCCCACGACCGAGATTTCGGCCACTGGCGTTCGTACCAGCGTGCCCGCCGAGCTGATCAGCATGATTTCGTGGTCGCGCACGACATGCAGCGCGCCCACCATCTGACCGTTGCGTTCGGTGGTTTGTAACGCAATGACACCCTGGCCCCCGCGACCGTGCTGTGGGAATTCGTCCACGGGCGTGAGCTTGCCGTAGCCGGCTTCCGATGCCGTCAGGATGAAGCCGTCATCGATCACGATAAGCGCGATCACGCGTTGGCCGAGCGACAGCTTTACGCCCCGTACACCTGCTGCCTCGCGACCCATCGGTCGCACTTCATCTTCACTGAAGCGAATTGCCTTGCCGCCACTCGTGCACAGCATGATTTCACGCTGGCCATCTGTGACCGCGACCCCGACGAGCTGATCATCGGCAGCCAGATCCACGGCGATGATGCCAGTACTGCGCGGGCGCGAGAACGATGTGAGAGGCGTTTTCTTGACCGTACCGAGCGCCGTGGCCATGAACACATAGTGATGTTCGTCATACTCACGGATCGGGAGCACCGCATTGATACGCTCGCCTTCCTGCAACGGCAGCAGGTTCACCATCGGCTTGCCGCGCGCGCCCCGCCCGGCCTGCGGCAGTTCGTAAACCTTGAGCCAGTACACCTTGCCCTGGCTGGAAAAGCACAGCAGCGTGTCGTGCGTGTTGGCGATGAACAGCTTGTCGATGAAATCCTCGTCCTTGACGCTCGTTGCGGCCTTGCCGCGGCCACCGCGGCGCTGCGCCTGGTAGGCGGAAACCGGCTGTGACTTCGCATAGCCGGAATGCGACAGCGTCACCACCACTTCCTGGGGCTCGATCAGGTCCTCGATAGTGAGGTCAGAATGGTCCCGAATGATTTCGGTGCGCCGCGCATCGCCGTAGGCATCGCGCAGCTCGATCAGCTCACCGCGAATTACGGCGAGCAATCGTTCCGGCCGTGCCAGGATCTCACCGAGATCACGGATCTGCGTGAGCAGTTCCTGGTAGTCCGCCGCGATCTTGTCCTGTTCGAGACCAGTCAGGCGGTGCAGACGCATGTCGAGGATCGCCTGTGCCTGCACTTCCGACAGTCGATACCCGCCATCGAGCAGGCCCAGCTCACTGCTGATGCCGTCCGGTCGCGTGTGAATGTCCCCCGCTCGCTTCAGCATTGCAGCGACCACGCCCGAGTCCCAGTGGCGTGATACCAGCGCGGCCCGCGCTTCGGGCGGTGATGGGGAACGCTTGATGGTCTCGATCACCGCGTCGATGTTGGCGAGCGCCACGGCCAGGCCCTCGAGGACATGGGCACGCTCGCGCGCCTTACGCAGATCGAAAATCGTGCGTCGCGTGACCACTACGCGCCGATGGCGCAGGAAAGCCTCGAGCAGCTCCTTGAGTGAGAGGAGCCTGGGCTGGCCGTCGACGAGGGCAACCATGTTGATGCCGAACACCGTCTCCATCGGCGTCTGCGCATACAGGTTGTTGAGCACGATGTCGGGCACCTCGCCCTTCTTGAGCTCGATGACGACCCGCATGCCGTCCTTGTCGGATTCATCGCGTAACCCGTCGTTGGCGATGCCGTCGAGGTGTTTCTCCTTGACCAGCTCGGCAATGCGCTCTATCAGCCGTGCCTTGTTTACCTGGTACGGGAGCTCCGTAATCACGATCGCGTGCCGTCCGCCCCGCTCCAGGTCCTCTATATGTGTACGCGCCCGCACGGACAGCCGCCCGCGACCCGTCTTGTAGCCCGCGACGATCTCCTGAGCGCCATTGATGATGCCGGCCGTCGGAAAATCCGGGCCCGGGATGTACTGCATCAAGGCCGCGAGCGACAACGATGGATCGTCAATGAGCGCAACGCACGCGTTCACGACCTCGGTCAGGTTGTGCGGCGGGATGTTGGTCGCCATGCCAACTGCGATGCCGGTCTGCCCGTTTATCAGCAGGTTGGGAATGCGTGTCGGCAGCACCGCCGGTTCGCTTTCCGACTCGTCGTAGTTGGGGACGAAGTCGACCGTTTCTTTGTCGATGTCGGCGAGCAGCTCGTGTGCCATGCGTGACATGCGCACTTCCGTGTAGCGCATCGCCGCCGGCATATCCCCGTCCACGGACCCGAAATTGCCCTGCCCGTCGATCAGCGGGTAGCGCATGGAGAAGCCCTGCGCCATGCGAACCATCGTGTCGTAGACGGCCGTGTCACCGTGCGGGTGGTACTTGCCGATCACATCGCCCACGACGCGGGCGGACTTCTTGTAGGCCTTGTTGTAGTCGTTGCCGAGCTCGCGCATCGCGTACAGCACGCGCCGATGCACCGGCTTGAGGCCATCGCGCACGTCCGGCAATGCGCGTCCCACGATCACGCTCATGGCGTAATCGAGATAGGAGCGGCGCATTTCGTCTTCGAGGTTGACGGCGAGAATTTCGCGCGCGATGTCCGCCATTCAGGGGTCCGTTATCGAGCTCCGGACGGTGCCGGGAGCGTGGCCAAGAAAGTACGTTTTCACGTGGAATAGAAAGCGCGCAATCTTATCACAGCGCATCACCCCGCCGAACCTGTGCAACGTGTCGGCGCGAAGCTGCGCCGCTATACTTGCGCTCATCTCAGACAAGCTCCCGACCGAGCCGGAACATCGCCCGCCGTAGCACGCTATGGAAACCATTGATCTCATCATCGATGCACGCTGGATCGTCCCAGTCGAGCCGGCTGACCACGTACTCGAGCATCACTCGGTCGCCATCAACGGCGGCCGGATCGTAGCTCTGCTGCCGTGCGTAGACGCGCGCGCCCGGTTTGCGGCGCGCGAACACCTGCGCCGACCGACCCACGTGTTGATGCCAGGATTCGTCAATGCCCATACCCATGCCGCGATGAGCCTGCTGCGGGGCATCGCCGACGATCTGCCCTTTGACGCCTGGTTGCATAAGCGCATTTTTCCGCTCGAGCAACGCTGGGTGAGCGCCGAATTCGTGCGTGAAGGCACGGAGCTCGCATTTGCCGAGATGCTGCTGGCCGGCACGACCTGCGTCGCAGACTGGTACTTCTATCCGGAAGAAAGCGCGCGCGTCGCGGCGGAACTGCACTTGCGCGCCTGTATCGGGGCCCCGATTGCCGACGTGCCCTCCCCCTGGGCAGATGGTGCCGACGACTATCTCTCGCGGGGCCTGGCGCTTCACTACGCGTGGCGCGATCACCCACTGATCAGCACTGCACTTGGGCCGCACTCGCCCTATCTCGTGAGCGATGCGACGTTCGAGCGTATTCGCACCTACGCGGATGAGCTCGACGCTACGGTGATGATCCACCTCCACGAAAGCGTCGCGGAAATCGAACAATCCGTCTCGGTCCATGGGGTGCGCCCGATCGAGCGACTGGGACGTCTCGGTCTCCTCTCGCCGCGCCTCATCGGCGTGCACTTCACCCAAGCCGGAGCCACGGATATCGCGCTTGCAGCCCAGGCTGGCATGCCGGTGGTTCACTGTCCGGCATCGAACCTCAAGCTCGGCAACGGAGTGGCCCCGGTCGATGCGATGTTGGCCGCCGGACTCACCGTCGCACTTGGCACCGATGGTGCGGCGAGCAATAACAGTCTCGATCTGGTTGGCGAGATGCGCCTCGCGGCGTTGCTTGCGAAGGGCAACAGCCGCGATTCGACCGTGCTCGATGCAGCCACGGCTTTGCGCATGGCCACACTCAATGGAGCGCGTGCATTGGGTCTCGATTCGGACACCGGCTCGCTGGTCCCCGGCAAGTGGGCCGATCTGTGCTGCATGAATCTCGATGCACCGGCGACGTTGCCCGTCTACTCGCCCCTTTCCCAGATCGTATATGCCGCGAGCCGTGATCAGGTGAGCGACACATGGGTCGCCGGCAAGCATCTGGTCAGCGATGGACAGTTCACGCTCCTCGATGCGGAGCGCTTGCGTCACCATGCGACACGCTGGAGCGAACGTATCGCCGCACTGGCCGCGCGCGCAGCCTGAGGAACATCGATAACGATGAATTCCACGCCCAATGTCGATGCAGGCGAGATCGCCAAGTTCGAAGCACTGGCCCAACGCTGGTGGGATCCGGCGGGAGAATTCCGCCCGCTTCACGAGCTCAATCCATTGCGGCTCGCCTTCATCGAAACACGCGCTGCGCTCAACGGGGCACGAGTCCTCGATGTCGGCTGCGGCGGCGGGATTCTTTCCGAAGCGATGGCGCGCAGGGGTGCTCACGTCCTGGGTATCGACATGGCGCAAGCCGCTTTGCAGATCGCGGAGCTGCATGCCCTCGAGAGCGGAGTGAAACTGGAATATCGCCTGACTTCGGCTGAAGACCTCGCCGCTGCCTCGCCCGGGTATTTCGACATCATCACCTGCATGGAAATGCTCGAGCATGTGCCGGAGCCGGAACACGTGATGTCGGCGCTTGCCACACTGGTCCGCCCGGGCGGGCAAGTGTTCATCTCGACCATCAATCGCAATTTGAAGGCGTTCCTGCTCGCGATCGTCGGTGCGGAGTATCTCCTGCGCCTGCTGCCGCGCGGCACACACGAATACGCCCGCTTCATCCGTCCGTCAGAGCTGGCCCGATGGGCCCGCGGCTCCGACCTCGATCTCGTAGATCTCGCGGGGATCGAATACAACCCGATCACCCGGCGTTTTCTGCAGAGCGACGATGCGACGGTGAACTACCTGGCGCATCTCACGCGTGCCGGAACGTGATGGCCGCTCGGAACGCGATCAAGGGTGTGCTGTTCGACCTCGACGGTACTTTGCTCGATACCGCACCGGACATGGCGCAAGCGCTCAACCGCCTGCGTATCGAACAAGGCAAGCGCGAGATCCCCTTCGCCCGTATTCGCCCGCATGTCTCGCATGGCGCCCTGGCGCTCGTGCGTACCGGATTCCCCGACGCTGACGATGAGCGGATGGAAAGCCTTCGTAGCCGATTTCTCGAGTTGTACCGCGCGGATATCGCCGCCGGCACCCGGCTCTTTCCTGGATTCGAAGCTGTCCTTGCCCAGCTGGATACGCGCGGCTTGCGCTGGGGCATCGTGACCAACAAGCCCGCGTTCCTCACCGAACCGCTCCTCACGGCGATGCAACTCTCGACGCGGGCCAACTGCATCGTGAGTGGCGATACCTTGCCTCAGCGTAAGCCTCATCCGGCGCCGCTGCTGCACGCGGCCGCACTGCTCGGCATTGAGACCGGCGACTGCGTGTACGTCGGCGATGCGGAACGCGACGTACGTGCCGCCCACGCCGCGGGAATGCGTGCGCTGATCGCGCTCTTCGGATATCTCGGCGAACACGACCAACCGCAAGCGTGGGGTGCAGATGCCATGATTCATCAGCCCGCCGAGCTGATCGGGTGGCTGAACGGTGTGGCATCGCCATCGTGACGATGAATGCCCTCTGGATCTGGATTGCATTCGCCGTGGGCATCGGCTTCATCCTCGGCTGGCTGGTGATGGCTTTGCGCGCCTCCCGCGCTCAGCAACGACTCGGGATCGAGCTGGAAAATGCCCGTGCACGGCTGAAGTCCCAGGAATTGCTCGAGCAGGAGCGCAATAGCGCGCTCGAGCGGGCCCAGGAGCGACTCACCGTCGCTTTCGACGGCCTGGCACGCGCAACTCTGCGTAGCAACAGTGAGGTGTTTCTGAAGCTCGCGCACGAGAACCTGGGCCAACAGCAACTGCAGGCAACACATGCGCTCAAAGAGCGCGAGCAGGCCATCGAGTCGATGCTCAAGCCCATCCAGGAGGCACTGGGCCGAACGCAATCGCAGATCTCAAACATTGAGAAAGACCGGCACGAAGCCTTCGGCGCCATGCGTCAGTACCTCGAGTCCGTCAATCAGAGCCAGTCCGCCCTGCAACGCGAGACGCGCAATCTCGTGAATGCTCTGCGCCGGCCCGAAGTGCGCGGGCAGTGGGGCGAAATGTCTTTGCGTCGCTTGGTCGAGCTGGCCGGCATGACCCCACATTGCGATTTCACCGAACAGGCGCACACGCCCGGTGACGAAGGGGCACTGCGTCCCGATCTCATCATTCACATGCCGGACGGGCGCGATCTGGTCGTAGACGTCAAGACCCCGCTTGCGGCGTACCTGGAAGCCGTCGATGCATCGACGGATGAAGCACGTGCGCTGGCACTACGCCGGCACGGACAACTGGTCGCCGAACGGGTGCGCGCACTGGCCGGCAAGGCTTATTGGACGCAGTTCGAGAAGAGCCCGGACTTCGTCATCCTTTTCATTCCGGGTGATCAGTTCCTCGCGGCAGCTCTCAACGAGAATCCCGGCCTGCTCGACGAAGCGATTCGCCAGAGCGTCATCCTCGCAACGCCCACCAGCTTCATCGCCATGCTCAAGGCGATCGCGTACGGCTGGCGTCAGATGGCACTGGCACAAAATGCTGAAACCATCCGCGATCTGGGTGAGGAGCTGTATCGACGACTAAGCGTGTTCGGCGCACATCTCGGCAAGATCGGAAAGAGTCTCGACGCGAGCGTCGAAGCCTATAACAGCGCCGTCGGCTCGCTCGAACGACAGGTGCTGCCGTCAGCACGCCGTTTCACTGAACTGGGCCTCAAGCCCGATCGCAGCCTCGATACGCTCGATCCGGTCGACAAGCTGGCGAGAACGCCGAGCAGCGATGTGCCGGATTCGTCCACAGATCCCTGAGCCATGGCTGCCGTCGATTTCAAGCAGTACCAGGCGTCAACGGACGAATTGCGCGACCGCGTCATTCTCGTCACCGGTGCCGGTGACGGCATCGGCCGCGCGGTCGCTCTCGCATTGGCGAAGCATGGCGCTACTGTGATCCTGAGCGGTCGAACGGTACGCAAGCTCGAGGCAACGCATGATCAGATCCTGGCAGCGAATGGACCGCAACCCAGCATTGCGCCACTGAATCTCGAACGCGCTCTGGCAAACGATTATGACGCTGTGGCGACGGCAATCGAGGGCAGCTACGGCCGGCTCGATGGCCTGCTGCACAACGCCGCCATACTCGGGCAGTTGAGCCCGATCGATCACTATGACGTGCCGACGTGGGCGCAGGTATTACACGTCAACGTCACCGCGGAGTTCGCGCTCACGCAAGTGTGCCTGCCGCTGCTGCGCAAGTCGGCCGATGCCAGTGTGCTCTTTACCTCGAGCAGCGTCGGTCGTCGCGGCCGGGCATTGTGGGGCGCCTACGCGGTCTCCAAGTTCGCGGTCGAGGGGCTTGCGCAGGTGCTCGCCGACGAGCTGACCTCGACGCCCATCCGCGTGAATTGCATCAATCCGGTGCGTGCACGCACGCTCATGCGCCTGCAGGCGTATCCCGCCGAGGACAGAAGCGCGCTGCCCGATCCTGCCACCCTCGTCGGCCCCTACCTCTTTCTTCTGGGTCCCGCCAGTCGCGGTATCTCCGGGCAGACTTTCGACTGCTTCTGATGCGACGCGCTACTGTGGCTAGTGCGCGGATCCCGCAACGGCCATTGGGCACCACCCGCAATTGCGACCACTGGTCTGATCGCGCATCCGCTACTGCCGATGCCGCGTTGCGCGCAGACGCTGCCCCGCCCGGCTGCTGTGCCTCGGCTTTGCAGTTCCGGTTCCGTCCCGACCGGAACGCGATGTAGATCGACCCGGCTGCCGCGGCGTCGCTGCCGCCACGGCCATACCGGCACTTTCGTATACCTCTGCAGTCTCGCCAGGGCTCAGGGCGCGGAAGCGCTCTCGTGCCAATGCACGATCCATCCGTACGGGACCCAAACCAATTCGCATCAGCCGGCTGACCTCGATACCGCCGGCCTGCATCAGGCGGTGCACATCACGTGCCCGCGCACCGCGCGTGCTCAGCGTATACCAGCGATTGGCGCCTTCGCCGCCGGCGGATTCGATCGACTCGACTGCGAGGGTAGTCTCATCGTCGATGAGGCCGGACTGCAGACGTGCGAGTTGTTGCTCGTTGAGTATCCCGCGCACCCGCACCGAGAATACGACACGCAACGTAGTCAACCGACGCATGAGGCTCTGGGCGAGATCGCCGTCGCTGGTGAGCAGCTCCAGCCCACCGTCATTGGGCGGCAGCGGACTGATTGGCACCCAGCGGCGGCCGGCGCGCTTCGGAAGTTTGTCGAACAGCCGTCCGGACTCGGTTGATTCGGAGGGTGTCAGCTCGCGACCGGGCGTACGGTGATACACAATGACCCGCGCCGCCGACTCCGGCTCACGTAGCCGGACTGGGCGCCCGTCCAGCGTGACCTTGTCCCGTGGACGGAGCTGCGCGCCCAACGTTGCTGCCGCGCCGTTGATCGCAAGGCGCCCGGCCTTGATCCACTCTTCCACCTGCCGGCGCGAACCCACTCCGGCGCGCGCCAGCACTTTTTGAATCCGCTCGCCCATCAGGAGCTCCGCACGCCCGGCGGGCGTGACGCGAAATACGACCGGGGCCAGATATCAGCAGCGCCGCTGCAGCCGTCGTCGACTAGTCCTCGGCTCCATGCGCCACCATGTCGGGCGCATGCGCCTCATCCAGAGTGGAACCATCGCCTTCTGCCAACTCGTCGTCGGCGGCTGCCGAGGCTCGACTTTCGTCCGCCGTATCGCCACCCGCATCATCGGCGGGCAATTCGCCCACGTCCCCCGGCAACTCGAGCTGCACGCCGAGGTTGTCCATGTCGCGCAGCTCCGCCAGGCTCGGCAGCTCGTCGAGACTCTTGAGATTGAAGTAGTCGAGAAATTCGCGCGTGGTGCCGAGCAGCTCGGGGTGGCCGGGCACTTCACGGTGTCCGACCACTCGAATCCAGTTGCGCTCCAGCAACGTACGCACGATGTTGGGATTCACCGTAACGCCGCGGACTTCTTCGATCTCCGCGCGCGTGATCGGTTGCCGGTACGCGATCAGCGCCAACGTCTCGAGCAACGCACGTGAATAACGCTGCGGACGTTCCTGCCAGAGACGTGACACCACGTCGGTAACGGTGTGCCGGATCTGGATGCGGAACCCGCTGGCCACTTCCTTGAGCTCGATACCGCGATCGGAATAGTCGGACTCGAGCGCTTCCAGCACCGCACGAACTTCGTCGGCTGCCGGTTGTTCGCGCGCATCGAATACCTCGATCAGCTCCGCGACCGACAATGGCCTGCCGGCTGCCAGGAGTGCTGCTTCGATCAAGTTCTTGAGATATCGCTCCTGCATTCATCCGCCTCCACTCAATGATCCATGCCGGTGTTATCGGCCACCACGATCAGGTTCGGTACGCCGCTTCCCGGCCGCACATGAATCGGCGCGAACGCGTCGGCCTGAACGATCTCGATGAGGTTTTCACGCGCGAGTTCCAGGATGGCGACGAACGTGACCGTCACTCCCATGCGCCCTTCCTCGGGACGGAACAGGCGAATGAACTCCACGAAACTCGACTCTCTGAGCTGCCCCAAGATCTGCGACATGCGCTCGCGCACCGACAGCGGCTCGCGCTGCACATGGTGATGCGCGAACATCGCCGAGCGAGCCAGCACTTCCTTGAACGCGACCAGCATCTCCTGCAGGGTCACCTGCGGAACCAACCGCACCACCTTGCGCTCCGTGAGCTCTGCGGTGGCGATCCAACCATCACGCTCGAGCCGTTGCAGCGCGTCGATATCCTCCGCTGCCTTCTTGAAGCGCTCGTACTCCTGCAGGCGTCGCACCAGCTCCGCGCGCGGATCGTCTTCCTCGTCGTCCGCCATCTGCGAGCGCGGCAGGAGCATGCGTGACTTGATCTCGGCAAGCATCGCGGCCATCAGCAGGTACTCGCCCGCCAGCTCGAGCTCCAGCTCCTGCATCAGCTCGATGTACTCCATGTACTGACGAGTGATCTCGGCGATCGGAATGTCGAGGATGTCGAGGTTCTGGCGACGGATCAGGTACAGCAGCAGGTCAAGCGGCCCCTCGAACGCTTCGAGAAATACCTCGAGGGCCTGAGGCGGAATGTAGAGATCACGCGGCAGTTCGGTGAGCGGCTCGCCTTCCACGACCGCAAACGGCATCTCGCCTTGTTCCGGCGGTGGCTCGACCGGCAGCGGAGCCGGCTGGGCGGTTTCGACGACTCTGAGGTCCGGTTTCATCTCGTTTCGATGGCGACTCAGCGGTAGTTGAGATTCATCGCCTCGCGCACGTCGTTGAGCGTCTGACGCGCCGCTTCGCGCGCCTTGTCGCAGCCTTCGTCAATGATGCCACGAACGAGGTCGGGATTGTCCTCGTATTCCTGGGCGCGCTTGCGGATCGCGGTGACTTCTTCGACGACCTTGTCGATCAGCGGCTTTTTGCATTCGAGACACCCGATCCCTGCGGACCGGCAACCCTTCTGCACCCACTCACGAGTCTCATCTGAGGAGTAGATCTTGTGCAGATCCCACACCGGACATTTGTCCGGATCACCCGGATCCGTGCGGCGCACGCGCGCCGGGTCGGTTTGCATGGTTTTGAGTTTCTTCGCGACTTCCTCAGGATCTTCCCGCAAGCCGATGGTATTAGCGTATGACTTGGACATCTTGCGCCCATCGAGGCCCGGAACCTTGGGCGATGCGGTCAGCAGGACCTGCGGCTCCGCCAAGATGGCCACACCTGTACCTTCGAGATATCCGAGCAATCGTTCACGATCCGCGATCGTCAAGCGTGCATTCGATTCGACCAGCGCTCGCGCCTGCTCCAGGGCTTCGGCGTCGCCGGCCTCCTGAAACTTGCGGCGCAGGTTCCGGTACAGCGTGCTGTTACGCCCGCCAAGGCTCTTGATGGCCTTCTCTGCTTTCTGCTCGAAATCCGGCTCGCGCCCGTACAGGTGATTGAAGCGGCGCGCAATCTCGCGTGTGATCTCGACATGCGCGACCTGGTCCTCGCCCACCGGTACGAACGCCGGCTTGTAGATCAGGATGTCGGCGCTCTGCAGCAGCGGGTAACCCAGGAATCCATAGGTTGTCAGGTCGGTTTCCTTCAGCTGCTCGATCTGATCCTTGTAGGTCGGCACGCGCTCCAGCCAGCCGAGCGGTGTGATCATCGACAGCAACAAGTGCAGCTCCGCATGCTCTGGAACTCGCGACTGAACAAAGAAAGTTGCAACGCCGGGATTCAGACCTGCCCCCAGCCAGTCGATGACAACCTCACGAACATTTTCCTCGATCTGCGAGGTATCCGCGTAACCCGTAGTGAGCGCATGCCAGTCGGCGACAAAGAAATAGCACTCGTACTGATACTGCAGTTCGATCCAGTTGCGCAGCGCGCCGTGATAATTGCCAAGGTGCAGTCGCCCTGTCGGCCGCATGCCTGAGACGACGCGCTTGTTGCCCTGTGTGACTGCCAAATCCTCTCCTTCAGCCCATGTCGACGCCGCCGAGCGTCGTCACCAGGCGCGACACCGCATCGAGGAGCGGCGTGAGCAGCGGGTTGAGCACACCCGCGTACAAGAGCCCGAACAAGATGAAGAAGCCGAAGGGCTCGAGACGGTCGAGCACACTTGCGACGCCGGAGGGAACGAAGCTGCGCAGGACGCGGCTGCCGTCGAGCGGTGGTATCGGCAGCATGTTGAACACCGCAAACAGCGCGTTGACCAGGATTCCGGCCGTGCACATCGACATCAGCAAGGACGGCCCGCCCCCAGTGCCACTTATTCTCTGCAGCGCGGCCAGCAACAGCGCCCACAGGAAAGCCTGGACCAGGTTGGAAAGCGGACCGGCAGCGGCCACCTTGGCCATGTCGACGCGTGGATTGCGCAGTTTGGCAGGATTCACGGGGACGGGCTTTGCCCAACCGATCACCGGAATGTTGAGCAACAGTGCAAGGCTCGGCATGACGATCGTGCCGATCGGATCGATGTGCTTCAGCGGGTTGAGGGTCAGGCGGCCGAGGCGCTCAGCGGTGTCATCGCCGTAACGACGTGCGACGAACCCATGCATCGCTTCGTGCACGGTGAAAGCCAGCACCATCGGTATCGCCCAGATTGAAACCCTAGCTAGAAAGTGGATGAGGTCTGCCGGCATAACCTATTGTTTCGCCTAGATATGCCAGGCGGGCTACGCCCTGGGGCCTGAGGGCGGGCGCTCCCCTGCAAACCGGCGGCGATTATACGCGAGAAGCCAGAGCGTCCCCGCCCTGTCGTTCGAAGGCATCGATCGCGCCACGACCGCGCCTCACGACTACCGGCACCTCGCCGGCCAGGTCAATGACGGTGGTGGGTTCGAGGCCGCAGCTGCCACCATCCACAACTCCATCGACGAGCTGTTGCAGGCGCTCGCGAATCTCCGCGGCGTCAGTCATCGGCAGCGCATCGCCGGGCAACAGGAGTGTCGAGCTCATGATCGGCTCGCCGAGCTCCTCGAGCAGCAGCAGGGGGACCGGGTGATCAGGAACGCGGATTCCGATCGTGCGACGTTTCGGATTCTGCAGCCGCTTCGGCGTTTCACGAGTCGCGCGCAGCAGGAAGGTGTAAGGCCCCGGCGTGAACTTGCGCAGCAGCCGGTACTGGGTGTTGTCGACACGCGCGTAGCGTGCGATTTCCGACAGGTCCCGACACACGAGTGTGAAATGGTGATCCTTGCCCGCCATGCGGATTCGCCGGATGCGCTCAAGCGCGTCCTTGTCGCCGAGTTGACACCCAAGTGCATAGCAGGAGTCAGTCGGATACACGATCACGCCGCCCTCGCGAATGATGTCCGCGGCGCGCCGGATGAGCCGCAGTTGTGGGTTCAGCGGGTGAATCTCGAACAGCTGACTCATCCTGCTATGATACGCGGCCTTTCGGCGGCTCCCGGCTAGATCTGGATCATGCAGCAACTGATCGATTTCCTACCGCTTATCGCCTTCTACGTGGCGTATCTGTTGGGTGGCATTTACGCAGCGACCGCGGCACTGATCGGTGGCTGCTTGCTGCAACTCGGCCTTGACTGGTGGCGACACCGCAAGATCAAGCCCATTCACGGAATCACTGCGATCCTGGCAGTCATTTTCGGTTCGGCAACCTTGCTGCTTCACGACCCGCGGTTCATTCAATGGAAGTTGTCGGTCCTGATGTGGCTGATGGGCGTAGCGTTTCTCGTCAGTCAGTTCGTGGGGCAGCAACCGCTGGCGCAGCGGTTGCTGCAGAGCACTCTGTCGGAGCATCTCGCGCCCGTGAGCGAGCGTCGCTGGCGCTGGATCAACCTCACCTGGGTGGTGTTCTTCGTGGCGATCGGCGCGTTGAACATCTACGTCGCGCGTACCTTCAGCGAGCAGGCGTGGGTGAACTTCAAGGTTTACGGAGTCACCGGCCTCACGGTGATCTTCATGTTCACCCAGGTCCTTTGGCTTCCCATGCGCGCCACCGAGAGCGGCGACCCCTCACGCCTGAACGAACCCAAGAGTTGAGCCTGAGCTCGCGACGCCCATGCACAGCCGACCGGAACGTATCCGATCTCGCCTAGAGGAGGCCCTCGCACCCGAGGAGCTCAGCGTCGAGGATGAGAGTCATCTGCACGCGGGACACGCTGGCGCGCGCAGTGGTCTTGGTCACTTCCGCGTGCGCATCGTCTCGAACGCCTTCGCGGGCCTGAATTCACTGCAGCGCCATCGTCTCGTCTACGAGGCGTTGGGCGAAATGATGCACCAGGACATTCATGCACTCGGCATCGAGGCTTACGCGCCGACGGAAACGGCGCGCCGCACCGGCTGAGCCCGGATTCAACAAGCACCTTTCCTAATCACACACCACATCCCAGTCCTTCGAGGCAAACATGAAGCACTTTCCGATCCCGTTGTTGATTCTTGGTATCGCAGCACTGGCCGCCTGCCAGCAAAAGACAGCCGCGCCGGCTGCCCCAGCCGCTACCGCCGCGGCGCCAGCCGTGATCATCAACGGCAAAACGATATCGACCGAGACCTTCGACTTCTACGTGAAGAGCCGTGCGAACAAGGCGACTTCGGAGCTCACGCCTGACCAGAAGCAACAGCTTCTCGATGAGCTGATCCGTATCGAGCTCGCTGCTCAGCAGGCGACCAAGGACGGACTCGACAAGCAGGCCGAGGTTGCCAATCGCCTGGACCTCACCCGGGACAACGTGCTCGCCGAGGCGGTGTTTCAGAACTATCTCAAGGGCAAGACGCCAACCGAGCAGGAGTTGCGTGCGGAATACGAGTCGCAGGTCGCGGCGATGCCGAAGACCGAATACCGTGCGCGCCATATCCTGGTCGCTACCGAGACCTACGCGCAGACGGTCATCGACAAGCTGCAGAAGGGCGGCGACTTCGCCGCTATCGCGCGCAAGGAGTCGATGGACAACTCCAAGGACCAGGGCGGCGAGCTCGGCTGGTTTACGCCCGCCCGCATGGTGCCGGCATTCGCCGAAGCGGTAGCGGCGCTGAAGAAAGGCGAGATCACGACCAAGCCGGTACAGACGCAATATGGCTGGCATGTCATCCAGCTCGAGGATACACGCGAGGTGTCACCTCCGGATTTCGAGCAGGTCAAGGACCGGCTGGGGCAGATCGTGCAACAGAAGAAGATCCAGACGTACATCGACGAGCTCAAGAAGACCGCGACGATCGAGAAGAAGATCTAGCGCCTGAAGTGTGCGGCATCTGACCCGGGCAGGTGGTTTCGAGACCGCCGTGAATCCGTCCCTGGAGGCTGCGTGAAAAACTTCCTGTTTTTCACGCTCTCGAAACCACCTGCCCGGGCCAAATGCCGCACATAGCCCGGTGCGCTCTGTTCACGTCGACTTCGAGGCGGTGCCCACAAGCGCGCGGAATTGTGATTCGTCGAGGATGGTCACACCGAGCTGCTCGGCTTTCTTGAGCTTCGATCCCGCTTCGGCGCCCGCGACCACGTAATCGGTTTTCTTCGAGACACTGCCGCTCACCTTGCCGCCAAGATCGAGAATGAGCTGCTGTGCCTGCTCGCGCGTCAGCTCCTGAAGTGTTCCAGTCAGCACGAAGGACTTGCCTGCCAGCGGCGCAGCGCCCGCGGTCGTCTCACGTGCCACCGCAGGCCAATGGATACCGCCGCGTCTGGGATCGACCAGCGCTTCAATGACCTGCCGATTGTGAGGCTCCTGGAAAAAACGGTGCACGCTTGCCGCAATGATCGGCCCGATATCCGGAACTTCCTCGATCTGCTCGGCACTCGCCTGCAGCATCGGCTCGAGGCCACCGAAGTGCTGAGCCAGTGCGCGCGCGGTAGCCTCCCCGACATCGGGTATTCCGAGCGCAAGCAGAAAGCGTGGCAATGTCGTCTTGCGGCTGTGCTGCAGAGCCTCGACCAGATTCGTTGCGGACTTCTCGCCCATGCGCTCGAGCTCCGCGAGCCGATCGGCCGCCAGCATGTAGAGGTCCGCCGGTGTGCGAACCGTTCCATTGTCCACGAGCTGATCGATCAGTTTCGTCCCCAGGCCTTCGATGTCCATTGCGTGGCGCGACGCGAAGTGGCGTAACGCCTCCTTGCGCTGCGCCGGGCAGAAAAGGCCGCCGGTGCATCGAGCAATGGCGCGATCAGGCCGGCGCTCGACCGCCGATCCGCACACCGGGCAGCGTTCGGGCAACCGCACGGGCGCGCTCGTTGCAGGCCGCCGCTCGAGCACGACCTTCACCACCTCGGGGATTACATCGCCGGCGCGCCGGATCACGACTGTATCGCCGACCCGCACGTCCTTGCGCTCGACTTCATCCATATTGTGCAGCGTCGCATTACTCACCGTGACACCGCCGACAAACACCGGCTCGAGCTTCGCCACTGGCGTCAAGGCACCGGTTCTGCCGACGTTGAATTCGACCTCGCGCACAATCGTGTTCTCCTCCTGCGCAGGAAACTTGTGGGCGATTGCCCAGCGTGGCGCCCGCGAGACGAACCCCAGGCGCCGTTGTGCCGCAAGATCGTCGACCTTGTACACGACGCCATCGATCTGGTACGGGAGTTGCGCGCGCTTGGCGCCGATCGTCGCGTAGTACTCGAGACATCCCTCCACGCCTTGCACGACCCGGACCTCGCCGGAAGTCTTCAACCCCCAGCTGCGCAACGCCTGCAGCAATTCGTGCTGCCGAGGCGGAAGCGCCCCACCGTCGTTGAAGCCAACTGCATAGAAAAAGATGTCCAGGGGCCTTTGTGCGGTCAGGCGCGGATCGAGCTGTCGCAGGCTTCCGGCCGCGGCGTTGCGCGGATTCACGAGCACCTTCTCTGCACGGGCCTGCGCCTCGGCGTTGAAGCGCTTGAAGCCATCGAAGGGCATGAACACCTCGCCACGCACTTCGAACACGCGCGGAAAACCTCCTCCATGCAGACGCAGCGGTACTGCGCGGATCGCTCTGAGATTGGCAGTGACATCTTCCCCCTTGGAGCCGTCCCCCCGAGTGGCGCCTTGCACCAGCTCTCCCGCCTCATATCTGAGGCTCACCGCCAGACCATCGAGCTTGGGCTCCGCCGTGTATTGGACGGGATTGATACCCGGCAGGCGTTCCCGCACGCGTCGGTCGAAATCGCGCACTTCCTCCTCGCTGAATGCGTTATCCAGGGACAACATCGGTACCCGATGCTCGACTTCGCCGAATGCAGCAACGGGCGCGCTGCCGACGCGTTGCGTGGGTGAGCGCGAATCGACCAGTTCGGGGTAGCGCTCCTCGAGCGCCTGCAGCTCGCGCATCAGGCGGTCGTAATCGGCATCGGAGACTTCGGGATCGTCGAGCGCGTAGTAGCGGTAGTTGTGATGCTCGATCGCGTCGCGCAGCTGTGCTGCGCGCTCTCGGTCCTGGCGCGGTACGGCCATCTGCGCTTCAGTTCAGGCGCGGGCCCGCCATCTGTGCGCGCGCGTGCCACTCCGCCACGCTGGCACGCAGATCCGCCAGACGCTGCGCATTCAGGGTCGCACCACGCTCGTCCTGCAGCACACCCTGCAATTCCTCCGCCAGGCGCCGACCTGCGCCAATCATCTCCTCCACCAGTGCTGGGGCTTCGAGCGGGCCCGGCAGCACGGCGAACAGAGTCACGCCTGGAAATCGACGGCCCTCGATGCGCTCCAGATCGAAAGTGCCCGGCTCTACCAGGCTCGCGACGCTAAAGACGGTCGCGCCGTCCGGTGTGGTGCGATGGAAGATGGAAAACTTGCCGTGCTGCAGTCCGACGGTCTGCAACGCTTCGACGAGCCGCCGACCCTCGAATCGCTCCAGAGGAGGCGCTGTCAATCGCAAAGTGATGATCTTCTCTTCGGGTGGCTCGATACGCGGTGGTGCGGGCCGCACGATCTCGGTGTCGCCAAGCACAGGCTCGATGCGAGCGAAGGCTTCCGTCAACACCGGAATTGGTTCCGGAGAGTCGTCAGCTGCAGGCGCAGCAGGTTCGAGAACCGCGTCCGGAAACGAAGGTTCGCTGATCTCCGCGGGGATCTCCGCGCGCCGTGCAGGGAGCGCAGGCTCGACGAGTCGGTCCGGAAGCCTGCCTCCGAGCTCGGAGTTCGACGCCTGGTGCTGCCGACGCGTTTCCCACCACCACAGCCCGATCCAGAACAGGACTCCGAGGCCGAGCAGAATCCAGCGCAGTTCTGGCATGAGCGCTGCGGCTACATGGCCGCCATGCGCACGGCTTCGTCGACGTCGACTGCAACCAGCCGTGACACGCCCGGCTCGCTCATGGTCACACCGATGAGCTGCGACGCGAGCTCCATGGTCGCCTTGTTGTGCGTGATGAACAGGAACTGCACACGCTGCGACATGTCGCGCACGATCTCGCAGAACCGGCCCACGTTGTGATCGTCCAGCGGTGCATCAACTTCGTCGAGCAGGCAAAAAGGCGCCGGGTTCAGGTCGAAGATCGAGAACACGAGCGCGACGGCGGTGAGAGCCTTCTCGCCGCCGGACAGCAGGTGAATCGTACTGTTGCGCTTACCCGGCGGCCGGGCCATCACAGCCACACCTGCGTTCAGGATATCTTCGCCAGTCATCTCCAGATAAGCGTGTCCACCGCCGAACAGGCGTGGGAATTTTTCCTTGAGCCCGGCGTTAATGCGATCGAAGGTGTCCTGGAAGCGCTGGCGGGTCTCCTTGTCGATCCTGCGAATCGCCGACTCCAGGGTCGTAAGCGCCTCGGTGAGATCGGCGAATTGCCGATCGAGGTATTCCTTGCGCTCAGACTGTTCCTTGAATTCATCGATCGCTGCCAGATTCACCGAGCCGAGGCGCGCAATACGCTCGGTTGTTTCCGTGAGGCTGAGCTCCCAGCTTGCGATGGTTGCGTCCGGCATCAGCCCGCCCAGCACGGTCTGCAGGTCAAAGCGGGTTGCAGCAAACTGCTCGGCGAGCGACTCGCGACGCACGCGTATTTCCTGGGCCGCGAGCCGCGCCTGTTCCATTGCGCTGCGCATCTCATCGACACTCGTTTCGCAACCGACCCGTTGCTCGTCCAGACCGCGCAAGGCGGCTTCGGCAGCTTCCAGGGACTCGCGCGCCTCGCGCAACTCCTTATCGACAGACACCTTCTCAGACAGCGCCTGTTCGAGGGAGCGCTCCATCTCGAGCAGTGGTGCGGCCGCGTCCTGAATCTGGCTGTCGAGATCCAGGCGACGCGCTTCGAGTTGAGCGAGCTGAGTACGCATCCGTTCCAACGCGGCCAAGGTCGCGCTCTGCGCCGCACGGCGCGATTCGAGCTGAATCTCCACATCGCGAGCCACAGCGCGATCCTGTTCAGCTTGAGCACGCGCCGCCGCAAGATCGGTGCGCAAACGCGCGCGCTCGTCTTCGAGAGCAGGACCGCGTCCTTCCAGCAGACGCATGGTTGCAAGGGCCTGCTCGAGTCTCGGTTCGCGCCGACGCAAGATCTTCCTCGGCTCCCCGACCCTGCGCGCCCAGCGCTGCGTGCTCAGCGTCGAGCACATCGACGCGCGACGCGGTCTCGCTCGCCCGCTCCTTCGAGGCCTCAAGCTGTGCGCTCAATCCTGAATGCTCGGTATGACGGCGGTTGACGTCTGCCTGCAATTGGTCGCGTCGCGCCTCCAGAGTGCTTGCCCGCGCTCGCGCCTCGGCGATCGTCGCCTCGAGGTCTCGCACCGCCTGCTCGGCCTCGGACACCTCGGATCGCAGTCCTCGCATGTCCTGCTCACGCTCAATGACACCTGCGTGAGCGTCGCGATCGCGGCTTACGCGCAACCACTGCTGGCCGATCCAAATGCCGTCACGCGTGATGATCGACTCTCCGGGGTGCAGCCAGGCACGACGCACCAGTGCCGCGGCCAGGTTGTCGACCGCATAAACCTTGTCCAGGAGCGCATCGAGCGCAGCCGGACCCTCGATCTTGGACAGCAGGCTCTGGGCCGGCAGTTGCCCGCGCTCGCCAGCCTGCCCGATCACGAAACTCACCTGCCCACCTTCGAACGCGTCGAGGACTGCTGTCACGGCGTCGAGCCCATCGACGCAGACAGCCTCGAGATACCCGCCGAGGACAGTCTCAACCGCGCGTTCCCAGCCCTTTTGCACACGAATCTGCTGTGCGAGACGCGGTCGCCCGGATAACGAATGTGAGGCGAGCCACTCCATGACTTGGCCCTGCGCCTGTCCAAGGGCAGCCTGTTGCAGCGCCTCGAGCGATACGAGTCGCCCCTGCAGCGCCTGTCTGCGCGCCCGCGCCTCATCCAGCTGCCCCGTGGTTTCTTTTTCCTGAGCTCGCGCCGCCTGCAGGCCCTGCAACGCATCCTCAAGTTCCTGGCGTGCCGTCTCCCCCGCCTTGCGTGCGACGAGCTCGCGATCGCTGAGCAATTCAAGCTGGACCGCCGTCTCGCTCTTTTCGAGCGCGCTGCGCTCCGCCTGTACTCGATCGAGCTGCGCGCGAACGTGACCCAATCGATTCTCGATCTCCTCGATGCGCGCCCGCTCCACCTGGGCAATTTGTTCGGCGGCGCCGTACTCCCGCCCGTGTTCTTCCCAGCGCGCCTGCCACAGCTGCATGGAGGTTTCCACGCCTTGCTGGTGCTGCGCGGACGCCGTCTCGCGGTCACGGGCCGCCACGTGATCCGGCTCCAGGCTCCGCAGGGCCGAAAGCAGTTCAGCGACCTGCGCCTCGTCGCGGGCGAGCTGGACTGCAATCTCCTTGCTGCCGAGTTCGGTCTGTTCCAGGTCGGCGCGCTGTCTCTGGCGCAGCTCACGTGCATGTTGAATCGATTGTTCGAGGCGCGTCGCATCAGCGCCAAGCTGGTAGTAGCTCGCCTGCACCTCATTGAGGCGGTCCGATTGCTCGGACTGGTGAGAACGTGCCTTCTCGATCGAAGCTTCCACCGCCCGCAGGTCGGCGAGAGCAGCCTGCATGCCCAGCTCGCGATCACGGGTGGCCTGGTCGCGATTTGCGGCCTCGGCTTCGAAATCGCGCATCCTGAGAGCCAGCAGCTCGGCGCCGAGCTTGCGCTCTTCATCTTTCAGCACCTGGAAGCGCCGCGCGACGGCGGCCTGGCGCTGCAGGTGACGGATCTGCTTCTCTACTTCTTCACGCAGGTCGTTCAGCCGCTCCAGGTTCTCGCGCGTGTGAGCCATGCGGTTCTCGGTCTCGCGCCGCCGCTCCTTATACTTGGAGATGCCGGCCGCTTCCTCGATGAACGCCCGCAGATCCTCCGGCTTGGCTTCGATGAGCCGTGAGATCATGCCCTGCTCGATGATCGCGTAGCTGCGGGAACCGAGCCCGGTGCCCAGGAAGAGTGCCGTGATGTCCTTGCGCCGACAGCGTGCACCGTTGATGAGATAGACCGAGGTGCCGTCTCGCGACACCACGCGTTTCAGCGACACCTCTGCGTAACTGGCGTACTGGCCGCCGATCGCGCAATCGCTATTGTCGAATACCAGCTCGATCGAAGCCGTGCCGACTGGCTTGCGAGCGCTCGAGCCGTTGAAAATCACATCCGCCATCGAATCGCCGCGCAGGCGCGTCGCCGAGATTTCGCCCATCACCCAGCGCACGGCGTCGATGATGTTCGACTTGCCGCAGCCGTTGGGGCCGATGATTCCGGTGAGATTGCTGGGGAAGTGGATCGAAGTAGGGTCGACGAATGACTTGAAGCCGGCGAGCTTGATTCGGGTTAGCCGCATGATGTCCCTGGGCTGACTCCGCAGGCGTGGTTCACGATGGCGGCGTAGTGTAAAGTAAATTCACTGTTGGTTCGATACGTTGCAGGCCTTCCATGAGCGCACCGGCGAGCCGCGCGCGACCGAGCACGGCGCTCGAGACCTTTCCCAATCCGCAGCGCGAGCGTGATTACACGATCCGGATGTCGATCCCGGAGTTTACGTGCCTGTGCCCACGCACCGGACAGCCGGATTTTGCGACTCTCGAGCTCGAGTACGTGCCCGATGCAAGCTGCGTTGAGCTCAAGGCGCTCAAGCTCTACATCTGGTCGTTCCGCGATCGGGGTGCATTCCACGAAGCGGTGACCAACGAGATACT
Source organism: uncultured Gammaproteobacteria bacterium (assembly GCA_963724625.1). Classification (GTDB taxonomy): domain Bacteria; phylum Pseudomonadota; class Gammaproteobacteria; order Steroidobacterales; family Steroidobacteraceae; genus DATBVX01. The sequence continues at coordinate 154,521 of CAVRVO010000013.1, read as the reverse complement.
CGATCACCTGGTTAACGCCGTCGCACCCCGCTTCATGCGCCTCACCGCCCGCTTCAATGTCCGCGGCGGCATCTACACCTCCGTCATCGCCGAGCACCGCAAGCCCGGCTGGCAGCCCGCCGCGCAGATCACCCTTCCGTAGGTCGGAGCGTTGCCCGGCTGCGACTGCTGGACACCCACCCCCCGGCTATGCACAATTCGCGCGCCCCGAAGCTGCCACACAGGACTGCATGGCCAAAGAAGAAGCAATTCAGATGGAAGGCGAGGTCGTTGAGACTCTGCCAAACACGACATTTCGCGTGCAGCTCAAGAACGGGCACCTGGTGACGGCGCACATCTCCGGCAAGATGCGCAAGAACTACATCCGCATTCTGACCGGTGACCAGGTGACGGTCGAAATGACGCCGTACGATCTCACCAAGGGAAGAATCATCTACCGCGGCCGGTGAGCCGCAGGCCTGCGGGCCCGCCGACCCGCCACCTCTAATCGCTTCCTTGAGTCAGCAGCTCCGGTTCGTGCGCTGCGCGGGAGACCAGCACCAGCTCCGTGCCGGCCTCATTCACCGTAACCCTGACGTGGCCGCCGCCAACCAACTTGCCGAACAACAGATCCTCGGCCAGCGGGCGCTTGATGTGATCCTGGATCAGGCGTGCCATCGGCCGGGCCCCCATCTTCGGGTCGTAGCCCTTACGTGCAATCCAGGTGCGGGCGTCATCGTCCACAGTGAGGGAGACGCCTTTCTGTTCGAGCTGGGTCTCCACCTCGACCAGCAGCTTGTCGACCACACGCTCGATCGTCCCCGGGCCCAGCGTGCTGAACTGGATCACGGCGTCGAGGCGATTGCGGAATTCGGGTGAAAAAATGCGCCGGATCGCTTCCATGCCGTCGCTGGCAGTATCGGACTGGGTAAAGCCGATGGCCGGTCGGTTCATCTCGAAGGCCCCGGCGTTGGTCGTCATCACGATGATGACGTGGCGGAAATCCGCCTTACGGCCGTTGTTGTCGGTCAACGTGCCATGATCCATCACCTGCAGCAGCAGGTTGAAGACATCCGGATGCGCCTTTTCGATCTCATCGAGCAGCAGCACCGAGTGTGGATGCTTGGTGATCGCCTCGGTCAGCAGACCGCCCTGGTCGAATCCCACGTACCCCGGCGGCGCGCCGATCAGGCGCGAGACCGTATGCCGCTCCATGTATTCCGACATGTCGAAGCGGATGAACTCCACGCCCATCGCAATGGCAAGCTGGCGCGTGACCTCGGTCTTGCCGACGCCGGTAGGCCCCGCGAACAGGAATGAGCCCACGGGCTTGCGCTGATCGCCCAGGCCAGAACGCGACATCTTGATCGCTGCGGCCAGCGCGTCGATCGCCGGGTCCTGGCCGAAAATCACCAGCTTCAGATTGCGCTCCAGATTCTTGAGGACATCCTTGTCTGAGAGCGACACGTTCCTGGGTGGAATACGCGCAATGCGGGCCACGACATCCTCGATGTTCGCGACCGTAACTGTGGTAGCCCGCTCCGCGGGCGGCTTGAGCCTCAAGCTCGCACCTGCCTCGTCGACGACATCAATCGCCTTGTCCGGCAGATGCCGATCGTTGATATGACGCGCAGCGAGTTCAGCTGCCGCTCTGAGCGACTCGTCCAGGTACTTGACGCCGTGATGCTCCTCGAACTTCGGCTTGAGCCCCAACAGGATGTCGATGGTCTCGGCGACGCTCGGCTCCGTCACGTCGATCTTCTGAAAACGGCGCGCGAGTGCATGATCCTTTTCAAAGATTCCGCGGTATTCGCTGTACGTGGTCGAGCCAATGCAACGCAGCTCACCATTCGCCAGCACGGGCTTGATCAGGTTCGAGGCATCCATGACACCGCCCGAGGCGGCGCCCGCGCCGATCACAGTGTGGATCTCATCAATGAACAGGATGGCTCCGGGATTCTTGCGCAGCTCCGCAAGCACACCCTTGAGCCGCTTCTCGAAGTCGCCGCGATACTTGGTGCCGGCGATCAGCGCGCCCATGTCGAGCGCATAGATCGTGCAGTCGCTCAGCACGTCCGGCACCTGTCCTTCAACGATCAGACGCGCCAGACCCTCGGCAATTGCGGTCTTACCGACACCCGCTTCGCCGACGTAGAGCGGATTGTTCTTACGCCGCCGACACAGGATTTCGATCGTGCGCTGGACCTCCATGCGCCGGCCGATGAGCGGATCGATCTTGCCGTCGGTGGCGAGCTTGTTCAGGTTGGTCGTGTACTTCTCGAGTGGACTCGAGCCACCCTCGATCTCGCGCTCTCCCTCGGCAGAAGGCGTTTCATCCTTGGAACCCGGCTCATCGCCTACGCGGGTGAGACCATGAGAAATGTAGTTCACTACATCCAGCCGTGCGACGTCCTGCATGCTGAGCAGATATGCGGCGTGCGATTGCTTCTCGCTGAAGATCGCCACCAGCACGTTGGCAACGGTGACTTCTTTCTTGCCGCTCGACTGCACGTGAAACACGGCCCGTTGCAGCACGCGCTGAAAACCCAACGTCGGCTGGACCTCGCGATCATCATCTTCCGGCAGACGCGGCGTGGTCTGCTCGATGAACGCGGCCAGGTCGCCCTTCAGCTTCGTCATGTCGGCCCCACAGGCACGCAGGATCTCGCGCACCTTGGGCGTATCCAGGATGGCCAGCAGCAGGTGCTCCACCGTCATGAATTCATGACGCGCCTCGCGAGCGTTCTGAAACGCTTCATTCAGGCAGTATTCAAGTTCGTTGCTCAGCACTGTCAGGTCTCTTCCATCGTGCACAACAGCGGATGCTGGTGCTGTCTGGCATAAGTCGTCACTTGGGCCACTTTGGTCTCGGCAATCTCAAACGTAAAGACTCCACACACACCCTTGCCCTTCGTATGCACCTCCAGCATCACGCGCGTCGCCGTGGTGCGGTCCAGGCCGAAGATGCGTTCCAGCACATCGACCACGAACTCCATTGGTGTGTAATCGTCGTTCAGCAGCACGACCTGGTAGAGCGGTGGACGTTTGAGGCGCGGTTTGGCCTCTTCCACCAGCAACCCGGATCCTGTCTGCCCCTGTTCCTCCTCGCCCATATCGACCGTGCACGGCCTCGCCCGTTCGCTTGCACGCTCATCGTCGCGACACGCTCCGGCAATGCAAGCGCAAGCGAACCGATTTATATGGCGCGTCGACCCTCAACACAAGTGCGCATGCCGTGCGCTGCCTTGTGTGCATTCGGCGACATCACCCCAAATTGACAGGCACGCGTTCAAGCACTGACCGAGGCACCCCTGGCGATGCAATTCCCGCACCGTGTCACTGTTCTGATCACTGACCGTTGACATATCCAGAGGCACCGTGATGCAGTCTTGGAATCCAAGGGAAAACAATTGCTTGAGACCGAACCTGTAGAAACCGTATGATTGCCGAAATCTTTCCGGCAGGTACGTGCGTGCCAGCGCGGTAGTTCGACAGCGCCAATGAATGCAAGCTCACTGCTCGGCAGCATCAAGGAATTCAACCCTGAATCGCTGTTAGGCCATCTCACCCCGCGGCTACCGCAGATCGTGACGTGGACACTCGCGGTGGCAATTGGAATTCAGGCAGCGTTGATCGTGCGTGATCTGCTGCCACAATCTGCACCGGCCGCAGTCGCGGCTGGCCCGACTACTCCCTCGATGCCGTCGGCGCAGGCGGCGCAGTCTGTCGATGTACAAAGCATCATCAATGCGCACATGTTTGGCGTCGCGGCACCCGAGTCGCAGACCGATACCGATCCGTCCGATGCGCCGGAGACGCGCATGAGCCTGGTGCTCGCCGGAACCATCGCGTCCAGCGATCCGAAGGGTGGACTCGGCATCATTGGCGAGAGCGCGGCGACCGCCAAGGTATACAAGGTCGGCGACAGCATCGTGGGTGGAGCGCGGCTCAACGCGGTGTATGACGATCGTGTGATCCTGGAGCGAGCCGGTCAGCTCGAGGCATTGCTGCTGCCGCGTGAGTATCGCGGTGGGGCAGGTGCCAATCCGGCGGTGCTGCCGCCCCGCCCGATCGCGAACGCCCCTGCCGGCGCGGGCGCCGAAGTCGCAGACCGGGTGCGACGCCTGATTGCCCAGGATCCGGGATCGGTCTCCGAGATCATGCGGCCGCAGCCGGTATTCACAAATGGCCAGCAGCGCGGCTACCGGGTCTTTCCAGGCCGCAACCGGCAGCAGTTCGCGCGGCTCGGGTTACGTCCCGGTGATCTCGTGATGTCGATCAACGGCACGCCACTCGATGATCCGCAACGTGGAATGGAGATCTTCAGGTCCATCAGCAGCGCGGATCAGGTACGGGTAACGGTCGAGCGCAACGGGAAACCGCAGGAGCTGGTGCTCAACATGGCACAGATCGCCGATGAACTGCCCGAGGATCAGGCAAGCGCCGAAGGCACGGTCCCGATGGATCAGGCTGCGCCGATGCCGCCGGATCCCAACAACGATGACTGACGCTCCGCAGAGCATCGCCGCACTCGTTATGAATCAGAGGCCTCAGTAGACATGCAAACAATTTCCACTCAGGCCGAGGCCCGTGTGCGCCTGCAGCGATTGTGGGTGCTTGCTGCCCTTGCGGCATGGGCCATGTGTTCCCTGGCTTTCGCGCAGCAACCGACGATCACGCCGAATTACAAGGATGCCGACCTCGCACAGATCGTCGAAGCCGTGAGCGAGATTACCGGCAAGAACTTCATCGTCGATCCGCGCGTCCGCGCACAGGTCACGATGCTGTCGCACACGCCCATGTCGCCCGACGCGTTCTATCAGGCGTTCCTCGCCATCCTGCAGGTGCACGGTTTCGTGGCAGTACCCGCTGGCAACGTCATCAAGATCATTCCCGATGCCAACGCCCGCCAGGTACCCGGTGATGATCTGCCGGACCGGATCAGCTCCTCCTCCGATGAAATCGTCACCGAGGTGATCGCGGTCAAGAACGTGAGTGCGGCGCAACTGGTACCGGTGCTGCGGCCTCTGATTCCTCAGTACGGGCATTTCACGGCTTATCCCGGCTCGAACATGCTGATCATTTCCGATCGCGCCAATAACGTGAACCGGATTGTGCGCATCATCCAGCGCATCGATCAGAGCGGCGACGAGGAAGTAGACGTCATGCCTCTCGAGCATGCCTCCTCCGCGGAAGTCGTGCGAGTCGTCAACGCCCTGTATCCGGCAGCGGCAGCGGAAGGCGGCGCCGGGGCGCGGATGGTTGCCGATGAGCGCACCAACAGCGTCCTGATCAGCGGCGAGAAATCGCAGCGCCTGCGAATCAAGGCGCTCGTCGCGCACCTGGACACGCCGCTCGAGTCAGGCGGCGATACGCAAGTGCGCTACCTGCGCTTTGCCGATGCCGAGAAGCTCGCCGCCAAGCTCAAGGATCAGGCGACGGTCACCGCTGCAACTACCCAGGGCGCTCCGCCTGCTGCGGGCGCTGCGGCGGCCGCGCAGGTCGACAAGAACATCACGATCTGGGCGGAACCGGAGACCAATGCCCTGGTCATCACTGCGCCTCCAAAGGTGATGCGCGCGCTGATGTCGGTCATCGACAAGCTCGACATTCGTCGCGCCCAGGTGCTGCTCGAGTCGATCCTGGTCGAGGTTTCCGCGGACAAGACCGTCGACCTCGGCGTGAACTGGGCCATCGACGGCAGTAGCGACAGCAATGCGGTGGGCGGCTTCATTCAGCCCATCGGCGGCACCAGCATCGTCGACCTCGCGCGTGCCATCAATGACCCATCGACGGTCACATCGGTACCAACCGGTCTGAGCGTCGGCATTGGGCGCGTCATGGATTCGGGCACGAACTTCGCCGCGATCCTGCGCGCCCTGCGGACTGATTCGGACAACAACATCATCGCGACGCCGCAGATCGTGACCATGGACAACCAGGAGGCGGAGATCAAAGTCGCCCAGGAAGTGCCGTTCCTCACCGGGCAGTACGCCAATACGGGCAGCCAGGTTCCGGGCGTAAATCCTTTCCAGACGATTCAACGCGAAGAGGTGGGCAATATCCTCAAGATCACGCCGTCGATCGCCAGCGAAGGTGACCTGGTAATCCTCAAGATCCAGCAGGAAGCTTCCAACGTCGCAGCGAACAACTTCAACGCGGTCGACCTGGTCACCAACAAGCGCACCATAACCACCAATGTCCTCATCGAGGACGGCGGCATCATCGTGCTTGGTGGATTGATCGCGGACCAGGTCACGGGCAGCGAGCAGCGCGTGCCGATCCTGGGGCGTATTCCCCTCATCGGCGAGCTGTTCCGCGTACGCAATACGCAGCGACACAAGAGCAACCTGATGTTCTTCATTCGCCCGAAGATCCTGCGCGACGGCATGCAGACAGCGGTGGAGACCAACACCAAGTACAACAACCTGCGCGACCAGCAGCTCAAGATGCACAACGGCAAGGCCCCGCTCCTGCCGTTTGAAAAGCAACCCGTGCTCGAGCCGCCGCCACCACCGCCGACCCCGCCTCCTTCGGCGCCTGCTCCCCAGTCGCCTCCCAAGGAACCACCGGGCGCCAGCACCACGCCGCTCGACTCTGCGCCAGCGGAGCCAGCGAAGGCGCCGCCGCCCGGAGCGCAGAGACAGCAAGAGTCGACATCTCCGAGTGGCTAGGCGCATGGATCAGGCGATCAGCACTGACACGAGGCCCGAACGGGAACGCCGCGTGTCGTTCACATTTGCGAAACGCCACGGGGTGCTGGTCAGCGGGATCGAGAACGGAATCGCCCGCACGGTGTATCGCGCCGACGCGTCCCCGCTGAGCGTCGCGGAGCTGCGCCGCTTCATCGGCGTTCCCTTGAAGCTCGAGCGCGTGGAGCCGGAGGCTTTCGATGCGCTGTTGCGCCAGATCTATGAAACAGGTTCCAACGCTGCGATGCAGATGGTCGAGGGATTCGAAGACACCACCGACCTCGCACACCTCGCCCAGGAACTGCCCGAGCCCTCGGACCTGCTGGAAAGCGAAGACGACGCGCCGGTCATCCGGCTGATCAACGCCGTGCTCACGCAGGCGGTCAAGGAAAACGCCTCCGACATTCATATCGAACCGTTCGAAAACCGCCTGGTGGTGCGCTTTCGGGTGGACGGCGTGCTGCGGGAAGTCTTGCAGTCGCGCCGCGCGGTGGCACCCCTCGTGGTATCGCGCATCAAGGTGATGTCGAAGCTCGACATCGCCGAGAAGCGCCTGCCCCAGGACGGGCGTATCAGCCTGCGGGTGGCCGGGCGCGCCGTCGATGTGCGTGTCTCGACGATTCCGGCCGGCCATGGCGAGCGCGTCGTCCTGCGTCTGCTCGACAAGCAGGCTGGGCGGCTCGATCTCGGTTCGCTCGGCATGGATCCCGAGACCCAGCACACGATGGACGAACTGATCCACAAGCCCCACGGCATCATCCTGGTCACAGGACCAACGGGTTCAGGCAAGACCACCACGCTTTACGCGGCGCTCGAGCGCATCAACGACAACACGCGCAACATCATGACGGTCGAAGATCCGATCGAGTACTACATCGACGGCATCGGCCAGACCCAGGTCAATACCAAGGTCGAGATGACCTTTGCGCGCGGTCTGCGCGCGATCCTGCGCCAGGACCCCGACGTGGTGATGGTCGGCGAGATCCGCGACGTCGAGACGGCGCAGATCGCGGTGCAGGCCAGCCTCACCGGCCACCTGGTGCTCTCGACCTTGCATACCAACACCGCAGTCGGCGCCGTCACGCGCCTGCGCGACATGGGTGTCGAGCCGTTCCTGCTCTCCTCGAGTCTCATCGGTGTGCTGGCGCAACGCCTGGTGCGAGTGCTCAATCCCGACAGCCGCCAGGAGTATGTCGGTGGCGAATACGAGCGAAGACTTCTCAACCTGTCGGCCGATGATCCGGCCCCGCACCTCTTTCGGCCCGGCAACGACGCCGGCGGCGGCTATCGCGGCCGTACCGGGATCTATGAACTGGTCAGCGTCGATGACACGATGCGCACCATGATTCATGACGGCGCCGGGGAGCATGAGCTGGACCGCTACGCCCGCACTTTCAGTCCCAGCATCAGGGACGACGGCCGAGCCAAGGTCGTGTCGGGCGAGTCATCGCTGGAAGAGCTCCTCCGTGTCACACGCGAGGATTGAGCGACTTCCTGCCCCCGCCTCCTGCGGCTCGCGCGCAGGGCACACGCGCGGAGATTGAGGGTTGGGCGCATTCGAATACACGGCCGTCGACACGACCGGCCGCGAGCGCAAAGGTGTCATCGAGGGGGATACCGCGCGCCAGGTGCGCCAGCTGCTGCGCGAGCAAAAGCTCCTGCCGGTCAACGTCGCCGAGGTCGTCAAGACCGAATCGCGCCGTCAGCAGAGTTTCGGGATCGGAATCGCACGCGGCGTCTCCTCGACCGATCTTGCCCTGCTGACCCGGCAGCTCGCGACACTGGTGCGCTCCGGCCTGCCGCTCGAGGAGTCCCTGCTCGCAGTTTCACAGCAGACCGAGAAGCCGCGCATCAAGAGCATCCTGCTCGGGGTGCGTTCGCGCGTGATGGAGGGTCACACGCTCGCTGACGGCTTTGCCGAATTTCCCCAGATATTCCCGGAGATCTACCGCGCGACCGTAGCAGCCGGTGAACAGTCGGGACGCCTGGACACCGTGCTCGAGCGCCTGGCCGATTACACCGAGAACCGCCAGGTGATCCGCCAGAAGGTGAGCAATGCCCTGGTCTATCCGATCGCGCTCACCCTCATGTGTTTCAGTATTGTTTCAGTCCTGCTGGTGTTCGTGGTACCGAAGGTCGTCAAGGTGTTTGAGACCAGCAAGCGCGAGTTGCCGATCGCCACGCGCATCCTGATCGGCTCCAGCGATTTCTTTCGCGAATACGGTATCTACGCCCTGATCGCACTGGCTGTCCTTGGGTGGCTCACCGTTCGTCACCTGCGCCGCGAGGGCCCGAAACGCCAGTTCCATCACGCGCTACTGCGAATCCCGCTGATAGGCCGCCTGGTCCGCGGCGTGAACACGGCGCGCTTCACCCGCACATTCAGCATCCTGACTGCGAGCTCGGTGCCGGTGCTCGAGAGTCTGCGTATCTCCGCGGAAGTCGTTACCAATGTCCCGATGCGCGAGGCAGTCGGCGAGGCGAGCGAACGGATTCGCGAAGGTTCACCGATCGGCAAATCGCTCGGTGCCAGCCGGCTGTTCCCGCCCATGACGATTCACCTGATCTCGAGCGGCGAGACCAGCGGTGAGCTCGAGACGATGCTCGAGCGCGCGGCGACCAACCAGGAGCGCGAGCTGGACGGCCTGATAGGCACGCTGCTGGGTCTCATGGGGCCAGTGCTGATCGTGTTCATGGGGATGCTGGTAATGGGCATCGTCTTTGCATTGCTCCTGCCTATATTCCAGCTCAACGAGCTGGTGCACTGACTCCGGGGAGCGTTCTGCCAAGAACGCACTTGCCACGCCCTGCGATTCGCTTTATAACCGCGCGCGTTGCGATCCACTGTCGATGTTGCGGAATCGCGACGGTGCGTATCGATGAGCGAGAAAAGCGAGTCGGACGAATACGAAGAGGACGAGAGCGACGAGGCCGCGGAGGCATCCGAGGACCTCGACGTTGATCATCTGATCAAGGATCTCGAGTCCATGAAGCGCCGGGGCCCTAAGGTCACCGATCCGGCGTGGCGACGGCTGGAGCGCTACATGGAAGAGAAGCGCACTTCCGAACAGCTCAGCGACTTCGACGACTATGACATTGGCGCCGATGGCGACGGCCACGGATCAACCAAGCGCCGCAAGAAAAAGCACTAGTTCCCGCGCTTGGCCCGCACCGCCTGGTCCACGAGACGCAGCAACTGATCTGCGTCTGCATCGCCAAGCACCGCCTCCACCGGAACGTACCAATGGCGCCGATCCGCGATCGCGGCGCATTTCACCGCATCCTTTTCGGTCATCAGCACCGGGAGCGAGTCGCCGAATTCCAGATCCCTGCGGCGGAATGCGTGGTGGTCTGCAAATGGATGCGGAATGAGATTCAGACCCTTCTGCCGCAGCATCGCAAAGAAACGTTCTGGGTTGCCGATCGCGGCGAGAGCGTGAACCGGGCCGGGCGCGAGCGCGGACAGCGCGCGCCGCTCGCCCCCAACCAGCGCGACGGCTTCTGCGCCAGTGAGCGCCATCTTCAGTCCACCGACACCGTCGGTTCCGCCATTCACGACGACCGCATCGACGCTGTCGAGGCGATCGAGGGGTTCGCGCAGCGGACCGGCCGGTAGCAGGCGCCGGTTGCCGAAGCGCCGCTCACCATCGATCACGACGATTTCCAGCTCGCGACGCAGGCGCAGATGCTGCAGCCCATCGTCGGCAAGGATCACATCCACCTCCGCCTCCAACAATCTGGCGTCGGCGATACGATCTGCTCCTGCCGCAACCGGGCAGCCGCTTCTTGCGGCCAGCAGGGCAGCTTCATCCCCTACGGTGCTCGCACTGGCTGCGGCACTGATGCGACGCGATGCTCGCGTACTCCCCCGATAGCCGCGCAATATGATTCCCGGATGCAGGCCGCGTTCGCGCAATCGTGTGGCCAGCCAGAGCACCAAGGGCGTCTTGCCGGTACCACCCACGGTGAGATTGCCCACGACGACGACCGGTCGGGCGACTGCGACGGAGTGCATCCAGCCTCGAGCGTAAAGCCAACGTCGCGCGCGCACGAGGCCACCGAAGATCCAGGCCAGGGGTCGGAGCACCACGCCTGAGGCGGCATTCGCATACCAGACGCGTTGCAACCAGTCGTACACCCCCGCTCCAGCGGCCTAGGCTTTGAATTGCATGCGATGCAATGCAGCGTAGTGGCCATTTTGAGCCAACAACTCGGCGTGTGTACCAGTCTCGACCACCACACCTTCATCCAGCACGAGGATGCGGTCCGCGCTTTCCACGGTGGACAGTCGATGCGCGATCACGAACGTGGTGCGATTGCGCATCAAAGTGGCGAGCGCCTGTTGGATATGCCGTTCCGACTCGCTGTCGAGCGCCGAAGTCGCCTCATCCAGGATCAGCACCGGAGCGTCCTTGAGAAGTGCGCGCGCGATCGCGACGCGCTGGCGCTGACCGCCCGACAGCCTGCCGCCGCGATCCCCGACCTCGGTATCAAGCCCCTGCGGCAGTTCCTCGGCGAACTCCAGCACATGGGCGGCCCGCGCGGCATCGCGAATCGCGGCTTCCGAACATTCGATGCCGCCGAAAGCGATGTTGTTGCGGATCGTGTCATCGAACAGGATCACGTCCTGGCTCACGAGGCTCACCTGACGACGCAGATCCGCGAGGCGATACTCGCGTACCTCGTGGCCGTCGAGGCGCACGCTGCCCGACTGCGGGTCATAGAAGCGTGGCAGCAGGCTGACCAGCGTGGATTTTCCGCTTCCGGACTTGCCGACGATCGCCAGCGTCTCCCCGGAACGCACGCTGAAGTTGACGTTCCTGAGGACCCTGCCTTTGTCCGCTGCGTATTCGAACGTTACGTCCCGATACTCGACGTCACCGCGTGCCCGTGGCAGCGCACGCTCGCCACCCTGGTTCTCGGGTGGCACATCGAGCAGTTCGAAGACGCTGGCGCCGGCGGCAATCCCCTGCTGCAACGGCCCGCTCATGCTCACCAGGCGACGCAGCGGCGCGGTGAGCAACAACAGCGCGGTGAGAAAGCCGATGAATTGATCGACGCGCATGCTGCCACCCAGCACCTGCCGGATCGCGACGAACATGACACCGGCAAGTGCCACAGCCGCAATCTGCTGCACTACCGGGTTGCTGATCGACTTCGCCATGATCAGGCGCATGTTGTTGTGGCGATGTCGCTCGTTGACCTTCTCGAACTTCTGCGCCTCGAAATCCTGCGCATTGAAGACCTTGATCAGGCGCTGGCCATCGATCGCCTCCTTCGCCACGCGCGTCACCTCGCCCATCGAGTTCTGAATCCGCCCGCTGTAGCGGCGAAACGCACGGTTCGCTACCCGGATGAGCCACGCAATCAGCGGCGCCGCGATGAAGGTGAACAGCGCCAGGCGCCAATTGAGGTAGAGCAGAAATCCGACCAGGCCGACAATCGTCAGCGTGTCGCGAATGATTACCGTGATCGCGTTGGTGCTGGCCTCGGCGACCAGTTCGATGTTGTAGGTGAGCCTTGAAAGCATCTGTCCGGACTGCTGACCGTCGAAGTACAGCGAGGGCAGGTGCAGGTAATGGCTGAACAGTTCGCCGCGTAGGGATTTGATCACCTGCCGGCCCACCCATCCGGGGAAGTAGTTCGAAACATAGTCGCCAATGCCGCGGATCAGGAACAGCGTGAACACACCGATAGGCACGAGGATCAGGATCCTCGGATTCGGTTTGACGAATGCCCCTTCCAGGAACTTCGTGGTCAGCCAGGCGAGCGATGCGTCGCTTGCAGCGAACAGCGCCATGCCGACCACGCCGACGCTGAACATCGCCCAGTGGGGCGCTGCGTAGCGCAGCAGGCGCCGATAGATGCCGAGGGCGTCGTCAGGCCCAGGGCTCACCTGCCGCCCTGATCGTTCAAAGTCGCGATATTGATCTGGGCGAAGCCCAACCGGCCGATGACGTCCATGGCAGTGACAACTGACTGATGCGTGGCCCGCGCGTCGGCGCGAATCGTGACGGGAATCTTGCGGCGCTCGCCGGTCATGCGCAGCAGTGCGGCGCGCAGCGTCTCCGGACTGTTGTTGATGAGACTGCGCTCGTTCACGCGATACGCACCCTGAGCCGTGACTGTCACCACGATGGGATCAGCGATGGTTGAATTCACTGGCACGGAACTCGCGTTGGGAAGCTGCACCTTGATGCGCCCTTCCTCCACGAACGTGCTCGAGACCATGAAGAACACGACCAGCAGCAGCACTACGTCGATCAGCGAAACGACATTGATCTCTGGTTCGTTGATGCCCTGTGATTCGCTGTCCCGATTGAGATTCATGAGGTGCCGGTAGCGCGGGTGATGGGCGCGCTCATGCTGCGGACACCCGCGTCCTCCATTGCATCGACGAGCTTCATCGCTTCTTTTTCCATCTGGATGACGATGCGGTTCACCTTGCCGCGCAGAATACGGTAGGCAAACAGCGACGGAATCGCGACACACAGGCCCGCGGCAGTCGCAATCAGCGCTTCGCCGATGCCGGCCGACAACACGCGGGGGTCGCCAGCGCCTTCGAGGGAAATGGCGTTGAAGGCGCGAATGATGCCGGTCACGGTGCCGAGCAGACCGAGCAACGGGGAAATCGACGCGATGGTGCCGAGCGTGTTGAGAAACCGCTCCAGCTCGTGCACCACGTGTCGCCCCGCATCCTCGAGCCGCTCCTTCATGATGTCGCGGGTGCGATGCCGGTTGACGAGTCCTACCGCCAGCACACGGCCGAGAGGTGAATTCTGTTCGAGAGCCGCGATGAGCTTGTCGGTGACCTGGTTATTCTGCACCCAACGCCAAACCTGCTCGGTCAGCTCGCGTGGCAGGACACGCTTTTGCTGCAACGTCCACAAGCGTTCCAGGACGATGGCCGCGCCCATGATGGAGCACAAGATGATGGGCCACATGACGGGCCCGCCGAGTTGAATGATTTCCCACATGCATCGAAGCCACTTTCTGCACCGCGACGGCGGCCGATGATACTGCATCAAGGGATACGCATAAACAATTGATTTGGTTGGCGCCGGTCATGCCTGAGAGCAAAGGGATCGGCCCGCGAGAGGTGCGAAGGCGCTCCAATAGTGGCGATGTCCGGCGCGATAGGACCGGGGTGGCTGCATGCCGGTTCGAGCCTTGAAGTCCAGTGAGATCGCGCCCCAATCCGCGGTGTTGATCACCTGCGTATTGGCGCGACACCAGCGTTCGACGACCTCGGGATGAGGAAAGTGCCAGCGATTGCGCGCGCCTGCTGAAACGATCGCGTAGTGCGCGGCGATTGAACCCACTACGGCGGCGGATGAAGAACTGCGACTACCGTGATGTGGAACAACGATGACATCGGACACCTGCCACATCGCGAGTTCGGCCAGGTGTCCTTCCGCGCTCGATTCGATATCGCCCGTCAGTAACGCTCGACCGTGCCCATTGGAAATCTCAAGCACACACGAGCCGTCGTTCTCGCTCCAATGCTCTCCCCTGCCGGGATGCAGGAACTCGAAGCGAACCTGGTCCCATATCCAAGCTTCGCCACGTTCGCACGCTGTCGCTGGCAGTTGCAGCCCACGGACATCGTCACCCCGGCGCAATTCCTGCAGGGCGAGAGCTCGCTCCACTGCAGGCGCTCCACCGGCGTGATCTGCATCGGCATGGCTCACAACCATCAGATCAAGCGCGTGCACGCCGACGCTATGCAGATAGGGGACGACGGCGAGCTCGCCGGCCGAGCGTCCATTTCGAAAGCGCGGGCCCGCATCAAAGAGCAGCGCGTGCGATCCGGTCTGCACGACCACTGCCAGCCCCTGCCCCACGTCCAGGGTTGTGAGCGTGAAGTCTCCCGGCGCCAGCCGTGCAGGATTCCCGAGCAGGAGCGGTACCAGCAGTATTGTCGAGGAGCGCAAACTCCAGGGAAGCGGCAGAAGAGCGAGCAGCGCGCCGCTCGCCAGCAAGATGGAAATGCCGACTGAAGGTGCCGCCGGATGCATGATCGCTGCCGGCAGCTGCGCAGCCCATTCGAGTATTGGCCAGAGCCGGTCCACGCACCATCCGGCGAACGCCAGCAGACTCTGCGCCACCGTCGGCGCCAGACCAAGGAACAAAGTACCAAGCAATGTCACCGGCACGAGAACACAACTGAACGCCGGTATGGCCACGAGGTTCGCCAGTGGCGCCACCAATGAGACACTGCCGAACAAGAGCAGTGTCGCGGGAAGCAGTGCCAGCGATACTACGTTCTGCGTGGTAAAGAACGCGCGTAGTGGCTGCACCGGCGATACCACACTCCCCAGCATGGCAAGGATCGCGGCAACGGCGAGGAACGACAGCCAGAAGCCCGCAGTCAGTGCCGCGTGCGGATCAATGAGCAGCACCGCGATCAGCGCGATGGACAGCACCTGAGAGGCAGGCGGTGCGCGTCGCAGCCAGGTGCAGCCCAAACCCACCAACAGCATGGCAAGCGTGCGCTGAGTAGGAACGGAGAACCCGGCGAGAAGCGCGTAAGCGGCCGCCGCCAGTGCGCCACACAGACAAGCGACATTTGCCTGACAGCTGCGCGGCACGCGATGGCGTGGCAGCCGCCAGAGCCAACGCGCGGCCAACATCGCGAGCGTCGCAACCATGGTGACGTGCAATCCCGAGATCGCGATGAGATGCGTCGTGCCGGTGGCCGAGAATACCCGCCATTGCGCGGCCGAGATTCCTTCGGTGGCTCCCACTGCCAGCCCGGCGATCACACCTGCGGCCGCGCGGCTGGACAGTATCTCGTTGATGTGCCGCGCGATGGCGGCACGGATCGCGAGCACAGGATGTGCCTGCGCGCGGTCCGTCAACTTCAGGTTGTCCACTGAGTTACGTACGTACCCCGTTGCGCCAATGCCGTCGCGGAATAAGCTTCCCTCGTAGTCGAATCCGCCCGGATTGGCGAAGCCTCGCGCACCGCGCAACCGCACGCGCAGCTGCCAGCGCTCGGCAGCGCGTGGCGGTGACGCTGCGTCGAACCACGTAAGCTGGAGCTTGCGTGGGAAGCCGGGCTGCGGGTCCGGCGCAAATTCGAATCTCGTCTGGCCCGCCGCCACCGCGGGAAGGGAGACCACATCACCGCGCAGCAGCCAGTCGGTCCCGTCCTGTTCCGGAGGCAGTTGATGAGACAGGAGAGTCAGCGCGCAGACGAGGGCCCATAGTGTTCCTGCGGCGCACCAGCCCACCAGTTGCGCGCCCCAGATGCCACAGAGGAGAACGACGCCGACGAGAAGCGGCGCGGCGTGCCGGAATCCTTCGATGCCACTGGAATGCTCCACGCACAAGATCCCAGTGAGGAACGCCAGGGCGTGTCGCGGTAACATGCGTCCCTTCCGGCTTGCTGCTAGAGTCCGTCCCCCGATGATGCCGCGGCCACTGCTGAAGAGAATTCTGCCCGACCGACACTCACTGGCTCGCCGGTGGTACCTGCGGCCTTTTCGCGGCGCCCTGAGTAACCCCGCCTATTGGACCTTGCACCGGCGCAGCGTGATCCGGGCCGTAACACTGGGACTGTTCATCTGCTTCGTCCCTTTGCCCGTTCACCTCTTGCTTGCGCCAACGGTGGCGATACTCCTGCGCGCCAATCTGCCCCTTTCGATGCTGACGATTCTGCTGGTGAATCCGCTGACGATGGTCCCGGTGTTTTTTGGCGCCTACTGGGTCGGGACGGTGCTGACCGGCAGCAATCTGGAATCCTTTGACTTTGCGCTCACATGGGATTGGGCCAGTGAAAATCTTGTCGTGATCTGGAAGCCGTTCCTGCTTGGCTGTCTGGTGAGCGGAACCCTGGCCGCGCTGTCCGGCTATCTCGCGATGTCGGTGTGGTGGCGCCAGCATGTCATGCATCGTTACCAGCGCCGCGTGGCGCGGTTAAGAGCGCAATCTGGCGCGATCGACCAGAATCCCGCCCTCTAGAGACAATACCCGGTCCATGCGCCCGGCCAGCCGGGGATCGTGAGTCACGACCACGAGGCTGGTGCCGAGCTCCCGATTCAGTTCCAGCATCAGTTCAAAGACGGCAGCCGCATTCTGCCCGTCGAGGTTGCCGGTCGGCTCATCGGCCAGCACCAGCGCGGGCCGCGTTACCAGCGCACGCGCCACTGCTGCCCGCTGACGCTCACCTCCTGACAGTTGCGATGGGCGATGACGCAATCGCTCGCTGAGACCGACTCGTTGGAGCAGATGCCCTGCGATGTCCCGAGCTTGTGCTGGCGCCATGCGCCGCACCAGCAGCGGCATGGCGACATTCTCGAGTGCAGTGAATTCCGGCAATAAGTGATGGAACTGGTAGACGAACCCTACGGCTCGATTGCGCAGCTCGCCCCGCTCCGCATCGGATAACGCGCTCATTTCGAGACCCTGGATCGACACACTCCCGCCACTGGGCAAATCCAGGCCACCCAGCAATTGGAGCAACGTGGTTTTGCCTGAACCGGACACCCCGATGATCGCGACGCGCTCTCCGCGCGCCACTTGCAGGTTCACCCCGTTCAACACATCGAGAGTGACGTCGCCCTGTCGGAAGCGCTTGCGCAGCTCGCGCGCGCTGAGAACAGAAGTTCCGGTGCCAGTCGGTGGCGCGTCATTCATGGCGCAGGGCCTCGGCAGGCTGGGTACGGGCCGCACGCCAGGCCGGGTATAGCGTCGACAGGCAGCACAGCGCGAATGCCGTGCCCGCGATGCGCAGCACGTCGTCAGCTTCCACCAGCGCCGGCAGATCGCTCATGAAATACACGCTCGCGTCGAGAAACCGCGTGTGCAGGAGGCGTTCAAGGCCATGCACCAGGCTTTCCAGGTACGTCGAGGTGAGGACGCCGAGCATTACACCCGCCAGGGTACCCACCAGACCGATGATGGCTCCCTGCACAATGAAGATGCCGAGAATGCTGCGTGGTGTGGAGCCCATGGTACGCAGGATCGCAATGTCTGACTGCTTCTCTTTCACAACCATCACCAGCGTCGACACAATGTTGAACGCCGCGACGCCCACGATCAGCAGCAGGATCACGAACAGGATTCCTTTGGTGATCTCAATGGAGCGGAAAAAATTCGCATGCTTGCGGGTCCAGTCGCTGACGAAGAATCCGCCCCCCAGTGCGAGGGCGACATCGCGCACCACAACCGGCGCACGAAACAGGTCCTGCAGGCTCAACTGCACACCGGTAACTGCATCTCCCAGACGATACAAGCGCGCCGCGTCCTGCATCGAGACCAGGGCGAGTCCGCGGTCGAATTCATACATGCCGGCGGAAAAGATGCCGCTGACGGTAAAACGGCGCAGGCGCGGCAGGACGCCCACAGGAGTCGCGTTGCCTTGCGCGACTACGACAATCACCGGATCGCCGATTTTGACGCCGAGTTCCTGCGCAAGCGCCGTACCCAGCACGATGTGGTAGCGGCCGGGAATCAGCTCATCAAGTGAACCGGCGCTCATATGCGCACCAAGACTGCCAACTTGCCGCTCGTCCCTGGGCACGATGCCGCGGATCAGCGCGCCACTGACGTGCGAGCCGTTCACGAGCATTCCCTGGTCCTCGATGTACGGCGCTGCCGCAGTTACCGCCGGCATTTTTTCGACCCGATCGCGAATGTTGCGCCATTCTTCGAGCCGGCCCTCCAGGCCCATGATCGTCGCGTGCGGCGTCATGCTGAGGATGCGATTGCGCAGCTCGTGTTCGAAACCGTTCATCACCGACAACACTACGATCAGCACCGCGACTCCGAGCATCAGGCCGGCGATCGAAATCAGTGCAATGACGGAGATGAAGCGGTTGCGATGGCCGGAACGCAGATAGCGCGAGCCCACGTACCATTCGTAACTGCTGAACACTTACTCGTACCGCAGCGCTTCGGCCGGCTCGGTCAGCGCCGCCCGCCGTGCAGGATACAGAGTCGCGAGCACTGTGAGGGCAAACGCGACCGTTCCAATCACGACCACGTCAGTGATATGCAGATCCGATGGGATCTGCGTGATGTAGTAGACGTCCGCGTCCATGATCTGGAATCCGAAGGTGTGCTCGAGCCATGGCGCGACCGTTGCGACATTGAGCGCTAGTAGCACGCCCGCGATGACCCCGAGCGCCGTTCCCAGCCAGCCGATCACGACACCCTGCGTAAAAAAAACGCCGACCACGGTGCGCGGCCGCATGCCGAGGGTGCGCAGGATTGCGATGTCGGTACGCTTGTCGGTCACAACCATGACAAGCGTCGCGACGATGTTGAACGCAGCCACCGCAACGATCATCAGCAGGATCAGCGTCATCATGGTTTTTTCGATGCGAATGGCACGAAAGTAGCTGGCGTTTTCCTGCGTCCAGTCGCTCACCGAGAACTTGCCGCCCAGTGACTTGCCGATTTCCGGAGCGAGACGAGGTGCTGCGAACACGTCGGCAAATCGCAGTCTGATACCCGTCGGAGCAGAGCCCTGCCCCTGCAGCGCAAGTGCGTCATCGAGACTGACGAGCGCCAGGATGCTGTCGTGATCCTGCAGGCCGACTTCGAACAGGCCAGACACAGTGAACCGCTGGATGCGCGGACTCAGTTCACCGGTCACGGGGTCTGCGACTGGCACCATTACCGTGACGCTGTCGCCCGCCGAGAGCGACAACTGATACGCCAGCACCCTGCCCAGCACGATATTGCGAGCGCCCGCGACCAAAGAGCTGAGCTCCCCTGACACCATCGAGCTTGAAACCGTCGAGACGGAGGACTCGGTCGCCGGGTCGATACCCCGGATGAGGGCCGGCTGCAGTTCGGGGTCATGCGCGAGCAGCGCGTGCAATTCAACGTACGGAGCGGCGCCTGCAACACCCGGAACGCGGCGGGCCTGTTCGACCAGCTGCGGCCAATGCGCCAGTGCCTGCGGGTCACCTGAAAGCTTTGCATGCGCTGCGAGGCTGAGCAGCCGGTTGCGCAGCTCATCTTCAAAGCCGTTCATCACCGAGAGAATCGTGATCAGCGCGGCGACGCCCACGCCGATTCCAAGCATCGACACCCAGCTGATGAAGGAGACGAAGAACTGGCTGCTGCGGGCACGCACGTAGCGCAGTCCGATGAAGAGCGGCAGGGGAAGGGACATACGGTGGTGCCGGGGGAAAGTGCGGAGGATTAGAACATATGAGACGCCCGTCACACAAAAACCCATTGCCGATGAATTGCTTGCGTCGAAATGTTCCGAGCGCTTCTGCCGGTTGCTATAGTCGCGCCGGGCTTGAATTCCAGGGAGTGAAGTCATGAAAAGTGGACTGCTCGCCGCTGCGGCCCTGGTTGCGACCGCGCTCGCCGGTGCCGCCTCCGCGGAGACCATTGTGATGGGCGATGGGATCGCCGTACGTGAGAGCGCCGTTGCGCATCCAGGTCGCGGCATGTCGATGTCCGTAGTCGAAGCGAAATTCGGTCAGCCGGCAAACCGGCACAACGCGGTGGGTCAGCCACCGATCACGCGATGGGACTATCCGGGGTTCAGCGTGTACTTCGAACATCAGTTCGTGATTCACGCGGTGGTCTCCGGCTCCTGATCTTCTGAGGCGGCGCTGGCTCGAAAGCCAGCGCTCGCCGCCTTCCTTCCTCGTCGAGATTTGCGGCGCTGCGCCGTCCGGGTAAGCTTGCGCGCCTTCGATTCGACGACGCGTGCATGCCTGACCGCTGATGGTTCTTAATCCACCTCTGTCATTGCTCACTACCCCCCGCCAACGCTGGGGACAGCTGCACGGCGCTGCCGCTGCGCTCGCCATCGCACAGCTTGCCGAGCGCTCCGCGCGTCCGTTGCTGGTAATTGCGGCCGGGGCGCGAGAAGCCGAGCGTCTACAGGGCGAGATCGAATTCTTCTCACCGGGCGATCTGCCGGTGCGCCTGTTTCCGGATTGGGAGACTTTGCCCTACGACCTGTTCGCACCCCATCCCGATATCGTGTCGCAGCGCCTCACGACATTGCATGGCCTGCCGGAATTGTCGCGAGGCGTCGTCCTGGTTGCGCTGGGGACGCTCCTGCAGCGTCTGCCTCCGCGCCAATGGATCGACGCGCATGTACTGGATCTGGCCCGCGGGGAGAAGCTTGACCTCGAGGCATTCCGCGGGCGTCTGGTCGCTGCGGGCTATGCCCACGTTTCGCAGGTAACCGCCCACGGCGAGTTCGCGGTGCGCGGCTCGCTGCTCGACATCTACCCGATGGGTAGCGAGAGCCCGGTGCGCATCGACTTGTTTGATGCCGAGATCGATTCGATCCGGGTCTTCGATCCGGAGACGCAACGCTCCACCGGTCAATTCGAAAAGCTGCGCTTGCTGCCGGCGCGAGAGTACCCGCTCGATGCGCCGGGCGTGCGTCAGTTTCGCAGCCGCTATCGCGTTCGCTTCGAAGGCGATCCGAACCGCTCGGCGGTATACCGCCAGGTGAGCGATGGAATGGCGCCCGCTGGCATCGAGTACTACCTGCCGCTGTTCTACGAGCGCCTCGAGACATTGTTCGATTACCTGCCGCGCAATGCAGTGCTGATCGACACGGCGGACGCGCCTGCACGTGCCGGCCTGTTGTGGAACGACATCGTCGAACGCTACGAACAGCGACGGCACGATACCGAGCGCCCGGTGCTTGCTCCAGAGGAGATCTTCCTGCAGCCCGAAGAAGTGCTCGCGCAGCTGAGCGCGGGGACTCTCATCGAAGTGTCGCCTCACAAGATCGAGCCTGGGCTCGCCGCTGAGACCGCCGTGAATTTCCCCTCACGCCTCCCGCCCTCGCTGCGCATGGGCCCGCACGCGGACAATCCGGGTGCGGCGCTGCATGCCTTTGTCTTGGGATTTCCAGGGCGTGTGCTGTTCGCCGCCGAGTCTGCCGGTCGTCGCGAGATTCTGCTGGATCTGCTGCGTGGACGAGATATCGAGGTCACGCTCTTCGAGGACTGGCGTGCGTTTGTCGACAGTACCGCCCCGCTGGGCCTCACGGTCTCCTCTTCAGCGGGCGCGCTGCTCCTCGACACCCCGCCACTGGCGCTGATCACCGAAGAGCAGATCTTCGGCGCGCGCGCTCAGCAGGCCCGACGGAGGCGGCGCGCGGAACGGGACCCGGCGACCCTCCTGCGCGAACTCACGGATCTGCGTCTCGGCGCGCCGGTGGTACACGACGATTACGGTGTCGGGCGTTACCAGGGCCTGGTGACGATGGAAATCGCCGGTCAGCGCGGCGAGTTCCTGCTGCTCGAGTATGCCGACGGCGACAAGTTGTACGTGCCGGTTCACGCGCTGGATCGCGTGAACCGCTATACCGGAGGGGCTCCCGAGACTGCGCCGCTCCACAAGCTCGGTACCGATCAATGGGCGAAGGCGCGTCGCAAAGCGGCGCAGCAGATCAGGGACGTCGCAGCAGAACTGCTCGACCTTTATTCGCGCCGTGCCGCACGTCAGGGCGCCAGCCTCAAGGCCAGCGAGGCGGAATACCGCGCCTTCGTTGCGGGCTTCCCGTTCGAGGAAACCCCCGACCAGCAGCAAACGATCGAGCAGGTGCTTGCGGACCTCGAGTCGGAACAACCGATGGATCGGGTCGTGTGCGGCGATGTCGGCTTCGGCAAGACCGAGGTTGCATTGCGTGCGGCCTTCGTAGCAGTGCAAGCCGGCAGGCAGGTCGCTGTGCTGGTGCCCACCACGCTCCTCGCCCAGCAGCATCAGCAGACCTTTTCCGACCGCTTCGCGGACTGGCCGGTGCGCATCCAGATGCTGTCACGCTTTCGCTCCGGCCGTGAGACCGTTGAAACCGTCGCGGCACTCGCCTCCGGTCAGGTCGACATCGTGATTGCGACCCACCGGCTGCTGCACGCCAACGCCCGGTTCAAGAACCTCGGGCTCGTGATCGTGGACGAGGAGCACCGTTTCGGCGTGCGCGACAAGGAAAGGCTCAAGGCGCTGCGCGCCGAGGTCGATGTGCTGACGCTCACGGCGACGCCCATCCCGCGCACGCTCAACATGGCCCTCGGCGGGCTGCGCGATTTGTCGCTGATCACGACGCCACCCGCCGAGCGGCTCGCGATCCAGACGTTTGTCAGCGAATGGAACGGGCCGCAGGTGCGCGAAGCCTGCTTGCGTGAGATCCGGCGCGGCGGTCAGATCTATTTCGTGCATAACAGTGTCGAGTCGATTGAACGCCGCGCCGCGGAGGTTCGCACGCTGGTTCCCGAAGCAGGCGTGCGTGTCGGCCACGGCCAGATGCGCGAGCGTGATCTGGAGCAGCTCATGCTCGATTTCTACCATCGACGCTTCAACCTGCTGGTGTGCACGACGATTATCGAGAGCGGGATCGACGTGCCCACAGCGAACACCATCGTGATCGAACGCGCGGATCGGTTCGGCCTTGCACAACTGCACCAGCTGCGCGGGCGTGTGGGTCGCTCGCATCACCGCGCCTATGCCTACCTGATCACGCCGCCACGCCCGGTCATGAGTGGCGATGCCGTGAAAAGGCTGGAGGCGATCGAATCGCTCGAGGATCTGGGAGCAGGCTTCGTGCTGGCCACCAATGATCTGGAGATTCGCGGTGCGGGCGAGCTCCTGGGCGAGGAACAGAGCGGACAGATCCAGGAGATCGGCTTCAGCCTGTACATGGAACTGCTCGACCGCGCCGTGCACGCCCTCAAGTCGGGGACAGAGCCCGAGCTGGAACGGAGCATCCGTACCGGACCCGAGATCGAGCTGCGCCTGCCTGCCTTGCTGCCGGAGCACTATGTCGCCGACGTCCACTTGCGGCTCACCCTCTACAAGCGCATTTCCGGTGCGCCCGACAACCAGGCGCTGGATGATCTGCAAGCCGAGATGATCGATCGTTTTGGTCCGCTCCCAGAGCCGGCACGCAACCTGTATCGAATCGCGGTACTGAAGCTGCGCGCGCGGACCCTGGGTATCGCCAAGATCGACGCCAGTGCACAGGGAGGCTACGTGCTGTTCAATGAAGGCAACGCGATCGAGCCGCAGACGGTCATCCGGCTGGTGCAGTCGCAACCCAAGGCTTATCGGCTCGATGGGCCCCTCAAGCTGCGCTTCTCCTGGCGTTGCGAGAACGACGCTGAACGCTTGCGCCGGACCGCGGAACTGATCGACGCGCTGGCAGTCGCGGCGCCGGGCGAGCTCAAGACCGCGACCCGCTCCGCTTCAAGGTAGACTCAACGCCATGCTCCGGTCTGTAGCCACCTCCCTCATTGCCGCGTTCGTCCTCACCGCTTCAGCCGCGGAAACCACGAGCCAGGCCGATGCGCGCTATAGCGTGGAGCTCATCGTCTTTCGTCCAACAGCACCGCTCGGCGTCACGGAAGACTGGCAAAGCGAGGCCCGGGCGATGAGCAATCCGGCTGCTGGTGGAGCCGAAAATGACGAATCAGGCCCGGAAGCGTCGCCGCCCGCGACTCCCGGCACCATCAACGTGAGTGCGATGTCGCCGGCGCTGTTCAAGCTGACGGGCATCGAGTCCGGTCTGCAACGCAGCCACAATTATGAAGTGCTGGGGCACATCGGCTGGACACAGCTCGCGGTGCCGCGCGGCTCAGGTCTCGCCGCGGATGTTTCGCAACTCGGACTTGGGGCAGCAAGCCTTCGGGGAAAGGCCTCGGTCGAACGCGGCAGGTATCTGTACCTGAGAATCAACCTCACCTACACGCCTGCCGATCCGCCTGCCTCACTCGTCGGTACCGCAGCGCCTACGGGTCCCGTGACATTCACACTGGATCAGGTTCGGCGAGTGCGCGGTTTCGAACGCCACTACTTCGATCACCCGGCGTTCGGCGTCATTGCGATGGTTGCGCCGTTGTCCGGCACGCGTTGAATACTGCGCCCTTGTAGGGCAGCCGCACGCAGGCCGGCTATTTGGCCGACACCGCAACCCGGTTTCTGCCGCCGGATTTCGCCACGCGCAGCGCAGCCTTTGCGCGCTCGAGCAGGATTTCCGGCGCCGCATCACTCCCCGGAACCATGCTGGCGGCACCGCAGCTCACGGTCACGTAGCGTTCCACAGGCGAACGTGGATGATGGATGCGCTGCTCGCGCACTCGGTCACGGACCGCGTCGGCAAAGGGCAGCGCCTGCTCTACGGTCATGCCCTGCACCAGCGTGATGATGGTGCCACCTTCCCAACGGGCCATCAGGTCACTGCTACGCCGCAGGCATCCAGCGATGGTACGACCTATCCTCTTGACGCACGAATCGCCCGCAGTGCGCCCAAACGTGTCGTTGTAGGCGCCGAGCGCATCGATATCGAACATGAGCAGCGCCAGCCGTCGGTTGTCACGTTGCGCAATCGCCCAGTCGCGTTTCAGCAGCTCTTCGAAGTAGACGCGGTTGTGCAGGCCAGTCAGCCGGTCGTCGCGTGCGACGTTGAAAGCCGCGCCACCGCCGGCCGAGGCTGGGCTGCCGTTCTCGCGCGGCATGGTGGCGCGATTGTCGAGCCGCATGCGCTCGCTCGCGTCGCGATGAAAGCCAGCGTAGTGGGTAATGTCGCCCTTGGCGTTCCTGATCGGCACCAGGGTCATTTCGTTCCAGAAGCGCGTGCCATCGATCCGGTAGTTGCGCATCAGCACGCGACAGGTCGCGCCCTCTGACATCGCCTGGCGGATACGCTGGCGCGTCTCTTGTTCCCGATCCTCGGCTTGCAGCAGACGCAGGTCACGACCCTGCAATTCCTTGGATTTGTAGCCCGTCAGCTTCTCGAAAGCTTCGTTGACGAATACTACCGGCCAGCCGTCCGTGCCCTTCTCGCAGATCGCGATACCGTCCGGGCTCATCTGCACGAGCCTCTGCAGCAACTCTGGCGTCAGCGATGCGCTCATGCGCGGCCTGCCTCGAGGCTGAGTTCCGGCGGCTCGAAGCTGCTGCGCAGGCGTTGAGTGACAGTCTGCCAACGCGCGGAAGCCAATAATGTATTGCGGTCGGGGGCCGCGCGGCCGTGCAGGCGCATGAGCCGCGCCTGGCGCGCGGGATCATTGACATCGCCTAGCTCATCTATCAGCCTCACCGCCGCCGGCCGATCGTTGCAAACCGGCAATACGTCGCAACCAGCCGCGAGCGCGAGCCGCGCACGTTCGAGCATGTTCCCGGCAATCGCGGCTCCCGCCATGCTGAGGTCGTCGGCGAACACAACGCCGTGAAAATTCAGCTCGCCGCGCAGGATATTCGTGATCCAGCGTGCCGACAGACTCGCTGGCAATGAGTCCACGGCGGGAAATACGACATGGGCCGCCATTACGCCAGACACACCGTTAGCGATCAGGCGACGATAGGGAGCGAGTTCCGCATCGAGATCGACCAGCTCGCGACGATCCACCGGCACGGCGACGTGTGAATCAGCGACGACCGCCCCGTGACCCGGGAAGTGCTTCGCTACCGACACCATGCCTGCTTCGCGCATGCCGCTCATGATCGCGACGGCCAGCGCGGAAACGACGTCGGGATTTCGATGCAACGCGCGATCCCCGATGATTTCACTTACCGCGTAATCGAGATCGACCACGGGTGCAAAGCTCAGGTCGACCCCGACAGCCCGCAACTCTGCCGCCAGCAACCAGCCACACAGTCGCGCCAGTTCCATGCCTGCGTCCGCATCGAGGTCGTATTGGTGGCCGAGAAAGCGTGCCGGCGGCAGGCCGGAGAACGCCTTGCGAAAGCGCTGCACGCGTCCCCCTTCGTGGTCGACGGCGACAATGAGGGGGGGATCGCGCAGGGCATGCACCTCCCCGGTAAGACGCTCGACCTGTTCCGGGCTGGCATAGTTGCGCGAAAACAGCAGCAAGCCGCCCACCGACGGGTGTCGGAGCAGCTCACGGTCCGTGGCATCGAGTTCCTGGCCGCGGACGTCAATCATCAAGGGTCCGAGCGACATACGGACTTCCCACCTCCGGGAACAGCGATTCTGGCGCTCTCAGCGCCCAAAGACTGCGACGGATTCCACGTGGCTGGTGTGCGGGAACATGTCCATGACCCCCGCCGAGCGTAGATTGAAGCCCAGCTCGTGCACCAGGATGCCTGCATCGCGTGCCAGGCTCCCCGGATGGCAGGAAATATACACGACCCGTTGTGCACCGGACCGGGCTACCAAGGGTAGAGCGCCACGGGCCCCGGCGCGCGGTGGGTCCAGCAGCACGCGGTCATAGGGGCGCTGCGTCCAGGGCAGATCCGGGTCGACCGCCTCGAGATTCGCGACGTGAAACTCCACGTTGGCGATTTCGTTGGCGCGCACGTTCGAGCGAGCACGCTCCAGCAGTCCAGAATCGCCCTCGATACCGACGACGCACCCGGCGCGGCGTGCGAGCGGCAGCGTGAAATTCCCGAGGCCACAGAACAGGTCGAGTACGACATCGTTGCTGGCTGGTTCGAGCAGAGCGAGCGCCTGCGACACCATGAGGCGATTCAAAACGCTGTTGACCTGGATGAAATCGGTGGGGCGGAATTCGATTTCGACGCCAAACTCCCCCAGCCGATAGTGAAGCGCAGCGCTCCCGGTCAGTGGGCGCACGGACTCGATTCCACCGGGCTGCAAGTGAATCTGCAACCGGTGCTGGGCACCGAAAGCTCGCAGCAACTCGAGATCACCATCGGTGGGTGGATCCAGGACGCGCAAAACAACCGCAATGCCGTCGTCCGCCGCGGCGACTTCAACCTGAGGCATGCGCGCACGAATGCTGAGCTTCGTGAGCAGCTCAGAGAGCGGAGTGATGAGTCGTCCGAAGGGGTCCGCGAGGATTTCGCAACTCCTGAGGTCCGCAACCAGCGGCGCGGCACGCTCGCGAAAACCTACCACGACCTTCTCCTTGCGGGGCACGTAGCGGGCTCCCAGTCGCGCCCGGCGGCGGTAGCCCCAGACGGGCGCAGACAGTGGCGCCAGCACGCTCCCCGGTTCCACGCGACCTATGCGTTTCAGCTCTTCAAGCAGGTGCTCCTGTTTCATGCGCAGCTGCGCGCCCGGCTCGAGGTGCTGCAGGGAGCAGCCGCCACAGACGCCGAAGTGCGCGCAGCGTGGTGCTACTCGCTCCGGCGAGGGGGTGAGAAGCTGATCGAGCTCCGCTTCATCGTAGCTGCGCCGGGAGCGTAACTTGCGCACGCTGACGCGCTCGCCGGGCAGTGCACCGGCGATGAACAGGGTCTTGCCGCCACGATGCGCAACGCCGCGCCCGTCGTGCGACAGCGAAGTGACCTGGTGGAATTCTGTTTCAGCCGATGCTGCGTTCATCGGCCCAGCCGTGTCGCGCCATCCGACCAGGCGGAGCGAAATTCCTGCAGATGGCTGGCGTTCTCCTGCGCCAGGTACTGGCGGACACGTGCAATCTCCTCGGCGTACTGCTCCACGTTCAGCCGGCCACGAATCAGCTCGAAGCGCAGATAGATCAGGTACGTGTTGAGGACATCGATTTCACAGTAGTTGCGAATGCCGGCGAGATCGCCGCCAATGTAGTGCGCCCACACCTCGCTGCCGCGCATGCCGATCTTCCCCGGCAGGCTCAAGAGCACCGCCATGTCTTCCAGGCTGGCCCGGGCACGCCCCTGGAATCCGGACAGTACATCCATCAGGTCGAGATGGCGCCAGTGGTATCGGCTGAGGTAGTTGTTGTAGCGGAAGCTCTGCTCTTCGTCGCCCGTCTCCCAATAGCGCGGAGCAGGCACACCATGCAGCAGTGCGCGGTAATGCAGAACCGGCAGATCGAAAGCCGAGCCATTCCAGGAGACCAGATCCGGAGTGTATCGATCGATGCCGTCGAAGAAGCGCTCGATCAATTCCTGTTCGCCCGAGGCGGGTTCCCCCAGGCTCCACAGCCGGAACGTATCGCGGGTTCGCAGCGCCACGGAGATCGCAACGATGCGGTGTTGCTCGAGCGACAGAAACTCGGTTCCCGTCTCCTGCCTGCGGTGCGCGAGCATGATCTGAGCGACCTGCTCATCGGCAAGGTCCTCCAGACCGTGTAGTCGGCGCCCAAGTGCAACGTCGGGAATCGTCTCGATGTCGAAGACCAGGCAGTGCATGGGAACGCGTTGGCCTCAGGCCGATTGCGAGCTCAAACCGCTCTTCAATAACACTGCGACAGCGACCACCAGCCCCGCTTCATCGGTCAGAGTGATGTGACAATCGCCGATTCCCAGCTTGTCGCGCAGCCGCTGGCCGCGCTCGGAATAGATGACCTCGGGCTTGCCCCACGAGTTCTGCACCACGCCGACATCGCGAATCCACATGCCGTGTGCGAAGCCCGTCCCCATTGCCTTCACCACCGCTTCCTTGCCCGCAAAGCGCATCGCAAGGAAACGAGCCGGGCGCGCTGTGCGCCGGAATTGGCGCTCTTCGTCGGGCAGTAACAGGCGCTCCACGAAGTGCTCGCCGTGCTTTTCGTAGACCCGCTGGATGCGATCGAGCTGCAACACGTCGATGCCGATGCCGTAGATCATGCGTTGCGCGCCGCGAACATCAGGTGCTTCATTTCGCTGACCGCCGCAGCGAGGCCATGAAAGACAGCGCGCGAAATGATGGCGTGCCCGATGTTGAGCTCCACGATCGTCTGGATCGAGGCAATCGGCTGCACGTTGTGATAGTGCAACCCGTGCCCCGCATGCACCGCGAGGCCGAGACTTGCGGCCTGTCGTGCGGCTTCCTGGACGCGATGCAGTTCAGCGCCGCGCTCGCCGCCCTTGGCTTCGGCATAAGCGCCCGTGTGCAGCTCCACCACCGCAGCTCCAGTCTGGGCTGCCGCTTCGAGCTGATGGGTGTCGGGATCGATGAAAAGCGAGGCGCGAATGCCCTGAGCCTTGAGCTCAGTGCAGACGTCACGCACGCGTGCGACCTGGCCCGCGACATCCAGTCCGCCTTCCGTGGTGACCTCGGTACGCTTCTCGGGCACCAGGCAGCAGTCCTCCGGGCCTACTCGCAGGGCGATCGACAGCATCTCGTCCGTCACCGCCATCTCGAGGTTCATGCGTGTCTGGATCACGGCGCGGATCGCTGTCAGATCCTCGTCCTGGATGTGGCGTCGATCCTCACGCAGATGCAGTGTGATGCTGTCGGCGCCGGCCTGCTCGGCCATGAGCGCAGCGTAGACCGGATCCGGATAGCGGGTGCCACGTGCCTGGCGCAGCGTAGCGACGTGATCGATATTCACACCCAACGCGATCCAGCCGCGAGCTTGCGTGTTGCTCACAGCTTGATCTCCTGTCGGCGCAGCGCAGTGAGAACTTCGCGGCTCTTGAGACTGCGCCCGTCCAGGCAGGCATCCAGCGCAGCGCGCAACACATGTCGTGCATCGCGCAAGCTGCTCTCGTCGGCGAGCTGCTCTCCAGCGAGCGAGAGGAGCGATGCGCCTCGATACGTGGCGGGGGACTCTGCCACCGCAGGCTCCAGTCCACGATCCGGTCGAAAATAGTAGAAGCGCTCCGCCTGCAAAGGCGTACCGCTGGTCGTCTCCCGCTCGCAATCCGGCCACAGACCGAGCGCCTGCAACAGGCGTTTCTCGAAGATCCGCAAAGCGCGTTGCAGGTGTGCTGCCGCTGCCCAGCGCTTTCAATGCCGTGTGGTAGTCGTCGAAGAGCTGCGGATGCGCGTCATGCCGGACCAGGAGCTTCAACAGCAGCTCGTTCATGTAGAAGCCGCTGATGACGTGGGCGGATGGCAGTGCAGTCCAGGCGCCGTCTCGTTCGACTCCAACCAGGGTTCCCGCCTCACCGCGACCACTCCACGAGATCAGCAACCGCTGAAAGGGCTGTAACAGAGGCCGCGCTTCAGAGCGTTCGCGACGCACGCCGCGGGCAAACAGGCTGATGCGCCCGTAATCGCGTGCCAGAAACTCCAGGATCCGGCTCGAGTCACGCCACGGTATCTGGTGCAGCAGGAATGCCGGGGCCAGGCTGATGCGGGTGCCCCTCATCAGGATTCGTAACCGAAGGATCTGAGGGCCTGCTCGCTGTCAGACCAGTTTTCCTTGACCTTCACCCACAGCTCCAGGTGCACGCTGGTCTTCAGCAGCTCGTTCAGCTCCAGTCGCGCCAGGCGGCCGATCTCCTTGAGCCGCTCGCCACCGGCTCCGATCACGATGGCTTTCTGGCCGGTACGCTCCACCCAGATGATGGCACGGATGTGCAGCCGCTCCTCTACGTGCTCGAAGGTCTCGATCTCCACAGTCAAACCGTACGGCAACTCTTCGCGCAGCCGCCAGGTGAGTTTTTCGCGGATGATTTCGGATGCCAGGAAGCGCTCGCTGCGGTCCGTGACCTGATCGGTAGGGAACAGCGGCGGCGATTCCGGCAGCAGGTCCGCAATGAGTGCGGGAAGCTTTTCCAGGTTATCGCGCTTCTCCGCCGAGAGTGGCAGTAACGCGGCGAATTCAGTGCGTTTGGCGAGCGCTTCCATGTAGGGCAGGAGCAGCGCCTTGTCGTGAACTCGATCGACCTTGTTGATGATCGCGATCGCGGGACGCCCCGATCTGCGCACGCGTTCCAGCACCCGCTCGTCATCGTCGTTCCAGGCGAGCGCTTCTACCACGAACAGCAGCACGTCGGCATCGTCGAGCGAGCTGAGCGCCGAACGGTTCATGTACTGGTTCATCACGCGACGTCCCTGGGAGTGAATCCCAGGCGTGTCAACGAACACGATCTGCGAACCGGCGCGGCTCAGGATGCCGAGGATGCGATGGCGCGTCGTTTGCGGCTTGGGCGCGACGATGCTGACCTTGGTGCCTAGCAACGCGTTGAGCAGCGTCGACTTGCCGACATTCGGGCGCCCGACGATGGCAGCAAATCCGCAGTGGTGCGTGTCCGGGCGATCGCTACTCATAATGGAGGGAGGGCAGATCAGGGCGTGATGGCCGCGAGCACCTGCTCGGCGGCGTGTTGTTCCGCGGCGCGACGACTGGGCCCGATACCGGACCCACTCAAGCCGAGTGCCGCGACTTCGCAGTTCACGATGAACATCTGTTGGTGGCTCTCGCCCATCACTCGATCGATTCCGTACAGCGGCAATTGCAAGCCCCGCGCCTGAAGATACTCCTGCAAGCGCGTCTTGGGATCCTTGAGTTCGGCGACCGCCGCCAGTGCCGCAAGCCGCGAGGCCATTGCCCGTTCGATCACGCCACGGGCGGCGTCGAATCCACCATCCAGGTAGATCGCGCCGAATATCGCCTCGAGCGCGTCGGCAAGGATCGAACTGCGACGAAAGCCGCCGCTGCGCAGCTCTCCGGCGCCGAGGGTGAGTTGCTCGCCGAGCCCGATCTGCGCCGCGACGTCGGCGAGCGATTCGCGCCTTACCAGGCGCGCGCGTAGGCGGCTCAACTCCCCTTCCTGCGCGCCGGGATACTTGCGATACAGATGATCGGCGATGACGCAGTTCAGTACCCCATCACCGAGGAACTCCAGTCGCTCGTTATTGTTGCCGCCGGCGCTGCGATGGGTGAGCGCGGCGATAAGCAGCGCCGAGTCACGGCAGCGATAGCCGAACGCCTGATCGGCCCAATCGATGGTGCGCTGGGCAGTCTCCGTCGTCACAACGCCCGCCGGAGCAACCAGCCCGATGCGCTACTCGATCTGCACCGTCTTGTCGAAGTTGACCAGCAGCGACACATTGGAAATCAATGGTGCAGTGGCTTGGTAGACCGCCTGAACCTTGTAACCCGATCCATCCTTCGTGATCTTCAGTTTGTCGGTATCGCGAATAGTCATCACGTTGACGTCCTCGACGTCGAAGCGCTTCTCGATGGCATTGCGGATGGCGGCCACATCCGGCTGGTCACCCTTGAGCTCATCGCGAACCTGGTCGAGTGTCTTCGTCACCTTCATGTATTCGAGGTACACCGGCGTGAGGCGAATGCCTGCATACAGCACCAGCGCCACCGGCAAAAGCAGGATGACCCACCCCAGAAACGTTACACCGCGCTCGTTCTGCCGCATCGTGCCTCTACTCCCAAAGGTTTAAGACAGGTGAAGCTGCAGTTACCGGATTGCCGAGCCAATTCGGCTCCAGATCGGCCCGCCCGGGCCATCCCAATTGAACCAGATTCGTACCGCCTTGCCGACCAGGTTGCGCTCCGGTACGAATCCGACACCCTCGTAGCGGCTGTCCTGACTGTTGTCACGATTGTCGCCCATGAAGAAATAGTGCCCCGCCGGCACTATGTAGGTGCCCTCGCGGCTCTCGCGACCAGGAAGATAGAGCACTCGATGCTCGACCGCACCGATGTCCTCGACGCCGATCTGCGCCCCGTCATGTCCATGGCCCTCATACGTGCCATTGAGCGTGACCGGCAGCTCCGTGCCGTTGATCGAGACGCGCTTGTCGCGCACCACGACTGTGTCCCCCGGCAGGCCGACCAGGCGCTTGATGTAGTTAGTGCCTGGATCGGATGGTTTGCGAAATACCACGACATCGCCGCGCTGCGGTGCGCCGAGATCGACGATGCGCGTGTTGAGCACCGGCAGTCGCAGCCCGTAAGCGAACTTGCTGACAAAGATGAAATCGCCGTCCAGCAGGGTCGGCATCATCGAATCAGAGGGGATGCGGAAGGGCTCGAACAGGAACGAGCGGATCAGCAGCACCAGCAGGATCACGGGGAAGAACGAGCGGGCGTATTCGACAACAACCGGCTCCGGCGCGTCCGCCGCCCGTTTCGGTTTCAGTACCCATGCATCGAGGGCCCAGATTGCACCCGTGAGAAATGTGGCAATGACCAGAATCAGCGCAAAGTCGACAATCATTCAGTACACCAGCAGAAAAACCGCGCGCAGTATTGTTGATTTGCGCTTCTCAGGCAACCACTTGCGACACGTTTTGGGGTGTGCACAGCGGCTATTTGCGGCCGACCTTCAGCACCGCGAGGAACGCCTCCTGCGGAATCTCCACCTGCCCGAGCTGTTTCATGCGCCGCTTGCCTTCCTTCTGTTTCTCGAGGAGCTTGCGCTTGCGCGTGACATCGCCGCCGTAGCACTTCGCCAGCACGTTCTTGCGCAATGCCTTGACGGTGGCGCGCGCTACGACCTGGCTGCCAATTGCGGCTTGCACCGCCACTTCGAACATCTGCCGCGGAATCAGTTCCTGCATCTTGTCGACCAGCTCGCGACCGCGGGCGTAGGCATGGTCCCGATGCACGATGATCGACAACGCATCGACACGCTCATCGTTGATGAGAATGTCGAGCTTGACGAGCGGTGCGGTCTGGAAGTGGCTGAAGTCGTAGTCGAAGGACGCGTAACCGCGGCTCACCGACTTCAGCCGATCGAAGAAATCCAGCACCACTTCGGCAAGCGGCAGTTCGTATTGCAGTGACACCTGGTTGCCGAGATAGAGCATTTTCTTCTGTGCGCCACGCTTCTCCTCGCACAACTGCAATACTCCGCCGACGTGAGCAGGCGGCATGAGGATGTTGGCAATGATAATAGGCTCGCGAATCTCGGCGATCAGGTTCGACGCCGGCAGTTTGGCCGGATTGTCGACGTAGTAGATTTCGCCGTTTTCCAGCGCGACTTCGTATACGACCGTCGGCGCGCTCGTCACCAGGTCTAGGTGGTACTCGCGTTCCAGGCGTTCCTGGACGATGTCCATGTGCAACAGGCCCAGGAATCCGCAGCGAAAGCCGAAGCCGAGCGCCGTGGATACCTCCGGCTCGAAATGCAGTGAGGAATCGTTGAGCCGCAGCTTCTGCAGGGCGTCCCGAAAGCTCTCGTAGTCTTCAGAATTGACCGGGAACAGGCCCGCGAATACGCGCGGCTTGATCTGCTTGAAGCCAGGCAGCGCGGTCGGGCTCGGTCTGCTCTCGTGAGTAATCGTGTCGCCTACCGGCGCGCCATCGATCTCCTTGATACCGGCGATGACGAATCCGACCTCGCCTGCGCTCAGCGACTCGCACGTCTCGGACTTCGGCGTGCGCCGGCCGAGGCGATCGACCAGGTGACTGCGCCCGGTGGACATCACGCGGATCTTGTCGCCGACCTTGAGCGCGCCGTTCATGACCCGCACCAGCGAGACCACGCCGACGTAATTGTCGAACCACGAGTCGATGATCAACGCCTGCAACGGCGCCTGCGGATCACCGCGTGGCGCGGGAATCCTCTGTACCAGCGCTTCCAGAAGCTCAGGCACGCCCTCGCCGGTCTTGGCACTGACGAGCAGCGCATCGTGTGCTTCGATGCCGATGATCTCCTCGATCTCCTGAACCACGTTGTCCGGGTCCGCGGAAGGCAGGTCGATCTTGTTGATCACAGGTACCACCGTCAGGCCCTGCTCGAGAGCGGTGTAGCAATTCGCGACGCTCTGCGCCTCGACTCCCTGCGCGGCGTCGACGACCAGCAGCGCGCCTTCACAAGCCGCGAGGGAGCGTGAGACTTCATAGGAGAAATCGACGTGTCCTGGCGTGTCGATGAAGTTGAGCTGGTAGCGGGTGCCGTCCTTCGCCTCGTACTGCAGGGTGACGCTCTGCGCTTTGATGGTGATGCCGCGTTCGCGCTCCAGGTCCATCGAATCGAGCACCTGCGC
Source organism: uncultured Gammaproteobacteria bacterium (assembly GCA_963724625.1). Lineage (GTDB taxonomy): Bacteria > Pseudomonadota > Gammaproteobacteria > Steroidobacterales > Steroidobacteraceae > DATBVX01. The sequence goes on along the minus strand of CAVRVO010000013.1, from coordinate 119,340 downwards.
CTGCATTTCGCGCGCCTGCAGGCCGCCGCACAGCTCGATGAAGCGGTCAGCCAGTGTCGATTTGCCGTGATCGATGTGGGCAATGATGGAAAAGTTGCGGATGTTCTGCATCGGGAAGGGGGTCTGCTTCGGGCGCGCGGATTATACGTGTTGCCACGCGAATTGCCCGTGCAAGAGGGCTCAGCTCAGGCTGGCCCGCAACTGGTCCGCAGTCAGTGTCCAGCCGAAGAAGGATTCGACGTTGAAGATCGTTGCCTCATGTGCCGCGGGTGGCCCGGCCTGCAGTGCGCCGTCGGTAACGAGGATTGGCCAGTACTCGTGAAAATACGCATCGCGCAGCGTCGATTCAACGCACACGTTGGTCGCGATACCGACGAAAAACAGATACCGGATGTTGCGCACGCGCAGCGTGGAATCGAACGTCGTGCCCGCAAAGCCGCTGTAGCGCGTCTTGAGCACCACCAGATCGTCTGCTTGCGGCTTGAGCTCATCGACAATCTGGAAATCCCAGGTGCCTTCGACCAGCAGCTTGCCCTTGAGCTCCGGCCGCGCCCGCATCAGACACAGGGCGGTCTCTTTGCGCGGATTCGGTGACGCGTCACCGCCGCCGTTGCTGAGATCCGCCTTGTAGCCGGTCTGCAGGTAGACAACCTGCATCGCCTTGCTGCGTGCCGCCTCGAGAATCGAGCCGATAGTGCGCACCACGGTTGCAGCGGCGCCCGAAATATCGAACCCGGCAAGATCCAGCAGGCCGCCCTTACTCGCGAAGGCGTTCTGCATGTCGACGACGATCACGGCAGACTGCTCGAGTACCACATCGATCGGCTCAGGCCTGGTCATCAGTCTCACGAAGGCGATTCCTGTTTCCGGCACATCAAGAGGCATAGTACTTTTTTCAGCGCCGTTCGGGCGAGCGGCGGACCACGTTTCCTCGTAGGATTCGAAATCCAAAGAAGGAGCCCGCTGCCATGAAGAGCTACGATCGTGATCCCGAGTTCGTCAGTTTCCTGCCGGCACTCTCCCTGAACCGCCGCGATATCCTGGTAACGACTCTCGCAACCGGCTTCGCGCTTGCAGTCCGGCCCACCTCGGCTGACACCATCACTACCGATTCAACCGGGTTGGTCGCTGGCGAAGTGCAGATTCCGGTCGCAGATGGTGAAGTACCGGCGTATCGCGCTATGCCCGCGAAGGGCAGCAACTTTCCCACGCTCCTCGTCGTGCAAGAAGTCTTCGGCGTCCACGAACACATCAAGGACCTGTGCCGGCGTTTCGCCAAAGCGGGCCACTTCGCCGTCGCAACGGAACTTTATGCGCGACAGGGAGACGTCTCGAAAATCGCCGAGGTCAAGGACCTGATGCCGATTGTCAGCAGCGTGCCCGATGCACAGGTGATGTCGGATCTGGATGCGACGGTCGCTTGGGCGAAATCGACCGGCAAGGCGGACACCAAGCGCTTCGCGATCACAGGATTCTGCTGGGGTGGGCGCATCGTATGGATCTATGCCGCCCACAATCCAGACCTCAAAGCGGGTGTGGCCTGGTATGGCCGGCTGGATGGCAATCGCACCGAGCTACAGCCGCACTTTCCGCTCGATATCGCGGGCGAGCTGAAAGCGCCGGTGCTCGGGCTTTATGGCGGCCAGGACAAGGGTATTCCGCAGACCGACATCGAAAAGATGCGGGCGGCGCTTGCAGCGGCGAACTCGCCATCACGCATCGACGTCTACCCGGATGCGGAGCACGGGTTCAACGCAGACTATCGTCCTAGCTACAACGCCACCGCCGCGAAGGATGGTTGGGCAAAGGCGCTTGAGTGGTTCAAGAAAAACGGCGCGGGTTGAGTACGGGCGCGCTGTTCAACGCTCACGCAGGAGCCGGCGTACTTCCTCGGCGTCGAACTGGCCGTGGCACACCGGCAGCCCATCGAGGAGCAGAACCGGCACTTTGTGCCCGAAACGAGTGCGTAACTGAACATCAGCATCGACGTCGACGACTTCGAACTGCCCGGAATCTGACCTGCAGAAGGTCTGCAGCTCAGTGAGCATTTCCTCACAAAGCTCGCAGCCGTCGCGTGAAAGGAGTGTGAACAGCGGCGTGGCGCTCATCACACGTCGCGAGAAGACTCGAGACGGTGTCCGCTCAGGGCTTGGGCCCGAAGGCCGGCGCCGCCGGCGGTGGCGAAGACTGCGGGGTTTGGAGAGTCGGGTCGGACTGGGCGTCCGGCTGGGTTGAATGCGCTATCAGCTGAACGGTCTGCGATGGCACCTCGCCGACCGCAGTCACCTGGTGGCCGCGCGTCGTCGTCGAGAAGGTAAACGCGGATCCCACTTTTGCAAGGCCCTTGATCTGATCGGCCTCCGCTGGGTTGGTCTCGATGAATACAGAAACCGACGCCAGTCCATCGGAGTAGACCAAGTGGGTCACCGGCGATGCAGAGCCCTCCAGCACCTGAGTGCTCGTGGCAGTGAGCTTGAACCCCGGAGGAACCTTCACAGCCCGCCAGCTGGACGCGAATGTGGCGCCCTTGGCGCTCGAAGTCGGCTGCCTGACCCACTGCATCCCTTCAGTATTCACGCGCGGCTCGACTGCAGACTTTGGCAGGCTGTCGGGAACCGCGATATTCGCGAACAGGATCTGCTCGACCACCTTCCCCTTCTCGTCGCACAACTGTGTCTTGAGGGGTAGCGCCGTACCCTCATCGATCCAGAGCCGATAGCCGAAACGGAAAGCATCACGGGGATTGACGGCAATGACCTGGGTTGGCCGGCCGAGCAACCGGGCCGGGGCCAGTTTCTCCACCCGGTAATGATCCGTCAGCCCGGCATCGAAAGTCGGCAGCGTCCCCAGAAGCGATGAGCCACTCTCGACCCGCGATTCGACCAGCACGCGCCGCTGATCAGGCAGGTAACACGTGAGCTCCTCATCGTTGCGGATGATCTCGCGCCCGCTGCCATCAAGAGACACCAGGCGCTCGGCGACCTTGCCATCCTCCACCCGGTGCACGATGCGCAGCGTCTCCACCTTGTCATTGCGCAGGTGGAAAAATGTGCCGTCGTAGTTGCGGGTGGCGAGCGCGTGGTTCATGCGCTCGAGCCAGGCTCGCGCGTCATCGTCATCCGCCCAGGCAATGCTCAGTGCGAGCAGCAGAAAACAACCGGTGGCCAGGCGCGCGCGCATGAATCAGGGCGAGTTCTTGTCGTTGTCTTCGGCCGGCACAGCTGCAGGTTCGTCCATCGGGGTCGGGTCTTCGGCAATGATGCCTGAAAGCACATTACGCCGCCCGAGCGGAGATGAGTACTCACTGTGCGCCACGACATAGCTCGTCAGGCGTCCGGCTGGTATCACTGGAGCACCAGTGCTCGGTGCCGGCACCGTGTAGGCCAGTGGCTCGTCGATTGCAGGGCCGCCAATGGCAGCGGCCGGCACTGACGTGGAGGCAACCACGGGGGTTGCGACCGCCGGATCCAACTGTTGGGTACGCTGCAGTCCGAGGATCGCCACCGTCGCGACAGCGGCCGCGATCGCCAGACCACCAACCGGACGCAACCAGTGCCCGAGCGATCGCAGGCGATCGACACCCTTGCGAGTGCCCTCCGCCGCTACAGCTGCGCACACGCGTGCCTGGAAGCCGCGGGTCACACTCTGACCCGGCGCATTGCGCAGGCACTCACCGATGACGACGTAACGGCTGAGCGCAACCTGCAGCTCATCGTTTCCCGCCAGGCGTCGCAGCAGCAGTTCCACTTCCGGACGCGGCAGCTCGCCGTCCAGAAACGCCGACAGCTGGTCGCGCAGATGTTCAGTCATTGAATTCATTCCTCTAGTCGCCCCAGGCCGCCTTCGAAGATTGGCCTGAGGCGTTTGTCGATCGCTTCGCGCGCACGGAAAATCCGTGAACGCACCGTTCCCACCGGACATTCCATCGCAGCGGCAATTTCCTCGTAGCTCAACCCCTCGATCTCGCGCAGCATGATGGCGGTGCGCAGATCTTCCGGAAGATCGGCGATCGCCGCATTCACCGTATCGCGGATCTCGTCGGTGAGGAGTAGTCCCTCCGGGGTTTCCGAATCCTTCAGACGCGCCTGCATGTCGTACTGTTCCGGATCCTGCAGGTCGAGATCGTAGTCGACCGGCCGACGGCGGCTGGAGACCAGGGCGTTCTTGGCGGTGTTGATGGCGATGCGATACAGCCAGGTATAAAAAGCGCTGTCGCCACGAAAGCTGGGAAGTGCACGATAGGCCTTCAGAAAAGCCTCCTGTGCCACGTCTTCGGCTTCAACCGGGTCACGGACGTACCGCATGATCAGCTTGAGCACCTTGTGCTGATACCTGAGCACCAGGTAGTCGAACGCGCCCGAATCGCCTCGTTGCACGCGCTCGACGAGCATCAGATCGCTGGCGTCGTTGCCCATTCAGGCCCGTCACTCCGGTGTCCGAGCCAGTCCGAGCACCCCCTGTGACCCTCCCTGCACAGGAAAGTTCTCCCAGGTTCGCGCTGCAGCCGGCTGTAATTGGATCCACTACACAAAGTTCAACCGAGTTCACATTCTAGGGCCTGAGGAGGCGTTACTGGGAAGCTCGAATCGCATCCGCACGCGCAGGCGCCGGAACGGCGTCTCCCCGACGGAGCCGCGGGTAACGAGCGCGACCCGACGAGTCATCCCGTCGTCCCACACCAGGATAGCGATGCGACTCCAGCAGCGGGTCGGGCGGGCAAGCCTCGATTGCGACACATGTCCGCCTCTGTCGACCAGGCACCACTGACCGTCGGCCGACCACGCGGCTCGATGAACGGCATTACGCGCGAGTCCCGTAGCGAGCATCCGGATTCCGCAAGTACCCATGGTCAGTGCGACCGACCCGACCGCGACACGCGACGCGACCGGCCACTCGAGGCAACCAATTGCGATCACCAGTCCGGTCACCCATGCGAGCATCAGACCGAGCAACGCCCACGGCGGCGTGAATTCAAGCTCGATGCTCGCGAAGGGCGCGGACGACATCTCTTATCTCCGGATCCGATGGCTCGACGTGATTCAACACGTAGGCTTGCAGTTCAGCATCCTGAACGCCAAGCAGTCGCTCGAATGCGCGCTGTTCGTCATCGGAAGCGCGTGGATAGCTCTGTTCGAGATAGCGTTGCAGCAGCTCATCGAGCTCTCGCATACCGCGTCGGCACTGCCAGGTGAGACGCGTCAATGACGACGCTCCACCAGGAGCTTCTTGATCTCCCCGATTGCCTTGGCGGGGTTGAGGTCCTTCGGGCAGGCCTCGGTGCAGTTCATGATCGTGTGGCAGCGGTATAGCCTGAACGGGTCCTCCAGCGCGTCGAGGCGCTCACCGGTCGCCTCGTCACGGCTGTCGATGATCCAGCGATAGGCGGCCAGCAATGCCGCCGGTCCGAGATAGCGATCGCTGTTCCACCAATAGCTCGGGCAGGCCGTTGAACAGCACGCGCACAGGATGCACGCGCTGGGCCGGTCGATCTTTTCCTGCTCGTCCTTGGACTGCAGGCGTTCCTGGTCCGGCGGCGCTGGCGTGGTGGTCTGAAGCCAGGGCTTCACGGAGGCGTACTGCGCGTAGAACTGCGTGAGATCCGGCACCAGGTCCTTCACCACTGGCATGTGGGGCAGTGGATAGATGCGCACATCCCGCCCGACATCCTTGCACGAGAGCGTGCAGGCCAGCGTATTTACGCCTTCGATATTCATCGCGCAGCTGCCGCAGATGCCTTCGCGACACGAACGCCGGAACGTCAGGGTCGAATCGATCTCGTTCTTGATCTTGATCAGCACATCGAGAAGCATCGGGCCGCAGTCATCCATGTCGATGCCGAAGCTGTCCATACGCGGGTTTTGGTCCGAATCGGGGTCAAAACGATAAATACGAAACGTCTTGACGTGGCGTGCGCCCGCCGGCGCGTCGTGGTTTCTTCCAGGCCGGATACGTGAATTGGGTGGCAGACGAAACAGCGCCATAGTCCTTCCTAGTAGGTCCTCGCTTGTGGAGGAATCGTTGCGACTTCATCGGTCAGCGTCGCCAGATGCACCGGCCGATAGTCGATGCGCACCGCGCCCGCATCGCTCACCCAGGCCAGGGTGTGCTTCAGCCAGTTCTGATCGTCACGCCGGGGGAAGTCCTCGCGCGCATGGGCACCACGACTCTCGGTGCGATTGGCGGCGCCGTGAATCGTGGCAGCGGCCTGCATCAGCAGGTTCTCGAGTTCTAGGGTTTCGACCAGATCTGTATTCCAGATCAGCGAACGATCGGAGAGAGCTACGTCCTGCAGTGATTCGTGCGTACGCTTGAGCTGCTCGATCCCTTCGCGCAGGACCTCGCCGCTGCGAAATACCGCAGCGTGCGCCTGCATGACGTGCTGCATCTCCAGGCGAATCTCCGCGGTGCGACGTCCGCCACGCGCATTACGAAACCGGTCGAGTCGCTGCAGCGCCGGGTCGGCACCATCCTTGGGGAGCGGTCGGTGCGCCAGCCCTGGACGCAGCGTACGCGCGCATTGCGCCGCCGCCTCGCGTCCGAAAACGACCAGATCCAGCAATGAATTGGAGCCGAGACGATTCGCACCGTGCACGGAAACGCAGGCGGCTTCGCCCACCGCCATGAGTCCGGGCACAACAGTATCGTCCCCATCGCGCAACGAAATGACTTCGCCATGCAGGTTGGTGGGAATACCCCCCATGTTGTAGTGAACCGTTGGCAGAACCGGAATCGGCTCCTTGCTCACATCCACACCCGCAAAGATGCGTGCCGTCTCGGCGATACCCGGCAGCCGCTCCTGGATCACATCCGTGCCAAGGTGCTCCAGATGCAGGTGAATATGGTCCTTGCGCTTGCCGACACCCCGCCCTTCGCGCACTTCGATGGTCATGGCGCGGCTCACCACGTCGCGCGAAGCGAGATCCTTCGCCGTCGGGGCGTAGCGCTCCATGAAGCGCTCGCCGACGGCATTGGTGAGATATCCGCCCTCGCCCCGTGCGCCCTCGGTGATCAGGCAGCCCGCGCCATAGATTCCCGTGGGATGGAATTGCACGAACTCCATGTCCTGTAGCGGGAGCCCGGCGCGCAGCACCATCCCGCTGCCATCGCCGGTGCAGGTGTGCGCGGAGGTACACGTGAAATAAGTTCGCCCGTATCCGCCGGTAGCGAGGATCACGACGTGCGCACGAAAGCGATGCAGCGTTCCCTCAGCGAGATTCAGCGCCACGACGCCGCGGCACACACCTCCTTCCATGATCAGGTCGATGGCGAAGAATTCGACGAAGAACTCCGCCTCGTGCCGGATCGATTGCTGGTAAAGGGTGTGCAGCATTGCATGGCCGGTTCGATCGGCAGCCGCGCAGGTGCGCTGTGCAATGCCCTTGCCAAAATGCGTCGTCATGCCGCCGAACGGACGTTGATAGATGTGCCCGTCCTCGGTGCGCGAAAACGGCACGCCGTAATGTTCCAGCTCGACGACCGCACTCGCAGCTTCTTTGCACATGAACTCGATCGCGTCCTGATCGCCGAGCCAGTCCGACCCCTTGATGGTGTCGTACATGTGCCAGCGCCAGTCGTCCTCACCCATGTTTCCCAGTGCGGCGCTGATGCCGCCCTGCGCAGCGACCGTGTGGCTGCGTGTTGGAAAGACTTTGGTGATGCACGCCGTGGACAGCCCGGCCTGCGCCAGCCCGAGCGTCGCGCGCAATCCGGCACCGCCAGCACCGACCACCACGACGTCATAGGTGTGATCAACGAAGCTGTAGGTGGTGCTCAAGCAGCCACCCCGAAGGACACGCTGAGGATCGCGTAGATCCCCGCCACACCAAGCAGAAAGTGAGCCAGGTCGCTCAACACCAGCGTGACGAGCTTGGCAGCCGGTCGATGCACGTAGTCTTCCACGACGACCTGCACGCCCAGACGTGAGTGGACGCACATTACGATGACGAGCAGCAGCGCGCCGACCGCATGCAGTGGCTGCGTGAGCCAGGCACGCGCGGTCTGGAAGTCCAGCACGTCAACTCGCAGCAGGGAGATGAGAAACCACAGCGTCAAGGGCACAAGCGCGACGGCACTCAGTCGCTGAGTCCACCAATGCGACACACCATCTCGCGCAGCGCCCAATCCGAGCACTCGTCCCAGGGGTGTGCGCAGGCTCACGAGAAGCCTCCGCGCATGCGCAGGACCCACATGGCAACGAGCACCGTCAAGACGACCGCGCCAATGAACACAACCCAGCCGCTCGCGCGGGCCTGCCTACGCTCGAACCCCAGCCCGCAGTCCCAGGCAAGATGGCGGATGCCGTTGCAAAGATGAAAGCAGAAACTGAACAGCCAGCCGAGCAGTAGCCATTGCGTCAACGGCCAGCGAAACCGCTCGAGCGCCGCGTTGTACATGCCCGCACCGCCGGCAAGTGCAATCAACCAGTAGGTCAACGCGATCAAGCCCATCGACAGCACGACTCCCGTGATGCGATGGGAGATCGACAGCACCATGGTGTACATGGGCCGGTAAATCCCGAGATGAGGCGACAGCGGTCGCTCGCGGCGTGCCATCAGAAGTCGATACAACGACCGGACTTTTCCCAGTCGCCGTATCGGGTGGGATCCAGACCCCCGCGTCCTCCGATCTCACGAGGAGGAACGCGCGTAGCGCCCGGCAATGGCTGCGCGGGCGTTTCCTGCGTGGGCTTGAGAGAGCCGGGAATTTCCGGTGAGGTCGGACTGCCGGACATGCGGCAAGTCTGCCAGAATCGCCTGTGCATAACCACATGGCTTCATTGGAGAAAGGAACAGATTTGAACGCGTCGATGATGCGGCTGCCGGCGCTCGGCGTCATGCGCATCGAAGGGGCGGACGCGCGCACCTTCTTGCAAGGCCAGCTCAGCAATGACCTGCGCCTGCTGACGCCTGCGGCATCGCTCCTGACTTCGTACAACTCGCCGCAAGGTCGCGTGATCGCCCTGCCGCGCCTCATCGAGCGCGATCAGGAAACGTTCGCAATCATGCCGCGGGAGCTGATCGGCAAGGTCATCGAGCGACTGCGCAAGTATGTGCTGCGCGCCAAGGTCGTGCTCAGGGATGTGAGCGATGAGTTCTTTGTCCTCGGCTTGATTGACCTCGATGCCTCCGCCGCAGCAAGTCTCGGTATTGCGCACGCGTTGACTTCCGGTGCGCACAGCCTGGATCACGCGGTCAGCTCGGTGCGCATGCCTGGCCCGACGTCTCGACATCTGCTGATCGGACCCGCGCATGCGCTGCCCGCGCTCAGTGAACGACTACCCGCGCAACTGCCCGATGATGAGGCATGGCGCTGCGCCGCGATCGCCGCGGGAGAGCCGCAGGTCTATTCCGAGACGAGCGAGCTGTTCGTTGCGCAGATGCTCAATCTGGATCTCATCGACGCGCTCAGTTTCTCGAAGGGTTGCTACACCGGGCAGGAAATCATCACGCGCACGCAGCATCTCGGTCGGATCAAACGCCGCATGCTGGCCTTCCGATTGCCACCCGGTATCGATGCGCGACGCGGTGAGCCCGTGACCGTTGGGCCGGATCGCTCAGGACGGGTGGTGGAGAGCGCGCGCAATGTCGCGGGCACGCTGGATGTCCTGGCTGTCGTTCCAGTAGCAGCGCCGGAAGGCGATGGGATCAGTGAACCTGCGTCTGCCGGTGCCAGATCGCTCCCGCTGCCGTACGCGATCCCCGGACTCAACTAGAGATCCACCATCTCGATACTCTGCGGATCGATTCGCTCGCCCAGAAAAGTCCCGCCCACCCGCGCAAAGCGCGCCGGGCCATCGGTCGCGAGTAACCTGGTCGTGCCGCTTCCACTGGCGCGATTCAGGCTTGCACTCGTGAGCATCCGCTGAACTGCGGCGGCGGTGGTTGCCGCAGAATCGACGATCGCGATCGAAGTTCCCACCACCGCACTGAACACGGGCCGCAGTACCGGAAAGTGCGTGCATCCAAGCAGCAGGCAGTCCGGATGCTCCTCCGCGGGAGCGCGAAAAATCGGCTCGAGGTAGCGCTGTACTATCCCGGTGACCAACGGGCCGTCTACCCAGCCTTCCTCAGTGAGCGCCACGAACAGCTGGCAGGCCTGCGCAATCACCCGCGCCGCAGGGCGCTGAGCGTGGATTGCGGCCTGATAAGCGCCGCCCTGCACGGTACCCTCCGTCGCTAGCACCGCGATGCGACCACTCGCCGATGCCGCACACGCAGCCTCGGCGCCGGGTTTCAGCACACCAACTACGGGCAGAGGAGCGTAGCGATCCTGCAGGGCGCTCAGGGCCACTGCCGAGGCGGTATTGCACGCCACAACCAGGCACTTGATGTCGCGCTCCACCAGCGCATCGCTCGCCTGTATCGAGTAGCGCACCACCGACTCGCGGCTCTTGGTGCCGTATGGCAGACGTGCTGTGTCGCCGAGGTAGACGAAATCCTCTGCGGGCAGCGTAGCGCGCAACTCGCGCAGCACTGTCAGCCCGCCGATCCCAGAATCGAAGACGCCGAGTGGTCGAGACACCGACACGTTAGGGCAGTTCCGGCCTCAGGTGCGGAAACAGCAGCACGTCGCGGATCGACGCGCGATCAGTGAAGAACATCACCAGGCGATCGATGCCGACGCCGAGGCCCGCCGCTGGCGGCATGCCGTACTCGAGCGCGCGAATGTAGTCGGCGTCGAAGTACATGGCCTCCTCGTCGCCTTCAGCCTTGCGAGCCGCCTGAGAACGAAAGCGCGCCGCCTGTTCCTCGGAATCATTGAGCTCGGAAAAACCGTTGGCCAGCTCGCGCCCAGCGACGAACAGCTCGAAGCGATCGGTGATGAATGGGTCCTGATCGTTACTGCGCGACAACGGCGAAACCTCAGTCGGGTACGCATAGACGAACGTCGGGTCGAGCAGCCTGCCTTCGACCGTCTTCTCGAAGATTTCCATTTGCAGCTTCCCAGCCCCATCGGTGTTCGAATAGGCGATCTCAAGCTTGTCGCACACACGGTGCAGATAATGTTCTTCGCGCAGGGACATAGGATCCAGATCCGCGTTGTGCTCGAGCAATGCCTGCTCGAGCGTGATGCGGCGGAACGGCGCGTCGATGTCGTAAGCGCGTCCCTGGTACTGGAGCTTGCGCGTGCCCCGGATCGCGTCCGCGAGACCGCGGAACGCCTTTTCGACCCAATCCATCACGTCGCGATAATCCCCATACGCCCAGTACAGCTCCAGCATCGTGAATTCGGGGTTGTGCTGTGTCGATAACCCCTCGTTGCGGAAGTTGCGGTTGATTTCGTATACCCGCTCGAAGCCACCGACGACCAGGCGCTTGAGGTACAGCTCCGGCGCGATACGCAGGAACATCTGCATATCGAGTGCGTTGTGATGTGTGACGAACGGACGCGCGACGGCGCCGCCAGGTACCGCCTGCAGCATTGGCGTCTCGACCTCGAGGAAATCGAGCGCGTCGAGAAAATCGCGCAGGTAACGCACGATCCGTGTGCGCGTGCGAAATACTTCGCGGCTCTCCTCGCTCATCGTCAGGTCCACATAACGCTGCCGATAGCGCAGCTCAGTGTCGGCCAGGCCGTGCCACTTGTCGGGCAGGGGTCGCAAGGATTTCACCAGCAGGCGTAACTGAGTCACCCGGATCGACAGCTCGCCGGTGCGGGTTCTGAAGAGCGTCCCCTGGGCGCCGACGATATCGCCGATGTCCCAAGCCTTGAACGCCTCGTATACCTCCCCGAGCGCATCCTGCTGCAGGAACAGCTGGATCGCGCCGGTGCGATCCTGGATCTGCGCGAAGCTCGCCTTGCCCATGACCCGGCGCAGCATCATGCGTCCGCCCACGCTCACGGGCTGCGGATTGTTTTCCAGCCACTCGGCGCTTTTCTGACCGTACGCCGTGTGCAATTGACCGGCGAGCGCGTCACGCCGGAAGTCGTTCGGAAATGCCACGGCCTGGGCGCGCAGCTGCTGCAGCTTTGCGCGCCGTTCGGCGATGAGCCGGTTTTCGTCGCGAGTATCAGGCGGTTCGTTCATAGCGATGATTCTTTATAACCCCTGTTTCAGGCTTTCGAGCAGGAACGGGTCCAGGTCTCCATCCAACACTGCCTGCGTGTTGCCGATCTCGACACCGGTGCGCAGGTCCTTGATACGCGATTGGTCCAGCACGTAAGAGCGGATCTGGTTGCCCCAGCTGACGTCAGACTTCGATTCCTCGAGCACGCGGGCTGCGGCATTGCGCTTGTTGACCTCCAGCTCGTAGAGCTTGGCCTTGAGCATTTTCATGGCGGTGGAGCGGTTCTTGTGCTGGCTGCGCTCGTTCTGACACGCCACGACAATACTGGTCGGCAGATGGGTAATGCGTACCGCCGACTCGGTCTTGTTGACGTGCTGACCGCCCGCTCCGCTCGATCGGTACACATCCACACGCAGATCCGCGGGATTGACCTCGATGCTGATGTCCTCATCGACCTCCGGGGAGACGAACACCGATGCAAAGGAAGTGTGGCGCCTGTTTCCAGAATCGAAGGGTGATTTGCGCACCAGGCGATGCACGCCGGTTTCAGTGCGCAGCCACCCATATGCGTAGTCGCCGGTGAAGCTCACGGTTGCGCTCTTGATGCCCGCAACTTCACCCGGGCTTTCGTCGATCACTTCGGTGCGAAAGCCGCGCGCGTCGCCCCACTTCAGATACATGCGCAGCAGCATCTGTGCCCAGTCCTGGGCCTCCGTGCCTCCCGCGCCCGCCTGTATGTCGAGAAACGCATTGTGCGAATCCATTGCGCCCGGAAACATGCGTCGGAACTCGAGCTGACGCACCGCCTGTTCGAGGCGCGCGGCATCGCTCTCCACGCCTTGCACGGTCTCAGCATCCTCTTCCTCGACGGCGAGATCGAGGAGCTGGCTGGCATCGCTCAGCCCCGCGTTGAGGCGATCGAGTGTACCGATCAGGGTATCGAGCTGTGCTCGCTCGCGCCCGAGCTCCTGGGCCCGCTCCGGTGTGTTCCAGATGCCGGGGTCCTCAAGCTCACGCGTGACTTCGTCGAGCCGGTCTTTCTTGTGCTCGTACTCAAAGATACCCCCGTAAGGAGGTCGAGCGTTCCTCGAGATCCTTGAGAGTGCGGCGTAGCTGATTGACTTCCATAAACTTTCCGGGGAACTGAAAAGGCCCGACATGCTATCACGAGCGGCGGCTCAGCCATGAAACCCGCAAACTGACCTTCCCTAAGCCTCGCGCGCGAGATGCTCGACCACGAGTTGCAGGCGCCGGGTGCCCAGATACTCGTTCACATCGAGGCGATACGCCAGACGCGCGCGGCCACGGGACAGGTCTGGTTGTCCGTCTTCGATATAGCCAAACGCAATCGCATCGAGGGCTTCACCGGTCGCAAGCGGACGCACCCGCAATTTGAGGTGGCGCTCGCCCACCACGCGACAATCGAGCAGTTCGAATTCCCCATCGAAAGCGGGTTCGGGGAATGCCTGCCCCCAGGGGCCGGCCGCGCGTAGCTCGAGCGCAGTAACAAGCGTGAGCTCTTCGGGTGCCAGCTCCCCGTCCGTATCGATGAATCCCTGGGCTGACGGGTCGAGCCACCGATCCACTTCGGTAGTGAAGGCTGCGGCGAAACGCTCGAGTTTCGCAGAATGAAGCGTTACGCCAGCGGCCATGGCGTGACCGCCGAAGCGATCCAGCAGTCCCGGATCGCGCGCCGCCACCGCGTCAAGCACATCGCGGATATGCACCCCAGCGACCGAACGCGCCGAGCCTCGCAGTGTCCCGTCTTCAGCCCGTGCGAATGCGATCACGGGACGATGAACGCGATCCTTTACGCGCGACGCGACCAGTCCGACCACGCCCTGATGCCACGACTCGTCGAACAGACACAAGCTACCCGCCATGACGCCGCGACTCTCGAGATGCAATTGCGCCACGGCGGCGAGCGCCTCCGCCTGCATGCGTTGCTCGATCTCGCGCCGCTCCTCGTTGAGCTCACTCAGCCGCGCGGCCAGCTGGCGAGCCTCGCTGAGATCGTCAGTCAGCAGGCACTCGATCCCCAGGCTCATGTCATCGAGCCTCCCGGCGGCATTGAGCCTCGGAGCGACCGCAAAGCCCAGGTCCTGCGCGACGATCCCGGAAGGTATTCGATTCGCCTGCTCGAGCAGCGCCGTGATACCGGCGACACAGCGGCCCGCACGGATACGCTTCAGGCCCTGTGAGACCAGAATGCGATTGTTGCGATCCAGCGGCACGAGGTCCGCAACTGTGCCCAAGGCGACCAGGTCCAGATACTGCGCAAGGCTGAAGTCTCCGGCCGCAGCAGAGCCCCGCTCCTGCAGACGCCGAACCAGGGCGGCGAGCACGTAGAACGCGACACCGACGCCTGCGAGAGCGTGGCTTGCGAAGCGCGCTCCCGCGAGGTTGGGGTTGACGATCGCGCGCGCCGCCGGCAGCTCGGCCGTCGGCAGGTGATGATCCGTGACGAGCACGTCGATTCCGCGGAGCCTGGCCTCGGCGACGCCCGCATGGCTGGATATGCCGTTGTCGACGGTGACGATCAGGCCGGGCGATTGCTCCGCGGCGAGCGCGACTATCTCCGGTGTGAGGCCATACCCGTAGCGAAAGCGGTTCGGCACCAGGTAACCCACGTTCCCGAAACCCAAGCGTCGCAGCGCGCGCACGACGAGCGCCGAGCTGGTTGCACCATCGGCATCGAAGTCACCAACGACGAGCACCCGCGTTCCACGCGCCAGATGTTCGAGCAGCACCTCGATTGCGGCATCGAGTCCTTCCAGGCTGCTGACCGGGAGAAGCTGGTCGAGCCCCAGAGAGAGGTCACCGCTGGAGGTGAGGCCTCGGGCTGCGTAAACGCGGCGCACTACGGGATGCAGCTCGCGCCCGAACTCCGCCGGCACGGCGCCAGCGCGGCGTCGAATCACCCGTGTCATCATGCTGCTGCCTCGAGCCAGTGGCGGCGCGTGCGCCAGAAGCGGAATGCATCGAATCGGCTCACACGCAACAGCCGATCGTTCAAATGCAATACCAGAGACTCGAGGCGGCCTTCGCGGAGCGCACGCAACACTGGCGCCATCCACTGTCGATCGATCTCGTCCAGCCGCTGAGTGAGATCAGAGCTCCGCGTGCATTCCAAGGTCACGATGGCGCAGTCGAGGTCGGAAACGGCCAAAGCATCGAAATGCCCTGCCTCAGCCTCGACACGTCCTTTCACGAGCCGCCACAACCCCAGCAGGTATGGATCTGCCGACAGCAGTCGCGGCAGTTGCCGAAGCGGGAAGGCCTCGGGCTCCGTCCCGCCACCCCAGATCCACAAACAATTCACCGTCGGCTCGCCACGCTGGCGACGGGTCTCATTCAGTGGATGGTCATGCAGCCACATCTGCACACCGGTCATCAGGCGACGCAGCGCTCTGCCGTCAGGACCGCTGGGCAACGCCGGTTCGACGTCCTGGCCGAGCACGCGCATGGGGTCAGTAGTGATCGCCTCGATCGCGCTCGAAGCGGCGAGGACCGCGGCAACACCCGTGCCGGTCGAGAATTGAAAGCCATCCGCCGCGAACAATCGACTGAACTCCGCAGCAACTGCTCTCCACTCCTCGGCGCTCAGGCTGACCGGCTGCGCACTCATGTTCACTCGTGTCAGGCCGGCATCCAGATGCACCGGAGTCGCCAGCCACCAACCGTGCTCCGCTCCATCGCACGCACCTTCGGGCGGGACTGCGTGACGCGAAATCGCTGCCACGGGCACTGGCAGTACGTCGCACCCGGCGACGTCGCGCAAAACCCAGTGTCGCCAGTCGCCGCAGAACTGCACCTCGCCGCGCGTCAAGAGCGCGCTCAGCGCGGGCAGAGCCGGTACGGATTGCGGGATAACTGCGCCTTCGGCGATGAACAGATCGGTAAAAATCAGGATGAGCTCGTGCACGATCGTGCTATCGGTCTGCTGCTATGCATCGCCCGGTAAGTATCTCAGAATCCATCGATCACTTAAGCTTCGTCACGTGCAATTCAGTCTGCAGTCGGACGCCGAAGCCAACCTCGTACGCGCCTGTGCCCCAGGTGAACTGCGTGTTCGCGAGCACGTGATTCGCCGCAGCGTGGTTCTCACCGCCAGCGAGATCGTTTTCGATTGGCCGCCGGGTAGTGTCGAGGAGCTGCAACTCGATCATCTGCAGGCGGTACTCGCCCTCAAACCGCAGATCATCTTGCTCGGCACCGGCGAGCGACAGGTGTTCCCTGCATCGGCCATCGGTGCAGCCATACAAGCTGCGGGGATCGGCTTCGAAGTGATGGATACGCGTGCCGCGTGCCGGACCTATAACGTATTGGTCCAGGAGGGCCGACGCGTGGCGGCGGCGTTGATCATCAGCGCGACACCGATAGCTAACTGAGAGGGCTGGAGGCAGGGACCACTGAAACGAGACCGGGAGAAGACACAGGGAACAAAAGCTTCAATCAACCAACCAATCATTCGAAGCTGACACATTCGAACAATTGCAACTTTCTTCTTCTTGTTCTCACTTGTTCTTATTGTTCTTCTGACTTCCCCCTTCGCCCCTGTGTCTTCTCCCGGTATCGCTTGTCCGCAGCAATGCATGTCTTTGTTTGGCGACATGTTAAGCATAGCCCTTGCCTAGAAGCAAACTTGGAAGAGCACGGAAGTACCCGTTCCTAAAGGCGAATGCGCCCTCACCCACGTTAGACCTGATCTAACGCATGTCGTTATCTAGGCGGCAGATACCAGCGCGGATCGACCGGTCGACCGTTGTATCGAATCTCGAAATAGAGCATCGGCGCCTGGCCGGGGCCCAGCCCCATCTCAGCAACCTGCTGACCCGCCTCGACTTGGTCGCCCTCTTTTACCTTGAGTCCCCGATTGTGCCCGTAGGCGCTCAGAAACACATTGCTGTGTTTGATGATGAGCAGGTTTCCAAACCCACGCAGCCCGCTGCCGGTGTACACGACCCTGCCGGCCGCAGTCGCTCGAACGACCTGGCCCTCGTGTCCGGAGATCGTCAGGCCTTGAGAATCCGTGGGTGCGTGGCGTACCGCCGCGATCTCTCCTTCCGTCGGCCATAGCCAGACCGAAACGTCGTCCGCCGCCGGAGGCGCTGGGGGCTTGCCTGCAAGGGCGCCCGTCTTGGCGGAAGCGGGCGGCGCTGGTCGCTGCGGGCCGGCCGCTCCTCGGAGTTCGAGCACCTGCCCCGGATAGATGCGGTAGTCGCCGGGCAACTTGTTCCAACGTGCGAGATCGCGATAGTCGACGCCATGTCGCCAGGCTATCGAGTAGACGGTGTCTCCCGATCGGACGGTGTACGTGCGTGAGTCAGGCTTCCGATACGGGGTGCCGCAGCCTGCAATTGCCACCACGACCGCGACGCTCACCGCCCCCAGTAGTCGCGGCCAGCACGTCAGCCGGGACGCGCATGACCTGCTCATGGTGGTCGGCTCACGCGATCGAAACCGGCCCCTGGATCAGCGGGACGAAGGCAACTGCCCCCAGCTTTTCGCGTTTCAGGCGGCCCTCTTCGCGGGTGATGCGCACCAGCTCCTGCCCGCCTTCCGAACCGATAGGAACCACGATGCGCCCGCCCGGTGCGAGTTGCTTGAGCAACGCATCCGGCACTGCATGCGGAGCGGCAGCCACCAGGATTCCATCGAACGGCGCTTGGGTAGGCCAGCCCTTGGTGCCATCGCCATGCTTCAGACGGACATTTCGAATTCCCAGTACCTTGAGCCGTTCGCGCGCGCGCTCGTACAACGGTTCCAGCCGCTCGATCGAATAGATCCTGCCGACGAGCGGGGCCAGCACGGCGGTCTGGTAGCCGCAGCCGGTACCGATCTCGAGCACCTTCTCCGGCGCCCCACCTTCGATGAGCGCCTCGGTCATGCGTGCGACGATCCACGGTTGGGAAATGGTCTGACCGAACCCGATCGGCAACGCCACATCCTCATACGCCCGGCTCGCCAGGGCTTCATCAACGAACAGATGCCGCGGTACGCCCCGAATCCGGTCGAGCACCACGGGATTGCGAATGCCGCTGTCCTTGAGCCGCTGCACCAGCCGCTCGCGCGTGCGCGCTGATGTCATGCCGATACCATTGAGCCGCGAGTCAACCATCAATGCCTCGCAACCAGTGTCCGACCTCGTCAATGGCAGCGTGCCGCGTCAGATCGATCTGTAACGGTGTGACCGAGACAAACCCCGTGGCCACGGCATTGAAGTCTGTTCCCGGTCCCGCTTCCTGCTCCGGTCCGGCCGGACCCACCCAGTAGATG
The DNA here is from genome assembly GCA_963724625.1 of uncultured Gammaproteobacteria bacterium. GTDB lineage: Bacteria > Pseudomonadota > Gammaproteobacteria > Steroidobacterales > Steroidobacteraceae > DATBVX01. Next base: position 101,053 of record CAVRVO010000013.1, on the reverse strand, counting down.
GGTCTGCCCCTGGGGTCCTCAGCACGAACGACGGGCGCGGAACGATGGCGGAATCCGAGTCGCGTCGCCTCGATTCCTCGCAAGGTTTCGTAGGGCCGGTCCGGCACATTGACGTTGAGAATCGTCGAGGCGTGTAGCGGCGCGCGCGTCAGGTGCGACACCAGGTCGCGCGCGATTCGCCCGGCCGTTGCGAAGTTCCGCGCGCTTCCAGGCTCGGTGCACAAAGAGACTGCTATGGTGGGCAGCCCCAGAAAGCGCCCCTCGATGGCGGCTGCAACCGTTCCCGAGTACAGGACGTCATCGCCGAGATTGGCACCGTCATTGATACCCGAGACCACCATGTCGTGCTCGTAGTCGAACAGCCCCGAGATTGCCAGGTGGACGCAGTCGGTCGGAGTCCCGTTGACGTAGTACACGTTTGGTTCCACCTGGAATACGCGCAACGGCACATCGAGCGTGAGAGAGTGCCCGGCACCGCTGCGATTGCGCTCTGGTGCCACTACCGTAAGCTCGGCAAGGCCCTGCAGCGCTACGGCCAGATGACGGATACCTTCAGCGCGATACCCGTCATCGTTACTCAGCAGAATTTTCACTGATGGCGGCAGCTGGCGAGAGAAATCCGTGCGTCACTATACTGGATGGGCTTGGACGCCGGGTAGATTGCGACGGAGTGTTCGATGAGCGATGACGGCGAAGAAAAGCGTCTGTTCCGCGACGCCGTACGCGGCGTGAAGCGTCTGCGCCAGCGCGCGCAGACGCCGGTGCGCCCGAAACCGCAGCCGCAGGCGCGTTTCGCCCGACTCGACGATCTGGAAGTGCTGCGCGAAAGCCTCGAATTGCAGCCCGGCGACTTGTACAGCGAAGCGGGCGACGCGCTGACCTTTCGGCGCGCGGGCGTGCAGGACTCGGTGTTACGCAAGTTACGCCGTGGCCAGTACCGCGTTGAGGCGGAGCTCGATCTGCACGGGCACACCGTGGCCCAGGCGAAGCAGGCTCTGCGCGAATTCCTGGAGGGCATGTTGCGCGCTCAGGCACGTTGCGTGCGCATCGTGCACGGCAAGGGACTGCGTTCCGGTCATCGCGGTCCGGTGATCAAGAATGCCGTCAACGCATTGCTGCAACGAACCGACGCAGTGCTTGCCTTCTGCTCGGCGCGACCGGTGGATGGCGGAACCGGCGCTATCTACGTTCTGCTGCGCTGGCAGTGAGGCTTGCCCGCCCAGGTTCAGGTCTTACGCTGCAGGCGCTTGGTGAGATCGCGCAGCGTGGCCTGTGTTTCCGCGCTGAACCAGGCTTCATTCATCGCCTCATAGTCCGCGCGGCCGAGGTTCGCGACCAGATTGACGAGGTCGGCGCGCGCCAGGGCGCGGGTGCGCGATACCGCGAGGGGGGGCAGCGATGCAAAGTGGCGCGCCCATTCGAGAGTCGCCGGAATAACTTCGCTTTCATCGGTTACACGATCGATCAGTCCTGACGCCAGCGCCTCTTCAGGCGTCAGCAGGACGCCGCCCGTGATCAGCCGATCGGCAACACGGGCGCCGACCAGCCGACGCAACGCGCCGTAGATGACTGGCCCTGGAAACAACCCCACCTGCACTTCGTTGAGGCCGATCCGGTATTTGCCGGCGGCCATCACACGGTAATCGCAATACAGAGCGAGAACCGCGCCCCCGGCCGGACTGTGACCGGTGATTGCTGCGGCTACTGGGACTGGAGCCGCCGCGAGACGCGCCTGCGCACCAAAGAAAACCTCCCAGCCTCGCAGCATCTGTTTCCGATCGAGTGTCAGGAGTTCGGGGACGTCGAGCCCGGCCGTGAACATCCCGGGGCGGCCCGAAAGCACGATTGCGCCGCAACCGTCAGCTCGAGCTGCGTCCAGCGCGTCGTTCAGTCGCTCGAGCAGCTCTACATTGAAGGCGTTGACGGGGGGGCGGGCAAAGCGGATTTCACGCGCGACCTCGTGATCGATGATTTCCAGCATCGTCAGCCCTCTCCTGTCACGTCCAGCAGCTCGCGCAATACTGTGGTCGCAAATGCACCCGCCATGAGTCGAAATTCGAGCGTGAGCGCACCATCTCCGGGATGCGCCTGCAGATCGGCAACCCGCAGGCGCAGCGCCCTGCGCTCGTGCGTGAGGCCTGCAGCGGCGAGCACCATGGTAACCGCCTGGAATCGCCGCTCCACTGCCATCTCGATATCGCGTACCTCTGATGCGGACCGGAGCGTGTCAGCACCCCAAAGTGGTGCGGTCGGGTGAATATCGAGCGCCCGGCAGCGCTCTTCCAGATCCGTAGTGGGCACATCGACCGCGAAGATGCTGCCGGTGCCGTCCAGATTTGCCACGTCACCGGGCCGCAAATGATCCCAGCTACGGTCGATCACACGCTCGGCAAGTATCGCGTTGAATACGAGGCTGCGTGCGGCTGAAATCGTGAAGCTTCGTTCGCTCCGCGCCCGCGGCAGGCGCGCGGAGCCGATCCACTCCTGAACGCGCGACAGGTTGCCGGTCTCTCGTCCGAAGCGCTGCGGGCCAAAATAGTTCGGCACACCGCAGCACGCAATTCTGCCCAGTCTCTCCTCGAGTGCCCTGGCATCCGCATCGAACTGGCGCACGCAGATACGGAAGCGGTTGGCAGCCAGCGCACCGCGCCGCAACTTGCGCGAGTGCGGGTGCACTTCGTGCACCCTGAACTCGGGGTGCTGCAGATCGAGCCAATCAGCACCACTGATCTTCGATGCCGGGACGCTGAACCATTGTCCGGTCACGGCATGCCGATCCTTCAGACCCGCGAAGCCGACATCGCTCGCTCGCACGCCCGCAAATCGCGCCAGCTGTCCTGCGACCCATTCGGTATTCGCCCCGCGCTTGACCACGCGCAGGAGGGAGTGTGACCCCTGGCCATCCGGCCGGAACGACAACTCTTCGTGCACCTCAAAATCGTCTGGGCTGGCACGCAGTCTGCCACGCGCTACCGGATCCCCATACGCGCGCGGCGGATCGAGCGCCAGGCGGCGCCACTCTTCGGGCACGGCGTGGGTCATGCGTCGCGGGCTATCGAATCGACCAGAACCACGGCCATGGCGGCGATACCCTCGCCGCGACCAATCAGGCCGAGCTGCTCCGTTGTCGTCGCCTTGACGTTCACGGCTTCGGGCTCCAGACCCAGTAGCTCGGCGAGCCGACGCCGCATGGCCTCCCGGTACGGGCCGATGCGCGGACGTTCGGCGAGGATAGTGATATCGACGTTGACGGGCGCGTAACCCCGCGTGGTCAACATCTCGGCAACCCGTTGCAGAAAGACCGCGCTCGCCGCGCCGCGCCATTGCGGGTCGGAATCGGGAAAATACTGGCCGATATCGCCGAGGCCTGCCGTTCCAAGCAACGCGTCGCACAGCGCGTGAATAGCAACATCACCGTCGGAATGCGCGGTGACACCGTGATCGTGTGGGATGCGCACACCCGCCAGCATGAGGTGATCTCCCGGCCCGAAGGCGTGCACGTCGATGCCCATGCCGACCCTGGTGCTCGTACTCATCTCACGGCTGCCCTGTGCAGAAGCGCTTCCGCCAGGACCAAGTCCTCGCGATGGGTGATTTTGATGTTGCGAGGCGAGCCGCGGACCAGTTGTGGTCGATGGCCAAGTGCTTCCACTGCCTGCGCCTCATCGGTGACCCGCGTGCCCTGGGCCAGCGCTTTGCCGAGCGCCGCATGCAGCAGGCCGTAGCGGAACATCTGCGGCGTTTGCGCGCACCAGAGTCCTTTGCGCTCGAGCGTCGACTCGCAGCGCAGCCCGTCAGCATCGGCGCGCTTGAGCGTGTCGCCGAGCGGCACCGCGAGCAGCCCGCCGACCTGATCGTTTTTCACTGCGGCCATCAGCATGTCGAGCGCTTCCCTTTCGAGACAGGGGCGCGCTCCGTCGTGGACCAGGATCCAGTCCTCAGCACTGACCTTGCCCTCGAGCGCCGTAAGGCCATTCAACACTGAATGCTGGCGCGCATCACCGCCCACCGTCGTCATCACACGCGGCGCGGTCGCGAGCGGTAGCTGAGGCCAGAATTCATCGCCGGGAGCCAGCACTACAACTATCCCGGAGATCTGCGGATGCGACAGCAACGGCCGCAGCGCATGTTCGAGGACGGTGGCACCAGCCAGCTCCAGGTATTGCTTCGGTCGCTCCGCGTCCATGCGCCGGCCCTGACCTGCCGCAGCGACGATTGCCCAGGTACGCGGCGTTGCCGCCGAGGCCGTCATCGCGCTGCGGCTTGGTGACTCGGGCCCACTTTGCCCGCCGCTACCGTCGATGAATCCGTCGGAGCAGGCTCCGGTGGCACTGGATGATCCGCCGGCGGCGGCGAAACGACCTGATAGAACGTTTCGTTGTTGCCCACCATGCCGAGGTCACTGCGGGCACGCTCTTCGACTGCGTCCAGCCCTTCCTTCAGGTCCTTCACTTCCGCAGCAAGTTGCTCGTTGCGTTCCTTGAGCTCGACGTTTTGCTGTGTCTGCGCAGTCACCGCGTTCTGCAGCCGATGCACTTCGCGAATTCCGCCATCGGATAGCCACAGCCGATACTGCAGCGCCAGGACGACGATCAGCAGGGCGGCGGCGAACAGGCGCAGCGACATCGTCTTCATGGGTGCTGCGAGACGTGATTCATGCGAGCGGCACCGGGAATGCCTTGCGTCCAGCGTAGCGCGCGTGCGCGCCGAGGTCGGCCTCGATGCGCAATAGCTGGTTGTATTTGGCTACGCGATCGGAACGCGACATCGATCCGGTCTTGATCTGCGTCGCGGAAGTCGCCACTGCGATATCGGCGATGGTGCAATCTTCTGTCTCGCCGGAACGATGCGAGATGACCGCGGAATAACCTGCTTGTGCCGCCATTTCGATGGCTGCCAGTGTCTCGGTGAGGGTCCCGATCTGGTTCACCTTGATCAGGATCGAGTTGGCGATTCCCTGCTCGATTCCCTGCTTCAGGATCTTCGTATTGGTCACGAACAGATCATCTCCCACCAGCTGCACGCGCCGGCCGAGCCGCTGCGTCAGCAGAGCCCATCCTGGCCAGTCACTCTCGCTCATGCCGTCTTCAATGGTGATGATCGGGTAGCGGCCGACGAGATCCGCCAGGTAATCCACGAACTGAGCAGCGCTGAACTGGCGTCCTTCCGATTCCAGCGTATAGACACCTTCGCTGAAGAATTCCGAGCTCGCCACGTCCAGCCCCAGCAGCACATCGCCTCCCGGCGTGTACCCTGCCAGCTGCACCGCTTCGATGATTGTTTCCAGCGCAGCCTCGTTCGAAGGCAGATCGGGAGCGAAGCCACCCTCATCGCCGACCGCGGTCGCCAGACCCTTCTTGTGCAGGACCTTCTTCAGCGTATGGAAGATCTCCGCGCCATAGCGGATCGCCTCGCTCAGCGAGGGCGCGCCGACCGGCAGAATCATGAATTCCTGGATGTCGACGCTGTTATCCGCGTGCGCGCCACCGTTGATGATGTTCATCATCGGCACTGGCAAATCGAAATCCTCGGCGCCAGTGAGGTGCCGGAACAGCGGCAGCTTGCGATCATTGGCGACGGCGTGCGCCGCGGCCAGCGACACTGCGAGAATCGCATTAGCACCGAGATGCGACTTGTTCTCCGTGCCGTCGAGCTCGAGCATGCGCGTGTCGAGTGCCGCCTGATCGACTGGATCACGATTCAGCAGCGCCTGGCGGATCGGCCCGTTGACGTTGGCGACCGCGTTCAGCACGCCTTTGCCGAGAAAGCGCTTCGGATCACCGTCGCGCAGCTCGACTGCCTCGCGCGTTCCGGTCGAGGCGCCGGACGGGACGGCTGCGCGGCCCATTGCGCCGCTGTCGAGAAAGACGTCGGCCTCGACCGTCGGGTTGCCACGCGAATCGATAATCTCGCGCCCGCGTATATCCTTGATCCGGCTCACAGGAGTGACTCCGCATAGGGTCGGGCTTTCACGGTGCGATCGATCTGCACCAGCGTCTCGAGCAGCGCTTCCATGTGTCCCAGAGGCCACGCGTTTGGGCCATCGCTCAGGGCTTTGTCGGGATCCGGATGGGTCTCCATGAAGATACCCGCGACTCCAGCAGCCACCGCCGCGCGCGCGAGCACCGGCACGAATTCGCGCTGTCCGCCGGATGCTGAGCCCTTGCCGCCCGGCAGCTGCACCGAATGAGTCGCATCGAATACCACCGGGCAGCCGGTCTCGCGCATCACTGCGAGGCCGCGCATGTCCGAAACGAGGTTGTTGTATCCGAATGAGAACCCACGCTCGCACACCAGGATGTGCTGATTTCCAGTGGCGCGCGCCTTGTCGACCACATTCTTCATTTCCCAAGGCGACAGGAACTGGCCCTTCTTGATGTTGACCGGCTTGCCTTGCGAAGCGACGGCACGAATAAAGTTGGTCTGACGACAGAGAAATGCAGGCGTCTGCAGCACATCCACGACTTCCGCAACCTCCGCCAGAGGCGTGTCTTCATGCACGTCGGTGAGCACCCGAAGCTTGAGCTGCCGCCGCACTTCCGACAGCACACGCAGGCCCTCGTCCATGCCTGGGCCGCGAAAACTAGCTGCCGAGGAACGGTTCGCCTTGTCGAACGAAGACTTGAAGATGAACGGAATGCGCAGCCGCCCTGTGATCTCCTGCAATCGGCCGGCTGTGTCGATGACCAGGGATTCGCTCTCGACGACGCATGGTCCGGCAATCAGGAACAGGGGCTGATCCGGACCGACCTCGAAGTCATGCAGTTTCATGCGCTGGCGGCAGCGGGCAGCTGCGACGCCCGGTACTGGCGCGCCGCGCGGATAAATCCGGCGAACAGCGGGTGCCCATCCCGGGGCGTGGAAGTGAACTCAGGATGGAACTGACACGCGATAAACCAGGGATGCGAAGCGAGCTCGATCATTTCCACGAGGCCGTCACTGGAAAAACCCGAGAACTTCAGTCCCGCTTTCGACATCCGCTCCAGGTAGCGGTTGTTGAACTCGTAGCGATGACGATGACGTTCCATGATCGTGTCCCGCCCGTACACAGCGTGGGTCAGCGTGCCCGGCACCACGCGGCATTCCTGTGCGCCAAGGCGCATGGTTCCGCCCTTTGCCGAGCCGTCATCCCGAGTTTGCGCCCCGTGCTCGCGATCCTGCCACTCTGTGATGAGCGCGATCACCGGGTGTGGAGTGGCTCGATTGAATTCGGTGCTGTTGGCGCCCTCCAGACCCACGACGTGACGCGCGTATTCAATGACCGCCACCTGCATGCCCAGACAGATCCCGAGATACGGAATTCCGTTGCGGCGGGCGTACTCGACCGCGCGGATCTTGCCTTCGATGCCGCGCTCGCCGAACCCGCCCGGCACCAGGATCGCATCCATCCCGTCGAGCGCCGAGAGGCCTTGCATTTCGAGGTCGGTGGCTTCTACGTAGTGAACATGTACTCGCGTACGGGTGCGCACGCCGGCATGAGTCAGCGCTTCATTGAGCGAGATGTATGAATCGCGGATCTGCACATACTTGCCGACCATCGCGACGTTGACCTGCGCTTCCGGGTTCATCTTGGCGCTCACCACGTGACGCCATTCGGACAGATCCGCGGGCGGCGCCTGCAGGCGCAGCTTGTCCACGATGATGTCGTCCAGGCCCTGCTCACGCAGCAGCAGCGGGATCTTGTAGATGTCATCGGCATCCACCGCCGAGATCACCGCGCGCTCCTCGACATTGGTGAATAGCGCGATCTTGCGGCGATGCTCTTCCGGGAGCGGCTCACGGCAGCGGCACAGCAGAACATCCGGCTGGATACCGATGCCACGCAGTTCCTTCACCGAGTGCTGGGTCGGCTTGGTCTTGATCTCGCCCGCCGTGCCGACTACCGGAATCAGGGTCAGGTGCATATAGGCGACATTGTTGCGCCCGAGCTCGACGCCCATCTGGCGGATGGCCTCCAGGAACGGCAGCGATTCAATGTCACCCACCGTGCCACCAATCTCCACCATGCACACATCCGCATCGCCCGCGCCCAAGCGGATGCTGCGCTTGATCTCGTCGGTGATGTGCGGGATGACCTGAACAGTTGCGCCGAGGTAGTCCCCGCGCCGCTCCTTGGCGATGACGCGCTCGTAAATGCGCCCAGTTGTAAAATTGCTGTGCCGGCCCGTCGTGGTGCGCACGAAACGCTCGTAGTGGCCGAGGTCCAGATCGGTCTCGGTGCCATCCTCCGTGACAAACACTTCGCCGTGCTGGAACGGGCTCATGGTGCCTGGATCGACGTTGATGTACGGATCCAGCTTCACCATCGCGATCCTGAGGCCCCGCGCCTCGAGAATCGCACCGAGCGACGCGCTGGCGATGCCCTTGCCCAACGAGGAAACGACGCCACCAGTGACGAAAACGAAACGGGTCATGCCAGACTCACCCGCAATGCAGACGATCCTGTATCGACAGGACCGGTTACTCGATCCAAGGGCCGCGGGCGGTCGTCGGTGAGGGAGATCAGCTTAGATCCCGTCGCTCAGCTGCGCCGCGTCAGCCGCTGATTTTCGACGGGCAATCAGGCTACCAGAATGAGGCTGACTGCTCAATGAGACTCACGTGCCTTGAGCCAGGTGTAGCGCGCACGCGACCGCGCGGCCCTCAGTCGACCGCCGGATGATCGAGCCAATCAATGACAGTGCCCGGTTGATCCTCGCCAGCGCGAAATTCCGCCGCAAGCCACAGATCGCCGACCGCTGCCAGTGTCTCTCCCGCGTACAGCAGCGGAATGCGCCCACGCATCCACGGCACGATGCCCCACTCCTGCATGAGGCTTCGCAGCTCGCGATGCGGTCGGTTGATGGCGAGCTGCAGAGTCTCTCCGCCTGACCTCCACCTCACCCGCAGTAGATCGGGAATACCGGCAAGCCTCGCACCAGTGCGCACATCCGGGTGAGCACGAAGATACCCAGAGCCTGCGGGCAGCGCGAGCTGGGGCTCAACCCGCCAGTGCCACGACGCTTCCCCAGCAGGTTCGGCCTCGAGTCGAGCGCTCAGGTACAGGCGATCGCGGTAACGTCGGAGCACCCGGTCACCCCACTGCACCTCCGGAATGCGGTCGGCACGCGGCGCCAGCATCTGGGCCTCGATCTGTTCGAGGACGGCGCTGGAAGGAAGCGAGGCATCGCGCAGGCGGATCCAGAAGCGCAGCAGATTGCGCACGCGCGCAGGTTCCAGCCTGCGCAGAATTGGAACCATCAGTCGCTCACCTTCCGCCGCAACGGCATGGTCGGCGCGTGCGCGCTCATCGAGCAGCGCGTGGGCGGTTGCGAGGTGATCGGCACTGCGCACGACGCTCGCGGGAAATGACGGCCAGCGTTCCTTGAGCGCAGGAAGGAGGCGGTGGCGCAGGAAGTTGCGGTCAAAGCGCTGATTCTCGTTGCTCGGATCCTCGACCCAGGTAAGCCCGACGGCGCCGAGGTAGCTGCGCAACTCTTCGCGGCCGAAATCGAGCAGCGGCCTCAGGTGCTCGCCGCGCCCGCAAGGCGCCCGGCGCGACATTCCCGCAAGACCAGCCACGCCAGCGCCGCGTGCCAGCTGCAGCAACACAGTTTCAAGCTGGTCCTCAGCCTGGTGAGCCGTCAGGAGAAATTCACCGGGAGCGAGCACTTCAGCCAACAGGCGATAGCGCACCTCTCGCGCCGCGGCCTCGAGCGACTCTCCGCGTGCGACCTGAACACGAGCATCGAGGAGCAGGAACGGCACCGCCAACTGCCGTGTCAACCGTGCGCAATGTTCCGCCCAGAGGTCGGCGCCAGGTTGCAGGTGATGGTTGAGATGGACAGCTCGCAGCTCGAGTCCCGAGTACCGCTCACGCAGCTCCGCCATGCACTGGAGCAGAGCGGTCGAGTCCGCACCGCCGCTGAAGGCTACACAATACCGAGCGGTTTCGGGATCAGTGCCGAGCGAAGCCAGAGCGGCATGCAGGGTTGCGGCGGAAAAGCCGATCATGCCACACCGAGGGGCGGCACTCAGTTGCCGGTGAACGCGCCGAATGTCTTGAGTCTTGTTTCGCGCGCGGCAAGCAGCTGTTCCAGCGAAACCTGCTCGAGCTCGTTCAGGTGACGCAGCAATGCGCCCTTCAGAGTCTCGGCGGTCGCGACAGGATCGCGATGTGCTCCTCCGAGCGGCTCACGCACGACTTCATCCACCAGGTTCAACTTGCTCAGCCGCTCTGCGGTGAGTCCCATAGCCTCGGCTGCCAGCTCCTTCTTGTCGGCGCTTTTCCACAGGATCGAGGCGCAGCCCTCGGGAGAAATCACGGAGTAGATGCTGTACTGGAGCATCAACAGACGATCACAGACTCCGATTGCCAACGCACCCCCCGAGCCGCCCTCCCCGATCACGATACTGACGATTGGAATCTCAAGCGTACTCATCGCGAAGAGATTGCGTGCGATCGCCTCACTCTGGCCGCGCTCTTCTGAACCGACGCCGGGATAGGCGCCAGGAGTGTCGATCAGCGTCACCAGAGGCAGGCGAAAGCGCTCCGCAAGCCGCATGAGTCGCAGTGCCTTGCGATACCCCTCGGGTTTCGGCATGCCGTAGTTGCGCCGCACGCGCTCCTTGGTATCGCGTCCTTTCTGATGCCCAATCAGCATCACCGCGCGCCCATCCAGGCGCGCCGGTCCGCCGACTATAGCGAGATCGTCGCCGTACATCCGATCCCCATGCAGCTCCTGGAAGTCGGTGAACACCTGACCGATGTGGTCCAGTGCGTATGGGCGCTGGGGATGGCGAGCGATCTGCGTGATCTGCCAGGGGGTGAGGTTCGCGAAGATGCTGGTGGTCAGTGCGCGGCTCTTCGCCTTGAGGCGCGCAATTTCCTCGCCGATGTTGATCTCCGTGTCGGAACCCAGGAATTTGAGCTCGTCGATCTTCGCCTCGAGCTCGGCGATCGGCTGTTCGAAGTCGAGAAAGTTCAGGTCCATGGGCGCGACATGCTAGGGCAAGCCCACTATCAATTGAAGCTTCTGCCGATACTGGTACCACCTTCCTCGCCCACGCCGCGTGCGCCATAGACGACGCGCAGGTTTTCCGCGCCTACGAAGCGCTTCAGCTGCTCGATGAGTTCCTGTGCAGGACGCACCAGCCATTGTTCGTCGAGGACCAGCGCGCCGCTTGCGCCCGCGCCCCGGTAACCGATCTGGATGCTGCAGTTGCCGCCGACGTAGGGCTTGAGAATCTCGATCAGGCGGCGCACCTGATCGGCCCCGTCGACACCGGCAGGCCACTGCAGAATGAGTCGGCGCGCCTGCTGCTCGCGTGCCCTGTCGATGTCGAGCAGTCGCTTTGCACTGAGTCGCCATCCCTCGCTGAACTCATCGAACCGCATCTGTCCATCAACCAGCAGGATTGCATCCTTGGCGATGATGTCGCGGTGCTGCTGATAGGTTTCCTCGTAGAGCATCACTTCGATCCGACCGCTGCGATCGTCGAGTACCAGCGTCACGCGGTTTGCGCGCTTGCGCACTTCCAGCACCAGGCCGGCCACGGTGACATTGCGCCCCGGTTGCCATCTGCCGCCTTCTCCCGCCCCAGGAGGCCGACCGCTCGCGAGATCGCCCAGACGACCGCTCGTCAGGAAACTCAGTTCCGCCTCGTACTGCGCGATCGGATGACCGGTAAGGTACAGGCCCAATGTGTCCCGTTCACCGGCAAGGCGCGTGGCTTCTGGCCACTCAGGCAACTCGATATCGCCGCGAGCTTCCGAATCAGGAGCCGGGCCCGCCGCGAGGCCAAACAGGTCGTCCTGACCGACGGCCTGTGCACGTGTCGTCTGCTCACCCATGTGCATTGCGGCGCCGAGGCGGCTCATGAGCGTATTGCGCGTGTGACCGAGTGAATCCAGGCAGCCGGAGCGGATCAGCGCTTCCAGTACCCGCTTGTTGACGCGATTGAGGTCCAGGCGCCGACACACGTCCTCGATGCTCGTGAATGGTCCGCGCGCGCTGCGTTCGTCGATGAGCGCTTGCACCGCAGACTGCCCCACGCCCTTCACCGCACCCAGTCCGTAGCGGATCCTGTGGGCACCGCTCACGGTGAAATCGTATTGAGACGAATTGATATCCGGCGGCTCGACCTTCAGTCCGAGGCTCACGCACTCGTCGATCAGCGTCACGACCTTGTCGGTGCGATCCATGTCCGCCGACAGCACGGCAGCCATGAACTGCGCCGGGTAGTGGGCTTTGAGCCACGCGGTTTGATAGGAGAGTAGCGCGTACGCAGCCGAATGCGACTTGTTGAAGCCGTAGCCGGCGAATTTCTCCATCAGGTCGAAGATATGACGGGCGCGCGGTTCCGCAACTCCGCGTCGCACAGCGCCTTCGGTGAACACCGAGCGCTGTTTCGCCATTTCCTCGGGCTTCTTCTTGCCCATCGCGCGGCGCAGGAGATCGGCGCCGCCCAGTGTGTACCCGGCGAGCACCTGCGCGATCTGCATCACCTGTTCCTGGTAGAGGATTACGCCGTAGGTGCCGGCGAGCACGGGCTTGAGATCCGGATGCAGGTAATCGATCGGCTGATCGGTGCGCCCGTGTTTGCGTGCGATGAAGTCATCGACCATTCCCGATTGCAGGGGACCGGGGCGAAACAATGCGACCAGCGCGACGATATCTTCGAAGCGGTCGGGCTGCAGGCGACGGATGAGATCCTTCATGCCGCGCGACTCGAGTTGAAAGACCGCATTGGTGCGGCAACTCTTGAGCAGCGTAAAGGTCGCGGGATCGTCCATGGGCAGCAAGGTGATATCGAGCAGCGCCTCGTTCGCAGTCTGGCGCTGCGCATTGATCGCCTTGACGGTCCAGTCGATGATGGTGAGCGTACGCAGGCCAAGGAAGTCGAACTTCACCAGCCCGGCTGCCTCCACATCATCCTTGTCGAACTGCGTCACGACGCTGTGCGAGCCTTCCTCGCAGAACAGCGGTGTGAAATCGGTGAGCCTGGATGGCGCGATCACCACTCCGCCCGCGTGCGTGCCTGCGTTGCGAGTCAACCCTTCCAGGGAGCGCGCCATGTCGATGAGGCTGCGGATTTCCTCTTCCGATTCATACAGGCGCTTGAGCTCCTGCTCGTCCTGCAGCGCCTTGTCGAGCGTGATGCCGAGCTCGAAAGGAATCAGCTTGGCGATGCGATCGACGTAACCATAGCTCATCCCCTGCACGCGGCCGACATCGCGCACTACCGCCTTGGCCGCCATGGTGCCGTAGGTGATGATCTGCGAAACCCGATCGCGCCCGTACTTCTCGGCCACATAATCGATCACGCGATCGCGGCCCTGCATGCAGAAGTCGATGTCGAAGTCCGGCATCGATACGCGCTCGGGATTCAGGAAGCGCTCGAACAAGAGATCGTGTTCCAGCGGATCGAGATCGGTGATACCGATACTCCACGCGACCAGCGATCCGGCACCGGACCCGCGACCTGGGCCGACCGGAATGCCGTTCTCGCGCGCCCAGCGAATGAAGTCCGCGACGATCAGAAAGTAGCCGGCGAAGCCCATGTTGCAGATCGTGTCGAGCTCCGTCGCGAGGCGCTGCTCATACACCGTCCGATCACGGCCCGCGCTGGCTGGAGCATCGACGAACCCGGCCAGTCTTTTCCCAAGCCCCTCACGCGCCTGGCCACGCAGGTAGTCCGCTGCCGTGATGCCCTCCGGTACCGGGTACTCCGGAAGGCGTGATTCACCGAGCTTCAACTCCAGGCTGCAGCGACGAGCAATCTCTACCGAATTCTCGAGCGCTTCCGGCAGGTCGGCGAACAGCGCGGCCATCTCCGCCGGCGAACGCAAATACTGCTGTTCCGTATAGCGCCGCTGACGGCCCCGATCTGTCAGCAAGCTTCCTTCCTGGATGCAGACGCGTGCCTCATGAGATTCGAAATCCTGGGGGTGCACGAAGCGCACATCGTTGGTGGCGACGATCGGTGTCGGGCACTGCGCCACCAGGCGCAGCACCTCATCCAGGTATTCCTCTTCGTTAGGGCGCCCGAGCCTCTGTACCTCAACATAGAAGCGGTTGTCGAAGAGCTCGAGCCACCGCCCGAGAAGGCGTCGCGCCTCCTCGCCGCGATTGCCGAGAAGGGCGCGGCCGATATCACCGTCCTGCGCACCGGAGAGTGCAATCAGGCCCACGGTGCTCGAGGTCGTGAGCCAGTTGCGATCGATCAGCGGAACGCCGCGCCGTTGCCCTTCCAGGTACGCGCGGGTGATGAGTTGCGTGAGATTGCGATAGCCGGCGAGGTTCTGGCTCAGGAGCGTCAGGCGCGCCGGTTCCTGTCGGTCGGCTGCGTCGCGCAGACGCACATCGACACCGACGATGGGTTTCAGCCCCCGTGCCTGCGCGCCACGGTAGAACTTCACCATGGCGAACAGGTTTGTTTCGTCGGTGAGCGCGATGGCCGGCATGCCGGCTGCGACGGTCGCGTCGATGAGCTCCGGCACGCGCACCACGCTGTCGAGGAGCGAGAACTCGGTGTGGACGCGCAGGTGGACGAACTGGCTCATGGAAGGATCAGCAGTTGGACGGGCGCGATTGTAGCTGGCTGCACCGCCCCTGCGCCCTCGAGTTCTGACTGGTACTCCTCGAACGACCATCCGGTCATTTCCTTGACCGGCATGAATGAACGGCGGTGCAAGGGACAAGCCCCGTGGCACTCCAGCGCCGCCAGGTGCTCCGGAGTTGCGTAGCCCTTGTGCGATGCGAAGCCGTAGTCCGGCCAGATCTCGTGGAACGAGCGCATCCAGGCGTCTCTGTAGGTCTTGGCGAGGATCGAGGCCGCACTGATCGCGGGAACGAGCGCGTCGCCCTGGACAATCGGAACCGCCGGACATGCGAACGCCAGTCCATCGAGCGATGGACAGCGATCCCCGTCGATCCGGACTTCATCGGGCGCGATCCTCAGGCCCAGCAATGCCCGGCGCATCGCAAGCAACGTGGCTTGCAGGATATTGAGTGTGTCGACTTCCTCCCGATCCGCCCAGGCAACCGCCCAGGCGAGGGCTCGCTCCCTGATCTTCACCGCGAGCTTTTCGCGCACCTCGGGCTCCAGCACTTTCGAATCGGCCAGTCCGCGGATAGGTCGCCGGCGATCGAGAATGACTGCGGCAGCGACGACCGGTCCCGCCAGCGGACCGCGCCCGGCTTCATCCACGCCAGCCAAGCGGTTGGGGTCGGGAAAAGGCAATCGCGCCTGTCGGCGGCGTCGGCGCTTCATGACGCAGTCACCGCATTCGCGGCGAGCATTCCAAGGATCGCTTCAGCAGCGCGATCGCTTGCGTTGCGCTCGAGCTGCCGATGGATATCGCTGAACACGCGCTCCTGCCGCTCGCGTAACGCTGTGTCATCAAGCTCGCGCAACAGTTCGGCGCCCAGCGTTTCAGCGCTCACCTGTTCCTGAAAGAGTTCCGGCACGATGCGCTCGCCGGCCAGCAGGTTGGGCTGGGAAAAAAACGGTGCCTTCATCAGGTTGAAGGTTCGCAGCAACCAGGCCGTCAGAGCGCCGAGACGATAGGCCACGACCATCGGCCTCTTGGTGAGCAGCGTTTCAAGGGTCGCGGTGCCCGACGCGACCAGCACCACGTCCGCCGCCGCCAGCGCCACATGCGAATGGCCATCGAGCACGCTCACCTCGACACCCGGCGCATTCCTTTCCAGGGCCCGTGCGAAGATCGTACGCACCGCTCCATTCGCCATTGGCGCGACGAACTGCAGCGACGGGCGACGGGCCGCAAGCCAGCGGATCGCACCGGCGAAGTCATCGCCCAAACGACTGACCTCGCCGACACGACTGCCGGGCAGGACCGCCACGGTCGGACGCTCTTCGTGCAGGCCCAACTGCCGACGAGCAGCGCCAGGTTCGGTGTTTTCAGGAATCACATCGGCGAGCGGATGGCCGACGAACTCGGCGCGAACGCCGGCCCGCGCGTAGAACTGCTCTTCGAAAGGCAGCAGGCACAGTACCAGATCGACGGCTGCGCCGATCCCGCGCACGCGCCCCGGGCGCCAGGCCCAGACCTGCGGACTCACATACTGCACGGTGCGAAGCCCCGCAGTTCGCAGATCGCGCGCCAGCCCGAGATTGAATTCCGGCGCATCGATCCCGATGAACACATCCGGACGCTCCGTGAGCAATCGTTCGCGCAGCTCTCTGCGCATCTTCAGCAGCCGCGGCAGGTGACTCAGCACCTCGAAAAGCCCCATGACCGCGAGAGCCTCCGAGTGCGCCCAGGCTTCGCAACCCTCCGCCTGCATCTTCGGACCCGCCACGCCAAAGAATCGTGCCGACGGATTGCGTGCGCGCAGCGAACGGATCAGCGCCGCGCCGAGCTGGTCACCTGACGCCTCACCGGCCACGAGGGCGAAGCGCAATAAGCCTACCTCACGATGCTGCGGGTGGTCTGTCCCAGAAAATCCACGAAGCTCTTCAGCTCCGGCTGGGCCGGCACGAGTGCCTGGAGCTGCTCGACCGCCTCGGCCAGTTTGAGACCGGAGCGGTACAGCACGCGGTACGCGTTGCGGAGGTTGCGGATCTGCTCCGGCGTGAAACCCCGCCGCTTCAGGCCTTCGGCATTGATGCTGTGCGGCTGTGCCGGCTGCCCGGTCACCATCAAGTAGGGCGGCACGTCGCGCGTGACCGCAGTGTTGTTGGCGAGAAAGCAGTGCGCTCCGACCTTGCAGAACTGATGGATGCCGGAGAATCCCGCCATGATGACCCAGTCGCCGAGTTCTACGTGTCCGCCCAGCGTCGCAAAATTCGCCAGGACGCAGTGATCCCCGATCTGGCAGTCGTGCGCCACGTGCGTATACGCCATGAACCAGTTGTCGCTCCCAATGCGCGTGACACCGCCGCCATGCGTCGTGCCGCGGTTGACAGTGCAGTATTCGCGAAAGGTGTTGTGATCGCCGATTTCCAGACGCGTCGGCTCGCCGCGGTACTTCTTGTCCTGTGGCGCATCGCCGAGCGAGGCGAACTGAAACACCTGGTTGTCAGAGCCGAGCCGCGTCGGTCCTTTGATCACCGCGTGCGGGCCGATGCGGCAACCCGGGCCGATGCTGACCTCGGCGCCGATGATCGCAAAGGCACCGACCTCGACATCTGCGGCCAGCTGGGCCTGCGAATCGATGACCGCCCGCGGGTCTATCATGTCGGTGCATCAGCCGCCGCGGGGGCAACGCGCGCTTCAGGCGTCACCATCATTTCGGCCGACGCCACTTCCTCGCCGTCCACTTCAGCGACAGTCGCAAACTTCCAGATTCCCTTGAAGGCGCGGACCAGTTCCGCCTTCAGTATGAGCTGGTCGCCGGGCTCCACCGGTTTACGGAACCGCGCCTTGTCGATGCCGACGAAGAAAAAGCGCGAGTGCTCGTCCGGAAACACACCCGCAGTGCGAAAAGCGAGGATTCCGGCAGCCTGGGCCAGCGCTTCGATGATCATCACGCCCGGCATGACCGGACGATGCGGAAAGTGGCCCGTAAAAAAGGGCTCGTTGAAGGTCACGTTCTTCAGGGCACGGATGGTTTTGCCGGGCGTGCATTCCAGCACCCGATCCACCAGCAGAAAGGGATAGCGATGCGGCAGCTGCTTGAGTACCGCGTTGATGTCCATGTAGGCCGGCTCAGTCATCCTCGCCCTCTTTTTCCGCTGTTTTCAACTTTCCACCACCGAGCTGCTCGACACGGCGCGCCAGCTCGTCGAGGTGGCGAAACCGCGCGCTGTTGCGCCGCCAGCGGCGCGCCTCGTCAAAGGGCAGGCCACCGGAGTACACGCCCGGCCGAGTGATCGACCGGCTCACCAGTGTTCTGCCCGTGATCACGACGCCGTCGCAGATTTCCAGGTGACCTGCAATGCCGACCATGCCCGCGATCATGCAATTGCGCCCGATCGTGGTGCTCCCCGAGATGCCCGTGCATCCGGCGATGGCGGTATGCGCACCAACGTGTACGTTGTGCCCGATCTGAATTTGATTGTCGAGCTTGACACCATCATCGATGATCGTGTCTTCGATCGCGCCACGATCGATGGTGGTGTTGGCGCCGATTTCCACATCGTTGCCGATCCGCACGCCCCCGACCTGCGGCACCTTGATCCAGCGGCCACGCTCGGGCGCGAGACCGAAACCATCAGCGCCGATCACGACACCGGGATGGATCAATGCGCGCGCTCCCACGCTCACCCCATGACAGAGCGTCACGTTGGCAGTCAGGCGGCTGTCCGCTTCCACACTGCTGTCGCGCTGGATCACGCAGCCGGCACCGACCCGAACCCGTTCGCCAACACGAACCCCTTCCTCGATCACGACATTGGGTCCGATTGAAGCGCTCGGTGCAATCAATGCCGCCGCGCTGATCCGCGCGGAAGAATCGGCACCAGCGGCATATTGCTGCTCCGGGTACAGGAGCGCGGCGATGCGCGCATAGGTTACGTATGGATCCGCCGCAATTAATGCCGCGACCGGACAGGCTTCCGCGAGTTTTTGCTCGAGAATTACCGCTCCGGCGCGCGTCTGTGCGAGATGACGCCGGTAGCGCGGATTGGCGAGAAACGTGATCGCACGTGAATCGGCATTCAGCAGCGTCGCGACGCAATCAACCGTGGCAGCCGGATCCCCCTTGAGCTCGCATCCGAAGCGCACCGCCAGCTCGCCCAGGGATATTGCCATGGTCGAGCTCCGCTCCTTACGGCTAGGGCTTTTTCTCCGCCGGCTTGGGCGCCGCCGCCGGAGGCGGGGCTGCTGCTGGCTTGGCGCCGGCAGGCGCGGCGGCTGGAGCTGTCTTGGAATGCGCCTGCAGATTGCTGAGCACCGCAGGTGTGATGTTCAGGTTGTCCTTGGCGTACAACACGCCGTCACCGACCACGAGGTCGAAGCCCTGCGCTTTCGCATAGGTCTGGACTTCCTGTAGCAGCGTGCGTTGCAGCTTCCCCAGCTCCTCGTTGCGGCGCACGTTGAGGTCTTCCACGTACTCATTCTGCCGGCGCTGCACTTCGCGCTGCCCATCGCGCAGCTCTCTTTCCGCCTTGCCGCGTTCGGCTTCCGACATCACGGCGCTGTCGCGCGTCAGCTTGTCCTCACGCGCTTTGAGCTCCTTCTGCTGGTTCTCGATCTCGCGCCGGCGCGGCATGAACTCATCCTGTAGCGCCTGCATCGCACCTTTTGCCTGCGGCGACTCCTCGATGAGCTGCGGAACGCTCACTACTCCTACCTTGAGTTGCGCCTGCGCGGCGGGAACCGCTCCCCCCAGCAGCGCTACGACCGCCAGAGACCTCAACAACCAACGCTGTGTACCGATCACTTATTGTTTCCTCAAAACGCCTGTCCGATGGAAAATTGGAACCCTTCCGTTTCGTCTTTGAAATGAATGGCATCCCCTTCACTCGCATTCAACGGGAAGGCATAGCTGAAACGGAAAATCCCCAGCGGGGCCAGCCATTGCGCCGCAATGCCCGCAGATTGCTTCAGCTCATCATACGCGAACTTGTACTCGACCGGCGTCACACCGTCTTTGCCCGTGAAGCTTACGTGGCCGGTCGAGAAGACGTTGCCGATGTCGAAGAAGAGGCTGATGCGCGCGGTAGTCTTCCACTTCTCCGGTACCGGAAACAGGATCTCCGCCCGGCCGACCACCTTCAAGTTGCCCCCGTAGGGATTGCCGAAACTGTCCTTCGGGCCCAGCCGGCTTTCCCGGTAGCCGCGCACCGAATCCGGCCCACCGGCGAAGAATTGGCGGTAGGGCGGTATCGAAGTCGTGTCACCGATGTCCTCGCCGTATGCGAAGTCCCCGATCAGCGCCAGGGTAAAGGGACCGGGCAGTGGCAGGAACTGCAGATAGTCGTAGTTGGCGATCCAGTATTGGACATCGCTCCCGGGAACCGCATAGGAAAGCGACAGTGCATGGCGCGTGCCGTGATCGGCGAAGATCGCCCGATTGCGCGTGTCGAAGCTCCAGCCACCGACCAGCTCGAAGGCCTTGTACTTGGTGCCGAAGAACGTGAAGGTGTTGAGTCCGTCGAATTCCGTGTGCACGAAAGGATCGCCGTTGTTCACCACCCACTCGACCGCCTGTCGCGCGCTGCCGGTCAGAGTCGTCACCAGCTCGTTCTGCGACGCCGACATCCCGAAGCGCAGCGCCTGGTATTCAGTGATCGGATAGGAGTAGTCCAGGCCCGCGGTCATGTTCTTGGTGCCGAAGTCCGACGAGGCTGAAACGAACTGCGTGACATCGCGATAGGCGAGCGAGATGGTCCGGGCAACGCCATCGATGGTGCGGTACGGGTCGGTGTGCGAAATGCTGTAGACCTTGCTGTACGCGCCGGCGTTGATCTCCGCCGCGATGCGCTCTCCGCTCCCCATGAAGTTGCTGTGGACGAAATTGCCGTTGAGGATGATGCCCTGCGATTCCGAGTAGCCGACGCCGCCACCGAACTGGCCGGGCAATCCTTCCTTGATGTTGAAATCGACGTCCACCTGATCAGCCACTCCCGCCACCGGGGTGGTTTCATAGTCGACCTTCTCCACGTACGGCAGTCGCTGGATGCGCTCCTTGGAACGCTCCACCGAGGCATTGGACAACCAGCCGCCCTCCATCTGGCGCATCTCGCGCCGCAGGACCTCATCGTCGATAGCCGAGGTACCGAGGAAGTTGATGTGCCGGACGTAAACGCGATTGCCGGGCTCGACAAAAAACGTCAGTGAGACTTCCTTCTTGGCGTCGTCCGCGGTCGGCACTGGCTCGACCTTTGCGAACGCATAGCCCTGCTCGCCCAGACGGTAGGTGATCAGCTGCTGTGACTGCGTCACCATCTTGTTGGAGAAGGTGTCCCCGGGACGCACCAGGATCAGGCGTTTGAGCTGCGGCTCGGGAACCACCATCGTGCCGGCAAGCTTGACCTCGCCGATCTTGTACACATCGCCCTCGTGAACGTTGACCGTAATGAAGATGTCGTCCTTTTCGGGCGCGATGGCGACCTGCGCGGATTCAATCTGGAAGTTCGCGTAGCCGCGATCCATGTAATAGGAGCGCAGCTTCTCGAGATCGCCCTGCAACGATTCGCGTGCGTAGCGATCATCCTGGCGATAGAACGAGAGCCAGTTGGGTGTGTTGAGCTCGAAGCCGTCGCGCAGCTCCTTGTCCTTGAACTGCGTATTACCCACGATGTTGATCTGGCGGATCCTGGCGCGCTTGCCCTCCACGATGTTGACGCTGACACGGACCCTGTTACCCGGCAGCTCCTCGACATTGGTGTCGACGCGCACTGCATACTTGCCGCGGCTGAAGTATTGATCGGTGAGGTACTGCTTGACCTCCTCGAGCACCGACTGATCGTAGGTTTTGCCCGTCGCAAGACCTACGTTGCGCAGGCTCTTCTGCAGATCCTCGGTCTTGATGTCCTTGTTGCCCTTGATCTCGAAGCTCTCGATCGACGGGCGCTCAAGCACGACCACGACCAGCGTGTTGGCGTCGCGGCGCAACTCCACGTCGCGGAAAAATCCGGTCTTGTAAAGCGCGCGCAGCGCTTCCTGGATGCGCTGCGAATCGAGCCGGTCGCCGATATTGACCGGCAGGTAGTTGTAAACCGTGCCCTCTGAGATGCGCTGCAACCCCTCGACACGGATATCACCGACGGTGAATTCGTCCTCGACACCGGTTTGCGCAACGACGCGCACGGCGAGCAGGCACAGGAACAGCGCAATGAGCTTGCGGATCATTAAGGGCCCGGTTCTCGTGGGTACTAGTTCAAGAAGCGCGAGGTGATGTCGTTGTAGAAAGCGAGACTCATCAGCAGCAGCAGCAGGGCAATGCCGACTTGCTGACCGAACACCTGCGCACGCTCCGACAGTGGACTGCCCTTGGCGAGCTCGATCACCTGAAACAGCATCTGCCCGCCATCCAGGATCGGAATCGGCAGCAGGTTGAGCACACCGAGGCTGATGCTGACGATGGCCAGGAACGTCAGGAACGGCCGCAACCCTACTCGTGCGGTTTCACCGGCGAATGCGGCGATGTTGATCGGGCCGCTGATGTTCTTCACCGAGACGCGCCCCATGATCATGTTCCACAGCATGCTCACGGTGAGCTGAGACATGCTCCAGGTCTCGCCACTCGCACGTCCAAGGGCGGCGACAGGTCCGAGGCGTTCGAGCTCGGCGCGCTGCAGCTCGACTCCGATTCGTCCCACGGTGCTCGCCCCTTCCTGTTCGGCGCGAACCGTGACCGCAACATTGCGCTCCCCGTCGCTGCCGCGCAGCGTCAGGATCACCCGCTCGCCAGGACGCTTGCTGATGTAATCGCGAAACTCGGTGCTCGTCGCCACCGGTTGCTCATCGACCGCGAGTACGCGATCACCAGACTTGATCCCTGCCTGCTCGGCGGGACCGTCCGGAACCGGCTTGTCGATGATGGGCGGCACTTCCGGCGCGCGGAAATCAAACCCGATACCCGTCAGAAGCGCCCCCGGCTCAGTGAGCCCATGCCGCTCGCGGGGATCTGGGACGCTGAGCTGCACATCGCGCTCAAGGTTGTCAGCACCACGCACGTGAAGTTTCACTTGACCGTCGTCCAGCAGATCCTCGAGCAAGGCAAAGATCACGGCCTTGGGATCCGCGGTGCGCTGCTCACCGACCAGGAGAATCTCGTCATGCGGCTTCAGACCTGCCTGCGCGGCGTGCGAGTTGAGTACGACCTCGCCAACCACCGGATGTGTTTGCGGCACACCCCACATGAATAGAACCCAATAAGCGATGACCGCGAAAAGGAAGTTGAACGCTGGCCCCGCGCTCAGTACCAGAAGCCGCTGCCAGACCGGCCGACGCGTGAAGGAACGACCGAGCTCCGCCGCGGCGACCGGACCCTCGCGTTCGTCGAGAAGCTTCACATAGCCGCCGAGTGGTATCGCGGCGATCACGTACTCGGTGCGATCGCTACCCGCCGTTCGCATCCAGAGCGGGCGCCCAAAGCCGATCGAAAAGCGCAGCACCTTGAAGCCGAGCCGTTTGGCGACCCAGAAATGACCAAATTCATGCACCGCGACCAGGACGCTGATCGCTACGATGAACGCGAGGATCGAGATGGCAACCGGCATCAGCCTAGGGCTCCCGCAACCGAGTCAGGGGCCGCACCATCCAGGCGCGCAATCAGATCCGCGGCAGCTTGCCGCGCCGCACTGTCAGCGGCAAGAATGGTTTCCAGGTTCGGCACGGGTGCCGCTGCCGCGCAGTTGAGCACGCCCTCAATGACCATCGGGATGCACGTAAAGTTCAGATGGCCATCCAGAAATGCTTGCACTGCGGTTTCGTTCGCGGCGTTCAGAATGGCAGGCATGGTACCTCCCGCGCGCGCCGCACGCTGCGCCAGACGCAAACACGGAAAGCGCTCCAGATCTGGTGCCTCGAACGTCAATCGTCCCAGACCGACGATATCCAGCGGTTTGACTCCAGACTCCCAGCGCTGCGGCCAGGACAGCGCATGTGAAATCGGTGTGCGCATGTCCGGGTTGCCGAGTTGTGCCAGCACCGAGCCGTCGAGGTACTCGACCATCGAATGCACCACGCTCTGCGGATGAACAACCACCTCGATGTCGTCCGGCGTCACGCCGAATAGCCAGCAGGCTTCGATCAGCTCCAGGCCCTTGTTCATCAGCGTCGCAGAGTCCACTGATATCTTGCGGCCCATCACCCAGTTTGGATGCGCGCAGGCCTGGTCGGGCGTTACCTTGCATAGTTCCTCGGATGGCGTGCTCAGGAAAGGACCGCCCGAAGCCGTGAGGAGGATCCGGCGCAAGCCCGGCGGGCGCTCCCCGGCAACTGCCGCTGAGGGAAGGCATTGAAAGATCGCATTGTGCTCGCTGTCGATCGGGATGAGCTGAGCGCCGCTCGCGCGCACGGCCTCGATCAGCAGGCTTCCCGACATCACCAAGGCCTCCTTATTGGCGAGCAGCAACCGCTTTCCAGCCCGGGCGGCGGCAAGAGTCGGAAGGAGTCCCGCCGCCCCGACGATCGCCGCCATGACAATGTCGTTTTCGGGCAGGCGCGCGACCTCTTCGAGAGCTGCTTCCCCGCGCAGCACACGCGTTGTGAGACCGGCGGCCTTCAGCCGCTCGGCCAATCGTGCGGCGGCAACCCAGTCGACCAGCACAGCCACATCCGGGCGATGTTCCAGGCATTGTTCGAACAGTCGCGCGTCGTTGGACCTCGCAGTCAGGGCGACAACGCGCAGCGCGTCGCGATGCCGCGCGATCACATCGAGCGTGCTCGCACCGACGCTCCCCGTGGAGCCCAGAATGACCACGCCCTTCACGGTTGAGATTCCATCCAGCTGAGCCCCAGCAGGAACGTTGGAGCCGCCGCGGTAATGCTGTCGATGCGATCCAGCACACCGCCGTGTCCCGGAAATACGGAGCCGCTGTCCTTTAGTCCCGCATAGCGCTTGAACATGCTCTCAGTGAGATCACCGACAATCGAGATCAGCACGACCGCCACGCACAATGAGAGGAAGGCAACGCGCCGCAAGTTAAACCACCACGCCCCGATCGCAGCAACGGCCACGGCGGCGAGAAGCCCACCCAACACGCCCTCCCAGGTCTTGCTGGGGCTGACCTGGGGCGCCAGCTTGATTCGGCCGAAGCGCCGGCCGGCAAAGAAGGCTCCCGTATCGGCTGCCCAGACCAGCAGCAGCAGGAACAGCACGAGTTGCGGTCCGCGCGTCGCAAGGCCAGTGCCGGGCTGCAGATAAAGGTGAGAGATAGCCACCCACGCAGGCACCAGCACAAAGAGCCCGCTTCCCGCCACGCCTGCGCGGCTTTGCGTGGCAGGCGCAAGGCTGACCCAGAAAAACGCCAAGATCCACCAAACCAGCGCCACGAGCAGCAGGGTGTGCAGGTGCCGTTCGCTCTGCGAGTAGACCCACATCATCGCCATCGCGAGCGCGACGCACAGGACATATATCCAACGCGTGGCCACTACCGGGAAGCGCGGGAACACCGACCATTCCCACGCACCCGCGAGCACGACCACTGCAAACACTGCGAGCGAAGCTTCGGCCGGGAGCCACAGGATCACTGCGAGCAGCGCCAGGCCCAGCACGACGGCGGTGAGTACTCGCTGGCGAAGCATCAGCGCGCGACCACGTGCACGTCCGTCGTACCGAAGCGGCGCTGCCGACCTGCGAAGAACTCCAGTGCCTGATCGAACTCGGCGCGATCGAAGTCTGGCCACAGCGTGTCGCAGAAATAGAGCTCCGTGTAGGCCAGGTTCCAGAGCAGGAAGTTGCTGATGCGTCGCTCGCCCCCGGTGCGGATGAACAGGTCAGGATCCGGGAGCTCACCTAACGCCAGCTCTGACTGAATGAGTGCTTCGTCGATTGCATCGGGCGTCAGCGCTCCGCTCGTGCACCGGCGCGCAAGAGCGCGGACCGCGTGTGCCACATCCCAGCGCCCGCCGTAGCCGACCGCGAGCACCAGGTTGAGCCTCTGGTTGACGCGTGTCAGGTCCTCGGCTTCATTGAGTCGGCTCTGCAACCGTACGGACAGAGAACGCCGTTCGCCGATGAAGCGCACGCGCACGCCCTGTGCATTGAGCTCGGCTACTTCGCGGTCGAGTGCTTCCATGAACAATTCCATCAGCCGGCTGACTTCGTCGGCGGGCCGGCGCCAGTTCTCACTCGAAAACGCGAACAGCGTCAGTACTTCGATGCCGAGCTCGGCACAGGCCTCGATTGCAATCCGCACCGGGCCCAGGCCTGCCTTGTGCCCCGAATGGCGCATCTGCCCGCGCGCCTGCGCCCAGCGCCCGTTGCCATCCATGATGATGGCGACGTGACGCGGCAGTGAGTTCGGGACAGGGGCGGGAAGCGGTCGGGACATCGGTGCGATCAGACTTGCATCAGCTCCTTCTCTTTCTCGGCGAGCACCTGGTCGATTTCGGCCACGTGCTTGTCGGTGAGCTTCTGCACCTCATCATGGGCGCGTCGATCGTCGTCCTGGGAGATGAGCTTTTTCTTGAGCCGCTCCTTGAGCTCGTTCATGACGTCGCGACGTACGTTGCGAACATGAACGCGCGCATTCTCCGCCTCCGCGCGCACCACTTTCGTGAGTTCCCGGCGGCGCTCCTCCGTGAGGGGCGGCAGCGGAATCCGGATCACCTGGCCGGCGGTTGCCGGGGTGAGACCCAGATCTGACTTCATGATCGCCTTTTCGATCACCTGGACCATGGACTTGTCCCACGGGCTGACAGCCAGCGTGCGCGCGTCCTCGACGTTGATGCTGGCGACCTGCATCAGTGGCACATCGTTACCGTAGTACTCCACTTTCAGGTGCTCGACGAGGCTCGGATGTGCACGGCCAGTGCGGTGTTTCTTCAGGTCATTACGAAACGCCACGACGCATTTGTCCATGCGCTGTACGGCGTCCTTCTTGATGTCTTCAAGCATCGATGATCCCCCGGGGGCGTGAGGCCCGTTTACGCCCCATTGTCGACGATCGTCCCCACGTTTTGTCCCAGCACGATCTTCATGAGATCGCCGGGAACGTTCAGATTGAAGACCTGCAGGGCCAGGTTGTTGTCGCGGCACATGACGATGGCCGTCGCGTCCATGACATTGAGCTTCTCTGTCAGCACCTGGTCGAACGTCAGGCGTGAATAGTGCTTGGCGGCCGGATTCTTGACTGGGTCGTCCGAATAGACGCCGCTGACCTTGGTCGCCTTGAGCAGCACTTCCGCATTAATCTCGATGGCGCGCAAGCTCGCGGCCGTGTCGGTAGTGAAGAAGGGATTGCCGGTGCCCGCGGCGAAGATCACCACGCGGTCCTTTTCGAGGTGCCGGACCGCGCGCCTGCGGATGTAATCCTCGCAGACCTCGTTGATGCGCAGCGCCGACATCACGCGTGCAAACACTCCGAGGCTCTCGAGGGCATCCTGCATCGCGAGCGCGTTCATCACCGTGGCGAGCATGCCCATGTGATCCGCAGTGACTCGGTCCATACCAGCGCGGGCCAGGCCGGCGCCGCGGAAAATGTTCCCGCCCCCGATGACCACCGCCACTTGGACGCCGAGTTGCGTGACATCCAGAATCTCGGTGGCGATGCGCTTGAGCATCGCCGGATCGATGCCGTACTCGACGTTCCCGAGCAGTGCCTCGCCGCTCAGCTTCACCAGGATGCGCCGATAGCGTGGCTGCTTGTCGTTCTGACTCATTCGAACGCCCCCGGGGGAACCAATTATAGAGAACCCTGCCTTGGCAGGGTTCTTAAGGATCAATGCTTGCCGTCGCCCTGTTTCTTCTCCAGCCCTAGCCCGACCTCGAAGCGGACCATCTCGGTAACGCTGGCGTTGCCCTGCTTGAGCAGTTTTTCAACACTCACGTCCTGGTCCTTAACGAACGGCTGTCCGGTCAACGCAATCTCGTTCAGGTACTTGCGCAGCCGTCCTTCCACCATCTTGCCGACGATCTCCGGAGTCTTGCCCTTGCCTTCGCCAGCCGCCTGATCCCGCAGGATGCCGCGCTCGCGATCGACGATGTCGGCGGGCACGTCGGACGGCTGGATGTACTGGGGATTCGCCGCGGCGATGTGCATCGCCAGGTCCTTCGCGAGCTCGTCGTTCCCACCCTTTAGGGCCACCAGCACGCCGATTCGCATCCCGTGCACATAGGTCCCCAGCGCGGTCGGGGCCGTCAGCGTCGCCACGCGCCGCACGTTGATGTTTTCGCCGATCTTGGCAACCAACGCACGCCGGTGCTCTTCCAGCGTTTCGCCCGAGTCACTCCTCTGGCCGAGCAGCTCCGCTACGTCACGGGCATGGCTCTTGAGCGCCAACCGACCGATCAGCGCAGCGAAGGCCCGGAAACTGTGCTCGCGCGCGACGAAATCGGTCTCGCAGTTCACTTCTACGATGGCGGCCGTCAGGCCATCGCTCGAGCGTTCGACGACGATGAGACCTTCGGCAGCGACACGAGCCGCCTTCTTGTCAGCCTTCGCCAGGCCTTGCCGACGCATCAGGTCGGCGGCGGCATCGAGGTTACCCGCCGACTCTACCAGCGCCTTTTTGCATTCCATCATGCCGGCGCCGGTGCGCTCTCGCAGTTGTTTGACCGCTTCTGCCGTGATTGTCATCGTCCTGGAACCTCGAAATGGAGTCCGCGGCGCGATGCCGCGGAGCGATATGCCTCAGCCGTGTGAACCGACCGATGCGGGCTATGCGCCCGCATTGCCTGCGGGTCCCGCGCCGGTATCACCGCCGCCCTCTGGCTTGGTGGCAACCTTGCGTCTCGCCGGGACATGCCGGCGCGCGGCAAAGCGCTCCGCGGCTCCCACCAGGTCATCTGGTTCGTCGCCGTCGCTGTCCGCCACATCGACCGCAACCGCATCGACGGCAACCGCATCGACGGCAACCGCATCCACCGCAGCCGTCTCGGGGTGGGGCGCCTCGGTCGCCAGCGCTTTCACAGCCGGCTTGCGCCGAATTGCGGCCTTCTTCTTCGGCGGCGCCGGTCTGCGCCGCGCGGTCTTCTTCTTGGGGTTGCCCTCCTCGTCCAACTCAACGAACTCGTCCTCACCGGCCGGTACCTCCGGAATCGACTGCTTGCCTTCGTTGATGGCTTCCGCGATGCCGATGGCATAGAGCTGGATGGCGCGCATGGCGTCGTCATTGCCCGGGATGACGTAGTCAATGCCGTCCGGAGAGCAGTTGGTATCAACGACCGCTACTACCGGAATGCCGAGCTTTTGCGCCTCGTGAACCGCGATCTCCTCGTGCCCCACGTCGATGACGAACAGAGCATCAGGCAGGGCACCCATCTCCTTGATGCCACCCAGGCTCCGGTTGAGCTTTTCCATCTCGCGGCGCAGGGACTGGGCCTCTTTCTTGCCGCGCTTGTCCAGGGCACCGCTCGTCTGCAGCTCATCGAGCTCCGTCAGACGCTTGATCGACTGACGGATGGTCTTGAAATTCGTGAGCATTCCTCCCAGCCAGCGCTGGTTGACGTAAGGCATGCCACAACGAGCGGCTTCTTTTTGCACAGCCTCGCGCGCCGAACGCTTGGTGCCGACGAACAGCACTTTGCCGCCGTCGGCAATGACCGCCTTGATGAAGTTCGCCGCCTCCGCATACAGAGGCTGGGTCTTCTCGAGATTGATGATGTGGATCTTGTTACGCTCGCCAAAGATGTAGGGGGCCATCTTCGGGTTCCAGAAGCGGGTCTGATGTCCGAAATGAACACCCGCTTCCAGCATCTGTCGCATGGACACGCTGGTCATGAAAGGCTCCTGTTGGGGTTAGGCCTCCGCGCATCCCATGTGGAAACCGCTGTCGGCGCTCAAGGGCTATTTTCAGGTACCTCAAGTTACCGTCAGCGGCACCCGTCCACATGTGACGATGCGCGTGTGGTTTGCATTGCCAAAAAACGGCGCGCTTTATACCATAAACTTGTTGAGCGAACAATGCGTTAGATTCACCGGCACAACTGTGCCCCCGCCATGCGCGAAGCAGCCTTCACACCCGCCATGAATGTCTCGATCAAGACTCCCGAAGATCAGGATCGCATGCGCGTGGCTGGCCGCCTCGCCGCAGAGGTACTGGATATGATCGGCGAGCATGTCGTGCCGGGCGTGACCACCGAAGAGCTCGACCTGCTGTGCCACGACTACATCGTGAATCACCAGCACGCCATTCCGGCAAACCTGCATTACAAGGGGTACCCAAAGACGATCTGCGCGTCGGTCAATCACGTCGTCTGTCACGGCATCCCGGGCGAGCGGGTGCTGAAGAGCGGCGACATCGTCAATATCGATGTCACCGTCATCAAGGAGGGTTTCCACGGTGACACGAGCCGTATGTACTTCGTTGGCAAGCCCGCGGTGCAGGCGCAGCGCCTCACCGAAAGTTGCTTCGAGGCGATGTGGCGGGGCATCGAGCAGGTGCGCCCCGGTGCCCACTTGGGTGATATCGGGCACGCCATCCAGATCCTCGCCGAGTCGCGCAACTTCTCGGTGGTACGCGAGTACTGTGGTCATGGTATCGGTCGGATCTACCACGAGGACCCGCAGGTCCTGCACTACGGCGAGCCGGGCACTGGGCTCGAATTGAAAACTGGCATGACATTCACCATAGAGCCGATGATCAACGCCGGGCGCCGCCACGTGCGTCTGCTTCCTGACGGCTGGACCGTCGTCACCAAGGACCATTCCCTCTCGGCGCAATGGGAACACACGATCCTGGTGACGCCCACGGGCCACGAAGTGCTCACACTCGGCAGCCGCGATCGCGCCGGCTGACCTCGCGTCGCGATGATCACAGTCCCCGAGACCGACGACTACGAGGACAACGAGGCGATCACTGCAGGCGCGCCGGCGGCCTGGCGCCACCTGCAATCACTGAACGAATCACTCGACGCCGGCGGCAACTCGGTCGCCGCATTCCGCGCGGCCCTGGAAGGCGGCGACGCGCAACTGCGCGAACGTTTCGGGCGTGACGAGCCCATCGAAGCGCTGGTCCGCGATCGGGCACGCCTCGTCGATGGACTTCTGGTACGCGCCTGGTCACTGCACGCAGGTGAGCGCACACACGAGCTCGCGCTGATCGCTGTCGGCGGCTACGGCCGCGGCGAGTTGCATCCGTGTTCCGACATCGACGTCTGCGTGCTGCTACCGAAGGGGGAACCCTCCGCGTGGGAACGGGGCCTCGAACGCTTCCTGACCTTCCTGTGGGACATCGGCCTGGAGGTTGGTCACAGCGTTCGGACCATCGACGATTGCCAGCGCGAGAGCCTCGCTGACATCAGTGTCGCGACGACGCTCCTCGAAGCACGGCGCCTCGCCGGCCCCGAAGCTCTGTTCGCGGCGATGAAACACGCGCTCGCGCCCGAGCGCCTCTGGCCCGGTAAGGACTTCTTTGAAGAGAAAGTAAAAGAGCAGCTGGCGCGCCACCATCGCTTTCACGACACTGCTTACAACCTCGAGCCCAACGTCAAATCCAGCCCGGGTGGCTTGCGCGATATCCAGACCATCGGCTGGGTCGCAAAGCGGCATTTCGGTACTGAGACGCTCGATGGTCTCGTTGCGCATGGCTTCCTGACACGCAACGAGTTACGCAAGCTCAAGACTGCCCAGGCGTTCCTGTGGAAGGTGCGGTTCGCCCTGCACATGCTCACCGGGCGACGCGAAGATCGTCTGCTGTTCGATCACCAGATCCGTCTTGCCAAATTGTTCGGCTACGAAGATGCGAGCTACACGCTCGCTGTCGAGCAGTTCATGCAGCGCTACTACCGCACGGTGATGGACGTGAGCCTGCTGAACGAGATGCTGCTGCAGCTGTTTCGCGAGGCGATCCTCACGCCGAGCGGCGAGCCGGTGCCACTCAATGCACGCTTTCAGACACGCAATGACTATCTCGAGGTGACTGCGGATGACGTGTTCGCGCGCAACCCATCGGCACTGCTGGAGCTGTTCGGTCTGATTCAGCACAACCCGCACATTCGTGGCGTGCGCGCTGCCACGATCCGCCTGGTTGGCCGGAGCCTGTGGCTCATCGACGAGGAATTCCGTCAGAACCCGCGCCATCACCGGCTGTTCCTCGACATGTTGCGCGCGCCGATCGGCGTGACTCACGAGCTGCGGCGCATGAATCTATATGGTGTGCTCGGGCGCTACATTCCCGCCTTCGGTCGCATTGTCGGGCGCATGCAGTACGACCTCTTCCACGCGTATACCGTCGATGCGCATACGCTGTTCGTGGTGAGCAACCTGCGCCGCCTGGCGATACCGAAGTACGACCAGGAATTCCCGGCGCTAAGCCCGATCGCACAGTCGCTGCCGAAGCTCGAGATCGCGTACCTCGCGGCCCTGTTTCACGACATCGCCAAGGGCCGCGGCGGTGATCACTCCGACCTCGGCGCGGTAGACGCCGAAGCGTTCTGCCTCGAACAGGGTTTGAGCCGCTACGACGCGAGGCTCGTGGCCTGGCTGGTGCGCAATCACCTCCTGCTATCGGTGACCGCGCAAAAGAAGGACATCGCCGACCCGGAAGTGATTCGCGAGTTTGCGCGCGTCGTCGGCGATCAGACCCACCTCGATTACCTGTACGTGCTCACCGTTGCCGACGTGCGCGGCACGAATCCCAAGCTCTGGAATACGTGGAAGGCCTCGCTGTTCGAGGAATTCTACGAGCGTACCAAGCGTGCGCTGCGTCGAGGCCTGGAGAGCCCGATCGACCAGGATGAACTGGTGCGCGAGACGCAAGCCGGCGCACGCACGCTACTCGCGCAACGCAGCGCCGATCCTCAGGCGGTGGAACGCGTCTGGCAGTCCTGCACCGACATGTATTTCCTGCGTCACACGCCGGAGGAAATCGCCTGGCACACCGCCCTCCTCGCAGCGCGCGAGCCCCAGGATGAATCGCCGCTGGTGGCAGTCAATCCAATGATCGAGCGTGGTGGCACGCCGATCTTCGCTTACACGCCGCGCCGTCAACACAGTTTTGCGCGCACGACTGCGGTGCTCGATCAGATGGGCCTGAACATCGTCAACGCTCGCGTCACACCGACCGCCGACGGGTACAGCATCGAGACGTATCTGGTGCTCGAGGACAACGGCCGCACGATTTCCGACCCCTCGCGAATCCATGAAATCGAACGTGCGCTGCTGCGCAGTCTTCATCAGCCCTTGCATTCGCCGCCCGCCGTCACGCGACGGGCGCCGCGCCAGGTGCGCATGTTTGCGACGCCTACGCAGGTCGTACTGACGCGTGATGAGCGCAACAACCGGACCGTCCTCGAATTGATCGCCGGCGACCGGCCGGGACTTCTGTCGGAGGTCGGCAAAGTGTTCATGAGCGAGCGGGTCGATATCCACGGTGCGCGCATCATGACCGTCGGCGAGCGTGCCGAGGACGTCTTTTATGTCAGCCACGAAGATGGCCGGCCGCTCACCGAAGAAGCCGGGTTGCGGCTGCAGCAGAAACTGGTGGAGACGCTGGACCGGCGCGAATGAATCCGCGTCTCGCGTTGCTACATCCCTATCCCTTCGAGCGCCTGCGGCGGCTGATTGCCGGCATTGAGCCCCCTGCAGATTTGGCCCCGATTGCTCTGTGGATTGGCGAGCCGCGGCACGCGCCGCCCCAGTTCCTGATCGATGCGTTGACGTCCGCCCTCGGCACCCTGGGCCAGTATCCGGCTGCGCTGGGATTGCCGGAGCTTCGCGAAGCAGCTGCGCAGTGGCTCGAGCGCCGCTTCGTCCTGCCCGCAGGTTGCGTCGATCCGGCAACGATGCTGCTCCCCGTGAGCGGCACACGTGAAGCACTCTTCAGTTTCGTGCAGGCCAGCGTCGATTCGGCCAGGCGTCCGCTGGTGCTCATGCCGAACCCGTTCTATCAGATCTACGAAGGCGCGGCGCTGCTGGCCGGCGCCGAGCCCTACTACCTCGACACCCTGCCCGAAAACCGCTATCTGCCCGATCTGCAGGCAGTGCCGGCCGCGGTATGGGCACGCTGCCAGCTGCTCTTCCTGTGCTCGCCCGGAAATCCAACTGGCGCCGTGATGAGCCAGGAGTATCTCGCCGACGCACTCGAGATCGCCGATCGTTACGGTTTCATGATCGCGGCGGACGAGTGCTACGCGGACGTTTATCTCGATGAAGCATCGCCTCCTCCGAGCCTCTTACAGGCGGCACGAGCGGCCGGGCGGTCCCGTTTCGAGCGTTGCGTGGCCTTTCATAGCCTGTCGAAACGTTCCAGCGTCCCGGGATTGCGTTCCGGATTCGTGGTCGGCGATCCACAGATCATGCAGCAGTATCACTTGTACCGCACCTACCACGGCGCAGCCGTTGGCACCCACGTACAGGTGGCGAGCGTGACGGCGTGGCGCGACGATGCTCATGCGGCCGCGAACCGAGTCCTGTATCGCGAGAAGTTTGACGCAGGTCGTGCCGATACTCGAGCCGGTTATCGACGTGAAGCGCCCCGACGCCGCCTTTTACCTTTGGGCAAGTATCGGCGACGATGATGAGGCCTTCGTGCGCGAGCTCTATGCGCGCAAGAACGTGCTGGTGCTACCCGGCAGTTACATGGGACGCGATGGCGCGCGCGGCAACCCGGGGCTTGGCAGGGTGCGGATCTCGATGGTCGCCACGGCTGCCGATTGCGTGTCGGCGGCGCACAGGATTCGTGACTTGGTGGAGCAACGCTGATGGCGGATTCATCTTCTTTGCAGGCAACAATCGACTCGGCGTTCGAGCAGCGCGCTGCTCTCGGACCGGCTTCGGCGCCCGCCTCGCTGCGCGCCGCCCTCGATGAGGCCCTGGGACTCCTCGACAGCGGCACGGCTCGCGTCGCGGAGAAGCAGGCGGCCGCTGGGTCGTCAACCAGTGGCTCAAGAGAGCGGTGCTGCTCCACTTTCGCGTGCACGAAAGCCAGGTCTTCGATGCCGGTTACACCCGTTTTTACGACAAGCTGCCGCTTGAAGTTCGCGGCGCATGACGAGGCGACCTTTCGCGCTTCTGGCATACGCGTGGTTCCGCACGCCATCGTTCGCAAGGGAGCCTTCATCGCACCGAGCGTCGTGCTGATGCCGAGCTATGTGAACGTTGGAGCATACGTCGACAACGGCACAATGGTGGACACGTGGGCCACGGTCGGCTCGTGCGCGCAGATCGGTCGCAACGTGCATCTTTCGGGAGGTGTCGGGATCGGCGGTGTGCTTGAACCGGTGCAGGCCGCGCCGACCATCATCGAGGATAACTGCTTCATCGGCGCGCGCTCGGAGATCGTCGAAGGCGTGATCGTGGGCGAAGGCGCGGTGATCTCGATGGGCGTGTTCATCGGTCAGAGCACGCGGATCTTCGATCGCGCTACCGGGACGGTGTCGCTACGGTGAGATTCCGCCAGGCTCGGTGGTCGTGCCCGGGAGCCTCCCTTCAGCCGACGGCGCGCTACAGCCTCAATTGCGCCGTGATCGTCAAGCGCGTTGATGCGCGCACGCGCGAGAAGACTTCCATCAACGAGCTGTTGCGCGACAGCCGAGTGCGCTACGGGCTGGCTTGTCCCGAGATGCAGTTGCCGCTCAGCGCCGCTGCGCGTGCCTTCGGCGATGCAGACAGCCGTGTCCTCGTGGCGCACGTCTCTGCCTTCCACCAGATACAGCACGTAGCGTGCGATGTTCTTGGCGTGATCACCGACGCGTTCGAGTGACTTGAGCACCGTGACCGCATCCAGCATTGCCGGCAGGCGGCGCGGGTCCTCCATGACCTGCGTGAGAAGCCGGCGCAAGGCCGCTTGAAATTCGGCGTTGAGTTCCTGGTCGCGGCGCACGATCTCAACCCCGGCCGCAGCGTCCATGCGATCGAATGCATCGAGCGCATCGCGCAGCATGTCGAGCGCGAAATGCGCCATGTGCCGGGCATCGCGCGCGAGCTGCGGGCTCGGGCGAGTGCTGCGCTTGCCATCGCCGCGCACTACCGCTTGAGCAATTTTCTTGGCCTCGTCTCCAATCCGTTCCAGGTCCGACACTGCGCGCGCAATCGAGATGATCGCGCGCAGATCACTGCCCATCGGCTGGCGGCGTGCAATGAGCGCAATGCTGTCCTCGTCAATGCGTACATCGTAGGTATTGACCTCATCCTCGCGGGTCAGGACGCTGCGAGCCAGCGTCTCATCGGTGCTGACCAGCGCGTTGACCGCGCGCTGCACTTGATCGAGCACCAACCCGCCCATCTCCAGCAGGCGCAGTCGCAGGCCTGCGAGATCGACGTCGTAGCCCTTTACCGTGTGGCCTTCGGTGATTTCGCTCATGGGCCGCCGCTTGCTCTAGCCGAATCTTCCCGTGATGTAGTCTTCCGTGAGCTTATGTCGCGGGTTGGTGAAGATGCGATCGGTCTCGCCGACTTCGATCAGATCGCCAAGGTGAAAGTATGCGGTGCGCTGTGAAACGCGCGCGGCCTGCTGCATCGAATGAGTCACGATGCAGATCGCATAACTGGCACGCAGTTCATCGATAAGGTCCTCGATGCGTGCAGTCGCGATCGGATCGAGCGCCGAGCAGGGCTCGTCCATCAGGATGACTTCCGGATTCACGGCGATGGTGCGTGCGATGCACAGCCGCTGCTGTTGCCCACCGGAGAGACTCGTGCCGGAATGAGCTGATCCGGTCCTTGACCTCTTCCCACAGCCCGGCGCGCTGCAGACTGGTCTGCACGATCTCATCCAATTCGGCGCGATCTGCCGCGAGCCCGTGAATGCGCGGACCGTAAGCGACATTCTCGTAGATCGATTTGGGGAATGGATTGGGCTTCTGGAACACCATGCCGACACGCGCACGTAGCTGCACCACGTCCTGGCGCCGATCGTAGATATCCCCGCCGTCCATGGTGATCACGCCCGGTCACGCGCGCCGATTCGATCGTGTCATTCATGCGATTGAGGCAACGCAGGAAGGTCGACTTGCCGCATCCGGAGGGTCCGATCATCGCGACGACCTGGTTGCGACCGACGTCGAGGCTCACGCTCTTGATGGCGTGCTTGTCACCGTAGTAAACGTTGACATCGCGCGCGGACATGATCGGGTCGTCGACCGTGACCGTGCCCACGGTGCGCCGGTCTGATGGGGGCGTGAGATCCACGCCACCCGGCTGGCGATGGCTCGGCTTCACGTTCACGCCGGCTTCGGCGTTGGGTGCGGTCTTGTCTTCAGCCACGGCGGTGTTCATTTCGGCCTCTCGATGGACATGTGGCGCCTACCAACGACGCTCGAAACGGCTGCGCAACAGGACGGCGAGCCCGTTCATCACGATCAGAAATGCCAACAGCACGATGATCGCGCCGGAGGTACGCTCGACGAAGGCGCGCTCCGGAATGTCGGACCACAGGAAGACCTGCACCGGCAGCACGGTCGCCGGATCGAACAGGCCCTTCGGGACATCGACGATGAAGGCCACCATGCCGATCATCAACAGCGGCGCGGACTCACCAAGGGCCCGCGCCATCCCAATGATTGTGCCAGTGAGCATGCCCGGGGAGCGCGAGCGGCAATACGTGATGCGCCACCATCTGGATCTTGGAAGCTCCCATTCCCAGCGCGGCTTCGCGGATTGAGGGCGGCACAGCTTTGAGCGCGGCACGACTCGCGATAATAATGGTGGGCAACGTCATAAGGGTCAGGACCAGTCCACCCACCAACGGCGCCGAACGCGGTAATCCGAAGAAATTGATGAACACCGCCAGGCCCAGCAGACCGAACACGATTGAAGGCACGGCCGCGAGGTTGTTGATGTTCACCTCGATCAGATCCGTCATGCGATTCTTCTTGGCGAACTCCTCGAGGTAGATCGCCGCCGCGACACCGATCGGGAAAGACAACAGCAACGTCACGAGCAGTGTGAAGAATGTGCCGGCAACCGCGCCCCATACGCCGGCGACCTCGGGTTCACGCGAGTCACCTGAAGCAAAGAATTGTCGATTGAAGCGCAACTGCGCGGCGCCGGACTTACGCAGCTGATCCGCCCAATCGAGTTGCTGATCGCTGAGTGGCCGCGTGTCGGCGTTCTCGGAACGCAGAATCCGGCCCTTGAAATACTGGTCGACGTCGTCGTCCGCAAGCACCCAGCACGCTTTCCTTCGTGCCAAGCTTTGCGGGGTCATCCGCGAGCCTGCGTTGCAGCTCGAACGACGCCGACGAGCTGACCAGGGCGTACAGCTGGCGCAGATTGGGCCGCCCTTCGACCTGCGGAAAAAGTGCACGCAGCGATGCCTTGAGCAACGCGTTGTAGTCGGCTTGGGCCAGCGCCTCCTTGGTGCCGACGCCATCCGGATCGAGCACTGCCGGGTCGTAGGAAACCTCGAGCTGCACGTAGGTCTGGCGAAACGCCGACCAGCCCTTGGAAATGATCGAAATGAAAAGCACCGCGAGAAACAGCAAGCCCGAGAGATACCGCGGCGAGGCCATATAGCTTGAAACGCCTTTCGGCCCAATAGCGCGACTTAAGGCCGCGCGCGACCGCCTCCGCAGCCTTGCGATGATCGCGAAGCGTCTCGGGCAGCCGCCCGTTCGGGCTGGGTGTCGGTTCACTCATACTGTTCACGGTACTTGCGCACCACGTGGAGCGCGATCACGTTGAGACCGAGCGTCACGAGGAACAGCACCAGCCCCAGGGCAAAGGCCGCCAAAGTCTTGGCGCTGTCGAACTCCTGGTCCCCGACCAGCAAGGTGACGATCTGCACCGTCACGGTCGTAACCGCCTCGAGCGGGTTCGCCGTCATGTTTGCTGACAGGCCGGCAGCCATCACGACGATCATGGTCTCGCCGATAGCGCGCGACACCGCAAGCAGCACACCGCCGACGATACCGGGTAGCGCGGCGCGCAACACGACACGACGAATCGTTTCCGAATGCGTGCCTCCAAGCGCGTACGAGCCATCGCGCAGCGACTGCGGCACGGCCGTGATCATGTCGTCGGACAGCGATGACACAAACGGAATGATCATGACGCCCATCACCAACCCGGCCGCGAGGGCGCTACCAGAAGCCACGTTGAGTCCCACACTCTCCCCAACTTCCCGCAGCCAGGGACCGACCGTCAGCGCAGCGAAGAATCCATACACGACGGTCGGAATGCCCGCGAGGATCTCGAGCAGCGGCTTGGCGCCGGCTCGAAAGCGCGGATGGGCGTACTCTGCAAGGTAGATCGCCGAAAACAGGCCAACGGGCACTGCGACCAGCATTGCGATCACCGAGATGAGCAGCGTGCCAACGAACAATGGCACAGCGCCGAACGCGCCCGATGAGCCCACCTGGTCGGCTCGAATCGCCGTCTGGGGGCTCCATTCCGTGCCGAAGATGAAATCGAAGATCGGGATTTGCTGAAAGAAGCGAATCGATTCGAACAGGACCGACAGCAGGATTCCGATCGTGATGAAGATCGCGAGTGTCGAACACCCGAGCAGCACCCATTCGAATATCTTCTCTACGCTGTTACGCGCCCGCAGTTGTGGGGCAATTCGTCTCCACGCCAGGATCGCCCCCAGAATGCCGGCCGCGAGCGCAACTACGGCCATCGCCATGTCGGCTCAGCGACTTCAGCTCCAGGTACTTCCGTGCTGCTACCTGCTCCTGCGGCGAGATCTGGTCGAGCCGCATGTTTCCCGCGACCACGTTCTTCACATCGTTGAGAAGCAGCGAGCGTTGGTCCGGGGGCAGGCTCTGGATGGACTGCGGCATCTGCGCGAGCATGAGGCGCGTGAGGATGGAATCCTGTGCCGAGCTCCAGACGCCCACGATGAGTAGTGCCGGCAACGCGCACCAGAGCGCTGTCAGCATGCCGTAGTACGAAGGCAGGGAGTGCAGGTCTCGTTGGCCCCGGCGTCCGCCGACGACTGCAAACGAGCGTGCGCGGCCGGTGCGATACCCGATCGCGGCCAATATCAATACCACCAGCACCAGGGTCGACGCGGACATCTGGATCGAGCTAGCCCCTCTTGCCTGATTTGTCGTTGGTTTCCGAACCGGGGCTGCACAAGATGTCTCGCCGGCGGCTCGCGGTCAACAATCCTGGATTTGCGCCACCCCGCAAGCCGGCGCACCCGCCTGAACGGTCTACGGGCCCTGTGTTACGGCAACGTTACACCGCTCCTGCCTGAGGACGGAGGGCGGCGCTCCGCCCCCCGCACTCGGATTCGCTCAGAACTTGACGTTGAAGTCGATCTGGTAGCGGTTGTAGTCGAGATCGGTCGTCGGAACACCAGCCACGCGTAATCGGCACGTCGATGAACCGGCTGTTCAAGGAAATAGGTGCCATTCAGGGTCCAGTTCTTTGCCGGCGCGTAGACGATCTTGAATACACTGCCGTCAGCGTCCGTGATGCCCGCCGGCAAAGTCTGAGTCCACGAACTGGCCGAAGAGCGAATCCTTTTCGGTCTTCTGCTAGGCATAACCGAACTCCCAGGTCCTTGGGTTGCCCGCACGTCCGATGGTGAAGCCGGCTGCGTAGGCGGTGTTCAGATCGTCCGCCGCAGTATTTTCGCCATAGTTGGCGAACACCACCAGGGGGATCTTGCCGAGAGCGAATTCGGCCTGACCCAGGATCTCGTAGATCTCGAAATCGTTCACCAGTCGAGAGCAGTTGTCGCCAACGTTGATCGTCGAGTTGCCATTCGCGCTGTTGGCGAAGAAGGTGTTGTTGACCTGTCCGGCCGGGCAGATCGCGGGCGCCATTACAGAGGGCGCGACGATGGACACGACTTCGTTCTGCACCGCGCCCAGATCGTAGTACATGACCGCGCCCGTGAGTTTGACCGGGCCGACATCACCCTTCATGCCGATCTGAGCACCGAACACGTTCGAGTCCGACATGGTGGAGTTCTCCGACAGCCAGTAGCCGAACGCACTGCCGAAGAAGGCACCATGTGCGTACTTCACGGCTCCGCCCTCTGGCGTGAGGTCCGGATCCCAGAAGTAGGTGCCTACGCGCTGAAACGGGTAAGGCATCTTGCCGAGCTGTACGTTCAGCCCGTTTGCGGGTGCCCAATCGAGATACGCAAGGTCGATGGCGACACCCTTGCGATCCCAGCCGCTGCCCAGGGTCTGGTTGGTGGATCGCGGATCGTTGTTGCCGCCACTGGTAGCAAGCTGCAGCGTGGCGTTGATCGTATCGTTGATCTTTGCGGTCAGGCCGAAGCGCGCGCGGATGCGCTGGCGGGTCTGATCGTTGACTGCCTCCTCCGGGTCGACATTTTCATGGCGGTAGCGGAAATCGCCCTTCCAGGCGATGCGCGACGCCCACTCCATGCTCTTGGCGCGCGAGCTGACCTGCGCCAGCGCATCGGTCTGGCGATCGTTGGTTTCCTCGAGCGCCTTGCCCTTCGTCTCCAGCTCCTGGTTCTTGGCTGCGAGCTGATCGTTCTGGGTCTTGAGCGACTGGTTCTGCTGCTCGAGCGCGTCGAGGCGCTGGTTGACCTGTTGCAGAGCGCGCCGCAGCTCGGCGATGTCGGCATCGCTTGCTGCTGCGCCAAAGGACGTGGCCGGAGCGGCGAGGATCGCAGCGATGAGAACAGTTGTCAGCAGTTTGCTGTTCATGAGTGATCTCTCTTTTAGGGTCTTTATTGAGAGTCGGACAAGCGCCGCAGATGTGGCGATTTGTCCGACAACTGTCATGCATTTCGAGAGCCGCAAACACGAGATGGGCCACCGGCGCGTAGCGCTGGTGGCCCGATCTCGTGTCAGAGCTTGAGGCTCTTCATTGCGGTGGCGTCGGCGCGGACTTTCTTGGCGTCGGAAGCTGGCAGCGGAATCAGGCCCTTGTCGGCGAGATACCCGTCGGCACCGAAGGCCTTGTCGCTGGTGTATTCCTGCACGAACTCGGTCAGGCCCGGTATCACTCCGATGTGGGCCTTCTTCACGTAGAAATAGAGCGCGCGGGACACCGGATACTTGGCGGAGGCAATGCTATCGAACGTCGGGCGCAACCCCTTCGATGTTGGCGCCCTTGATCTTGTTCGCGTTCTCTTCCAGGAAGCTGTAACCAAAAATGCCGACTGCGGTTGGACTTGCCACCAGCTTCTGCACAATGACGTTGTCATTCTCACCCGCCTCGATGTAGGAGCCATCCTCACGGATGCCGTCGCAGACCGCTTTAAAGCGCTTCTCGTCGACTTCCTTGAGCTCCTTGATCCAGGCAAAGGTCGAGCAACCCGATTCCATCACCAGCTCGGCGAACGCATCGCGCGTGCCCGAGGTCGGCGGTGGGCCGAGCACTTCGATCTTCTCGGCCGGCAATGACGGATTGACGTCTTTCCAGGTGTGATACGGGTTATCCGTCAGGCTTGACGGATTCGCGGGATCCGGAACCTTCTTGGCCAGCGCCAGGAAGATGTCTTTGCGTGTCAGGTTGAACGCCGGCGCGCCCTTCTCGTTTGCGAGCACGATGCCATCGAAGCCGATCTTGACCTCGAGGATGTCTTTCACTCCGTTCTTCGCGCAGGTGTCCACCTCGGTGGCCTTGATTCGTCGCGAAGCATTGGCGACATCGGGATGCTGAGGTCCGACGCCCCCACAAAAGAGTTTCAGACCCCCGCCCGTGCCGGTGCTTTCGACCTTGGGTGTCTTGAACTTCCCGGCGCGTCCAAACTGTTCTGCGACGGCAGTGGTAAACGGATAGACGGTGGACGACCCGACGATGAAGATGTAGTCGCGAGCGGCCTGAGCCTGGACCAGTCCTGCGACGACGACACTGGCCGCGGCGGTTCCGAGCAGCACTTTCTTGAACACGTTTAGCCTCCGGTTTGGACTTGGAGTGAGCACCCGTTCTGACCGCGGCATCTGCATGCAGTTGCACGCGATTTTCGGCGAGCGTTATAAGCAAGAATTGTTACAGCGGCGTGTCAGCCGACTGGGCGCCAGCCAAGCTCATGTTCTTCAACGAGAATGATCGGGCCACCAGTGTAGCGGCGGTGGCACGCTTTCGGGTCGCTCGCGGCTGACATGTGCCTGTCACGAAGCAGTCACATCAGCAGCCCAGCGCGCCTCAGAATCGCCCTGCACTGAGCGTCGCGCTTGCAGCCGGGCGAGAATCTTCTTATAAAGCCGCGCGCCCCAGCCAAGTCCGGAGAAGTTCGCGTACCGATGTCCGACGCCCTAGAGCTGACGCGGGTCCTCATCTCGCGCGCCTCGATCAGTCCCGCCGATGGCGGTTGCCAGGAGCTCCTGAGCGAACGCCTCGAACGGATTGGTTTCGCAGTCGAGCGCATGCGTTTCAACAATGTGGACAACTTCTGGGCGCGCCGTGGCAGCTCCGGGCCGCTGCTGTGCTTCGCAGGGCACACCGACGTCGTACCGACCGGCCCGCTGGAAGAATGGGGTACCGATCCATTCACACCCGTGGTACGCGACGGCGTTCTATACGGACGCGGCGCGGCTGACATGAAGAGCGGGCTCGCCGCCATGCTCGTCGCCTGCGAGGAGTTCGTGCGCGCGCATGCCGGGCATCGCGGCTCGATCGCGCTGCTGATCACGAGCGATGAGGAAGGCCAGTCGGTGGACGGAACACGTCGCGTCATCGAAGCGCTCGAAGCGCGTGGCGAGCGGATCGATTTATGCGTCGTGGGCGAACCCTCGAGCGAGGCGCAGCTCGGCGATACGATCAAGATCGGGCGGCGTGGGTCACTGAGCGGGCGCCTGACAGTACACGGCGTTCAAGGCCATGTCGCATATCCGCAGCTTGCGGACAATCCGATTCACGCCCTGGCTCCTGCGCTGGTGGAGCTGACCACTCGTGTCTGGGACGAGGGAAATGAACACTTTCAGCCGACCAGCTTTCAGGTCTCAAACCTCAACGCAGGCACTGGTGCGCCCAACGTGATTCCCGGTGAGCTCAAGGCCCGCTTCAACCTTCGTTTCTCGACCGAACAGAGCGTCGCGGGACTGAAGCAGGCCGTGGAATCGATCCTCGATCGGCACCGAGTGAAGTACACCCTCGAGTGGTTTCTCTCCGGCAATCCCTTCTTCACCACACCGGGAACGCTATCGGATGCCGCGACACGTGCCGTGCGCGATGTCACCGGCCTGACGCCCATCCCTCTCAACCGGCGGCGGGACCTCGGACGGGCGCTTCATCGCGCCGACTGGCGCCCAGGTGGTGGAGCTCGGTGTCGTCAATGCGAGTATTCACAAGGTCAACGAGCACGTGCTGGTCGGGGATATCCTGCGGTTGCAACGAATATACGAGCGACTGATGGAACTGCTGCTCGTCTAGGAATGTGGGCGGCTAGCGGATTATCGGCTCCACGCGCCGCCGTCGCATCGAAGGGGCGCCGCTGGAGGACCCCTCCCAGTTAACGATGAGGCCGGCGCTCCCCAACACCGCGCACCAGATGAGCACCCACCACGGCATGCTCAGGCCGAGAAACGACCAGTTGATGGTCGCGCACTCGCCGGAACCGGTGAGGACCTTGCGAATGACTTCCGTCACCGGGAATACCTCGAACATGTAGTCGAGCGTCGCCCCGCAGGAAGGTACGCTCCCGGGCGGCAGGCTCTGAATGTAGATGTGACGAGCCGCGACGCCGATGCCGGCGAGTGCGCACAACATGATCAGCACCGCGTAGACCCGGGCGCCGGTCGTCCGCGGCTGATGAATGGCCGCAAGCAGGAAAACGCAGCCCAGCGCAAACACGGCGACGCGTTGAAAGATGCACAGGGGGCAGGGCTCGAGATGCTGCACGAACTGCAGGTAGTACGCGTAGCCCAGCAGCAGCGCGCACGCTAGCGCACCGGCAAAATTCAACAGCCAGCGTCGCATCTGTCAGTGTGCGTCGGCCCGCAGGTCCCGCTCGACGTCGTCCAGGGAAGTGTGGCGGACGTCCTTACCGTGCACCATGTAGATGACGTATTCACAGATGTTCTTGGCGTGATCGCCGATGCGCTCCAGCGCGCGTACCACCCACATCGCGTCCAGCGCACGTCGAATGGTCCGCGGATCTTCCATCATGAACGTGATGCACTGGCGCTGGATGGCCTCGTATTCCTCGTCGACTATCTTGTCTTCCTGCGCGACCGTGAGTGCGGCCTGCGCGTCCAGCCGCGCAAATGCGTCCAGCGCACCATGCACCATCTCGGCGACCAGGCGGCCAAGATGTTTGACCTCGCGATATTTGTCGGCCGGACGTTCCATGGAAGCAAGACGGGAGGCGATGTAACCGATCTTCTCGCCCTCGTCACCGATGCGCTCCAGATCGGTGATCG
This sequence comes from uncultured Gammaproteobacteria bacterium, assembly GCA_963724625.1. Taxonomy (GTDB): domain Bacteria; phylum Pseudomonadota; class Gammaproteobacteria; order Steroidobacterales; family Steroidobacteraceae; genus DATBVX01. The sequence continues at coordinate 56,306 of CAVRVO010000013.1, read as the reverse complement.
TCTTGATGATCGCCACAATGACACGCAGGTCACCGGCGGTGGGCCCGCGCGTCGCGAGAATGCGGCTCGCCTCCTCGTCGATGGTGACCTCCATGCCGTTGACCTTGTAGTCGTCCATCGCCACAGATTCGCCGAGCGTACTGTCACCCTCGACCAGGGCGGTGATGGCCTTCTGCAACTGTTGCTCCACGAACCCGCCCATGGTGAGCACCTTGTTGCGCAGGCGCTCGAGATCCTCGTTAAAGCGGCGCGAGATATGGTGTGAAAGATCAGCAGTTTCCATCGCGATCTCCGGGCCGCGGCGAGCGGCTGTTGGCGCAGTGTACTACGCCTCGAACCACGGGGAGGCGTTGGCGAGAGAGTCCTGTGATGCAGGTCAAGCTCGGGGTGGAGCTGCGGGTCGACCCACCTGTCGGTCTGCCGCATTCCACGCCATGTCTCGGACCCGGAGGTCGCTCGGTTGCCGCTTCGGTCTCGCAGCCAAGGTCGGCGAGCTCCAGCGGGGGCCGCGAGCGGGTTCATCCCCGAAGTTTCTTGATCACGAGTTACACGCTCATGAACTGGGTCGCGAATCGCGAGAGCAGATGGTCGTCATACAGATGTATGGCGTCGAGTCTGAGCACTAGCTCACTGCCTTATCGGCACCCTGCGAACTCCGCAGCCCGGCATGGAAAGCGAGAAACACCTCAGCGTGTTCGCGTCCCATGTATTTGTTGAGCACGCGCGCATCGGTTTGCAGCAGATCTACCATGATCAGGCAGTCGATTGAATTGCTGAACGCGGGGTCGACGTTGAAACCGAGCAGACGACCGCCGAGCTTCAGGTATTGGCGCAGCAGTATCGGAACGCCCTTGCCGTCGGGCTCGACGTCACTCACGAGCGCGGAAAGTGCTTCGATGTCGCCGAGCCCTTTGAGCTCTGCCGCCAGCAGACGCAAGTCGTGACGGCGGCGAAAGGGGCGATGCGGACGGACGTACCTGGCCAGCCGCGTTTCGTAATTGTGATGACGCAGATATTCGATCAGCATGGCCTTCGACAGCAGCGCGTAGTCGTTACTGATGCTCACCGCACCGAACAGCAAGCGATAGCGCGGGTGACGCACGAGGTATTCGGCGATGCCCTTCCACAGCAGCATCAGCGCTGCGAAGCTCTTCTGATACTCCGGGATGACGAACGAGCGGCCGAGCTCCAGCGCGGGCTGCAACGCGCGCATCAGCGGGTCACGAAATTCGAACAGGGTGGAGCTGTAGAGGCCGCGCTTGCCGAAGCGTGCGCAGATGCGGTCCACCTGACCCAATCGGTACGCGCCCACGAGTTCCTCGCGCTCGGCGTTCCAGACGAACAGATGCTCGTAGTAGTCATCGAACAGGTCGATATCCGCGGTCCGCCCGGTGCCCTCGCCCACTGCACGGAACGTCAGCTCGCGGCAACGGCCGATTTCTTGTAGTACCCAGGGGATCTGCAGCGCGCTCGCGCAGTAGACCTGGAACTCGGCGCTTTCGATCAGTCGCTGGTCGACAGGTAACGCCGCGATCTCCGCCTGCAATCGTTGCGGCGCGACGGGCGCCGCGAGCGCCTCTCGATGCGCCTTCTCGGCTACTTGATGGGAGACGAATCCAGTCGGGTTCGCCGCACCCAGCATGTAAGTCTTTACTCGCACGTATGCAGCGAGTTCGTCATCCGCCTTCAGCGCTTGAAGTTTCGAAAACGGGATTGGTTGACCGATGCGAACCGGAATTGGGTTGCGCCTCTTGTTGAACATCTCGCGCGCCAGCAGCAGGGTGCGCAAACGGGCGTGAATGATTCCTGCGAGCTGAAACTGGAGACTGTTGCGGCCATCGATGAATACTGGGACAACATCGGCTGCAGCCAGCCGGATAAACCGAGCTGCGAGGTTACCCCACAACGGATCGGCGACTGCCCCGGTACGTAGATCCAGGTGCGCCACTTCGCCGGCGGGAAACATCAGCAACAGTCCTCCGCCCCGTACCCAGCGCAGCGCCTGGCGCAGACCGGTTGCGTTCGGACGCGTCGCGGCTGCCCGTCCGAACGGATCGATCGCAAAGAAAAGCGGCTTCAGTTCCGGGATACGGCTGAGGTGGATATTCGCCAACACTTTCACGTCGGCGCGCAGACAGGTGAGCAGCCAGATCAGGAACAGCCCCTCTATGCCGCCAAAGGGGTGGTTGGCCACGACAATAGTCGGCCCGTGAGACGGGATGCGAAATTGCTCCTCGGAGCGCACGCCGAAACGCGCCCCGAGTCCCTCCAGCGCCACGCGTGCGAACTCGCAAGGACTGCCAAGGACTGGCAGTGATCGGTAGAAGCGCTCGATCCTTCCGAGTGCGAGCAACTCTTTCAGCAGGGACTCGATCAGCGGCTGCAGCGGTCCGGCGAGATTACTTGGGATCAGGCCCTTCAGATCCAGCGAAGTTTTCCGCTCCGCTCGAGGCATGAGCGACCCTCACAGTTCCGATGCATTGTCAGCAAGCGATGCTAAGTTCGCGCCGCGACGCGAGGTTTGCAGATCGGTTGCGGTCGTATGACACCCTGCGTGGCCGGAAGTTGCGTAAGTGCACCCTACAGCCTAGCGTCGCGCTTCGCGCTCGTGCTCTTGGAACCACGCATAAGTGGAAGCGATTCCTTCCTTCAGCCCCACCTTCGGTTCCCAGCCGAGCGCTCTGATCCGCGAGACATCCAGTAGCTTACGCGGGACACCGTCCGGTTTCGATGGGTCCAGAACGACACGACCCTTGAAGCCCACCGTCTCGCCCACCAACTCGGCCAGGTCCGCGATTGACACGTCTTCACCAGTCCCGATGTTGATGGGGGCTTCCTCGGCGTAGCGTCTCATCAGCAGCACCACTGCTGCCGCAAAATCGTCGACATGCAGAAATTCGCGGCGCGGCTCGCCCGTGCCCCACACGACGACTTCCGCCTCACTTTGCTGCGTAGCGTCGTGAAAACGGCGGATCAGCGCCGGCAGCACATGCGATTCGGTGGTGCTGAAGTTGTCGTGCGGGCCGTAGAGATTGGTTGGCAGCACCGCTATCGCATCGAAGCCGTGCTGGCGGCGGTATGCCTGGCACATCTTGAGCCCGGCAATCTTGGCAATCGCGTACCACTGGTTGGTCGGCTCGAGCTCACCGGTCAACAGGTACTCTTCCTTCATCGGCTGCGGGGCGAGGCGCGGATAGATGCAACTTGATCCCAGGAACACAAACTTGCTCGCGCCGAACCGGTGTGCGGCATCGATCACGTTGGTCTGGATCTGCAGATTGTCGCGGATGAAGTCTGCCGGGTGGCTGTCGTTCGCATAGATGCCGCCTACGCGTGCCGCCGCGAGGATGACCACCTCCGGTCGTGCGCCGTCGAAGAACCGATCCACCGCGCGCTGATTGCGCAGGTCCAGTTGCTTGCTGGTTTGCGTGATCAGATTCGTGTAACGCTCGGCCTGCAGCCGCCGCAGGATCGCCGAGCCCGCAAGGCCGCGATGGCCAGCCAGATAAATCAGGGAGGACTTGTTCACGGGCGACATGATAACCGCCCGCGCTGCATTCCTCATTCCGCTGGAACGGTGACTGCTGTCGCACCTGGAATCTGGACGCGCGGCTGCAGATTGCCGAGGAACTGCTGAGTGGCACGTTCCCAGGTGAAGCCCTGCGCATATTGCCGACAGGCCTCGCGATCGAGTGTGAGCGCACCGGCAATCGCCGCACGCAGATCCTCGCGCAGACAACCGCTGATTCCCTCCTTTACGACATCGATCGGGCCTACGACCGGGAAAGCCGCCACGGGCGTGCCACAGGCCATCGCTTCGAGCAACACGATGCCGAACGTGTCCGTGCGGCTCGGAAACACGAACACGTCCGCAGCTGAAAGATGGCGTGCGAGGTCTTCGCCATACTTGTAGCCGGCAAAAATTGCCGCGGGATAGCGCGTGCTCAGTGTCTCCAACGCCGGGCCCCCGCCAACGACGTACTTGGTGCCGGGCACCTCGAGTTCGAGAAACGCCTCAAGGTTCTTTTCCACGGCGACGCGTCCCGCATAGAGCAGGATCGGTCGTGGCGTATCCAGCAGGTCGCGCGGACAAGGGTGAAACGCAGTCACGTCGACGCCGCGCGTCCACAGCGCGGTGTTGTGGAAGCCGCGCGCTTCGAGGCGACGGCGCATGTGCTCAGTCGAGACCATCATGCGCGCTGCCATGCTGTGGAAGCGACGCAGGAATGCGTAGCTCCAGCTTTCCGGAATCGGAAAGCGTGCCCGCACGTACTCGGGGAACTGCGTGTGGTACGAGGTGGTAAAGGGCCGCTCGGTCCGCAGGCACCATGCGCGAGCCGCTGCCCCCAGCGGGCCCTCGGTTGCGATATGCACCGCATCGGGCGCAAAACCCTCGAGTCGCTGCGCTACCTGACGCCCGGGGAAAAGTGCGAGTCGGATCTCCGGATAGGTCGGCAATGGAATGCTGCGAAAGGCTTCGGGAGTAACCGCGAGCGTCTCGTGCCCCAGTCGCCGCAGCCCGGCGAGCGTGCACGTCAGCGTCGTGACGACGCCGTTGGTCTGCGGTCGCCACGCATCGGTGATCAGGGCGATTTTCATCCGGGCGATAGACTCCGCCGGTATCGGGCCAACAAGGAACCTTGCCTCAAGCAGCTTGTTCGATCAGCGGCGCCAGCCGTTCGCGCTGCTCGACCCAGTTCCACAGCGACAGTCGGCCGCTGAAGTCCTCCACCAGCACACTGCAGTTCTCGACCCAATCGCCGTCGTTGCAGTACATGACTCCGTTGAGTTTCATCAGCGCCGGTCGGTGAATATGGCCGCAGATCACGCCGTCGACGCCGCGACGGAACGCTGCATACGCCACGGCTTGCTCGAAACTGGCGATGTACTGCACGGCGTTGCGACTCATCTGCTTCAGGTACGACACCAGCGACCAGTGTGGGAACCCTAGCGCGCGACGCACCCGATTGACGTGCTGATTGAGCCACAGCAGCGAGTCGTACACCCAGCTGCCAAGACGAGTGAGCCAGCGACTGCACTTCACGACGCTGTCGAACTCATCGCCGTGCAGGATCAGAAAGCGTCGACGGTCTGCGGTTTCGTGCACGTATTCCCGGTGCACCTCCAGATGGCCGAACACGGAACCCTCGAGTTCTCTGAACACATCATCGTGATTGCCTGGCACATAAATGACGCGTGTGCCGTGCTTGGCTTTGCCGAGCAGTACGCGGATGACATTGTTGTGGGCCTGCGGCCAGAAGACATTGCGACTCAGGCTCCAGAAGTCGATCACATCGCCGACCAGAAAGAGCGTTTCGACGTGCACGCTCTTCAGGAACTCCAGTAGCAAGTCGGCCCGGCAGCCCCGGGTACCGAGATGAATGTCCGAAATGAAGGCGGATCGCAGTCGCAGTGTGGGAACGTGGCTCATGCCGCTCCCTATATATAGAGAGTACCGACGATGAGCCTGAGGGCGCTGCGTTACACCCCCTTGAAATCTAGGCTACGATTTCTTTACAACGCCGCAAGTTACGTGCGTTAGTTCACATAAGGACGCAGGATTCGGCGGCAACCAGTCAATTGACCGTCTTTCCTAACCTTCGGCGGCAATGCGAGCCGGGCTTTCCGCAGACTCAATCACCCGTGCGCGCGGGAAGTGACACGTGAACCGGCTGCCGCGACCTTCCTCACTCTCGACCTCAAGGCGTGCGCCGTGGCGCTGTAATACATGCTTCACAATGGCCAAGCCGAGCCCCGATCCACCATGCTGGCGTGCGCGGCCTGCGTCTACGCGATAGAAGCGCTCGGTCAGACGAGGGATGTGCTCGGCGGGAATACCAATTCCGGTGTCGCGCACCGACAGATGCGCACCGCTCCCGTCCGTCCACCAGCGCACCTCGATGCTGCCATCGGCCGGGGTGAACTTGACGGCGTTCGCGATCACGTTGGAGAACGCCGAATGAATCTCGCCTTCTTCTCCGGCGAGTTTCGCGTTGCTGTCGAGCTTCAGGACGAACTCACGTGGACGCTGCGGTTGCGTGTGCTCCTTGCGCAGCAGCGACAGCATTCCCGCCACGTCGACCGGTTCGTATCCTGCTTCTGTCTCAGCGGACTCGAGCTTCGACAGCTCGAGGAGATCATTTACGATCGCGCCCATGCGATCGGCCTGGCGGCGCATCTCGCTGATCGGACCGAGCCAGGACGGATCGATGGCGGTGTCCTCGGCGAGCGTGTCCAGATAACCAGTGACTACGGTGAGCGGTGACCGCAGTTCATGGGAGGCGTTGGCGACGAAGTCCTTACGCATGGATTCGAGCTTGGCCTGCCGTGTCACGTCGCGGACCAGCATCAGCTGCTGGCCGCCGCCGTAGGGAATGAGCTGAACCGACAACGTGAACTCACCGCCCACGGGCCAGTTAATGACCACAGAACTGCTGTAGTCACCCTGCTCCAGGTACTGCACGAAATCGGGTACGCGGATCAGGTTGTCGATGCGCAGGCCGAGGTCGGCCTTGCGCTGCAGCCCCAGGAGCCGCGCGGCCGTGCGGTTGAACCACTGAATTTCGCGGCCGGCGTTGAGCACGATCACGCCGTCCGGCATTGCCGCCGTGGAGCGACGCAACTCGCGAAACAGCTGGATCAGGCGCTGCTTGTGAAACCGCTTGCGCCGATGCAGGCGCACGACCTGCCCGACCACATCCGACCAGGCGCCGCTCACGTCAGGAGGCTCGAGATAATTGCGATTACGCAGCCAGCGGTGTAGCCGGTAGAGGTTGATGAGCTGCACTAACAGGTAGCCGGCGAGTACCGCGACCAACCACACCAGCGGTCGGCCAAATACAAAGCCGCCCGCCAGCGCGATCGCCAGCAGCACCAGGAGCCGGGCGAGAGCAAATGACCAGACGGAGGTCATCTCGAAGATCCGTCAGGCTTCGCGCACCGAGAACCGGTAGCCGGCTCCGCGAACTGTCTGAATGAAGCGGTCGTAGTTGAAGATCTCGAGCGCCTTGCGAAGCCTGCGGATATGCACGTCGACAGTACGCTCCTCGACGTAGACGTTACCGCCCCACACCCGGTCCAGCAGTTGATTGCGGCTGTAGACACGTTCGGGGTGCATCATGAAGAAACTCAGCAGACGATACTCCGTCGGCCCAAGTGAAACTGTCTGCTCGCCCACGGTCACGCGGTGACTCGCACCGTCGAGCACCAGCCCCTCGATTGCAATCACTTCTTCTGTGCCAGCTGGCGCCGTGCGTCGCAGAACCGCGTTGATACGCGCCAGCAGCTCACGGGGCGAGAACGGTTTGGTGACGTAATCGTCGGCGCCGCCTTCGAGGCCAGACACCTTGTCCTGTTCCTCCGCCCGCGCCGTCAACATGATCACGGGCACCTCGCGGGTGTCCTTGTCGCGCTTCAGTGCGCGGGTCAGCTCCAGGCCGCTCATGTCCGGAAGCATCCAATCGACCAGCAGCAGGTCCGGTCGCCGGTCGGCCAGCCGTGCCCGTGCAGCACGGCAGTCCTCCGCCTCGAGCACCTCAAACCCGGCACGCCTCAGCCCAAAGGCGATCATCTCGCGAATCGGCTTCTCGTCCTCGACGATCAGTATTTGCTTGGCAGGCATGCAGTTCCGGGCCGAAAAAGACGCGCGTATTACAGGGGAGAAATATGACAGTTCCATGACTTCGGGGCCTCAGTTTATGTCTTTTGTGACATGTTGTGAGTGACCCTGTCACGCAAGTAGACAGGCAAGGCCTGCTCAGGGGCCACGCCCGCTCCTTCGCGCCACGCCGCCGCGCCGAGATGCGCAATCTCTTCGGCGCGTGGCAGCAAAGTCCCATGAATGGCTCGGGGTGGGCACCCCTGTGTCTTCAGGCGTTCGATCATCTCCGGGTACGCCGCCCAACCAGTGCCCGCGGCGACCCAGCCACCGGATCCCTCCACCTCCACGTCTTGTGGCCGACTGAGACGTTCCGCCGCATGAGAACTCACCAGTCCGTCGGCCGACACTTCAAATTCTGCCCAGTACACCTCGCCCATGCGTGCGTCCATGCACGCCACCACCCGCTTTAGCCTCGGGTACGTGAGCGGCTCGCTGCGCGACCGCGGCCAGGTCCGACACCGGCACGATCCTGAGCCCCGCCCCGAACGCGAGACCCTGCGCCACACTGATCGCGATTCGCACCCCGGTGAATGCGCCGGGTCCTCGGCCCACGGCGATGCAATCGAGCGCGCCGAGTTCAAGCGCCCCTTCCTTCAAGACCGCATCCACCATTGGCAGGATCAGCTCGGAATGTCCGCGACCCGGTTCCTCATAACGCACGATCAGTGTTTCACCCATCAGCAGCGCCACCGAGCAGGCGTGGGTCGCGGTATCTACAGCCAGCAGTTTCATGTCTGCGATGTTACGCGCTCGAGCATCGCGATCGCCTCACGCACTTCCTGCGTCGCGGGCATCGGCGGCAGGCTCTGCACGAACACACGCCCGTAGCTGCGTGTTGTCAGGCGCGGGTCGCAGATCATCACCACGCCGGCATCCGCGCTGTCCCGAATCAGGCGGCCGACACCCTGCTTGAGCGCGAGCACCGCCTGGGGGAGCTGATAGTCCGAAAAGGGCTTACCGCCGTGACGGCGAATCGATTCGAGCCGTGCCGCGAGCACAGGATCATCCGGGGAGGCAAAAGGCAGTTTGTCGATGACCACGAGCGAGAGTGCCTGGCCCTTGACGTCGACGCCCTCCCAGAAGCTGCCGGTACCGAGCAGCACTGCGTTGCCCAGCTCCCTGAATTGCCGTAGCAGCTGCTCCCGCGGCGCTTCACCCTGGATGAGTACCGGGAACGACGTACCCGAGCTGATGCGGTTCCTCATCCACGCGGCGCCTTCGGCCAGCGCCCGATGGCTCGTAAACAGACAAAACGCCCGTCCACCCGCCGCTTCCAGCAGCGGCCATGCTGCCTGCAGGACATCGCTCGCATGGTTACGGTCTGCCGGGTCGGACATCACCAGCGGCAGATAGAGCAAGGCCTGACGCCGATAGTCGAACGGGCTGTCGATGCGCACGGTGCGCGCCTCGGGCACGCCGATGCGATGAGTAAAGTGACTGAAATCCTCGCCCACCGCGAGCGTCGCGGAGGTGAAGATCCACGCACAGGCTTGTGCGGAGATGAACTGCTGCAGGCGACTCGCAATCTCGAACGGCGTGAACTGCAGCGTCCAGCCCTGCGCGTATAGCTCGAGCCAACGGACGCCGGATTCCTCTTCGACAGTGCGCAGCTCCGCGCATTTTGCGGCGAGTTCGCCCGCGCGCCGAGCGCAGTGCTCGAGCCCCGCAGGTCCCTCAGCTGCGCTGAGCGTCTCGCGCATCACGTCGAGCTGTGTCTCAATCTCCGCCAGGCGCTCCGCCGCTGTCGAGCTCAGAGCACTCCACTCGATGCGCTTTTCGGCGCGCGGCAACTCCTGGCGAAATTCTGCGACTACGGTCTCCAGCGCAATAACACAGGCATCAATCGAAGTGCCCCCCAGTTGCGCCGCCCGCAGCTCGACTCGCGTGTCGCGCACCAGGCTGTTGAGCTGCCGCGCGCTGAGACTCGTGCCGAAGAACTGCGCAGCGATCTCCGGAATCTGGTGTGCTTCATCCAGGATCACAGCTTCCGTGCCCGGCAGCAGGTCCCCAAAGCCGCCTTCCTTGAGCGCAAGATCGGCGAGCAACAGGTGATGATTGACGATCACGATGTCCGCGGCCTGTGCGGCGCGCCGTGCTGCAAAGACATGGCAGTCATTGAACTGCGGGCAATCCGTGCCGAGACAGTTCTCTCGGGTCGAAGTGACTGCCGGCCACACGGGGTGATTCTCGGCCAGGCCACTCAGCTCGCTGATATCGCCGCTGCGTGTCTTGTGCGACCACTCCGCAATGCGCTCGAGCGCTCGTGCGCCACCGTTCTCCTGCAATGGCAGCTCGCGCTCCGAGCGGGCGAGCTCGAGCCGGTGCCGACACAGGTAATTGGCCCGGCCCTTGAGCAGCGAGATCTTCACCGGCCGGCCGATCGCAGCGCTGACCGCAGGCAGGTCGCGGTGAAAGAGCTGATCCTGGAGCGTGCGCGTGCCTGTGGAGATGATCACGTGCCGCCCGGAGAGCAGGGCCGGAACGAGATATGCGAATGTCTTTCCGGTTCCGGTGCCAGCCTCGATCACCAGCGGCTCGAGCGCAGCAAGTGCCTGAGCGACACAGCGGGCCATTTCGAGCTGCTCAGCGCGAGGTGCAAAGCCGGGCAAGGTCCGGGCCAGCGGTCCCTCGGCGCCCAGAATATCGTCGCAGTCTCTCAATTAGAACCTGGCGCTTAGTTCCCGGAAGGTGTCCTGGTCGGCCTTGATGCGCAGTTTAATGAATGGGCCCTGGTCGGTGTAACGATTGCGAGAGAAATCCTCATCGTGGAAGCCGGCGAAGTTGTACCCGAGGGCGATCCAGACGTTGCGAGCGAGGCTAATGCCGAAGTCCGCGCCCAGCGTGTACTCGTGAGTCCCGGCGCTCCATGAATTGAGTGCGGCGGCCTGGATTCCGACGTCAAAGCGCCTGCCCAGGTCGTGGCGCAGATCGATGCCCTGCAGATCGCTGTACCCGTCGTAGTGATCGCCGTCGATCGTCGAGCGGGTGTAGCGCGTGCCAAATTGCAGCCCGACCTGGGTTCGCTCGTCGAGCTTCCAGTTGGCGTTGAACGAATCGACCGCGCGCCAGGACTCGAGATCCTGCAGGATGCCGGTGCTGGTTTCGGTCAGCAGATCGAGGCGATTGAGAAGGATCCAACGGCTTTGTGTCGGGCGATACGCCCAGCCAAAGCTCAAGTCGACACGCGTGTCCTGCTGGCCGGTCGACAGGTCGCTGCTCAGCGCGAGCAGCGAGAGCGAGAAGGCCTGCCCGGCGACCGGTTCGCGATACAGCCCACCGCTCAGCGAGACACGATTCTCCAGATCCGCGTTTCGATATTCGAGTCGCGACGTCATGGTCCAGAGCTCACCTCGATACAACGCCCCGGCGTAGGTCGCGAAGAAATCGCCAGTAAGGCTTCCGGACGCCAGCGGTACCTGCGGGTCAATCGGCTTCGTACCGGGCTCAGTCAGCGTACTGCTCTGATCGACGCCAAAGTCCAGCGCCCAGCGCTTGCCGAGCTGGAAACCCTGCGTGAGGCCGAGGTTCGCGAAGGTGCGCGGTCCGAATTCGGACTGCTCGGCGTTGACGCTCGAAACGACCTCTGCGCGGGCCCACGGCGAGGCGCGCACGCCGGCGCGCAGCATGTTGCTGGCAATGTTTTCCCCTTCTGCGTGCTCATACTCGCTGAACAGGGTCATGTCCTGCGTCGCGCGCCAGTCCGCCCCCACGACGGTGCGGGTGGGGAAATCGAGACTCGCGTCCTCCCCGCCCAGAGAAGTCTCTGCCGAGCCGCGCAGTCGCACGCGCTTATCGAGCATGTCCATGCTGCCGGTGACGTACGCCTGGTCGGAACCCTGCGCCTCGCCATCGACCTGATCGTTGACGTGCCGCAGGCCAACACCGCCACCGAGTGCTTCATCCTGATAGTGCAATTCCGCCGAGCCCGCTTCGCGCGTATTGCCGGTGTCGAGATATTCCTGCTCATACGCTTCCGCCTGCACAGCGAGTCGATCGGTGAGATTGACACGCCCGTCCGCACCGTACTTGCGCGTGCCCGATTCGGTCGACAACTGCTGACCGAGTCCGAAGCCTTGCTCCTGCTCGCGCACATATACCCGCCCGTCCAGGCGTCCGCTCTGATGAGAGAGCTCGGCGAGATAGGCGTGCGGGTCACTACCGGACACCGAGCCCTGCGTGGTCTGCGCTGCCTCGGCCTTGAACTCGGTCGCTGCACCGACCTTCCACTGCAGATCTGCGCCCGCGAGCTGCCGATCCCCGGCCTGCGCACCTTCGTGCACGAAGCTCGCGCCGAGCTCGACCTTGTCGCCAGCGAGGTGCACGGAAGTGCGACCGCCCGCGGTCAGTTCCTCTCCCTGTTCACCTTGCGTCTCGTACTCGACGATGATGAACACCGGGTTGAAATTGGTATCGCGATCCAGGATCGGTTCCTTGAAGAACAGCTCCCCCCGTTCGTAGTCGATGCTGTAATCGAGGAATCGCGTCATCGTGCGCGATTCCACCACCCGCTCGGTGTGGAACCGGTCGCGCGATTCGACACGCAGCTTTTCACTGCCGATGACAAGTGGCACGCGCGAGAGCCGGTACAAGCCCGACGTGCCATCGCCACGTAGCTCGTCCTTCACAAAGCCCTGCGCGCTCTTCGCGGCGAACGCGTTCGCGGTCCACTGTTTACCGGCGAATTCCGTGTGCAAGCCGCTCAAGCTGCGGCTATAGCGCGACAACTCCGTCACGGTGAGCCCGGTATCGAAGTCGCCAAACAGCGCGTAGAACTGCCGGCGCTCGAGCTTGAGGTACAGCTTGTGCTGGCTCGCAGCTTCGTTGCGCTGCTCGGTCGCATCGCCGTACAAGGTGTAGTAGCGGTCTGGCTCGATTACATCCTTGAGACGCGCCCGCGCCTCATCGCGATCGCGCGCCGAGTCGTAGGCGATCGTGAGCAGGAAATCGCCCCGAATCCGGCCTTTCGCGAACAAGGCCAGCGCGACCCGACTCGTCCAGGCCATCTTCCATTCCCGCTTCGCGCGCCGCCTCGGCGTTCTGGCTGATGGTCCGATAGGCGGCTGTGCCCTCGGCCACGCCGACCAGCACCCAATCGCGCGCGGCGGGCGCCAGCCAGGCCCGGATCTCCTGTTCGCGATCATTGTTGAACTTGAGGTGCACGACGACTTCGCCACTCTGTGTCGTCGGCTCGAGCTCTATGGTAGCGACGCCGCCGTCCTCGACCGTGTAGGTCGGCTCGCGATGCCCGGTCACGAGCAACTGGTTTTCCGTCAGTGACTGCACCTCAAACCAGGAACGGCGTGGCGGATCCACGCGGAAGGTGCCGAGCGTGCCGCGGCGTGCGGGCTTACCGTAGGCGTCGGCGACCTTGATACGAATCATCGGGTGCGTCCGGCCGTCCGCTACCAGGAGCGATGAACCTGGATCGTATTCCGCTCGAACCGGGCCGCCGCCAAAGTGAACGTCGCGGGTGAGCCGCTCGACCTCGACCCCATCAGCGTCGCGCACGATTGCGACGAGCTGGCTCGGGCCCTCTGGAATATCGACGCCACGCCACAGGCTGACAGCAACCGTATGCGCACGATTCTCGGAAGTGCCGTAGAAGTTGAGCGGGCTGACAGGCGAGCCATCGAGTCGCAACTCGACCGTCTGTCCGGGAACGTGTCGCACCGCCGCCTTGATGCTGGTGATCGCTGGATAGAAATCGGCGCGCGGCAGCTCCCAGGCGATGCCCGGCGCCAGCGACTCGATGTTGGGCAGGTCGCCCCCTTCCGCCTCGAGATCAACATGCGACTGGGCGCCGACGGGCAAATCCGACTTTGGCGCCCTGAGGAAAGCCAGCACGCCCCGGGTCTGCGCACGGGTCACGGCAGCCGTCACGCCGTCCGCGGCCGCGAGCGGCAATGAAACCGTCTCGGTCTTCTGCCCGTTTTGCGTCGGCGAATCGAACAGCAGCAACGCGCGCACCACCGGATCGCTGGCTGCGCTGGTTGCCGCGCTGACAGCGAAGCCGAGCTTGCGATGCCACTGGGCGGCCGCCTCGCCGAGGCGGAAGGTCAGCAGCGAACCGCTTTGTTCCGCATCGTCAATCGGGTTGCCATCAGCTGTCGCGCTGCCTGGGACATACGTGAATTGATCCGGCAGCATGACGAGGGCCTTGAGATTGCCGACCGCCACGCCTTCAACCGTCACATCGATGCCGAGTCGCGTGCCATTAGCCTCGGCCGATACATCGCGATCGAGTGCGAGCGCCACGGCGCCTTCGGGCGGACGCCGCGTGGTCAGGTTGAAATCCGCCCGCCACAGAGAACCGCCGCGCACGTCCACGAACTGCGAGTAGGCGCGTCCCGCGTGCCTGCCGGCAGCCTCACAGCTCATCGGCTCGAGAGTGTCGGAGATGCTGTCGACGTCGAGCTGCACCACGTGAGTGCCAGCTGCAACATCCTCGAAGTGGTACTTGCCCTCGCTGTCGGTGACGCTGTAGCGCCCGTCTTCGAGGTAAACGCGCACACCCTCGACGCCTGGCGCCTGCAATGAGTCGGCGCCGCATGCGCTGTCGACGACGCGGCCCATGATGAACGCGCGATCGTTGTTGAGGGCCTGCTGGATGCGAATCGTGCTGCTCGCGGGATTGGAAATCATGTTGTCCGCACCGGCCGCCGAAGCGCGGTTGGTCAGCACGTCGCCCTTCACGCTGAGCGTGAGCGCGGCGACGTAGCGCACGGTGATCCTCTCGCCGGGCCCAAGATCGCCGCTGTCGAAAGTCAGCGTCCGGCCGTCCGCTGCGATCTGCGGATCTGCGCCATGCACCGCATCGAGCTGATTGCGCACCACGCGGGTCGAACCCGCCTGGTAGCGCAGACCCACTGGGAGAATGTCCGTGATGTGCGTGGCGCTGATCGTGCCGCTGGTGCCGGGGTTTTCCAGCATCAGCGTGTATTGAACGAAATCGCCCGGGGACGCCAGCGTCGTAAGCGTCGACTTCTGCAAGAAAAGCCGTGTGCCGGTCGGATCCAACGGCACATCGATGTTGGCTTCGGACGGCGCATCTACTGCGAACGTGGCTGCGAAAGAGCCGGCGTTGAGAGTGAATGGCGCGGTGGGCAAGGTCTGCAGCACGGCTGGATCGGCCGTCGACGGGTATCGATAGCTCGGCGGCGGTGTAAGCTCGAGTCGATAGCTGCCGGGCGCACTCACCACCGGGAATCGGAACCGGCCCGACGCGAATACGTAACTCGTGCCTGACGAGTCCGTTACGGTCGAGCCCGAGATGATTTCTCTCGGAAACGTACTCACACCGTCGTCGCCGCGCACTGTTACCGGTGTGCCAGTGGCTGCATCAACCAGGCGAATCCTGACGCCGTCGACTGGCTGCCCGGTCTGCGAATCAAAGATCAGCCCACTGGGATCGATGCCTGCGCTCGCTGCAACGCTGTCGGTTGCATCGCGCGGGTCGACGTAGCTGGTGCTGAGCGTCGCATCGCGCGCCACTTGCAGCGTGCAGTCACCCGGCGTAGCCGAGCTGGTGCCGGTTTGCAGATAGCCCACGAATACCCCGCTCGCCGGCGTCGTCTCGGTCAAGCGGATCGTTTCGCGATCGCCGGTCTGCTGAGCGGCGATCTGCACGTCGACACTGTCACGCACCGCCGAATCGCGGTTCTGATCGGCGTCCACGAGCCGCACGAACAGCGGCTCGCCGCCGTGATAGTTGGCAGTAGATGTCAGTGCAATCGGTTGTGTCGGATCAATCGTCTGACCGCCGATCAACACTGGGTTCGGAAGAGTCTGGAACGTGGTCCCCGCGAGACATTGAGTCGGTCCCGCCGGTTCGGTGACGATCGGATTGCTGGCGCTCGGGCGCAGCAGCTCGATCGCCGCGCGCGAAGCCGGCGGCGCGACGATGGTGACCACTTCGTTGGAATTGAGCGTCCTTGCCGCCCCGCCACTGGTCGTGTAATTGGCCTGACCGGTATTGCGAATCGCCGTTCCTGGCGGCGTGGCGGGTTGAGATTGAGCCGAAGCACCCTGCACGCTGCCGGCCAGCACGAACGCGCACGCGAGCACCCCGCGCCACAAATGCAGCGGGGCAGAGCGGACACGAAGGTCCGCCCTGCCCCGGTTTGTGGCCGGAGTATCGAATGCTCGGTCGCGCAACCGGCTGGCAGCCGACTGCAGGTCTACGACTATCAGCCTGAAGGCAGCGACTAGCGGCCGCATGGCGGCTCGCTCAGTCATCCTTCACTCGCTGACGATCAGTTGATCGTCGCGCGGAAGCGCACCGTAGCCGACTGACCCGCCGCAACGCTGATCGCGCTGGTCGGATTCACGGTCAGTGTCTGGCCAGCACGGCTGCAGCCGTCAGCGTTCGTGTCGGCTCCCGACTCGGCGACACAGAACGTCGCCGGTGCGGCGCCGACCTGAATCTGCACGTCCGTCGCGCCCGCATACGCGCCCTGCACGAAGGCCAGGTTCGCATTGAGCGTGTCAGACACGGAGATGCCACCCGCAGTGGCTGCACCGGTGTTGGCGACCGTCACCACGTACTCGATGGTCGCCCCCGGAATGGCTTTCGGGTTGACCGCAAGATTGAACGGATCGCTGATCACCGATGAGGTCTTGGAGATGGCGAGCGCCGCGGACTGCACGAAGTACTGGTCATCCACAGCCTGCGTGGCATCTCGTCCCGCATCGGCGAACACGATGTCGATGGCGGCAGTATCAGCGCCGGCGCTCTGCGTCTCGAGCGTCGCGCCATTTGTACCAGGCGCGGCTGCACGAGCCGACAAGTTCACATTCGCCACCTGCGCATTGGCCGCGCCGTTGGGAATGTTGACCACCACGAACACCGTCACGCTGGCATCTTTCGCCAGCGTGTTGATGTTAGCTGCCGTATCGACGCCCGCGTCATACGTGCCGTTGGTGTTGCTGTCGACGAACACGCTCAGCCCCGCGAAGTCCGCGTTGTCGGTGCGTCCGAACAATGTCGAGCCGTTGGGCTGATTCGTCGCCGTGAGCTGGTAGCCCTCGGGCGAGTTGCCCGTGTTGCTCACCAGGTAGGTCAGCACCGCAGCGGTCTGCCCGGGAACCACGGTGGTGGCGGCGCCACCGACCTCGGTCACGGTCAGGTCGATCTTGTTGTCGACAACAAAGCTGGTGGGCGCGCTCGCAATTGGCGCCTGAGCCACGCCACCCACGTTGTAGTTGACGGTCGCGGTATTGCTGACCGATGTGCCGGCTGTGGTGCCGGTGGCTTGAGCCACCTGCACTCCTGCCAGCAACGACAACAACACGGCAATGCCGCTTGCTGTCTTCAGTCGCTTCATGATCGATGTCATTTCGATACTCCTGTCAGATTAAAAAATGCAAGGCGCAGAACCGGAAGCCGCGGAACCCTGCAAGTCCGCGACGCCGTTTCCCCTTGAATCTCTGTGGAAGGAACTTCGCGCTGTTATTCGAGGCGGGCGCGGAAGCGTGCGAACGCGACCGAGCCAGGCTTCAGTGGGTTGCGCATGACCCAGCGAATGTTGGTGTATTCATCGGCGCGCGCTTCACGCTGCGAGCCGTCGGGATTGGAGACCTTCAAAGCTGCGGGCTTGTCGTAGTGAAACCCGCTGTCGATCGAGTAAGTCACTTCGGTACCGGGACCGACCGCGGAATTGGCGAGGTACTTCATGTGCTCCGGGACCGGGTTGTCGATGACGACGGCATCCGCCGGCTCATCACAGATGTTAGTCGCGCTGACGGTGTAGACGACCTCGTCTCCCGGCACGATCTTTTCCGCCGGCACCAGGCGCGTGGATTTCTCGCCGCGCTCGTTGGTGTCGACCTTTTCGATCTCAGCGACGGTCTTGAGCAGGATGCAGCCGCGCTCCTGCGCCGAAACCGTGGTCGCGACGAACGCGAGGATCATTCCCGCCGCAAGGATCTTCATCCGTTTCATGACTCGACTCCTGAAGCTCTAGTTGATCGTTACAGTGAAGGCGATCGTCTGGGGGCCGGCGGCCTGGGTCAGGTCGCCGAGCGCAACGCGAATCGTGGGTGTAGTGCCGGCGATGAGCTCACCGGCGTCGGCATCTGCGCTGTCACTCAGCACCAGGGAATTCAGACGCAGTGAGCCGACGGAATACGCTGTTCCCGTCGGGACGGGATCGGTGAGCACGAAGCCGTGCGCAACGCCGCTTCCGGTGACATTCACGACGATCTGGTAGCTGAGGCGAGCGCCGGGCACCGGCGTGACACCACCGGCTGGATCTATCACGGTCACACTCTTCGCGAGAGTCACCTGCACGTCACCGACGAGATACTCGCCGAACGCGTCTGCCTGTCCGCCGTTCGCCCCTGCCACTGCATCGGTGCCGCTGGTGCCCTGCCCGTTGAACGACGTGCCCGGTGCACCGGTGCCGGTCGCGGCGCGCGCATGCAGGCGACTGCGTCCGAGCGCGCCGTCCGCAATAGAGGCCGGGATGTTGTTCACGAGCAGCACGCCGATCGAAGCATCGGGAGCCAGGGTCGGATCGTTGCTGCCGGGAACGTAAGCGACATCCGCGGGCGAAAGATCACCACTTCCGTCGCTGTCGAAGTAAATGGCCGGCGCCGCGGCCTGCGGATCGAAATCATCGCCCGCGACGAGGTTGTCGATGGTGAGTGGGAAGGTTTCGCTGCCATTGCCGGTGTTGGTGAGCCGGAACAAAAGCGCGCGATTGAGATCGCCTGCCGAAACGGAAACCGTCGAGCTCTGGCGCGTCACGTTGGGGTCCAGTATCTCACCGACCAGGAACGCTGCGGGGTTGGATTGCGCGGAGCCGGGCACGCCACCGATCACGAAAGCTACGCTCGCCTGATTCGAGATCGAAGTGCCGGCAGCCGTGCCCGCGGCGAGCGCGTACGTCGACAAGCAACGCGCACATCGGGAGGACTGCAATGTAGAACTTCAAGCGTCTCATTACGCCGTACTCTCGCTACCCGCGGTGCGATCAGTGCACCGCAAAATGGACCATCCACCGGACCCCTACTCGCGGTCGGTAACTGCGAGATCAGCGATCAGCTGGGGAGCCGCGCGGCGACTCTGGTCACCACCTGCGCGATCCGGATTTTCCGAGTCCGCGCGAGGGCTTGCGCGACGACCCGGTCCGTGGGATCAGCCTGAAAACGCTTGTGATCATAGGGACAATCGATTTAACTCAACGTGATCACATTCACAGCCATCCGGACGGCACATTGACCCCTGTCACGGTTGTCCGCCGTGGCCAATAACCGCACTATCCCGCCATGAAAACGACCCGCCGGGCCGAGAGACGTGGATCACAAACGGCCGCCAGACCGCGACGGCGTCACGGTTCTCCAGGGGATCAGCCCAAGAATGGCGGGACGGCCGGACCTGTGTCCGAATCGACCAGGACACCTCGCGTGGAGCTCCCCGGCAGCGACGGATTTGCCCCTACGGATGGTGGTCACGCGGAGCTAGATCACGCGGCGGCAAACCAGGCCGCAGAGGAAATCCTGGGTGCAAATCCGCTGGTCGGTTTCGATCGTTCCGAGATCCTCGATGCGCTCGGCCGATTTGCGAAGCTGTTGGCCTTCGAGCCTGGCATCGTAGTGCGCGAGCAGATCAACCTGGCGCGCGAATTGTTCGGCGTGATCACGGGTCGCTCGCAACAACAACCTGACCCGAAGGATCGGCGCTTCAGTCACGAAATCTGGCAGAAGAACGGTTACTACAAGCGCCTCATGCAGGGATTCCTGGCGTGGCGCGAGAGCATGACGCGAATGCTCGAGGCCGCCAATGCATCACCCGAGGACCGCGAGCGGGCGCGTTTCGCGCTGTCCTTGGTCACGGAGGCATTCGCACCTACCAATACCTTGCTCGGCAACCCCGGTGCGCTGATGCGCGTCTCGCAGACGCGCGGTAAGAGTCTGCTGTTCGGCCTGCAGAACTTCTTCGACGACCTGCTCAACAACGGTGGCATGCCGCGCCAGGTCGACGATCGCAAATTTCAGGTCGGCAAGAATCTGGCGACGACTCCCGGGGCAGTCGTGTTTCGTAACGAAGTGCTGGAGTTGATTCAGTACCAGCCCGCGAGCACTGAGATCTACAAGCGCCCGTTGCTGCTCGTGCCCCCGCAGATCAACAAGTTCTATGCGCTGGACCTGAGCGCAGGGCGCAGCTTTGCCGAATACGCGACGCGCAACGGCGTGCCGACCTTCGCGATCAGCTGGCGCAACCCCACTGCCGCACAGCGCGACTGGAATCTCGAGACCTACCTCACCGCGTGCAAAGAGGCGATCGGGGTCGTCAGCGAAGTTTCGGGCAGCCCCGACGTCAATACGATGGCAGCCTGCGCCGGCGGTTTCACGCTCGTGACGCTGCTCGGGCATCTCGCAGCCTCAGGCGACAAACGAGTGCGCAGTGTGACGCTCCTCGTCACGGTGCTCGACACCGAATCGCCAACGCTGCTCGGTACCTTCGCATCGCGCAGCGGCATCGCGGCGGCGATCAAGCGCTCGCAATCGAGGGGTGTGCTCGAAGGCGCCGATATGGCCCGCGCCTTCGCGTGGCTCAGACCCAATGACCTCGTCTGGATGTTCGTCGCCAATAACTGGGTGATGGGCAATCGCCCGCCCGCATTCGACATTCTTTACTGGAACTCGGATACCACGCGCTTGCCGGCAGCGTTCCATGCGAACCTGCTGCGCATCTATCTCGAGAACCCTCTGCTCAACGCTGGGCGGCTCAAAGTGCTCGGCACGCCGATCGACATGGCGCAGACCAACATCGACAGCTATGTGATAGCGGGGATCACGGATCACATCACACCGTGGCCGGCGTGCTACGAATCACGCCGGGTGTTGCGCGGTTCGATGACTTTTGTGCTGAGCTCCAGCGGCCACATACAGAGCATCGTCAATCCTCCCGGCAACCCGAAAGCGAAGTATTTTCTGAATTCGGATCTCAGCCTGACGGCCGACAAATGGATCGAGACTGCCACTGCACATCCCGGGTCATGGTGGGACCACTGGATCAAATGGTATGACGCGCGCGGGGGCGGCAAGCGTCCCGCGCCAGCACAGCTCGGCAGCAACGCCCATCCCGCCGGCGATCCAGCACCCGGCCGTTACGTGCATCAGCACTGAGAGTCTCAGACCCCTACGGCATGAAAATCTACGGCCCGGACGGCAAGGAATTGATGGCGATCACAGCCATCGAACGCGACAGCTCGACGCTCATCGTGCGGGGCAAGATCTTCGGCACCATGCCACTCACAGCAAGGCTGCAGCCGTCGGAGCTGCGCAAGGGGCTGCGATTGATGAACTGGCGGACACTGTGGTTCGCGTTCACGCTGCCGTTTCGCCGCGGCTGAGGCGTGTGTGCGTTGCATGCACGCTCACGATCAGGAATGCCGCTAGAGTTCGCGTGTGCCCACCCTGGTTGCAGGCAACGACGTGAGTAAACGGTCAACGACGAAGCCGAAGATCGAGTACATCGATGTGGACGGCGTGATGCTGAGAGTGGCGATCCGCAGCGCACGCGGCGCAACCCCGTTGCTGCTGTTCAATGGCATTGGCGCGAATCTCGAGCTTGTCTTCCCATTCATCGAAGCGCTGCACGATCGCGAGGTGATCGTATTCGATATGCCGGGAATCGGCCGTTCGCCCATGTGGTGGGTGCCGCGTCGCTTCAGTGGCATCGCGCGCCTTACCAGTCATCTGCTCGATCGTCTTGGATATCGAACCGTCGATGTCGCCGGCGTGTCGTGGGGCGGAGCCGTCGCGCAGCAGTTCGCGCGCCAATATCCGGATCGCTGTCGTCGCCTGATTCTCGCCGCAACTTCCGCCGGTGCCATCATGGTGCCTGGACGTCCGAGCGCACTCATGAAGATGACGACGCCGCGACGTTACCTGTCACCGCAGTTCATGCAGAAAGCCGCAGGAACGATTTACGGTGGCGAAGTGCGCGACCGGCCCGAGCTGGTGGTGGCGCACACTGCAAGAGTTATCCCGCCTCAGTTCCTCGGGTACGTTTATCAGCTGATCGCGGGCGTCGGCTGGACGAGCATTCATTGGCTACACCGACTCAAGCAACCGACGCTGATCATGGCTGGGTCCGACGACCCGCTGGTGCCTCCCGTCAACGCGCGTCTGCTGTCGCTCCTCATTCCCGACAACCGCTTGGTGATCATTCCAGGCGGTGGGCATCTGTTCATGCTTCATTGTCTCGACCAGGTCATTCCCGTGATCGATGAGTTTCTGGGTGCAGTGAACTCCGACGCGGCGCTCGGTGCCCCAATCACGCAGAAGGCTTGACACCCGCCAGTTGCAGCCTTATTGTGCGATGCGCCATTTGTTGCACTGCAGCCAGACTTTTTATGGAGAAATCATGGAGATTCGTGAACAGCTGATACGTGCCCGCCAGAGAGCGGAGGCACGGGTTGAAGATTACCGTCATGTCGTCCTCGAAGCCGCCCGTAGAACCGCCCAGCAGGCGGCGGACGGCGTTGTTGCCGTGCGTGCCCCCATGCAGATCGTGGCCGAAGCAGGCCGCCGCGTGAACGATGCCTCGCATCGATATGTCGCGCAGCTGGTGAAGCAGCAGCTTCACAATCTCGAAGGTGTGATCGAGGACGGCGCCGAACGGCTGAGCCTCGCCGCCAAGGCGAAGGATCTCAGAGGACTGATCGCCGAGCAGGCGAAGCGCTATCCCGCCAGCCGTGCGCGACTCGGGCAGGATCTCAAAGCCACTTGGGCGCTCACAGCGGATACCGGCCGTGAGCTCGGCTCTATCGCCTCGCAGACCTATGCTCAGCTCGTCCATGGCGTCAGGATCAAGCCCAAGGCCAAGGCACGGCGTCGGCGCAAGAGCGTGCGGCGAAGCACCGCTGCCAAGAAGAATTAAGTCAGCTACTGTGTGGGGCGCTGCGTCGGAGCGCCCCACACGCTTCCCCACATTTCGCCCATAGGCAGGTAAGAACCGATCCAGCCGTTATAATCCCACGACAACTTTGAAAGCCTGCGCGGCCGGCCGCAGTTCGCACTCCCTCGCGTTCTGAAGCGGAAATTCGGCCAAGAGAAGGACTCCATGGCGACCGCACCTCAGCAAGTCTCGACCTTGAGCCAGATCAGTCCGGCGGTCCGCGACTGGGTGGCGCAGGTTGCCCGACAGACGAAGCCGGACCGGGTGCATTGGTGCGACGGATCCACGGAGGAATTCCAGGCGCTGCGGCAGGAGCTCGTGAGTCACGGGGAGCTCTTGACGCTCAATCCGCAAACGCACCCGGGCTGCTACCTGTATCGATCGCACCCTTCAGACGTCGCTCGGGTCGAGCATCTGACCTTTGTCAGCACGACGTCCCAGGCGGATGCGGGCCCGAACAACCATTGGTTGAGCCCGGCCGATGCGCATCGGCGCATGGACGAGTTGTTCGACGGCTGCATGCGTGGCCGGACCTTGTACGTGGTCCCCTACTGCATGGGACCGTTGCAGTCACCCTTCTCGCGCTGCGGCGTGGAAATCACTGACAGTGCGTACGTGGTGCTGAACATGCACCTGATGACGCGCATGGGTCGTGCGGCACTCGAGCGCATCGCCCGCGATGGCAGCTTCGTGAAGGGCCTGCACTCCACCGGCGATCTCAATCCGGAACGGCGCTTCATCATGCATTTCCCCGAGGAGCTCTCGATCCAGAGTTTCGGCTCGGGCTACGGTGGCAATGCGCTGCTCGGCAAGAAATGCCACGCCTTGCGCATCGCAAGCTGGCAGGCGCGCCAGGAAGGCTGGCTCGCCGAGCACATGCTGATCGTGGGCGTGGAAAATCCGGCCGGCGAAACGCACTACCTCGCCTGCGCATTTCCTTCCGCCTGCGGCAAAACCAATCTCGCGATGCTCGTTCCGCCTCAGTCCTACAAGGGCTGGAAGATCTGGACACTGGGCGATGACATCGCGTGGCTGCACCCGGGCAAGGATGGACGGCTGTGGGCCATCAATCCGGAATCAGGCTACTTCGGTGTCGTGCCCGGTACGAATGCGAAGACCAATCGCAACGCCTACGAGATGATTCAGCACGACACGCTCTATACCAACGTCGCGCTGACGGCCGACCAGCAACCCTGGTGGGAGGGCCTCGAGTCCGGCCAGCCGGTGGTCGACTGGCAGGGACGGCCCTACGAACCGAAGCGCGGTCCGGCGGCGCACCCGAATTCGCGTTTCACCGTTGCGGCCACGCAGAATCCAGGTTACTCGCCGCTCATGGAGAGCGCCGCCGGCGTGCCGATCTCGGCGCTGATCTTCGGCGGGCGCCGGCGCGAGCTTGCGCCGCTCGTGTACGAGGCTCGCGACTGGAGCCACGGCGTACTGGTCGGAGCGTCGGTCGCCTCGGAAACGACCGCCGCGGCTGTGGGCGAGGTTGGCGTCGTGCGCCGCGACCCGATGGCCATGAAGCCGTTCTGCGGTTACAACTTCGCGGACTACTGGGCGCACTGGCTGAGTTTTCCTGCTCGCGCCGCCAAGCTCCCGCACATCTTTCACGTCAACTGGTTCCGCCGCGACAAAGCGGGCAAGTTCCTCTGGCCGGGATTCGGCGACAACCTGCGGGTACTGCGCTGGATCATCGATCGCAGTACGGGTCGCGCAGCGGCAAACGAGACCGCCATCGGATTCCTGCCCAAGCCGGAAGACATCGATGTAGTCGGGCTGGATGTCACGTTGTCGACGATGCAGGAACTGCTGGCAGTGGATCCGGCCTTGTGGCGCCTGGAGATGAAGGACCTGGGTGAATACCTGCGAACCTTCGGCGCACGTCTCCCGCCGAAGCTCATCGAGGAACACAGGAAAGTGGTGGAACGTCTCGGCTAGCGGTCGCAAAGCGGCCGCTTTCAGATCACGTCCTAATCTTCGCAGACGAACCTGATCGCCTGCGGGGAATTGGCCTCCGGGAGCTTCCCGAGGCCGATATAACCTTCGCCCTTGATCTGCATGCTGTCGCGGCGGACGAACGCCTCCTCACCGGCGCTCGACAGCACGAACGTGCCGTTGGTGCTCTGGTCGATCAGCACGAACTTGTTGCGATTGACCTCGACGCGTGCGTGCAGGCGCGAAATGAGATTGCCCTTCACCACCAGGTCATTGTCCTCGGCGCGACCGATTGCAATGTTGGTGCGCTGCTCGTCCACCACGACCTCCTGTCCCTGGTAGCGCAACCGCATGCGCAGTTTCTTGCCATCGCGCTGGCTCATCGCGATCGCAGGCAACATGCTGGTGACATCCTCGGTCTGCCACAGCACTTCGAACAGCGCCACTTCGCTGGAGCGCCCTTTGAGGGTCGCGACGTCGATCTGGCGCACCGATGCGCGCCATTCCGGTGAAAGCTGATCCACCATTGTCGCCGTCGTGATGATCTGTCCCGCCTTGGCCTGGCTGGTCATGCGGTTGGCGGTGTGTACGGCGGCTCCGAAGATGTCACGGTTCTCGAGCACCACGGGACCGAAGTGACAGCCGATGCGGATCGAAACCGGTTGACCGTCCACCTTGAGCTCCGGGTGAGCCAGGATCGCCTGCTGCATCTGGCCCGCCGCATTGAGCGCATCGTCGACTGTGGGGAACGTGGACATCACTTCGTCACCCATGGTCTTGATGACAGTGCCGTTATGCTGCTCCGTTGCGGTGCGCATGATGTCGATGCAGATCGCCACCATGTCGCGCGCCTTCTCATCGCCCATCTGCTCGTAAAGCTTGGTGCTGCCGACGACGTCAGCGAACAGAATGGCGAGCTCGATATCCTTGGCCATGGTTACGCTTTCTGATGCAACTGCTTGAAGTTGCGGAAGGTTCCGGCGCGACTTGTTGTGCCGCCAGATTATACGGGATGGGCGGGCATGGAACATCCCGCGAATTGAGGTGAACGCGGATACTCGCGTGCTGGAAACGCCTAATGGCCCGCAGAACCATGGCGCCGAAGTGCGCTCTAAGCGGCCTGTTGTCGGCGAAGCAGGTCACAGGCATGCCGCAAGACCTCGATGCCGGCGCTCGTTGGTCCGACTTGCCTCGGAGAAGTAGCGCCTCCAGCTGCGCGCGCCCGGTTGACCTGAAAACAGACCAAGGATATGGCGCGTGATGGCGCTGAGCGCGTGTCCGTCGCGCAGCTGGCTCTCGGCATAGACGGTAAAGCGTTCCAGCACCTGGAGGCGCGATGGAGGTTCCCAGCCAGACTCCGGATACAGCGCCCGATCAATCTGGGCCAGCAGATACGGATTGTGATACGCCTCGCGCCCGATCATGACGCCATCGCACTCGCGCAACAGCATCTGGACCTGTTCCAGATTGCGCACGCCGCCATTGGCCACGATCGTGAGCCCCGGCAGGTCACGCTTGAGGCGTTGCACGACGTCATAGCGTAAAGGCGGCACCTCGCGATTCTCTTTCGGTGACAGCCCCTTCAAGATCGCTTTGCGCGCGTGGATCGCGAACACACTGCAACCGCTGACGGCGACGGTGCCGACAAATTCGAGCAGATGCTCATAATCGCGCTGCGTGTACTCGAGTCCGCGCCGTACTGCGCCCTCGCCGTCCTCGATCCCGATTCGAACCTTGACGGTAACGGGCACTGTCACGCGCGCGCGCATCTCTGCGACGCAGGCCGCAACCAGCCGCGGCTGCGCCATCAAGCACGCGCCGAATGCTCCCGACTGCACGCGATCACTTGGGCATCCGACGTTCAGATTGATCTCGTCGTATCCGGCCTGCGCACCAAACTGAGCCGCCTGCGCAAGAGCTTCCGGATCGCCGCCGCCGATCTGCAAGGCAACTGGATGTTCGGTTGAATCGAACCCGAGCAGTCTCGCGCGATCACCGTGCAGGAGAGCGGCAGCGGTGATCATTTCCGTGTAGAGCAGCGCGTGCGGCGAGAACTGGCGCAGGAAGAATCGGCAGTGCCGATCCGTCCAATCCATCATTGGCGCTACGGATATTTCCCGTGACAGTCGCGTCTTGAGCCCGATATTCGCGTCACTGGCCGCCATGTCCCGGGCGAGTGTACTACTGTGGCGGCCCTCTCACGCCGCGACGACTTTACGCCTACACCGGGCGTACATTTGCGTTCAGCCGAAAGAGATTCGTTGGGTCGTACTGTCGCTTGAGTGCTGCCAGTCGCGCGTGATTCGGGCCGTAGTTGTCATCGGTCGCGCGCTGATCCCCCTCGTTGAGGTTCACATAGTAGCCCGACGTGAAAGGCCTGACCCTTTCCCATCTCGTGCGTAGCTCGTTGCGGTACCGGTCATTGTCCGCCGGGTCCTTCCAGCCGGCACCTACGAACACCATGAAGTTCGCCTCGCGATGCGTGAAGGCGGTCGCGGTCGGGCTGCGATCCCCGATCGCCCCGCCGAAATGACTCACGGAAGCGCTGAAGGTCTCGTCCGCATGCAGCTCATTCGCGATCACATCGATCAGGCCGGGAGTCATCTCGCGGATGAAGCCTGACTTCAGGTAGCTGTTGTATTCCGAAAGGGGCGGACCGTCGAACTGCTTCTGCACCGCGACGTAGTCCTGCAGCTTGATCGTGTTCATCGTGGGCTTGCCGAACTTCAGCAACGGTTCGATCGCCTTCTCGCCGGCTTTCGGATCAGCCGAATAACAGATGTTAATGGTCGGGGCCGTGCCGTTCGGCAACGGCGTTGCGGCGTCGAATTCCAGGTGCAGCTCGCGCGGCGCGCGTGAACCGAAGTCCGCGTAGAACTCGAGTACGTCACGCACCTGTGTCGCAGGATAGGCGAGGTAGCCCGCCAGAACTTTGGGGCCCACGGCATGCAGACGATATTCGAACGAAGTCACGACACCGAAGTTGCCGCCGCCGCCGCGAATGGCCCAGAACAGATCTGGATTCTCCTGCTCGCTGAGACGGTGAAATTGCCCGTCAGCCGTGATCAGATCAGCCCCCACCAGGTTGTCACACGCCAGCCCAAAACGCCGGCTGAGCCACCCGTAACCGCCTCCGAGCGTGAGACCCGCCACTCCCGTGTTCGAAATGGCACCGAGCGGCGTTGCGAGACCGTAGTGCTGCGATTCCCCATCGACATCGCCGAGCCATGCCCCACCCTCTGCGCGCACCGTCTTCGCAATCGGGTCGACACGCACGCCATGCAGGGTCGACAGGTCAACGACCAGTCCGCCATCACAGCTCGAATAGCCCGGAAAACTGTGTCCGCCCCCACGCACTGCCAGGAGCAACTCATGCTCACGCGCAAACTCGACTGCGGCCGCCACATCGGCTGGCCCCCGCACAGCGCGCGATCATCGCAGGATGTCGATCGATCATGTGATTCCAGATGCGGCGTGCCTGCTCGTATCCTTCCTGCCCGGGAACCAGCAGCGGTCCGCGCAAGCGAGCGCGCAGGTCGGCGACGGCCGCCTTGGGAATGAGAATCGACCCGCCGTTGAGTTTGATCGCGGCAATATCCGCGTCCGGAATCGCGGTGCCCGCTGCACCTTCGGCCCACAGGCGTCGCACTGGAAGTGCAGCGATCGCCGCACCCGCAAGGCTGGTGGCAAAGAACTCCCGTCGTTTCATGGCTCCCCCCGATGTCTCACTTGCTCGTTATGCAGCGCTCGATCGAATCAGCGCTTCGCCCTCAACGGAGAAACGAAATCGTGCGGACCTCGATGCTCTCGCGCGGCGGCGCGTCGGCCGCCGCAGTCGGATCGTCGAATGCCGTGTGCGCCGTCCACTGCACCCGCGTCGCGTCCGAATCGAAGAGCTTGAAGATCAGGACCTCCCCGGGCTCCATCCGCGGGACGTAGTACCAGCGATGTTGCGGTCCGTAACTCAAAGTGTATCCGTACAACGTGGGACGGTTCGGATCGTTCAAGCCGCCGTGAACTTCGCTGTCGTTGAGCTCGCTTCTCATTACCGAGGAGCCGTCACACAGTGCCAGCGGCGTCCGGTACACGGTGCGAATGGGCCGCCAGACGTTCATCAGGACGAACCTCCTTTGCAGCCAGGACTCGGCTTCCTGGGAGCCCAGCAGATCGTGCGTGAACTGCCGCACCGTGCGCTCGCCATAGTCCACGTGCGCACCGTAGGCCGGCCGCTGTCCATCGCCGGTGGCCTCGGAATCGCTGCGCGCCACTTCACCGAACACCAGAACCTTCTCGGCGCCCAGGAGGCGCGCAACGAGAGCCGCGATCTCCGGGTAGTAGACGTTGCGAACTTCCCGGGCATCGTGGAAATCGCGCACGGCTGTAAGCTGGTGGAGGAGCATGAAGCCCTGCCGCTCGAGCGACAGTCGCGCGGCCTGCGGCCTCACGTTGCGGATCTCGACGGTATGCTCCTCGGCCGGCCAGTAAGAGCGCTTTCTGTCGGTGGGATAGAACTGCGCGGTTTCGCCCGGGGCCGCATACCTTATCGTCGCCCGAACGCTTGCCGGCATTTCGCTGGTGCGCCCCATGACTCTCCTGACTGATCTGGCTCCGTTTCAGGCCAGCCCGCTTGCGGTTTCCCGAATCAACCAATCGACGACCGCATTCAAGCCCTCGCGCTCGCTCGCGCCTCGCGCGCGCGCTTCCTCAAACACCTTCACCTGACGATGCGCGCTCGTGCCGCGCTTGAGAATCGTTCGTGCGTGTGCAATGTCCGCAACGCAGCCGATCGCCTCGGCATCTTCCTTCACCAGCTCCAGCATCTCCTCGAGCAGATCGCTGAACGGCACGAGCTCGCCCTTGGCGAGATCAAGCAAACCTTCGTCGAAGCTGTAGCGCATCGCCCGCCAGCGGTTCTCATTCACCAGCATGTCGGCATAAACACGCCAGATCTGGTTGTTCCGCCGCAGGCGATAGAGCATCCGTAGCAAGCAGACGTTCAGGGACGCCAGCGCGATTGAATCGTCGACGTTCGTGCACACGTCCATGATGCGCGTTTCGAGCGTCGGGTAGCGCCAGCTCGGCCGCAAGTCCCACCAGATTTTCGATGTGTCCTGGATCAGGTTGTTGCGGATCAGCGTGCCGATGTGTCGCTGGTACTCGCCGTAGCTCGCGAAATTTTCCGGCAAACCCGTGCGTGGCAGAGAGCTGAACACCGTCAGGCGGAAAGACTTGAGACCCGTGTTCTCTCCTTCCCAGAAGGGCGATGAGCAGGACAACGCCAGGAGATGAGGCAGAAAGTACGAGAGCTGCTTCATCAGGTCGATGCGCAGCTCGTCGTCCTCCAGCCCGACGTGCACGTGCATTCCACAGATGACCATGCGCCGCGCCGTCGCCGCCATTTCCCGGGCCAGCGCGACGTATCGGTCCTTGTCGGTATGTTTCTGCTGGATGGCGCGCGCGAATGGATGCGTCGATGCTGCAATGGGCGCGATGCCGTGTTTGCGACCTACATCCACGACGATCTTGCGCAGGCGCGTGAGATGCGCGCGTGCCTCGTGCATATCGCGGCACACGGGCGTGCCGATTTCGATCTGCGAACGCAGGAACTCCGGGCTCACCTGCCCTTCTCCGAGCTCGGTGCACTCCTTGAGCATGGCTGCCGGCGGATCCGTATCGAGATCGCGCGTTTGGAGATTCACCAGCAGATATTCTTCTTCGATTCCCACCGTGAAGGGTGGCTGCTTGACTGCCATGTTGCCTCGGTGCGTTGGCTGCTGCGGCCCTACTCTTTTAATCGATGGTGCAGCCCCGGGTCCAGAAGGATCGGCTGCAGGACACTGTGCAGGAGCTCCGCCCAGCGTTTGACGCCGGCAGCGGTATCGATCTGGTCCTGCCGCACCTCGATACAGACGTGCGGCAGCTTGGCACGCTCGGCATGACGCGCCACCGTGTAGTCCGCTGGGTGTCGGCCGGAGTACGGCAGGTTGTCGCCTACCGTCAGTCCCTCGATCGCCCGCAGGCGTTCGAGCAGCGGCACGGCGATCCGTGGATCGCGGTCCCAGAGCACCCCGATGTTCCAGGGACGTGGCTCGCTTCCCATCACCGGGGTGAAACTGTGCATCGAGATGAACGCCGGAATCACTTCACGTCGCCGGAACTCATCCAGGCGCAGTTCGATGGCGCGGTGATACGGTTCGAAGAAGGTGCGCAGACGTTCGACACGATCGGCGTCGCTCATCTTCTGGTTGCCGGGAACCGGCACGCCGTCGCTCATCGCCACGATCGAAGTCGGGTCTTCGGGGGCACGGTTGCAGTCGATCAGCAACCGCGAGTAGCCCGCGAGCACCGCCGGCGCGTCGAACAATCGGCCCAGCACTCGCGTCAAGGAGGCGGCGCCGATATCCCAGGCAATGTGTCGCGCCGTATCCGCCGTGCTCAGGCCCAGGTGCTCGAGCGCCCCGGGAAATGCACGGCTCGCGTGATCGCAGACCAGCAACAGCTCGCCCTTGCCGGCGATGTTGAGCAGCGTGAACGGCGGCGGATCGCCGGGGCCGATCAAGGAAGACTCATCGTGCTTCGAAGCGCTCTCGAGGGCCGATCTCATCGACCGCGATTCTACATGACTGGACAGGTGCTCAGCTCAGGCGGCGCAGATCGGCGGTCAGCGCCCGTGCGAACGGGAAGCGCGAGGTGGACTCGGGCTCCGCGATGTGAAAACCCTGTGCGTAGCTCACACCGAGGCGCGCAAGTTCGGCGAGCACCTCCGGTGACTCGACCCGCTCGGCGACGGTTTGGATCTGCATGGCGCGGCCGATCTGGCTGATCGCTTCGACCATGCTGCGGTCGATGGGATCGCGAGTGACATTCTCGATGAATTGACCATCGATCTTGAGATAGTCCACCGGCAGGGTCTTCAAGTACATGAACGAAGACAGACCACTACCGAAGTCATCGAGCGAGAAGCGGCACCCGCGGTTCTTGAGCTCGCGCATGAAATAGACCACGTTGGCGAGATTGGACACCGCCGCGGTCTCGGTGATCTCGAAGCAGATGGCCCCGGGGCTCGGAGTTTCCTGCGCCAGCTCGTTGATCAGGAATTCAAGGAAGCGATCGTCGTTGAGCGAGGTGCCCGAGAGGTTGATCGAAATGGTGTACGGCGGATGTGGGTCACTGGCGCGATGCGCGAGCACACTCAGCGCGTGCCGGACCACCCAGCGATCGATCGCGGGCATGACGTTGTAGCGCTCGGCCGCCGGAATGAACTCGATCGGCTGCACCAGCGCGCCACTCTCATCGCGCATCCTGAGCATCAGTTCGAAGTGCCGGCGCAGATCGCGGTTGTTACCGATGGGAACGATCGGCTGGAAGTAGAGCTCCAGTCGATCTTCCTCGCACGCGCGGGTGAGGCGTGATACCCACTGCATCTCGCGGTGTCGCTCGGGAACATTGTCCTGCTGGTAGACGTGCACGCGATTGCGGCCCTGGTCCTTGGCCGCATAGCAGGCCACGTCCGCGGCGCTCATGAGCGCAGCCATGCTCTCGGTCTCGCGACTGATTTCGACGATGCCGATGCTGACGCCAACATTCAATGCGCCGTCGTGCCAGACGAAGCGGTAGTCGCGGATTGCCTGGCGCAGGGTTTCCGCGATTCTCACGGCCTGATCCGGCTGGCACTCCGACAAGAGGATGCCGAACTCGTCGCCGCCCAGCCGCGCCAGCGTGTCGCTGGCGCGAATGCGCGTCTGCAGGAGCCCCGTGATCTGCTTGAGCAACCGGTCTCCGGCCGGATGACCGCAGGTGTCATTGACCAGCTTGAATTGATCGAGATCCAGATAAAGCAGAACGAAGCCAGGCCCATCGCCGCGGCGCGTGCTGGCCAGGGCCTCGCTCAGCCGGCTTTCGAACTCGCGCCGGTTGATCAGCCCGGTCAGCGCATCGTGACTTGCCTGGTAGGAGAGCGCCCGCCGCAGCCGGCGCTCGCGGCTCACGTCGTGGAACACCATGACAGCGCCGATCACGTTCCCGGCGCGATCGCGGATCGGCGCCGCGGAATTCTGGATCGCGATCTCCTGCCCGCGCCGATTGAGGAGCACCGTGTGGTCGGACAGGCCGATCACGCGTGCCTCGCGCAGGCATCGCACCACGGGATTCTCTACCGCCTCACGATCGGTCTCATTGATCAGGCGGAAAATGGCCGCGACGGGCAGTCCATTCGCCTCGCGGGTATCCCAGCCGGTGAGACTCTCCGCGACCGGATTCACATAGTTGACGCATCCATCGGCATCGGTGGTGATGACGCCGTCACCGATCGACTGCAGCGTGACCTGCGCGCGTTCCTTCTCTTCGAAGACCGCGGTCTCAGCCTTCCAGCGCTCCGTGATATCGGCGATCGTACCTTCATAACCTATGATGTCGCGCTGCTCATTGCGCACCACGCGCGCACTTTCGAGCACCACGATGGTTCTACCGTCGCGCCGCCGCAGCGGATATTCAGCGTTGTGGACCTCACTGTCCGCTTCGATGCGCCGTATGAACTCCTCGCGGTCTGCCGGATCAACGTACAGGCTCGCCGCATCGGGCAGAGCGTAGAGCTCCTCCGCCGAATCGAAGCCGAGGATCTGCACGAACGCCGGGTTGACCGACAGAAACCGGCCCTCGCGGCTGGTCTGGTACACGCCTTCCATGACGTTTTCGAACAAGCCGCGGAACTTTGCTTCACTGGCTCGCAGCGCATCCTCCGCACGGCGCCGCTCGGTCGCAATGCCGGCGAGTTGCGTCATGCGTGACATCAGCTCCAGCTCGCGTCTCCCGGGCGTGCCGGTCTGGCGTCGATACACCGAGAAGCAGCCGAGCGCGCTGCCATCGCCGGCCAGGATCGGTGTCGACCAGCAGGCCTTGAGCCCGAAGCGCAGCGCGAGCTCCCGCCGCTGCTCCCACAACGCATCCTTGGCAATGTCTGCGACGATCACCTGACGCCCGAGGAACACCGCGGCAGAGCACGAGCCGAAACGCGGCCCTACGGGTGTGCCTTCCATACCGGCGCAAAACTCGGGTGGCAGCCGAGGCGCGACGAGCTGTTGGAAAGTGTGGGACTGCTGATTGAGCAGGCTGATCGCGCAATACAGCTCAGGAGCGACTTTCTCTATTACTTCGGTGATGGCCTCTAATGCCACCGACAGGTGCGCGTGTGAGGCGAGCTTTTCGAACACCCGCCGTTCGCCGGCTGCGACCAGTTCGGCCCGCTTGCGGTCGGTGATGTCGGTGATGCTGCCCCGGATCAGCTGGCGTGTGGAGCTCGGGAGCCGGACCAGACGCACCTCGCTCGGGATGTCGTTGCCGAGGGCATCGCGATGCAGCCATTCGAACACCGGAGTCTCGCCATTCAGAGCGCGATCGAGATAGCCGCGCGCCACACCGAACGAAGACGTGCCGTCCGGCTGCGCAGGTGGACTAATGTCGACTGGCCCGCATTGAAGCAACGCCGCCCGATCCATCTTGAAGAACCGCACCGCGTTGTCGTTGACATCGATGAAGCGTCCGACGTCCATGTCGAGCACGACGATGGCTTCCGGCGCGTTTTCGACCAGTGTCCGATAGCGCGCTTCGCTCTCGCGCATGGCCTGCTCGGAATTGCGCCGATCCGTGATGTCACGCAGGCAGACGACGAAGACGCGGCGTCGGTTCACGCGCGCCTCGCTCACCGCGATGTCAGCCGCGAACTGCGCCCCGTCCTTGTTGCGACCCCAGGTCTCATGGGCTGCCAGATCGATATGAGTGTCATCGAGCCGCGCCGCCAGTCGCGACAAGTAGTCGGCTACCGCTCCCTGGTTCGCAGCTTCGGGGATGAGATGATCGAGCGTGCGCCCGAGGACCTCGGCCTGGCTGTAGCCGAAGATGCGTTCGCCGGTGGGATTGAAGGTTTCAATGTGTCCGCCCTCATCGACCGTGATGATGGCGTCCTTGATGTTGTCCAGAATTGCCTGCAGCTGAGCGGCTGTCTGCTCACGAATCTCACGCGTGAGTGCCTGCGCCTCATCCGACATGAGCTGCATCGAACGCACGATGCCGCGGCGCTCTTCATCGACGGCGTCGTAGTGGCGACTGATCGTGTCGAGGAGCCGGGTGAGTTCCGGCATCCCATCAGGAGAACCTGCCGCCGCAATACGCAGCTGCTGGCGGAGCAGTCGGTTCAGGCTCGGCGTACCGGTCGGGAACAACCCCGTCCAACCGGTCGGGTAAGTGGCCGCGGGATCGCTAGCCAAGTGCTCTGGGAGCCGACTTGGCGCAGCTGCTCTACTGCCCGCATTTGACATAAGGCGTGCCAGGACCCTTGCGCTTCGTGCAAGCGCGGACGGGCATCTTAGTTACGCTATGGAAAATGCCTGTGTGATCCGACTCTCGATTCCGCTACGAGTCTGAGGATCGACGCAGAAAACCCTCCTTGGCCATGGAAGGCATCCTACCCTGCTGCGGCCGCGCGCAGCATCCGCTTGCGCTCCTGCTCGGACAGGGCCCGCTTGCGCATCCGGATGGCCGTGGGAGTGATCTCCACCAATTCATCGTCCGAGATGAATTCCATGGCCTGCTCGAGCGAGAGACGAATTGGGGGCGTCAGGATCAGCTTCTCGTCGCTGCCGGCGGCCCGGATGTTGGTCAGCTTCTTGGCCTTGAGCGGATTGACGGTGAGGTCGTTGTCGCGGCTGTGAATGCCGACGATCTGGCCCGCGTAGACCTCCTCGCCTGGACCCACAAACAGGCGCCCGCGTTCCTGGAGGCTGAACAGCGCATAGGCCAGCGTGCGTCCCTGGCCGTTCGAAATCAGCACGCCATTGTTCCTCAGACCGAGCTCACGCGTGACGAGCGGTCCGTAATGATCAAAGACGTGATGCAGGATGCCGGTGCCCGACGTCAGGGTCCGAAACTCGGTCTGGAAGCCGATCAGGCCGCGCGACGGGATGATGTAGTCCAGTCGCACCCTGCCCTTGCCATCCGGCTGCATCGCGCTCAGTTCCGCGCCGCGCTCGCCGAGGCCTGTCATCACCGCACCCTGGGCAGAGTCTTCGATATCCACAGTCAGCAGCTCGTACGGCTCGCAGGACACGCCGTCGATTTCACGAATGACCACGCGTGGCTTGGAGACCGCGACTTCGTATCCTTCGCGGCGCATGTTTTCGAGCAGCACACCCAGATGCAGCTCGCCGCGGCCGTAGACGATGAACTTGTCCGGGTCGTCGGTTTCTTCGACGCGCAACGCGACGTTGTGAAGCGCCTCGCGCTGCAGGCGCTCGCGCAATTGGCGGCTGGTCACGAACTTGCCGTCCCGCCCGTAGAAAGGCGAAGTGTTCACCTCGAAGGTCATGCTGATCGTGGGCTCGTCCACCGTGAGCCGCGGCAGCGCTTCGGGTTGCGCCGGATCGCAGATCGTGTCGGAAATCTTCGGCTCGCCGATGCCCGCGAAAGCCACGATGTCGCCCGCTTCGGCAGACTCCACTTCGACGCGGATGAGGCCGATGAAGCCGAGGATCTGGCCGATACGCTCGTTGCGAACCTGCCCGTCCGCGCCGATCACGGTGACCGCAGCATTACGACGCAGCGTACCGCGCTTGATCCGGCCGATCCCGATGGCGCCCACGTAGCTCGAATA
Source organism: uncultured Gammaproteobacteria bacterium (assembly GCA_963724625.1). Lineage (GTDB taxonomy): Bacteria > Pseudomonadota > Gammaproteobacteria > Steroidobacterales > Steroidobacteraceae > DATBVX01. The sequence continues at coordinate 20,159 of CAVRVO010000013.1, read as the reverse complement.
ATCGAGCTGGCTCACCTGCAGTTGCAGCGGTCCATTCACATCGACGTCGGGAGCCGGGCAATGCTGCACGATGGCGCGGAACAATGCGCCCATGTCGGAGGCCGGCTGCGCCGGATCCAGAGTGGCGAAACCCTGCAGGGCAGATGCATACACCACCGGGAAATCGAGCTGTGCCTCGGTGGCGCCGAGACGATCGAAGAGATCGAAAGTCTGATCGAGCACCCAGCTCGGACGCGCCTCCGCGCGGTCGATCTTGTTGATGACCACGATCGGCTTCAGCCCGTGATCGAAGGCCTTCTGCGTGACGAAGCGCGTCTGCGGCATCGGCCCATCGACTGCGTCCACCAGCAGCAGGACCGAATCGACCATCGACAGCACGCGCTCGACTTCGCCGCCGAAATCCGCGTGCCCCGGCGTGTCGACGATGTTGATCCGGTAATCCTCCCAGCGGATCGCGGTGTTCTTGGCGAGAATCGTGATGCCGCGCTCGCGTTCGAGCGCATTGGAATCCATCATGCGCTCGGGCATCTCCTTGCGTGCATCCAGGGTGCCCGACTGCTTCAGCAGCTGATCGACGAGCGTCGTCTTGCCGTGATCGACGTGTGCAATGATGGCGATGTTGCGGAGATTGTCGATCACGGGCGGGCCTGCGCTCAAAGGGCGCGCATTGTACATGGACGGGCGCGCCGTATCGACGCTAGCCGCCGCCTCCCAGCTCTGACGCTGAACGCGGGCGGCTAGTGCCCGGAATCAGTGGCTACTTTGGGGTCGGCGGGCGCAGTCTGGTTTGCCGGGGCGCCGACCACGACTGGAATGGCAAAAGTGCGTGCGATGTTGCCCGTATCGCTCTCGAGCAGCACCACCGCACTGACGTAGTACACGCCGTTGTCGCGCGGGACGACGCTCAGTTCGTGCTGATAGACGCTGCCGGGCAGAACATCCCGGTACTCGGCGGGCGCACCCCCGGGCTGCACGGTGAGCGCGTCGGTCGAGATGTACGTCACACGCATCGTGTTGGCCGACAACTTGGGTAGCAGCGCAATCGAGATGGTCAGTGGCTGACCGAGCTGAGGCCGGTCCTTGAGCTCAAATTTGAGCTCGATCGTCGACTCATCCTTGCTGGGGCTCACGCCGCTCACCATCCGCTTGAGCGCCGCATCGACCTCGGGACTGTTTGCGCTGACTGCGACGGCAGGTGTCGCTGCCGCCTGCGCCTTATCGCTGGCGGGCTCGCGACTGCAACCGACCAGCGCCGTGACCAACACCAAGCCGAGAACCGAGCTCGCCGTAGCAAGTTTCATGAAGATAAACCTAGCATAGTGCCGCTGACCTGTCTGAGATCAGATACCGAGCGGCTCCTCATCCAGCGCCTCCAGCTGGCCCTGCAATGTATTCACGTGATCCTCCCAGTATCTGGGTTCGGCGAACCAGGGAAACGCCCGCGGAAAGGCCGGATCATTCCAGCGTCGTGCCAGCCAGGCGGAATAATGGATCAGCCGCAGAGTCCGCAGCGGCTCAATCAGCGCCAGCTGCGAGGCGTTGAAAGTCGCGAACTGCGAATAGCCCTCGAGCAGATCTGATGCCTGCGCACGCATCTCATCACGCGTGCCGGCGAGCAGCATCCACAGGTCCTGGATTGCCGGACCCGTCATGCAGTCGTCGAGGTCGACGATGTGAGGGCCTTCCGGTCTCCAGAGAATATTGCCGCGGTGGCAGTCGCCATGAATGCGATGCCATTGAAGACTTTGAAGCTCGAGTCCCGCGTCCCGGACCTTCTCAATCAGACGCTCCGTGACCTCAGCGTAGCGATCGATAAGGTAGTCGGGCAGGAAACCGCCCTGCAGAACCGTCTCGCGCGCATCGTCGCCATAGGCCGCGATCGACAGCATCGGCCGATGCAGAAAGCGACGGGCCTGCCCCATCGAGTGCAGGCGACCGAGGAACCTGCCCATCCACAGCCGATCGTCGCTGGTCGCGAGCTCGGGCCACTGGCCATTGCGTCGCGGGTACACGGCATAGCGAAACGCCGAAAAGGCCAGGAGTGTCCGCGCGTCGCGCAGCAAGGGAGCGACGACCGGAATTTCAGCGCCCGCAAGCTCGAGCGCGAAACCATGCTCTTCGAGGATGCTTGCATCGCTCCAGCGATGCGGGCGATAGAACTTGACCACCACCGGTTCTTCCGCTTCGAGTCCCACCTGATAAACGCGGTTCTCGTAGCTGTTGAGTGCCAGTACACGCCCGTCGCAAAGGTAGCCGGCCGCCTCCACTGCAGCGATGACGATCTCAGGCGTCAGACCGGCGAACGGCATCTCGTTCGCCGAGGATGTTATCGGACCGGCGCCCCTTTCGTTATCATGCACGCGCGACGCAACTCCTTCTTTCAGGTACTGAATTCATGCCGCGATCCGCAATCCTGGTAACCGGAGGCGCAGGTTACATCGGCAGCCACGTGGCGCGACAGCTCGGCGAGGCTGGCGAGACCGTCGTGGTGCTCGACAACCTCGTGACCGGCTTCCGCGAGGCCGTGCTGCACGGCACGCTCGTCGTGGGCGAGACGGGTGATCGCGAGCTCGTCAGCCGCGTCCTCGGCGAGCATCGCATCGACACGGTGATGCACTTCGCTGCGCATACCATCGTGCCCGAATCCGTAGCGAAGCCGCTCAAGTACTACGGCAACAACACCTGTGCCACGCGCAATCTCCTGGAGTGCTGTGCGGCACAGGGCGTGCGCCATTTCATTTTCTCGTCGACCGCCGCCGTTTACGGGATACCGCCGGGCGGAATTGCCGCCGAGGACACGCCGCTTGCGCCCATCAATCCTTATGGAACGTCGAAACTCATGAGCGAGTGGATGCTCCGCGATCTGGCACTGGCCGGGAACCTGCGTCATGTGTCGCTCAGGTACTTCAACGTCGCGGGCTCTGATCCCCACGGCCGCATCGGACAGTGCACACCTGCGGCCACTTTGCTCGTCAAGGTTGCCTGCGAGGCCGCCGTGGGCAAGCGCCCCGGTGTGTCCATATTCGGCACCGACTATCCGACGCCGGATGGAACGGGCGTGCGCGATTACATACACGTCGAAGATCTCGCGAGCGCTCACGTGCAGGCGCTCGACTACCTGCGCAAGGGCGGCGATTCGATCACGCTCAATTGCGGGTACGGGCACGGCTACAGCGTGCGCGAAGTGCTGCGGATGGTGGAGCAGGTCGCGCAGCGCCCACTCCAGATTCGTGAAGAGGCACGCCGGGCCGGCGATCCCTCCATGCTGATCGCCCGGGCGGATCGCGTGCGCGAAGTGCTCGGATGGAATCCGCAGCTCGACGATCTGGAGGCCATAGTCCGCACTTCGTTGGACTGGGAGCGCAAGCAGCTCGCGGCGCCCTGGGACTCATCGCGAGTGTCGAAGCTGTGAATCGGCCCGCAAAACAATCACTTCTCGCTCGATCGTCGCACCGGCCGGACTGCTAGAATTGGCGGTCATGCGCTTCACCAAGCCGCGATCCCTGAGCGGGCTGATGCTGCTCGGCATGTCCCTCGTGGCCGTGCCGCTGTTGTTCGCGGTCATCAATGCGGCGTTTCAGATCCGCCGCCTCGCCAGCCAGAGCGAAGAGCTCGTCGTGCAGGGCGTAGAGGGCACCCGCTACCACCAGTTGCTGTTCGAGCAGATTGTCTCCCTCGAACGCGGCGCCCGTCTCTACCAGGTCATCGGCAATCGCGAGCTGCTCGAGGTCTACCGCCAGAATCACGAGCGGTTCCAGGAAACGCTCGAAAAACTTGGTCGACTGCAGCTCGACCCGCGTGGCGAACGCGCAGGTCGAAACACTGCACACCGAAAGCGTCGCGATCTGGCAGATACTCAGCTCACGTCCACGTGCCTCACCGGAAGTCACGCAGGCGGTCGGCAATTTTTCCCGCCTGTTTGAAACGGCGACGGAGCTGGCGGATGCCAGCCGACGGCGCATCGATCAGCAGCTCGAGACCTTGCGACTCGCGACCGCGAGCGCGCAAAGGAATCTGTTCTGGCAGTCCGCAGCGCTGCTTCCGGCCACGCTGATCCTGACCATTGTGTTCACGCTGGTGCTGGCGCGGCCGATCCGCCATCTGGATCGGGTGATCGGCGAGCTCGGCCGCGGGACGTTTTCTCGCGCAATCAGGGTCAAGGGCCCGAGCGACCTGGAGGCCCTGGGCCGGCAGTTAGAGTGGCTGCGCGTGCGTCTGCTCGAGCTCGCAACGGAAAAGAATCGATTCCTGCGACACATGTCGCACGAGTTGAAGACTCCACTCGCCAATATCCGCGAGGGCACGGAGCTTCTGCTCGACGGCTCGGTCGGCCAGCTGGCCGAGGATCAGCGCGAGGTGACCGGCATCCTGCGCGAGAACGGACTGAAATTGCAGCGCCTGATCGAAAACCTGTTGACCTTCAGCACCTGGCAGGCGCAGAGCCTCGGCCTCGAGTTGAGCGAATTCAAGTTGCGGCCGTTGATCAAGAACGTATTGGAGAGCCAGCGACTGACACTCGTGAGCCAACGCGTGCGCCTCGATGTGCGCGTGGAGGATGTGAGTGTCGCGGCCGATCGCAGCAAGCTGAAACTGATCCTCGACAACCTGCTCTCGAATGCCATCAAGTTCACGCCGCAAGGGGGCACGATCCATATCCACGCGCAGACGATGCGCGATCAACTGGTCCTCGATGTCGCGGATACCGGACCGGGCATCCCGCTCGAAGAGCGCAGCCGCATCTTTGAGGCCTTCTATCAGGGCAAGACCCCGCAGGGTGGGCACGTCAAGGGCACCGGCATCGGACTCTCGGTCGTGATCGAGTTCGTACACGCGCATAGCGGCACGATTGAAATCGTCGACGGCCAGTTTGCAGGTGCTCATTTCCGCATCCGACTGCCGCTGCGCCAGTTGGGCATAGAGGGAAAGGAGCCGGCGCATGCGGCGTAGCGCGCTTGCGAGCGCACTGGTCCTGGTCCTGAATGCCGGCTGTAGCATCATGCCGAGCACGCCCGCACCGGCCACGACGCCAACGACGACGACCGATCCTTCCCTCGGCTCAATGTCGAGCTATCTCGACATGATGGAACGCTTGTCGCGCGGCACGCCGGCCGAACAGGCTGAAATCGCACAGGCCGCCAAAGAGGCCTCGGAAGTGACACCGACTACCAGCAACCGCCTGCGATACGCGCTCGCGCTCGCCACCCCCGGCCACGGCAAGACCGATGAAGCCGCCGCACGCGACATGTTGACTCAGCTCCTGGCAACGCCGGAAACGATGCTGCCCGCCGAGCGTGCGCTCGCCTGGGTATGTCTCAAGGACGTCGAGCAGCGAATGATCCTGCGGGCGGAGAATCTGCGCCTGCAGGCCAGCACGATCCAGCAGGACCGCGACAAGAGCGCAGTCACCAACAGGCGGCTGCAGACGGAGATCGACGAGAACGCGCGCCTGCGCAAGGAACTGGCGGAAGCGCAGGCCAAGCTCGATGAAATCACGCGTATCGAACGCGCCATCATCGAGCGCAATCCGGGGAACGCGGGTAAATGACGCCCGGTTGGCCCGTCGGTATCTCAAAACCGGCGTGCCTCGCTATAATGGCCCGGCCCATCCGGACCGGCTCAATTTGACCTCACCAGCGAAACGCAAGGCACGCATTCTCGTGGTCGACGACGATCCGGGACTGCTACGCCTGCTGACTATTCGCCTGCGCGCCGAAAACTACGAGGTCGAAGCCGTGGAGAGCGGCGTCGCGGCCCTGGCCGCCGCCGGTCGGTTCCGGCCGGACCTGGTCATCACGGATCTGCGCATGGACCAGATGGATGGCATCGGCCTGCTCAAGGAACTGCAGAGCCGCTGGCCCGGGCTTCGCGTGATCATCCTGACCGCTCACGGAACGATTCCCGATGCCGTGCACGCGACTCAAAGCGGGGCCTTCGGCTTCCTCACCAAGCCGGTCGACAAGCAGGAGCTCCTCGACCAGGTGCAGAAGGCGTTGAAGATTTCGGGCTTTGCGCAATCGGACGAGGACTGGCGCGCCGAGATCGTAACGCGCAGCCCGCTCGTCGAAGAAAAGCTGGCGCAAGCCCACATGGTCGCGGGCAGTGATGCTCGAGTGCTGATCTCGGGCGAGAGCGGTACCGGCAAGGAACTCTTGGCCAGGGCGATCCACAAGGCGAGTGTGCGTCGCGAGCGTGCGTTCGTCGCCATCAACTGCAGCGCGATGGCCGAAGAGCTGCTGGAGTCGGAGCTGTTCGGTCACGAGAAAGGCGCATTCACGGGCGCAATCCGCACGCACAAAGGCCTGTTCCAGGCGGCCGATGGCGGCACGCTGCTGCTGGACGAAATCGGCGATATGCCGCAGCGACTGCAGGTGAAACTGTTGCGCGTGTTGCAGGAGAACCAGGTCCGCCCGGTCGGCAGCACCGACGCACTTCCGGTCAACGTGCGGGTGATCTCGGCCACGCATCGCGATCTGCAGCAGTTGCTCGCCGGCGGCACCTTCCGCGAAGACCTGTATTACCGCTTGAATGTCGTGCACATCGAGATGCCACCGCTGGGCAAGCGGCGCGAGGACATACCACTTCTCGTCGCCCACTTTCTCGAGCAGATCGCGCAAGAGACGGGATCGCGCAAGATCTACGCGCCGGAGGCCGTGGAGCTGCTCGCGACTGCAGAATGGCCCGGCAACATCCGCCAGCTGCACAACGTCGTGCGCCAGAACGTCGCCCTCACCCGCACACCCATCATCACCGCAGAGCTCGTGCAGCAGTCACTCGGCGGCTCGCCCTCGCGCCTGCCCTCCTTCGATGAAGCGCGCGACGAATTCACTCGCAGCTACCTCGCCCAGATCCTGCAGATCACGGCCGGCAACGTCAGCCAGGCAGCGCGGCTCGCCAAGCGCAATCGCACCGATTTCTACAAGCTCCTGGCCCGTCATCAACTGGTGCCGGACGATTTCAAGGCGCGCTGACAGGCGGTCTACCCGCTCCGGACTCGATGCGTAACGCTGACAGCGCCGATGTCCTGGTCGTCGGCGCGGGCGTCGTGGGTCTGAGCGTCGCGCGTGCACTGGCGCTTCGTGGCCTGGACGTGATCGTCATCGAGCGGCACAGGCGCGTCGGCGAAGAAACCTCTTCGCGCAACTCCGGTGTCATTCATTCCGGAATCTACTATCCGACCGGCAGTGCAAAAGCGCGCCTGTGTGTTCGCGGCCGCGAACTGTTGTATGCCTACTGCCTGGAGAAGGGTATCTCTTACCAGCAGTGCGGCAAGATTGTCGTGGCGCAGGAAAGCGAGGTCTCGAAACTACAGGAGCTCGCGCAGCGCGCCGCGGCCAATGACGTACTCGACCTGAGGTCACTCGACGCAACGGAAGTGCGTGAGCTCGAACCGCAGGTTCGCTGTGCTGCAGGGCTCCTGTGTCCCAGCACTGGGATTATCGACGTGCACGAATTCATGACCGCCTTGCATGGCGATCTGGAAAGCGCCGGTGGCTCGCTGGTGTTCGATACCGAGTTGCTCAACGCCGAGTGCGAGCACGGCGGTGTTCGCGTGGAGCTACGAACCGGCACTGAAGCCGCAAGCATGGAGTGCCAGTGGCTCATCAATGCGGGTGGCCTGCACGCAGTCGACGTCCTGCACCGCGTCGCTAACTTTCCGACCGACAGGATTCCGCGGCGATATTTTGCCAAGGGTAATTACTTCGATTGCCTCGGTGCCGCGCCATTTCGACGGCTGGTGTACCCGATGCCGGCCGCTGCCGGCCTCGGAATCCATGCGACGCTCGACCTCGCCGGCAAAGTGCGCTTCGGCCCCGACGTGGAGTGGGTGAATGAAATCGACTACCAGGTCGACGCCTCCCGAGGCCCCTCGTTCTATGCCGCCATCCGAAGTTACTGGCCAGCTTTGCGCGATGGCGCACTCGCACCGTCCTACGCGGGCATCCGCCCGAAAATTGCGGGGCCCAGCGAGGCAGCCGCTGACTTTCGCATCGATACGCCGCGCGAGCATGGCATCGGCGGATTGATCAACCTGCTCGGTATCGAATCACCGGGGCTGACTGCTGCGCTCGCCATCGGCGAACATCTGTCCGATGTCGTTGACGAGCACTCGTAAGACGCCGTCAAGATCAGGAACTCGTGGTGAGCTCACGTCGGCGCAGCAGCAGAAACAGCGCCGGCACGATCACCAGCGTGAGCAGCGTCGCACTCACCATGCCCCCGACCATCGGCGCGGCGATGCGCTTGAGGACCTCCGAGCCCGCTCCGTGCCCGATCAATAGCGGAAGCAGGCCGAGGATGATGGTGAGTACCGTCATCATCTTGGGGCGCAGGCGCCGCAGCGCTCCCTCGGTAATAGCCGCTTCGAGATCAGCTGTCGTGAGCGGCCCACCTGACGCCTGCCGTAAGCGCCAGGCGGAATTGAGATACACCAGCATGACGATGCCGGTTTCCGCAGCGAGGCCGCCCAGTGCGATCAGCCCGACGATCACCGCCAGGCTCACCTCATAGTCAAGCGCCCACAGCAACCAGATCCCTCCCACCAGGCCCGCGGGCAGCGAGCCCAGAATCAGCGCAATATCGGCCCAGCTGCGAAACACAAGGAACAACAGCAGCACAATGACGCCGATCACCAGCGGCACGATGACCTTCAGGCGTTCCATGGCACGCTGCAGGTACTCGTACTGTCCGGACCAGGTAACCGTGTAGCCTTTCGGAATAGTCGCGGCCGCCGCTATGCGCGCCCGCGCCTCTTTCACGAATGTGCCGAGATCGCGGTCACCCGGATCTATCGTCACCCAGGCAGCCGGGCGTGCGTTCTCGCTGCGAATCGTCGCTGGCCCGGACTCGATGACGATGCGCGCGACGTCCTGCAGCGTTACCTGCGCCCCGGTCGGTGTCACGATCGGAAGGGTGGAGAGACGCGCCGCAGAATCGCGCCAGCTTTGCGGATAGCGCACGTTGATCGGATAGCGCTCGCGGCCATTGATGGCCTCTGCGACTCGACTTCCCCCGACGGCCATGCTCACGACGTCTTCGAGGTCGGCAATATTCAGACCGAAGCGCGCCGCAGCGCTGCGATCGATATCGATAGCGATATAGCGGCCCACTCCCGGCCGCTCCGCATAGACCGAGGCAACACCAGGAATCTGCCGCAGCACCAACTCGACGCGTGCGGCGACTTCCTGCGCAACCTGGATGTCAGGTCCGACGATCTTGACGCCGAGCGGTGTGCGGATACCCGTGGCGAGCATATCGATGCGAGCGCGAATTGGTGCGGTCCATGTATTGGCAACTCCCGGAAGCTCGACCTGGGACGCCAACTCGGCCCGCAGCTTCGGCAGGGTCATGCCCGCTCGCCATTCAGCTCGCGGCTTGAGTGCCACGACGGTCTCCAGCATCTCGAGTGGGGCTGGGTCCGTAGCCGTATCTGCTCGGCCAGCCTTGCCAAACACGCGACTGACCTCCGGCACCTGGGCAAGCGCACGATCGGTCTGCTGCAGTAGCGCTCGCGCGGCATCAGCAGATAGCCCAGGCTGGGTTGCAGGCATGTAAAGCAGATCGCCTTCGTCCATCTGCGGCATGAATTCCGTGCCGAGATGCGTTGCCGGCCATAGGCTCACCAGCAGCAGAACAATCGCGACTGCGGCGACGGCGACCGGATATCGCAACGAGAGGTTCAGCATTGGAGCATAGAGACGCGACAGGATTCGACTGACGGGATTGCTCGCCTCCGCGCGAACCGGGCTCCGGACGAGCCTGGCAGCAAGTACCGGCACCAGCGTAATCGAGACCAATGCCGCGGCCAGCATCGCGTAGGTCTTGGTGTAAGCGAGCGGTGCGAAGAGTCGGCCTTCCTGCCCTTGCAGTGCCAGGACCGGAATGAACGAAAGAGCGACGATGAGTAAGGAGACAAACAGCGCCGGTCCGACCTCAATGCAGGCCTGCGTGACTACACGGTTCCAGTCACCACTCTGCGGTTCAGCTTCCTCGAGACGCCGGTGCAGGTTTTCCACCATGACGATGGCGGCGTCCACCATGACGCCAAGCGCGAGCGCAATACCGCCGAGCGACATGACGTTTGCCGATATTCCCTGCAGGCGCATTAGCAGGAATGCGCCCAGCATTCCCAATGGCAAAGCAATCAGGACGGCGAGCGCAGATCTGAAGTGCAGCAGGAAAACAAGGCATACCGCCAGGATGATGATGAACTCCTGCACCAGTTTGCCGCTGAGATTGTCGATCGTCCGATCGATGAGTCGTGCACGATCATATGTCGGCACGATCTCGACACCCTCAGGCAAGCTCTGAGCCATTTCGGCGAGCTTGGCCTTGACGGCCGCGATCGTCGTTCGCGCGTTTTCACCGTCCCGCATGATCACGACGCCGCCGACGACTTCGCCCTCGCCATCCAGATCCGCCAGTCCGCGGCGCAACTCAGGCCCGATGCGGATCTCGGCCAGGTCGCCCAGGGTGACCGGCACCGCCTGATCGCTCACGCGAACCGGAATCCGTTGCAGATCCTCGATGCCGCGCACGTACCCGGTGGCGCGCACCATGTATTCCGCTTCCGCCATTTCGATCACGGAGCCGCCACTGGCGGCATTTCCGTTCTCGATTGCCGACCTCACCTGCGCCAGGGTGATTCGCGCTGCACGCAACCGATCAGGATCGACGACGACCTGGTATTCCTTGACCATCCCGCCGATGCTCGCGACCTCTGCGACGCCGGGAAGCGCCTGCAGCTCGAATTTCAGGAACCAGTCCTGCAGCGCTCGCAGCTGGGCGAGATCGTGACCGCCGGTGCGATCGACGATTGCATATTCGTAAATCCAGCCGACGCCACTCGCGTCCGGACCGAGAGCCGGTCGCGCGCTCGCAGGCAACTGCGCCGAAATCTGCGCGAGACGCTCCGTCACACGGGTGCGCGCCCAGTACGGATCGGTTCCATCCCGGAACAGCACGTGCACGAATGAATCGCCGAACATGGAATAGCCGCGAACTTTCGCGGCGCGCGCCACGCCGAGCATTGCCGTGCTGAGCGGAAACGTGACCTGATCCTCGACCAGGTTTGGCGCCTGGCCCGGATAGGAAGTACGGATGATGACCTGCACGTCGCCAAGGTCTGGCAACGCATCCACCGGGGTGCGGAATACCGCCCAGATTCCCGCTATGGCCAGCAGTGCGGCGCCCAACAGGACTACGGCGGAATTGGCGAGAGAAGCGCGAATGATGCGGGCGATCAACCCTTCGTCGCTGCCCCGCACGGCGCGCTACGGCTTGCCTGCCGCCGCTGTCGCGGCGTCGTGTTCCTCACCATCGGTCATCCGGCCGAGGCTGGAACGAATGTTCGACTCCGAATCGATCAGGAACACGCCCGACGTGACCACCTGATCGCCCGCCCGGAGCCCTTCGAGCACCACCACTCGATCGCCGCTTTCGCGTCCCAGCTTGACCTCGCGCGGTGCGAAGCGCCCGCCCCCGAAAGCCAGAATGACGCGATCCATGCGCCCGTCCCGGATCACGGCTTCGCGCGGCACGTGTACGACCGTCTCGGATGCGCGGCCGTGCAAGGTCGCGGACACGGTCATGTTCGGTTTGAGCGCGGCGTCGCGATTTGGCAGCACCAGACGCACGCGCACTGCGCGCGTGATCGGATCAACGTCCGGATAGAGGTAGTCGATACGCGCGTTGAACGTCCGTCCGGCGAGGCCAGTCACACTGACCTCGGCTGTGCCCTGCGGCTCAATATCCGCCGCCTGCGACGCTGGCACATCGACGAGCACCCATACTGGATCGACTGCGGCCCACTGCAACACGCTGGTGCCTTGTGAAACCACTGCGCCATTGCGCGCGTTGAGCGCAGTCACCACGCCCGCAGCCGCCGCACGATATGGAATCCGTCCCACGGGGCGGCGCTTTTCGCGCAAGTCCGCGATCAGGTCGTCGGTCAGGCCGAAGGTGCGCAAACCGTTTGCGTACGGATTCTCCGCCGCGGGTGTCTGCGGATTGACCGCCTGCAAATACTGGTAATCCGCCGTCGCCAGCGCCGGTGAATACAGTTCGAATAGCAGCTGGCCCGCTCGGATACCTTCGCCCACGCTGTGCACGGAAAGCTTCTCGACCTGCCCGGTAGTCACGACGTACGTCTCGGTCACCGAGCGCGCATCGAACTGCACAACGCCCGGCGCGCGAATCTCGCCGGGTAACGCACCAACGACAACCGGAGCGGAACGTACTCCAATTCTCTGCAACGTTGACGGGGAGAGTTGCACCACACCAGTCGAAGACGGGGCATCTTCGTACACTGGGACGTAATCCATCCCCATCTCGTCCTTCGCCGGAACCGGCGAAGTGACCGACGGATTCATGGGGTGGCGGTAATAGAGGACGTGGCGAGGAGCCTGTGCGGAAGGCGCCGTGCTGCTCTGGTGTTGGACCTTGAGTGGCATTCGGCGAACTGGCGCCGCGAACAGGCAACCAGCGCCGACACTGCGCCGCGATCATCGCCAGAACGCTTCGCCACGACTGCGCCAATCTGCACTCCCACCGATCTGTCAGGCCGGCCCCGACATCAGAGCCTGACGATCGCTGCGACGGATGGCACGCCATTGGTCCCGATGATGAACAACATGTAGTACCCGGGCGGCGCAACCGTCGCGTTAGCCGGCGAGGTGACGGACAGGTTGCCACTGCCCGACGAGAATGCCAGCGAGACATATCGTTGGTTCATGTTGAATGCGTGCGTCATGCTGCCGAGTGATATCAGCTTGACGCTCGTGATCGTGCTGGCATCGGGCGTCTGCAGATTGAATGCCTGGCCGTACAGCAATTGTGCCGGAGCAGACGTGATCGTAGGCCGTGCGCCCTTGAACAGATAGGGCGGCGAGAAAAACTCCGCATTGAGCTGATCGCTGGGCGCAACGACTCCGAAGCCGCGACCGCCTCCCGATACGAGCACGCGACCGTCCGGCATGAGCAACGCCGTTCCGTGATAGAGGCGCGGAGCCTGCATGGAGCTGAGCGTCGTCCATGTTTCCGACGTCGGGAGACCAAAGCTCGGCCTGATAAACCGCATTCGCGGTATCGGCCTGGCCCGTCGTCCGGCCACCACCCGTGACGAGCACATTGCCATCGGGGAGCATCGTGAATACATGGTAGGCACGCGGGAAGGCCATGGAGGGGACGGTGCGCCACGACGGCGAACCTACGTTCATGTCCAGGACCCGAGCCACGGCGGTGGATGCGACGTTCGTGTTCGAATCGGTCGACGTGCCAGCGACGAGCACTTTACCCGGGGCATACATCGCGGCACTGCCGCTTTCGAAGACCCGCGAGTCCACGGTCGTCCAGGTTTGTGTGTTGATGTCGAGCTGTACTGGTCGCCATCGTGGTTTCGGATGAACCGGCGATGACCACCTTGCCATTCGCCAGCTGATAGGCGTGCGGATACCACGGAATCGAGCGCGACGCGCCAGCGAGCTGACTCCAGGTGTTAGTCGCGGGGTTATATATCTCTGGGATTGGCGCATAACACTGCTGGCAGTTCATCTCGCCGGACAGCGTCAGAATCCGGCCATCCGCAAGCGTCGTCAGGGTCGGATACCAGCGCCCCTGGGTCATATTCGGAGTTGCGCTCCAGGTATTGGTCTGGGGATTGAAGATGCGCCCTGTGCTGGTTCCAACGTGAGTAGCGATGTCGCCGCCGGCGAGCAAAACACGCCCGTCCGGAAGGTTGGTGAAACCGGCACAGAAAACGTTCGTGCCATCCCCAATCGGAACGGTCGTGGTTGAGCTCGTCAGCGGATCAAACACGACTGGGTTCGGATACCCGAAGGCCAACTGGTCCCAGGTCAGCACGCGGCCATTCGTCATCAAGTTCATATGAATGGCGACCAGAGGAAGTTGAATGAGGCCGCCCCAGAAACCCGTCTGCGCCGGATTGGCCGGACTCGCATTGGAGAAAGTCACTGAGACCGACGAACTGGTGCCGATGTTTCGCTGCGCATCCCAGGCATAAGCAGTGAGCTGGTGGCCGCCGTTCGCCATCTGCGCGGTGGTGAAGTTGACCGAATAGGGCGCCGACGTATCGGGAGTGCCAACCGGAATGCCGTCGACCTGGAATTGCACCCCCGCGACGGAGCTGTCCGGGTCGGAAGCCGATGCGGTGATCGCCACGGTCCCTGTCAGCGTCGCTCCGCCCGCCGGGGAGCTAATGGCGACTGTGGGCGGTTGCGCTCCCGTGCCAGCCTGCGTGGTCGCGCTTGCAATCGGCGAATACCCGCTCAGGTTCCCAGCAGCATCGGCGGCCCGTACCCGGTACCGATAGGTCGTAGAGGCCGCGAGCCCGCTGTTGTTGTAACTCGTGGTGCTGACGGTCGTGAGCAGCGCGAAGTTAGAACATCCCGCGCCCTGGCATCGCTCGATCTGATAGCCCGTCACGCCGACGTTGTCGGTGGAGGCCGTCCAGCTCAGATTGAGCTGGGTGCTCGATACGGCGGTCGCCGTCAGGTTGGGCGGCGATGATGGCGGGGTCGTATCTCCGCCGCCGCCACCGGTCAGCGCCGCGCGGAACGCCACCATCTGCATGATCCAGCTGCCATCGGTGAGCGGCGCCGTAGCGCTGTAGCTACCGCTCGCCGTCACCACCCGATCCTCCAGGATCGAACCGTTCGGATCGGTGATCACCCGCGTGTGTAAAGCCCGTGCCCGCACCGGTGCGTGTGTGTCGTCACATAGTTCGCACCCACCAGCAGATCATTCGCATTGGTCGTCGCAACGGAACCACTATTGCTCAGTGTTCCTGCACCCACTCCTTCGGCGCCGACATCAACCGCGTTCACCGCATCGATGCCGCTGTATTCGGCGATGCGCACATCCGGGTACGGCACCGCCGCATCAAAGGTCACCGTCACCGTGTTGGTCCCGGCCACGATGTTCGCCGCGTAGTACATCGCCTGCGTCCCGGCTTGCGCTTGCGTCGTGGGGCCGGCCGCCAGCACATAGTTGTTCCCACGGCTGTCGGTCACCGACAGCACGTGCGCGGTGGTGTTAAACCACCCCACCGCTACCACGTTGAGACTGCCCGCACTCTGTGCCGCACCGAAGCTCACGTTCACCGTCGTCTGCGGCGTCTGCGGCGTGACAGAGTTCATTTGCTTGAACGTAATCGTTGCAGGTGTGCCCGACGGCGTGCTGGCGGTAGCAGTATTCGAGTAGCCACTGAGGTTCCCCGCCGCATCACTCGCCCGCACCCGGTAGCTGTAGCTGGTGCTCGCCGCAAGTCCGGTGTTGCTGTAACTGGTGGTCGTGACGGTCGTGAGCGGTGCAAAGTTCGAGCAGCCCGCACCCGTACAGCGCTCGATCTGATAGCCCGTCACACCCACATTGTCGGTAGAGGCCGTCCAGCTCAGATTAATTTGCGATGCCGAAGCTGCCGTCGCTCCCAGACTCCCCGGTACCGTCGGCGCCGTCGTATCGGGCGGCGGCGGCGTATAAGTGACCGTGAGGGTGTCCGTGCCAGTGTTACCCGCGGCATCCTGCGCCGTCAGCGTGAGTATGTTGTCTCCGCTCTGCAGCACAATGCCGCTCACCGACCAGCCCGTGGTGCCGGTCGCCGTGCCACTGCCACCGCGGTCGTTCGACCAGCTCACCTGCGTGACGCCCACATTGTCTGCAGCGCTGCCGCCAATACTCAGCGGCGTGCTGCTGGTGCTGTAGTTCGCCGCACTGGTCGGCGTACTGATCGTGACAGAGGGTGGCGTCGTGTCTGGCACCGCCAGCGTCGTCGCATTCACGACCGTGGAGTAACCACTCAGGTTTCCAGCCGCATCCGTCGCACGCACCCGATAGCGGTACGTCGTCGAGGCTGTCAGGCCTGAGTCCGGATAGCTCGTGCCGCTCGCCGTACCGATCTGCGCGTAGTTGCTGCAGCTCGCTCCCTGGCAGCGCTCCACCAGGTAACCGGTCACCCCGACGTTATCCGTCGAGGCGGTCCAGCTCAGATTGATCGCATTGGTCGTGATCCCGCCCGCCGCCAGGTTCGTCGGTGCACTCGGTGCCGTCGTATCCGGTACCGCCGGCGTGGTCGCAGTGCCGATATTGCTGTAGCCACTGAGGTTGCCCGCCGCATCCGTGGCTCGTACCCGGTAGCTGTAGCTCGTGGAGGCTGCAAGCCCGGTGTTGTTGTAGCTCGTGGTCGTCACGGTCGTGAGCAGCGCGAAGTTCGCACAACCCGCACCCGTGCAACGCTCGATCTGATAGCCCGTCACGCCGACGTTGTCGGTGGAGGCCGTCCAGCTCAGGTTGAGCTGCGTGCTCGAAGCGGCATTGGCAGCAAGATTGGTGGGCGCCGTCGGTACTTGGGTATCGGGTGGACCCGCGCTCGCCGCGCGGAACGCCACCATCTGCATGATCCAGCTGCCATCGGTCAGCGGCGCTGTAGCGCTGTAGCTACCGCTCGCCGTCACCACCCGATCCTCCAGGATCGAACCGTTCGGATCGGTGATCACCCGCTGTGTAAAGCCCGTGCCCGGACCGGTGCTGTGTGTCGTCACATAGTTCGCACCCACCAGCAGGTCATTCGCATTGGTCGTCGTCACCGAGCCGCTGTTGCTCGTCGCCCCAGTGCCCGTGCCCGATATCGCTACATCAAAAGCATTGAAGAGATCGATGCCGCTGTATTCGGCGATGCGCACATCCGGGTACGGCACCGCCGCATCAAAAGTCACCGTCACCGTGTTGGTCCCGGCCACGATGTTCGCCGCGTAGTACATCGCCTGCGTCCCGGCTTGCGCTTGCGTCGTGGGGCCGGCCGCCAGCACATAGTTGTTCCCACGGCTGTCGGTCACCGACAGCACGTGCGCGGTGGTGTTAAACCACCCCACCGCTACCACGTTGAGACTGCCCGCACTCTGTGCCGCACCGAAGCTCACGTTCACCGTCGTCTGCGGCGTCTGCGGCGTGACAGAGTTCATTTGCTTGAACGTAATCGTTGCAGGTGTGCCCGACGGCGTGCTGGCGGTAGCAGTATTCGAGTAGCCACTGAGGTTCCCCGCCGCATCACTCGCCCGCACCCGGTAGCTGTAGCTGGTGCTCGCCGCAAGTCCGGTGTTGCTGTAACTGGTGGTCGTGACGGTCGTGAGCGGTGCAAAGCTCGAGCAGCCCGCACCCGTACAGCGCTCGATCTGATAGCCCGTCACACCCACATTGTCGGTAGAGGCCGTCCAGCTCAGATTAATTTGCGATGCCGAAGCTGCCGTCGCTCCCAGACTCCCCGGTACCGTCGGCGCCGTCGTATCGGGCGGCGGCGGCGTATAAGTGACCGTGAGGGTGTCCGTGCCAGTGTTACCCGCGGCATCCTGCGCCGTCAGCGTGAGTATGTTGTCTCCGCTCTGCAGCACAATGCCGCTCACCGACCAGCCCGTGGTGCCGGTCGCCGTGCCACTGCCACCGCGGTCGTTCGACCAGCTCACCTGCGTGACGCCCACATTGTCTGCAGCGCTGCCGCCAATACTCAGCGGCGTGCTGCTGGTGCTGTAGTTCGCCGCACTGGTCGGCGTACTGATCGTGACAGAGGGTGGCGTCGTGTCTGGCACCGCCAGCGTCGTCGCATTCACGACCGTGGAGTAACCACTCAGGTTTCCAGCCGCATCCGTCGCACGCACCCGATAGCGGTACGTCGTCGAGGCTGTCAGGCCTGAGTCCGGATAGCTCGTGCCGCTCGCCGTACCGATCTGCGCGTAGTTGCTGCAGCTCGCTCCCTGGCAGCGCTCCACCAGGTAACCGGTCACCCCGACGTTATCCGTCGAGGCGGTCCAGCTCAGATTGATCGCATTGGTCGTGATCCCGCCCGCCGCCAGGTTCGTCGGTGCACTCGGTGCCGTCGTATCCGGTACCGCCGGCGTGGTCGCAGTGCCGATATTGCTGTAGCCACTGAGGTTGCCCGCCGCATCCGTGGCTCGTACCCGGTAGCTGTAGCTCGTGGAGGCTGCAAGCCCGGTGTTGTTGTAGCTCGTGGTCGTCACGGTCGTGAGCAGCGCGAAGTTCGCACAACCCGCACCCGTGCAACGCTCGATCTGATAGCCCGTCACGCCGACGTTGTCGGTGGAGGCCGTCCAGCTCAGGTTGAGCTGCGTGCTCGAAGCGGCATTGGCAGCAAGATTGGTGGGCGCCGTCGGTACTTGGGTATCGGGTGGACCCGCGCTCGCCGCGCGGAACGCCACCATCTGCATGATCCAGCTGCCATCGGTCAGCGGCGCTGTAGCGCTGTAGCTACCGCTCGCCGTCACCACCCGATCCTCCAGGATCGAACCGTTCGGATCGGTGATCACCCGCTGTGTAAAGCCCGTGCCCGGACCGGTGCTGTGTGTCGTCACATAGTTCGCACCCACCAGCAGGTCATTCGCATTGGTCGTCGTCACCGAGCCGCTGTTGCTCGTCGCCCCAGTGCCCGTGCCCGATATCGCTACATCAAAAGCATTGAAGAGATCGATGCCGCTGTATTCGGCGATGCGCACATCCGGGTACGGCACCGCCGCATCAAAAGTCACCGTCACCGTATTGGTCCCGGCCAGATGTTCGCCGCGTAGTACATCGCCTGCGTCCCGGCTTGCGCTTGCGTCGTGGGGCCGGCCGCCAGCACATAGTTGTTCCCACGGCTATCGGTCACCGACAGCACGTGCGCGGTGGTGTTAAACCACCCCACCGCTACCACGTTGAGACTGCCCGCACTCTGTGCCGCACCGAAGCTCACGTTCACCGTCGTCTGCGGCGTCTGCGGCACAGCACTGCTGACCTGCTTGAAGGCGATGGCAGCCTGCGCCGTGCTCATCATGAGGAGCACGGCAATCCCGGCCAGTACAGTCAGCGTGGCAGCGCGTAGTGCCCACCGCGACAACGTCACGAGAGGTCGTTGTTGACCACGACTTCTGGATTTCACGAAATCTACCCCGTCAGGCCGCAGACCACGCCGCTGCGGCCCTTATTTGTGTCTGTTCTCAGCCGGTACTTATCGCACGCACGTACTCACACCTATGAGCAATCGCGCACATTTTGAAGCCAACGCAGCGCGCCATGCGAGTGCCATCGCGCGACTTGTAAAACATTTCGACACAAGGGGGCCCGATGCCCATTCAGCCAGCCGCCTTGGCCGGCCCGGCCGCCTGTTGCGGGGGCCCGTTGTCATATGGCGCGGTTAACTCCAAGGGTAATTTCGACAGGTCCGAGCAGCGCAGATAGTCGTGCATCGTCGTGCCGGTGCAGTACGAATCGACGTTCTCGGCGCCGCGCAGATCACGGACATCGGCGAGATTAACGATGCGGAAGTCGATGCTGTAACGCGTGCGACCACTCGAATTCGGCACCGTCGAATGCAGCTGGGCACCGGAGAAGATCACGGAGCCTCCGGGCGGCGGCAGCAAGCGCACGTCGGGCTGAAGTTCGACGGGTTCGAGCGCCTTTGGCTGTGGGCGCGTGTCCACGCCGATCTGCTGCGCTGCGTTGAAACGGCTAACCCGGTTCCATTCCTGGTAGTTATAAATCTCCGAGCTGTTGTGCACACCACGCGAGAAGTAGCGAGGGTGAAACGCCATGCAGTTATCGGCCGTAATCGGGTAGACCGGCATCCAGAAATTGATCTGGCACATCGGCGCCGAATACCAGGTGTCACGGTGCGGATGGAACGCGTAAGCGATCCCGGTGCTCAGGTAATCGTCACTGGTGGCGGAACGCAGGCGCGGCACATCGAAGTAGGTCTCGCCTGGATCACAGCCGAGCCCTTGAAGCATCTCCGGCAGCAAGCGTTTGCAATCTGGATGATGAATGAACCGAGGCTTGAGCTCACCGAGCAGCCGTGCGAACTCCTCCACGTTCATCTCGTATTGCGCGGTCTCCGGATCGCGGGTCCCGAACGCTTGCGACAACATCTCCCGCGCCAGTTCCACCAGCGCCAGGGAGGCCTTGCTCGGCGAACATACGAACAAATCGCCGTGATAAATGAGTTCGCGACGCCGTGCATCGTCGATCGCCGCATCGTAATGAATACTGGTCATATCGGTCCGCCTAGAACGCGCATAATTTATCGACGTAAAACCCTTCCGCCCAGCCCGACTCCGCGGCTGCCTCGACACCGCGAAGCCGCATCAGCCCGCGGAACGTCTCTG
>CAVRVO010000012.1:0-22517 GCA_963724625.1 uncultured Gammaproteobacteria bacterium | reverse complement strand
GGTGCGCACCAGGCGAAATGCCGCAGCAGTACGGTCGTCTCGCGGCCCATAGGAGGCGTCGGGAAGCAGAACGCGTCTCGCTTCAGCGGCCTCGACGTCGGGAGTTACAACAGGTAAGAGGCGTATGGCCGTGCTTCGCGCTTCCGGCCGAACGGCCGATTTCTTGCGCGAAGCCTCCATCTCCAAAGAACGAGTCCCTGTCTTTGCGGCAGTTGTTTCCCTCAGCTTCTCCAGAGCCCGTTCAATGACCATGTCTTCGCTCAGCCGTATTCATTGTTGTAGGTGTAGATGGATAGTGCGTCAGCTCGCCATCGCAATCGTTGCGCCAACCGCAATCGCTGCCACCAGGTATGCCGCCGAAACCATTCCCCAACGCAATCGTCGCTGGCGCAGATCGGAGCGATTCAGGATCACGGGCACGTGCCCAACTGGCGAGGACTGCATGATGGCCTCGAGATCATCGGCACTGCGTACCGTCGGATCGGCACTGTCCTTGAGAACTGCCGCTAGTACCGCGATCCCAGCGCTCAGCACAAATCCGAGCAAGATGATGCCCAGTCGATTGGGCGATGCGGGTGTGGTCTGGGGCGGACGGCGCACGCAGCAAGGTCAAACGCTCGCCACGTGCTTCGCTCTCGAGAGTCTGCGCGAGAGCAGCCTCTTTGATCTTGTTCTGCAGATCGGCGTAGCGGCTCTGTGCAATACCGTAGTCACGCGAGATCTGTACGTACTGGCGCTCGACTCCCGGGGCGATTGCCAGGTTCTGCTCGTATCGGCCCAGGTCAGAACGCGCTCTGGAGGCGTTGGCACGCAATGCCGCAAGCTCGCGGCGCGTGGAATCGAGCTGACTTTGAACGCGCAGATATTCTGGATTATCGGGTGCCTCGGCGCTCGTGGAGCTGGCGGCACCCTGCGCCGCGAGGTCGGCAATGGCACGCCGCAGACGCTTAACGTCGGGATGCTCGGATGTATATTTCTGTTCAGCCAGCGCTAGCTCTCCGCGCAGCTTGGCGAGCTCCGTGCGCCAGTCGCCCACCGACGCGGTGAGACTGGGGCTGACTTCCGTCATTTGCAGCTGGAGCATCGACTCACGCTCTTGTGCGATACGAATCTGACTCTCGAAAGATTCGAGATCGCGTTGCGCACGATCTGTTCCGACGAGGTTGCGCCCCTCGGAGTCGGGCAGCGCGCTGCCGTACTTTCCCTTGAACTGCTCGAGACGCTGCTCCATAGCCGCGCATGCTCTCTTCGAGTTGTGTGGCTTGCGCCTCGAGAAAGTGCAGCGCCGCCGCTGCCTGCTCCGCACGCGTGCGCTGGGTGAACGTCAGATAGAGCTGCAGGAGTTGATCGGCCACTGAAACTGCGAGCTCACGATCGGAATTGGAGTAGCTGATGGTGAAAGCCGTTGAGGATTCGCTCGGCTCCAGCGTGATGGGATCGACCCGCTCCACGAGCGTGTCTCGCTCGATGAGACTCGCCTTTTCAGACACACTGACATCCGTGAGTTTCGGATATGGGTCCACGTGCTTGACGATCTCGGTGAGACTTTCCTTCGTCATCACACGGCGGCGTGCCAGTTCGAGTTGCTCGGCAGCGTTGACAACCTCATCAGGGCTTCCCGTCACGGTAGTGGGCACCAACTTGGTTGGTAGCGACGATCCCTCCTGCATGATGGTGGCGGATGCCCGGTAGCTCACCGGCAGCACATAAGCGATAAAGAGAGCAATCAGGAGACCGGCCGGAAGGATCGTTGCTGGATATTGCCAGCGTCTGCGCAACAGCCCGGCATAATCCCCGACGGTTTTGACGGTGTCTTCGCGTTTCATCGCATCACCTGGCTTGTGGCTCTCGTCCGCGGTAGCCGAACGTAACAAACACCGCGTTGTCGTCGGCGTTGTCGCCGGGGCCGTCAGAATCTCTCCAGGCGAAACGGTAGCCCCCCGACACAAACCATGAATACGTCAGCCGCCATCGCAGCGAAAGCTCCGCTCGGGCAAAGTCCGAGGTCCGCGGCATCCCTCCTACGCGAGTTGATTCCTTCACTCGAAGCGCACCGTTGAAGGTCAGTCTGGGTGTAAAAATATGGTCGTACTGCACGCGCAGCTGATTGGTCTCGATCATGCTCGCGGTGCTGCTTGGCACAATGAAGTGCCCGATGCTGAAGCGCAGGGTGTCGACCTGTCCCTTGCGTAACCCGTACAACTCGAGTCCCCAGTTCGAGTCAGTGTCTTGCGGCGGGATGACCTGCGGCTGGTCTATTTCGCTGTGCTCGTACTGAAGCCGAGCCTCCAATCTCCCAGATCTGCGACCAGGTGTACTTGCCCGATAGGCCAAGCCGTAGTTGTCGGTGGTGTTTGAATTGTCGTCTGCCTCGAACCGCGAGACGTATGGGCCGATCTCAAGTTCGAGTTGCTGACCGAAGGCTCGGGTGAGATAGGGCTGGAACACAGCGCTGTCATAGCCAATGAGGCCAACCGTGCCAATCGGCTTGTCTTCGTTGGCGTAGTAGTTGACATTGTCGTAGCGGGCTCTCGCGCCGATACGCGTGCGTTCCGATACGGCAAAGGAGTAATCGGGTTCAGCCGTGAGACGCTTGCGTGTGTCGCCGATATAGGTGATTCCCGTGTCCGAGGCGCCCGGATTCTGCGGCTCGAAGGGGTCAAAATTGGCGTTGCCATACTCCGCGTTGAAGCTGTCCTGTCGCGCGTAGCGCGCAACAAGAGTCGAACACGCTTCGCTGCGTATGGAACCCATATCGGAGATCGCAGAACAGTTCGACGGGATCTATGCCGTCCCGGTCGGGAAACTCCTGCAGTATGACGCGCGGCCGAAATTCGACTTCGGAGCGCTGAGTGCGCCGCCCCAATTGCGCTTCGAGCAGAGCTCGATAGTGGATCATTGAATCTTGCAAGGCGGGATCGGCGATCAGTTCGCGGTTGGTGTTCCATTCCGCGCCCACTTCAACTCTGGGCGTGAAGTAGAGTTTGCTGCGCCACTGCGGGCTGAGCAAGCGATCATAGCCACGACCGCAACCCCGCCGCCGTCGTCGCAATTTGCCTCGGTGCGCAAGGCTACGGCACGACGACGACATCGCCTGCCTCCAGCGGGATGTTCTGCTCCAGGCTCTTCCCCTTACTCACATCGCTGTAGCGAAACTGCAGCACCTTCTGTCCTGTTCCCGTCCCACGCACTACGATGATGTCATTGACAGCGGCGAACGGCGTCAATCCCGAAGCGAGGCTCAGCGCCTGCAAAACGTTAAGCCGCGGATTCATCACAAACGAACCAGGCTTCTGGACCTGTCCAATGACATAGATGCGGTTGCCATCCATGATGGTCAGCGCAGCTGTGACCACAGGCTCCGGAATATAAGCCTTCAACTTGTTCGTGATCTCAGCCTGGACCTGCGGAATCGTTCTCCCGATCGCGACGGTTTCTCCAGCCAGCGGAAATGAGAACTTGCCGTCAGGCCGTACGATCACCGTCTTGGTGAGATCCGGTTCCTTCCACACAGCGATCTCAAGCTGATCGCCGGGGTGGAGTGTGTAGTCGGCGAGCTGCTGCTGGGCCAGGGTCGGTTTAGCGAAAGCGGCTGCGACCAGCAGTACGGCAAACGCGCAGCGCCAACTCACTTTGGGGCCCGCTGTGGACATCTCACGCTCCTGTTCTTTCTGCCAACGTTTGCCATGCGGAAGAGGCTCAAATCATCACTTGAGCAATCCTACAGGCTCGGCGATGCAGACGTCTTTTTCTTGAATCTTTTGCCATTGTGTCCCGCCGCAAGCCGGACCGGTAGCGGGATTGGACATATGGTGGGCGGAGGAAATTCCTCCCTGGCTGACCGGTTTCGCCAGGGCGACCCTCGATCAATAGGCCCGGGCGTCGTTGAGTACGATGAGGGCCGTCTTGGCAAGGATCTTGAGGTCGAGAAAGATTGACCAGGTGCGCACGTACTCGAGGTCGTAGCGAACCCGCGCCTCCATCTGCGCGACGTTGCGAGTTTCGCCGCGCAGGCCGTTGACCTGGGCGAGCCCGGTAATGCCGGGAAGTACCTTGTGACGGACCATGTAGCCCTTGATCAGCTTGCGATACATCTCGTTATGCGCCACCGCGTGCGGGCGCGGGCCGACGAGGCTCATCTCGCCGCGCAGAACATTGATCAGCTGCGGCAGCTCATCGAGCGAGTAGCGACGCAGAAATCGACCCACGCGCGTCGTTCGCGGATCGTTCGCGGTGGCCTGCCGAATGTGCGAGTCGTCTTCCTGCACCGTCATCGTGCGGAACTTGTAGACAATGATCTCTTCGCCGTCGAGGCCATAGCGGCGTTGCCGGAAGATTGCGGGGCCGGGCGATGTACTGCGGATCATGAGCGCAACCAGCGCCAGGAGCGGTGCCGTGAGAATGAGAACCGATGCGGCCACGATGACGTCTGTCGCGCGCTTCGAGGCGCCACGGATTCCATAGAAGGGCGTCTCACATACGGCGATCACCGGGATACCCTGGATCGCGACGGTTCTGGTCTGAATCAGGTCGAACAGGCAGATGTCAGGCACGTAGTAGATCGACGCCGTTGTGTCGCGCAGCTGATCGAGGAGGTTGATGACCCTTTGCACGTGGCGGATCGGTAACGCGATGAAGATCACCCTGACCGCATGGTTCTTCACGTAGTCCATGAGTCCGGAAAGTCTTCCCAGCAGACGAAAGTCTCCGGGGAGGTTCAGCCGCTCGGGGCTCCGATCGTCGAAGAAGCCGGCGACGGGCATGCACAGATCGGAACTGTTCCGGAATTCCTTCGCGAGCGCCAGGCTCGCTTCGGTGCATCCGACAAAGACCGCGCTGCGTGCGTTCGACGGCACGCTCAACAGCCGGTGCATCACCTCATGAAAAAGGATTTCGAGCAGGAGCAACAGCGCTGGTGTCGCGGCGGCCCAGGTCAGCACGACCCGCCGTGAGAACTGATCCGAGGACTTCGTGGCATAGGCAACCGCGAGCAGAACCGCCAGCAACACCATCCAGCGCACGAGCACGCCGAACAAGAGCGGCACCGAGCTGCTGTGAATCCTGCCGTTCGTGCGCGCGGGCTTCGAAAGAATCATCCACAGCATCGCGACGAGCGCTGCCATGACGTGATACTGGCTCTGGCTCCCGAGATCCACATCGTTCACAGCGACCAGGGAGTAGAGCGACCCGACGGCGACGAGCGACGGGACAATCCACTGCAGTAGCGCAACGAATGCGACTGCAAGAGGGTTTCTCACAATGACGTGTTCGTCCATGCCTTCTTCTAGTAGTTGATGATGTGCGCTCGCGCACACCTTCCGAGTTGCCGCCCCCGCCTGGGCGTGCTGAGTATGAGCGGAACTGGATCACATATTCGCCCGAGAACACGAAAATGTCACGCAATTGTGAAGCACATCACACTCCATCCAGCGCAGCTCGAATGCGTCGCGTTGACCTCGTGTCATTCGCGAGCGCGATCGACTCGCGCCCACCTGCAAGACACTCGATGACCTCAGTCCGGACCCATGTCGGTAGGCTTTACATAATTGCCGTGCGGTCGCGCGTGCAGGATTTACGGCAAGAACAACTAGGACGTCGACCCTAGCCGCCCAGTGCCCAAGACTTCTGGTCTGTAACCTGCCGATCTTCGCGACCTGCTCAAAAACAGCACCAGGCAAGACCTGATCCGTGATGGCGGATTGAGATGTACTGCAGGACGATGACAGTCGCGTGAAGGCTGCCCTATGACCTTCTGGACTCCCACGGCCGTGGAACCTGAACAGTAACGCCCCGGCTTCCGCTGCCGGACCCGCATCGCGTAGTGCGGCAACGGGCGTCCTCTTCTGCCGGTAGTCCGTTCAGTTTGTGCCCGGATCAGTTGGCGCGCTCAAGACGGGCGACGATGGTTGACGAAACTCGCACGCGGTGTTCCGTGGCGTCCGAGATCTTGCCGTCCACATCCGTATCTTGGTGATCGATGACACTGCGCCGGTCAAGACGATCACGGGAGAATCAGATCAGTGGTCACGACTTTGTGCTGCGCTGCCGCATCACTGTGCGCGCAGATAGTCGTGTTCTGTCGGCGACTGTCTGGTCGCAGCGACAATCGTCTTGCTTGGATCGCCATATAGTATCACTCCGCACAGATTGTTCACGATCTGGCGTTCGAGCGCTGCTCGCCGGCACATCGCGCGAGGCCGCGAAGTTGCAGCGCGTGATGGAGGAGCGCTGCTTGCGCAGCAATGTTTTTCTCGGTCCCGCGCTTGCGAACAAACGGCGCTGCACGGATACAGCGCACCTGACGTGTCGCGCTGCTAATCATGCAGGACGTCGCGGTGTTCACGTCTTCTCGACGTGATCTACGATCGACTCAAGCCGCGTTGGCTGTCGCTGCGTACGATCCTTGTCGGCGGCCGGCGACCACCGATTTACCGACAATTTCCGCGTTTCTCCTATCGACGCGCATTGACGTGTCGGTAGCGGGCAACAGTTCGGACGCGATCGCGCGGAACGACCCGCTTGCCACGACGCACACTCACACCGATCTCAAGCGGTTAGCGACTCTGGCATTGCGCTTGCTTATTCCCTATCCGCTTTTTTGGGTGAAAGGCCGCTGAGCAAGCGCGCTTCCGCATCATCGATGCGGAAATGCGAACTGTCTCGCGAACGTCGCTTCGTGGAGACATTGCGATGCGCGCCGTTCGGCGCAATACTGCGGCCGTACCTACAAGGGCAAACCCATCGAAAGGTGGGGGCGCAAAGCTTCCGGTCTAAGGGCTTCGGCCTAGGACAGCGGGGTTGCCGGGGTCGCAGCGCGATCTCGTTAACACAGCGAGAGCTACTCTCGTTCTGTTTGCAGCAATTCCCTGACCAGCCTTCCCAACGCCGGATGTGGCGTGTGGCGCGTGTCCTCGAGCCGTTGCGACAACGCTCGTGGCACGTGGGGAGACTCACAAGTCATCGGGGGTTGAAGTGCAAGATCGCGTCTCACAGTGGATTCGTCCACTGCTTCCAGTTCTCACCGTGGTATTTCTTGTTTCGGGCTGCCTCTCCGACGGATCGCCGTCGAGCGCAGTGCAAAGTGCGCGCAACGGGAGCAGAGTTCCGATTAGCGGCGACGATCCTGCCGCAGGCGTCGACAATCCTCCCGCGACGTCCAACGGCGCACCAAAAATCCAAGGGAAGCCGCCCAGGAATGTCATTGCCGGGCAGCAGTACCTGTTCAAACCCAAGGCCAGCGACCCCGACGGCGATCCCTTGACGTTCGCCGTGCACAACCTGCCCGCCTGGGCGAACTTCGATTCCGCGTCCGGTCGAATCTCGGGCAAGCCGACGGCCGCAGACGTGGGCTCGTACAAGGCGATCGTGGTCACAGTGACTGACGGCCAGGCGGAGGCACGTCTGCCGGAATTCGTCGTGGCGGTCGTCCAGAACGGCGACGCCAGCGTGACGTTATCGTGGGTGCCGCCCACGGAGAATACGGACGGGACGCCGCTCGTGAATCTTAAGGGCTACGAGATTCACTACGGCAATGCATCGGGCGCGTACTCCACGACGATCCCGATCGACAATCCGGGCATTACGCGTTACGTGATCGACGGCCTCGGTGCTGGCACCTACTTTTTTGCGGTGACGGCGCATAGCGCGAGTGGCGCCGAGAGCGATTACTCGGGCGAGGTGAGCACGACGATCTGAGAGAACTGCCGAGCTGCGATCCGCTCGGAGAATCCGGCGACGGTGGCACGGTCGCGCAAGCGGCGCTAGGCTGCGCAACCGCAGAACACTCTGCGCCGCCGCGAGTGTCGCCATGCCACCGCAGGAAACAATCGTAGCCGCTGCGACGCCACCGGGACGTGGCGGCATCGGGATCGTGCGGGTGTCCGGCTCGCAAGTGCCGGAGCTGGCGCGGCTCCTCCTCGGCTCCCTTCCAACGCCCCGCATCGCCACCGTTGCCACGTTTCGCGGGAGCGACGGCGACATCGACTCCGGCCTCGCGCTCTTCTTCACAGCGCCGTATTCCTTCACCGGTGAGCACGTGCTGGAGCTTCACGGGCACGGCGGTCCCGTGGTGATGGAAGCGCTGGTGAAGAGGGTGCTTGATCTTGGAGCGCGCATGGCGCGGCCCGGCGAATTCACCGAGCGCGCTTTCTTGAACGACAAGCTCGACCTTGCACAGGCCGAAGCGGTGGCGGATCTGATCGACAGCGGCTCGCGCGCGGCAGCGCGCGCGGCACTGCGCTCTTTACAGGGTGAGTTTTCGGCCATGGTGCAGGGACTGACCGAGGCCGTAATCGATCTGCGCGTGCGGGTCGAGGCGGCCATCGACTTTCCGGAAGAGGAGATCGACTTCCTGGCTGACGCCGACTTGAGTCAACGCCTCGAGTCGCTGCTCAAGCACTTCACTTCCGTGGCTCGGCTGACCCAGCAGGGCCGGCTGCTACGCGACGGCATGACAGTCGTCATCGCGGGCGCGCCGAATGCTGGTAAGTCCAGCCTGATGAACCGCCTCGCCGGCTACGACGCGGCGATCGTAACGGATGTTCCAGGCACGACACGCGATGTACTGCGGGAACGCATCGACATCGACGGGATGCCACTGCACCTGATCGATACCGCTGGATTGCGCGAAGTACGCGACGTGGTCGAGGCCGAGGGAGTGAGGCGTGCGCGAGCGGAGATGATGCGTGCCGACCGCGTTCTGTTCGTCGTCGACGGTCTTGCCGACCCCGAAGGCACCAGTTACGCACGTGAGCGTGCCCAACTGCCAACCGAAGTGCCCGTGACGCTCGTGATGAACAAAGCAGATCTCGTCGATCGCGCCCCACAACTGGATGCGACGAGTTCACCGCCAAGCGTGCGGCTGTCGGCACGGACCGGCGCTGGGCTCAGTCTGCTGCACGCACATCTGAAGCAGTGCATGGGATTCATGCCGGCCGAAGCCGGCAGCATCTCCGCGCGCCGACGTCATCTCGATGCGCTGACGCGCGCGCGGCGACATGTCGAAATAGGTGCTCAGCAGCTTCGCACGCAACGTGCAGGGGAGCTTCTCGCCGAGGAGCTGCGTGGTGCCCAGGCGGCGCTGGGAGAAATCACCGGCGAGTTCACGAGCGAGGACCTGCTGGGTCGCATCTTTTCCAGTTTCTGCATCGGAAAGTAGCGAGAGTCTTACTCGAAAACTTCTGGCTCTTGCGCATCCGCGATTGCGTCGGCAAGACAAGTGACTGGCACGACGAATTTCGATCGGCTGCCACCCTCGGTGCGCAGCGCGTTGCACGAAATATTCGGCGACGCGGTCGCAGGGGTGTCGATCATCGAGAAATCCTGGCGGGTGCGCTGGCATCCACGCGCGATCGCAACCACCAGACCGAATCGGATCTATCTGCGCGGCACTATCGCGGAATTCGCGCGCGATCCGGGACTGGTGCTGCACGAGTACTTTCATGTAGTCAATCAGTGGGCGCCGCGGCGCCTGACGCGGCTGCGCTATGTGTTCGAGTGGCTCATACGTGGCTATGCCAATAATCGTTTTGAGATCGAGGCGCGCGACTTCGAAGCGGCCAATCAACGTCGTTTCTGCGTGCTGGTGGCCCGTGCGAAGGCGACGGCGGCACCGGCAGCGGACGATGCCAACGTCTAGCCGAGGATTGCTTCCCGTTCGTACAGTCGGCCCGCGATCCATGCGAGCGCGAGACCGGCTGCCAGTGTCGTGAGCACCGAAATCGCCACGTGCAGAGGCGGTAACGGCTCATCGCGAATCAACCCTGTCATCAACAGGTGCTGGCTCAGGCTCGGCACAGCCATCAGCCAGTTGCTCGGACGCAGCGAGTACAAACCTGCGAATACGATCGGCAGCGTGGGGATCAGGAGTACGAGCGTCAGGTAGCTCTGGGCTTCCTTGTAGGTACGCGTAAACGAGGCAACCACTGTCATGAGCGAAGCGCCCAGTAGCGCGAACGGCACCGCCACGACGAACACGCGTATCGCCACGGCGGGCCCGAAATTTGCGCTCATGCCAAGCGACTCCAGGGGCACGAGCTTGAGCCCGAGGGTGAAGGCCGCGAGCGTAATGGCGAGTGACAGCAGCATGAAGCAGCAGGTGGCGAGAATCTTCCCGTAGATGAGCCTGGACCGTTCCGCGGGAACGGTGAGCAGCGGTTCCAGCGAGCCTCGTTCGCGTTCCCCGGCGGTGGCATCGATGGCGAGGTACAGTCCGCCCATCAGCATCGCGAACAGGATGAAGTACGTCATCATTCCGAGCACCAGCAAGGCACGCCCGGCGGGCGTCGATACGTCGATCTCATCGATCGCGATCGGTCGAATCACCTCGGCATTCACGCCCCGCGCCAGCAGGCGAGAGCTGGCAAGCTGTGAGCCGTAGGCCGTAAGCAACGCGCGCACGCGGGCAACGTATTTTCCGGTGCGATTGTCGGCGCTGTCCGAAACCAGCTGCACCGGGGCGGGCAAGCCCGAGCGCAAGCGCTGTGGATACTCCGCCGGGATGAGCAGTATTGCTTCGTGTCTGCCATTGCGGATAGCTGCACGCGCCCTCTCCAGGTCGAAGCGCACGTGCTGAATCGCGACATCGTGCTCTTCGAGAAAGTGCATGAGGTTCGGAGCGAGGGCGCTGCCGTCAACCGCGAGGGCCACCTTCTCGTCGAATTCGCTCACGGTCTTCTCGAGCAGCAATCCGATCATTACGGCGAACAGCGCCGGACCGAACAGCGGACCGAACACCAAAGCCGACAGCAACGTGCGCCGGTCACGCAGGTTTTCCGTCATCTCCTTGAGCCACACTATGGCGATCGCGCGCACTACTGCAGGCCCTCCGCGCTGCCGATCGCGGCGACGAACGCATCTTCCAGGCTGTCGGTGCCGCTGCGCGTGCGGATCTGATCCGGGGTGCCACGTGCGACAACCAGGCCACGCGCGATGATCACGACCTCATCGCATAACGTCGCGACTTCCTGCATCACATGGCTCGAAAAAAGCACACAGTGCCCCTCATCGCGCAGCCGCCTGAGGAGGCTGCGCAGCGCACGTGTCGCCATCACGTCGAGTCCGTTGGTGGGCTCATCCAGCACCACGTTGCGCGGCGAGTGGACGAGCGCACGCGCGATCGCGACCTTGAGCCGTTGGCCCTGGGAGTATCCTTTGGCGCGGCGATCGACGAAGTCGCCCATCTCCAGCAACTCTACGAGCTCGCGCGTGCGCCGATCGATCGTCGGCGCATCGAGTCCCTGCAGGCGGCCAAAATAGCTGATGTTTTCGCGGCCGGTGAGATTCGGGTAAACCCCGCTCGAGTGGGGAAGCACTCCGATGAGCCTTCGCACGCCGAGCGGATCACCACGTAGCTCCAGGTTATCGATCCGCCCACCCCCGGCGTCGGGTTCGAGCAGTGTGCTCAGGATCCGCAGTGTCGTGGACTTGCCGGCGCCATTGGGCCCCAGCAGACCAGTGATGCGTCCGTCGAGCGCCGCGAACGACACATCGTGAACCGCTGCGACGGAACCGAAGTACTTGCGCAGACCCTGGACTTCGATCATGGCGGAGGACCCGAGAACGAGGTGAAAAAGGGATCCGGCGCGATACTTCGGGTGCACAAGGTGTCCAGCCCCTGCTTCGTGCCCAGCTCGAGAAACCGCGCCATCAGGCGCGGCATGCAGCCAGTGGCGAGCTGACCATGGCCTTGCCCCTCCAGCGTAATTTGCAGCACGTTGCTGAGACCCAGTGCCGTCCGTTCCGCATAGGCCGGCGGTGTCACAGGATCCGCAGTGCCGGAGAGAATCAATACGGGTCGATCGGACTGGAGCTGCTCATGGAAGTCCGAATCCATTTGCCCGCGCGGCCATTCCTTGCAGACCTCGACCAGACCATCGAGCTGGGCGGTACCGAGATAGCTACGGGTGAGGGCGGCGCGGTCGAGCCTTGAAGGATCAATGAACGGCACGTCTTCCGTGCACACGACCGCGTTGTGCATCCCGTAGCTCAGCGCATCGACATAGCGCTTCGACATGATCACCGCCTGCGAGGCGAGAGGCACAAGATTGTTGTGCGCTACCGCTTGATCGAGGATCAACGGCAGCAGTGCGGCGCGTTCCGGCGCGTAGCTCAGCAATCGAGTGGCGATCTGCAAGTGCACCAGTCGCACATCAAGCGGCATGACGCTTCCGGTGTCCGGGTCGGGGAGCACAATGTGAGCCGGCGATGCAGACAGGCGCGAACGCAGCGTCTCGAACTGGGCACGCGGATCGGCGAATGCCGCGTGGCAAGCGGCATCAGTGTGGCACCTGGCAAAGATCAGCTCGAGTGTTCGCTGGGCATGAAGCGCGCCATCAGCCGCGAGGACCGCGTCGGGCGGCACGACGCCATCGAGAATGAGTGCGCGCACCTGCCCGGGAAATCGGCGCAGGTAGTGCTGCGCCACACGCGTTCCGTAGGAGACACCGTAGAGGTTGATCCGCGCGTAGCCGAGCGCGGCGCGGACCGCATCGAGATCCTGCACCGCCACACTCGTCGTATAGAACCTCGGATCGGCATGCAGGCTCGCCAGGCAATCGCGCGCATGAGCGCGAAGTTGTGCGGGCGTCAAGTCGGCAGCCTCGTCCTCATCCGGAAATGGACAGTTCAGCGCATTCGAGCCGCCCGTGCCCCGCTGATCGACGAGGACGATGTCGCGCTCGCGCTGCACACGTGCAAAGGCCGGTGCGATGAGGGTGTAGAAATCGGTGGCCGCCTGTCCGGGTCCGCCAGCGAGAATGAACAGCGCGTCGGCGGCTGCGCGCCGGTCGAGCGCTGGAATAACAGCGACGTTGAGATCGATCTTGCGAGAGTGCGGGTCGTTGCGGTTCTCAGGAACCTTGAGCGCTCCGCAGCGCGCTTCTATGGATTGCAAATGCTCCGGATGCTCGAGCCGGCACGGCTTGAGGGATAAGGACGAGGCAGGTGGCGCTGCGGCGAAGGCGGCCGGCGCAAGACACGCTGCGACGACGAACGCGCCGAGGCGCGACCTCAATTCAGGCTCCCGTCCGGAACAATCGCGATAGGCATGTCAGGGGCGCACCTTACACGATAGTCCATTCCGGGCGTCCATTCTGGCAACGGGACAGCAGGGTGCTTACACTAGGCGCCCTTTTTCAAGTCCCTGATGCCATTGAGCCTTTAGCCATGCGTTTCGCGCGCAGTTTCGATGTGATCGTGGTCGGCGGTGGCCATTCCGGCACTGAAGCCGCGCTGGCGGCTGCGCGTATGGGCGCGAACACTCTGCTGCTGACGCAGAGCATCGAGACCTTGGGCGCCATGAGCTGCAACCCGGCCATTGGCGGGATTGGAAAGGGACATCTGGTGCGAGAGATCGACGCACTCGGTGGCGTAATGGCCCGCGTCACGGATCGCGCGGGCATCCAGTTCCGTACGCTCAACTTGAGCAAAGGGCCGGCAGTGCGCGCGACGCGTGCGCAGGCGGATCGTGCGTTGTATCGACAGGCCATCCGCACGGCGCTTGAGTCGCAGCCCAACCTGACGCTGTTCCAGCAGGAAGTCGCGGACCTGAGGCTCGCTGGCGAGCGCGTCTGCGGTGTCATTACGCAAGCCGGTATCGAAGTCGACGCGCGTGCCGTGATCCTGACCGTCGGCACGTTCCTGTCGGGGCGCATTCACGTCGGCCTGGAGAACTACGCGGCGGGACGTGCGGGCGACCCGCCTTCGCTGCGACTTGCCGCGCGTCTGCGTGAATTGCCCGTCCGCGTTGGACGGCTCAAGACCGGCACACCGCCGCGCATCGATGCCCGCAGTGTCGATTTCAGCGTGATGGCCGAGCAGCACAGCGATGATCCGCAGCCGGTGTTTTCCTTCCTGGGGCGTCGTAGCGAGCACCCGCGCCAGGTTCCGTGTCATATCACCGCGACCAATGAACGCACGCACGAAATCATCCGGCGTGCGAGTGATCGCTCGCCGATGTTCACCGGCCGCATCGAGGGTGTCGGGCCGCGCTACTGCCCGTCGGTTGAAGACAAGGTGTTTCGTTTCGCCAGTCGGACCTCGCACCAGATCTTCGTCGAGCCCGAAGGACTCGCCAGCAATGAGGTGTACCCGAACGGGATCTCCACCAGTCTGCCCTTTGATGCGCAGTACGAATTCGTGCACAGCATCCGGGGATTCGAGAAGGCGCATCTGACGCGACCCGGCTATGCGATCGAATATGACTTCTTCGATCCGCGCGATCTGAAGATGAGCCTGGAAACCCGCCTCATTCAGAACCTGTATTTCGCGGGCCAGATCAACGGCACGACCGGCTACGAGGAGGCCGCGGCGCAGGGGATCGTGGCCGGAATCAACGCGGCGCTGCGTGCTGGCGAGCGCGAGCCCTGGTGGCCACAGCGCAGTGAAGCATACATCGGAGTGCTGATCGACGACCTCATCACGCGCGGTGCGCCGGAGCCGTATCGCATGTTCACCAGCCGCGCGGAGTATCGCCTGCTGCTGCGCGAAGACAACGCGGACTTGCGTCTGACGCCGACAGGTCACGAGCTGGGCCTGATCGACGAGGAACGCTGGCGATTGTTCGAGCGCAAGCGCGAATTGATCGCACGCGAGCGCGCCCGGCTCGAGGACATCCGGATCGGTGCCGGGGACGCGGATTCGATACTCGATAGTCCTCTCACGCGCGAGCAGTCCGCATTCGAGTTGCTGCGCCGGCCGGATGTGCAACTCGAAGCGCTCACCGCCTTGCCGGTTGTGGGCGAGATGCCGCAGTCCTGGGTGGAAGATGATCGGCTGACCGAACAAGTCCGCCTGCAGGTGGATGTCCAGGCCAAGTACAGCGGCTACATCGAGCGCCAGCAGCAGGAGATTGAACGCCAGCGGCGCAACGAAGAAGACTGCGCTGCCCGCGGATCTCGACTACGCGGCAGTGAAGGGATTGTCGAACGAAGTGCGCCAGCGCCTCGGTGAAGTGCGACCCGTGAGCCTCGGTCAGGCGGCGCGCGTTCCCGGCGTCACCCCGGCAGCGATCTCGCTCCTCCTGATCCATCTGAAGAAGCGCAGTCGAGCAGCGTGAAATTCGCAGCGAGCGGCGTCATGGTGCGCGGTTGCTCGGGCCACTGGCGCTGCCAACCAGCCTGGTGAGGCGACGTGCGAGCTTCATAAGCAATAACGCCGCACTGAATCCTACGCGCTTCCCATCGATGAGGACTCTGTCACCGTACACAGTGATTGTGTGCAGGCCGTCGGGATACGGTCCGTTTGGGTCGGGTTGCACTCGGCTTACTGTCGTTTCCCTGAATTCCACTGGTGTCAACAAATCGATTCGGTTGATTGTGACGGCGCGGCCATATCCAGCCGTGCAATCTTGCGCCGGTCTGTAGAAGCATTCCCCGACCTGAAATACCGGACCGGCGGACCGCGCGCTTCGAATGTCCACTTTTGCCGGATCGCGTGAATGCGGTTGCCACTCGCCATCAAGGGAGTCTGACCACCAGATTCTCAACTTGTCGTAGGGACCGTCTTCGCGCAAGGCGCCGAACAGGTACCACATCGTGCCGTGTCTAAACAATGTGGCGTCGAGAATGCCAGCGCCCTCGATCATGCGCTTCTGGAATTCCCACGAACCACGCTCGGGATTCCAGGCGTACAGGTCCAGGCCGCCGGATCGTGCGCTCTCCGGAATGCAATACCAGAGCTTCCCGAGCGCGACGGTATGCGGATACGAAAGGTGATATGGCTTGACGATTTCGGCACGCGTTCGCTGGGGACGTGAGAAACCGTCCAATGACAAGCTCCTAATATGCCCGCGCGCGTTCCAGTGAACGATTTCCTCGTATAAGACTCTGGCGTGCCCATTCGCTGCCCAGACAAACGGGTCAGCACGGGAACTGAGAGGCGAGAATCGCGGACACCACGTCACCGTTCCCAATCGTCCGTCGGCAACCAGCTTCTGCAGATCCATCGGTCCGGCCGTGACCACCCCGATATTCCACGTCTGCAGAACACAGTACCTTCTGTAGAGACGCTGCAGCGACTCCACTATCATCGGTCGCCGATCAACAACGGCTGTTCGTATGGCCAAGCTAGTCTATGTTTGTCCACGAGATCCAGGGCGCATCGCCGCCTTCACCAAGGCTCTGGCAACGATCGCAGACCGACTGACGCCGGACAACATCGCCGCCGTACCACCTTTGGTGTCGAAAGCGGACGGAATTCTGGTCTGTATCTCGAATCCCAGCAACCTCGTGCGAACACAGGGATCAAGTGTCTGCCTGGGCTACCTCGTCGGTTCGCCCAATTGGGATCAACCGCTGACCGGGCGTCCCGATGGCGCCTATGCGCTGTGCAGAGCTGACGATCAACACGTTGAGTTGGTCGCAGATGAGCTTGCGTCGCGCACGATCTGGTATTTCAAGGACGACGCGCTACTAATTGCGTCCACCTCGCAGCGTGCGATCGTGACATTGCTCGGACGCTTCAATTTCAATCCTGACGTGGTTCCCTGGATGCTCGCTACCGGAACGCTGGGGCCCGGTCTTTCGGACGTGGGGTTTGCAAAGTACACTGCGGCGGAGAAAGCAACGAGCATACTGAAATCCGCTCACGTTGCGACTTTCCTGACCGACTGGCTGTTCGCGACCTCGAGCCCGCTGATCCCGCACCGGTTTGTGGAGCTCATACGCGAGGCGGCTGCTGGCGCAGCGCAGGAGCCGAAGCTTCGTCTCTGGAAGAAGAGAATGAGGCGAGCCGCTGCTGCATATCTGCCTCCTTGGATCTTGCGTCGCAGAAAGACGCAGCCCACCGAAATGCGCCTCGATGCAAGCCAACTCGCATTTCGCGTCTACCTCGTCTGCCGGATGGGCGAGATACTTGCCGAGGACGCGGCAAGCGTGAGCAGACTATCAGCGTGACGGATCGTCTATCCAAGGACCGGCACCTGCGCGGCGCTAATCCGCGCCATCGAGTCCTGGTTCTCGCATCACTGGCGCTGGTCGCCGCATTTTGCGGCGCCTGTCAGCGCGAGGAGGCCCCGACCGGCACGAAGGCGACCGGCCACCGGCCAGTGGTATTCAATCGCGGCAACGGGTCCGGAACCGGAATCCCTGGATCCGCAGCGTGCTCGCACCGATGCCGAGCTCACGATCCTGCGCGACGTGTACGAAGGGCTGACGGCGCTCGATGCCGAGGCGAAACCGTCGCCCGGTGCGGCGCGGGAATGGTCGGTGAGCGCCGATGGACGCGCAGTACACGTTCAGACTACGCGACGATCTGCGCTGGTCGACTGGCGAGCTCGTGGTGGCGTTCGATTTCGTGCACGCGCTGCGCAGGCTGGTCGATCCGCGCACGGCATCGCCCTACGCGCAGATCCTCGATGTAATCGAGAACGCCGCCGGCCATCGCTGCGGGCCGCAAGCCAGCCGAGGCGCTCGGCGTCAGCGCGCCGGACGATCACACGCTACTGATACGACTCGATTCGCCGGCGCCCTATCTTCCGGGAGTCCTTGCGCACCCGAGCACTTTCCCGGTGCATCGCCCGACGCTCGAGCGACTGGGACCGGGATTCTCCCGTCCCGGTAATGCCGTGTCGAACGGCGCGTTCATACTCGAGGAGTGGACGGTCGGCTCGCACATCGTCGCCCGCCGTAACCGCGTACTACTGGAACAATGCGGCCAATCAGATCGACACGGTCAATTATCTGCAGATCCCCGACCAGGGCGCGGAGCTGCGCCGCTATCGGGCAGGCGAGCTCGACGTCACTTACACGGTGCCGCCGGCGCAGTTCAAGTGGATTCGCGCCAATCTCGGCGCGGAGCTGCACATTTCCCCGCAGCTGAGCACCTACTACTACGGCTACAACCTCCATCGCGCGCCCTTCAAAGACCAG
This sequence comes from uncultured Gammaproteobacteria bacterium, assembly GCA_963724625.1. Taxonomy (GTDB): domain Bacteria; phylum Pseudomonadota; class Gammaproteobacteria; order Steroidobacterales; family Steroidobacteraceae; genus DATBVX01. The sequence goes on along the minus strand of CAVRVO010000012.1, from coordinate 4,650 downwards.
CCCGGGCTACGCCTCGCGCTCTCGATGGTGATCGATCGTGAACGCCTGACCGAAGCCGTGACTGGTCGCGGCGAGCTGCCCGCCTATGGATGGGTCCCGATCGGCGTCGATAACTATGAGTCACAAAAGCCCGACTGGGCGGGGCTCTCGTTCGAGCAGCGCGTGGCGCCGCGCGAAGCAGCTCTACACCGCGGCCGGCTATTCGGACGCGCATCCGCTGCACACGCAGATTCGCTACAACATCGACGAGAGCCACACGCGCATCGCCGTCGCCATCGCATCGATGTGGAAGGAGTCTCTCGGAGTCGAGACGGAACTGCTCGGGGAGGAATTCAAGGTGCTACTGCAGAATATCGATCGCCACGATGTGACCCAGGTATTCCGATCGAGCTGGATCGGTGACTACAACGACGCCTATACGTTCGCGCAGTACCTGAAGAGCGATTTTGGAATCAACCTGCCGGGCTACCGCAACCCGCGCTACGACGCGCTGCTGACCCGTGCCGCCGCCGAAGTCGATCCCGCGCAACGGCGCATCGTCCTCGAAGAGGCCGAGCGCCTGATGCTCGCCGATCAGCCGGTGATCCCGCTCTACTTCTACGTCAACAAGCACCTGGTCAAGCCGTACGTCGAGGGCTGGCACAACAACGTGATGAACGTGCAGTACAGCAAGGACCTGGTGCTGAGAATGCACTAGCACCAGTCGGCAATTGGAGAGCGCAGACGCGCGCGCCTGGTGCAGCGGCGCCCGACTAAATCGCACAGGTCGTAGCCGCGTGGACCAGGATCACTGCGCGTGCAGCGGGTTGCCGGTCAGTGCGCGGTTGTACGCGCAAACGGTATCCCTGACCCACGGTTTTTCGAAGGGCATCGGTACGATCTCAAATCCGTGGTCCAGCAGGAATTCGGTGACGATCTTCTTGGTTCGAAAGAAGTCGTTGCCCGTGCGGTCCGCCTTGAAATCGTGACACTCGATCTCTGCATGAGCGATGCGCCCGATCACGTTGTTCATCCCCTGGATGGCAAACTTTTCCGCGCCCTCGATGTTCGCGCGCAGCACCGCGATATCGCCCACACCAAGCTCGGCGCACACCTCATCGAGACTGCGGCCGCGCACCCGAATGCGCTCACCGCTGCTGCCCGGCACGATGGCGTTGCCAATGTGCTGGCGGTCGTCTTCGATGGATACGACCTGTTCGCGGTCGACCAGCGCGATGTTCAGCGGCGTAACGTTCCTCAGCGAACTGTATTCACACGTCTTGACGAGGCACTGGTACGTGCGCGGATGCGCCTCGATGGCGATGACCCGGCCGCTTGTGCCAACTGCACGGGAGTACAGAATCGACTCGACACCGATGCCGGCACCTACGTCGATGACGGTCTCACCAGACTTCGGCTGATAGAACGACAGCCAACGCTTCCGTGCCCGCTCGAGCCACATGGGCAGATTGGGTTTGCTGGCAGGCTCCCAATCGGCGAATGCGTCGCTACCAAAACGGTGAATCCAGCACCCGCCGTCGTAGAAGATCTGGACGGGATTACCAGCAATTCGTGCGCGAGCCGTAACCAGGTGGCCCAGTAATGCTCTGCCACCTGGTCGGTCAAGAAGCGATTTTGCCAGTCTGAAGTTCATGGGCCCTACTCGAACATGTAAACCTTTGTGGCGTGATCTCCGCCAACATAAGCAACGTGATCCTGACTGTTGAGGACAAAATGCTTGATATCGTCGCTCAGCACGAAGGTGTCCCTGACCGTGGCTTCCGATGCGATCAGCCACTTCCGTCGTCCAGGTGCCTCCGTCAGCAAGTCCTGAAGCTGGGTAAGATTCGTGATGAGGGGAGTCAACACGTATTTTTCCCGCAGCATTTCACCGTCATAGTAAGCCTGCGTCAGGTGTGACGACATCACCCAGTAGTCGAGACGGCCGAGATAACAATACACTTCGCGCGCATCGACGATCGCGACCACCAGATCGTTCGGTGCGGCATGCTTCGTGACGTAGGCCGTCGGCGTCTTGAAATCGCGGCGCTCTGGGATGCGGTACACGCGATAAGGCAGGCCCGTATTCGTGTAGTCGCGGTGCGCTACCAACCAGGCGCGCGCCGGGTTGACGTCCAGGAGGACGAGCGCAGCGAGCGCGACGGTACCCATCCGCCAGCTGTGCCCATTCGCGACGTCCCTCCGCGACGCAGGCAGCAACGCGCGCCACTTGCAAAGACCCAACGCGACGAAGCACCAGTAGTAGGAATCGAACGGAACGTTGTAGCGGAACCCCTGATAATCGTGCTCGAGAAAGCCATTCACGAGCAGCGGGATGGCAAAGACGAGGAGTAAAAAACCTGCGGCGACGTCACGATTCGACCGACTCGTGAACCGATCGAATGCCCACAGACCGCCGACGAGGGCGACAATGGACGCCAGTGGCCATTCACGTGCATAGCCCCAGACCTGAGTGAACCGTGGATAGTCGAGCAATTGCCTGATCAATCCTGGGCCGCGGGCACTTGCATCGACTGGATGCAGATTCAAGCCGACTGCAAGGCCCATCCATGCCACAAAACACACCCCCACCACAGCCGCCGCGAGCAGGACCGGGGGATAACGAAAGCCACGGATGCCGTCCACCCTCGAAGCGGCGAGCACGACGATGGCCAGAATCGCGAGGTTGAACAACTGCAGTGCCGAGAACGCGGCGGCCGCGCACAGAAGAACGGTATCTACAGTCCTGAAGCTTGCCCGATACCTTCGCCACAACGAGACCACGCCGATTGAACCCATGCCAGCGAGCAGCACTGCAAGAACGGGAGCCGTTTGTTTCAACGCATGCAGGATCGAAAGGTCCGGAATAGTCAGCGGGACCGAGACAGGTCCGATCTTTACCCCTTCATCGAACGTTCCGCCGAAGGCCGGATTCACAAAGTTGGGTGTCGTGGCACGCGGATTTGTCGTCAACGGCACGGAGTAGCCGGCAGAGATGACGTGGCGCCAGACAAGGAAGAAAATTCCAATTGTCAGGCAGGCAACCAGCGGAAAGACTAGCTTGCTGTGGATTGCGGCGCACCGTGTCCCAAGTCAGGAGCGGTGGGATCAGGAACATCAGAGCGATCGCGTATCCGAGCTCGTGCAGCGTGATACTGAAGATGGCCAGCGCGACGCACGTGATTCCGCCAGCGAGACGCTCCGAACGTACTCGGTACTCCCAAATGCACAAAACCGTGAGCAGGACGAAGAAACCGAACGCCGAATAAAAGCGCGCGTAACGTGCCACCTCGATTTCCCAGTGTGAGAAAGTGATCAGTGTGGCTACCAACAGGCCCACGGCCACGCCGAACAGCCGCTTTGCGAATACGAAGGCCAGTGGGATTGTCAGCAGTCCGAATAGCACGGCGGGCAAACGTATGGCGAATTCGGAGAGCCCGAAAAGCCATACACTTGCGGCCGTGATATACAGGTACGCGCCACCGCGCACGTACATCAGTCCACTCGGAAACTCCGGAACACCCTTCTCCAGAATGAGCTTGGCGGTGATCCAGCGATATGTCTTCGTCCGAATGAATCCCGAGATCACCAAGGTTGGCGAGACGCAGGTAGGCCCCGACGACCATCAGCCCGGCAATGAACCACCAGGGGTTGCCGCGGATCACGCGAGCGATCAGCGCACGTTCACTCGAAACCTGAGAAGTCCCGGCGTCGATCGATACATTCATGTCATCGCTCATTGGTTGTTATTGTCAAATCTCGTTGGCACGCTCACGCCCGTCCTCGCGTTATCGCGAGCTTACAACATCGCATGGCAGGACCTGTGAGCAGCCTGGTATTCGCTGGCGAGGTGGCAGCGCACAGTCTCGCCGCTCGAATCGTGACGCAAACGCGAAGGTTCGATTATTGGCAATGCCAGGCCGCTCGCGCCTGCGCGCCGTGTTCGCGCCACGCCTGATCAGAAAGCCGTCCTGGCCTCTTCGAGCGCCGCTGGCGAAAGGCGCAGCCCGAGCTGTTGCAGTTGATCGCTGATATGCAGCGCATTGGTCGGATACAGATCGGCACCGTAGCAACCGAGGTCATTCAGACGTTGAAGAAACGAATTGAAGCTGTACATCTCTGCGTCCGTGGGGGCAGCAGCGTCGTCTGCGGGAATCGACGCCAGTGTCGTCGGCGCGTAGGCGACGCCGAGAAAAACTGCCTCCCGCAGTACCTGTCCGGCCGTAGCCATGTCTGGCGGCTGCGCGTTGCAGCTGTTGACGAGGCATTCCCCCAACAGCAGCTTTCCTTGCGGCGAGTTCCTTGCGGCTGACTGCAGCCAGAAATTCATTGCGCCGCGCTCGCGCCGATCGCCGCTCGAATTCTCGAGCATAAGACTCTGAGCAAGGTCCACCTGGGCCGGAACGAATCCCAGCATCGCTGCAGACAGCCAGTACTCGCGCGCCGCTTCGCTGTCGGCAAGGTTTCCGAGCTGCCAGAGGCTGACTTCGTGCCCCGCAGCCGCCGCATCTTGCAGGCGCTGGCTGATGGCACGCGAATCGAAGCGAGCCTGTGCGCATGCCGTTGACATGCCGGCGATTCGCTCTTGTCTCACAGCCATGCTGGCTTCGATGCGCTCGCGCATTTGCGCTGGCACCTTGGTCGTGCGCGCGGCGACTTCCGCGTGCGCCG
>CAVRVO010000011.1:0-18674 GCA_963724625.1 uncultured Gammaproteobacteria bacterium | reverse complement strand
CTGTCGCCAATGACCTCTGCGCCAGGTCGTTGAATCGGGTCCTCGACTTCGCCCACTCGCAGGCCTCGCCAATCGCACGTTGCAGGCGGTTGACCAGCGGCGTCGGCCTCCCGGCCGGAACCATCACGCCGCGCGAGCCGGCAATGTCGAAGTTCCGAATGCCGCTCTCCTGAATCGTCGGCACGTTGGGCAATACTGAAACCCGCCGTGCCGTCGTTACCGCGATGCCTTTCAACTTGCCCGACGCGACCTGCGGCTGCACTCCGGTGACCAGTGTGAACGGTGCTGCCGACTCCTGGCGTGCCATATGCGAGCGGTTCCGGCGAACTGCGTGCGAGCGCGATCGATTCGGTGAGGTTCCGCGCAGGAAAATCAGGCGTCGCCAGGATGATCGCCGGCACGTTGGCGAGCCGGGTCACCGGCGCCAGGTCGCGCAATGTCCTCGAACTGCGAGGCGACTCCTGTCATGTTTCCGCCGGGACGCGCGAGGCTCGGCACGAACCCGGTGGTCACGGGGTCGGTCAGGACGACAAAGACGATGGGAATCGTGCTAGTCGCCCGCTGCGCCGCGCGCATCGCGCGATAGCGACCTTGAGCGCAACGAGCTCGGCGACGAGCGCCGGCAGTCGGTCAGGGTTTCCTTCCGCCCAGCGATACTCGATCGTCACGGTCCGGCCCTCGATCCAGCCCAACTCGCGCAAGCCTCGACGGAATGCCTCCAGTTGCGCGGAACCCGGCGTCGGGCTCCAGTTGCCAGGAAGCCGATCCGGGGCGCTTGACTGGCTGCGCGTCGATGGTGAGCGGCGCGGTGCGGAGAACCGGCGCCGTGGCGCCGATGAACGTCCGTCGGTCCATCATTGAATCACCACGTCGACGAATGGAAGTCCAACCATACTACGCCTTCGGGTGGGGTCTCACGCTCGCCGGCGAGTGACGGCTTGCGGGGTGTTTTCGCGTCGCTGCCGAATGTCTCCGATTGGCCCGGTCAGAGACCTCCACTGTGCGGATTCCGGTGACCGCTGCACGACGCACAGCAGTCATCGAGGCGTGAACGGCCAGTGTGGATCGTTTGAGCCGCCGCTCATCGCCACGGATCGGTCGACCGTAGTCGACCCCAACCCGGACGGTCGAGTGTCTACTACGCAGACGTGGAATGGTTCGCTTGAACGACCGCCGCGGGCGCGGCGTGCCGAAGGCAACGCGACTCGAACGGGAACTGCTTGCGACGCTTGACCCGGACAAACGAACCGCCAATAATCTTCCTTCAGGGTGAGCGAATCCATCCTTCGCCATCCGCGCGATTTTGCGGGCTGTTGCCATTGCGCGCGGGTTGAAGACTGGATTCACAGCGACGCTTGCGGCGAGGGCCCCTGAATGGCAAAGGTCATCCACACGATGGTCCGCGTGCTCGACCTCGAACGGTCTCTGCGTTTCTACCGCGATGCGTTCGGTCTCGACGAGGTGCACCGTCTCGACTTCCCGACGTTTGCGCTGGTGTATCTGAGGAACCAGGAGAACGACTTCGAAGTCGAGCTCACGCTTAACAAGGACCGGAAGGAACCCTATACGCACGGCGACGGCTACGGCCATTTCGCCGTCTGCGTCGATGACGCGGCGCGCGAGCGCGACCGGCTCGCGCAGCTCGGCTGCGCGCCGGGGGACGTCAAGGAGTTCAAGGATGGCGCCGGCGCGCTGCTCGCACGGTACTTCTTCGTCCAGGATCCGGACGGCTACAAAATTGAGGTGCTCGAGCGCCACGGCCACTACACGCTAGCCAGGCGCGTGGCGAGCAATGCGCGGCAAACGCGAGGGGCGGCGCACCACGCTCCACGATCGGAGGAGAACATGGAAATTATTCTGAAGACGATGTCGGCTGACCGCGAGCATGGTCCGGCGCAGCCGTCGATTGAGCTGACGCGGCGCGAGTTCCTGAAGGGCGCCGGCATCCTGACGGGAACGCTTGCGGCCTCGTCAATCCTCTCAGCGTTTGCGCCGAGCCGCGTGTGGGCGCTCGAACTCAAGACGCTTGCGTCAGCCCAGGGCGATACCCTCCTGCAGATGGGCAAAGTGCTGTACCCACACAAGGGATTACCCGACGCGGTTTATGCGCTTCTCGCGAAGGACCTCGACGGGGCTGCGGGCAAGGACCCGAAGACTGCGCAGATGCTCGGCGAGGGCGTCGTAGCGCTCGACAAGGCGGCCGGCGGCAGTTTTGTTACGGCGTCTGACGCCAAGAAGCTCGAGGCGGTGAAATCGCTCGAGGACACTCCGTTCTTCAACACGGTACGCGGCCAGTGCATCACTTCGCTCTACAACAACGAGATGGCGTTTGCCTACTTCGGGTATCCCGGCCCCTCGTGGGACAAAGGTGGCTACATCCTCCGCGGGTTCAACGATCTCAAATGGCTGCCGGATCCGCCCCTGGCGGCGAGCCCCGCACCCTACAAGGCCTGAGTTCCGGCCCAACGAACCTGAGAGAGGAACGGATCATGGCAAAGTTCGAACTCAATGACGATTCCGTGGTGGTCGTTATCGGCTCCGGCGCCGGCGGCGGCACGCTCGCGAACGAGTTGTGCCAGAAAGGGGTCAAGGTGGTGCTGCTCGAAGCCGGCAAGCGCGAATCCCCGGCAACCTTCATCAACGACGAGTGGAAATCGTTCGGACAGCTTGCTTGGCTGGACAAGCGGACCACGTCGGGAACGTGGCGGAGTCGCGAAGGATTTCGCGGGCCTGCCGGCGTGGATCTGCAAGACGGTCGGCGGCACGACGACGCACTGGGCGGGCGCGTCGCTACGCCTGCACGAGCCCGAATTCCGCGCGCGCACAGTCTACGGCGACATCAAGGGAGCGTCGCTTGCTCGACTGGCCGCTCACACTGAAGGAGCTAGAGCCGTTCTACGCGAAGGCCGAAGACAAGATGGGCGTGACGCGCACCCACGACATTCCCGGCCTGCCCGGCAACAACAACTTCAAAGTCATGTACGCCGGCGCGAAAAAAGTGGGCTACAAGGACTGCAACACCGGCCACATGGCGATCAACAGCCGGCCGCGCAAGGACCGCGGCTCCTGCCTGCAGATCGGATTCTGCTTTCAGGGCTGCAAATCAGGGGCCAAGTGGTCGACGCTCTACACCGAGATTCCCGCCGCCGAAAAAACCGGCAAGCTTGACCTTCGCCCACAGGCGCATGCCCTCAAGATCGAGCACAACGATGCCGGCAAGGTCACCGGAGTCGTCTACCGAGATGCCGACGGCAAGGATCAACGGCAGAAGGCGCGCGTAGTTTGCGTCGCCGGCAACTCGATCGAGACTCCGCGGCTGCTGTTGCTCTCTGCTTCCCCCAAGTACCCTGACGGGCTGGCGAATAGCTCCGGCCAGGTCGGTAGAAACTACATGCGACACATGACGGGCTCAGTGTACGCAGTGTTCAACGAACCGGTGAACATGTACCGCGGCACGACGATGGCCGGCATCATTACCGACGAGGCGCCTAACAACCCGAAACGCGGCTTCGTCGGGGGCTACGAAATGGAAACGCTGTCGCTCGGTGTTCCGTTCATGGCGGCGTTCCTCGACCCCGGTGCTTGGGGTCCGGACTTCACATATTTCCTGGACAACTACACGCGCATGGCGGGCATGTGGCTGGTCGGCGAGGACATGCCTCGCCCGACGAATCGGGTCACGCTCAATTCCGCCGAGAAGGACCAGTACGGCCTGGCTGTCCCGAATGTCCATTTCGACGACCACGAGAACGACGTCGCGATGCGCAACCACGCGTACGCTGCCGGGGAAAAGGTGTATCAGGCGGCGGGAGCCGTAAAGACATTCCGTACCCCACCCTATCCGTCCACGCACAATCTCGGCACCTGTCGCATGAGCGCGAACCCGCGCGACGGCGTATGCAACAAGTGGGGACAGACGCACGACGTTCCGAACCTGTTCATCTCGGATGGGAGCCAGTTCACGACCGGGGGCGCCGAGAACCCGACGCTCACAATCGTGACGCTCGCGATCAGGCAGGCCGGCTACCTGGCCAACCAGCTGTCCAAGCGCTCCATCTGAGGCGCAAGCGCGGTGAACGTGGCGCGTGCGGCGAAGGACGCGAACAATCCCAGAACGCCCGATCACTGAATGACGTGCGCAAGAGCAGCAGCGCCTGCTGGACACGGCCAAGGCACACTTCGCCAACGAGGTACGTCTTTTGCATGAGCGTGGCTACCCGGGTACGTAGCAGCAACGACTCAAGCACGCATGACTGAAGGGCAAGGGGCCGCTCGCGACACTTATTGGAGCGTGCGACAAGATAACGTGCAAGTGCTGGGGCGAGGCCGACGCCGAGTCCAAGAAAATTCTGGCCGGTTTCGGCGCCACCTACCACGAAACGGCCGAAGCCTCCTTCCTACTGCATCCCAAGGCCGACCCCGCTTCGCTGATCTAGGACAGGACAGCGCGAACGCTGGTCGGGAAACGCGCCCTACAGGCGAGTGGTGGCCTTTCGACGCACCGAGCCCTTCGCACGACGGACAAGGGTGTCGAAACGCGCACGTCTCGTACCGCGCGTCGCGCCCGGCGTGAGCGCCCGTGTCGATAGCGCCGTCGAGCGACCGCCGTCGGTAACTTCGCTGTGCGGCCTTGTTGGCCGACTCAGTCTTATCGTCGACGGTCCCAGTACGACCCGTTGCTGCCTGTCGTGCTCTTAAACAGCAGACGCTCGCGGATTTCGCTGAACGACTACGAGCGGTGACTCGCCGCCAGATTCCCGAATCAGGTCGTCCACCCGTGCCGCCCTGTTTCAGCCCGCCGTGGGTCCGGAGTCTTCGATATATGCCAAATCAAGCCGACGCCAGACCCCGAACCACCACAAACCCTCGCGGGGCTACTTGGCAATCCAGTACTCAATTTCCGTTTGCGTCTCGTTGAAGCCCGCTTTGCCGTCGGACGCGCCCATTGACCGCACCAACCCCTTCATGGCGGCGAATTTTCCGGTGCCACCCCCGACTTGTCCGACGGCTATGGTGGTGCGTTTGCCCGCCGCATCGGCCTGACCCATCGTGCTCGAATGGCTGTAGAACTTGTCGCCGTTTTCGAGCACATAGAGGGTGTAGTTGGTGCTAAGGCCGTTGCTGTTGATGTAGTCGGCGTAGCCACGGGTCCACGTCTCCTTGAGCTTGACGCCATTAATTACGGGCGCATTGCTCGGAAACGTGCGGTGAATTTCGAACAGCGTCAATTGATGGCCCGGTTCGTCACCCACATCGATAGTGTTTCGTTGCGTATATTTGGAGTTTTCGGCAGTCACTTTGTAGGAGATTTTCTGTTTCTCCTGTGCCCATGCGCTCGGTGCGCCGCACACCATGAGCGCCGCAGCGCAACCGATCGCTGAATGAATAATTCGGACTCTGAGTCGGGCTGTTTGCATGATGGGTCTCCGTTGGGTTTGTGAAAGTGCAGATCCCCAGAGGGAGCTGCTCTGTTTGACGGGGGCACAGAATGTGCAAGAAAGGTGGACCCGCGGGCCGAAAATGAAACCAACGACATCTACTTCGCCGTCGTTGCCGGAGTTGTCGCTGTCCATCTGGTGCTCGGATCGGATGGTGGTTTTCGCTCGCTGCTTTGCCAATCCTTCAATTAGAGCAAAGATTGCGGCATCCTCGAATCAACCCATAGGTAATTGCAGATCCGGTCATACTACGCCTCCAAGCGGCGCCCCTCGTCGCCGGGCGTTGTGCTGCACCGGTCAACCGTCCGCTATGGGGCGCGGTGCGCTACGACCGCACCTGGCCGAGCTCGGCATATTGGCAAACTCGCACAACCACCCATTGCGGCCGGTCGTACGCTAGAGAAGCGGACATTGGCGGGCTTCGTTGAGCGGCCAGGTGCTGACGATGACCTTGAATTGAGGAGTTGGATCAACTGACGCCGAGGCTTTGAGCCGCCAACTCACCGAATGACATCGTCAGCGCGCACGAGCAACGATTGTGGGATCGCGATGCCGAGCGCCTTTGCCGTTTTAAGATTCAGTACGAGCTGTAGCTTGGTCGCCTGCTCGATGGGCAGCTCATCGGGTTTCGCGCCTTTGAGGATCCTGTCCACAAAGTATGCCGCGTGACGATACATCGCGGCGTCATCGACCCCGTAACCGATAAGACCGCCCGCCGCCGCAAACTCCTTCGTCCCCGTCGAGGGAAGCTTTTGCTTTCCGGCAAGGTCTGCAATCTCGTTGTAGTTGGCCCGAAAGAGCGTGTCCGTCGCCACCATGATCCCCTCGATGCGCCCTCGCGCCATCGCTGCAAAGGCACTCTCGAACTCGCTGGCGGCCCTTAACTCGAGAATCTGCAGTTCCAATTTCAGTGCGCTTGCAGCAGTACGCATCGCTTGGACTTGCATCGCGCTCGCTGTGTTTGCTGGGTTGACGAGCACTCCGACCCGCGTAATACGTGGGACTGCTTCCTTAAGGAACTGCAGCCGTTTGGCATAGGCTTCCGGCCCGAACCCGGCGGATCCGGTGACGTTCCCTCCCGGCCGCGCGAGACTGTTACTAACGCCAAGTGCAACCGGGTCCGACATGACTGGATCAACAATAGGAATCGTCGTGGTGGCGTGCATGGCCGCCAACACTGCTTTTGTTCCAACGGCCACGATGACGTCGACCTTGAGCCTAGTAAGTTCCACTGCCAACTAGTGTGCTGTCCCGCTGATTCGCATGCTAAGTCTTTGCAGTTTGGCAAGGATTGAATCAGCGGTGGCGGTCCAAACGAAAGGTTTGCAATCGGTATTGTGGTTGGCGACGAAATGATCGATACGTTGAATCAATTCGCGCACCGAGCGGAACGAGCCGCGGCGGATGGCGCGCCCGGTGATCAGCGCAAAGAAGCGCTCGACCAGATTCAGCCACGAGCTGTACGTTGGCACGAAATGCAGATGCCAGCGCGGGCGGGCGGCCAGCCATGCCTTGACCTTCGGATGCTTGTGGGTGGAGTAGTTGTCCACGATCAGGTGGATGTCGAGATCGGTGGGCACCGCTGCTTCGATCGCGCGCAAGAAGCTGAGAAACTCCTGGTGACGATGCCGTGGTTTGCATTGCGCCAGCACCTGGCCGGTCAGCACGTCCAAAGCCGCGAACAGCGTGGTCGTCCCGTGCCGCTTGTAGTCATGGGTCACGCCCTCGACATAGCCGAAGCCCAGCGGCAGCAGCGGCTGGGTGCGCTCCAACGCTTGCACTTGGCTCTTCTCATCAACGCACAGGACCAAGGCATTGTCCGGTGGGTTCAGGTAGAGCCCGACCACATCGCGCAACTTCTCGATGAAGAACGGATCGGTCGACAGCTTGAAACTTTCGCTGCGGTGGGGCGCCACGCCGAACAGTTGCAGGTAGCGATGCACACTGGTCTTCGAGATACCGGTTTCCGCGGCGACACCACGAATCGTCCAGTGCGTCGAGCCATCACGCGGCGGCTGATGCAACGTGGTATTGATCAACATTGCCAGGCGCTCGTCATCGACCGTCCGCGGCTGACCCGGACGCAATTCGTCATGCAGTCCCGTAATCCGCCGCTCCACGAAGCGCCGCCGCCATTTGCCGACCGTCGCTGGCGTCACCCCATGTCGCTCGGCCACCACACTATTGGCCACACCCTCCGCGCACGCCAGCACCAACTTCGCGCGCAAGGTCAACGCCGCTGGCATCGAGCGCGAACGCGCGATCGATTGCAGTTGCTGAAGCTCATCAGTGCTCAAGTTCAGTTCCGTCTTGGGTCGACCCATCGGCATGGCGGTATCTCCAGCATGAAAGATACCGAAATACGATGCAAAATATATGCCATTAATTAACGGGACAGTACACTAGGGCAGCCGATCATAAGTTCCGTCGGCTGATCGAATTTCAATTGCGATGTTCTTGCCTTCGATATAGCCATGGTCACGCAGGCCCGCGCGGAAAGCGTCGACTCGGCAGAGCGGGCGGCTGTGGAGGACCCGATTGAGACGGTCGATCTGCTCCGAACCAGTCATTCAGCGGGTTAGTGGTAAATTAAAGGGAGTTGAATTTGCCTAGCGCGGCGTGCGACCGCAACCAAATGCCCGACCCAATCCCTTTTCCAGACGCAAAGAACTCACGGCGAAAGAATCTCTACTTCTGGGGGCCATCATGATACGGCTTTCAAAGTTCGTGGCGTTAATCGTTGCGGCAATTCTGGTAGCGGTTGGAACAGCGAGTGCGCAACAGGCCTTGCGGGTAGGTCTTATGGACGCTGAACCGGGCGTTATCCGCAACAACAACCAGCTGGGTGGTCGGGATATCGATATCTGGGACGCCATTGCGAAGGACTCCGGCTTGCGCGTCACGTATGTCTTTATGGATAACCCCTCGACGCTCCTCGCGGCATTGGACGAGGGTAAGGTGGACGTTGTAGGCTGGGCTGTCTCGCGAACGTCTGCCACAGAGTCCAAATACCTTCTTACCGATACGATCCTTCCCTCGGCCGAAGCATTGGTGGTCCCGAAGACCGACACCCGGATGTATCGCGGACTGGATGACATCAAGAGCTTGAACTTTGCCACGCTCAAGGCTAGCCCTTATGCCGACTACCTCAAAAAAAATGGCATCACCAATGTCAAAGAGGTCAACACAATCCCTGACGTTTTGAATGCGGTCTCTTCGGGAGAGGCCAATGCCGCCATGTTTTCGGGCATCATTGCGGGATACTTACTCAAGCAAGGAAAACTGCCCGATCTTCAGGTGGTGGGATCCTACCAGCCGGCCCTGTCACGTCCAATTATGGCCGCGTTTCCAAAGACCGCATCCGAGAACTACGATAGGGCCAACGCCTCCCTCAAGAAGCTGACCGCAGACGGAACCATCGCCAAAATTAAAGCTAAATATGGCCTTTAGAGTCTATTCCGCTTTCGCTCGCCAGTGAGCGAGAAGCGGCGGCCCGCGAACGGCAGCTATCGAACGAATTGAGGATTAGCAGTTTGTTGAATTTGTCCCCTGATCCTGTCTACGGAATCGAAGGGAAGTGCGTTGAGTAGTGCGTTGCATAGGGCCGAGGCGGTGAGCGCAATGCGTGGAGCGGACGTAACCCAGGAAGGTTTGTTCATCGTGAGGAAGACTGCGGATTACGTGCCACCGGAGCACCCGCTGATCGCGATTCGAGAGATCCTCAATACGGCGCTTCGCGACATGGACCGACTGTTTGAGGCGATGTACGAAGAGCGCGGTCGGTATTCGGTGCCGCCGGAATGGCTGCTGCGCGGTTTGGTGCTGCAAGCGCTGTACGGGATCCGAAGCGAACGGCTGTTGTGTGAGCAATTGGGTTACAACATGCTGTTCCGCTGGTTCGTGGGGCTGGGCATGGAAGACGCGGCGTGGGATCACAGCACCTATACGCAGAATCGTGACCGGCTGATCGCTCACGACGCGATCAGGACGTTGTTCGGATGCGTGATGGACCAGGCCGAAGCAGGCAAGCTGCTCTCGTCGGAGCATTTCAGCGTGGACGGTACGCTGATCCGCGCCTGGGCCTCGCTCAAGAGCTTCGTGCCGAAGGATGGTCCGCCACCGGGCCAGACGGGCAGCAAGAGCAACCCGGAGGTGGATTTCAAGCGCCAGAAACGCAGCAACGATACCCACGCCAGCACCACCGATCCGGATTCGCGGCTGTTCACCAAGTCGAAGAAAGCCGAGGCCCTGCCGTCCTTCATGGGCCATGTGCTGATGGACAACCGCAGCAAGCTGGCCATTGACACGCGACTGACGCTGGCCACCGGCACGGCGGAGCGCACGGCAGCCCTCGAGATGCTGGCCCGTCTTGCCGGCGAGCAGCGCAAGACGGTGGGGGCAGACAAGCACTACGACAGCGAGGACTTTGTCAGCGCCTGCCGCGAGCTCAACGTCACCCCGCATGTGGCGCAGAACACCTATGAGTACGACACCAAGACCGGTAAACGCGCCAAGCGGGAGAGTCGGATCGATGCTCGGACCACGCGGCACGAGGGCTATCAGGTCAGTCAAGTGATCCGCAAGCTGATCGAGACCTTGTTCGGCGATGGCAAGCAGCATGGGGCAACGATCCGTCAGGTGAAGCTGCGTGGCCTGCCGAAAGTCAGCGACGTATTCACCCTGTCCATGCTGGCGGTCAATTTGCGCCGGTTGCCCAAACTCTTCACGGTGCAGGCGACCATGGGGAGCGGATAGACGGGAAAGGTGCGTCCGCATTGGCGGTTCGGGTGCAAATAGCGGCGCAAAACGCAACAGCGGAGCCGCAAACCGCGAGAAACCTCGCAAGGCTTCCTCTCTCATCTCGAAAATGTCGTCGTGATCCAATGCCCGCACTCAAATCATCGATAATTTCAACGAACTGTTAGGCTCGAATGACTCCAATTGGCCTATTCTGTTGAAAAACTCGAAAATGTACCCATCGCAATTTCTTGCCAACGTTGATTGCAATCGTCCGTTCCCTGTATGCATCAATGTAGCGCCGGTTAGAACGATTTTGGCAGCGCGCAGCACGAGATTGCGTGCCCCCCCACGTCCGACAAATAGCGAAGCCGCCAAGGGCCCGCAATTCTTTCAGCGTCTCTGAAAGCAGAGTTTTTCAACAGAATAGGCCGACTGCTGGCGTTGACCCGATTTGACCGAGTGGCCGCTATGCTTCCAGTGCAGCGCGATTGCGTCGCCGAATGTCTCGGTAAATTGTCTCCAAGCAATTTCGCCAGCGGCCTAGCGCAGCAGTGGTCGTGATGCGACGCGCGCCTCGATCGTGGCCATTATGTTGTTGTACCCTGGCCCGTCAATGCCGCCATAACGTCGCTTGAACTCCGCCTCCGGCAGGAACTCCGGCAGATCAGCGACATCGGGCATGAAATCGCTCTCCTTGACGCCGGAGGCGAGTGCCTGCGCGAGCTTCCGCGCCCGCTCGGGCGATTGGCTCGCGATTTCGCCGAAGCGCGTCCCCGCCCGGTCGGCGCCGATGTCGTTGAACGAAAAGCCACTGCCGCGTCGCGAATCGTCGACCTCCTTGTACAGGCCGACCGCATCGGCGAGCGGGCTACCGGCCTCGGCGGCGATCACCGCAGAGATCAGGAAATGCTTGGGGAAGTCGTCGCGGCCGGCGAGCGTCACGGTGCGCAGACGCGCTTGCGGCCACTGGGCGGCGGCCGGCGCGATAGCAGCCAGATCGGTTCCGTTTGCGTAGAACGCCAGGGCGACGATGGCTGCGCGGTTTTCCGCGACCACATCGCCGCCGGCACCGCGTTCGAGCACGGTTTGGAACAAGGGTGGCATCAGCGCGGCGAGCGAAATCTTGTTCGGTGTCTTTTCCACCGCCTCAACGAGCCGATCGTGATACGCGCGGAGCCGCGCCTGATCGGCGGGAGACAGCAGAACGGCGCGCACGCGATTCTCGATTGCGTTGCTCCAGACGTACGTCACCGTGAGGCGCCTGTTAGCGACGCTCGCGCCTTTCACGATATCGGCGGCCAGTTCACCGCGATCGGTAGTCGCCATCCGCCGCAGGCCCTCGCGCAGCAGGTAGTCGGCAACGGTTGCCGGCACCGTCAACCCGCCGATCTGAAGATGATCGAAGTGCGGCAACGTTTCAGTTTCGCGCAATGTGGCGTCGACGTTTACAAAACGGCCGAACGGGCTTCGCGGGATCTCTGCACTCGCTTGCAGCCGCATGGTAGCCGGCCCCAACGCTGCGCGCGCGACGCCCTTGCCGAAACGACTAGCCGCATAGTTCAACATCAGGTCCAGGTCCTGCTCGCTGATGGTGACGGTGCGTTGCCCACCGTCGTTGCCCTTGCGGGGATCATGCTGGTCGATGATGCGTTTCGCGTTCTCGATGTCCTGCGGTGTCAATTCAACGCTGCGCACGACAGACGGCGCATCCTGAAAGCACAGCCAGATCGCGGTGATCGCCATAAGGGGCACCGCGAACAACAACAGCAAGAATATGCGCGCAAAAAATCTCATTTCATTGCACCAGGCGGGACCGCGCTACTGTAGCAGTTTCACCCGTCGGCTCCGATCGCGCGCCGACCCGGCTCGCACTAAGGATCGCTGTTATTTCGTGCTCCAATTGCAGCTGCCGTTCGGGCTTGAAGGGGCGATGTCGATCATCGAGCCGCCGCTCATCGCGGTGAAGTAAAGGGCCGTACCCGACCCTGAGCCGTCGTCCGATTTTCCTGAAAGCTGACATTGCGGTGAACGACCGCTGTCCTGCATGCCAGAGAACAGGTTCGGCTCAAAGTCGACTCGCGCTGACTCCTTAGAACAGGACGTTCGCAGGGTTTACTTGACCCCCAGAGGGTGGCGGCGTAGCGTCGCCTCTGTCCGTTCAACATACCTCTCGGGGGTGCCCGGAAGCTGCGAAATGCAGTGCGTTCTCTCGCCCTCACGACTCGCCGAACGTGCTCCCGCGCCGACAAGGTGATCCACAGGTGACCGCGAGTGTTCGGCAGCCATCGCAATTGAGAATCGAGGACAACCATGAAAATGAGAAACCTTCTTTTCTTGAGCGCTTTGTCGTTCTTTGTGCTCGGACCAGGAGGTGGTCTCGGAGCACCACAGCAGGACGCAGGGTCAACTGCGCGACGAGTCATCATCTTTGTCTGGGATGGACTTCGAACTGACGACGTCACTCCGGAAAACATGCCGAATTACTTCGCCCTCGCTCGATCCGGGGTCGTCTTCGCGGATCACCACGCCGTATATCCAACCTTCACCATGATGAACTCCGCGTCCATTGCGACTGGAACGTATCCGGGGGTGCATGGGTTCTACGGCAACGTGGTGTACGCGCCGAATGCGAGGGGAAAGAACGCGAAGGGAGTCGATATCGATTTTTCTGCCCCGGCGTTCATCGAGGACTTCGGGGTCGTCGAAGCCGTGCGGGAGTCCTACCAGGGTAAGCTGACGCTCGTTTCGACGATGCTCCAAGCAGCACAGGCCAAAGGGCTGTCGACGGCGGCCATCGGCAAGTTCGGGGCCGCCTTCATCCAGGATTACAAGCGAGGGGGCATCATCCTCGATGAAGATGCGGCGATGCCGCTCAGTTTCGCCAAGGAACTCCAGAAGGCCGGTTACGCCCTTCCGAGGAACACTGTCAACGCCTACGACGCGGGTGCGTTGGCGCTCGCCAATGACAACGGTGACCCGACGGCTCCCATTGCCATTCAGAGGCTCAACGATGGGCAGACCGCGAATCCGCTCGACCGCACGGGGGCCCTTTCTCGGCGTGGGTTCACGTATCTTACCGACGTATTCGTCAATTACATCCTTCCGAATAAGAAGCCGGATCTCACAGTCTTTTGGTCGAAGGAGCCGGACGCAACGAATCACGCGTACGGACCCGGGACATACAACTCAATCGATGCGACGAAGATGAACGACGAGATCCTGGGCCGAGTCATGGACAAGATCCGCCAGCTCGGCTGGGAGCAGAGCACCGACATCATCATCACTCAGGACCACAATCACAGCACGGTCTCCGGTGATGTCGCCCACTACCCGTTGCGGGGAATTGTCGATGGCGGCATCGGCTCGCATGACCCGTATGGGTACTCGGTCTCGGGCTTCGTGCGGACGGCCGAGTTGCTCACCCAGGACGGGCTGAAGGCCTACGATGGCGCAGGCTGCCGCGACATACCGACCTTGTCAGGCATCCTGTTCGACGGGACCCACCTTCACCCCACCAAGAATGACGCGGATGGAAGCGTTTGCGGCAAAGCGCAAGAGTACACCTCGCCAAGGTACTTGGTGCCGAAGCCGGTTCCCGCCGGAGGCATCGTCGTGGCCGCGAACGCGGGGAGCGATTACCTCTTCGTCCCGGATGGCGACCCCAACACCGTCAAGGCCGCTGTGGTGAGCCTCCAGAGCCGCTTGCAATTCGGCGCAATTTTCGTGAGTGACAAGTATGGGGACGTCGCGGGGACGCTGCCCATGAGCCTCATCAACACGGAGAACCCGGTCGACCGGCCGGGGCCCTGACATCATCGTCAGCTTCACTTTCGACGAAAACGTGGCCGTGGCAGGCCGTCCTGGAATCAGCTACGCGAGCTCGGTCAACCGGAGGGGTGACCACGGCAGCTTCTCGCCAACCGATACGCACATTTCCATGATGGCCCATGGGCCAGACTTCAAGTCGGGCCTTTATGACACGCTTCCCACGGCGAACGTCGACATCGCGCCTACGGTCGCGCGCATTCTCACGTTCAACATGCCGGGCGTTCAGGGACGAGTGCTCGAGGAGGCGTTGAAGGGCGGACCACGCGTCACGGAATACACGGTGTTGGGCAAGATCTACCGGTCCTCAAAAAAGACCGGGCTGAAGGTGAAGCTCCCCACTGACCTGGACGGCCGCACCATTGATCCCAACCTGACGACGTACTCCGTCGAGCTGAGGACGAAGATCCTCACCCGAGGTGGCACGAGCTACATTTACTTCGACCAGGCCAGAGCGATCCGCGAATGAGCTCATCGCCAGCGGGCGGATGCCCCCATACGACCCGTTCCTGACGTTCGCGTCTCCACAAGCAGACATTGCTTGCGCACAAGGCTGAACAAACGCTTGCGACCGTCGCGACACTTATTTCGACCGCGATCCTACGATCGAATAATAAGTTCTGGAGCAGAAATACCGGCCATTCGTCGCCCGCTCCTGCATGTCGCCAAGAAAGAACTCCGCTTCGGCCGACGAGAAGCCGCCAATCCTCTTGAAATGCGTCATTGCAGGTTCGATGAACCAGCGATGAAATGCGTCGGGGCTGAGAGAAACCTGTACTTCAGGAATGAGCCGAATCGTGTCGAATCCAATATCGCGCAGCCGCCATGGAAGCTCTCGCACGATAAGGCCGTTGCGCAGCCCATCACACGCCAGTCGAGTAAATCTCCGGCTGAGTTCGCGATCCGTGCATTCCACGGCGACGGTGCCCCAGTCAATTTCGCCGACGGCCACCAGACCTTCTGGGGTGAGCACGCGATATATTTCCGCGAGTGCGGCCCAAGGATTTGGAATGTGGAGCAGCACCTGGGTCGCGGTTACGCGATCCATACTGCCCGATTCAAATGGTAGATCCAACGCATTACCAACTCGGAACGAGATGTTTGATGAGCTACTGCTTGTGCGGCGTTGCGCCTCGGCAACCATCGTCTCGCTAAGATCAATCCCGACTGCGTTTCCGGGAGCCACGAGGGGAGCAAGTAACCGCAAGAGATCGCCGGTTCCGCATCCGACATCGAGAACGCGATGCCCGGGGCGAATGTCCAGCGGCGCGAAGAACTCGGCCGGAGACCTTCTGGCCCGCTCAAGAAGCTGGGCACGAGTTGAATCCAGAAGCTGCACGAAGAATCCGGGATCTTCAGTGCGGTCGACTTGAATCCAGGCGTCGGCGAAGGCTGTTGATGGTATACGCGTATCCGTCATCTCTCTTTCTCGTCGACGCTAATCACGCAGAGTCACCGCAGCACATCGTGAGATGTCGCGGGCGCAGTCCTTAACAGACACTGTAGACCGAATTGTGTCATTTGAGAATGCGGCGAAGTAAGGCTATGAGCCGGGCGGTTCTTTCCTTCGCGCGACCGTCCGATAGCGGCCGACGAGTACCGATCAATGACTGCTGTGAAGCGCAATGCACTACGACCGCTGTTGGCCGTGCAGCGACTGTCTACCTGGGCACCCATCCACGGGTGCCCATCAATAGGCCGTGATTCTGACCGGGCGCATTTAGACCATACATCCGTTGCGCCGACCAGGAAAAACGCGGTGTCAATTCTGCCAGTGAGGCCGAATCGAGAGTCTCGTAGACCTGAATCGCGCAAAGTAGCGGGTTCTTCCCAACGATACCGATGAGGAAGTCAACTATCTCAGCGACGGGCGGTGTCGTGCGGCGTAGATCCAGGCCACTGCTCATGTTCAACGCCTCGCCCCAGGGTGGCGCTATAAACGCAATCAGCAATTGATCCGGTGCTATGTTCAGATCAGATAGCCCCGACCTAAAGTCGCGATTAGATACCTCGATTGACAGATTGAGATTCGCTAGATTCCGAGACGTAAGCTGGAACACCATTGGATCTTGCTCGAATCCCACCCCGTGCGCAGCAGGTAGGTGACGGAGCATCCAGAAGAGTGTGTTGCCCGATCCGGTAAAGGGGTCGACTACCAATGCCCCGGATGTGAGTGGAGCGGACTTGGCAACGGCGGCGATGTCTCTCCCGATATTGTCGGCCAACTCATCGCGGGTACATTCCACCGCCGTTCGCCCCAAAATCCGTATCCCTCTGTCGTACCAATCGGTAGGCCGCAGGCCGTATATGCAAATGTAGTCGGGATCACCCCAGCTTTCGATTCCGTATCGCTGCACCTCCGTCAGGTCGAGTACGGCATCCCGCTTCGCGCCCTCCAGCAGTAGTTGGCGGTCGTATGCAGGGCCTTTGCTCCCGGTGTTCATGGCGGGCTCTCCGAGATGCGCGATGGAAATTCTCCATCCGTTTTTCGTCGACGCCAAGTCAGAGTGCGATTGTCCGGACTTGGACGACACGTACCGATCAATGGCTGCTATGAAGCGCGATGCCTTAAGGCCGCTCCTGGCTGCGCCGTGATAAGGCGGCGCTTTCCAGTGGGTGCAAATCCCACCCGGCGAACGCTCCAGCCGGAAGCAACCGGAGCAGTCATGGAGGTAACGAAATGGCTGAAGCCTTCGGGTAAAGCGTGTCACGAAATACGGTGACAGCGCGAGTGTGCAGGCCGCAACGCGAGTGAAGTGCGCCAGTTAAAGCTGGCGGAGGTAGTTGATGAAAGTTCAATACGGAGAAGAAGTGGCGAATCACTCTGACCCCGAGTTATGCGGCGCACATCGCGAGGTGTGCGTCGAAGCGTTGACAGGGGAAACCGGCAGGCCGGCCATTGAGCCGCGAAATGATCAATTCGGGATGCCGACGCTGTTAAGCGAAGCGGAAGGCAACACGGTGCATGGCGTCAATCGCAAGCCATGCCCCGATCCCGCGCGGTCGGAGACCCTGTGCATGCCGGGAAGTCTTTCATACGGAAGCAGCGAGATCTCATCAGTGTCCAGTGCGAATGGACTGGACGGGACTGGGAAGGTCGTCGACCACAAGCCAGTCATCGACGCTGATGAGAAGTCGGATACACCCATAGTACCGGAGAAGTTGCCGAACAAGGGAGATGATCCTGCGGAGGCAATGGAGGGAAGGGGTGTAATCGGAGGGAACGTCTTCGAAACCCCAGCGTGCCGGACACAGAGCCGGATAAAACACGCTTCGATGGGTGTCGAAGGTGTACGGGAAGCCGCCAGACGGGACCCGAAGTTGCGTTTCACGGCGCTGATGCACCACATCACCCCGACGCTATTGGTGGAGAGCTTCCATGCTCTTCGCAAGCAAGCAGCGAGCGGTGTGGACGGTGTGACGTGGTACGACTATGAGAAGATACTCGACGGGCGCGTGCACGAATTGCACCGGGAGATTCAGTCCGGTGCGTATCGCGCACAACCGTCGCGGCGTATATCCCCAAAGCGATGGCAGACACGGCCGCTGGGGATCACCTCCCTGGAGGACAAGATCGTGCAGCGGCGGTTCGCCGTACTGGCGCGATCTATGGAGGACTTTCTTGGATTCGGTCCGTGTCGGGCGCGGCCAACACGATGCGTTGGACGCGCTGTACATGGGAATCAAGAGCCGAGGTGAACTGGATTCTTGACTGGATATCGGCGTCTTCGATGAAATCTCGACGAATGGATGATAAGTCGGGCACCGAATTGCGGACAAGCGGCTACACGGCTAATCCGCAAGGGGCTAAGGCAGGCGTGATCAGGATGACGTAGGTGGTGATGACCGGGGCTGCCGAGGGTCAGTCTTCCCCGATCCGCCAATATCCTCATCGTCCTCGACCTGTGGGCACACCGCTGCGCAAGGAGACGAGGGCAACGTCATCATCGTGCGTCGCCGATGACCCGTGCTGGGCTTCCAGTACGACGACGAGGCCAAGCGGTTTCTCAGCGGTGCAGAAGCTGCAAGTTTGGGTTGGCTCTCATACGGAGAAGACGCGCCTGATCGAGTTGGTCGATCCACAGAGCGCCGGCGACAACGGAAACTTGGCAAGCCGAGACGTTTGACTTCTTGGTTTGCACTGCTGCAGTCGAAGCAAGCGGGGCGCCTTGGTCCTACGGGTAACGGTCAAGAAGCGCATGCGTGCCACACTGGCGGCGATACGCGAGACACTTCTGCGTCGTCGGCACGAACCGCTGGCCGCGGTGGGGCGCTGGCTCGGACAGGTCATGCGGGTACACAACTACTTGCGGTCCCCGGCATCCCGCTCAACGGCTTTCGGGCCGAGGTGGAACGAGCTTGGTTGCACGCCCTCGCCGTCGCGGTCAGCGCTCGCGCATGCCTTGGTCGCGCTTCCTGCGGTTCGTCGATCGCTTCTCCCCCGTTGCGCCTTGTCCATCGCCACCCGTTGGAGCGTCTTCGTCACTACCTGGCAGGAGCCGTATGCCTGGTCGGGCACGTACGGATCTGCCGGGGCGTGGAACCACCGTTCCTACCGTAACCGCCGAGCAAGCCTCGAAAAGGTCGATGCGCAGGCCGACCCGGCTGCCATACCGGGGAAGGCTGACACGACTGGGTGCATGAGCGAAGCAGGAAGCCCAGTCGCTGCGC
>CAVRVO010000010.1:0-11371 GCA_963724625.1 uncultured Gammaproteobacteria bacterium | reverse complement strand
AGGATCCCCAGCAGCACACCGCATCGGGCAAGTAGGTTTCAGTCAGTTACTGCGGTCGGCGCGCATCCCCGGCATAAAGAAAAAGCGGCGGAATCCAGGGGATTCCGCCGCTGTGACGCCTTACGTGGCTCAGCGTGAGGGAGACGCGTCTGCGTTCGCCGAATCAGCGTGCTGCACCGATGCATCGGCACCCGAGCGGTTCACGCGTGCATTGCCCGCGGTGCTCGAATTGCCACCGCCGACGTGTTCGCTGCCGCAGAGTCGGTGACCAGGCCACCCTGACCGCCGCCCGAAGCATCGAGCGCTCCACCCCGTGAGAGGCTGTGATTCGAATCGCTGTCGTTCGGCGTGCCCGCGCTATCCGGCGTTTGAGCATCGACATCCTTGAGGATGCTGCCGCTCGCAGCCGCAGTGCCTGCGCCATTCGCAGCGGAGTCAGCACCGTTGGCGAGGTTCGCCGCACCGTTCGCGGCGCCGCTCGCGGAGCCAACAACTGAGCCGCTGACATCGCGCGATTCGGTGACAGCCGATGCCGCCTTGTCACGCCCCTGACCGGTAGTCGTCTGCGCCTTGTCACCTGCGCGACCGACAGTGTCATGCGTCCGGTCTGCCGCGGCTGCCGTCGTGCTCTTTGCACGCTGCCCGGCTTTCCCGATGGCGTCGGTCGGGCCACCGAGCGTGCCAGTCACGGAACCGTTGCCACTGCCGCTCGCCATGCCGTCGATGCCACCCAGCCCGCCATTGAGCGTACCGCCCATGGCGCCGTTCACTGCGCCACTGAGTCCACCGCCCAGCACCTGGGCGTACACGGGCGAAGCGCTCGCAAGGACCGAGGCCAATGCGAAGCTCGCCAAGAAACGATGAGTCTTCATGGTCATCACTCCTGTTTCACGCCGCGGCCAATCCGCGACCTTCAACATCAATGACGACCGGGCGAGGCGCTTTCTTCCCGAACCGCGACTTAACTTATTTCGGCCTCTCTTCTATATGGCCCGCCGCGGCCAAGTCTGCACGCAGTCCGTCACCCACCAAACCATTGCCATAAACGCGATCGGCCCCGGGGGAGCCGAGATCGATCGCCTGCGCTGCCAAGGCAGCCATCGCTGTATCAGCCGAGGGAGCAGCCGACGCCTTCATCTGCGCGGCCAGCAAGCCCGCGACGATCGGCGAGGCGAAAGACGTGCCCCGCACGTTGCCGAAGGCCTGCCCGGGAATAGCCCCAGCCATATCGGCACCGGGAGCGGCGAAGTCCACTTGCGGCCCGCGTCCTGCCTCGACCAGCACCGCGCGGTGCGCATCGACTGCGGTCACGCCGATCACGCCATCGTAGGAGGCGGGAAACAGGGGCGGTGCCGCTGGACCATCGTTCCCCACCGCCGCAACGATCACTTGTCCGTGTGCGAGCACTGCACGCACGACGTACTCGATCATCGTGTTGCGCGGACCGACCAGGCTCACATTGATAACCGGCACCTCTTCCGCCACCAGCCACGCGAACGCGTCGGCAATCAGGTCCACGGAGCCGCCGCGCAGCGCGCCACAGAAGACATCGGCCGCGTACAGCTCCGCGCCAGGAGCCGCGCCATGAAACTGCCCCGCCTGCCCGCCAATCAGCGATGCCACCGCGGTTCCATGCGGATCCGGCGCGGGCTTGTCGCCGCAACCATGCAGATGAATTGCGGAGCCTCTGAATACTGGGTGCGTCGCATCGACGCCCCGATCGATCAGGCCGATCTTGAGTGTTCGGTCCGATTCGGGCACCGCGGTTTCCGCCGCTTGAGCTGTCGAGGACGTGGGATCGATCTCGCCCACCTCGGTGTAGATATGGTTGAAGTCGTACGTGCCCTCGGGATCCAGTTTCCTCAGGGTCTTCAAGGCGCGACTGGTGGACATGCCGTGCGGGGGCTGCAGGGCCACGATGCGCGCACCCAGCCCCTGCAGCGCTGTTTCGCGCAACACGCTGAACCCTGCTGCCCGTGCGCGCTCAAGTACAGCCTCGCTCGGTGAGTACGCCAGCACTTCGCTGCGGATGATCACCGCGCCTTTCGAGTCCGCCTCAAATGTGTCGCGGTGCTTGCGGAGCAGGTCCTGCATCCGCAGCAGGCGCACGCTCCTCAAACGTTCGGGGTCGAGTTGGCTCGTGACGCTCGACGCAGTCTTGCCGAGGTCAACCGGGAGCTGCACAGGAGGTACCGGGACCTGGGGCAGCGTGAGTTGCGCCTGCGCAGGCAGCCAGACGAGGGCGAGCGCAATCAGCACCCGCGTGCGACCACGTGTCGTGATCTCCCGTCGTACGGACCGCACCGTATGCCCATGGATCATGGCGGTACGTTACCGAGGCTCGAATTCGATGCAACCGATTTATTTGTCATGCGCGATGGAAGAAGATGCCCGCCGGGATCGTCCACACCACAAGAGACATGAGCCGCGCACTGGAGCTCTTTCGCGATGAGATCATCGAGTTGCTGCCGCGGCTGCGGCGCTTTGCGCGCGCGATCGCACGCAATCCGCACGATGCCGACGACCTGGTACAGATCACGGTGGAGCGCGCGTTACGCAAGTTCGATCAATGGGAGGACGAGACGCGACTCGAAAACTGGATGTTCGGCATCATGCGTAACGCCTGGATCGACGAAGTGCGTACACGTGTGCGTCGCGATCGAGTGTTCGCACCGGAAGAAGCCGGTGAGAATGTGGGGGCGAGCTCCGGGGACCAGGACGCGATCGCGCTGCAGTCCGCTCTTGCACAGCTGCCGGAGGAACAGCGCATGGCCGTTGGGCTGGTTCTGCTCGAAGGGCTTTCCTACAAGGAAGCAGCTGAAGTGCTCGAGGTACCGATCGGTACCGTGACGAGTCGCCTCGCGCGGGCCCGCGAGGCACTGGCCGCGATCCTGAGTGAGGGCGAGACGCGATGACGATCTCCGACGAATTGCTGATGGCCTATGTCGATGGAGAACTCGACACGCAGGCACGTTCCGAAGTGGAGCGCGCGATCGAGTCTGACCCGGAGGTCGCGCGCCGTGTGTCGCGACAGCGTGTGCTGCGCGACAGGCTGCGCGCTGCTTTCGATGGCGTGTTGAGCGAGCCAGTGCCGGATCGACTGGTGGCGGCTGCGCGCGGGGCGCCCGCCACTTCGGCACGCGAAGGAAATCAGGAAGCCGGCGTGATCGATCTGGCGCAGACGCGTGCGGACCGGGCTGCGGCGCAACGAGCCCGACGGCGATGGTCCTGGCCCGAGTGGAGCGCGATTGCGGCGAGCGTCGTGCTCGGCGCAGTCATCGGACATCTCGCCTTGAGCCAACGCGACATCGTGCCTTTCACGAGCGCTGACGGACGACTCGTCGCGCGCGGCGGGCTTGCGGATGCGCTAACCAATCAACTCGCAAGCACGCAGTCTGCGGATTCAGCGACCCGTATCGGAGTGAGTTTTCGTTCGAAGACCCGACAATATTGCCGGACCTTCGTGACTCACGCGGGCGGAGGCCTCGCAGGTCTTGCATGCCGCGAGAGCAATGGCTGGACCCTGGAAGGTCTGGCGCGGGCGCCGGCGAAATCTGGCGGGACGGAAACGTACGCCACCGCGGGCTCGTCGCTACCGACGGCGGTAATGCAAACGCTGCAGGAGCAGATCGCGGGCGAGCCGCTCGACGCTGCGGCGGAAGCCGCTGCGCAGAAAAGCGGTTGGCGCTGAGTATCACCCGGCTTGCGTGGACCGCAGCGGCCAGCGCACCCTCCCACTTCACGTGGCGCTAGAACAAGGCCGCCCGGAGGCGGCCTTGCACGTTGCGATCCCGCACGATCGCGGACAAGCTTAGTGTGATCAACCCGTCCAGCTATCGTTGTGTTTCTCGCGATAGATGCGCTTGCTCTGGCGATTCTCGGCGCCCTGGACACGCTGCTGCTCACCAGCACGCACGCGGCCGTTGGCAGCAGCATTCGCCTCGTCACGATCGACACGCGCTTGGCCGCGCTCGAGCGATCCGACTTCGCGCTTCGTGAGTGAACCGTTGTCGATGCCGTTCTGAATCCGCCGCTGCTCCTTAACATTGCGCTGCACGTCGGTTTGCATGCGCTCGGAGGACTTAGAGTCCGGATTGCCGAGCTGAGCATCGTGCTTCTGCTGATAGATGTCCTGGCTCGTCTTGTTTTCGAGCGCCTTGAGCCTCGCCTGCTCAGGGGCACTGATGGTTCCATCCTTGAGATCACGCGCCTCTATCTGGTCGACACGGTTTTGCTCGCGTTCGAGCTGTCCCGCTTCTTTCGTCGAGAGCTCACCAGACTTGAGGCCCTGCTCGATGCGCTCCTGTTGACTGAGATTGCGCTGCTGATCGCTTTCGACCACATCGGCACTCCACGCAGTCGCGCCAAGCGCGTTCGCTATCAAAATAACGGACCAGATTCTGAACGATTTCATACAGATCTCCTGACAGGGTCCCCGCCTTCCTGGGGAGACATAACGCTTCACGGTGCGCCCGGTTGACATGCGCCAGGCACCGGTCAGTGATCCGCAAGCAGTTGAAGCAAAAGGGCCTGTTAAGTACACTTCGCGCCCTCGCCGTCGGCTCATTTCACGCGCCGCCGACACACAAGCTCGGGGTGTAGCTCAGCCTGGTAGAGCGCTACGTTCGGGACGTATAGGTCGCAGGTTCAAATCCTGTCACCCCGATACCCTGTCCCGGTGGCCCGCCGCACGAGCGCGGCGGGCTGCAAGCCGTAGACCGCCCACAGGCTCCCGTCCTTCTCGGGCTCGAGGCTGACCTTGCCGAGAAGGTCGCGCAGGATCACCCGCGCCTTGAGCGCCTCGCGCGCATTACCGTCGAGCCCCGCCGTGATTTGGCGTCGGTAGAGCGTGGCGGCCTTTGTGAGCATTGGCAGGATCTTCGCGGACTCGCGTGCGAGTGGCTGTTGCGTCGCTTCCAGCTCGCGCCGCTTTTGCTCCGCCCGATCAATCGCAACTTGCAGTTCATCGGCGGGCATGTCGGAGTCTCCTGCACGCAACCGCCCCGCAGCCGTTCGATGCGTGCGCGGAGCGCCTGTAGTTTGCGCGGTACCGTGTGCTCCCAGGCGGTCGCCGCCTGGAGGCGCGCGGCGTAAGCGGCCTGTAGTTCCTTCGCCATCCGCGCGACGCGCTCCGGCGACAGCAGATCGCGCCTGATCGGATCAAGGATCACGGATTCGATTACATCGCGTCGCACGCGAATCGCTGTCGACCTGCGTGATCTTGCCGTCCTGATCATAGGTCCGGACCGCGAGCGTCGCGTTCCCACAGGTCCAGCCGCGCACCGGTCCGAACGGATCGTAGAGCACGGAGCTCAAGAGCGTCGTGCCCTTGATCGTGATGCTCGTGACCTGATGGTTCGAGTTATAGCCGTAGACGACCGGACGCCGGCCGCGCACAGCGGACTATTCCTTCTCCTCCCAAGCAAAGGCTTGGTTCGCCCTCGGACCGACGTGCTGTTAGAGTTATTCACGGACGAGGGACAAAACACTAATTTTTTCGTCGCACCTGAGCGGAAAGCTAAAGCTTCCGTGACCGCACTGGAGAAGGTCGACTCAGACCCATGAATCAAACTCCAAGCGGCATATCCGACGTGGCCAGCGAGGCGTTTATCGTCGGCGACCTGCACGTCGATGTCGGACAGCAGCGCGTCACGCGAGCGGGCATCGCAATCCCCCTGCCCAATCTGTCCTTTCAGTTGCTGCTTGCACTGATTCGGGTCGCGCCCAATATCCTCAGCAACGACTTGCTCATGGCACGCGTCTGGCCCGGAATGATCGTGAGCCCGGAGACCGTAGCCAAGCGGGTCAACTTGCTGCGCGAGGCGCTGGGAGATAACGCACAAGAGCCGCGCTACATCGCCGGAGTGCGAAGTCGCGGTTACCGGCTGATTGCCACCGTCTCTTCCGCCCCTCGTCCGGCGCCGCCGGACGAGGGTTCGTTGTCCGCGCCGGTGGGTGTCACACAATCGGAAATGTCGCCGACACAAGACGCGGCGGCAATCGCGCCTCGAACAGTCTCCGCGAAACCGGGTCGGATCTGGTGGCTCGCGTTGCCAGTCCTTTTGGCGGTCATTGTCGCAATCGCCATAGGTGTGCGTACGGCAAATAAATCTCGCGTCGTTGGCGCTCAACCGATTCCTCAGAATCCGTTACGCGAAACTGCGGCAATCGGCGCGCGCGCGCGCACGGTGGCCGTGTTGCCGTTCGACAATATCAGCGCAGATCCAGCCGACGCGTATCTGGCGCAGGGCCTGCCGGAAATGATACTCAACCGCCTGTCGCGAATTGACGGACTGTCGATCATTGCGCGCAATTCCTCATTCGCACTTCCAACCAAAAACATTGATTCAAGCGAGATCGGCCGCCGTCTCAATTCCGGATATCTGATCGGTGGCAGCGTGCAACGCGAGGCGGATCGGTTGCGGGTCGCCGTGCACCTCGTGGACTCGGCCGCAGGTACTCTGATTTGGTCGGCCCATTTTGATCGCGGTTTGCACGATATCTTCAGCATCGAGGATGAGATCGCTGATCAGATCGCCGACGCTTTGTCGGTGCGAATCGGAGCGGGCGCACCAAAACCCCCGGCCGGTGCCCGCAGTGCAAATTTGGAGGCTTATCTCGCCTTCTTGCAGGGTCGGACCCTGCTCGGCCGCTTCACCGTCGCCGAGTCGGATGCCGCAGTACCCTATTTTGAAAGGGCGATTGCGTTGGACCCGAATTTCGCGCCCGCCTACGCTTCATTGTACGACGCAAAGATGCAAGCGGCTGATCAACGCCGCGAGAATTTGAGGCCGGTCAGGCAGCGCTATCGTCATTTGATCGATCGGTCGCTCGAGTTGGATCCCAAGTTGGGCGCCGCGTACTTTGCGCGTGCCATGTGGGGAGACAAGCCGCATGATGCGGGTGCGACATCGGACAACCCGCTGATCGTTGCGCGCGAGCGCGACTTTCGCCAGGGCGCCGCACTTGATCCGAGCAACGGGCGCGGACTTGAGGCGTACGCCGAGTTTCTTTATTTCGATCTGCAACGGCCCGAGGAAGCCAAGAGCGTTCTAAAGCGCGCCCTGTGGGTCGATCCGATATCGCCCAGTGTGCATTTCGCAGATGCGAGTGCTCAATTCGCTAGCGGCGCCAAGGACTCAGAACAAAAAACGCTGCAAGTGCTGGAACTCGATCCGAACTTCGTTCCGGCGCTGCTGTGGTATGGAAAAGTACCGTTGGCTGATCGAGGGAAAGCTGGCCGAAGCCATCCAGATCATCGAGCATGCGATCGCCCTCGATCCGAAAAATTCATTGTCGCTGCACGCCGCCATGACGATGTATCTCGACTTGGGCGATCCGAAAGGCGGCACGCGCGGTAGTCGCCGGAATGCCGCAAGACGCGCGCGCGCTGGGACTGCTCGCGATGCACGACGGCGATTGGCGGCATGCAGGCCTCGCGGCATACGATGAGGAGGGTTGGACGCGCGACGACGACCACTGCGAGTTCTGGCAGAGCGAAGCGCTGCGCGACTATGCGTTGAAGACCGGAGAACTGAACCGGGCGATTGCGTTCATCAAATCGAAGTACTATCTCGCCGACCCTCCGGCGGCCCATTTGGACGTATGCAATAAAGGCGTCGCCGTCGATCTCTCACAGCTGCTCGCGGCAGCCGGCCAAACCGAGCAGGCAGCAGCGCTGCGGCGTGCCGCGTCATTGTGGAACGATGCCAACGAGGCCGAGTATCTGGGCGATTCACGCCGCATACGCGCTGGCGTGCTGCTGCTTGACGGCAAACCGGACGCGGCGCTTGTCGAACTGGCGGAATCATTTCGGTCAGGGTTCTACGTGCAATGGTGGTACACCATAAACTACGATCCCTTGTGGCTGCCACTGCACGGCGACGCGCGATTCCAGGCCATCGCGGCCGACGTGCGCCGCTATGTCGACGCGCAGCGCAGCCAGCTCGAAGCGCTTCGCCGACAGGGGGCCGTGCCGAGACGTTGAGATTCGGCCGCTGCGCATTGAACGACAACAGCGTCAGTGAGCGAGAATACATTTAGCCTCTGCGCTGCCCGCCTAGGACTGATGTTGGGCCTGGGCACGGTGCCTGTGGTCAACGCAGCCGCAGACGACCGCTGTCCTGATCCGCCCTGTTCCATGGCCGAAAGCGAAGACGCGAGCAGTCTTGAGGAGATCGTTGTGACCGGAAGTCACATCCGCGGAGTAGAGACCGCGGGATCGAAACTGATCGTCATTGGCCGCGATCAGATCGATGCCAGTGGCTACGGCAGAGTCGAGGACGTGCTGGCGACCGTGACGCAGAACTTCAATCGCGCCAATGGAGCGGTAAGCGAACCGGGGTTCTTCAACCTCAATCACGGGGCTGAGGTGCAATTGCGGGGCCTGGGTGTCGGTACGACGCTCACGCTCGTGAATGGCCAGCGTCAGGGAGCGAGTGGCTGGCAGGGGAGCTTCACCGACATATCGACCATTCCGGTATCGGCCATCGAACGCATCGAGATCCTGCCCGAGGGTACTTCCGCGCTCTACGGTTCTGATGCCATTGGCGGAGTCGTGAATATCATCTTGCGCAGGAACTTCGAGGGGATCGAAGCGCGCGTCCGCGGAAGCGCGACAGACAGCGACGCCACGGAGCGCTCGGCGGCGCTACTAGTAGGTCACGTGGGATCGCGTGGCAACGTAATGGCGGGCTTCCAGTTTGACGACAGCGATGCCCTGCCGTGCAGTGCACGCGCTGTTTGCGCGGCCAACGCCGACTTCAGGGGCTTCGGAGGCACTGACCTGCGCGGTTTCGCCAGCAATCCCGGCACCATCCTGGACCCGGTCACCCTGGCACCCATTGCGGCTATCCCACATGGGCAGGACGGAACGCATCTGACCGCCGCGCAGCTCATCCCGGGAGCTGCCAACTACACGGACAACGTCACCGACAACGACATTCTGCCCAAGCAGACCATGCGCAGCGCCTTCGTGAGTGCCACCTACAAGGTGACGGAACAATGGGAGCTAGCGGCTGACGGTCGCTACTCCACGCGGGATTTCAGGTTCACGTACCCGGTACGCCCGAATGACTTTCTCGTGCCCGCGTCCAATGCGTTCAATCACCTGGGAAGTCCGGTGCTCGTGGCCTACGATTTGTCGCGCGACTTCGGTCCCGTGGTCGACAGTGGGCCGACTACGAATTCCTTCGTTTCGGTTTCCGCCAAAGGCGTGCTGCCGAAAGGGTGGCAAATCAACCTCGCCGGTGCATATGCGAAGGCTTCTACGGAGTTCGTCGAGTCCAACTTCGCCCTCAACTACGCGGCCATCGATGCAGCGCTGGCGAGCTCCGACCCGGCGACCGCGCTCAATATCTTCGGGGATGGCTCGCATACCAACGCGACCGCCCTGGCTGCGTTGCGCGGACAGAACGGCACCTCTGATGACTTGAATGTGTTTACCACCCCATCGGCCAACGTGATTGCCGATGGCCCGCTCTTCAACGGGCGCGCCGGCGCAATCCGGCTTGCAGTCGGAGGCGAGTTTCGCCATGAGCATTCGGTCGGGACCAACATTGCGGAGCTCCCGGAGGATCGGGAACGATTGATTCGCTCGGGATTTTTCGAGCTGGCGGTGCCGGTGGTGGCTCCGCACGAGGGTTCAACATCCGGTCGCCTGGACTTGTCGTTGGCGGGTCGCTACGACAGTTACAGCGATGTCGGCGGCACCTTCAATCCGAAAGTGGGCTTCAGCTGGCGGCCATCAGCACTCGTGAAGCTGCGTGGAAACTGGGGAACCTCGTTCCTTGCACCGCCGTTCTTTTGGAGTAATCGCGACCAGGTGGGTGATACCTGGATCGCGGCACGTTGTCGATCCACGCTCTCCTACCGGTTACACGCGCGCGCTGCAGCTCTGGGGTCCGCTGCCGGATCTTAAGCCGGAGACGGCGCGTGCCTGGAACGCGGGTGTAGACCTGACCCCGCCTGCCATCCAGAACTTCTCACTATCGCTGACATACTTCGATATCGACTACCGGGGCAAGATCCAACCCCCGCACCCCGACCCTGATCTCTTCCTCACCCAGGAGGCGCAATTGGCCTCGCTGATCACGCGCAACCCGACGCAGGCGCAGATCGATGCCGTGTGCAAGAAGCCATCGATCAATGGAGAGAATTGCAACCAACCGATCGCGGTAATCATAGACGGCCGGTTTCGCAATATTGCCAGCCTCAAGACTCGGGGCGTGGACGTGGCGATGGATTATTTTCGAAACACGGCATGGGGCAAGTTGAACGCTAGCCTGAATGGCACCTACACGATTGACCAGAAGCAGCAGATAACCGCTACCGCGCCGGTCTTTGACCTCGTGGATACCGTCGGCAACTCACCGAGCTTGCGGCTGGTCGGGAAGCTGTCATGGTCGCTCACGCGGCTGGACCGTCCAGAGCACCGTGAACTACACCGGCGCTCTACCGGGACCCTGGCTCGGTCCCGGTGCGAAAAGTCGATTCCTGGACGACCGTTGACGTCAACATCGGTTATCAGGTCGACGGCGGCTCGGGCTGGCTTGCCAATACCCAATTCAATCTCGGGATCAACAACGCTCTCGACCAACGCCCGCCATTCGTCAACCAGTTTGACCTACCTTCCGGCACCATGGGCTACGACCCGGCCAATGCCAGTGTGCTTGGCAGACAAGTCAGCCTGCTAGTTGAGAAGCGTTGGGGGCAGTGAGCTAGGCTTCGAGTCAGTCCGACGATGGTTCGCGGCGCCCCCGGGTCATGACCGGCGTCGTTCATGAATCTTCAAGGAAACAGGAACCCTTCTTCACCCACGCTTCATGCACGCCCAGGTGCTTTGGGCGACTAATGACCCCCATCGGCAAACCACTGCAGGGGGATCATCATGCTGCGCTCAATCGGATCTGTGACGTTCCTGGCTCTGCTCATGGTCGGGTGCGGGGGTGGGGGCGGTGACTCAGGTTCACCACCGCCGCCGCCACCGCCACACGGGTATACGATCCGTGGCACGGTATCGGGGCTGCAAGGCTCCGGCTCGGTACTTCAAATTGTCGACCCGGGGGATCGCGGTCACGCGGCACCCACCGCATACCGTTGGCCCTCCGGTGCCGATCACTTCTAACGGGCCTTTCACCTTATTGTTGAAACCCCCCCTCCCACTGGTAGCGATGGGTTGGTTGCCGAAATATCGCAACAACCTGCCTCACCCAGTCAGACCTGCCTGGTGCGCTACGCAATCAACTTCCACCACAGACATCTTGAGGTGGGGTGCTCGGAGTTCGCCTATGTCGCCAATGCTGGGGACAACACGGACTCCGCCTACACCGTCGACGCTACCACTGGTGCGCTCACTGCGCTTCCAGGGTTC
>CAVRVO010000009.1:0-13787 GCA_963724625.1 uncultured Gammaproteobacteria bacterium | reverse complement strand
GACGTTAATTGCAGTGCCGCCCAGAAAATTTCCAGGCGCAGGTTTCTGCAGGCGCCCCGCGAACATCTTGAATGCGGCCTGCGTCTCCCCGCCCGTGACGACGATCTTGATGTCGTCCGCTTTGAACAGGTGGACCAACTCGTCCGGTGCCGCTTTGAGCCTGCTCGCATAGGGCTCGATGCCTTCGACGGCGAGCGGTCGATGAAGAGTGCTAACCCACTGGTCGTCCCAGTAGTCGCGCGCCGGCAGCTTCGCGTTCTCCGCGCACCATTCGATGAGCGAACGCTTGCTCATGCCGAGAGCAGCGAAGCCGCGTGCCACTAGCGGGTCCATCACGATCAGAGGCGGGCTGAAGTGATCCGCCGTCAGGCAGCGGACGAACTTCTCCTTCCACGTCTCGCGCGGTCCATAACCGGATTGTGTATACCAGCCGCCGAAAAAGATGCTGACCGTGCTCTCATCCGCGCGGAAGCCTTCATCGACGTGGAACGGCGACCAGGGGCTGCGCTCCTCGGCCTCCGGAAAGCAGGCCGAGTAGTTCAGGAAATTGCCGAACGTGCCGAGGTAGGTATCTCCGGGTACCGATCCGCCCTGCAAGTTCTGGCTGAAGATGCCGTAAGCCCGGCCCAGCGTCGCATTCGCGTGGTTGTACGGACCGAGCGCGCCGATGCCGGAGTTCATACCGATCTCATTGCGGATCGGGCCGTTGACCAGCGCAATCGTGGCAAAGGAGTTCGTGCTGCTCGAGCGCGCCGAGATGCCGCTCGCGGCCATCGCCAGGATCACCGGCAGATACTCGGGCCGGGCGCCGGCCATGACCGCATTCACCGCGACTTTCTCGACATCGAACTCCCAGGACTCGCGATACGCCGTCGGCTGCAGCCGGCCGACGATCTTGTCACGCGCATGCTTCGTGCCTTTCAGCATTCGATCCACGCGCTCCTCCGTCGGCAGGATGACCGGCAGGTAATCGGTCCAGTCGTTACGCGCGAACAGTTCCTGAAGATTGTCTTCCGTGTCAGGCTCGAGCAGCCGCGGGAAATGGCGCTCGAAGCTCGCGCCCTTGAGATCTTCCGCGTCGAGTGGCCGAGTCAATCCCTCGATCACGCCCTGCATGAAGGGGCGCTTCGATATCGGATCGATACCCTCTATATAGGCCCGCAGCTCGTCAGGCGAACGGCCGACGACCGGTTGGGGAACGAAAACGTTGCGCGCCGTCGGCATGCCCTCGGCGAGCGCCGTCGCCTTCGCGAGTCGTGCGAACACGTGCGTGCTGACCGGAACGGTGGGAATTCCCTGCCGTTCGAGGGCCAAAGCAAACCCCACGACCGTGGGGCAACAGGTGCTTCAGAGACCCACGCCGATGATGGCGGCGTTACCCCGGGCGGCGATCGTGTCGCGCATGTCCGGATCGTCGATCCAGCACTCGCGCGGCTTGATGATGCGCGTGCTCACGGACGGCAGGTGCTCGGCGAACCACTGCCCGAGCTGCACCACGAAGTTGTCCGAGTTTTCGAACAGGCAGTCGATCAGGTAGACAACCTTGCCGTCGAGGCGCTCGAGCCGATTCGCCAGGCGTTTGCCGGTGACCTTCGGTGGGAAACCGCGTGGATCGTGAACGGTGATCTTGCCGGCCATTGACGTTACTCCGCTCTACGCGCTGATGCCGCTGCCGGAAAGAGTGTCAGTGGGAGCGAGTG
Organism: uncultured Gammaproteobacteria bacterium; assembly: GCA_963724625.1. Taxonomy (GTDB): domain Bacteria; phylum Pseudomonadota; class Gammaproteobacteria; order Steroidobacterales; family Steroidobacteraceae; genus DATBVX01. The sequence goes on along the minus strand of CAVRVO010000009.1, from coordinate 12,087 downwards.
CTCTGTCAACCGGCGACCACAGACATCAATAGAAGACCAACGTGTGTGTGCCGGGCAGCAAGGCGAGGTCTGTTCGGCGCGTCAGACGAATTCGACGGGTCGTCCGACCGCCATTGTGCGCTTGAACTCCTGGTCGAGACCGAGGAGCGAGTGTTCCGCCGTAACCCCGAGCGATTCGACCAGCTTCGAAAAGAACGCCCGGGCGCTCGCCGCAGCCGCGATGTCGAACACTTCAGCGTCGCTGAAGCCAAGCCCCTTGAGCCGCAGGACGTCTTCACGCGTGACCGACGACGCATCGCGTCCGACCTTGCGCGCGAACTTCATCATTTCCGCCTCGGCGGCCGTCAGGTCTGCCGGCGCTTCTCCTCTCGCCATGGCCTGCACGGCCTCGCTCGGGAAGAACTCTGTCAGCGTCTTGCCGTGTGCGAGCGAGCACAGCGTGCTACGCAGCGCATTGGCGGCCGCGAAGGTCACGAGCTCATAGCGGCGCTTGTCCGCCATCGACTTCTTGATACCAGCCTGAAGCTGCGCCCACAGCCCCATGATCTCGGGCCGGTAGCAGAAGACTTTCGCATAGTTGGGCACGAAGCCCCAGAAGGAGGCCTGCCGCTCGTACATCGCTCGCACCTGGTCGTCGACCTCGGCGTCGGGAATCGTGTCGATGAATGCCATGCTCTCAAGTCCTCATTGCGCGTAATGACTGATCTGGTGGTAGTCGCCATAGTCGGCGTAGTCGCCAGCCGTGCGATGGGTGCGGAATTCACCCCAGTTGATCGGGCGGTAGCGCGGCGGATGGCGTTCGTCGACCGTCGAAGGGAGCGGTGCGTAATCGGCGGCGTAGCTCGGGTTGAAGAAGAATGGAACGCTGAAGCGCTCCGCCTCGGCGTTTGCAAGGCCACGATGCAGCGCGGCGCGATAGCGATCGTTCGACCAGACCTGCGCGATATCGCCGAGGTTGACGACGAGCGTATCGGTGTGCGGCTCGACGAGTTTCCAGGCACCATTGTTCAGAATTTCGAGACCGGGCTGCCGATCCTGCAGCAGCAGGGTCAGCGCCCCGGCGTCGGTGTGATGATTCACGCCCAGATAACCACCGCTCGCAACGGAAACATCCTTGGGGCGTACCGGCGTCGGACACTTCGGATAGTAGTTGAGCCGCAGAAAGCTCGTGTGATCCGGACGGAAGAGGGTGTCGAGCGAGTCCCCCGGCATGCCGAGATTGGCGGCGAGCACGTGCAGTAGCCTCAGGGCGATGGCATCGCACGCCTCGTAGTAAGCCTGAATCACCGCCTGAAACCGTGGGAGTTCGGCGGGCCACTGCGGAATGAGTTGCTCGCCGTCAGGCGGTCCGTAGTCATACACCTGCTTCCAGTCAGGCGTGTGACGAGTCAGCTCGCGATCGTAATAGCCCCACGAATTCTCGGCGGTGCGCTGAATGGCTTGCTTGCTGGCAAGGGGCAGCGCGAAGAACTGCCGCATCTGCTCCTGGAGCGCAGTCGTCAAGGCCTCGTTGATGCCGTGGTTCGAGATCTGGAAGAATCCCCAGTCACAGCAGGCGTCGTCGATGGCGAGGCGCGTTGCGGCCCGATCGAGGTCGGCGATATCGATGACCGGAACGCTTTCGCTGCCCATGGGAAGACCTCACTGGCGAGTGTAATCAGGTTCTCTTCCGCATTAAATCCCCGTCCGGGAGGAAGCGTGCAACTTTCAGGGGGTTTTGACCCCTAATGAAGGCCACGTATCGGCGCTTCATCGCCGTGATACGTTCGCCTGAAAGCCCTCGTTCTCGCGATCGAGGCGTATCCTATTGGTCCCGCCCCCGCATAACTCTCAGATGTCACTGTAAGGAGCAATGAAATGTCTGCCGCCCCAAACTCAAACAAAGTCGTCAATAACGGTGTAAACGTCGAAGCGCTGCTGGCCGCCCGCGAAGCATTGACCCAGACGCCCGCTGCCGCGAAGTTCAAGTGGCGTGCGAGCTGCACCTGGGTCAACGGCACGCACAGCCATTCGACCGTGCAGGGCTTCTTCGGCCTCGGCGCCGAGCAGTCGCACAAGACGGAGTTCAGCTATGACGCGGACCATCCCGAGGTCTTCGCCTCTGAGGACAAGGGTGCGACGCCCGTCGAGTTAGTACTGGTCGGCCTCGCGTCCTGCCTCACGGCCGGTGTCGCCGCGGTCGCGCAGAACCGCAAGATCCAGTTGCGTTCCGTGAAGGCGACGCTCGAAGGTGGCATGGACATCCAGGGCATCCTCGGTATCGACGAAGAAGTGCGCAATGGTTTCGACGGCATCAAGATCACGTTCGACATCGATGCCGATGCATCGAAGGAAGACATTGCCGCGCTCGTCGCGCAATCGCAGAAGCGCTCGGCTGTGTTCGACATCGTCACCAACCCGACCAACGTCGCGGTCGAGATCCGATGACCCACGACGTTCTGCGGCGCCCCGCGGCTGCCGTTGACGTCGTCGTGATCGGCGCGGGCCATTCGGGCCTGGCCATGAGCCATGCGCTTTCGCAGCGCTCGATCGACCACGTGGTCCTCGAGCGCGGCGAAGTCGCGACCGCCTGGCGGCACGAGCGCTGGGACTCGTTGCGGTTGCTGACGCCGAACTGGCAGAGCCGCCTGCCCGGATATCGGTGGCAGACCGACGATCCGGACGGCTTCATGACGATGCCGGAAGTCATCGAATTCATCGCCGGCTATGGAAGCGCGATCCATGCGCCCGTGAGGGCTCATACGACGGTCACCTCGGTGACGGCGAGCGCCGGCGGTTATCGCGTCGTGACCGATGGCGGCGATTGGGAATGCCGTTCGGTGGTCCTGGCGAGCGGCGCGCACAACATTCCGATCGTGCCGGCAGTCGCTGCGACACTGCCGGTGTCGGTCGCCACCTGGACCGCGAAGGACTACCGCAACCCGGGACAGCTCGATGCGCGTGGCGTCCTCATCGTCGGTGCATCAGCGACCGGTCTGCAGCTCGCCGATGAGATCTCCAGTTCGGGGCGCGAGGTGACGCTCGCAGTCGGCGAGCACATCCGGATGCCTCGTACTTACCGCGGCCGCGACATACAGTGGTGGCTCGACGCGCTGGGCATCCTCGATGAGCGCCATGACGAAGTCGAGGCCATTGCGCGTGCCCGTAACATTCCTTCGCCGCAGCTCGTGGGGACGCCGGAGCGCGCGACATTGGATCTGAACTCGTTGACCGCGCGCGGCGTCACGCTCGTCGGGCGCCTGGTGGGCGCGAACGGCGCCAAGCTGCAATTTTCCGGATCGTTGCGCAATCACTGCGCCATGGCGGACCTCAAGCTGACGCGTCTGCTCGGCCGGATTGATGAATGGATCGACGGCAAAGGCCTGCAGGGAGAAGCGTTGGCCGAGGGTGAGCGGCCGGCTGCCACTAAAGTCGACGACTCGCCGCGTCTCGGTCTCGACCTTGAGCGCGAGCGGTTCGGCACGGTGATCTGGGCCACTGGCTTCCGCCCCGACCATTCCTGGCTGCACGTACCGGCGCTGGACCGGAAAGGTCGTTTGCGTCACGAGGGCGGAGTCGTCGACGTGCCCGGTCTCTATGCGCTCGGGCTCAACTTCATGCGCCGCCGCAAATCGAGCTTCATTCATGGCGCGGAAGACGACGTCCGCGACATCGCCACGCACCTTGTCGCGTACCTCCAGCAACGCAAGAGCGTGCGCGCCGACGCACCCGATACGATGGCACGATTGCAGGATCCTGTGGTTGGCTCACAGCCGCTAATCGTGTAGCGGACTCAATATCTTCGACTGTGCGAGTGGCGGCGAAACGCCGTGCGATGTCCATCTCGCGATTTGCGTTTTGGTAGGGGTGAAGCGATTTGTGCTGCCCCTGTGCCCGAGCCGATGCGGGTCAGAGTGCGTTGAGTCTGCTGCAATCTTGCACCAGGTCAGGTGCAATCCGGTCGCTTCCCTCCGCGTTCTCGATTTCCGGAGGAAGCGGGTGGAACTGGCGCCCAGAGCCCTAGGGTGTCGTTTCGCCAGCGGGTGAAGTAGTCGCGGGCGTCCCATTGGTCAAAGTTCCGCTAGCCACGCTCCCCACGATCCTGCCGCACTAACGATCAGCCCAATCACTCGGCCCCGCATTGTCACGTTGTACTTCGATCTTCGCGCCGGGGTGTTCGAGAAAATAAATGATCGCTGGGAATGGTTGATGTGACACGGCTCGAGCTCGCGACTCCCCTACGTGAATGACGTAATGCTCTCTATATATAAGAGTGATCTAGCTCCCGGCCGTGATCACAGGTGAGCACAGACATGCGTTCTGTGTGCACACGTGACCAAATCTGCGTGCCCATGCGTGCCCGAACGGCTCGAAAGCAGTCGATAAGCGAAGCGTCCACTGGGCGATCAGTGATTGTTGCTTGGCGAGGGCGCAACCACCGCCAACAGGAAAATGAAACTGGTATTACCGGCCTGACTGCTTGCCGTGATCGTATAAGGGGCCAGCGAACTCGCGGCGCTGGGCGTACCCGCGATGACGCCGCTCTTGCTATCGAGTGCCACTCCCGGGGGCAGAGCCGGCGTCACAGCATAGTGTTCGACGGTGCCTGCGACTGATGGAACCAATGGCGCGAGCGGCATTCCCACAGTACCTGCGGCCGGGCTGGGGTAAGAAAGATGGTTCGGGGGCTCGGTCACGCTCAGCACCAACGGGAACGAGGCGCGCACTCCGGCGCCACGGGCGTTCACCAAGTAGGTTACCGACCCACTGGCCTGCGTCGGAGTACCGGAAATGACCCCACTTTGCCCATCGAGCGAGAGGCCCGGCGGCAAAGGGGGACTTACCGTGTAGTGGCCGATCGTCCCGGACACTGCGGGCGTCAGTGCCATCGACTCCCCGATCACCGCTGGAAAAGGGTTTGACCCGTTGTAGGACAGGACCGGCGTCGCCAACGACGCCTGCCTGCCCTCGCCGCAGGCGACCAGTGCGCACAAGGTTAATAACGCGCCGGTGAGCCGCATCGACCTAGCCCAGGCCAAGCTGGAGCCAGGCTCCGATTCAGGCAGGCTCTTCGTTAATGGTGCGCGGTTCCACTCGTGCCCCACGCTCAGTTCACTCTGCAACCGAGCGCCGTGAACGAGACGACAGCATTGCCTGCCCCGGTGTACTGCACATCGAGCTCGTAGCCGCCAATCGTGTTCGACACGGCCCCGGTGGCAGCGTAGGTGACAAATGACCGACCGCCACGACTCCCCACACTCGCGTTCACCGTCCCGGTAAGATCCGCGCCAGATACCACTCCCGTGAGGTAACCGAACGGGATGCGGCCCGTGACATTGCCCGACCCGTCCATCGTCAGCGAATCATCGCGGGAGAACGCGGCAGTTGCGGGATCGCCGGGCGTGCCGAGGACGGCCGGGAAGAACACGTACGTCGGCCCGAGTTCCGCGCCACCGGCGGCCTGGAATGTACCTGCCTCGCCCGCCAGGTAGGTGGTGCCAGCCAGGAAGGTTGGGTCTGAAAATCTACCCTTCACCGTGAGATTCGACCCTGGCGTGGTCACGGCGACGCTGCCATCGAGCGATGGGTTCACCGCGTTGGCCGAGGCAATCGAGAAATCCGTGTGATCAGGGGGGGCCCAGGCGTGGACCTGCATGCTGCCGTCCGGGAATACCCTTGCGTCGAACGCGCCATGTACGCCGGGTGTCGCGTCTGCGGTGTAGGTACCCTGGTAATCACCCGAATACGCGCAGGCGTATGCCGCGCGCAGAAACGCCTGGGCGCTGGCAGCATCCGGCAAGGCGTGCGACCCGCCATCGGCGGTGCGCGCCTGCTGGATCACGGCTCCTAGCGCGGCAGGCAGATCGGTCGTATTGAAATCGACGGGCGCCCAGCTCGCAGCCGCGGCGGTCACCGCCGACGAGATCTGAATGCCGTTCCGCGGATCCCCGTCCTGATCCAGCATCATCAGGAATCGAACCCGATTCAGCACGGGCTCCGAGCTGCCGGTGCCGTTGGCCACGAGATCGACGGGCGTCAGCAGCGGCTTGGCCATTGACGCCGTGCCCAGCACGACCCCGCCCACGTGAAAGGCGATGCCGTGACCCGACTCATAGGCGAACTGCCCGTTGCTGTCCGTCACACCGGTCTGGGCTCCGGAGTCGTAGCCGAGCCCGATGACCGTGGCGCCGCGGAAGAACCCGGTCATCGGCGTTCCCGTCGGCGGCGGATCGACCGCAAGCACCAGGTCGGCAGAGGTCGTCGACGCGAGGTCGTTGTTGGCGACGATGTTATAGGTGGCCTCCACTCTGGCGCTCGTCGGTGTGCCCGACACGACGCCCGTGATGGAATCGAAATTCAGGCCGGCCGGCAATGATGGGCCGACGTTGTAGAAAACCGCGGTGCCGCTCAACGTGGGCACGAGTGGACTCAGCGCCGTGCCGACGACAGCCCGCACCGGGCTCGCGTAGCTCATGTTGCTCGGCGGTGCTTCCACCGTCAGAGGCAGGTCGAAGGTCGCGCTCGATCCAGCAATCTGCGCAGAGATATAGTAGGTCCCCTGCGGCGCGGCGGCCTGCGGTGTTCCGCCGATCACGCCCGTGTTCGGGTCAAGCGAGAGTCCCGCCGGCAGTGCCGGAGTCACGGCAAAGGCACTCGCACTGCCGCCGCTGACCGACGGTGGCCAAGGCCCGTACGCAGTGCCTACTTCGGCAATCGTCGAGATGAAATATGAGAGTGCAGCTACCTCTGGCGGAGGCGGTGGCGGCGTTCCCCCCGCGCCGCCGCCCCCACACCCGACCATGAACAGAGCCAGGAACGTCACAGATCCGATTGAGCGCAGCATGATGATCCCCCTGCAGTGGTTTGCCGATGGGGGTCATTAGTCGCCCAAAGCACCTGGGCGTGCATGAAGCGTGGGTGAAGAAGGGTTCCTGTTTCCTTGAAGATTCATGAACGACGCCGGTCATGACCCGGGGGCGCCGCGAACCATCGTCGGACTGACTCGAAGCCTAGCTCACTGCCCCCAACGCTTCTCAAATAGCAGGCTGACTTGTCTGCCAAGCACACTGGCATTGGCCGGGTCGTAGCCCATGGTGCCGGAAGGTAGGTCAAACTGGTTGACGAATGGCGGGCGTTGGTCGAGAGCGTTGTTGATCCCGAGATTGAATTGGGTATTGGCAAGCCAGCCCGAGCCGCCGTCGACCTGATAACCGATGTTGACGTCAACGGTCGTCCAGGAATCGACTTTTCGCACCGGGACCGAGCCAGGGTCCCGGTAGACGCCGGTGTAGTTCACGGTGCTCTGGACGGTCCAGCCGCGGAGCGACCATGACAGCTTCCCGACCAGCCGCAAGCTCGGTGAGTTGCCGACGGTATCCACGAGGTCAAAGACCGGCGCGGTAGCGGTTATCTGCTGCTTCTGGTCAATCGTGTAGGTGCCATTCAGGCTAGCGTTCAACTTGCCCCATGCCGTGTTTCGAAAATAATCCATCGCCACGTCCACGCCCCGAGTCTTGAGGCTGGCAATATTGCGAAACCGGCCGTCTATGATTACCGCGATCGGTTGGTTGCAATCCTCTCCATTGATCGATGGTTTCTTGCACACGGCATCGATCTGCGCCTGCGTCGGGTTGCGCGTGATCAGCGAGGCCAATTGCGCCTCCTGGGTGAGGAAGAGATCAGGGTCGGGGTGCGGGGGTTGGATCTTGCCCTGGTAGTCGATATCGAAGTATGTCAGCGATAGTGAGAAGTTCTGGATGGCAGGCGGGGTCAGGTCTACACCCACGTTCCAGGCACGCGCCGTCTCCGGCTTAAGATCCGGCACCGGACCCCAGAGCTGCAGCGCGCGCGTGTAACCGGTAGGAGAGCGTGGATCGACAACGTCCGCGATCCAGGTATCACCCACCTGGTCGCGATTACTCCAAAAGAACGGCGGTGCAAGGAACGAGGTTCCCCAGTTTCCACGCAGCTTCACGAGTGCTGATGGCCGCCAGCTGAAGCCCACTTTCGGATTGAAGGTGCCGCCGACATCGCTGTAACTGTCGTAGCGACCCGCCAACGACAAGTCCAGGCGACCGGATGTTGAACCCTCGTGCGGAGCCACCACCGGCACCGCCAGCTCGAAAAATCCCGAGCGAATCAATCGTTCCCGATCCTCCGGGAGCTCCGCAATGTTGGTCCCGACCGAATGCTCATGGCGAAACTCGCCTCCGACTGCAAGCCGGATTGCGCCGGCGCGCCCGTTGAAGAGCGGGCCATCGGCAATCACGTTGGCCGATGGGGTGGTAAACACATTCAAGTCATCAGAGGTGCCGTTCTGTCCGCGCAACGCAGCCAGGGCGGTCGCGTTGGTATGCGAGCCATCCCCGAAGATATTGAGCGCGGTCGCCGAGTCGGAGCTCGCTAGCGCTGCATCGATGGCCGCGTAGTTGAGGGCGAAGTTGGACTCGACGAACTCCGTAGAAGCCTTCGCATATGCACCGGCGAGGTTGATTTGCCACCCTTTCGGCAGCACGCCTTTGGCGGAAACCGAAACGAAGGAATTCGTAGTCGGCCCACTGTCGACCACGGGACCGAAGTCGCGCGACAAATCGTAGGCCACGAGCACCGGACTTCCCAGGTGATTGAACGCATTGGACGCGGGCACGAGAAAGTCATTCGGGCGTACCGGGTACGTGAACCTGAAATCCCGCGTGGAGTAGCGACCGTCAGCCGCTAGCTCCCATTGTTCCGTCACCTTGTAGGTGGCACTCACGAAGGCGCTGCGCATGGTCTGCTTGGGCAGAATGTCGTTGTCGGTGACGTTGTCCGTGTAGTTGGCAGCTCCCGGGATGAGCTGCGCGCCGGTCAGATGCGTTCCGTCCTGCCCATGTGGGATAGCCGCAATGGGTGCCAGGGTGACCGGGTCCAGGATGGTGCCGGGATTGCTGGCGAAACCGCGCAGGTCAGTGCCTCCGAAGCCCCTGAAGTCGGCGTTGGCCGCGCAAACAGCGCGTGCACTGCACGGCAGGGCATCGCTGTCGTCAAACTGGAAGCCCGCCATTACGTTGCCACGCGATCCCACGTGACCTACTAGTAGCGCCGCCGAGCGCTCCGTGGCGTCGCTGTCTGTCGCGCTTCCGCGGACGCGCGCTTCGATCCCCTCGAAGTTCCTGCGCAAGATGATATTCACGACTCCGCCAATGGCATCAGAACCGTAGAGCGCGGAAGTACCCTCGGGCAGGATCTCGATGCGTTCGATGGCCGATACAGGAATGGTCGATATGTCGGTAAAGCTCCCCTGCCAGCCACTCGCTCCTTGACGCTGGCCATTCACGAGCGTGAGCGTCGTACCGACACCCAGGCCCCGCAATTGCACCTCAGCCCCGTGATTGAGGTTGAAGAACCCCGGTTCGCTTACCGCTCCATTGGCGCGATTGAAGTTCTGCGTCACGGTCGCCAGCACGTCCTCGACTCTGCCGTAGCCACTGGCATCGATCTGATCGCGGCCAATGACGATCAGTTTCGATCCCGCGGTCTCTACTCCGCGGATGTGACTTCCGGTCACAACGATCTCCTCAAGACTGCTCGCGTCTTCGCTTTCGGCCATGGAACAGGGCGGATCAGGACAGCGGTCGTCTGCGGCTGCGTTGACCACAGGCACCGTGCCCAGGCCCAACATCAGTCCTAGGCGGGCAGCGCAGAGGCTAAATGTATTCTCGCTCACTGACGCTGTTGTCGTTCAATGCGCAGCGGCCGAATCTCAACGTCTCGGCACGGCCCCCTGTCGGCGAAGCGCTTCGAGCTGGTTGCGCTGCGCGTCGACATAGCGGCGCACGTCGGCCGCGATGGCCTGGAATCGCGCGTCGCCGTGCAGTGGCAGCCACAAGGGATCGTAGTTTATGGTGTACCACCATTGCACGTAGAACCCTGACCGAAATGATTCCGCCAGTTCGACAAGCGCCGCGTCCGGTTTGCCGTCAAGCAGCAGCACCTTAGCGCGTATGCGGCGTGAATCGCCCAGATACGCGGCCTCGTTGGCATCGTTCCACAATGTCGCGGCACGCCGCAGCGCTGCTGCCTGCTCGGTTTGGCCGGCCGCCGCCTGCAACTGTGAGAGATGGACGGCGGCGCCTTTATTGCATACGTCCAAATGGGCCGCCGGAGAGTCCGCGAAATAGTACTTCGATTTGATGAACGCAATCGCCCGGTTCAGTTCTCCCGTCTTCAACGCATAGTCGCGCAGCGCTTCGCTCTGCCAGAACTCGCAGTGGTCGTCGTCGCGCGTCCAACCCTCCTCATCGTATGCCGCGAGGCCTGCATGCCGCCAATCGCCGTCGTGCATTGCGAGCAATCCCAGCGCGCGCGCGTCTTGCGGCATTCCGGCCACTACCGCGCGTGCCGCCTTTGCATCGTCCAGGTCGAGATACACCGTCATGGCGGCGTGCAGCAACAATGAATTTTTAGGATCGAGGGCGATGGCATGCTCGATGATCTGGATGGCTTCGGCCAGCTTTCCCTCCAACAGCCAACGGTATTTTCCATACCACAGCAGCGCCGGAACGAAGTTCGGATCGAGCTCCAGCACTTGCTGCGTTTTTTGTTCTGAGTCCTTGGCGCCGCTAGCATTGAGCATCGCATCTGCGAAATGCACACTGGGCGATATCGGATCGACCCACAGGGCGCGCTTTAGAACGCTCTTGGCTTCCTCGGGCCGTTGCAGATCGAAATAAAGAAACTCGGCGTACGCCTCAAGTCCGCGCCCGTTGCTCGGATCAAGTGCGGCGCCCTGGAGAAAGTCGCGCTCGCGCGCAACGATCAGCGGGTTGTCCGATGTCGCACCCGCATCATGCGGCTTGTCTCCCCACACGGCACGCGCAAAGTACGCGGCGCCCAACTTGGGATCCAACTCGAGCGACCGATCGATCAAATGACGATAGCGCTGCCTGACCGGCCTCAAATTCTCGCGGCGTTGATCAGCCGCTTGCATCTTTGCGTCGTACAATGAAGCGTAGGCGGGCGCGAAATTCGGGTCCAACGCAATCGCCCTTTCAAAATAGGGTACTGCGGCATCCGACTCGGCGACGGTGAAGCGGCCGAGCAGGGTCCGACCCTGCAAGAAGGCGAGATAAGCCTCCAAATTTGCACTGCGGGCACCGGCCGGGGGTTTTGGTGCGCCCGCTCCGATTCGCACCGACAAAGCGTCGGCGATCTGATCAGCGATCTCATCCTCGATGCTGAAGATATCGTGCAAACCGCGATCAAAATGGGCCGACCAAATCAGAGTACCTGCGGCCGAGTCCACGAGGTGCACGGCGACCCGCAACCGATCCGCCTCGCGTTGCACGCTGCCACCGATCAGATATCCGGAATTGAGACGGCGGCCGATCTCGCTTGAATCAATGTTTTTGGTTGGAAGTGCGAATGAGGAATTGCGCGCAATGATCGACAGTCCGTCAATTCGCGACAGGCGGTTGAGTATCATTTCCGGCAGGCCCTGCGCCAGATACGCGTCGGCTGGATCTGCGCTGATATTGTCGAACGGCAACACGGCCACCGTGCGCGCGCGCGCGCCGATTGCCGCAGTTTCGCGTAACGGATTCTGAGGAATCGGTTGAGCGCCAACGACGCGAGATTTATTTGCCGTACGCACACCTATGGCGATTGCGACAATGACCGCCAAAAGGACTGGCAACGCGAGCCACCAGATCCGACCCGGTTTCGCGGAGACTGTTCGAGGCGCGATTGCCGCCGCGTCTTGTGTCGGCGACATTTCCGATTGTGTGACACGCACAGGCGCGGACAACGAACCCTCGTCCGGCGGCGCCGGACAAGGGGCGGAAGAGACGGTGGCAATCAGCTGGTAACCGCGACTTCGCACGCCGGCGATGTAGCGCGGCTCTTGTGCGTTGTCTCCCAGCGCCTCGCGCAGCAAGTTGACCCGCTTGGCTACGGTCTCCGGGCTCACGATCATTCCGGGCCAGACGCGTGCCATAAGCAAGTCGTTGCTGAGGATATTGGGCGCGACCCGAATCAGTGCAAGCAGCAACTGAAAGGACAGATTGGGCAGGGGGATTGCGATGCCCGCTCGCGTGACGCGCTGCTGTCCGACATCGACGTGCAGGTCGC
>CAVRVO010000008.1:0-10438 GCA_963724625.1 uncultured Gammaproteobacteria bacterium | reverse complement strand
GACCTGATGGTTCGAGTTATAGCCGTAGACGACCGGACGCCGGCCGCGCACAGCGGACTATTCCTTCTCCTCCCAAGCAAAGGCTTGGTTCGCCCTCGGACCGACGTGCTGTTAGAGTTATTCACGGACGAGGGACAAAACACTAATTTTTTCGTCGCACCTGAGCGGAAAGCTAAAGCTTCCGTGACCGCACTGGAGAAGGTCGACTCAGACCCATGAATCAAACTCCAAGCGGCGTATCCGACGTGGCCAGCGAGGCGTTTATCGTCGGCGACCTGCACGTCGATGTCGGACAGCAGCGCGTCACGCGAGCGGGCATCGCAATCCCCCTGCCCAATCTGTCCTTTCAGTTGCTGCTTGCACTGATTCGGGTCGCGCCCAATATCCTCAGCAACGACTTGCTCATGGCACGCGTCTGGCCCGGAATGATCGTGAGCCCGGAGACCGTAGCCAAGCGGGTCAACTTGCTGCGCGAGGCGCTGGGAGATAACGCACAAGAGCCGCGCTACATCGCCGGAGTGCGAAGTCGCGGTTACCGGCTGATTGCCACCGTCTCTTCCGCCCCTCGTCCGGCGCCGCCGGACGAGGGTTCGTTGTCCGCGCCGGTGGGTGTCACACAATCGGAAATGTCGCCGACACAAGACGCGGCGGCAATCGCGCCTCGAACAGTCTCCGCGAAACCGGGTCGGATCTGGTGGCTCGCGTTGCCAGTCCTTTTGGCGGTCATTGTCGCAATCGCCATAAGTGTGCGTACGGCAAATAAATCTCGCGTCGTCTGGCGCTCAACCGATTCCTCAGAATCCGTTACGCGAAACTGCGGCAATCGGCGCGCGCGCGCGCACGGTGGCCGTGTTGCCGTTCGACAATATCAGCGCAGATCCAGCCGACGCGTATCTGGCGCAGGGCCTGCCGGAAATGATACTCAACCGCCTGTCGCGAATTGACGGACTGTCGATCATTGCGCGCAATTCCTCATTCGCACTTCCAACCAAAAACATCGATTCAAGCGAGATCGGCCGCCGTCTCAATTCCGGATATCTGATCGGTGGCAGCGTGCAACGCGAGGCGGATCGGTTGCGGGTCGCCGTGCACCTCGTGGACTCGGCCGCAGGTACTCTGATTTGGTCGGCCCATTTTGATCGCGGTTTGCACGATATCTTCAGCATCGAGGATGAGATCGCTGATCAGATCGCCGACGCTTTGTCGGTGCGAATCGGAGCGGGCGCACCCAAACCCCTGGCCGGTGCCCGCAGTGCAAATTTGGAGGCTTATCTCGTCTTCTTGCAGGGTCGGACCCTGCTCGGCCGCTTCACCGTCGCCGAGTCGGATGCCGCAGTACCCTATTTTGAAAGGGCGATTGCGTTGGACCCGAATTTCGCGCCCGCCTACGCTTCATTGTACGACGCGAAGATGCAAGCGGCTGATCAACGCCGCGAGAATTTGAGGCCGGTCAGGCAGCGCTATCGTCATTTGATCGATCGGTCGCTCGAGTTGGATCCCAAGTTGGGCGCCGCGTACTTTGCGCGTGCCATGTGGGGAGACAAGCCGCATGATGCGGGTGCGACATCGGACAACCCGCTGATCGTTGCGCGCGAGCGCGACTTTCGCCAGGGCGCCGCACTTGATCCGAGCAACGGGCGCGGACTTGAGGCGTACGCCGAGTTTCTTTATTTCGATCTGCAACGGCCCGAGGAAGCCAAGAGCGTTCTAAAGCGCGCCCTGTGGGTCGATCCGATATCGCCCGGTGCACATTTCGCAGATGCGAGTTTCAGTTTCTTCGATAGCGACATCAGGACTTCCGATCAAAAAACGCTGCAAGTGCTGGAACTCGATCCGAACTTCGTGCCGGCGCTGGTGTGGTATGGAAGAGTGCGTTGGCTGATCGAGGGAAAGCTGGCCGAAGCCATCCAGATCATCGAGCATGCGATCGCGCTCGATCCGAAGAATTCATCGTCGCGTCACTACGCCATGATGATGTATCTCGACTTGGGCGATCCGAAAGCGGCACGCGCGGTAGTCGCCGGAATGCGGCAAGACGCGCGCGTGGTGGGACTGCTCGCGATGCACGAAGGCGATTGGCGGCGTGCGGGCCTGGCGGCATACGATGAGGAGGGTTGGACGCGCGACGACGACCATTGCGAGTTCTGGCAGAGAGAAGCGCTGCGCGATTATGCGTTGAAGACCGGAGAACTGAACCGGGCGATTGCGTTCATCAAATCGAAGTACTATCTCGCCGACCCTCCGGCGGCCCATTTGGACGTATGCAATAAAGGCGTCGCCGTCGATCTCTCACAGCTGCTCGCGGCAGCCGGCCAAACCGAGCAGGCAGCGGCGCTGCGGCGTGCCGCGTCATTGTGGAACGATGCCAACGAGGCCAAGTATCTGGGCGATTCACGCCGCATACGCGCTGGCGTGCTGCTGCTTGACGGCAAACCGGACGCGGCGCTTGTCGAACTGGCGGAATCATTTCGATCAGGGTTCTACGTGCAATGGTGGTACACCATAAACTACGATCCCTTATGGCTGCCACTGCACGGCGACGCGCGATTCCAGGCCATCGCGGCCGACGTGCGCCGCTATGTCGACGCGCAGCGCAGCCAGCTCGAAGCGCTTCGCCGACAGGGGGCCGTGCCGAGACGTTGAGACTCGCCGCTGCGCATTGAACGACAACAGCGTCAGTGAGCGAGAATACATTGAGCCTCTGCGCTGCCCGCCTAGGACTGATGTTGGGCCTGGGCACGGTGCCTGTGGTCAACGCAGCCGCAGACGACCGGCTGTCCTGATCCGCCCTGTTCCATGGCCGAAAGCGAAGACGCGAGCAGTCTTGAGGAGATCGTTGTGACCGGAAGTCACATCCGCGGAGTAGAGACCGCGGGATCGAAACTGATCGTCATTGGCCGCGATCAGATCGATGCCAGTGGCTACGGCAGAGTCGAGGACGTGCTGGCGACCGTGACGCAGAACTTCAATCGCGCCAATGGAGCGGTAAGCGAACCGGGGTTCTTCAACCTCAATCACGGGGCTGAGGTGCAATTGCGGGGCCTGGGTGTCGGTACGACGCTCACGCTCGTGAATGGCCAGCGTCAGGGCGCGAGTGGCTGGCAGGGGAGCTTCACCGACATATCGACCATTCCGGTATCGGCCATCGAACGCATCGAGATCCTGCCCGAGGGTACTTCCGCGCTCTACGGTTCTGATGCCATTGGCGGGGTCGTGAATATCATCTTGCGCAGGAACTTCGAGGGGATCGAAGCGCGCGTCCGCGGAAGCGCGACAGACAGCGACGCCACGGAGCGCTCGGCGGCGCTACTAGTAGGTCACGTGGGATCGCGTGGCAACGTAATGGCGGGCTTCCAGTTTGACGACAGCGATGCCCTGCCGTGCAGTGCACGCGCTGTTTGCGCGGCCAACGCCGACTTCAGGGGCTTCGGAGGCACTGACCTGCGCGGTTTCGCCAGCAATCCCGGCACCATCCTGGACCCGGTCACCCTGGCACCCATTGCGGCTATCCCACATGGGCAGGACGGAACGCATCTGACCGCCGCGCAGCTCATCCCGGGAACTGCCAACTACACGGACAACGTCACCGACAACGACATTCTGCCCAAGCAGACCATGCGCAGCGCCTTTGTGAGTGCCACCTACAAGGTGACGGAACAATGGGAGCTAGCGGCTGACGGTCGCTACTCCACGCGGGATTTCAGGTTCACGTACCCGGTACGCCCGAATGACTTTCATCGTGCCCGCGTCCAATGCGTTCAATCACCTGGGAGGTCCGGTGCTCGTGGCCTACGATTTGTCGCGCGACTTCGGTCCCGTGGTCGACAGTGGGCCGACTACGAATTCCTTCGTTTCCGTGTCCGTCAAAGGCGTGCTGCCGAAAGGGTGGCAAATCAACCTCGCCGGTGCATATGCGAAGGCGTCTACCGAGTTCGTCGAGTCCAACTTCGCCCTCAACTACGCGGCCATCGATGCAGCGCTGGCGAGCTCCGACCCGGCGACCGCGCTCAATATCTTCGGGGATGGCTCGCATACCAACGCGACCGCCCTGGCTGCGCTGCGCGGACAGAACGGCACCTCTGATGACTTGAATGTGTTTACCACCCCATCGGCCAACGTGATTGCCGATGGCCCGCTCTTCAACGGGCGCGCCGGCGCAATCCGGCTTGCAGTCGGAGGCGAGTTTCGCCATGAGCATTCGGTCGGGACCAACATTGCGGAGCTCCCGGAGGATCGGGAACGATTGATTCGCTCGGGATTTTTCGAGCTGGCGGTGCCGGTGGTGGCTCCGCACGAGGGTTCAACATCCGGTCGCCTGGACTTGTCGTTGGCAGGTCGCTACGACAGTTACAGCGATGTCGGCGGCACCTTCAATCCGAAAGTGGGCTTCAGCTGGCGGCCATCAGCACTCGTGAAGCTGCGTGGAAACTGGGGAACCTCGTTCCTTGCACCGCCGTTCTTTTGGAGTAATCGCGACCAGGTGGGTGATACCTGGATCGCGGACGTTGTCGATCCACGCTCTCCTACCGGTTACACGCGCGCGCTGCAGCTCTGGGGTCCGCTGCCGGATCTTAAGCCGGAGACGGCGCGTGCCTGGAACGCGGGTGTAGACCTGACCCCGCCTGCCATCCAGAACTTCTCACTATCGCTGACGTACTTCGATATCGACTACCGGGGCAAGATCCAACCCCCGCACCCCGACCCTGATCTCTTCCTCACCCAGGAGGCGCAATTGGCCTCGCTGATCACGCGCAACCCGACGCAGGCGCAGATCGATGCCGTGTGCAAGAAACCATCGATCAATGGAGAGGATTGCAACCAACCGATCGCGGTAATCATAGACGGCCGGTTTCGCAATATTGCCAGCCTCAAGACTCGGGGCGTGGACGTGGCGATGGATTATTTTCGAAACACGGCATGGGGCAAGTTGAACGCTAGCCTGAATGGCACCTACACGATTGACCAGAAGCAGCAGATAACCGCTACCGCGCCGGTCTTTGACCTCGTGGATACCGTCGGCAACTCACCGAGCTTGCGGCTGGTCGGGAACCTGTCATGGTCGCTCCGCGGCTGGACCGTCCAGAGCACCGTGAACTACACCGGCGCCTACCGGGATCCTGGCTCGGTCCCGGTGCGAAATGTCGATTCCTGGACCACCGTCGACGTCAACATCGGTTACCAGGTCGACGCCGGCTCCGGCTGGCTCGCCAATACCCAATTCAATCTCGGGATCAACAACGCTCTCGACCAACGCCCGCCGTTCGTCAACCAATTTGACCTGCCTTCGGGCACCATGGGCTACGACCCGGCCAATGCCAGTCTGCTTGGCAGACAAGTCAGCCTGCAGGTTGTGAAGCGTTGGGGGCAGTGAGCTAGGCTTCGAGTCAGTCCGACGATGGTTCGCGGCGCCGCCCGCCACGATGCCCGACGTCTTTCCTGAATCTTCACGAAACAGGAACCCTTCTTCACCCACGCTTCATGCACGCCCAGGTGCTTTGGGCGACTAATGACCCCCATCGGCAAACCACTGCAAGGGGATCATCATGTTGCGCTCAATCGGATCGGTGACGTTCCTGGCTCTGCTCATGGTCGGGTGCGGGGGGGGGTGGGGGCGGTGACTCAGGTTCACCACCGCCGCCGCCACCGCCACCGCCGCCGCCAAACGGGTATACGATCCGTGGCACGGTTTCGGGGCTGCAAGGCTCCGGCTTGGTACTTCAAATTGTCGAGCCGGGCAGTCGCGGTCAGCCAGGGCACCCAGGGCATAAAGTTGGCCCTCCGGTGCCGATCACTTCTAACGGGCCTTTCACCATTGTTGAAAGCCCTCCCACTGTTAGCGATGGGTTGGTTGCCGATATATCGCAACAACCTGCCTCACCCAGTCAGCCCTGCCTGGTGCGCAACGCAATCAACTTCCAGGCCGGAAATGTCACAGACATTGAGGTGGGGTGCTCGCAGTTCGCCTATGTCGCCAATGCTGGGGACAACACGGTCTCCGCCTACACCGTCGACGCTACCACTGGTGCGCTCACTGCGCTTCCAGGGTTCCCGGTTGGCGCGGGCACATCCCCATTCGCGATCGTCGGTACCGAGGATAGGAAATATGTATTCGTGGGTAACGAGGGGAGCAACGACATCTCGGCCTTCGCTGTCAACTTCGCAAGTGGCGCGTTGACGCCCGTGCCAGGCTCACCGTTTGCCGCGGGAACCGATCCCCAGGGCATGGCCCTCTATGGATCGACTCTCTACGTTGCGAACGCAGGGTCTGACACCGTCTCCGCCTACACCATCGATTACAACACCGGTGCGCTCACTGCGCTGCCGGGGTCCCCGGTTCCCGTTGGCAAGAACCCGACATCGATTGTTGTTGACCCCAGCACTGGCGTTGTCTTCGTTGCGAACCACGGGGGCTCGAACGACATTTCTGCATTTAATTTCTTCGACCTGACCCCAGTGCCCGGGTCGCCGTTTCCCGCTGGCGGCAACCCGCTCAGCCTGGAGTTCGGGGCCGGCGGCAACTTTCTCTACACGGCAAACCCCGATGCCACGAACCCAAGCGTATCGGGCTTCAGTTTCGACCCGGACTACCGGGACATTGTCGCCGCTCAGCGGGTCCCCATTCCCGCTGCCGGTGAGCCATTACATGGCCATCGAACAAACCGGAATCCAAATCGGAAGTAACTCGATCAGCGGTTACCTGTATGTCACGACGGACGCAAGCATCGTCGGCTATGCCTTCGATTGGACCACCGGCGCGCTTACTGCGTTGCCGGGATTCCCGGTTGCCGCCGGCGCGAATGCCTATTCGGTACACATCTTGGGGAATCAGTTTCTTTATGTCGCCAACGACGGCGCGGCGAATATTAGCGGCTTCACACTGGACCTCTTGACTGGCGCACTGACCCCTATGGCCGGCTCACCCTTTCCGGCAGGTAACCACCCGAAATTCATCGCGACGTTTTGAAAGGCCGGAGGAGCTCAATTATGAGCCGCGCACCATTCACGAATGACCGGTCCGGGAAAAGCGGTCCAGTGCCAGCCGTGACATGCAGGTCGGCGCCCGCGCGATCCATCGCGATGTCATGAGTCGCCGCCAGGGGATATGGGCTAACGCGCCATGAGACTTATCGGCCCCTCGTGTCGTTAACGCCGACAAATTGAATTGCCGAACCGGAGCCTGTCAGGCCCGAAACCGTGCCACCGACCGTCTGGGTGGGCGGAGGGGGCGCACCGGAATCGCCACCGCCACACGCGGAAAGCATAGTGAGCACGGCCACGACAAGGATGCCTCGAGCCATGCTGCGGATTTCCGCTTTCATGTGATCTCCCCTCTGTGATCGACGAGACCTGGGACGCTGGCGGCCAACACTCCAGAAGGGGCGTGGATGGATTCGGCCGGCTTCCCGGCCGGCCAGTGCCTGGCGCGCTCCATCGAAGTCCGCTCGTTCGTTCCCGAATCTTCACGAAAACAGGAAGCACCTTCACCCGGAGTTCATGCACATCCACACGCTTTGAGTGACAACTGCTCCCCATCGGTGAACCACCATAAGGGGAGCATCATGTTGCGTTTAATTGGATTAGTGACCTGCCTGGCTTTTGTCTTGGTCGCGTGCGGGGGCGGGAGCGGCGGTGCGGTGGGAGGCGGAACAGGCGGAGGCAACACCGGCGGCTGCAACGAAACGACGACCGCGCCGTGCGGCTTGGGATACGAAGGCAACACCGTCGCAGACGTAGGCATGGCCTTTGGTCCGCTCCAGCCCACGTACTTCGGTTCCGTGAGCGCGTTTTCGGTGAATCCGGCGCTACCGGCGGGCCTGTCGTTCGACACGACTACAGGCGTGATCTCCGGGACACCCCTCGCAGCGGAATCCGGAACGACCTACACGATTACGGCAAGCAATGACGCGGGCTCCGCGTCAACTGCTCTAAACCTGGTTGTGCTCGTGCCGCCCACGGCCTTGACCTACGCGGCCCCGGTGACCGGCACTGTGGGGACCGGACTCGCCCCGGTGGTTCCGTCTTTCAGCGGTGATGCCGACACATTTACCATCTCGCCAGACCTTCCGGCCGGACTGATGTTGGACTCCACGAACGGCATCTTGTCCGGTACGCCGACGAGCGCGAGGCCTCCGCTCGTCTATACCGTCAGCGCCGCAAATGGGGGCGGTGCATCCACCAGCTACGAGATGATGCTCACGGTTGATCCACCGGCGGCCGGCACAGCGATGACCGGCGTGCTTCGCAGTGACACGGTCTTCGGTCTTGGCTATGCGTCGGGCACGCACAGTGGCTTAACCGACCTGAATGGTGCATTTACGTACGAACAAGGCCAGGCCATTACCTTCTCCGTCGGGCGAGTGACCGTTGGCACCGTACCCACGGCAAAGACCCTGGTGACACCGGTTGATCTCGTCGGTCAGGGATCTGGCACCTCCATCCGCGTCTTGAATGTGGTGCGATTTCTCATGATGCTGGACGAGGACCGAAACGCGAACAATGGCATTCAGATTTCCCCAGCTGTGACGGCTGAGGCGGCACGTTGGGCGCCCGTGGACTTCGACACAGCGGACCTGCCGACAACTCTCGCTGCGATCATTCAGCGAGCGAGTGCCGCAGACCACGTGTCTCACGTATTGCCCGATGCGGCCACTGCGCAAGCGCATCTGCGCACAGAGATCTACTGCACCCGCGCCGGTTCCTATGCCGGCACGTTTGAATCGAATGTGGCGCCCGGGACACGCGGCAAATTCGCCGCTTCAATCTTCGCCGACGGCAGCATGCGCTCGGTCGCCCAGGCCACCGACACCTTGGTATTCGATATCCAGACGAACGACGCAAGCCCGTTGCTCGACACCACCTTTGCGCAGAGCGCCGACAATCCCCGCGTGAGCGTACAGGGATCTTTCGCTGATGAGACCTACATCAGTGGCACCTATCTCGCTGCGGATGCCGGTAATTTTCAGGCTCTTGCCGATCCGAATGTTGCAGCGACATACAAATTCACCTGGACCGACGAATCCGGTAGGCACGCTCTAGTAATGGATGACTCGAACCAGGTCTCATCCGTGGGCGGGGGTCTCCGCGGCACGGTAACAGGCAATATATTCACGGGAACAGTAACGATTTCGTTTCCCTACTCGCCGCGCGGGCGTCGGACCGTTCCCATTTCGGGTACCTACTCGAACACCGCATCCGGGGTCACTTTGGATGGGCGGTACACGAGTAATTCTAATTCAGTCGTCACGTTCTCCGCCGTCGGCTGCCGGGCGAACTGAGTCGTGACCACAGTGCGCTTGGGCGAAGTATTCCTGGGCCTGTGCTGGCTCGCCGCCTGCGGCGGCGGCGAGCCGGTGACTCATCCGCCGCCCGAATTTTCGTACAACGGCTCGCAGCCCTTTCCCGCGGTCGTCGGCGAGACCATCGCGTTGACGCCTGCGGTGTCGGGGTCGATAGAGCGCTATGGGGTCAGTCCTGAATTACCTTCTGGCCTCACGCTCAACGGCCTGACCGGTGTCATTTCCGGCACGCCGACGCGCCCCAGTGGTCCCGCGATTTTCGCGGTCACCGCCAGCTATCGCGGTGGTCGCAGCACTTATTCTTTGGTGCTGAGTGTGACCGAACCGCCGAGTCATCTGTCATACCCCAGTCCCGCGAAAGGTACTGTGGGAGCGGCCCTCACGCCCTTGAGCCCAAGAATCGCAGGAACCGTCGAACACTATTCTGTGACGCCGTCCCTGCCGGCTGGGGTGGTGCTCGATAGCACGAGCGGCCTCATCGCCGGCACTCCCAGTGTCGCGAGAACGCTGACCCCTTATACGATCACGGCGAGCAGTCAGGCCGGTAATACCAGTTTCATATTCCTGTTGGCGGTGGCTGCGCCCTCGCCAAGCAGGAATCACTGATCGCCCAGTGGACGCTTCGCTTATCGACTGCTTTCGAGCCGTTCGGGCACGCATGGGCACGCAGATTTGGTCACGTGTGCACACAGAACGCATGTCTGTGCTCACCTGTGATCACGGCCGGGAGCTAAATCACTCTTATATATAGAGAGCATTACGTCATTCACGTAGGGGAGTCGCGAGCTCGAGCCGTGTCACATCAACCATTCCCAGCGATCATTTATTTTCTCGAACACCCTGGCGCGAAGATCGAAGTACAACGTGACAATGCGGGCCGAGTGATTGGGCTGATCGTTAGTGCGGCAGGCCACGCGATCGTGGGGAGCGTGGCTAGCGGAACTTTGACCAATGCGACGCCCGCGACTACTTCACCCGCTGGCGAAACGACACCCTAGGGCTCTGGGCGCCAGTTCCACCTGGTTCCTCCGGAAATCGAGAACGCGGAGGGAAGCGACCAGATTGCACCTGACCTGGTGCAAGATTGCAGCAGACTCAACGCACTCTGACCCGCATCGGCTCGGGCACAGGGACAGCACAAA
>CAVRVO010000007.1:0-93442 GCA_963724625.1 uncultured Gammaproteobacteria bacterium | reverse complement strand
CCTGGAAGGGTGCGTCCCGCCGGATGTCATTCGCGAAGTCGCGCGCACGATCGGGATCGAGGTTCCGGCCGATGAGGCGACCTTCCGGCGCGAGTGGCTGATCACCGAGCCGATGACCAACCTCGCCGTCGCGCTCGGCAAGTTCGCCAACATCCAGTCGCTCTGGGTCTCCGAGGAAGTCATCGAGCGGCTCACTTACGAAGTTTGCCAGTATGGGCGCAGCCAGGGCATTCGTATCTTCGAGCTGCGCTACTCGCCCGACTTCATCGCCGAAGGCCGCCGCTGGCCCAACTTCGAAAGGATTCACAGCGCGATCGTGCGCGGGGTAAACCGTGCACGCCATCCCGACATGGCCGTCGGCCTGATCGGCATCGTGCGCAAGATTCTGCCCCAGGCACAGGCCGCGTACACCACTGACTTCATCATCGAGAACCGCGAGACTTTCGTCGGGCTCGACTTTGCGGATCGCGACATCGGCTTCGAGCTGCGTCGTTTCGCGCCCCTGGTCGAGAAGGCCCGTCGCGCCGGGCTGCGCTTCACCACGCACTGCGGCGAAGACAACGTGCCGGAGGCTGCCGCGCAGGTGCGCATGGCGATCGAGGAGCTGGGGGCCGAGCGCATCGGTCATGGCATCTTCGCGGCGCGCGATCCGGCGGTCCTCGAGCTTGCCCGCCAGCGCCAGGTGCTGTTCGAGCTTTGTCCCACGAGCAATTGGCTGACCAGCTCCGTGCCGTCGATTCGGGAGCATCCGATCCGCAAGTTCATGCAGGCGGGCGTCGACGTTTCGATCAATTCCGACGATCCCGGGCTCTTCGACATCGACCTGTGTCACGAATATCGGGTGCTCGAACGCGAGCTCGAGTTCACGCTGGCGGAATTCAACCGGTGCAACGATCTCGCCGCCGCGCACAGCTTCGTGCCGGAGGAAATCAAGCAGGAGGTCTGGCCGCGACCGATTCCCAAGCTGGGATGAGCTGACGCTCCCCTGCCCGGCTCTTCACTGCGCGTGAAGAGCCGGGCAGGAGAGGCTGTGCAGTCTCAGAAGTGCGCGTTGAAGGAGACGCCAACCACGCGCGGCTCGTTGTCGAAGCCGGTGAGGTTGTTGAAGTCGATCCCGCCCTTCACGTTTTCCTCGTCCGTGATGTTGCGTCCGTAGACGCCAGCTCGTATTGCCCTTGTTGAACGAGTAGCCGATGCGCGCTCCGCCTTCGTACGTGTCTGTCGCTCTTGAACTCCTGCGACTCGTAGAGGAAGAAGTTGGTCTCGCCCTGGAACGCCCAGTCGGTATAGAAGAAGAGCTCGCCGTTCCCGATCGGTACTCCATAACGCGCCGTCACTGTAGCGATGTACTTCGGCGCCTGCGGGAACGGATTGCCATCGATGATGGCGTTGCCGTTCGGCATCGAGCGGATCGGTCACGGTGCAGAGCCCGAGCCGCACGGCGGAACCGCGAGCGTGGTGTCCTCGAGCTCGGTGTCGACGTAGCTGTAGCCCAGCGTGAACTCGAGGTTATCGGTCGGCCGGAACTCGCCCTCGATCTCGAAGCCCATGCCGGTGCCCTTGTCGGCATTCACCAGCTGCACGAAGTTGCCGCCGCCGCCGATGGCCGACAACTGCTGGTCCTTGATCTCGTAGTAGAACACCGCGCCGCTCAACCGCACGCGATTGCCGGCGAGTTCCGACTTGAACCCGATCTCCCCGGAGGTGATCGTCTCGGAGTCTGGCGATCGATGGCTGCCCGCCGAATGCAACGTCACGTCCCTGGATGGTGGGCGCCCGGAAACCATCGGCGACGCGGCCATAGACGCTGAACCAGTCATTGACTTTGTACAGCGCACTCAGATCCCAGCTGAACTTGCTGTCCGAGACGGAGACCGGGTGCATCGGCACCGGGGAACGACCGGGAGTCGCGATGACCGTGAGATCCTTGTCGTCATCCGTCTAGCGCACGCCGCCCGTGATGTTCCACGCGTCGGTGACATCCACGCTCACGTGAGCAAACGCGGCCCAAGCGGTGTTCTTGTGCTCGACCGTCGTCGGCGGCACGAAGAACGGGAAGGTGGTGACGTGGAACTTGGAGTCGAAATAGATAGACGCCTCCCTGCCAGAACACCGCGTCGGTCGCCTGCTGGGCGAAGCGAATTTCCTGCGTGTACTGATCGAGAGTCGTCGATGCCGTCCTGCGTATCTGAGGAGAATGGAATGCAAGTCTGGCCAGGTGACGGCGTGACCCGGCGGGCAGCAGTCCGTCGCGCCCGAGGTCAGCCGGGGCACGGAAATCCAGCGACCAGAGCCGCCATCGATGTCGCCCTGCTCTTGTCGTCCGTCGACTCCCAGGCGGAGACCGAGGTGAGCGTGACGCTGCTTGCCGAAGGTCCAGTCGATCTTGAGCGAGGCACCGAGTCCGCTGGCTTCCTGCGGGTTATTACCACCCTCGTCAAAGGTCACAGAATCGCGATCGTAGTTGGAATTGAAGCCGTCGCTCCCCGGCCCGAGAACGTTGGCGCGGAAGATCGCGGCCGTGCCGTTGCTCATCTCGCGGCCGTGCATGTTGAAGAGAAAGCTCAGGTCGTCACTCGGCGAGAGCAGGAGCTGTGCGCGATAGGCGTATTCCTCGAAGCCGCCCATCGCGTCGTTTCCGCCAGCCCGTTGGGGTCCGAACCCGCTGGAACGTTGTTGTCGATGTAGTCCCCGCGCTCGTGATAGAGCACGGACACGCGCCCGGAAACCCGGTCTCGGAGCCGCCGCCGACCGCCCCTTCCACGGTCGTGGTCCCGAGCTCACCGTAGGCAGGCGCCGAAGTCGCCGTCGAAGCCTGATTTCGGCTTCATCGTAAGAACTTGACGATACCCGCCGGGGTATTGCGGCCGAACAAGGTGCCCTGCGGTCCACGCAGCACTTCCACCCGCTCGATGTCGAACAGCGGGAAGCTCTTCAGGACCACGTTCTCCAGCACCACATCATCGACGATGATGGAAACGGGCTGCGAGGCGGCCAAGTCGAAGTCGGTGTTACCGAGACCGCGGATATAGAAGCGCGGCGCGAGACGTCCATTCGAGGATTCGGCGTACAGACTCGGCACGCGTGTCGCCAGTGCCCGGATATCATCACCGCCCTCGAACATCGAGGCGAGCCGCTCGCCCGAGATCGCCGACACCGAAATCGGCACGTCCTGCACGTTCTGCTCGTGGCGTTGCGCAGTGACAACGATTTCCTGGAGTGTGCCGGCGGACTCCTGCGCCAACGCAGAACCCGTGCCCGCGACCAAGGCAGCCCCGAAAACGACTGCTGCGCGCTTGCCCATAGACAATCCGAACGAAAGACGTGTTGGTGTCATGGCAAAGCCCCCTGCAAACAACTTTTGAACCAGATCGAACGTGACTTGAACGTCGTTGTGCAACAAATCGGACAAGATTTCAGTTGACTTATCCGACTTGCGCGTCGTCATCCCTTCACCGCGTGAATTTCGACACGTTGACGCGTGCGCGTGTCGAGAGCGGGCGCGAGTATACCCAGTAACTCATTGCTGAATCTAGGACAAAGCGGGACGTTGCGGGCGCTCGTCGCGATCAGCCAGCGCGCAATGCACGATCATCGATCGCTGCCGCAACCCTTCAGTGCCCGCCGCTTGCACGCCGGCGTTGCAGCGATTGCGGTCGGAAGGCAAAAACCGCGTCCAATACAATGGGGACATCATCTTGGGTACAATCAGCGCGCCCTCAAAACCCCAGCCAACGCGCCGATCCGGCGTCCATTTCGTGTCCCTGCGAGCATTGCGGCACTAACCCATGCCATCCAAGCACTTCAACGCCAAAGACGGTGACTACGCGAGCACCGTTCTCATGCCCGGCGATCCGTTGCGCGCTCAATACATCGCTGAGCGTCACCTGAAGAACGCCCGGCGTGTCAATGACGTGCGTAGTGCGTACGGGTTCACGGGCGAGTATCGCGGTCGGCCGATCTCCGTGCAGGCCCACGGCATCGGGATTCCCTCCGCCTCGCTCTACTGCCATGAATTGCTGGCCGAGTTCGAGGTCAAGCGCGTGATACGCGTGGGCAGCTGCGGGAGTGTTCTCCCGACGGTGAAGCTCAACGACATTGTCGTTGGCATGGGCGCCTCGACCGACTCGGGCGTCAATCGCATGCGCTTCCGGGGCTATGATCTCGCCGCCCTCGCGAGCTTTCGGCTGTTGCGCGAGTGCGTGCGGGTGGCAGAGGAAAGGAAGATCGCGGTGCAGGTCGGCAACTTCTTCTCTGCCGACCTCTTCTACACGCCCGAGCCGGAAATGTTCGAGGTGATGAAGAAGTACAATATCCTGGGCGTCGAAATGGAAGCCGCGGGAATCTACACCCTCGCCGCTGAGTTTGGTGCCGAAGCCCTGGCGATTTGCACCGTGAGCGATGAGATCTACAGCGGCCGGGCGCTGTCGACGGACGAGCGCCAGACCTCGTTCGATCAGATGATCGAGCTCGCCCTTGAGACGGCGCTTCTCGACCTCACGTGACCAGGATGCAAGTTGCCGTCAAATCCTGGACCCCACACCTCCCGGTGCTCGATCGGGTAACGCCGGTCGACGAGGTTGGTGTGGAGGAGCGCGTCGCACGCTTCGGCACGCGCAGCATCAAGAAAGACGCGAAGATGCACGCACTGAAGCTGGCGCTCAGCATGATCGATCTGACCACGCTCGAGGGTCAGGACACACCCGGCAAGGTGCGCCAGCTGTGTCAGAAGGCCGTCCATCTGCACGATGCAGTGCCTGATCTGCCGCATGTCGCCGCGGTCTGCGTCTATCCGACCATGGTCAAAGTGGCGCGCCAGGCGCTCGCGGGACACGACGACATCAAGGTCGCATCCGTCGCCACCGCGTTTCCCAGCGGGATGGCGCCGCTCAGCGTCAAGCTCGAAGACGTGCGCGCCGCCGTGGCCGAAGGCGCGGACGAAGTCGACATGGTGATCTCACGCGGTGCATTTCTTGCGGGCGACTATCAGCGCGTGTTCGACGAGATCGTCGCGGTCAAGGAAGCCTGCGGGCAAGCGCACCTCAAGGTGATTCTCGAGACCGGCGAGCTTGGCACGCTCGATCGCGTGCGTCGCGCCAGCGTTCTCGCCATCAATGCGGGTGCGGACTTCATCAAGACGTCGACCGGCAAGATTCAGCCGGCCGCGACCCTGCCGGTGACGCTGGTCATGCTGCTCGCGATTCGCGATCACTACTATGCGACCGGCCGGCGCGTCGGCATGAAGCCGGCGGGTGGTATCTCGAAGGCCAAGCTTGCAATTCAGTACCTGGTGATGCTGCGCGAGACCCTGGGTGAGGGCTGGCTGACCCCCGACTTGTTCCGGTTCGGCGCGAGCAGCCTCGCGAACGACCTGTTGATGCAGATCGTGAAGCAGCGCACCGGCGTTTATCAATCCGCCGACTACTTTTCCAAGGACTGAACATGTCGCGCCCGGGTGTAAAGCTGCAGTTCGAGACCGCCTGGAAGTACGCGCCGGCGCCCGAAAGCACGGATCACGTGCGCATCGAGCCGCAGTACGAGCTCTTCATTGGCGGCGAGTTCGTGGCGCCGCGTAAACGGCAGTACTTCGACACGATCAATCCTGCTCGTGCTGTGCCGTTGGCGCGGGTCGCGAAGGCCGACGAGGGCGATGTCGATCGCGCGGTCGCCGCCGCGCGCACTGCGTACACGCGCATCTGGTCAAAGCTGCGGCCCGCCGAGCGCGGCAAGTATCTCTACCGCATTGCGCGCGCTCTGCAGGAACGTGCACGCGAATTCGCGGCGATCGAGTCACTCGATGGTGGCAAGCCGATTCGCGAATCGCGCGATGTCGACGTTCCGCTCGCGGCTGCACACTTCTTCTACTACGCCGGCTGGGCGGACAAGCTCGAGTACGCATTTCCGGGTCGACGCGCGGTCGCGCTGGGCGTCGCCGGCCAGATCATTCCGTGGAATTTTCCGCTCCTGATGGCCGCGTGGAAGATCGCGCCGGCGCTCGCCTGCGGCAACACCGTGGTACTCAAGCCGGCGGAGACCACCCCGCTCACCGCACTCAAGCTCGCGGAGCTGATGCGTGACATCGACCTGCCGCCGGGCGTGGTGAACATCGTGACCGGCGCGGGCGACACGGGAGCGGCCATCGTCAGCCACCCGGACGTCGACAAGATCGCCTTTACCGGCTCGACCGAGGTCGGCCGGCTGATTCAGCGCACGCTGGCGGGCACGAAGAAGCACTACACGCTGGAGCTCGGCGGCAAAGCCGCGAACATCATCTTTGCCGATGCCGCCCTCGATCAGGCCGTGGAAGGGATCGTGAATGCGATCTTCTTCAACCAAGGTCACGTCTGCTGCGCGGGCTCCAGACTCCTGGTACAGGAATCGGTGGCCGACGAGGTGATCGCGCGGCTCAAGGACCGGATGGAGACCTTGATCATCGGCGACCCGCTCGACAAGAACACCGATATCGGCGCGATCAATTCCGCTGCCCAGCTCGAGAAGATCGAGGACTACCTGCGCATCGGCCGGTCGGAAGGCGCCGACCTCTACCAAAGCTCCGCCTCGCTCCCCGAGAAAGGCTACTGGTGCCGGCCGACACTGTTCACGGGCGTGTCGCAATCGAACCGCATCGTCAAGGAGGAGATCTTCGGGCCGGTGCTCACGATCCAGACCTTCCGCACCTTCCAGGAAGCGTTGGAGAAAGCGAACAACACGCCCTATGGACTCTCGGGCGGTGTGTGGACGGACAAGGGCGCGAAGATCTTCAAGATGACGCGCAACATGCGCGCCGGTGTCATCTGGGCCAACACCTTCAACAAGTTCGATCCGACCGCACCCTTTGGCGGCTACAAGGAAAGCGGCATGGGTCGGGAAGGTGGCCTGCACGGCCTCGCCGCATACGTGGAGCTGCGCTGATGGCCGCTCGCAAGGCGACGCGTCGATCCAAGACGAAAGTGGCTCGCAAACGCGCAACTGCCGCCGCTGGCGTCACGCGCCTGCCGGTCGCGAAGACCTACAAGCTCTACATTGACGGCAAGTTTCCGCGCAGCGAGTCTGGCCGGTACTTCGAGCTGCACGTCAACGGCGGGGCGCTGATCGCCAATGTGTGCCGCAGCAGCCGCAAGGACTTTCGCGACGCACTGGTCGCGGCACGCGGTGCGTTCGAGAAGTGGTCAAACTCCAGCGCTTACCTGCGCGGGCAGATCCTCTATCGGATCGCGGAGATGCTCGAAGGACGGAGCGAGCAGTTCGTTGCGGAGCTGATCCTGCAGGGACGCACGCGTCGTGACGCCGAAGCCGAAGTGACGAAGAGCATCGACCGGTTGGTGTACTACGCCGGTTGGGCCGACAAGTACCAGCAGATCTTCAGCGCCGTGAATCCGGTGAGCACCTCGCATTTCAATTTCTCAGTGCTCGAGCCCACGGGCGTGGTCGCGGTGATCGCACCGGAGGCGAGCGGTCTCCTTGGCCTGGTGTCAAACATCGGGCCGGCGATCGCGGGTGGCAATACCTGCGTAGTGCTGGCGTCCGAGTCGCAGCCGTTGAGCGCCATCAGCCTGGCTGAGGTGCTGCACGCTTCCGACGTTCCACCGGGCGTCGTCAACATCCTCACCGGGCACAAGAGCGAGCTCGTCGAGCAATTCGCTTCGCACATGGACGTCAATGCGGTGATCTACTGCGAGGGCGACTCGAAAGCGACGCGCCAGATCGGCGAACTCGCGGCCGACAACATCAAGCGCGTGATTCTGCGGCCGGGCATCAACTGGTCCGCGGACGAGGCGCAGAGCCCCTACTTCATCAGCGACACGCTGGAAACCAAGACCACCTGGCACCCGATCGGTAGCTGACCCCGGCCCTACCAGCCCAGATGGTGTTGCCAAGGGCGCATGGCGGCGGCGCCAGCCTCAGTAGAAGTACGGACTTCCGAACCGACTCGACTCAGTCACAATGATTGGGGCCGTCGTCGAGGGTCAATCATGGTCACGTTGAGCTCTTATTCGGTCTGGGATCGTGGGGTCCGCTGGTTTCACTGGATCAACCTGCTGTGCGTGCTCGGGCTGATCGCTGTGGGAGTGGGGATACTCAATGACGAGGCGCTCGGCGTCAGCAACGACGGCAAGATTCTCCTGAAAACGGTGCATGTCTCTTTCGGTTATGTCCTTGCCCTGAACCTGCTGTGGCGTTTCATCTGGGCGTTCATCGGGGGGCCACACGCGCGCTGGCGCGCCATTCTGCCCGGCGGTCGCGGGTACATGAGCGAGATGCGCAGTTACATTGCCACTGCCCGCGCCGGTCATCCGCGTCAATACCTCGGACACAATCCGCTTGGCCGAATCGCGGTGAGCGTCCTGCTGCTCCTGCTGTTGGTGATGGCCGTCACCGGCCTCGTGCTCGCCGGCACCGACCTGTTTTTCCCGCCCCTCGGCCGATGGTTCGCCGCTTGGGTGGCGGCTCCCGGCACCGACCCCGCAACGCTCGTGCCCTATGCGCCACAGATGTATGACGAGAACTCGTACGCGGCCATGAGAGACCTTCGCAGTCCCATTCTTCGCGTTCACCTCTACGGTTTCTACACGTTGCTCGCGTTGGTGCTCATCCACGTCCTGGCCGTGGTCGTGACCGAATTGCGAGGCGGGGGTAATCTGATATCGGCAATGTTTTCGGGCAAGAAAATACTGAGCGAGCCGCCGGCGGATCTGCAGCAGGTCCGGCCAGCGATCCGGTCGCGACACTGACCTTTGGAGGACAACGCGGAGGCAAACCGGACATGACAGGATATGTGACTAATATCGAACGCGACACGCTCGCGAACCAAGACTACCGGCGGGTGCTCTTCACCGGGCCCAACACACAGCTCGTCCTGATGATCTTGCGGCCGGGCGAGGAGATCGGCCTGGAGAAACACGCAGAACATGATCAGTTCATCAGGATCGAGCAAGGCGAAGGCACCGTCGTGCTCAACGGCGTGAAACACGGATTGAGCGATGGCGTGGCTGTGGTGATCCCCGCCGGCGTCGAGCACAACGTGATCAACACGTCCAAGGACAAGCCGCTGCGACTGTACACGCTGTACAGTCCACCGGAGCATCCGGACGGCACCGTACAGCACACCAAGCGATGAGGGAGAAGGCGCTAGCCGCTCACGCCATCAGAACGTTCGGGTCAGCGACAAGGTCTGCGGTTCGCGATCCTACCAGCGCACGTTCAGTGCCTTCAGTCCCCGGAATACGAACCCGGTGCGGAACTCGGGCTCGGTATCGTCCAATCTCAAATCAGGCAGGCGACGCAGCGCGGTCGCGAGCAGGATTTCGAGCTCCAGCCGCGCGAGCGGCGCGCCGAGACAAAAGTGAGTGCCGGTGCCGAAGCTGAGGTGCCGGTTCGGGTTGCGGCCCACGTCGAATTCATCGGGGCGCTCGAAAGCCTGCGGATCGCGATTGGCACATCCGTAGAGCAAGCCAACGACATCTCCCTTGCGCAGTTCGATGTCATCGAAGGTCAGATCCTCGAGCACGTAGCGATGGAAGAGCTGCAGCGGCGCGTCGAAGCGCAGGATTTCTTCGACGGCACTCGTGACTATTGTCGCTCCAGCAGCCGGTTCAGCACGCAGCCGTGCGGCCTGCTCGGGATGACGCAGGAGCGCCAGAAGCCCGTTCCCCGCCGCGTTGACGGTCGCTTCGTGCCCCGCGTTGAGGAGCAGCATGCAGGTGGCGATCAGCTCATCGCGGGTGAGTCGCTCGCCCTCGTCGACCACCGCCACCAGCGCGCTGATGAGATCATCGCGCGGCTCACTGCGACGCCGATCGGCCAGCTCGCCCAGCATCGCCGCGAATTCGGTCGTAGCAGCTTCGGCCCGCGCTTCGTCCTCCGCCGAGTGATCCTTCTCATAGAGACGCACGATCTGCGCCGACCACGGTCGCAGCCGATGACGTTCCTCCAGCGGCCAGCCGAGCAGATCCGCGATCATGTAGACCGGCAGCGGCTCGGCAAGGTCGGCGAGAAAGTTCATCCGGCCTTGCGGGAGCAAGGCCGACCAGCATCTCGTCGACGAGCGCCTGGATGCGCCCACGGAGGTCCCGAATCCGCCTCGGTGTCAGCGCCGCAGAAACCAGCCGCCGCACGCGCGCGTGTTCGGCCCCTTCAGTCTCCAGCAGATTCACGCGCACGTAGCGGCTGTAGTTCGGCAGGCGCTGCCACTCCGCGCTGGCGCGCTGCCTCGCGATCTCCTCGGGATGCTTCAAGTGATCGAGCGTGCGTCCCAGTCGACCGTCGAGCAGGAGGCTACGGATGTGGTCATAGCGCGTGAACAGCGTCATTCCGAGCTGCGAGGAGTAGAAGACGGGAGTGTGCTCGCGTAGCCGTGCGTACACCGGATACGGATCGGCCGCGAACGATGCCGAGTAGGGTTCGAAGTCCGCAGGCTTCGCGGTGCTCATGGGCGCAGATTGCGGGGCCAACCGCGCCTAGGAGATTCGGTAGAGAGCGTCCTTCTCGAGCCGCGCGCCGACCTGCTGGATCACCGCAGTGGCCGCGCGTGAACCCAGGTCGGCACAGTCTTTCAGCGAACGTCCGTTGGTCTTTGCGTACAGGAATGCCGCGGTATAGGCATCGCCCGCGCCCGTCGCATCGACGACTTTCGCGACCGGATACGCTTCCTGCACGACCCGTTCTTGCCCGGAAACGATCACCGAGCCCTTCTCGGAGCGCGTGATGGCGAAGAGTGCATCCACCTTTGCGGCGCGCTGCACCGCTGCATCGAAGCTCGTCACTTCGAACAGGCTCATGACCTCGGTCTCGTTGGCGAACACCATCTTCACTTCCTTCCCGATTGCCGCTGCGAACGCCGGACGATGCCGCTTGACGCATTCCGCATCCGAGAGTGAGAAGGCCATGACCGTCCCCGCGCGTTGCCCGAGCTCAAGGGCCTTGGCGAGCGCGGCCGGACCCTGCGGGAGGTCCCATACATAGCCCTCCAGCAGCGCGATTTCCGGCTGGCCGAAGGTTTGAGGGGTGATGTGCTCGGGCGCGAGCGTGGTGCAATTCCCGAGATAGGTCTGCATCGTGCGCTCGCCGTCCGGCGTAATCAGAATGTAGCTGCGTGCGGTCGGCGGTCCACTTTTCGCGGGCTCGAGCCGCACATCCACGCCGAGCGACTGCATGTCGTGGACGAAGATGCGGCCGAGCTGATCGTCGAACACGCGCCCGATGTACGCGGTGCGGCCGCCGAGATTGGCGATCCCCGCAATGGTGTTCGCCACGGAGCCGCCGGACATCTCCGTGGTCGGCCCCATCTGCCGGTAAAGCTCCTCGGCGCGCTGCTCATCGATGAGCACCATGGAGCGCCTCGGTACGCCGACGCGCGTGAGGAACTGATCATCGACATGCGTCAGCACGTCGACGATGGCGTTGCTGATTCCGAGGACTTGTATTGAGCTCATCGTGTTGCGGATCTCCCGTTGTCCAGCAGATCGGACAGACGGAAGTGCGCAATCTTGAATACCTGGCGCAGGCTCTCGTCGAACTCCGACTTCTCGTCATGGTTGATGCGCGTCCGGCAGCTGTCAAGAATGCTGCGCGAGTTCGCGTTACGAACGGCAAGAATGAAAGGGAAGCCGAACTTCCCTTCATAAGCATTATTGAGTTGTTCCAGCTCGGCGCGCTCGGCAGCGCTCGCATCCAGAAGACCGGCACCCGCCTGTTCGGAACGCGAGTATCCGCTCAATGCGAGTCGCGTACCGAGCCGCGGATGCTTCTGCAAGAGCTCGAGCTGCTGCGCGTGACTCGCGTGGCGCACGACATCGGCCAGCGCATTCTCGAGCGCCGTCGCATCCGCAAATGGCCGCGCATTCCAGGCGCCCTCGGCCACCCACGGCGATTTCTCATAGATGGCGCCAAAGCGGCTTACGAATTCCGCGCGTCCCAGCGAGTTGACTGCGGCGATCGTCAGAGAAGGCGCCTTCATGCCGGCTAAGGGCCGCGAGGCGGGTGATGGGCGATCCAGTGACGCGCGATGTCCGCGCGCCTGCAGATCCAGACGTGTTCATGCTGCTCGACATGATCCAGGAAGCGCTCGAACGCATCGCAGCGTCCGGGGCGGCCGCCGAGCCGGCAGTGCAAGCCGACCGACATCATCTTCGGCGCGTGTTCGCCTTCACGATAGAGACAGTCGAAGGTCGCGCGCAGGTAGTCCGTGAACTCGGCGGCGGTCGCAAAGCCATTGACCGTGGCAAAGCGCATGTCGTTGCAATCGAGCGTGTACGGAATGACGAGGTGATCGCGCCCACTTACGCTCTGCCAGTACGGCAGGTCATCCGCATACGAGTCCGCGTCGTAGAGAAATCCGCCGTGCTCGACCACAAGCCGGCGCGTATTGGGACTGTCCCTGCCCGTGTACCACCCCACGGGACGCTGGCCGGTCAGTTTCTCGATGGAACTCACCGCCCGCGCGATGTGCTCGCGCTCGGTTTTCTCATCCACCGACTGATAACTCAGCCAGCGCCAGCCGTGGCTCGCGATCTCGTGGCCGCCTGCAATCATCGCAGCGACCGCTTCAGGATTGCGCTCCAGCGCCATCGCGACTCCGAACACCGTCACCGGCAAGCGGCGTCGCTCGAACAGACGCAGCAGCCGCCACACACCCGCGCGACTGCCATACTCGTACAGCGACTCCATGCTCATGTGGCGTGCGCCCTGATACGCTTCGGCAGCGACGATCTCACTCAGGAACGTCTCCGACGCTGCATCACCGTGCAGTACGGAACGCTCAGCGCCTTCCTCGTAATTGAGCACGATCTGCAACGCGAGCCGTGCACCGTCAGGCCAGTGTGGGTCGGGCGGCTTCGCACCGTAGCCGATGAGATCTCGTGGATAGTGGGGGCTCACGCGCGCCGCGATTGGATACAATTGAGGTGCTCGAAACATATTACACTTCAAGCGGTTCGGCCAGATGAGCACGGCATCAGCGATGAGCAGCGAGGTTCCCGGCGGACTCGTCAACCTGGCGGAAGATACGCTCGGCGCGGAAGTGCTCTGGGTCACCGACGACTTCTTCGCCGCCAAGGAACGCATGCTGACTCGCGCCGAGCCCGTGTCGCGTCCCGGTACGTTCGATGCGCATGGCCAGTGGATGGACGGCTGGGAATCGCGTCGTCGACGCGGCGGTGGTCACGATGCGGCGATCATCCGGCTGGGTCTGCGCGGTGTCATCCGGCTCATCGATCTCGACACGCGGTATTTCACCGGCAATTTTCCGCCGCAGGCGTCGGTCGAGGCGACGGACGATCCTGATGCGCTCAAGCCGGAAGCGCGCTGGACTACCCTGCTCCCGCTCAGTGCACTGCAGGGCAATCGCCACAACCCCTTTCCGATCGAGAACCGCGAGTGCTGGAGATTCCTGCGTCTCAACATTTTTCCGGACGGTGGGATCGCGCGCCTGCGGGTCTGGGGCAACGTGCAACCGGATTGGCACAAGATCGGCACGCATCGCATCGATCTGTTCGCCCTGGAGAATGGCGGCGTCGGCCTGATCGCGAACGATCAGCACTACGGGCAGATCGGTAACCTCAATCGTCCTGGACGCGGCATCAACATGGGTGACGGTTGGGAGACGCGGCGTCGGCGCGAGCCCGGCCACGACTGGGCGATCCTGCGTTTGGGTCGACCGGGCACGATCGACGAAGTGGAAGTCGACACTGCCCATTTCCGCGGCAATTTCCCCGACCGGGTCTCGTTGCAGGCCGCGCTGATCGACGATATCGCCACTGAGGCACTCGAGAATGCGAGCGAAACCTGGCCGCTGCTGCTGCCTGAGCAACCGATGCGCGCCGATCATCAGCACCGGTTCAAATCCGAGCTCGCGCGTCCGGGTCCCGTCTCGCACGTGCGCTTGAACCTGCACCCGGACGGCGGCGTTTCCCGCCTGCGGCTCTACGGGAGCATCGCGTGCACTGACAGCGGGGCGCAATCGCTTCGACCGAGCCGTTGACGCGAGCCGGCTTTGCCGCGTTCGGTGATGTCATCGAAGCGGCGGACGCCTTCGATGTGATCAACAGCGGGACGACGCGGCAGTATCGCGAGCTCACCGAGATCGAGGTCAGCGCCGACGGCGGGCGAACGCAGGTGAGCCTGTATCGCGTCGTCCCGTACGAGTTGCCGCTCGCGATCGCGATGCTCGAACGGCATCCACTGTCCAGCCAGCTCTTCATGCCCCTGAGCGCCGCGCCCTTTCTCGTCGTGGTCGCGCCGCCCGGTGAGCACGTGGATCGCGCGAGCGTGCGCGCGTTCGTGACCAATGGGGCGCAGGGAGTCAACTACCGTCGCGGCACCTGGCATCACCCGGTGATTGCGCTCGAGAACCCCAGCGAGTTCCTCGTGGTCGATCGTGTCGGCCCCGGCGCGAATTGCGATGAGTACTTTTTCGAGCGCGACCGGCTGCTGCTGCAACCACCGTCGTCCTAGGGCAGCTCTGCACAGGTTTCATGGGCGCGACCGCGCCTCCGCACGCTTTCTGGCTAGGCGCGAGGCGCAGTCGATATGTCGATATCGACAAGACTCGCAACGACGCCAGAAGCGTGCCGAGGGCGGTCCCGTCCGGGTTGCGCCGCGAACGGGCAGCTGCGTCGTTGCACCGCTTGCCAATGGAGTCGACCATTGGCTGCACGGTGCGTCTAGCATCTGCACCGTTGGCGACGCAACGCGCTCCACGAAACCTGTGCAGAGCTGCCCTAGATCCGGCTTTACTCGTCACCGTGCGCGCCGTGGGCGTACCACGTGGCGATGGTGGCGCGTTCCTCGGCGGTCATTTCCGTCAGATTCGCGAGCGGCATGGTTTGAGTCAGAACCACGCGCTCGAAGATTCGCGGTGCGCGCACCAGGATGTCGCGCGGTGTATCGAACATCACGCCGGCGGCTGCGACTGGCGCCGTCGGATGCGTGGGTCGCGCCGAGTGGCAGGTGACGCAACGTGCCGCGATGATCCGGTGCACTTCCTCAAAGGATGCCGAGGCCGTCGCCGTTGGAGCAGCCACTGGCCTGCGCGGCGCGATCGCCCACGCGAGTACGATGCCGATCACCAACGCTGCGATGGGCAGCGCGACGACATTCCGGCCCTGGTTGCGCAGATTGAAGTAGTGCCGCACCAGCATCCCTGCGCCGAAGATCACGAACAGCACCAGCCAGTTGTACGCGTGCGCGTACGTGAAGGCGAAGTGCGCGCTCAGCATCGTGAAGACCACCGGCAGCGTCAGGTAGTTGTTGTGCACCGAGCGTTGCTTGGCGCGCGCGCCGAGGCGCGCGTCCGGCTGCTCGCCCCTGAGCTTGGCCGCGACCATTTGCTTCTGCGATGGAATGATGTTGAAGAGGACGTTGGCCGTCATGATCGTGCCGAGCATGGCGCCGATCTGCATGTAGGCGCCGCGACCGGTGTAGAGGTGACTCACGCCCCAGCAGAGTCCCAGCAGCAGCACTGTGCCCAGTACCGAGAAGGTCGTGTTCCCCAGGTTTTGGCGACACAGGCCGTCGTACACCAACCAGCCGGCGAGGAGCAGAGCCACGCTGAGGATTGCGGCCTCGGCGGGACTCAGCGGCAGGACTGCCGGATCGATCAGCATGGCTTCGGCGTTCAAGTAGTAGACGACGATGAACAGCGCGAAACCGGTCATCCACGTGAAATACGCCTCCCACTTGAACCAGTGCAGCGGCTCCGGCAGCTGTGCAGGGGAAACCTTGTATTTCTGTGCGTGATAGAAGCCGCCGCCGTGGACCGCCCACAGGTCGCCGGCGACGTCGGGATTCTCCGGGTCGCGCGGCGGCACATTGAGGCGCGCATCCAGCCAGATGAAGTAGAACGAGGAGCCGATCCAGGCGATGCCCGTGATGATGTGCGCCCAGCGCAGGATCAGACTGAGCCAGTCGGCGAGATAAACGTCGATGGCCATCGGTGAGGTCGCGTGTCAGACCGTACGGCGCTTGCCCGATCCCGAAGCCTGCTGCGCCCGCAGCTCATCAATCGCCTGCAGGATGCGCTCGGGAGTCGCGGGCGCATCGAGTTGCGGCCGCGCGCCACCTGCACAAGCGGCAATGGCGTCACGGATGGCGTAGAACACCGACATCGCCAGCATCAGCGGCGGCTCGCCCACCGCTTTGGATCGATAAATGCTGTCCTCGCGGTTCTCGCCCCAGGGGATCAGGTTGACATTGAAGGTTTGCGGC
This sequence comes from uncultured Gammaproteobacteria bacterium, assembly GCA_963724625.1. Lineage (GTDB taxonomy): Bacteria > Pseudomonadota > Gammaproteobacteria > Steroidobacterales > Steroidobacteraceae > DATBVX01. The sequence continues at coordinate 77,239 of CAVRVO010000007.1, read as the reverse complement.
CAGTCGAACGCGGTCGGAATCTTGTACGTCGACGGCGCGTGTGTCATGAGCTTGCCCGCGCTGTCCCACCACAGCTCTTCACTGGTGAGCCATCCCACGCCCTGTACGAAGCCGCCTTCCACCTGCCCCATGTCGATGGCGGGATTCAGCGACCGGCCGACATCATGCAAGATGTCGACGCGCAGCAGGCGCGACTCGCCCGTGAGCGAATCGATGATCACTTCGGAAATCGCGGCGCCGTAACAGAAATAGAAGAATGGCCGGCCGGTGAGCGTCTTCACGTCGTAGTTGATCTTCGGCGTCGCGTAGAAGCCCGTGGCCGACAGCGACACGCGCGCGTGATACGCCTGGTTCACCAGCTCGGCGAAGGTGAGGGTCGTCTTGTCGCCCACGCGCACCTGTCCGTCCTTGAACTGCACGGCCTGCTCAGAGACGCCGTACTTCACGGCGGCGAACTCGATCAGGCGCGTCTTGATGGTGCGCGCCGCGGCCTCGGCCGCCTTGCCATTGAGATCGCTGCTCGAGGATGCCGCGGTCGCCGAGGTGTTCGGCACCTTGCTCGTGTCGGTGGCGGTACAGCGAATGCGCGCGATGTCGATCTGCAATTCCTCGGCGACGACCTGAGCTACCTTGGTATGCAGCCCCTGCCCCATCTCGGTGCCGCCGTGATTGAGCAGAACCGAGCCGTCCAGGTAGACGTGCAGCAGCGCGCCCGCCTGATTGAGGTGAGTGGCCGTGAATGAAATTCCGAATTTCACCGGGATGAGCGCAAGGCCCTTCTTGAGGATCTCGCTTCCGGCGTTGAACTTCGCCACCACCTCGCGGCGCTCCTGGTAGCTCGCGCTCCGGACCAGCTCGTCGGTGAGCCGCTCGAGAATGTTGTCCTCGACCTTCATGCCGTAGGGCGTCACATTGCGCCCATCGCGACCGTAGTAGTTGATCCGACGGACCTCGAGCGGGTCCTTGCCGAGCGCTCGCGCGATGTCATCCATGACATTCTCGATCAGCAGCATTCCCTGCGGACCGCCGAAGCCGCGGAACGCGGTGTGCGACGGCTGATGAGTCTTGCAGCGATGCGACACGATCTCGACGTCCGACAGGTAGTAGCAGTTGTCGCCGTGAAACATCGCGCGCACGTTGACGGCCTCGGACAGATCCGCCGAGCGCCCGCAATTGGACGCCATCGTCATGCGAATGCCGAGAATGCGCCCCGCTTCGTCGAAGCCGGCGTCATAGCTCAGGTCGAAGGGATGACGCTTGCCGGTGATGAGCATGTCGAGATCGCGATCGAGCCTCAGCTTGACCGGCCGACCGGTCCTGCGCGCACCGAGCGCCGCGATGCAGGCGAGCAATGCGGGCTGAGTTTCCTTGCCGCCGAATCCTCCGCCCATGCGTCGGCAGTGGACGAAGACATCTTTCGCTGAGACGCCGAGGCAGTGAGCGACGAGGCGCTGCACTTCGCTCGGATGCTGCGTCGAGCTGTGGACCAGCATCGTGCCGTCCTCGCCCGGCAGTGCGACCGCGATCTGCCCCTCGAGGTAGAAGTGCTCCTGGCCGCCGACGGAAAAAGAGCCACTCACGCGATGCGGCGCACTGCGCAGCTGCGCGTCAGGATCCCCGCGCTTCAGTGTGCGCGTCGGCATCACGAACGATTGGCGCGCGAGCGCCGTCTTCACATCGAGGATCGGCTCCAGGTCCTCGTATTCAACGACAGCGAGTCGTGCCGCACGGCGGGCGGCGTCGACCGATTCCGCGACCACGGCGAAGACTGATTGGCCGGCATATTCGACCGTGCCCTCGGCGAAGATCGGATCGTCATGCACCACGGGACCATGATTGTTCTCGCCCGGAATGTCCTTCGCGGTGAACACTGCCACGACACCCGGCGCCGCGCGTACGCGACTCAGGTCGACTTTGCGCAGGCGCGCATGCGCACGCTCGCTGACGCCGATCGCCGCATGCAGTGAACCTTCGGGCAGCGGAAGGTCATCGATGTAGAGCGCCTCGCCGCTGACATGCAGGTGAGCGCTCTCATGCGCAATGGCCTCACCCACTCCGCCCTCGATCGGACCAACGCCGCGTGCCCTGCCGTTAGCTGACATGACTCCACACGCTCACTGGTCGATCCGGGTGCGACACCTCGGCATGAAAGCGCTGCAACAGGTTCGCTGCCACCTGCGTGCGGTAGTGATCGGAAGCCCGCATATCGGTGAGCGGCTTGAACTCCTTGGCGAGCGCCCGCGCCGCCTTCGCAACGCCCGCGGCGTCCCAGGATGCGCCGATCAGCGCCTGCTCACACTTGAGGGCGCGGCGCGGCGTCGCCGCCAGGCCACCGAACGCGACGCGCGCGTCGCGCACTTTCCCGCCTTTGAGCTCGATGCAGAAGGCGGCGCACACCGCGGAGATATCCTGGTCGAAGCGCTTGGCGATCTTGTAGCTGCGCAAGAGACGGCCCTGGCGCGCGCGTGGCACGCGCACCGCGACCAGGAACTCGCCCGCACGCAGATCCTTCTTCATGTAATCGAGATAAAACTCCTCGAGCGGCAGACGGCGGGTCCTGGCGCCGGCCTGAAGGATCACGCTTGCGCCCAGGGCGATGAGCGCAGGCATCGAATCCCCGATCGGCGATCCGTTCGCGACATTCCCGCCCAGCGTGCCGGCGTTGCAGATCGGCGGCGAAGCAAAGCGGCGCGAAATCTCGTGGAGCTCGGGATATTCGCTCTCGAGCATTGCAAACGCATCCGTCAGGCTGACGGCCGCGCCGATATCGATATGAGCGTCCGAGCGCGTGATGGTCTTGAGCTCCGCGACATTGCCGACATAGATGAGTGCCGGAAGGTCCATGTACTTCTTGGTCACCCAGAGGCCCACGTCCGTGCCGCCGGCGAGAATGATCGCGTCCTGCTCCGCGCACGCCCGCGCGAGCTCCGCGATCGTGGACGGTGCGACATAGCTCGACCCTTGCCAGCTGAGCCGCTTTTCGCTCGTCACGCGAAGGGCGCGAAGCTGCTTGATGAGGGCCGACTCAGGATCGCTCACGCCCGGGTACTCGTACATGCGCCGCGCGGCGGCGAGGATCGGCCGATAGCCGGTGCAGCGACAGAGGTTTCCCGAGAGCGCCTGGCGTACCTGGCTCTCGTCCGGTTCGCGCTCGGTGCGATAGAGCGCATACAGCGACATCACGAAACCGGGCGTGCAGAAGCCGCACTGTGACCCGTGACACTCGACCATGGCGCGTTGCACCGGATGCAGCGTACCGTCGGCGCGACTCTTGAGACTCTCCACCGTGAAGAGCGCTTTGCCATCCAGGGTGGGTAGAAACTGGATGCAGGCGTTGACGGCGCGGAATCTGAGCTCCTCGCCGACCAGTTCACCCAGCACGACCGTGCAGGCGCCGCAATCGCCTTCGGCGCAGCCTTCCTTCGTGCCGCAGCGCCGGACGTGCTCGCGCAGGTACTCAAGGACCGTCGTTGTCGGGCGCAGCGCCTCCACGGTGTGGATCTCGCCGTCCAGCAGGAAGCGGATCTTCTCTGCGCCGTCTGCCATCGGGATTCAGCTCCCCCGATACGTCGAGTAGCTCCACGGCGTCACGAGCAGCGGGACGTGCAGATGCTGGGCGGGATTCGCGATGCCGAATCGGATGACCACGATGTTGAGAAAGCGCGGATTGTCGAGCGCCGCACCCTGCGCCGCGAAGTAATCCCCGACGTGAAACTCGAGCTGCCATTCGCCCGGCGTGAACGCATGGCCCTCGAGGAGCGGCGCATCACAGCGGCCATCGTGGTTGGTCGCGAGCTTCTTCACTGCGCTGCGCGTCGCGCCGACGAGCGAGGCGAGCTCGAGCGTCATGCCGGCCGCCGGCAGACCGCGAGTGAGGTCGAGAACGTGTGTCGTCAGGCGGCCCATACTGAACTCCGGCTCACGCGTCTCGCGCAGCCTTGAGCAGATCGAAAATCGCCTTCAGCTCGATCTTGCCCGTTTCGATCTCCTGCATCGAAAGGCCGGCCAACTCGTGCGGGAAGACGATCCACTTGTCGGTCTCGTGCAGGTAGTAGTCCGGCTTGAGCGAAGTCTGGTTGTTGTTGGGCTTGTACCAGGGTGTGGCGATGCGCACGTTGCGCGGCATGTTGAGGCGCATCTTCGCGGAGAGCTCATGCAGCAACGCCTCGATGCTGTGACCTGAGTCGAACACATCATCGACGATGAGGAGCGAACTGTCTGCATTGGCCTCCTCGATGACGTAATGCAGGCCGTGCACGCGAATCGTCTTGGCGCGCTGACCGATACCGACGTAGGCCGAAGTGCGCACGGCGATGTGATCGGTCTCGAGACCGACGAACTCGAAGTACTCCTGGATGGCGATGCCGACTGGCGTGCCGCCGCGCCAGATGCCGACGATGAAATTTGGAGTGAAACCGCTGCGATGGATCTTGGCCGCGAGGCGAAAGGAATCCTCCAGCAGGTTGCTCGCGGTAAGGTAGATCTTATCCGCGACGCTCGCGGCTGCCTCGGGCACTGGGTTGCTGGAGATCATGGTTCCTCTGCACTACAGTTCATGCGCGCCGGCTGGTTGCATGGGCAGCGCGCATCACGGGACGCGAACAAATGAACACCAAGGCGGGACGCACGCGGCGGGAAGCGATACGGGGCTCGGTTCTTCACTTTCTGGACGACCCGGTCGCCGGCGGCACTTCATACGAGTTCCATGCAGACGGCCTGCTGATCGTGGAGGACGGCCATATTAGCAAGATCGGCAGCGCACCAGAACTGCTGCCGCAACTCGACCCGCAGATCACGCTCACCGACTGCACGGGCAAGCTCATCGTGCCCGGATTCATCGATGCGCATGTGCACTTCGTGCAGACCGACATCATCGGCTCGCACGGCGAACGACTGCTCGAATGGCTCGAGCGTTACACCTTTCCCGCCGAGCGTCGTTTCGCGGATGCTGCGCATGCGCGCGAGGTCGCTGAGTTTTTCGTCGGCGAGCTGCTGCGTAACGGCACCACGAGCGCGCTGGTCATGGGCAGCGTGCATCCGGCCTCGGTCGATGCGATTTTTGCCGCCGCCCAGGCGCGCGGCATGCGCCTGATCGCTGGCAAAGTAATGATGGATCGCAACTGCCCGGAGGATCTGCGCGATACGGCGAGCTCCGGCTACGCCGAATCGAAGGCGCTGATCGAGCGTTGGCATGGCAAGGATCGCCTGCAATATGCGATCACACCGCGCTTCGCGCCCACCTCCACACCCGAGCAGCTGGCGGCGGCCGGTCGCCTGGCGCAGGAGCACCCCGACGTCTACGTCCACACGCACATCGGCGAGAACGAGGAAGAAGTGGCCTGGGTCGCGGAACTCTTCCCTGAACGTCGCAGCTATCTCGATGTCTACGACCACGTGGGCCTGTTGCGTCGCCGCTCAGTCCTCGCGCATGGCATCTGGCTCGACTCGGCGGACCTCGCGCGCCTGGCGCAAACGCACTCCGCCCTCGTCCATTGCCCGACCTGCAACCTGGTGATGGGCAGCGGACTGTTCGACTTGCAGCGCACGACCGCGGCTGGGGTGCGCGTCGCGCTCGGCACTGATGTCGGCGGCGGTACGAGTTTCGGCCTGCTGCGCGTGCTGGACGAGGCCTACAAGGTGGCGCAGGTGCTCCATCACAATCTTTCGGCGCTGGGCGCCTTCTATCTCGCGACCCTGGGCGCCGCGCGGGCGCTCGATCTCGATGACCGGATCGGAAGCTTCAAGCCCGGCAACGAAGCCGACTTCATCGTCCTCGATCTCGCCGCCACGCCCTTACTCGCGCGGCGCATGCCGCTGGCTGCGAGTCTCGAGGAACGCCTGTTCCTGCTCATGACGCTGGCGGACGATCGCTCGGTGTTCAGGACCTACGTCGGCGGCCAGCTCGCTCACGCGCGTTGAGCCAGCTATTACAGACGTTAGCCGAACCTCGTCCGGCATTTGCGCGTTGTCAGGTCGTGATGTGACTGAAGAGGAAGTAGCCGATGCCGAGGAGCATGGCGCTTTGCCCGAGGATGCAGAGGAACACCCAGCGAACGACTTCGCTCCTGCTCGCAGCAATTTCCGTGCGCAGTTCCTGCTTCACGAGCTGGAGGTCCTGTTTCACGGTCCCGATCTCGTGCTGGAGTTCGTGCTTCACCACCAGCAGGTCCTGACGCGTAGCCAGACTGGCGTGGCCCGCCGACAGTTCGAGTTCAATCGCCTGTGCGATGGCGCGGGCCTGCCGGGGTGGCAGGTCAGCTTTCTCGAGAATTTCAAGCGTAGCGGCTTGCATCGCCATCACGGTGCCCCACAAGCGGTGAGCGCGTCAAGCAACGGTATGTACAAGGAGTGGTCGATCGCCAGCCTCGGAAAGCGTCCGGTTCGCAATGAAATTCGGCTGCACGCAAGGCGAAGGTGGACAGGGGTTTCCTGGCACGCGTGTTCGCGGGCCACAGGCATTTGCCGAACCTCGTCCGGCATTTGCATACTGGTGCCGTGACCAAGCCAGCTACTAACGAGCCCTGGGGCGCGCAGATCGAAGCGCTGCGCGAGATCGGACGGCTCTTCTACAGCCGCGGCTGGTCTCTCGGCACCAGCAGCAACTACAGCGTCGTGCTGGGCCGCGCTCCCCTGCAACTGCTGATTACGGCCTCCGGCCGCGACAAGAGCCGCCTGGTCGCAGCCGACTTCACTGTTGTCGATGCCGACGGCCAGCGGGTCGATGAGGCTTCGCCCCGCCCCTCCGCGGAAACACTGCTGCATGCGGCACTCGCTCACCGACCGGGGGTCGAAGCAGTCCTACACACCCATTCCGTCCCCGCTACCGTGCTCTCCGATGTCCATTTCGGCAGCGGGGCTCTCGAGATCGCAGGCTACGAGATGCTCAAAGGCCTCTCGGGTGTGACGACCCATGACACACGAATCACGATTCCCATCCTCGATAACAGTCAGGACATGCCGATGCTGGCGCGGACGGTTGCGCTAAGATTCGGCCAAGGCGCACCTGGACATGCTTTTCTGGTGCGTGGTCACGGGCTCTATACCTGGGGTCGCGATCTCGACGAGGCGCGTCGGCACGTCGAGATTCTCGAATTCCTGTTTGAGGTCCTTATCGCGCGGGCGCGCTACGCCCCTGCGCTCAGCTGAGGAGTTTGCATCGATGGCCTCAATATCCATTCCCGCCGAGAAACGGCAAATCGACGATCCACGCGAGATCGCCTCATTCGTGGCGAAGTCAGGACTCAGCTACGAGCGCTGGGACGTGGCGGGGCGCATCGCGCCGGGCGCTGACTCCGCCGCGGTGCTGCAAGCGTACGCGCCAGAAATCGAGCGGCTGAAAAAATCCGGCGGTTACGTGACCGCTGACGTCATCGACGTGAAGCCTGACACGCCAAACCTCGACGCCATGCTCGCGAAGTTCAACAAGGAGCATTCGCACGCCGAGGACGAAGTACGGTTCATCCTGGACGGAGCGGGCCTTTTCTTCATTCGGCCCGCGCAGGCGCCGGTGTACGCCGTCCAGGTCGAGGCGGGAGACCTGCTGCGTGTTCCGGCCGGCACTCGCCATTGGTTCGATCTGTGCGCAGACCGGCGCATCCGCGCCATACGACTCTTCGTCGATCCGACCGGCTGGACACCGCAGTACTTCGACGACGGAGTACACGCTCAATATGCCCCCGTCTGCTGGGGGCCGCGGTACATCGCGCCGTCGCACGCGTGATTGACTTCCCGGGCCGCGGTCTGCTCCTCGATGTCGAGGGCACCACGACCTCGATCGCGTTCGTCTATGACACGTTGTTCCCGTATGCCAGGCGGAGCCTCAGAGCGTTCCTCTCGGAGCATATGGGCGATCCGGACGTCGTCGCCGCCAGCGAAGTCATCGCTCGCGAGAGCGGTGCCGGGTCGCTCGCGGAGTTTCTGCGCCAGCGCGCGAACCCTCATGCACTCGAAGCAGAAGTCCTGCGTCGCATGGAGGCCGACGACAAGTCGACCGGTCTCAAGCAGCTGCAAGGGTTGATCTGGCGCGCAGGTTACGAGCGCGGCGAGTTGCGCGGCCATGTTTACCCCGATGTCCCCGTGGCGTTTACAGCATGGGTGGCCCAGGGCGCCGACATCCGGATCTACTCTTCCGGCAGCGTCGAAGCCCAACGCCTGCTGTTCGCCCACAGCGTGGTCGGGCCGCTGGACGGTTACATTCGCGGCTATTACGACACCCGAACCGGACCCAAGCGATCCGCGGAGAGCTACCGGCGCATCGTGAGCGACATGGGCCGCGATCCTCCCGAGTTGCTGTTCTTCAGCGATATCGTCGAGGAACTCGACGCCGCGCGCGATGCCGGACTCGCAACAGTCCTGGTGCGACGAGCGGATGGCACTGCGCCGGCCTCGCACCCGGTCATTAGCCACTTCGGTGAAGTGCGCTTGATCTGACACCGGATCGTTAGGACACTGAAACGGATGAAAGTCGGCGGCCGACACTATCGTTCCATCGAGCTGGCCGAAGACGGCTGGTCGGTCCTGGTCGTCGATCAGACCCGGCTGCCATTCGAGTTCGGACAACGGCGGCTCGCAACCCTGGCCGAAGCGGCCGAAGCGATCCGTAACATGGTCGTGCGCGGGGCGCCGCTGATCGGCGCCACGGCGGCCTACGGCGTCGCACTCGCGATGCGCACCGATTCCAGCGACGCCAATCTGAAGCACGCGCTCGAAAGTCTCGCGGCGACGCGTCCGACCGCGGTCAATCTGCAATGGGCGCTGGCGCGCATGGCCGGAGTGCTGAGACCCAGGCCGACCGGCCAGCGTGCGGCACTCGCGTACCGGGAGGCGGCCGCGATTGCCGACGAAGACGTTGAGAGCTGCCGTCTCATCGGTCAGCACGGCGCAGCAGTCATCGGCGAGGTGGCACGACACCATCCCGACCGACCCGTCAATGTCCTCACGCATTGCAATGCCGGCTGGCTGGCCTGCGTTGACTGGGGCACGGCCCTCGCGGCCGTGTACGCGGCACACGATGACGGCGTGCCCGTGCACGTGTTCGTCGACGAGACGCGCCCACGCAATCAAGGCGCATCGCTCACCGCGTTCGAGCTTGGGGCACACGGCGTTCCGCACACACTCATCACCGACAACGCGGGCGGACACCTCATGCAGCGAGGTGAAGTCGATCTGTGTCTCGTGGGGAGCGATCGCACGACGGCGAGCGGCGACGTAGCTAACAAGATCGGCACCTACCTCAAGGCACTCGCCGCGCATGACAACGGCATCCCGTTCTACGTCGCGCTGCCGTGCTCGTCGATCGATTGGAGCATTACCGACGGGCTGCATGACATTCCGATCGAAGAGCGCTCCGCGCGCGAGCTCACGCACGTGGAGGGTCGATCGGCCGCGGGCGAGCGCACGACTGTCGAGGTGGCGGCGCCCGGCAGCCGCGCGCGCAATCCGGCATTCGACGTGACGCCGGCGCACCTGGTCACCGGACTGATCACCGAACGCGGCGTAGCCGCGGCGACACGCGCGGGTCTCCTGGCCCTGTATCCCGACAAGGCGCGCGCTTGAACGAGGCTGTGATCCGCGCGGCGATTGTCGCCACCGCGCAGACGATGGACCGTGCGGGCCTCGCGCCTAACAGGTCGGGGAATGTCTCCTGTCGCTTCGACGGCGGACTGCTGATTACGCCTTCCGGCGTCCCCTATCCCGAGATGTGCGCCGCCGACATCGTCTCGCTCGATCTCGCGGGCGTGGTGCGTTCGGGCACGCGCACGCCCTCGTCAGAATCGCCGTTCCACACGGCGATCTATCGCACCCGGCCCGATGCCGAGGCGATCGTCCACACGCACAGCCCGCAGGCGACGACGCTCGCTTGCACGCGCCGCGGTATCCCGCCGTTTCACTACATGATCGCGCTCGCGGGCGGCCCCGGCATTCGCTGCGCGGAGTACGCCACGTTCGGCACGCCGGCCTTGGCCGAGAATGCGTTGCGAGCGCTTGAAGGACGCAGGGCTGTGTTGCTGGCCAATCACGGTGTGATCGCGATTGGCGCTGACCTCGAGTCCGCGTACGAGCTCGCGTGCGAGGTTGAGAATATGGCCGGGCAGTATCTGCGGATGCTGGCGGCGGGACTGGAGCCGGTGATTCTCGACGACGATGAAATGCAGCGCGTGATCGAACAGTTCGCGCGCTACGGCCGTGACTACTAGGGAGCAAGACGGCGCCGCCAGCGGTGACCGAAGAACAGCAGCGCGCCCTAGCCGAGCACGGCGCCGCTGACGGCGAGCTGAGGGACAGTCGGGAGAGCCGACTGTCACAAGCGACACCTGTGGATGGACAAGCGAGAGCGGCAAACCTGCTCAGTCGTCGAGCGATGTAGGTGGTCCACGGTACAGGTCCGGTGCGTGAGCGCGCGATCGCACCGGGCCGCGTACGTGAGGGTCGGTTCGGTAGGCTACGGCAAACGGAACACGGATTCGTCGTAGCTCAGCGAGCCCAAGGTCGCCGGTCGGGAAGATGCGATGCGCCGCGATCCATTCGCGGGCGCTCCGGTACGCCTCTTCCGTATACGTGTCGAACACGAGACGCTCGCCGGGCCCCCATCGGCGCGTGTCCATCTTGTCGTGATGGCGGACGGGAAACTCTTTCTTGTAGTAATGCGTGTAGAGCTCGGGCCTGAGATCAATGTCGCGCTGCGCGCGCTGCAGCGCGCGAAATAACTTGCGCAGATCCTCCGGATCCGGGTCGCCGTGCACCATCGTCGCGATCATGAAGGTGTTGTCGAGAACCTTGCGAAACCCCAGCTGCTCGACGAAATAGTACGGGCCGCTGAATAGCGCAGCCGCCGGGACCCGACCCTCGAGCAGCAGCTCCAGGCGTCTGAAGAGCATCCCGTCGTTGAACGAGAGGTTGATGCGCTCCGTCGGCAAGTACTGCTCGAGCGCCTGAATCGTGGAGTAATGGCTACCGGACTGATAACCGACCGAGATCGGCACCTCGTCGAGATCCTCGGGCGTTTTGATCAACGAGTCCGGGTCAACGAACACGCCCGACGGTGCGACGGAGTAGACGTGCGGATAGAGGCGACCGTGCCCCGAGGACGCCGCGACGTTCACGGTCCAATGACACGCGCAGCTCACATTCGTCTCGCGCCCTTGCTCGAACGATTGATACGCGCCGACCCTCGTACCCTGGTCGTGAACCTTGCCGTCCGTGGCCTGGACCTGTTCGCGGAACACGTAGTCGAGCCCCTCGTCCGCGAAGTAACCCTTCTCCTCGGCCACCCATTCCTGCAGCCGGAAATGCGGATCGATGACGAACGGTCGGTCGCTCATTGGACTGGTGCTGGTGCGGCCAGCTGCGGGCCGGCGGCGCATCGCTGTTCCAGGTGTCGCGGATCAACTTCCAGCTGCCGTTGCTTCGGCGATGGACCGCCAGATATTTCCCGCTCTCGACCGTGGCCCCGGATGCATCGGCGACGGCGTAGGTCCCGCTCGCCCAGCCGAGATCGCCCGAGATGCCAACGCCCGTGGGCTCGGCGATCTTGAACGACAGCCCGGCAGCCTTGACCGCCGCGCTATCCGACGCGATGAAGTCCTTGATGGCGGCGCGACCGGTGATCGCCGGCACCCCGGGAGGCATCAGGACAGCGTCTTCTGCGTACAGATTGGCGACGCCGTCGGCATCTCCCGCGTTATAGGCCTCCATCCAGGCGATGGGATCCGCCTTGATAGCGGCTTCGTCCGCAGCCGTATCGGTCGCCTTGGGCGCACAGGCCGCCAACGCAATCAGCCCAGTCATGAGCAATAAATGGCTTTTGATGTTCATGGGCTCCCCTTTTTCGTGTCTTTGTCTTGGCTCTGGCCGCAGCGTGTCTGCGGCCGTGGGGATGGTAGTACAGATCGCGCTTCGCGCGCCTGTTGCTACCCTCTCCCGCGAGCGGCAGAGGGAGCAAAACGGCGCAGCCAGCCGTGAGCGAAGAAAAGCAGCGCGCCCAAGCCGAGCGCGGCGCCGCTGACGACCAACTGCGGACGAGTCGCGCCGGTGATGATCGTGAGCGACACGATGATCGCCACACATGGAATCAGCGGACCAAACGGCACGACGTACGCCGCGGGCGCGACCTTGTCCTGAGCCGCCGCCCGCCGCAACACCAGCGCCGCTGCAGACACACCCGAGTAAGTGAGCAGACGCGCGATCGCACTCGCCGCGACCAGCAGTACGAAGGAGCCCGTGAGAGCGAGCGCGAGCGCCACAGCGGTTGAGAACCAGATCGCGTGCGTGGGGGTGCGGAAGCGCGGATGCACGTACGCGAAGGTGCGCGGGATCGTGTCCGTTTCGGCAAACGCAAACAAGTAACGCGAAGCGGTGAGGAGACTTCCCGTCACGTTGCCGGTAATGGAGACGAGCGATCCGATGCCGATCATCAATGCGCCTGCGGGCCCGAGAAAGATCGCGGCCGCGTCCGCGACCGGGGTCTTCGATTGCGTGACCTCGGGCAGCATGGTCATGGTGATGATCTGCACGAGCGTGAAGATGATGGTGGACCCGATCACCGTCATCGCCATGGCGAAGGCCAGGTCCGTGCGCGGATGACGCGTTTCGCCCGCCGGCACGCCGATCACCTCGTAGCCGCCCAGCGCGTAGACGATCAACAGCATGCCCGCGCCCCATTGCGACCCGCTGGGCGCGGGGAGCGGCGCGAGACGGCTCCAGTCGACGAAGAAGAGCCCCACGGCGATGAAGATCGCGAGCGGCGTGAGCTTCGCGATCGTGATGCCGTCGATGAAGAGTGCGCTCTGCCGGATGCCGCGCGCGTTGATGAGTGCGACACCCAGGAGCACGCCGACGATGAGTGCCACGCGCGGGAGCCCTGCGCCCACGGCGGGCGCGTAGAAGCCGATCGCAAAGGCGAGACCGTGCACGAGCGCCGCGATGCTGGCGACGCGTGTGAACCAGCTCATCCAGCCGACCTCGAAGGCCACGAATCGGCCGAACGCGGCCAGGGTGTAGAGATACGGGCCGCCAGTGCTCTCGAACCGGCTGCCGACTTCGGCGTAGGTGAGGGCGATGCAGAGGCAGGCGAGCCCGACGAGCACGACCGCGATCGGGCTCCAGTTGCCGAGCTCCGCGGTGACCAGCGAGGGCGTGAGGAAAACGGCGCCGCCGATGACGATGTTGACGCCGAACGCGGTGAGGTCCCAGCGGCCGAGGGCGCGCTGCAGAGTCCCCCTCTCCCCAACCTTCTCCTCCATAGAGATACGCCCTCGTTCAGCAGTGCATCACGCCGCGGCCAGAATGGATCGTACCGTCTCCACTCCGACTCGACAGTACCGACCGACACCACCCTTGCCGTTGAGAACGTCCGGTGGCAACTTGGTTTGCGTTCTCGGCGAACGAAGTAGTTGAGGTGCTCTCATGCCTACGCGAAACGATTGCGATCCGGCAGGCCGCCGGCTCCCCATCAAGCTCGACTCGACCACGAACGGCGAATTCGCGCCGATCCCGCTGGACGATTCGCTGAGACGCGCCAATGCCCTGGCGGCCGAGCGCGCCACCGAGTTCGCGAAACGGGTCGGCAAGGGCCGCCGCGAATTCCTGGTCTCGAGTTGCGGCGCGGCCTCCACGCTCCTCGCCTTCAACGCCGCGCATGCCGCCGCTGGACGCACGGGCGGATTCTTCCAGCTTTCCGCCGATGCGGCCCTGGACAGCGAGATCGCCGCGGCCGAGCTCGGGAAGCAGGAATTCATCTTCGATGTGCAGGGTCACTTCGTGAATCCTACCGGTGCATGGCTGAAGAAGTTGCCGGCGGGTGCGCGTCCGATCAGCTTCGCACCCAAGGGCAGCTGCAAGCTCGCCGATGAGCCTGGAGCGCGCAGCTACCTGCGTTGCCTCGGCTCCGACGAATTCGTCAAGGACGTCTTTTTGGATTCCGATACCGACATGATGGTGCTCTCATTCGTGCCCTCGGCGCGCGATGCGGAGCCCCTCACCATCGAGGAAGCCACGGCGACGCGCGACATCGTGGAGCGGATGCAGGGTTCGCACCGCCTGCTGCTGCACGGACGCGTGAACCCCAACCAGCCGGGTGACCTCGAGGACATGGAGAGGCTCGCGAAATTCGGCATCGTCGGCGTGGAAGACCTATACGCAGTTCGGTCCGGAAGACAAAGGGTTCTTCATGACAGACGACGTCGGCATCGCATTCTGCGAGCGAGCGACCACCCTCGGCATCCGCAACATCGCCATCCACAAGGGACTGCCGTTCGGGCCGAAGAGCTACGAGCACTCGACCTGCTCGGACATCGGCCCGATCGCGAAGCGCTTTCCCGACCTCAATTTCCTCATCTATCACTCGGGGTTCGTGGCCGAAGGCGCACCCGAAGGGGCGTACGATGCGTCGCGCACCGATGGGATCGATGCGCTCGTCACCTCGCTCCAGAAAGCAGGCGTCGCACCCAACACAAACGTGTATCCGGAGCTCGGTTCGACCTGGCGCTTCCTCTCGATGCGCAAGCCCGGCGAGGCGGCGCACGCGCTCGGCAAGCTCTTCAAGTATTGCGGCGAGAACAACGTGCTCTGGGGCACGGATTCGATCTGGTACGGCTCGCCGCAGGACCAGATCCAGGCGTTCCGCACGTTCCAGATCGCGCCCGAGCTGCGAGACAAGTACGGATATCCGCAGATCACGCCGCAGCTGCGCCAGAAGGTGTTCGCGTTGAACGCCGCCAAGCCCTACAACCTCGCCATCGACACGCTGAAGAAGAGCGCGCATAAGGATGTAGTCGCGCAGCAAAGGCTCGCGTACGTCGAGCAACCGAATCCCAGCTTTCGCACCTACGGACCGCGCACGCGGCGCGAGTTCCTAAACCTCGCGAGCTGGGGCGCGCGGGGTGGTAGCGCCTACCAATCCCTGATCGGATTGGCGCCGGATCACGCCCCAGGCGGGCACACGACAGGAATTGCCTCGCGCTTGTTGCGTCGGTAAATGCGGAAATCCCGCCGATCCGTGGTAATAACGCTATGTCGTGGGTGCAGCTCGCTCATACGCACGAGGCAAAGATCTGCCAAGTCCGGCTTGCGATCCGCATAACGCTGCGCCAGAACCGCAAGCTGGGGAAGTTGATCGTTGCACTCGAAGGCAAGCTCGATCAGCCCGGAATGAATCAAGGACAACGCGACCTGCACGCTGCGGAGGTGAAAGGCTGTCTCGGCAAGCACCGGCTCACAGGTGAGGAGTGGCTCCGTGACGCCCTCTGCTACAGTGACGGCCCAGTCGTGAAAGCGATCATTCCGATTCGCGAATGCGACCAGAAATCCCGTGTCTGCCAGACCCTTCATCGCCGGCTGAACCCCTTGCGCTGCGAAAGATTGCGCGCCCCGCGCACGCAGCCGGCCAACTCCATGAATGCCTGACTCGGGCTGCTGGCCCGCGCTCTCTCGAGATGGTCCCGAATGATGCGGCTCTGCGACACACCGCGCCTGCGCGCGGTTGCTTCAAGCCAGCTTGCCAGGTCCTTGGGTAAGCGCACTGTCACGGTATGACTCATTTGGCGAAAGTGTATTCGCCAGATCAATCGCGCGCAAATTCACAACTACTATTGTCGCGAGCACACTGCGCGGGACGCCAGTTGCAAATCTGGTGGCTTTCGAACGGTTACCGAATGCCTGGTGCGAAGATCCCCGGAAATCGGGCCTCTTTGAGGTCACGAGGCGCGAAAGACAGCAAAGCACAGCGAAATGGCGGTCTTTCCGGGCGCGGCCTAGGTCGCCGCGTCACCCCCGCGGCGAGTCGATTTCCCTCTCCCCGTCACGGGGAGAGGGTTAGGGTTAGGGTAAGAGTGAACGACGGTCAAGCGGCCTTTCGGAAATCTCCGATCTGCGCATCGAACGCCCGCTTGAAGGCAGGTCGAGCCGTGCAGCGCTCGATATACCTCGCGAGGCGTTCGTCGCTCGCGGCAATCTCCGGGAGGATGCGCAGCACCGTCGTCATCATCAGATCGCCCGCGGTGAAGCGCTCGCCGTCGAGGTAGGGCTTGTCGCCGAGCGACTTGGAGAGGGCAGAGAGGCGCTTGTGCATGAACGCCACCGCGCCGTGTCGGCGCACCTTCGCCCACTCCTCACTCTTATAGAAGAGATCGATCAGCGCGACATTCATGACGAACGGCTCGATGGAATTGAGCGCCGCGATCAGCCACTGCGTCGCGCGCGCCCGTGCGCCCACGTCCTTCGGCAGGAGCGCATCGCTCCGTTCGCCGATGTGCAGCACGATGGCGCCGGACTCGAACAAGACGAGGCCGTTTTCCTCGATTATGGGCACCTGTCCGAAGGGTTGCAGCGCGCGATAGTCTGGCTTGTCCTGATCGCCCTGTTCCAGAAGGCGTGTCTTATAGGGTAGACCAGCCTCCTCGAGCGCCCAACGCGCGCGCAGATCGCGCACCTGGCCCTGGGCAAAGTCCGGAACCCATTTGAAAGCAGAGATCGTGATCATGACGTGTACTCCTTTGCGATTTCTTCGGCGTAGGCCCGTTGCTTGTCGAAGACTTGACTCCAGCCGCCCACGTGGCTGTCGCGCCGCTCGACAGTGAGGAAGGGCGTCTGGTGGAAAGTCTGGACGGTCTTACCGTTGCGCTCTTCGAATGTGATCGTGATGAGGGTTTCGACGCCCGCGGACGGGCCGTCGTTGTCCCACGTAAACGTGAAGACCAGCCGTCGATTCCGCTCGATCTCACGATAAATGCCGCCAAACCAGCTGTCGCCGTGCTCCGCCGACCTGATCATCACGCGATAGGCGCCGCCGACGCGGAAATCGATTTCGACTTCGGGACAGTCGAAGTCTTTCGGCCCCATCCAGTGTTTCAGGTGTTCGGGATCGGACCACATCGCGAAGAGCACCGAGGCTGGCGCGTCAAAGACACGCGTGATGAGAAGTTCATCGTCGCGAAGTCTGGCGTTCACTTGCGTTTCCCCTTCTTCTTCATCTTGACGAGGTAGGCGTCCATCTTGTCGAAGCTCTCGCTCCAGAAGCGACGATAGCCGGCCAGCCACGAATCAACGTCCTTAAGCGCTGCTGTCTCCAGCTTGCACGGGCGCCACTGCGCGTCACGCCCTCGGGAGATGAGCCCTGCAGACTCCATCACCTTCAGATGCCGCGACACCGCTGGCAGACTGATGTCGAAGGGTGCGGCGAGCTCGTTCACCGTCACATCGCCCTTGGCGAGACGAGCGAGGATGGCCCGACGCGTGGGATCCGCGAGAGCGGAGAAGGTGGCGGAAAGGCGGTCGATGCTCATCATTTAACCACCAACGTAATTAACAATAAGGTTAAGTTAGAACGTAAAGGATTTCATGTCAAGTAGCGAGGCAGGCTGCCCAGTTACTCGATCGGCACAAAGCCGATTGGTCGCCTCCTCGGTGACGCTCGCTTAGGTTCCACCAGACGCCTAATGCTCTCAATCAGACTCGTGATCGCCGAATCATGAGCGTCGACGCGCTGAGCGAGCTCCGCCACGACGCTCAAGAGCTTCTCGCTCACGACACTCGCTCGCCGCAGACGCACGAAGGCGCGCATGATCTCGATGTTGACTGCGATTGCAGCAGGACTTCGCAACACACTGGAAAGCATCGCGACGCCCTGTTCTGTGAAGGCATACGGCCGGTGCCTTCGGCCGCCATGTCGCCTGGTCTGGATCAAACTTGAAATCACAGATTGTGATTTCAAGTTGCCAAGCTCTTGATTGGACAATTGAAACACGAAGTCGCGTGGGAACCGCGAGCGGTTGCGGCGTACAGCTTGAAGCAGAGCGCTCGGCGTCACGCGGTACAGACCAGCCAAGTCCTGACTTAGCAGGACCTTTTGCCCACGCACTGTCTGGATGCGCTCCTCGATCGTCGCCAGGTCCTTGGCTTCGGGGCTCATGCCTGAGATCGTACGCCCCAGCCCACTGAGTACGCGCTCGCGATTTATGCGCGTTTAGCGCCGATTCTCCCACGCGTTGTCTCAACGAGTGGTCAGCGACGATCATTGCGAGTCCTTGAGCAATCTCTGTAGCTGCGCCTTCAAATCCTTCAACGGCGCCTGCGCTCCCGGTGCGGCGACGAGGTTCTTCATTTCAAAAGCGTCGGTGCGTAGATCGTAGAGTTCATCCATGCCTTCGAGGTCGACATAGTGGATGTATTTCCACCCGTCCGTGCGCACAGCCTGGTAGCCCAGGTTCACGACCCGCGGGAATACCTTGTCCGAGGCGTGCTCGATGAGGAGCGACTCGCGCCACGGGATCTTCTTGCCCTGTAATAGCGGCAAGAGAGATCTCCCATGCATGCCCGGAGCCGCCGGCGCGCCACCGATCGCGAGGAGCGTCGGCGCGATGTCGATGCTCAATGCGAGCTGGTCGAGGACGCTGCCGGCCTTGATCAGCTTTGGATAGCGCACGAGCAGCGGGATGCGGATGGACTCCTCGTAGGCCAGGCGACGCTCGAAGCTCAAGCCATGCTCGCCGTAGAAGTAGCCCTCATCACTCGTGAAGATGATGAGCGTGTTGTCCAGCTGCTTCTGCGCTTCGAGGACGGCGAACATCTTGCCCAGGCCTTCGTCCGCCGACGCGAGCATCCGCAGGCGATTGCGAATGGTTTCGTCATCGGTGACGGTGTTCGGGCCAAGCGGGGGCAGATCGTCGATGTGCCGGAGCAATGCGGGTTTGCCTTCCGGCGGTTTGCCGTAATTCGCGCGATGGGGGATGGCGTCATCGGCGTAAAGAGTCTTGTGTCGCTCGGCGGGAATGAATTTGCCGCCACCGAGGTCCGACACGCTCCCGTCGGCATATTGAATCAGGTCGGGATGAACGGCCTTGTGCGAGACATAAAGCAGGAACGGCTTGGCGTGCGGCTGTTTCAGAAAATCGACGGCGAACTGACTCAGGATATCCGTGAAGTAGCCGGAAATCTTCTTGCGCTCGCCATTCACGTTGAACTCGGGATCGAGATAGTTCCCCTGCCCCTTCACGCTGACCCAGTAGTCAATGCCCGGTCGCGCGTTGTCATCGAGGCCCATGTGCCACTTGCCGATGAAGGCGGTCTCGTAGCCGGCGTCGTGCAACAGGCGCGGGAACGTGACGAGCTCGTGACTTCGCGGACTGCGGTCAGTGTTATCGGTGATGCCGTGTTTGTGCGCGTACTGACCGGTGAGAAAACTCGCGCGGCTGGGTGAACAGAGCGGCGTCGTGACGAAAGCGTTCTTGAACGTCGCGCCCTCGCTCGCGATGCGATGGATGTTCGGGGCTTTGACGAAGGGATAGTCGACCTCGTCCCATCGCAGGTCATCCAGGAGGATGAAGATGATGTTCGGGCGCGATGGCGAACTCGCGGCATGAGGTTGCGACTCTGCGCGTGCGCTGCTGGGGAGAATTGCGCATGCAAGCGCCGCGACAAGAATGCCGCGACTGAAGTTGCGTGTCATGCGATTTGGTGGTCCTTATCGGCCGCGTCTGCGGCCTTGGGCGATGGTAGCCCCGCTCCGGCGTATAGTCGCGCTTCACGCAAGATAGCGTGCGGCTACAGCAAGGAGTCGCAAATGCCAATCACGATTCGCAAGGTGAATTACGCGTACGTCATGGTGGGGAACAAACCTGGGGAGGCGGGCCGCATTCTGGTAGCGCTCCTGGAGGCGAACCTCAACCTGCTCGCATTCTCTGGATTTCCGCAAGGGCGCAACCAGGCGCAGATTGATCTCGTCACCCAGGATCTCGACGGCCTCAAAGAAATCGCCAAGCGGCGCAAATGGAAATTGAGCCGTACCAAGCGTGCCTTTCTGGGTCAGGGGACGGACGAAGTCGGCGCGACGGTGGGGCCTCTCGCCACACTCGGGTCGGCGAACATCAACATCATCGCGGCCAACGTGATCTCCGCGGGAGACGGTCGGTGCGGCATGCTCTTCTGGGTAGAGCCACGCCACTACAATCGCGCGGCCCACCTGCTACAGGCTCTTTGATCAAGGAGCTAAGGAAATGACGCCCGAAGAATTTGAACGAGTCAGAACGACGGCACGGATCATCGCGATTGAAAGCGTTTTGGCGGTATTTTTGACCGCCCTGACTCGCTCCTCGCCAACCGCGCGAGAATCGCTTCTGACTTCACTAAATCACCTGATAACAACATCAGACAGCATTCGCTTTCCCGACGGATCTCCGGAATATTCCGATGTGATTGCCGGCGAGACCCAAGACGCCATTACAACACTTGTCGCGTTCCTGAAAGATCACCACAAGAATCATTGATTCCTACGAGCCCTCCTCATCACGTGACGTGAGGAGCGATTCGCGCCACTCGGGCTTGAACAAACTGGCTGTGATGTGGTCTTGAAGGGCACTCCTTCAGCTGAGGATGAAACATGTCGACACAGGTATTTAGAAGTCTCCACCAAGGCCCAGGCGTGCTGTTGCTCCCCAACGCCTGGGATGCCGGCAGCGCGCGGCTAATTGAGAGCCTGGGTGCCAAGGCCATTGCGACGACCAGTGCGGGACTGGCCTGGTCGCGTGGCTACTCCGATGACAACATTCTCCCGGATGGAGAACTCGTTTCCGCTACTCGCGAGATCGCTCGCGTCATTCGCGTGCCGCTCACCGTCGACATGGAGGGCGGCTATTCGGAAGACCCGCGCTCTGTGGCCGAGCTCGCCGCCCGCCTCATCGATGCCGGAGCCGCGGGCATCAACATCGAAGACGGCCGCGGCTCGAAGGAGATGCTGTGCGCAAAGATTGAGGCGATTCGCGACCGTGCCGAGCACTCCGGTGTCGACCTCTTCATCAACACACGTACGGATGTTTACCTGCGCGGCATCGCATCCGGGGATGCGGCAATCGAGGAGACCATCGCCAGGGCAGCGCGTTATCGGGCGGCCGGTGGTGACGGCGTGTTCGTGCCAGGCCTCGCCGACGGCGCGGCCATATCGGCAATTGCAGCAGCCATCAAGCCGGCGCCTCTTAACATCATGGCGGTGCCGGGTCTGCCTTCAATCGATGCCCTCCAGAAGCTCGGGGTTCGACGTCTGAGCGCAGGGTCGGCAATCGCGCAAGCGGCGTTGGGCCTTACGAGTCGTCTCGCGACCAATTTTCTTGCTGGCGCGATGGGCACGCTTTTCAATGAAGCCGCCGAGTACAGCACGATGAACAAGCTGTTTGCCGACAGTGATCGCCGCTAGGGCGAAGCGTCTCGCCACTCCTTCATCGTCTCAGGGACGTTTCGGGATCTCGAGACCCCGGATCACCGCAGGTCGCGCCAGAAATACTTCAAGTGCGCGGCGTACGTGCGGGTAGCCACCGATGCCGACGAGATCCGCGGCCTCGTAGTAACCGATGAGGTTGCGCACCCACGGCAGGATCGCGATGTCCGCGATCGTGTAGCTGTCGCCCATCATCCACTGCCGATCAGCGAGCCGGCCGTTGATGACCTCAAGCAGGCGCTTCGCTTCGTTGACATAGTGGTCGCGCGGCCGCTTGTCCTCGAAGGTTTTCCCCGCAAACCTGTTGAAGAAACCGACCTGGCCGAACATCGGCCCCACGCCGCCCACCTGGAAAAAGACCCATTGCAGGGCCTCGTATCGCCCCGCCCCGTCGCGCGGCATGAGCTGACCGGTCTTCTCCGCAAGATAAACCAGGATGGCGCCTGACTCGAACAGTGGCAGTGCTTTCGCGTCCGGCCCGTTCGGATCGATGATCGCCGGAATCTTGGCGTACGGATTGAGCGAGCGAAACTCCGAGGACAGCTGCTCGTGGGTCTCGAAGTCTACGCGGTGCACCTCGTACGGCAGGCCCGTCTCTTCGAGCATGATCGAGATCTTCACGCCGTTCGGCGTGGGCAGAGAATAGAGCTGCAGCCGATCGGGATGGCGCGCGGGCCACTTTCTCGTGATAGGAAAGCTCGATAGGTCTGTCATGTACGGAGCCCCACCCCGGTTGGCTGGGATCACCAATATCGTATATCTGATGCCTCACGTGTCGACCCGACACCTTCGTGCAATAGCCATTGCCCCGCCGTCGAGTGCACCTGCGACGTGGGTGGCCTGCTCTGGGTGCATTGAGCATCCGCAACTGATCCAGCCGCGCCGCCCGTCTTGTGTGCCGTCTGTGATATGTGTTATCACACATACCACCAGACAAGACGGGGCCCGGGCATGCAGACCTACGACGTCACCCCTCTGCGTACGCGTCTTCTACATCATCGATGCCAGACCGTGGTCGGTCGCCCGACGGATCCGGAAGCAAAGACGACTTCGTGCCGAATCAACTACTGCGAGACCGGAAGGCAAGCCTGGGGAGAGATGTTCCGGCTCCATCGCGGAGCAGTGGCGGAACTGTATGAATGGCGCATCGAGTCCGAACGCCAGCACATTCTCACCATGTCCGACTGCCTGCTCGCCCTCTTCTCTCTGTGCGGGTCGGGCCGACTATCCGTGGACGGAGGCGAGAGCGTCTCGATCGGCGAACCGCAGTGTGCGGCCGTAATGGCACGCGATCGGTTGGCGGTCACGCGCACATTCGACGCAGGCTACGGCCAGGAGATTGCCATTGTCGTGCCGCTGGTTGTGCTCGATCGGCGCAATTGCCTGACACCCGCGCAAACGCTGACCAATACGCTGCTTTCGGAGCGGATGTTGGAGTCGACGCGGGCAATGCTGAGCATGCCGGGCAGCCACCCGCTGCGGGACGCATGCATCGAGGCTCACGCCTGGCTGCTCATCGGCGAGCTGCTTAACAGCTCGATCGTCCGGCCGAAGGCCCCCTCAACGGCTTCCGCCCATTGCAGGATCAGGATACTGGCCGGTCACGCAGCCGAACTCCTGCGGGCGAAGCCGGAGTGCAACCATACGTTGGAGAGTGTGGCGCGGGCCGTGGGACTCAGCAGAAGTCGTCTGGCCGAGGTCTTCCACCAACAGTACGGCAATACCTTGCAGGCTTATCTGCGCGAGATCCGGATGCAGAAGGCTTCGCAATTGATCCGCAGCGGCCAGCTTGCGATTTCAGAGATCGCGATGCGAGTCGGTTACCAGGATGTCTCGAGCTTCACTCGCACCTTTCACCGCTTTCATCGCATGACTCCGGCAGCGATGCGACGCCAGCACGCGATCTGAGCCGTTTGTACGGTACGCACAGATTTCTGGATGGTCTGCCGAAGCAGCGACCGGGCCGACTGCTAGCCTGACACGCATCTATTGGGCTGAATCCGGCGATGACGGCTCACCAGCACGCAGATGTTGCGCAACTTGCCGCCGCCTGGGCGGTGTCGACGCGAGCTGCTCAGATCCACCGCGACGCCTGCGTATGTGAGATCGTTCTGCCAATACACGAAGAGGTGGGCAATCGCTTCGGATTGACCGACAGGTTCGCGGCATCTGGCTATGACTTCGTGTCTTTCACGATCGCGGGCGACGACTACGGTATTGGCGGCGCTGTCGCGCGCCTGGCAGCAGTGCGGGCACGAGTCCTTCGCGAGCCGGACCGATTTCTGCTTGCCGGAAGCGTGCAGGACATTCGACACGCGAAGGCGACCGGACGCCTGGCGGTCGGTCTGCACTTCGAGGGGAACGCTTGCCTCGCGCGCAGGCTTGAAATGGTGTCGGTCTACTACACGCTCGGTGTGCGATACAACCTGATCGCGTTCAACCGGCAGAATGATCTCGGCAGCGGCTGCATCGAACCGCACGACGGCGGGCTATCCAGCTTCGGCCGGCAGGTCGTTCGCGAAATGTACCGGGTTGGGATGCTGCTCGATTTGAGCCATACGGGACGCCGAACGTCGCTCGAGGCCATGGAGATCTATGACGGCCCGGTCATGTTCTCGCATTCAATGCCCGCCGGCGTGCATCCCCACTTTCGCAACATCACTGACGAGCAGATACGGGCCTGCGCCGCGAAGGGCGGAATCATTGGGATGTCCGGCAGCAGCGCCTATCAAGGGGCGACGGAAGCGAGCATTCCCATGATGCTGAAGCACATTCAATACGTGGCCAACCTCGTCGGTCCCGAGCATATCGCACTCGGTCTCGACTTCTGCGCGGACGCGGCGTTGGTCATGCGCTACATGCGAGAACGCCCAGACGAATGGTTTCAGGGAGGGCGCGCCTGGGAGCACGTCAGCTTCGTGCCGCCGGAGTCGATCCCGACACTGACGCAAGCGCTGCTCGACAGCGGCTACGCGGAGCGTGATGTACGCGGAATCCTGGGCGAGAACTTCCTGCGCGTGGCCGGCGCCGTATGGAAATGATCGACGAGCCACGCCTCGAATCAACACTCCTCGCCGGAAGGACGGCTCTCGTGCTCGGTGCCGGGTCATCCGGGCTCGGGTGGAGCAACGGCAAGGCGATCTCCGTAGCCTACGCACGCGCGGGTGCCCAGGTGATGGCCTTTGATCACGTCACCGAACGTGCGAACGAAACGCGTGATTTCATAATTGCTGAAGGTGGGCGTTGCCTGGCGCTCACCGGGGAGACGGTTTCCTCAGGCGACTTGCGTCGCGCCATCGAACGAGGTCTTGCCGAGTTCGGCTCTCTCGATGTCATGCACTACAACGCGGCCTACGCGCCCTTCGGCGACCCTGTTGACGGCACCGAGGAGGACTGGGACAAGGCGTTCGCCATCAACGTCAGGGCGGTCTTTGTCGCCTGCAGGTTCGCGCTGCCCATCATGACGAGGCAGCACCGCGGCGTTATCACTTGCACGTCGTCAATCCTGTCCAGTCGCGTCTCCGAATATCCACTCTGTGCATACAACGCCTCGAAGGCGGCCCTCGAGCAGCTGGTTCGGACCATCGCCATTCACTATGCCCCTAAAGGGATCCGCGCGAATTGTGTGGTACCCGGCCTGATCGACACGCCACAGATTCACGCCCATCAGGGAATCGTTGGACACGAAGGCGGAGATGCCGAAACGACACGCAAGCGGGATGCGCGCTCGCCTACCGGGAAACAGGGAAGCGCTTGGGATGTCGCGAATGCCTCGGTGTTCCTTGCCTCTGATGCAGCTTCCTATGTCAACGGCCACATGCTCGTAGTCGATGGTGGCTTGACCGGGCGACAAGCGTGAACCTGGCGCCCATTCTTTGAGGGCACGATGACCCTTTCTGACCGTACTGTCGTTTCTCCGCACGCAATAAGTACGTACCAGGAAAATGGCGCCGTGATACTCAGGGGCGTTCTGGATGAGCATTGGATCGAGACGCTGAACGCAGGGATCGATCGAAACATCGCCCACCCCGGCAAGAACTTCGTCGACTTCACAGCGCCCGGGACGGCAGGTCGCTGCGTAAAGGACTACTGGACCTGGCCGACGATCCCTGAATACCAGGAGTTTTTCTTCGACTCGCCGATGGCGGCGATCGCGGGGCAACTGATGGGTGTCGAAGGGGTCTGCTTCCTCGAGGACCAGTTCTTTGAGAAGGCCGCCGGTTCAGCGACGCCGAGTCCCTGGCACCACGACCAGCCCTACTACGAGGTTGCCGGTCGTTTCTGCATCACGTGGATTCCGCTGGATCCGGTGGCACGCGAAAGCTCGTTGGAAATCGTCGCCGGGTCTCACTTGTGGGGAGAGCTGTACACCCCGCCCAATTTTTCCGAGAAAGGTTCAGCGAGCTACTACGTGGACTCCGGAGCCTCCTCACTGAAACCGGTCCCGGACATCGAGGCGCAGAGGGCGACGCTGCGTATCCTGTCCTGGGACATGTTGCCAGGAGATGTCCTGGTCTTCGAGCCACGCACGCTGCATGCGAACGCGGGCAATCCTTCAGCGCACCGGGCGCGGCGTGCGACATTTCGCTGGGCTGCAGATGACGCGGTCTATGACGAGGGAGTGTTCCCCTGGGCCACGCTCAAGGACGGTCATGGCCTGAAGCACGGCGATCGGCTCTGCGGCCCAGATTTTCCGTTGCTCTGGCGGCGCTCCACGGGAATGCTGGGCAGAGCGCGCAGCGAGTTGCTGATGAAACAGCGTTAGGCGCAGGCTGTGCCAGTCGTCCGCTACCCTGTGCGGAGCGTGTATTTTGTGGTGAGCAGTGGAACGCGCGGCACGTAGTCGGCGTACCGTCGGAGCATAAACGCGTATTGCGAGGTCATAGATGGTCAGCAAGAGCGATGTGGGAGTCTCGGGTCCATGGTTCGAGGTTCCACTCGAGCGCGGCAAAGTTCGCGAGTTCGCGCGCGCGATCAAAGCCGATCTCCCGGAGTACCTCGCGGAGACCAACCCGCACATTCCGCCGACCTTCCTGGTAGTCGCGGGACGCTTCTGGGGTTATACCTTCGATGAGCCAGGAGACACAGCCCTGGCGCAGGTCGAGATTGACCGATCCATCCTGCTGCACGCAGAGGAAGAGTATGAGTTCTTCGGCCCGCCTCCGCGGGCAGGTACCACGCTGCGCGCGCGCACGAAGATTGCGGACGTCTACGAAAAAGAAGGGCGCCGCGGCGGCAAGTTGATCTTCGTGGTGTCTGAAACCGAGTTTCAGGATGCGCAGGGCCGGCCGGTTGCAGTGAGCCGAACCACCGTCGTCAAGACCGAGTCGGCTCCGTCAAGCTAGGCCAGAGGTTGGAAATGAAGTGGGAGGAAATCGTTCCGGGTCTCGAACTCGAACCATGGGTGGATCGAGCGGTGACTCGCACCGACATTGTCCGCTACCAGGGCGCGTCGGGTGATTTTGACGCAGCTCACCATGATGATGAGCACGCGCGCAGTTTCGGTTATCGGGGTGTCTTCTCCCTGGGCCTGCTCCACGCTGGAATACTCGCGACCTACGCCACGCGTCACTTCGGAGTCGACTGTATTCGACGCTACAAGGTACGCTTCAGGGATGTGATCGCGCTGGGCGAAGTGCTGACCTATCGTGCAAGAGTGGCCCGGAAATTCGAGCGCGACGGCGAGCGGATCGTCGAAGTCGAGCTCTCTTGTGAACGGCCAGATGGCAAGGCAGTGGTGCAGGGAGATGCCGCATTCCGTTTTGCATGATTTCGGGCGATCGCGCTGGGGGGTCGTAGGCCGTTGAGCGCGATGAAGCGGAACCGCGTACTGCTGCGCGTCGACAAGTCGCCGCTGCACGAACGCATCCACGGGCAGCTGCGAACCGCGATCATGTGCGGGCATTTTGCGCCCGGCGAAGCGCTGACGATCCGGGCGCTGGCCGAGGAATTCGGCACCAGTGTCATGCCAGTTCGTGATGCGTTGACGCGCCTGGTCGCGGATCGAGCCGTGGAAATGCCCACAAGCCGCGCCTTTCGCATTCCTTTGTTGACGCGGCGTGAGTTCACCGACCTGTGCCACGTGCGACTCCTTCTCGAAGGCTACGCCGCCGCAAAGGGTTGCCGGCTGATGACTCCAGAGACTCTGGCTCGCGTACTCGAGATCGATCGACAGATTACGATCCACTTTCGTGCAGCGCGCTACACGGAAGCTCTCGACGCCAATGCTCAGATGCTGTTCACGATCTACGGTGCATCACGACAGCCAACCCTGCTGTCGCACATCGAATCGCTGTGGATGCAAAGTGGCCCCTACCTCATCCTGAGAATGCGGCAGATGGCGGAGAATCCCGCCCAGCTGGCGCAGCCCAGCATCGGCCATCACCAGGAGCTGCTCCAGGCACTACGAGAGAAGAATAGTCGGGAGACCGCAGCCGCCATTCGACGCGACATCCGGCTCACGATGAAGATCAGACTGCCGCAGCAGCGCGCTTCGATCGCGCTTTCGCACCGCGCCTCCGCGTCGCACTCCCACTGAATGCTCACGCCTGGTGGTCAGCAACTCGGCGCTCCGCCGCCCGTTTCACTGCTGCGCGACCTGGTCGGCGCAGACGACGCATCGATTCCCGAGGTGTGGCTGGCGCGCGTCGAGCGCAGTTCCGGACGCGTGTTTCTCGTTTCCGAAGGTCGCCGTTGGACCTACGCCGAGGCGTGGGATGAGATCCTGCGGTTCGGCGGACATCTCGAGCGCGAAGGTCTTGGAGGATCCGGGCAGCGAGTAGCGACCTTCCTGTCGAATCGGGCAACCACGCTGTGGACGTGGTTCGGGACTGTCGCGACAGGCGCCGCGCACTTCGCCTTGAACCGTGAGCACCGCGGACCCGTCCTGCAGGACATGGTCCGCCGCTGCGGTGCGAACCTCTTGGTCACGGAGGCCAGTGCCCTGCCCGCGCTGCAATCGCTCGGGCCTCTGCCATTTCGCGAAGTGATTTTTGTCGATGCGGTTCCGAGTGGAGCGGCTTCGCTGGCTCCGCGCGTGACGAACTGGTCCGACGCCACGGCCGGGGCCCTGCTGCAAGCGATCGCGCGTCCGCGACCAACCGACCTCGCTGGAATCCTCTTCACCTCCGGCACGACGGGCCGCTCGAAGGCGGTTTTGCTGCCGCAAAACGCGTATTGCCGCGGTGCTGCCCGGGTTGCAGCCGCGTGGGGATGGAATGAGGATGACATCTTCCACGCCTGGCTCCCGCTGTTTCATATCGCGGGGCAGATGCATCAAACGATGTCGATGGTGGTCGTGGGCGGGACGCTCGCGCAGTTCCCGACGTTCTCGAGATCGCAATTCTGGAAGCAGATCGAGGAGACCAAGGCCACGATCGTATGCGGTCTGAGCAACGTGCTGCACCTGTGGTCCCGCGCCGCGCCGAGCGCAGAGGATGCCAGGACGAGCCTGAGATCCGTGATCGCAGCGGCGATCCCGCGCGACATCCATCGTGAGCTCGAGCAGCGCTTCGATCTCACGATCATGGAGCAATACGGCATGACTGAAGCCGAACTGCTCACCTTGCCCGCGTATCCCGGTGAACGCGTTCCGCTGGGATCCTGCGGACGCGCCGGGCCGGACTTCGAGCTGAGCGTTGTGGACGAAGAGGATCGGCCCGTCGCACCAGGTAAGGTCGGCGAGATTGTCGTTCGACCGAGAGCGCCGGGGCTGTTGATGCTGGGCTACGAGGGAGACGACGCCGCTACGGTCCGAGCCTGGCGGAGTCTCTGGTTCCATACCGGCGATTCGGGTTACCTGGATGTCGACGGGTTCCTGTTCTACGTCGATCGCCTCAAGCACACGATTCGCAGGCGGGGCGAGAACATCTCCTCATTCGAACTGGAGGCGACGCTCGCACTCTGCCCACTCGTGGAAGAGTGCGCGGCAGTAGGCGTGCCGTCCCCACTCGGGGAACAGGACGTCAAGGTGGTGGTGGCGTTGCGCCAGCCGGGGACGGCTACGCCCAAGGACATTCACGACTTCTGTGCGACGCACATGGCCAGGTTCATGGTTCCACGTTACGTGCAGATACTGCCTGAGCTGCCTCACAACCAGGTCGGCAAGGTCGAGAAGGAAAAGTTGCGAAGCCTCGACCCGGGCACCTGGGATGCCGAAGCATCCATAGTCAGGCAGAAACCTTAGCGGCCTGAGGAACCTGGTCCTGTCAGGGCTCGAGGCCGCAATCGGCAATGCGGTCCAAATTGCGGTCGCGGCGCGCTTCGGTATCCGCGCGCGGCTCGCCGTGCAGGAATTCCTTGAGCTGCGCATCGACCTCGCGGCCGATGGTGGCATCAAACGTCCAAGCGCGAGTCAGGTCGTCCGCGATGCTCTTCAGCGTTTCGCCGTATGCACTGAGAAAGTACTCATATCCCTTGTCGGTCGCGAGGTAGTTCGCCTCGAACGGCCCGAGCGCAGCCCAACGTCGCGCCAGCCCGAATTTCATTGCGGCATCGAGGTCTGCAACCGAGCACACGCGGTGCTCAACCAGGCTCAATGCTTCCCGGAGAACGGCCAGTTGCAGACGGTTCATCACAAATCCTCTGACTTCCTGCCGTACCAGCAGTGGCCGCTGTCCCGCAGTGCGCAGCACCTCGAGGGCACGAGCGACGACTCCGGGCGAGGTGAAGGCCGCGGGGCACACTTCAACAGCCGGGATGAGATGTGGCGGGTTGAGTGGATGCGCAACCAGGCATCGATCACGTCCGTCGACGTCCGCAAAGATGTCCGTCGGGCGGTACTCAGAGGTCGAACTCGCCAAGATGGCATCGCGCGGCGCGAGGCCGTCAATATCTGCAAACAGTGCTCGCTTCACATCCAGGTTCTCTGACACGCTTTCCTGGATGTAGGAGGCCGCGGAGACCGCTTCGCCGAGACTCGTCGCGACACGCACACGCCCGGAGAGATCGGGTGTTTGCCCAGCGATCATGTCATCGACGTATGCTTTGGCCGCATTGGCTGCGTGGCTGCTCGCATCAAAGAGCCACACCCGTTCATGGCAACGTGCCAGCACGAGCGCCCATGAGCGTCCAATGATTCCGGTGCCGATGCATGCGGCTGCGGGCGGGGGCATGGTGGTTCCCGTACGAGTTTGCTTGCTGCGATTATTGCACTAGACAACCAAGCGGACGGAAGCGATGACGCTCACTCAGCCTAGGCAGCGAGTACGAAATTCTGTGCGGGTCGTCTCTTTTGCAGGCGAATCCCGCGCGATCCCGCGGGCTGAAGGTAACTTAGTCGGGCGCTCCCTCGGGTTCGTGGGTCCCGGACATGACTTGGAGCAACGAGATGATCAAGACGTCTTCTGCTGACGGAATCTTCGAGCTGGTGCTCGATCACCCCAAGGTGAACGCCATCGGCGTCGAGATGAGCCGGGCGATGGGTGCCGCGTTCGCCAGGTTTCGCGACGACCACAACCTCCACGTGGCGATCGTGAGTGGCGGCGAGGGCCGCATCTTCAGCGCTGGCTGGGATCTCAAGGAAGTGGTCAACGCCGGCACCGACGAAAGCACAGACTACGGGCCCGGCGGATTCGCGGGCATCACCGAGTTGTTCGAGCTGACGAAGCCGGTCATCGCCGCAGTGAACGGTACCGCGGTCGGTGCCGGGCTCGAGCTCGCCCTCGCGTGCGATATCGTGGTCGCCGCCGAAACGGCCGAATTCTTTCTCCCGGAAACCGACCTCGGAATAATGGCTGACGCCGGCGGCGTCCAGCGGCTCCCCCGCAAGATCCCGATCAATATCGCCATGGAGATGCTGTTGACCGGCCGCAGGCTGACGACGCACGAAGGCGCACGCCTGGGCTTCGTCAACCACGTCGTACCTGCCGCGCAAGTCATGGAACGAGCGCGGGAGATCGCACGGCGGATTGCCGGCGCGGCTCCGCTCGCGGTGCGCGCCATCAAGGAGACCGTGCACGGGACACTGCACCTGTCAGTCGAAGAAGCCTTTCGAAAGATCAAGGCTCGTGGTTTTCCGACCTACGCCACGATGCTCGAATCGGAGGACCACGCCGAAGGCCCCAGGGCCTTTGCCGAAAAGCGCCGCCCCACCTGGAAGGGTCGATGAAGCGCCCGCCGAAGCCGGAGCCGCAGCCAACATCACGCATGACCTACCGCGGTGTCGTGTATCCCTGGCAGTGCGACTCGATGGGGCACCTGACCACCCGCTGCTACATGGGCATGTTCGACGACGCCAGCTTCCATTTCGTGCACGAGATCGGGTTTCGCACCTCCATGCTGCGTGAGGCACGGATCGGCTGGGCCGACGTGGAGCACACGATCGAGTACCTCAAGGAGCTGAAGGCGGGTGACCTGATCTGGATCGAGAGTCGACCGCTCGCCCTTTCCGCGCGTTCGGTGCGCTATCTCCATGAGATGAAGCATTGCGAAACGCATCAGGTTCATGCCCGCATGACGGCGACCACCGTTCAGTTTGACCTCGAACGACGCAAGGCGATTCCCGTCACGACCGAAGTGCGCAAGGCCGTTCAAGCCTGGCTCGGAACCAAGAAGTCACCGGCTGACTGAAAGGATCACGAGACGACGCGCACATTTTTGTGGACTGTTGGCCAGCGACAACCCGTTTGGCAGTTGATAGGTTCCGTGCGGACGGACGAGCTTTCGGGACCCATCCGCCACCGGATTCGCCAACCACAATCATCAGCGCCGCGGCGTTCGCCGGACTATTGCAGTGACAGGGAGGTGAGTCGGCGAGCGACGCACGGGACACGACAGGGGGAGCTCGAATGAAGATCAGCCGGTACTTCCTGGCATGCACCGGAACCCTCTCGGCTCTATTGAGCCTTTGCTCCGCAAGCGCGATCGCGCAGACGGAGCAACGAACCATCGAAGAAGTCATCGTGACCGCGCAGCGGCGCGCGGAATCCATCCGCGACGTTCCCATCGCGATCTCGGTCGTGTCCGAGAAGGACCTGGAGGCGATGGGCGCCACTGATTTCGTGGATTTCGCAAGGACAATTCCCGGCGTGCAGTTTCGCGCCGCGGGCGCCGGCCGGGTGAAGCTGTCGATTCGCGGAGTCAGCTCGAATACGGGCGCGGCGACGGTGGGGTACTACATCGATGACGTGCCGCTGCCAACCAACAACGGGTTCGTAAGCCTCGTCACCGTAGATCCAAAGATGTTCGACATCGAGCGTGTCGAGGTGCTACGTGGACCGCAGGGAACACTGTATGGCGCCGGATCGATGGGCGGCACCATCAAGTACATCACCAACAGCCCCGACTCGACTGCCTTCAGCGCGAAGGTGAAGCTCACGGGTTCGGGGACAACGAATGGCGACGTGAACGGTGCCTTTGACGGCATGGTCAATGCGCCGCTGGTCGAAAATCGTCTGGCCGCACGCGTGGTCGGCTACTACCACAACGACAGTGGCTTCATCGACCGGATCTACAGTCCACCCACGGGTCCACCCGTCGATGTGTTCTTCACTGAGAATGACCTGCTGGACAGGACGCGTCACACGGCCCAGCAAACCACCTGGGGCGCACGCGGTGCTTTGGATTGGACTCCCACAGACGAGAGTCGCCTGACACTCTCGGTATTCCATCAGCGCACCGAAATGGACGGTCTGCCCTATGTGACGGGCGGCGTGACCAATCCGGATCTGCGGCGGGAGTTTCGACAACCGCTGAATGTGCCCGAGCCGTATGCCGACCAGTTCACTCTGGCATCGCTGACGGGCAGCGTGGACTTCGGAATCTGGAACGTGGTGGGAATTGCCTCGCATTTCAATCGCAAGTTCAACATGGTCGAGGACGGCACGATCCATCTGGATCAGTTCTTCTACGCACCTCTGGGTGGTCCGATCCTTTCCGGTCCGCTCGAGGAGATCACCGATCAGGATTCGAACACATACGAAGCGCGACTCTCCACGAAGGAGCCCTGGCACGGGTTCAATGTGCTCATCGGCTTGTTCAAGCAGCATCGGATCCCGACGCGGGCTGCGAACTGGGTCGTTCCCGGTTCCAATGCCGCGTACGAACCGCTGGGCTTGCCGCTCCCCAACGACAATTTCTATACGAGCGCCACGGATGCCACAGCGGACGAGAAGGCAGTGTTCGGGGAACTGTCCTACGCGATTACGGATTCGCTGAAGATCACGGCGGGTTTCCGCTATTTCGATCTCGAGGACCAGAGCCACAGCGTATTCGACGGGCTGTTTGGAAACGGTGGCGACGAATCCACAACGAGCTTCAAGGCTACCGATACCAACTACCGCTTCGCCCTGGCCTGGGAGCCGAGCACCGAAGCCACGATATACGCGAGTGCTGCACAGGGGCTGCGCCCGGGAACGGGAGTCGGGTTCCTGCCCGATGTCTGTGACCCTGAACTGATTGCCCATGGCTTCGATCCGGACAATCCACCGAAGCAGGTCGATCCCGACAGCGTCTGGAGCTATGAACTCGGCGCGAAGACGGACTGGTTCGAACGGAGACTGGGACTCAACCTCGCTATTTTCGACATCGAGTGGAAGGACATTCAGCAGACCCTGTTCCTGCAATGCGGATTCAACATCCTCGTCAATGCCGGCGATGCGAGAAGCCGCGGCGCCGAACTGGAACTGGTCGCGACACCAGCCGATGGTCTGACCCTGACGGCCTCCTATTCATACACCGACGCGACGCTTCAGACTGATGCGCCCGATGTCGGTGGAGAGAAAGGAGACTGGCTGCAGGATGTACCCAGAACCCAGGCAGCCGGAAGCATCCAGTATGGATTCCCCATCATGCAGGGCTATGCCGGCTCAGTGCGTGCGGATATTCAGTACGTGGGCAAGTCCTACGTGACCTTTGACCAGAACAATCCGCTCGAGACCAAGCCCAGTTACACGCTGGTGAACTTCAACGTCGGTGTATCCACGCCAGGGAACTGGCTGGCCACCTTCTTCGTCGACAACGCCTTCGATGAGCAGGCCATCCTGGCTCACCCGGACTCGCTCATCTTCAATCTGGCGGACATGCCGCGCTATTCCATCAATCGTCCACGCACGATCGGGATGAGACTGGAGAAGGGGTTCAAGCCCTGAGCGCGCGGCGCTGCGGCCGCGCGCGCACCCGATGTGCGTGAATTCGCCAACAGGAGTCTGCTTGCCATGAAACACCGGTTTGGCTCGCACGTGATCAAGCTTTCTACGCTTGCGCTGCTGGCCGGGATGACGACGCTTGCGGTGGCGGAACCGCTGCCCTCGAGCCTTCCCGCCGCCAAGTACCAGGTACGGCTGGACAAGAGCGTGATGGTGCCGATGCGCGATGGCGTGCGCTTGTCGACCGACTTCTACTTCCCTGAGGGTCTCACCGGCAAGCTGCCGGTAATCCTCATGCGCACGCCTTACAACAAGAAGAGATGGCGCGACGCGGAGCCCTACATGTCGCCCACCCGGTTCTTTGCCGGGCAAGGTTACGTCGTCGCGGTACAGGATGTGAGGGGGAAGTTCGAGTCGGAAGGTCAGTACATTTTTGCCGGCAATGATGCACGCGATGGATATGACATGACCTCGTGGCTGGCGAAGCAGTCCTGGTCCAACGGTAAGGTGGGCGCATACGGATGCTCCTATCTCGGTGAGGTCCAGTATCAACAGGCCACACAGCGCAACCCGAACCTGACCGCGCTGATCCCGCAGGCTGCGGGCCCTGTGCAGTACCGGGCAGGCGGCGGAAGTGACGGTGGTGTACTCGAACTCGCGACCATGGTGGGGTGGGTGCGCACCTACGGCAGCACGATGTACTACCGACCGCCGCCCGGCACCTCGGATGAGAAGTTTCGAGAGTTCGCCGATGTCTACAACCCAGAGCCGGTACTGCCAGACGTCGACTATCGGAAGATCTGGTCGAGTCTCCCCACGCTCGACATGCTGAGGAAAGCCAACTCCCCGCCCACCGATTGGGATGACATTGTGTCCCGCGACTTTGGCGATCCGTGGTGGAACAAGACTGATTTCATCAGGGCCTCGGATCGCTTTGACGTGCCGGCGCTGCACATCAACTCCTGGTACGACTTCGGTGTCGGCGAAACGCTCAAGCTCTTCAACCAGATGAGCAAGAACGCCGAGAGTGCACGTGGTCGCGACAATCAGTTCGCCATCATTTCGCCGACGACGCATTGCCAGTCCGAGACCACCACCGAGCACACGTTCGTGGGGCATCGAGACATGGGAGACGCCCGGTTCAAGCATTTCGACATCTACATGCGCTGGTTCGATTACTGGCTCAGAGGCGAGCAAAACGACGTCACGAAGATGCCGAAGCTGCAGCTCTTCGTGATGGGCAAGAACCAGTGGCGCAGCGAGAACGAATGGCCACTGGCGCGGACTCAATTCACGAAGTACTACCTGCATGGCGACGGCCGCGCCAATAGCCGTTTCGGGTCGGGCACGCTGAGTGCCGTCACCCCCACGCAGGAGAGCCCTGATAGTTACACCTATGACCCAGGCGTGCCGGTACCGTCTGCTGGCGGAACGGTCTGCCTCGCCTGCTCCCATTCGAATGATGTAGTCGATGGCGCCGTAGACCAATCAGAAATCGAGGCACGCAACGACGTGCTGGTCTACTCGACCGGAAAACTGAACACGGGCGTCGAGGTTACCGGCCCGATCGAAGCCGTCCTGTACGTATCCTCCTCTGCCAAGGACACCGACTTCCTGGTGAAGCTGGTGGACGTGCAGCCGGACGGCACGGCCTTCAACGTCCAGGAGGGGATACTGCGGGCGCGCTACCGCGAGGGCTTCGAGAAGAAGGTCTTCATGAAAGCCGGTGAGGTTTACCAGCTGCATCTCAACCTCCATGCCACCAGCAACTACTTCGGGCCGGGTCACCAGATCCGCATCGAAGTCACCAGCAGCAACTTCCCGCGCTTCGAACGGAATCTCAACACCGGCGGCAACAACTACGACGAGACCAAGTGGATCACCGCGAACAACCAGATTCACCATGATGCGCGCTACCCCTCGCACATCCTGCTGCCGGTGATCCCGGAGAGCTGACGCCAGCGTCGATCGCAAGGACAACGTCGCATGAGCACTGCACGGAACACGTGGCGCTACACGGACAGCTTCGAGTTCATGGAGCAGGTCCGCTCCGGCATGCCTCCGGTGATGATCTGCCTGGCCTGCAACGGCGGCGTGCAGGGCAAAGAGGCGCATCCGGCTTTGCCCGAAACGGCAGACGAAATCGCGGACTCCATCTACGCTGCGTATCGAGCCGGCGCGTCCATGGTCCACATCCATGCGCGCAACCCCGACAATCTGCCGCTCGGCGCGACCGCGACTGAGCTCTGGCTTCAGGTCAACAGCAAGGTACGCGAGCGCTGCCCGGACATCATCATCAACAATACGACCGGTGGCGATCTCGAGATGTCCAACCAGCAGCGCCTCTCCTGCCTGGACGCGAGGCCGGAAATCGCATCGCTGAACCTGACGCCGGACATGCAGCGCTTCACCATCCGCGAGCGCGCGCCTCCATTGCCGAGTCCACGACCGGTCACGGAGTACGACTACTGCCTTGCCTTCACTTACGGCCAGATCGAAGCGTTTGCGCTCGAGATGCAGAAACGCGGCATCAAGCCCGAGCTCGAGATCTACCACAGCGGCGGCGCATGGGTCGTTCGCGATCTGATCAATCGCTCCCTGGTCAAGCCTCCGTACCTCATTCAGACGGTCATGGGAACGCAGACCGCGAGCTACCCGACCCCGGAGAATGTGATTCAGTTGTTGAAGGAGCTGCCAAGCGAAACGGTCTGGTTGTGCTCCGGCATCGGACCCTTTCAATTACCCATGACGACGTTCGCCTTGCTGATGGGCGGGCACGTCCGTGTGGGCCTCGAGGACAATCTCTACTACAGTCGCGGCCGCAAGTTCCGCGACAACGCAGAACCGGTGGAACGCGCCGTGCGCATGGCTCACGAGCTTAATCGCGAGGTGGCCACGCCCGCGCAAGCGAGAAAACTGCTCGGACTCCGCGCCGAACCATCGAGCTATTGATTCGTCCTTTGGCCAACAACTTGGGTTGCCCATGAGCAGTGAAGACGCCGCGACTGGGCATGCCCTTCGCAGAAGCCTCGGTCCCCTGCAATTCCTGACGATCGGGCTCGGCGCCATCATGGGAGTCGCCTGGGCCATCGTGCTCGGGACGTGGCTCTCCAGTGCCGCGCCGCTGGGTGCGATCGCGGGCTTCGTCGTCGGTGGCCTGCTCATGCTGCTGATTGCGGCCTGCTATGGCGAGCTCTCCACGACGCTCCCGCAAGCCGGCGGCGACGTCGTCTATGCACGCGAGCTTTTCGGGCGCTGGCCAGCCTTCTGCGTGGGCTGGTTCATGGTCCTGATGGCCGTGTCGATCACCAGCTTCGAAGCCATCTCTCTCGCCTGGTTTGGCGCTGTTCTCGCGCCAAGCCTGAAGGGAGCAGTCGCCTATCGGGCGTTCGGTTACGACGTCGAATACCCGGCGCTGATCATCGGCGCCACGTTCATTGTCTTCATTACGTTCGTCAACTATCGCGGCATGCACACCTCATCGCGTGTGCAGGACGTGTTTACCATTCTCAAGGGACTTGCCGTCGTCGCGTTCGTCGTTGCGGCGTGCGCTCACGGCAATCTGGCGAACCTTGTGCCGATTGCCACGCCCGTGATCGATAGGCCCGCGTGGCTGGGTGCGCTCTGGATCGCAGCCACTGCGCCCGTCTGGTTCGGCGGATTTCAGGTGGTGCCGCAAGCCATCGAGGAGCGATCGCCAAGCACTTCCCTCAGGACCGTCGCCTACATGACCGTGCTGTGTGTGGGCATCGGAATTGTTTTCTACTCCGCAATCATTCTGGCGTCAGGCTCCATCGTGCCGTGGCGGTCACTCGTTAGCGAACCGCTTGCGGCCGTCACGGCGATTCGCGCCGCCTTTCACAACGGCATCGGAGCCTCTTTGGTGCTGGGCGCGATCACGCTCGGGATCCTCGCCACCTGGAACGCCTGCTTCCTCTGGGCCACACACCTGCTGCTCGGGATGGGACGCCTGAATCTCGCACCCGCCTGGCTGGCGAGCACCAATGCCAGGGGTGCGCCGAACCGCGCGACGCTGTTCGTCGGCGTCATCGGCTTCGCCGGCATCTTCCTCGGACGCGGCGGCCTCATTCCGATCATCAGCATGGCCTCGATTTCGCTCGCGCTGTCCTACGCCGTGTGTTGTGCCGCGACGCTGCGCTTGCGCCGAAGCGAACCGAACCGACCTCGACCATTCGCGCTGCCCGGCGGCCTCGTGATGGTCCGGCTCGCCGTCGTCGTCGCCACCGTGTTGGGACTGGTGGCGCTGGTCGAGCCCCTCAGTCGTTCGCAGGGCTGGCCTCTGGAGTGGACGCTGATGCTCGGCTGGGCGGGTGCTGGCGCCATTGTCTGGCGAGTCGCAAGCAAGCGGCGCGACGCGCGGGGTTGAGCCTCTCCACCGCGAAGGTGCCTCGCTGCTCGCGGCGCGACGCGAGGACGGCGGGGGCGCAGAATAGCGGCTCCCTGATTCGCGAGGCCTCCACATGGGCGCGCTGGACATCGTCATCCTGTTCGCCTATCTCGCGCTCATGGTGGGCCTCGGTTTCTACGCGAAGCGCCGCCAGAAGAATGTCGAGGATTATTTTGTCGCGGGCCGGCGCATGGGCCCGTTCACAATCTCCTGCATGTGGCTCGCGGGCTGGATCGGGGGCGCTGCCATCGTCGGAACGTCGGCGCGCATTTACGAGTACGGCGTCACCGGCATCTGGTACATCCTGGCGATGTCGATCGGGTTCCTGCTGTTCGGCCTTTTCATGGCGCGGCGGGTGAAGCAGCTCGGCGACCGCCATAACCACCTCACGTATCCGGACTTCATCGAGCAACACTACGACAACCGCACGCGTGCCGTGGCCACGATCAGCACGGTTCTCGCCTATACGGCGTACACGGCCGGCCAGTTCGCGGCATCGGCCGCGATCCTGCAGGTGCTGCTCGGCTGGGATTACGGTGCGGCACTCCTCCTGTCCGGCGCTATCGTGATCCTCTACACGGCGGTCGGCGGTTACCTCGCGGTGAGCTATACGGACCGCGTGCAGGTGGCCCTGGTGCTGATCGGCGTCGTGGCGATCGGAGTTCCGGTCGCGATATCACATGCCGGCAGCTGGTCCGAAATGCGCGCCGCGCTGCCCGCTTCCTACTACGATCTCGGCGCCCAGGGCTGGGGCAAGATTGCCGCGCTTGTCGTCTCGATGGTGCTCAGCTTTTTCGTGGCGATGGACAGTTTTTCCCGCAGCTACTCCGCGCGCGATTCGGCGGCCGCGCGCACCGGCGCCCTGTTGACCATCGGCCTCGTTCTGCCAGTCGCGCTGGCCGTCGCCTGGCTGGGACTCGCGTCCGCGGTCCTCTACCCGGGCCATGCTTCCGGCGGCGGCATCCTCATCAAGTTCGTGCTCGAGGCCTTTCCCGCCGGGCTGAAAGGCCTGATGGTGATCGGCATCCTGTCCGCCACGATGTCGGTCGCATCCATCTGCGTGATCACGGCGTCGGCGAACTACACGCGCGACATCCATCAGCGCTACATCCAGCCCGGCATTTCCCGCCCGGCCATGCTGCGGCTCGGCACGCTCGCATCGCTGGGCGCCGGCCTCGTGGCCTTGCTGATGGCCTGGAAGATGCGTGACATCATCGACATCCTCCAGCTCGGCTTCACCATCAACGCCGCCGCACTGTTCCTGCCGACCATTGCAGCGATCTATTGGGATCGCGTACCGGCGAGCGCCGCGTTCTGGAGCAGCAGCCTGTCCCTGGCTACGGTCATCGGCTGGCGCGTCGCAGCGGATGCCGGCCTCGGAGGGATCTTTGCGATCGATCCCCTGTGGCCCGCTCTCGTGGTTTCCGTCGTGCTGCTGGCGGCGCTGACCCTGCTGCAGCCGCGGCAGGTCGCGAGGACGACGGCGTGAGCGCGCCGCGACCCGTCGTGGTACTGGCCGAGATGCCCGAGGCGGCGGGCCGTGACCTGTCGATCGAGCGGCTCCATCTGCCTGCCGGCGCGCGCATCGAGACATTCACCTACCGTGGCGACGCAGCCGCGCTCGCGATCGCCTGCCGTGACGCCGAGGCGATCCTCACCGACTACGTCCCCTTCGACCGCGCGGCGCTCGGTCAGCTCGCGCGCTGCCGGATCATCTCGGTCGCCGCGACTGGCTGGGATTGCGTGGACGTCGCAGCCGCCAGCGAGCGGGGCATTCGCGTCGCGTGCGTCGGCGAATACTGCACGGACGAGGTCGCGGACCATACGCTCGCACTGCTGCTCGCGCTGAATCGCCGCCTGCTCGCGTATCACGGCCAGGTGCAAGACCGACACAGCTGGCGCTGGAACGAGGTACAGGGATTGCGCCGCCTCGCCGGCCAGACGCTCGGCATCATCGGCTTCGGCCGCATCGGGCAGGCCGTTGGCCACCGCGC
This sequence comes from uncultured Gammaproteobacteria bacterium, assembly GCA_963724625.1. Taxonomy (GTDB): domain Bacteria; phylum Pseudomonadota; class Gammaproteobacteria; order Steroidobacterales; family Steroidobacteraceae; genus DATBVX01. Next base: position 36,550 of record CAVRVO010000007.1, on the reverse strand, counting down.
GCTCGGCTTTGGCTTGAAGGTTCTCGCCTCGGACCCGCGCGTGGACGCCGCGGCGGCGCGCCGGCTCGGTGCCGAGACCGTGAGCCTCGATGAGCTGCTCTCGCGCGCTGACATCATCAGCCTGCACAGTAACCTGGACTCCGGGAGCCGCGGGCTCCTCGACCGCGCGGCTTTTGAAAAGATGAAGCGCAGGCCGCTACTGATCAACGTCGCACGCGGTGCGCTCATCGTCGAAACCGACCTCGTGGACGCGCTCAATCGAGGGCTCCTCGCCGGCGCGGCGCTCGACGTGCTGGCTGAGGATTCGCCGGACCTCGGGCATCATCCACTGGTGGGGCGGGCAGATGTGATGCTGACGCCGCACGTGGCTTTCTATTCGGAGTCCGCCCTGGAAGACCTGCGTCGCATCTCGGCCTCGAATATCCGCGAATTCCTGGAAGGGCGGCCGGACCAGGTGTTCCGGCTCGTCGAGCCCGCGGTATGAGCAGCGAGGCCATCTTCGACGGCGCGCCGGAGCACGGCACGATTAATTTCAGCGTCGGTCAGCCTTCAGCGGACCTGCTGCCGCTCGCGCTTCTCGGCACGGCCGGCGCGCGTTTCTTCGCCAATGCCGAGCCGCTCGAGCTGAACTACGGCCAGCGACAGGGCGATGTGCGCTTCCGCACGGCGCTCGCCCACTTCCTCGGCAAGTCCGCGGGCAGTCCCGTGGACCCTGACTCGCTGATGCTGACGAGCGGCATCTCCCAGGCGCTCGACTTCGTCTGCGGCCGCTTCACGCGACCGGGCGACGTCGTTTTCGTCGAGGAGCCGAGCTATCCCTATTCGTTCCCGATCTTCCGTGACCACGGGCTCGAGATCCTCGGCGTACGGGTCGACGGCGCGGGCGTGGACGTTGACGTGCTCGAGCGCGAACTCGCCAAGCGCCGCCCGAAGCTCGTCTACACCATCCCGGCCTTCCACAATCCGACCGGCCAGGTACTTGATCGCGCGCGCCGGGAGCGGCTCATCTCACTTTCCCGCGAGCACGGCTTCATCATCGTCGCAGACGAGGCGTACCAGCTCCTGCATCACGGCACGCCGCCGCCGCCATCGTTCAGTGCGCTGGGCGGCGGTGGCAACGTGCTCTCGCTCGGCACGTTCTCGAAGATCCTCGCGCCGGGCCTGCGCCTCGGCTGGATCCAGACGACGCCGGATCTCATGACGACGCTCCTCGCCAGCGGCGCACTCGTGAGCGGCGGCAACTTCAACCACTTCACTTCGCACGTCGTGCGCCAGCTCATGGAAAGCGGCGAGCTTTCAGCTCTCGTGACGGACCTGCGCGCGAGTTATGCGGCGCGCGCACAGGCGATGGACACGGCACTCAAGAAACACTTCAACAGCATCGCGCGCTGGCAGAGACCGGGCGGCGGCTACTTCTTCTGGCTCGAGCTAGCGGAAGGCGCAGATGCCGGCGCGCTCGAGGCGGCGGCTCGCGCCGCCGCGACCGGTTTCCTGCCCGGCACCGCCTGTTCGATGTCGGGCGGCCTCCGACATTGCCTGCGCCTGTCCTTCGCGCATTACAGCGTGCCCGAGATCCACGAGGGCATCGGACGCCTCGCGCGCGCCTTCATCAAATGAAGGCGATGCCCTGAATCTGCGCGACTGCCCAGGTTATGTTGCTGGGCGCGGATGTCCTAGCGAGGAAATGATACATAGCGACGTCTGCAACTTGACAGAGATGCCCACACGCCTATCGTGTAGCCCTATGGCACGAACTCTCCGCGAGATTGAAGGCGACATCCGGGCGCTGAGTTCCTGGCTGCGGTAAGTCGATACGAGAGCATTAGGTTAGGGGACAGTCATGCAGCTCAGCATCGAATCAGAACTCGAGGACGACGGCCGGTGGCTCGCCGAGGTACCGCAACTTCCTGGTGTACTGGCCTACGGCGAGACTCGAGACCAAGCGCTGTCCAAGGCGCAGGTCTTGGCGTTACGCGTCTTAGCCGAGCGATTGGAACATGGCGAGGGATCGCCGGAGCCGATCTCCATATCAATCGCTGCATGAGCGAGTGGCCTTCTTCGAAGGCCCGTCGTGTTCGCTTTTCACGATCGCGACGAGCTCGGGCCAAAGATCCTCGCGCGCTTGGCGAAGCACACAGGCCTCAAGCCTGAAGACTTGTGAGGTCTACGTGAGGCCATCCCGCTCGAAGAAAGCTCACCTCACTCTCTTTGTATTCTTCTGCGCCGCCCTGGCATCGCTGCTCGCTTCCGGTGAAAGCGGAACCTTGACTGCGAGCAAGGAGCGGTTGCAACAGCACATCACCGAACTCTCGAAATTCGGCGCCAACCCCGAAGGTGGCGTCAGCCGCGTCGCCTTCAGCGCGGCGGATATCGCGGGCCGCGAGTACATCAAGAAACTCATGCAGGATGCCGGGCTCGTCGTGCACCTGGACGCGGCGGGCAACATCATCGGCCGGCGCGAGGGGAGCGATCCGAAGCTGCCAGTGATCATGATGGGGTCGCACATCGACTCCGTTCCGGGCGGCGGCAACTACGACGGCGACGTCGGCGTGCTGGGTGCGATCGAGGTCGCGCAGGTCCTGCGCGAGCGCGGCGTCAGTCTGCGCCACCCGCTGGAAGTCGTGAGTTTCACCGACGAGGAAGGCGGGCTGATCGGAAGCCTGGCGATGACCGGGCGACAGCTACCGAAGGCGCTCGACGTCGTGAGCCACGACGGCAAGACGGTTCGTGAGGGCATTCGCGCCGTGGGCGGCGATCCTGATCACCTGGAGCAGGCGCGGCGCAAGGCGGGCGAGCTGAAAGCCTTCGTCGAGCTGCACATCGAACAGGGCGCAATTCTCGAGGAAGGCAACATCGATATCGGTGTCGTCGAAGGCATCGTCGGCATTCGCTGGTGGGACGTCACCGTCCAAGGCGTGGCCAATCATGCGGGCACCACCCCCATGAACCGCCGGCAAGACGCACTATTGAGCGCCGCTGAGTTGACGCTCGCCGTCAACCGGGTGGCCACCAGCCTCCCCGGCCGACAGGTCGCCACCGTCGGCAAGATTCGTGCGGAACCCGGCGCGCCCAATGTCATTCCAGGCAAGGTCGTCATGAGCCTGGAAATTCGTGATCTGGCAGCGGACAAGATGCAGCAGGTGTACCAGGCTATCCAGGTCGAAGCGGAAAAGATTGCGAAGGCGCGACAGACACCGATCACCTTCACCGAGTTGCAGGTGGGAGTCGTACCCGCTCCCACCGACGAACGGATGCGACGCATCATCGCTGCGGCGGCGACATCACTCGGCCTCACGCACAAGCTCATGCCGAGCGGCGCCGGGCACGATGCGCAGGACCTGACGCACATCGCGCCGACCGGGATGATCTTCGTGCCGAGTGTCGGTGGTGTGAGCCACTCGCCAAAGGAATACACATCGCCGGAAGACATCACCAACGGCGCGAACGTGCTCCTGCGAACGGTGCTGGCGATCGATCGCGGGGAATTGAACTGACTCTGGAACCTATCTCGAGTTTCCAACCTCAAGCGCAGCACCTTGCTTTACCCGTAAGCGGATATTGCGTACAGCGTCGAAGTTTGCGAGCGGATCGGCGCCGAGCGCGAGGAAGCTTGCTTCATTGCCGGGATCGAGACCGCCGACGCGACGGTCAGGAAAGAGGGTGCGCGCACAATTCGTGCTCCACATGCGCAGCAGCTCGGCGTCGCTGAACACACCAAGCGTCCGCAAATAGGTGATCTCGGCGCTCGATGTCTCGCCGTACTCGTCGCTGCCCGCCGCAAGCGTCACACCCGCGTCCCGCAAGAGGCGAAGATTGGAGATTTGCGCTTCACGCATCGCCGGCCGGCGCTCGGCTCGGTTGGGTCTTTCGATCAGCACCGCGGTGGTGATCACGATGACCCCGCGCTCGGCCGCCGACCGCGCGTCCGCCGGGTCAATGGCGGTTGGGTAGAGCGAGCCCGGCAGATGCGCAACAACATCGACGCCAACGGCGACCGCGACGTGAAAGTCGTGTCCGGTCTCTACATGGGCGAACACCCGCAAGCCGTTGGCATGCGCGCGCTCCACGATGCGTGGGACGAGCGCTGGATCGAGCCCTTTCAGGCCGAAGAACGCTGGGTCGTCGCGGCGGCGCGCGAATTCCTCCGAGAAAGAGAGAACGATCTTGATGAAATCGGGACGCAGGCTGGCGATGGTGGGCCACTGGCGCTCGAGATCGGCTTCGCTATCGATGACGAAATAACCTTGGCCGGGCAGCGTTTCGCGCGTGAAGCCGGGATAGGCGCCTTGCTCAAGCAGGAATTCGCGCAGCCGGATCGGATGCCCGCCGCTGGCGGTTAGCGGGCCATTGGCGAAGATGACGTCCACGCTCGTCGGCGTGTTGTATGTGTGGCGGATGGGGTCGGTGAGCGCGGGCAGGTTTGACAGGATCCCGACATAGAAGATGCCCTCGCGCAAATAGCGAGCGATCGTAGTTTCGTTCTCATGCGGCGCTCCCAGATTGTGGTTGTGCGCCTCGCAGAACGGCGGGACCACGTAGCCGCCGTTGAGCTCGACGCGATGGTTCGCGCTGCGGGCGGGCGCATCGACAATGCGGTCGCCCGCCACGACGATGTCGCGCGGACGAAACTCTTCGCCGTCCCAGACCATGGCGCCGACATAGGCGGTGCGGTCCTGGTCGCGGCGTCAGTTGATCGGTGCCGGCGCATGCGGAAATCAAGAGCGCGGCGAACAGGATCAGTCGTTTCATTGCACTCTTCCCCCAAAACCCCGCACGTCGTACTCAGCCTAGTCGATTTGGCGACTCCTGGAGCGCGGGGGTTTTCTCTTCCGGCCTGCCGACGCGTGCAAGCGGCGAGCGATGCAGGCAGACTCACCTTCGTTCACTTTCGGCAGAGGGAGTCACGACTGGACGCAGGTCCCCAGGCGACCGTGCTGCGCTCCGACGCGCTGCTGCAGATTCTCGGCGTGACGCGCAGGCTCGCGGCGCCCTTCGACCTCGCCACCGTGTTGGCGGAGATCGGCGAGGCGGCGCGGGCATTGCTCCGTGCCGAACGCGCGACCATCTGGCTCTACGAACCGGCCTCCGATCGACTCGTATTGACGGGCTCCGGGCTGGAACCTCCGCCGCAAGCCACGCTCGAGCAGGGCATCCTCGGTGCGACCGCGCGCCTGCGGGCGGTCGTCAGCGTGCCCGAATGCAGCGCTGATCCCCGATTCGATCCCGCCGTCGACCTCGACTACAACAACGACGTGCGCTGCATGCTCTCGGTGCCGTTCGTGGAGCAGAACAACCTCGTCGGCGTGCTGCAGGTGGTCGACCGCGCGGACGGGCCGTTCACGCAGGAGGACGAACGCATCGCGGAGACCCTGGCGACGCAGTGCGTCGTCTTCATACAGCGCGAGCGCATGGCACGGTCGCTGGTGATCGCCGAGAAACTCGATCGCGAGATCAAGCTCGCGCGCGAGATTCAGATGAGCACGCTTCCATCGGCGATGCCGCACATGCCCGGCTACGACGTGGCCGGCCAGTTCTGCCCCGCCGCCGAGACGGGCGGCGACACCTTCGATCTCGTGCCCATCGACGACAACCGGCTCTTCGTGCTGCTCGGCGACGCCTCGGGCCACGGCATCGGGCCGGCCCTGAGCTCGACGCAGCTGACGGCGATGCTGCGCGTCGGGTTGCGCCTCGGTGCCAGCCTCGACGCGATCTTCACGCACGTCAACAACCAGCTCGTCGAGGACCTGCCGGAAGAGCATTTCGTGACGGCATTCCTCGGCGTGCTCGACGTCGAACGCCACGAGGTTCACTACCACGCAGCGGGCCAAGGCCCGCTGCTGCACTTCCGAGCCGCCGGCGGGCACTGCGAGTGGCTGGACCCGACGACGTTTCCGATGGGATTCATGAAGTACCCCTCGGTGGACCCACCGCGCTCGCTGGCGCTGGCGCCCGGCGACGTCCTCGGCCTGATCTCGGACGGCGTCTTCGAGGCGCATGACAGCGCGGGACGCATGTTCGGGCCGGCCGGCGTGGCCGAGGTGGTACGACGGCACTGCGATCGTCCGATGTCGGAGTTGCTCGCCCGGCTGCTCGAAGCGGTCCACGACTTCTCCGGTACTCAACCGCAGGCCGACGACATCACGATCGTGCTGATCCGTCGCCAGGGCGGCACCGTGTCGGACACGACGGTGCGTCGCTATTTCAAGCGCAGCTATGAGTCGCTCGCGGCCATCTTCCAGTTCATCGAGGACTTCCTGGCGGGACGCTCGATCGACGCATCCCTGCGCGAACCCGTGTGCTTCATCGTTGAGGAACTCTTCACCAACATGGTGAAATACAATCCCGAGGCGGTCCGCGACATCGCGCTGAGCCTGGGGCAGACCGATGCGGCGCTGACCGTCCGCCTGACGGATTTCGACGTGCCGCCCTTCGACGTGACGCGCGCCCCGGCGGTCGACATCACCCGGCCACTCGAGGAGCGCGAGATCGGCGGGCTCGGCCTGCACCTGGTCCGTCAGATGGCCGACACCATCCGCTACGAATACGCAGACGGCCGCAGTACCGTCACGTTCACCAAGACCCTGGGGTAACGGGCTAGATGTTCGAGATTCGACAGGCGGAAGCGGGCGAGATCGAGATGACGGGGCGACTCGATGCCTCGCAGTGCGAACAGGCCCTCAGGTTCCTCGACGGCGTGGCTGAGCCCCGGGTGATCGATCTCGGAGGCCTCGAATACATTTCGAGCGCCGGGCTCGGCGTGCTGCTCAAGACCCAGAAGCGGGCCATGGCGTCCGGCAAGGGGCTCAGGCTGATCAACGTCAACCGGCACATCGGGGACATCTTCCGCTACGCGGGTTTCGACCGGATATTCGAGGTCGTCAAAGCAGCGGAGTAGGCGGGCCCGCGGCGGGCCAGCCGCGCGGGTCGACGGGACGGCCAACTTTCCGGGACGTGCTCTGTACTTATGCATGAAGACGGCGACGGTCGGCTGGTTGAAAGGTGCCGGGCAGGCGACAAACGCGCCTTTGAGTCCCTGCTCGCCCGCTACCAGAAGCCGGTCTTCAACGCAGCCCTGCGGATGCTCAGGAACCCGGACGACGCGCGCGACGTCGCGCAGACGGTCTTCCTCAAGGCGTATGAGCATCTCGCGGACTACGACCCGAGCTTCAAGTTCTACAGCTGGATCTACCGTGTTGCCATCAATGAATCGATCAACGTCCTGCAACGCCGCCACCAACACGAGCCCATCGCTGGCGACGAACTCGACGAGTCGGTCGGCCCCGAAGGGCAGGTCGCCGGCCAGCAGATCGGCGCCGGCATCCAGAGGGCCCTCATGACGCTCAAGCCGGACTACCAGTCGGTGATCGTGTTGCGGCATCTCCTCGACTGCAGTTACCAGGACATGGCTGAAATCCTGTCCTTGCCGGAAAAAACCGTGAAATCAAGGCTCTTTGCGGCGCGCCAGCAGCTGGTCGAGGCGCTCGCCAAGGACGGAGTGGCCTGAAATGCCCGACGACCGAATGCTCGAACTGCTGAATGCTGAAATCGACGGCGAGCTGTCGGCCGCGGAACGCGCTGAGCTCAGCCAGCGATTGCTCAACGATCCGCAGGCGCGAACCGCCCGTGAGGAACTGCGTCGGATCTGTACCGGCCTCGACGCGCTGCCGCGCGCGGAGCCTCCCGCCGAACTGCGCGAACGCATCCTCGCAGCACTGCCGCAGATAGCACTGGCCAATGGCCGAGGCGGCCAGGGATTCCGTCGGTTCCTGACATCGGCATCCACCCTGCGCTACGCCGCCGCCCTCGTCGGCGCGGTGCTGGTCGGTACGATCGCCTTCGAGGCGAACCGCAACATAAACGGGCTCGATTCGGACCAGGCTGCCGGCACGATGGCCAGTCCGCGTGTTGTCGGGCGCGCCGGCGAGGGCAGGTTGCGCGTCGATACACCGCAAGTCCGCGGCACGGTCACGCTGGCTCCGACGATGAAGGATCTGCGCGTGCGCTTCGATTTCGACGCGGCCCAGCCCGCCAGCGCCGCGGCGCCGCAGGCGATCGACGTCGTCGTCACGCGCGGCAGCAGCCAGGCGCACCTGACAGGACTTACTGCAACGCAGGATAGTCGCGGGTCGATGCAGGTCGAACTGCCAGGGGAGGTTGCGGCGGGCGAAACAGTAGGCGTTCGCGTGATAGCCTCCGGCGTGCCAGTGTACGAAGGCCGCTGGCAGGCTCCGGCGCTTCACTGAAGAATTTGTGATCGCCACCAACCTTTAGCGCGTATAACCGGTAATTCATAACGCAGACCAATCGCATCCCGGCGCATCCGGGGCAAACAGGGGGAAGAAATATGGCTAGTCAGATCTCGAAGAAGACCTGGATCCTCGGCGGTGGAGTCGTGGTGGCCCTCGCGCTCGTCGGAATCGTGGTCATGAACTATCCCCCGGCGTCGGACGACGCGGCGGGCACGATCGTGCCGGCCAAGCGCTTCCGCGCGGATGGCGCAGGTACCGCGGCGATGGCTGACCAAAGCAATGTGACCGCCAGCGGCGACGCAAGCGCCCAAGCGGCGAACTCGGCGAACTCAGCGAACTCGGCGAACTCAGCCAACTCGGCCAACTCGGCGAACTCGGCGAACTCGGCGAACTCGGCCAACTCGGCGAACTCGGCGAACTCGGCCAACTCGGCGAACTCGGCCAACTCGGCGAACTCGGCCAACTCGGCGAACTCAGCCAACTCGGCGAACTCAGCCAACTCGGCGAACTCGGCCAACTCGGCGAACTCGGCCAACTCGGCGAACTCGGCCAACTCGGCGAACTCGGCCAACTCGGCCAACTCGGCCAACTCGGCCAACTCGGCCAACTCGGCGAACTCGGCCAACTCGGCGAACTCGGCCAACTCGGCCAACTCAGCCAACTCGGCCAACTCGGCCAACTCGGCGAACTCGGCCAACTCGGCCAACTCGGCCAACTCGGCCAACTCGGCCAACTCGGCCAACTCGGCCAACTCGGCCAACTCGGCCAACTCGGCGAACTCGGCCAACTCGGCTAACTCGGCTAACTCGGCTAACTCGGCTAACTCGGCGAACTCGGCCAACTCGGCGAACTCGGCCAACTCGGCCAACTCGGCCAACTCGGCGAACTCGGCCAACTCGGCGAACTCAGCCAACTCGGCGAACTCGGCCAACTCGGCGTCCGGCAAGTAGTCGAGTCTTCAAGTCATGGGCGCACGACGGGCGCCCGCGTCGTGACATGAGTGGCCCCGACCCCGACAGGGAAGGGGCCGCTCCTTTCTCGTGTTCGGTGTTCGTGCGCTGGGCAGCTGCGCTGATCCTGGCCGCGGCGTTCGCGCCGCCGTCGTTCGCGGCAACCAATTTCGTCGAGACCCGCGACCTGCGGGTCATGTATTTCGACGAGACCGGCGCGTACCTCGTCCCCTACGCGGTCCAGTGTCTGATCAATTCGCTCGCCGCGCAGAAGGCGCGCTTTGGGTACGAGCCCGATGGCCAGGTCGCCGTGCTGCTCCAGGATTTCACCGATCGTGGCAACGCGGCAGCGGTGGGCGTTCCGCGCAATCGTGTCTTCATCGACTTGGCGCCGATCGATCTCGCCTTCGAGACGTTCAGTCCCGGCGAGCGGACGATGACTGTGGCCAACCACGAGCTCGTGCATTTCGTCACCACCGAAATGCCAAACGGCGAGGATCGCGGATTCCGCCGCTGGCTCGGTGGCAAGGTGCTGCCGGTGCCCGAGCATCCCGAGTCGATCCTGTATCAGTACCTGACCGTTCCCCGCGTTGCGTCGCCGCGCTGGTACCAGGAGGGCAGCGCGGTCTTCATGGAGACCTGGTACGGCGGCGGGCTCGGACGCGCACAGGGCGCCTACGACGAAATGGTGTTTCGCGCGATGGTTCGCGACGGTACTCCCTTCTACGATCCGCTTGCGCTGGTGTCGAAAGGCACCGAAGTCGCATTCCAGGCGGTCGGCAACGCGTATCTCTACGGCACCCGGTTCATGAGCTACCTGGCCTTGCAGTACGGACCCGAGAAGCTGCAGCAATGGTGGACTCGATCCGACGGATCGTCGCGCTATTACTCGACGGAGTTCGCGCGCCTTTACGGCAAGTCGCTCGATGATGCCTGGACGGATTGGATTCGCTGGGAGCACGAATTCCAACAGACGAACCTCGCCGCGGTACGCGAGCATCCGACGACCCTCCCCCACGACATTTCGCCACGCGGACTCGGAGCGATTTCCCGCGGCTACCTGTCGCCCGATCGCAAGACGCTTTACGCCGCCGTGCGCTATCCCGGACGCGTGCCGCACCTGGTCGCCATTTCGCCGCAAGACGGATCGCTGAAGGAGCTCGCCGAGGTCCAGGGCGCAGTTCCGTATCGCGTCACGTCGCTGGCATATGACCCGGCGGGACAGACTCTCTTCTATACGACGGACAATGCGACGTACCGCAACCTGATGGCTTACGACCTCACGGCCGGCAAGTCGCGGACGCTGCTCAAGGCTGCCCGCATCGGAGACCTCGTCTTCAACCCGATCGACCGCTCGCTCTGGGGGCTCAGGACCAACAACGGATTCGTGATTCTCGTGCGCGTGCCGTTCCCGTACACCTCGTGGCAGGCCCTATACACGTTCCCCCACGAGGAAGTCGCGTTCGACCTCGACATCTCGCCCGACGGCCAGTTGTTGTCGACGTCCGTCGCGGGACCTGACCCCGGGCGGTCAGGCATGCAGGTCATGCAGGTGCGGGTCATGAAGACCCAGGCCCTGCTGGACGGGGACGCGTCCCTGGTGCATCGCTTCGAGCTCGGCACTGCCGTGCCCGAGGGGTTCACGTTCTCACGGGACGGGCGCTACCTGTACGGCAGCGCCTATTACACCGGCGTGTCGAACATCTATCGCTACGAGCTCACCAGCGGCAGGCTCGAGGCGATGAGCAATGCTGAAGACGGCTTTTTCCGGCCGCTCGAATTCGATGATTCGCGGCTGCTCGTCTTCCGCTACTCCGGCGCGGGATTCCTGGCCGCGACGATTCCGGCTGCGACCACCGAAGACCTGAGCGCCATCACCTTGCTCGGCGAGCAGATCGCCACGCGCTACCCGCAGGTGCAGCACTGGTCCACGGCTGCGCCTGCCAGCGTCAACTACGACGACGTCGTCATCCGTAAAGGCGAGTACAAGCCGGCTGCGAGCCTGGCGCTCGAGTCCGTCTATCCCGTCGTGGAAGGCTTCAAGGATTCCTTCGCGTTCGGATTGCACGGCCGCTTCAGCGATCCGATCGGCTTCGACTCGCTGACGCTCACCGCGAGCTACAGCCCCGACGACTCGCTTGCGAGCAGCCAGCGGGCCCACTTCGCCGCCAGTTACCGCCACACCTTCTGGACCCTCGCGCTGTGGTGGAACGCCGGCGATTTCTACGACCTGTTCGGGCCGACCAAGGTGAGCCGCGAGGGATACAGCGCGCACGTCAGCTACGACCGACCGCTCATCTACAACCCGCCCGAGACGCTGTACCTGAAGGCGAAAGCTGCCTACTACGCGGACCTCGATTCGCTGCCGGCATTCCAGAACATCGCCGTCCCCACGAGCAAGCTTTTCGACGCCTCGCTCGGCCTCGAGTATCAACACTTGCGCGGCTCCGTGGGCAAGGTCGACGACGAGGCCGGACATTCCTGGGCGCTGGCGACGCACGTCTACGCCGCAGACAGCGAGGTGTTCCCGAGCGTCTTCGGTCGGTTCGACTTCGGCGTGCCGCTGCCGCTCGATCACTCCTCGCTCTGGCTGCGCAGCGGCGCGGGCATCTCGTTCGGCGACCGCGACAACCCGCTCGCGAACGCCTACTTCGGCGGCTTCGGCAACAACTACGTCGACGACGGTGACGCCAAGCGTTATCGCGATCTATTCCGCCTGCCCGGGTTCGAGATCGACGCACTGCAGGGCAAGTCCTTCGTGAAGTCGCTGCTCGAATGGAATCTGCCGCCGCTGCGCTTCGACGCAGCCGGATCGCCCGGCTTCTACGCGAGCTGGCTGCGGTCCGCCGTATTCGCGTCGGCGCTGGTGACGGATCCGGGCAGCGGCGGGTATCGCGCCAAGGCCTACAACCTGGGCATCCAGCTCGACCTGCAGCTGCAGGTCATGCATCGTCTCCCCATGATGCTCTCGGTCGGCTACGCTCACGGCTTCGAGGGCAACCGACTGGGCCAGGACGAGTGGATGATCTCCTTCAAGGTGCTCTGACTGCGCGTCGCGGCCGCGACGCGCCATGACCGGGGAATTCCTCGCGCGCGGTACTGTCGCGCTATTGCCGGTGCTGCTGTTCCTGGGTGCGCTGATCTATCTCGACAGCTTCAAGCTCGTCAGCGTGCGCCAGGTCGCCGGCGCGATGGCGGCCGGCGCGCTGGCCGCGTGCCTCAGCTATCCGCTCAACGCCTTTACGCTCGACCACCTTACGGTCAGCTTCTCGACGTACTCGCGGTACGTCTCGCCCTGGTTCGAGGAATCGCTGAAGGCGGGCGTGCTGGTGTACCTCATCCGCACGCGCCGCGTCGGGCTGCTCGTCGACGGCGCGATCGTGGGATTCGCCATCGGCACCGGCTTCGCGCTGGTCGAGAACCTGTATTACCTCGCGTCGCGGCCGGAGGCGCCGTTCGCGGTTGAGGTGATCCGGGGTCTCGGTACGGCAATCATGCATGGCGGCGCCACGGCGATGTTCGCGGTTGTGTCGGTGGCGCTGTTCGAGCGACGCCAGGACAGTTGGCTCAGCGTCTTCGTGCCCGGCCTCGTCGCGGCAGTCACCCTGCACTCGGCGCACAACCACCTGCTGTTCCGCCCCATCCTTGCCACGCTGATCACGCTGCTCGCGCTGCCGGGCATCATCTACTTCGTGTTCCAGCGCAGCGAACAATCGTTGCGCGAGTGGCTCGAATCCGACCTCGATTCCGACCTGCAGCTGCTCGAGTCGATCAACTCCGGCGATTTTTCGGCGACGCACGCCGGCACGTATCTGCACTCGCTGAAGGAAAGCTTTCGCGGCGAGGTCGTGGCCGACATGCTCTGCTACGTTCGCCTGCACCTCGAGCTGGCGCTGCGCGCGAAAGGGATCCTGCTGCTCCGGGACAACGGCATCGAGGCGCCACCGCTCGACGAGGAGACGCGCAGCAAGCTGGTCGAGCTCGAGTATCTCGAGGCTAGCCTCGGCCGGACGGGTCAACTCGCGCTGCGCCCGTTGGTGGTCGCCACCGGCAAGGACCTCTGGCAGCTGAGCGTGCTCGCGGGATCCGGGCAGGCGCCCGCTCAGCGTTGAACGCTGCGCTGCGCTCTAGGCGCGAGCCGGTCCGCGTCGTGCTGCTTCGATCGTGGCGATGTCGATCTTTTTCATTTCCATCATCGCCTCGAACGCGCGCTTCGCGGCCGCACGATCAGAATCGGTCACTGCTTCTAGCAGTACGCGTGGAGTGATCTGCCAGGACAAGCCCCATTTGTCCTTGCACCACCCGCATGCGCTCTCGGCTCCGCCATTACCGACAATGGCTTCCCAATAGCGATCGGTCTCGGCCTGGTCTTCGGTGACGATCTGAAATGAAAAGGCTTCGCTGTGCTTGAAAGCCGGGCCGCCATTCAGGCCGAGGCAAGGCACGCCCACAACCGTAAATTCGACCGTGAGCACCTGCCCTTGCTTGCCATCCGGATAATCGCCGGGGGCACGGTGGACCCCTGTCACGGCGCTGTCCGGAAAAGTCTGGGCGTAGAACCTGGCAGCTTCTTCTGCTGTACCGTCATACCAAAGACAAATCGCGTTCTTGGCCATCGTCTGTCTCCATTCATTGGTCAGTTGAGCGAGCCCGTCGGAACTATGACGAAACAGCGATACAAAAACCGACACCTGACTCGTTGGCGGGTTCAAACGGACGTTGCCGGCTCAGGACTCGAACCGTAGCCCCCAAAAATCGATGATCCGGTGCGGCGCAGTACCGGCGCGGGAGTGGTTACGGATCACTGACGGGCAAGCTCAGTTCTTTGACACAATCCCGCGCACCTGGATCATGGTGCAGTAGTAGAACAGGTCTGGCCTCTGTAACTGTTCGACGAAACGCTCGCAAAAGCGCGTCCAGCGTCTTCGAGCGCCCGTGCGTTGAATGAGGAGCGCCATCGTCGTTTCAATCTTTGTCCGCCAATTGGCCAGGTCGCCTTCACCGAGCCGACCCGCATAGACTTGATAGGGAGTCACCCGAACTCGAAGGTCGCGCAACCCGGCGCGGAGAAACATATGGTGAAGCTTGCGGCCAACTCTTGGATCGAATCCCGTTTTACTCAATAGGCGCAATGCCTCATCCAGATCGGCACGAAGTGACTTCTCGAGCGGATGGAACTGCTCGATCTGTCCGTCCAGGTCGGCTACCGTGACGATGCCGCCCCGGCCCGTGACCCGGACGAGTTCAGCCAAAGCCCGTTCGGGATGCGGCAAGTATTGGAGCAGGAATCGCGACCACGCGAAGTCGAACTCTTCGCGAGCAAAAGGCAGACGAAGAGCGTCTCCCTCGATGAACTCGATGTCGAGTTGATGCTGCCCGGCGAGTCGACGCGCCTCTGCCAGTCGATCCCGACTCTGGTCGACACCGGTAGCACGTTGAGGAGACGCCAACCTCGCCATGACGCGAGTGACCGCGCCCGATCCGCAGCCGACTTCCAGACCACGCATCCCTGACTGCAGCCCTGCCCACCGCAGCTGTTCCTCCGCGACCGCCGGATCGGTCTTGGCTTCCAGCCGCTCCGCCTCGCGTGGGTTTTCCATGAGGTAGAAACTCTTCGAGCCTGCTGTGGGGACGGCGGCGGCTGGCTTCGCCTTCAGCTTGTTCTGCGTTCTCGCGGTCTTTGTAGTCGATCTTGGCGGCATGGACGCGCTCCTGGTCTTCCTGTGGCGGCGCGGACGATCTGCGCTATTCATGGGCACGCTTTCGCGGCCAGATCGAGGAGGTACTGTCGGACTTCAACGCAACGATCAATGAAGTCCTCCAGGGAATGGCCAAGTACTCTTTCCGCCCAAACGCGCCGTCGCTCGTCGAGGAGAACGGGCATTCTGACGAGCATATAAGCGACATAACGAAGTACCGCAGAGGCCGCAAAACTTGCGCGAATGTGGCGCTGGTCATCCTTCCACCCGGCTTCTGCGAGCCCTTCGGTGTAACCAGCCAACGCCGCGCGTTCCAATTGCGGAAGATCCGAGGGCTCCATGGCGTACAACAAGACGCTGCCCACCACAAGAGCATTGAGTTCCTGTCCGCTCGGGGCTATTCCAGCAAACGCCCAGTCTACGAGCCGCAGTTCTTGCCGTCCGATCGCGTCGAAGCGCAGGAACAGGTTCCGACGATTGGCGTCCAGATGACAAAACGTCTTCGGAACTCGATCCAAATAATCGAAGAGACTATTTCGACGCGCCCACAACTGGCACACGTGGTCGGCAGCCCGATCTGGGAACAGGCGTTGAACCAACGAGTGTTTCATTAGTGTTGGCAGGCGGCCCAGTGTCGGCGTGACCGACTCGACGTAGCTGCGAAGCCATCCATTGCTCCACCAGGAGTCGGAGGGTACCGGGCGGCCGGAAAGGTAGGCGCCATTGAACCTACCCAGAAAGCGGGCTGCCGCGTAGTAGTGGTCCAATGACCACTGTGGCTCGGGCTCTGTCAGATCTTCGAGCCACAGCCAACTCTCATGGGCTTGCTCCAGAACGCCGAAACACCGGGGCGCTCCAACACCCTGTGGCAGTTGCTGCAGCTGACTCGAGGAGTAAGCAAACACCTCTCGGTTCCAATCGTCGCTCCCGGCTGTTTCCGTGCTGTTCGACTGGGCTTGGATTACTTTCAGAATCAGCGACCACGGATGTCCCCCAGCTCCATGTTCTGCTTCGCCCATGAAGCGATAGATACCTCCTGTGGTAGTACCGCCTCCGGAGTGGATTGGTGTGCAGGTCCAGCGAGAGATCTCAATCTCGTCGTGCCCAGTGGCCGCACGAACGAGCGGTGTCAATGTCTTCGGGCCAATGGACTCGACTGACACTCTATCCACGATTCGACATTTCCTGAGACGGCGTCAGGGAGGCTGCGGACAAGGAGATTTACGATTGCAAGGACTTGAGTTTCCGCAGCTGCTCCTGCGCGTTTTCCAGTGCCATGCGAGAAAACTTGCCGTCGACCTCAACGAGGCCACTCAGATAGCTCCTATACGCTTCCCGAGCCAGTCGCAGTAAACGCATGGGCGTTTTCGCGACGACATCAGCGGTGCGCTCCGAGTCTGTAACCAGCGCGATCTCCCCGAAGAAAGAACCAGGCCCGATTACCGCAACTGTCGTTCGCGTACCGTCTGCCTTTCTTGCCTGTATCTCGGCCTCGCCGGATTCAATCAGATAGAGCGCATCACCGACATCGCCCTGACGTACGATCATCTCTTTGGGCTGCGCCTCAACACGTTCCATGAATCTGGCAAGAACCGCCGCTTCGGCGCCAGAGAGGCTGCTGAACGGGTCTGCCTTCCGCAACGCATCTCCGGCATCCAACCACTGCCGACGCACGTCCATGTCGATCCGCTCCAGAGGCAGGACCACCTCATTCAACGGCGTGATGCCCTCTGCGGGCTCCAAACTGCTTCGGAAACCCGTAGCACCGTCCGCCTTGAGGGACAGCAATGCGCGCAAACCTTCGCGCCCTGACAAGGCGAGCGCTGCTTCGACAGCGGCCAGACGTTCTGTCGCCAGCGAGAGATCCGACGCGAGAAATGCGAACGGATATACCGCGCTCGCCTGGACATGCTCGCGCAGGTATGCCTGTTCACCCGAATAGGGAACAACCCCATGAAGGACGACGAGCGGGACGTGGAAAAACTCGATGTTTCGCTTGGCGACCTCCTCCTCGAAGTCGCCAATGTACGCGTCGACGTCCTGTCTCAAGGGGCCTACGACCAGCTTGAACAACGCGGCGCATACTTCTACGGGCGCCCGTGCCATCAGTTCGTCAGACTTTGGCCGCTGCTGATTCTTTACGAAGCGTCCAATCTCGCGCACTTTCGCCATGCGTAGATCGGGCAGGATCTTTAGTCGGTTGAAGATGCCCCACCCGAACAATTCCTCGGCGGGAAACAAGGCGCGCTCGCGTGCGCGCATCGTGAGATGGGGCCCTACGCTCATCGCGCCCTTCACGACGAGATAACAGAGTATCTGGCCCGTGTCCGCGGAACCCGCGACGATATGGACCTCACCCGGGGAGCTACTCGTGAGTGGCTCATGCGTCAGGCGGCGCTGATAGACGATCGACGGATCGACGAAATTGATCGCGAGGTACTGCGCGAGGCGATAAGTCAGAATGCTGACGAGTTGATCCTCAGTGAGAGCCGTCGTGCGCAGGGCGACTACACTGACTCCTCCACGATTCGACAGGTAGTAAAGCGCGTCCGAATGCCTTGTCCGAAAGAGTTCAGGAAGCCGGATGTCGGCCGCTTTCCTCAGCAGCTCTTGGATGTATGCGTCAACTTCCGGATCCTGACGAGGGGCCAGACCACTCATTCGACCTCCTCAGCAAGACTGTTCGTGTTGGTTGTGTTGATCAGGTGACAGTCTCGCTCATTCGTTTACGCCGAGCGTTATCGTTTGTAAAGCAAAGGCAACGACTCGATCGACTCTTGTTGCCCGACGGCGATGAATGGCTATTTTTCGTCCGACCAGCTTGACCTTTATTCGAAGTTTGAGCGTCGTTGTGTCATCCGGTTGACAGTCCCGCGGACGGGCTTCGTTCATTGTGGCTCCCCAGATGGAGTACAGATAGAAACCGACTTACGGGAGAAACGACATGAGCACGCAATTCGGTCCAACGACTGGCTGGCGCAAGAAGGTGGCGCAGACTCTCGCGGCCCTCGCATTCGTGAGCATGACGACACTGGTCATCGGCGGCACGACCGCGATGTTTGGTAAGGCGCTGACGGCCGAAGTGATCGCGAGCGAGCGTCCAGCCGCCGAACCTGGACGTTAGGACGCTCGTGAAAACTTCGAAGGTTGCTTCGGCGATCCTTTCGATAAGCCGACAGCGTTGTCGAGCGAAGCGTGAGTTACATCAAGATCGGAACTGTCGGTATTGTTGACGGTACTCTTGGAGCGCCCAGGCTAAGCCGGATGGCGCCTCAGATAGTTGCGGCGCCTATTGTGGTTAATCAATAAAAAGCCAACCAATAACAAAACGGGTCCATTCGGCTGATTTGTAGAATGGCATCCTGACTGCGGCGGGAAGCCCCCGAGTCATCTGCGGCGTAGAATCCCCCCAACTGCTTGTGGGTTCTTTGACAGGAACCGGATGCTTTCTGAAGTTCTTCCGTGGTGGGTATGACGGAACCGGGGGACGCGAGTCGTCTACGACGATGCATCACGTTATCCCCATCGTTTCGATCATCGAGGTCTCGACATGAACCACGCCGTTGTTCTCTCCCTTGCGCTGTCTCTCGCCGCGTCGATTGCAGGCGCAGATGAACCCACGCCCGTGCCGAAACAGGCGGTGTTGGTCACCGGCGCCAGCACGGGCATTGGCCGCAAGATCACCGAGCGGCTCGTGGCGGACGGCTATTTTGTGTATGCCGGCGCACGCAAGGACAAGGACCTCGCCGAGCTCAGTGCAATCAAGAATGTGCAGGGCTTGCGACTGGATGTAACCAGCCCAGAGGATATCGCGGCGGCTGTCGCGACCGTCAGCCAGGCGGGTCGGGGTCTCTATGGCCTGGTCAACAATGCGGGCGTGGCGATCGCAGGACGCCTGGTCGAGACCGAAGACAGTGATTTCAATTTCCTGATGCAGGTCAATACCTACGGACCCTACCGCGTCACCAGGGCATTCAGTCCGCTGATCACTGCAAGCAAGGGCCGCATCGTCATGATCGGTTCGATCTCGGGGATCCTGGCCCGGCCGCTCCTCGGCGTGTACAGCATGAGCAAGCATTCCATCGAAGCCTACAGCGATGCGCTTGCAGAGGAGCTCGCGCCGATCGGAGTCGGTGTAAGTGTCATCGAGCCCGGCAATTACCGCTCGGATATCACCGCCAACATGCTCAAGCGCATGACGGACACCACTGCGGACGCACAGCGTCCACCGCCCGGCCAGGAAGTCGTCAAGAGACTCGGCAGCGGCAGTCGGTCCGAATACAAGGAGCCTGACGAAGTGGCGGACGCCGTGAAGCGTGCGCTTTTCGACGCCAGGCCGCAACGACGCTACATGGTGGTACCGAATCAGCGTGAAGCCGAGATCACGATCAAGAAGCAGATCGAGCAGCTCGTGCAGTTGAACGAAAATCAGCCGTACAGCTACAACCGCGAGGCACTCGTCGCGATGTTGGACGCGGCGCTCGCCGAGTCAAAGGCTGCGCGCTAGCCACGCATCGATTGCCGGCAAGCGCTCGCAGCTGAGCCACGCCCGAGATCATTTCAGAACTGTTGGGCACGGCTATCGCGTAGCAGACGCCCAACTGTCTGAACTGTCGGTACTGGTGACGGTACTTCAGGGAGGTGCAGTCGAACCTGGAGGTCGCGTCAGTGTCCATGCAGCCGAGCGATTGAGATCGTGCCAATCGAGGAGGAGCCCTCCTCATTGCTCGTCAGATTCCTTTACGCAGGTAAACGTCGCCCGACCGGACATGCCCGCTTGGTGCTTCCATTGCTGTCCCGCCGCAGCGCACTCGCTCTGAGAGTCGAAGCCCGAAATGTTCGCAACAGGCGGTGCCTGATTGGGCGTTGTGCCAAGCGTCAAGATCAAGACCCACGTCTCCATTACCGATCCTCCACTAACCGGCTCACGATCTGTCGGGCGCACTGTATCGCTCCGCGCTTGGCAACTCCTGTGATCGGTTCCGCATCTTCCGAACGCGTCCTGGTTCCAACGCGCCGCCTATACAGTACTCGGGAAGGCCAACTACTGGATGGACGTGCCTCCGGTACCAATTCCAAAATGCGCGGCCATGCCGCGCCCGATCACTCGGTTCTCCGATCACTTCGGTCAGTTTGAAATCACGTTGATCTGCAGCAAGTGCGGGCATCGCCGCAAGACTGACCCGATTACGCTCGCCAAACTTTGCCGGGTCCCGATGGAAACGTTGATCGAGGAGGCGCTGAAACGGCTGCGCTGCTCACAGTGCAGCGCTAAGGAATGCACGCACACCGCGACTCTGCCGAGGAAGCCGCGACGCTATTCGTCACTACCTAGATGACGTACGCGCTCATTTCGGCACCGTGACGTCGAACTTGATCACCGCGAGTTGCTCGGGGGCCATACCGATCTTGCGCAGGAACGGCAGCCAGCGAGGATCATCGTGGAGATTGGCGAACAGCGGCTGGGCTACGATCTCGAACAGGGACTCGTTTTCTTGCCGGGCCACCACCTTGTCCAGCCATTCGAAGGCGCGGTCCCGCTCGTTGCGCCAGGCCAGTACATAGGCGATGACGTAGGCCCAGTCGGAGGCGTGCTTCGTGATCATCTCGGCGAGCGCCGCATCGGATTCGGCCTTGCGGTCGAGCGTGTGATAGATCATCGGCAGCATGATCGCGCGCCAATCCTCCGCGGGTTCCTTCTGCAACTCCGTCAACGCCGCCTGCGCCTCGCCCTTGTGCAGCAGCGCCATCGCGATCCGGGAGTGCGCGCTGATGTACTCAGGGGCCAGACGCAGCGCTGTGCGGCAACTTGCGATGGCCTCGTCCAGGCGGCCTGCGATGAGGTAGGTGCGGCCTAGGTTGGCATGGCCGACAGCGTTGACCGGGTCGCGGGCGTTTGCGTACTCGCCGAGTGCAATAGCCAGATCCGTACGACCGAGGCTCGTGGCCAGGACGGCGGCACCGCTGATGATGTCAGTGTTGGTCGGTTCCAGCGCCAGCGCGTGCTCGAAGTGTCGTGCGGCGGCCGCCAGGTCCCGCTCTTCGGTCATGGCGATCCAGCCGAGGCCGTCGTGGGCTGATGCATAGTCCGGGTCGATTGCCAGCGCCCTGGTCACCGCCTCATGCGCGAGCCGCCGGCTCTCCTCGTACTCCTCGGGCGGCAGCGCGCCAAACGCTCCCTGGTTAAGATAAGTGCTGGCCAACCCATTCCACGCCGCCGCGTAGCCAGGGTCGAGCGCCAGCGCCTGCTGGTACAGAGTGATGGACTGCTCCAAGCCCTCGGGTGTGACTTGGCGCCCCACCTGGCGCGCCTGCAGGAACAGCGCATAGGCTCTTGGATTCACCGCCTTGGCCTTCGGCGGCCCCAGCAGCGTGATCCGCAGCTGCCTCACTACCGCCGCCGCGATCTCGTCCTGGATCGCGAAGATGTCATCGAGGTCCCGGTCCCAGGTCTGGGACCACAGGTGCGTGTCCGAGCGCGCCTCGATCAGCTGCGCGGTGATACGGATCTTGTTGCCGCTCTTTCGCACCGAGCCCTCAAGGATATGCTCCACGTTCAACCGCTTCGCAATCTCGGGGATCTCGATGTCCTTGCCCTTGTACGAAAACGCCGATGACCGCGAGATCACCCGCAGCTCCGAAATCTTCGCCAACAAGTTCAGCAGTTCCTCGGAGATCCCATCGGAGAAGTATTCCTGGTCCTTGTTCGGAGACATGTCGACGAACGGCAGCACCGCAATCGACTTCTCGCCGTACGATTTCACGAGCGATTCAGTGCGCCCCTCTGCGCGGCCCGCCTCGGTCGCCGCTTGCTCCCGCTGCGGAGCGAGCACGAACTTGTCGACGGCGAAGTAGCCGAGCGCGAGCGCGAGCACGCCCATGATCACGCGATCGAGCCTTTTGCCGGTTTGCGGCGTGATCGACTGGCTGCGATCGACCTCGCGCTCGCGCTTCAAGCCCTCGGGGGTGAGTTCAAAGGCCCAAGCGAAAATCAGCATGGGCAGCAGCCCAACGGCCAACACCACGACGACGATGCGGACTGCGGTCGTGCCGAGCCCAAACACCGGGAAGAGCGTCTCGGCGACCTGGATCACCAACCACGCGGCCACGACGTAAGCCGCGCCGACGCGCAGCACGTTGCGACGCCTGAGCTCTGCGATGAAGGACGTTGTTATTGTTTATCCCCCTGCGGCCGGATCATGTCGAAAGCAGGGGGAAATGTCGATCAATAGGGCTACTTCGACTGGGCTCTCAGAGCACGCGCTCATTTCGGAACCGTGACATCGAACTCTCCCGGTTTGCGGGAGAGAGGTCGGAAGCGGCGAAAAGACTAGGCCACAGGCTGCCTACGCAGCCCGCGTAACGACCAGTCGTGCGCGGTAACCCAGCCGCCCCAGAATTCTCAACAACAGGTCCGTGGACACGCCTTCGGTGTTCCGGTTGAGAATGCCGGTGATACGGGTGCGCGACGTATGAGCGAGCTTCGCCACTTGCGCGTGCGTGAGACCCCGCTGGCTGACCGCCGCAGCAATCTTGTCGACTAGCGACGAGCGCACTTCGATCTCAACGGCTTCTGCAGGGTCGAGCGACAGAGCCCGCGCCAGGGCTCGCGCACTGCGGGCTGATCGCCCTCGCGATGTCCTTTGGCTTTGCCCCCAGTGCGACCAGTGATCGAACCAGCAGGTCAATCGAAACGGTAGGGTCGGCAGCTTCCATCTTGGCCACACGCGACTGACTTGAGCCAAGGCGAGTCGCCAGATCCGCCTGCGACAAGTCCCCGTCGCACCCGTCGCCTGCGCATGCTATCGCTCAATGCCAGGCGCACTTCGACGAGCGTGGCCTCATCCTTCGAAAGGCCGAGAAATTCTCTGTCGATCCTATCCGCCATCCGGCACGCTCGTAGCCGCTTTGCCCTGAGTTGTCTTCATCCAACGAACCCCATCATGCGCTGTGATACCGCTTCTAGTACCATATGTCAGTTCTGACATAGCTGCAAGGAGCGGAGACTTTCAATGCCAAGCGCGTCACGGGGAGGCGCACGGTCGCCGCGGAGCCGTGCTGGTACTGACCATAAGCGGGCACGACCGTGATGGCAGCAGCCATATGGGCTGCGAATTGGGCGTAATGATAGGAGTCGCGCCGACTCGACCCGGCCTCGGGTCTGGAGCAACGGACGTGCCCTTCGACATCCGATCGCCCAGCCTGCCATCATCCGTACCCGGTGTAGTGCGCCACAAAGGTGTGACGGGTGCGCAAGGTTGCTTTCCCAGCGGTTCTGCTTCTCTTCGCGCTCACGGCCCTCGCGGACGACCGTGCGGTGCTCGAAACCGAACAGATATTCGCGGATTTCCTCGATGCGCATGGCGCGGTCGAAACGATCGATTCGGGCCTGCTTTCCAAGGTCGACGGCGACGACCACGCAACGTGGCAGGGCCGTCGCGATGCGGCTCGTTCGCAGCTCGAGGCACGCCTGAAGGATCTAAAGCTCGAACAGCTCACGCCGGCGAATTCCCGCGTCGTGAGCAGCATGCAGCGCACGTTCGATGAGCTGACGGATCCCGGTGCCTCGATGGCGCCCGGCCGCAAATGCCAGGATGCAACGCGGCCGGAGAAAGACGTCGACGTTCTGCAGACGACGCTCTACGCCTGCTTCGATGAAGTCGGCAATCGTCTCAAGTTCGAAGGCGAGCTCATCACCCGTGGTGGCGCGTTGCAGCGATTGCAGGAGATCGAGGAGCCCGCAAGGCGCAAGGCTTTGTTCATGGCCATGGCACCCTTATGGAAAGCCGTGAACGGCAAGAACGAGCTGGCCAGTCCTTACCGGCGCATGATCGCCATGGCCGCGACCGCCTTCAGGAACAAGCCTTCGCCGATTGACGAAGCAGCGCAAGCGCTGAACGCAGACGCGCCACGTCTCGAAGCCTGGCTGCTCGAGCTGCTCGAGGCCTGGCGGCTGGCGAATCAGGGCAGCGAATCGATCGAGCCCTGGGACTACCGTCATCGCTATGCGCGCGCGAGCCGCACGCTGAATGCAGCGGTCCCGCGCGAGGCCCTGGCAACACTCAATCGACGCTTCTTCGCCGATCTCGGCGCGGATCCGCAGGCGCTCGGTGTGCTCTTCGACATCGACCCGCGACCGGGCAAGGCGCCCATCGCGTATGCGGATACGGTACGCATCGGCCGGATCCTCAACGGCAAATGGCGGCCGGCCATCGCGCGCGTCTCGGCCAATTACGACCATGGCGGGCTCTACACGCTCAATGAGCTCACCCACGAAACGGGCCACGCCGTCCATTACATGGCGATCCGCGCCCGTCCCGCGTACTTCTGGACCGATACGCTCTTCATCGAGGCGTTCGCCGACGTGCCCTCGTGGTCCGTGTTCGAACCCGCCTGGCAACAAAAGTATCTCGGCCGCTCGGTGTCGCGCGCCGATGGGCTGCGTGAGCTCTACTCGCTGGTGATGCTCGACGTGGCGTGGGGCCTCTTCGAGCTGCGCATGCTGCGCGCGCCGACCACCGACCCCAACGTGCTGTGGACCGAAATCACGAGCCACTACCTCGGCGTCGCGCCACATCCTGAACTCTCGTGGTGGGCCGTGCGTGCGCAGCTCGCTTCGAACCCGGGCTACATGATCAACTACGCCGTGGGAGCGATGCTCACGGCGGAAATGCGCAAGCGCACGCGTGACGTGATCGGCGCGTTCGACGCCGGGAATCCCGAGTGGTACCCCTGGACTTCAGAGCACCTGCTGAAGTTCGGCGCGGAGTTCGATACCGCAGAGTTGCTGAAACGATTCCTGGGCCGGCCGCTCTCCGCTAGCGCACTCGTCGAGGAGATCGCATCGATGGGTCGCGACAGGAAGGGCGACCAGACCGGACATCAACAGTAGGACGGAGCGGTCCGAGGCGCGTGTCTTCAGGTCGTATACAAAGTAATCGGCAACAACACGAACCGATAGCCGAGCACCAGGCACGCGACGGCGAACGCCAGCAACGCGACCTGGACAATCCGTACGCCTCGTTTCGTGCCGTAGACCGCACCCGTCGCCACGTACAAGTACACCGCGCAAATCAGTAGCTGCGCGATCGACAACGCGTGGTCCATTCGTGGCGAGGCCAATCCGGCACCGCCGAACCACACGTTGATGCCGGCAATCGCCCAAGGCGACGCAAAAGAGCAGCAACAGGAATGAATAGAGGTGGAGTGAAAACACCAGGTGAGTGCCGAACGAGCGGTGGCTGCGATAGAACACGAGCGGTGGCACCAGGGCAAAGGCCAGCACCATCAGAATGATGAGCGATTTGGCATTCACCCCGACCGCTTCATCGAAGACCGGCGCATATCGATCAAGCGTCGTATGCAGGCTCTCGACACGATGCGCGACCAGCTGTTGTGCGAAGGCACTCCAGTCCTGGTGGTGAAGATGTGAGTCGAGCGTCGTCGAGAACACATTCTCGCCGGTCAGCGATTGAATGGCGAAGAACAGCACGTTCGCGACCAGGAAGATTTGAAACGGCAGCAGGTAGGCCTTTTTCTGTCCGCGCAGGTACGCGACGGTCAAAGCGCCGGGACGCGTGACCAGGTGGCGGAAACTCCGAATGACGCGCCCATCGATATCGGTGAACGCTCGCACCGCCTGCCCGAAGAGGCCCCGAAGCGTCAGGTCACTCGTGCTTGGCGAACGCTCGCCGCATTCCGGACAGTACTTCGTCGCGACGGTGCGATTGCACGCCGGGCAGATCCACGGCTCGCTCCCAGTCATCGTCGCATCCCTTGTGGGTGGCGTTTGTGCGATTTCGGCTTTGGCGTCTATGCCGCGGGGCCCGGTGAGCGACGGCCTGCTCGACGATGGCGTCGGCGAGGTGGATTTGGGTGGTTTGGGCGTCGGCTACGCGCGTCTTGAGAGCATCGCACAGGGCCATAAGCTCGTCGACCTTGCGTAGGATGCGGTGTTGTTCCGCGAGGGGCGGCAATGGCACAGGACATCCGCGTACCTGTCTCATATTTATCGACGCCAGATTGGTCGTTTGCTTCGAGGCCTTCTCGAAGTAATTCCTACCAACAGGCGAGTTGAAATATCGCTCAAACCAAACCGTCAAAAGCTCATGAGAGCGCATGCGCGCACGAAACACGTGGTTCTGATGGAGACAAGTGGGAATCTGTGCTTTCCAAATCGCCGTCCGACCGACCTTGTCCCAGTCTCCGCCTTCAGTCATGAGCAGATCGTTCTCACGGAGTGTATAGCGACCTCGTCCTCGGGTATCGACACCTCCTTGACGAGACCAAGGTCAATTTCACCACGCTTTACGTTGGCAACACGAAGATATGGCAGAGTCACAACCTTGCGACCGCTGAACTTACGACCAAGCGTAACGCCGCCCGAAACGACAGCAATGTCCCCAAAGCGAACCAGTAGCCACGCCGATGGAACCGCGGTGACAGTTGCGTGATCCGCTGGCTCGAAGGTAGTCACTAGACCTAGGCGAGCCAGGCAATCCTCCGCTGACTCGTCACTTGAATTCTTGTAACAACAGTTTGCCGCGAATGGCGAGTTGAAGGATGGTCTGTTTGAGTGCGTCGATGCTGTGTTCGGTGGTGAACAGGGTGTCGAAGTGGTTGGCAATGCGGGTCCAGGCTTCGGTCAGTTCTTGCGGCGAGGCGGCGCGGGTGAGCGTGCCGAGCAGGGTTTCGACCAGAGTCTGATGGGCCTCGATGCTGTGGGTTTGCTGTTGTTCCAGTTGGTCGCACAGGGCCATGAGTTCGTCGACTTTGGCGACGATGCGGTGTTGTTCAGCGAGGGGCGGGAGAGCGATCACGGATTCGGTAATCTGCGTGCCAGACAGGTGATCGACGTCGTATACGCCTTGACGCCCTGCAGATCTCGATCGCAAGCGGATGTCTGAAGACGTCAGCGATAAAGCGTTTTCCATACATCTTTCATCGAAGAAGATCAGGCGCGACATCGGTTGATTGACAAGTAGCTGGGCCATTTGTCCACGGCGACACGCCGAAATCACCGTCCATGCTGATGAGAAAGTCTGAGTTCTCTACCAAAAATTCTTCTCTGTACTCACCAGCTGTAATACAGTTCCCGAAAATAGTCTGCCCAACATCACGAATCCGAATTGAGCGGACAGCCCATCTCCAGCTTTCATTGAAGATATCTCGACTCGAAGGCAAAATCCTGCTTGAGATAATGCGACATCACCAAGCCTAACGACATTCCCAACCTTCGGGTAGTTCATAGTCGCTTTTCCTCATCTGCAATCGCCGCCAACGGCTTTTCCTTTCTGATCTTCCCTTCGGTAACAAGCTTCGTCTTCTCGCGCTGCAATTCGTCTTAGCAACACAGCTCGCTGGTTCGTCGTTGGGATCTTGCGGCACGAGTTTCCCGCGCACGGCCAGTTCCAAAATCAGCTCGCGCAGTTTCTTGATGCCGTAGGCTTCCTGCTTGCCGTTGCTGCCGCGGCCGGCGGTGGATTTGGTGAGCAGCGCCGAGGTCCAGAGGTCGAGATTGTTGGTGATGACCTCGTGCATGGTTACGCCTCACCCCGATGCAACGCCTGCTGCAAGATGTCCTTGAGCTGGTTGCGCAGGTCGGCGATGGCGCTTTGCTGCTGCTGGTATTGGCTGCAACAGTTCGTCGGGGTCGTGGCTGATCTGTTCGCCGACGTGGGGGTTCTTGATGTCGAGGTTGTAGTTGCGCGCCATGATGTCGGCGACCGGCACCTTCCAGGCCTGTTCGGTCTGCACGCGCGCGGCAAAGCCGTCGGCCTCGCTGCCCCACCAGTTGATCTCGGTTTCGAATTCCTCGAAGCGCATGGGCTTGGTCTTGTTGTAGCTCTTCACGCCTTCGGGATAGGGGTGCTCGTAGTACCAGACGTGCTTGGTGGGCTTGCCCTTGGTGAAGAACAGCAGGTTGGTCTTGATGCCGGTGTAGGGACTGAACACGCCGTTGGGCAGGCGGACGATGGTGTGCAGGTTGCACTCTTCCAGCAGCGATTCCTTGAGGCGGGTCTTCATGCCTTCGCCGAACAGGAAGCCATCGGGCAGGACGATCGCGGCGCGGCCGCCGTCCTTGAGCAGCTTGATGATGAGGGCCATGAACAGGTCGGCCGTTTCGCGGGTGCGCAGGTGGGCGGGAAAGTTGTTTTCGATGCCGTCTTCTTCCATGCCGCCGAAGGGCGGGTTGGTGACGATGACGTCGACGCGGTCGGCGTTGCCGTAGTCCTTGTAGGGGCGGGCCAGCGTGTTGTCGTGGCGGATGTTGGTGGGCGTGTCGATGCCGTGCAGGATCATGTTGGTGACGGCACAGCATGTGCGGCAGCGGCTTCTTCTCGACGCCACGAATGCGACTTGACCAGGGTTTCTTCGTCTTCCTTGGTTTTGACGTAGTGCTCGCGCTTGTGGTCGATGGTGCAGGTGAGAAAGCCGCCGGTGCCGCAGGCGGGATCGAGCACGATTTCGTCCAGCTTCGGGTCGACCGATTCGACCATGAACCGGGTGACGGCGCGCGGGGTGTAGAACTCGCCGGCGTTGCCGGCGCTTTGCAGGTCGCGCAGGATTTGCTCGTAGATGCTCGCCGAAGGTGTGGCGGTCGCTCGGTGTTGTTGAAGTCGATTTCGCAGATCTTGTTGATGACCTGGCGCATCAGCGTGCCGGACTTCATGTAGTTGTAGGCGTCTTCGAACACGCTGCGGATGACGCGGGCGCGTTCGCCGGTGGGACCGTGGGTGACCAGCTTCTCTTTCAGCGTCGGGAACAGCTGGTTGTTGACGAAGTCGCATGAGCGCCTCGCCGGTCATGCCTTCCGGGTCTGTCGCCCAGTTGCGCCAGCGCAGGTGCTCGGGCAGCGGGGATTTGTAGTCGTCTTCGAGGAGTTCCAGCTCAGCTTCGCGGTCGTCGAAGATCTTGAGGAAGAACATCCAGACCAACTGGCTGATGCGCTGGGCGTCGCCATCGACGCCGACATCCTTGCGCATGATGTCCTGGATGGACTTGATGATGCCGGAAACGTTGCTCATGCCGATTCTTCCTGCTTAAACAGCTCTTGCTCCAGTTCCTGGACGGCGGCGTCGAACTTGTCTTTGCCGCCGAAGATGTTGTTGATGATTTCGACGGGGGTGCCGATGGCCTTGAAGGGGTCGAGGCGCAGGACCTTGGCGCTTTCCAGGGTGCCGATGCCTTCATCGGCGTATTTGTCGAGCAGCGCGGTGAGCACGGCGCGGGCCTGCTCGCCGTATTTGGTGAAGTAGTTGCGCTTCTTGACCTTGTTGGCGCGCTCCTTACGGGTGAGCGGCGGCTGGCCCCAGGCGATGTGGCAGATGAGGTCGAAGTCGCCATAGTCCTTGCCGATTTCCGCGGCAAGGTTGTCGAGCACGATGCCGTGTTCTTCCAGCTCGTCGATGATGGCCTGCTTTTTCTTGGCGCTGTTCCAGCGCGTGAGGAAGTCATCCAGCGAGGCAAATTCGGACCGAATCTGCTTGCGGGTGAAGTCCTTGTAGGACTCGGTGATCAGGTTGCCGTCCGGGCCGATGTATTCGATGCGCTCGGAGATGATCTTGGCGGGGACGCCGCTGACGCGGACCTTGTACACGCCCGGCGGCTCTTCGATCGCCGCCGTCGGCTCGTCCTCGTCGCCGGGTTCCGGATCGGGCGGCACAGGGTCGTCATCGTCATCGGGTTCGTAAATCACCACCGGCTCGCCGTCGAAGTCCGGATCGCGGAACAGCTCGGTGGCCTTCTTGAAATCCATGATGGTGAAGAACCACTTGTTGTTCTCTTCGTCGATGCGGGTGCCACGGCCGATGATCTGCTTGAAGATGGTCATCGAGGTGATGGTCTTGTCCAGCACGATGAGCTTGCAGGTCTTGGCATCGACGCCGGTGGTCAGCAAGTCCGAAGTGGTGGCGATGACCGGGAACTTGCTTTCCGGGTCGATGAAGTTGTCCAGCTCCGCCTTGCCCTCGACGCTGTCGCCGGTGATGCGCATGACGTATTTGGGATTGTCGAGCGCGAGCTGGCCGGCGGCGTTGACGATGGCCGCGCGCATGCGCTCGGCGTGGTCAATGTCTTCGCAGAAGATGATGGTCTTGTCGAAAGGATTGGTGGCGCGCAGGTATTGCATGACCCGGTTGGCGACCAGTTTCGTGCGCTGATTCGAGCACGAGAATGCGATCCATGTCCTTCTGGTTGTATTCGCGCTGCTCGATTTCCTGGCCGAGGTCGTCCTTCATGCCCGGCGGCGGTGTCCAGCCCTGGATGTCCTTGTCGATATCGATGCGCACGACCTTGTACGGCGCGAGGAAGCCGTCTTCGATGCCCTGCTTGAGGCTGTAGGTGTAAACCGGCTCGCCGAAGTAGTTGATGCTGGAGACGTATTTGGTTTCCTTCGGCGTGGCGGTGAGGCCAATCTGGATGGCGCCGGAGAAGTAGTCGAGGATTTCGCGCCAGGCGGAATCGTCCGCGGCGCTGCCGCGGTGACATTCGTCGATGACGACCATGTCGAAGAAATCGCGCGAGACGTTCTTGAAGATCTTGTCTTCTTCATCGGGGCCGGTGATGGCCTGATACAGGCCCAGATAGATTTCGTAGGACGGATCGATCTTGCGGTTCTTGATCTTCGTCATGACCGAGCCGAAGGGCTTGAAGTCATTGACGAGCGTCTGGTCGACGAGGATGTTTCGGTCCGCCAGGAAAAGGACACGCTTGACGACCCCCGCCTTCCACAGGCGCCAGATGATCTGGAAGGTGGTGTAGGTCTTGCCGGTGCCCGTCGCCATGACGAGCAGCACGCGGCTTTTGCCGCTGGCGACGGCCTCGATGGTGCGGTTGATCGCATCGACCTGGTAGTAGCGTGGCTCTTTGCCCGAGGGGTCGTCGTGGTAGGGCTGAACGACCAGTTTTTCCGCTTCATCTTCAATGCCGCGGAACTTCTTGTAGCGCTTCCATAGCTCTTGCGGCGGGGGAAACGATTCGAGGGGAAACTCGGTCTCGATGTCTTCGCCTGGCGGCCGGCACCTTGTTGTGCGAAGCGAAGGCATCGCCGTTGGAGCTGAAGGCGCTGGGCACTTCGAGAATCTCCGCGTAGCCCAGTGCTTGCTGGATGCCGTGGCTGACGGTGTGATTGTTGTCCTTGGCCTCGACGACGGCGACCGGAACACCCGGCTCCCAAGACAGGACATAGTCGGCGAATTTCTTCTTTTTCTTGTTGCGCGAGGACATATTGCCGCGAACGATGACCGGGCCCGGTGCGAGAGTCACTTCGCGCCGGATCTGCTTCATCGGGTCCCAGCCTGCGTTCCTTGATTGCAGGCGTAATGAACAGATCGCAGATGTCAGTTTCGCTGAGTTCTTTCTTGTCCTTACTTTCCATGGATGCGCCCTATGTCCGCGCCCATCTAGCCATCCGTTCCTCGCACCTAGCTACCGCCTCTGCGGAGAAGAGTGCTCGATGTTTCAAGACTATCGCTTCAAACGCGTAGGCTTGGAGTCCCATCTCGACAAGTGCTCTATAGCCCATTGTCTCCTCGGGTCGGTTAACGGCGCGTTCGACCGCCTGGATAACGCCGTGGCGCTTAATCATTTGCCACGTTCGGCTTGCGCGGGTTCGACGACCCCTTCGCTGTGAGAGCACTTCCTCATATGCATAGACGGCGGCCAATGCCTCGCGCTCAGCTTCGGAGGACGTGCCATGAGTCTGAGCACGTAGATCAACGGCTCGAGCGCGTGCTTGCTGAGCCAGATCTGGCCGATTTCTCGCGAGTGCATTTCGTGCGAAGGACTCGCAATCCTCCGGAGACTTTAGCGCAGCGACGCGTGGATCCATAACGACCCTAATGTTCGCGTTAAGAGACGCTTTGTTTTCGTGCCCAAAGTTGTTTCCCGATTGACATGAACTTGCTCACGCTCAGCGCGCCTCGCTCATTCCGAGCCTTCGAGCCTGGCACAAGTAGAGCGTGTTCTACCCGACGCCGGCTGGCCTCAAAAATAGCAGTCGGTTCGAAATCTGCGTCGAGCATGACGAGCATTGCGGCGCCCCATGGTTTCTTAAGGTTGAACCTGCCAATACGCTGCCCGGTCTTCGACACCATAAAACACACCCGGCCCTTGATCTGAATCATTTCGACACGTCTTCCACGACGCCGCTCGGCGCATGCAGCCTGGAGACCTGGCCGGCAGTAGCTTTAACCGAAGCAGGCGTGCGGCTTCATATTCGGCGACTTCACCAGTGATGCCGAGCGGTCGCCCGGTCAGCACGTAGTACCGCTTCGCAAGGCGCTTTGCAGAACGGATGACCTTTCCGACCTCCGCAAGATTTACGTGCGTAGTCAAGTTGCGCTTCTGTTAGAAGAAATGCTGCTCATACGTTTCCTGAAGATTGCGGTCTGCCGAAAGACAGCCGTGAAGGACAAGCAACGACGACCGAACTAGCCTCTCATCACGTCCGGGCGGTGAGTGTGGCGTGTGTTTACCGCCGTGAAAGAGATTGTGTCTTACGCGCTGTACGGCATCGAGTGCCTGGGCAACACGACCAGCTCCGCGAAGCGGCACGTTGGACCAACTGCAGGCACCTGTTTGCACCTGCGGCGGCTCGACCGTCAGGAAGTCAATCGCATCATCCAGGGCAGACTCGTGTTGAATCGCCAGGGCCTCTTCCATTGAATCCGAGAATTCGTCCCAGTTTGGAGCTACACGCCCGAAGCGGTTGAGATGCAAATACCCCTCCTCCTTGAGTGCGAACTCAAAGCGCGGATCCCCGCGAAGAATTCGCAGGCAAGCTCGCGCGGCATCCGGAGGCCTTCGAACGGCGAGACGCTGACCATGTCTTCTATGCCGGTTCGACTGCCTACGGCCAGTACTTCCAGAGGTTGCGCAATGCATCGAGAAACGTCTGGCAGTTCGCAGGCGACCGCGAAACGTGCGGGGTTTCCTCAGCACCGATGGATGCCGTTGTTCGCACACTTGGAACGCTGAGCGATCCGGTTGACTAGATAGTTGAACGTCGAGACAAACGTATCCGCGTAGCTCTTTGCCGAACTTGTCGTTGGGAACGTTCCAGAGCATACCCTTCGATGAAATAGGACGGTGCGACGCCGTCCCCCAGCATATTGGAATCGACAAGATGAGTTACGCATGTTCTTGTAGATACGGACCGCCGGCTTAACCATTGGCTGGTCGCTTTTTGCTTCACCATCGAGTTATCCGAATGTTGCTTCGGGAAGTTCACGATTGGAGTACCATCTTCAAGAAGAAGCAGATACCTTCAGCATACCTCTCGTCGTTCAAGCTGTTGAAGCGGTAGTCGTCCTTAAACCGAGCGCAGACGAGCACGTCGCAGTCCCGACGAGCACCGCTGCCAGGAATGAAGATGGCCTTCGATCCAACCTCGACGCTGTTGAACCTCTGGCTGGGCCTCCCCGCGACCTGGGCCTTGAACTCCGGGAGGACCGTCGTCCGCTGTACCCGGATCAGGTCGCTCGAACGCCCCGTACTGATCCTGCTTCAGCAGCGCCGCGTCGTGATACCAGGTCGAAGTCCAGACACATTACCACATCGACATCGCTGTCCCGATTGACGTTCGTATCGTTCCCATAGGACCCTTGGGGAACGAGTCGAAGCTCTCCAGGAGCTAACGGAGAGCCGCTGTCATCCAGCGTCTTCTTGACGGTCGACGTATGTATCGCGCGACGTTGCGACCGAGCCTTGTTTAGACCACGTTTCGAGCTGTACTCGGTATTCCCGCCGTGCGTCCCCTACAAGAGCAATTGCCGCAACGCCTCTTCCTGCTTCGCGAATAACTTCGCTACCGCGCTGGCGCGTCTCGAGCTTCGTCATATTGTGCTCGACCAATCGGTCGCCATTTCCGGCTGCTGGAAGTATCGCTGATCCGCACGGTAGGAACGTGCCCGAATAACCCCGCCGGAGTTGATCCATCGACTGCGTGTTGATCTCGAGAGTCTGTCGTAGCTGGACTCATGAGCATCTGCGCCCATCGGTGGTGCTGAACCACGACTGTGTCGGCGCCGGATATACCGCCACCCCGACGCTATGCACCCGGGATGCTGCTGGCCGGAGATGTGAGCGCCATGGTCGCGTCGGCAATCGCATAGAGCGTCGGGTTGTTCGCGCAGTAGCCGCCGTCGATTAGCTCGACCAGATCACCTTTGTCCGTCCTCACAGTCTTTCCGCTCGAAGAACGGAAAAGCAAACACGATGCCTGCACTGCGTCGACACCTTTACGCCGAAGCCGGGGAGAACGTGCCCATACCGGCCGTCGACTGTTGGACCCTGGTCTTGAAGATCATCGGCCGCTCGATCACCCACCGGTAGCGACAATCCCAACCCCCATCTTCGTCTTGTCGAACTTCTCTTCCTTGAAGACCTGGTCCGCGAGCTTGGCGAGAGCGAGCAACTTTCCGCGCCGACCTCTCCTCCGCATCACGGTCGGGACGTAACTCCGTAGAGATCGCTGACTTCCTTCACGCTCCTCCCGAGCGCAAGCAGCGCGGCAATAGTCCCGCCGGTACTGGTGCCGAAATCAGAACGAATTTCTCGTGAGCGGCGCCTGCCCATGCCTCGATCTCGCGGAGCACGCCAAGCGTGAAGAACCCTTTGGCCCCGCCACCATCGAGGATTGAGGATCCAACGGGCGTCTCCTCAGAAAAGTCGGCCACAGTTGGTATCAGCTACGAGCTGCGCTCAAGCTCTCACACTTGTAGCCTAGCGACAAGAGTAGGTGGAACTTGGCATCGCTAAGTGTCTAGGAGATCGCTAGCTATGCACCACAACAACACAACTACACACGAAATCGGCCCGGAGCAACGCAGCGAGAATAATGCGGACGTGACCCGCGAGGAGCTGTATTCCCTGGTGTGGGCTGAGCCGATGGTATCGGAGGATACGCAAGAAGTGGACAAAGCGAATCGAGCAGCACAATGAGGAGCTTCGGAAGCTAATGGACCTATACGCCGATACGCTCCTGTCCATAGTCTTCCCGATGGGCCCTGGTGATCTCGCATATCCTGCGAATCTCCGTGGCGACTAACAACGCCTTGGAGCAATCGCGGGGGATGAAGTGCGGACATTCAGTACATCGCGGCGCGTCGCTCAACGCGGACGTTAGGCGATTAGCGCATGTCCATAGGCAAACGTGCTGACGAAGCGCTAGCCAGTCTCGCCTCAGGAGACGCCGAGGCTGCGCTCCTTAGTGCATGCGTCTTGGTGGGGGCCACATCTAGGCTCGAGTATCCGAATGAGCCGCGTGACTCTGTGCGGTATAAGAACTTCCTTAGCTCGTACGTCTGGATTATCGGACTGGTGGCGTTCCAGATCGTCGCCAAGGGTTACAAGGTAAAGTGCCTACACCCAGAGCTCAAGCCCACGGAGGACGACACTGCCCTGTTGGAGGACGTTCTATATAAAGTCGTGAGGTGCGGCCTCCTGCACGAGGCCGACATTAGCCAGTACGTACAGCTGTCAAACTCAACGATCATTGGCTATGACAAAGGGTGAACTACGTCTTCTCGGAGCGGCTGCCTCGGGCCCTTTTGGTGGCGGCTATGCTCAGTCCGTACGATTCCGGCGAGCGGCTTCGAAGTAACTACACGGTGTGAATGAGCAGTCGTGACTTCCTCGCGCAATCGCTGTGGGGTAAGCGCAACGAAATCATGAGGCTACTCGTGGCCAATGAGCTGTAGGACGGAGTCGCCTAACTTGCATTTGCAGCGGACCGTGAGAAGTCGGTGCTAGAGACGTTGTCGCGCGGCCGCCAGATGTGGTTATTTTCCGCGCGATATCTCTCATACCCCCCAACGCGTCGTTAGGCGTTCGGGTTCACCAAGCCTCCGCATGGCGATTCTCGAAGAACAAGAATTGCTTTGCTTCGGGCAACATCCCACCGGTGTAAAGACGAGGATTGATGTTTGCCTTCTCGAAGATAAGCAGCCTTGCGAGCGTCGACGTCTTCAAGCACAAGCACGTACGCCGGGACCAAAGGTTGGCTAGACCTACCCCTCCCGGAGGGTCACGAAACAGCGCTAGCTCCATCATTGCTCCTCGGGCAATCACGGAATCTGGGTAACGCACCTCTTCGAACTTGTCCAACTCTCCGACTGCCGAGTCAAACTCCGAGAGTGCTGGATCAGCAAACAATCGCTTGAACTCGGCCCAACTCCGCGACAAGTCATGACCTAGACCCTTGAGCTCCGGCATTGTTTGACTCGTTATAAGGGCTGCTTTCAGCGCCATTTCCACGGCGTGGTGCAGCAGAGTCCCCGACACCGGCATGAATTGGTTAATCGCGGCCCATCGACCTGCGGTGTAGTACTGCACCGCCAGCTGTCCGAAGTGTGACTTCTCGTGCTCAGACTGCGGCGTCATGTGTATCGCTCCTGCTAGCTGCGTCAAAACTCTAGCCATGATTCTCCTCTTTCGAGAGCTGCCTCACCGCTTCCATCAGTACCTGTTTTTCGATTTCTTCGACGGCAGCGTCCTCATCCTCTTGCGCTAGCGTCCTTTGGTCAGTGTTCGTTGTAAGGTAATGCGAACTTCCGAGATTCGCTATCGACCTCCATGCACTTCAATCTCACGCAGGACTGGCAGACACATTCGGCGACGCTCCGCGACATGAAAGCCACGAAGACCGTCC
>CAVRVO010000006.1:0-55890 GCA_963724625.1 uncultured Gammaproteobacteria bacterium | reverse complement strand
CCGGAGGGTGCCGATTGCTGGATATACACGTTCTGTCGCACTGCCTCTCGCCTTAGAAGGAATTCACCGCCGCCACTGCCACTGCCAGGTTGTAGATGATGGTAGTAACCGCGGTCCACAGCGGCAGCGGCCGCATCTTGCCGGCATTGAGCGGCACTACGACCGTATCGCCGGGCTCGATTCCCTCAGATCCCGCCTTGCTGAACCAGCGATTACCCGAATCTGCAATGACGCTGCCGTTTGCGCGCACGACGTAGACCCTGCTCTCGTCAGCCTGCTTGGTGTAGCCGCCGCTGAGACTGATGTAATCCTCGCGCGATAGGTCGGCCGTGTAGCGATGAGAAGTTGCGTTCGGCACTTCTCCTATCACTGACACCTCCTGGCTTTGCTTCGGCACAAGCAAGCGATCGCCATTCTTGAGCATGATGTCATCGGGTCCAGCGACGTTTCCAGCCAGGACCTTGTCGAGATCGATGACGAGTCTCCCTACTGCTTGCGAACCCTTCAATTGCTCCAGAAGTCCTTGTCCCACTACGAGCGACTGCGTGCCCGGGATTCCACTTTGAGCGCCCTGCAGTGCGAGGACCGCGAGATCCCGCTTTAAGCGCTCGGTCAGTCGATCCAATTGCTCCTGCTCGCGTTTGCGCAGCTCCTCGCGGGTGAAGACGGCGCCTTTTGAAAAGGCCAGGTCGCTCAGCCCGCCAGCTCGTTGCAGCACCGAGCGCATCGTTTCGCCGCGCTGAATTGGGTAGACGCCTGGAAAGCGGACTTCACCTTCAATGGTCACAAGTTCCAGCTCACGCCACTGCGGCAATTCCTTGATGTTGAGCGCGTCGTAGGGCTTGAGGAGTATGTTCGCCGCCGCGTCGCCACGCAGTACCGCGGCAAGATCGATGTCGATCAGCTCCGTCTGTCGATACTCGCCATTCACGGCCTCGTAGCGAGAGAGCTCGGCCTTGCCGCCGTAAGCGGCGTCCTCGAGACTGCCACCGGCGCGGATGAGATCGCTCACACGCATGTTGGGTTCGAGCGGGTACTGCCCGGGCGTGCGCACGCGGCCGCCGATGATTACCGCTTGCAGCGGCTGCGAATAGGTCGCCTGAGCTCGAAGGTCATCGAGGACATCTGCTCACGACACGATCGCGACCGGATTGCAGGTCGAACACCGTGAGCTGATCACGCGGCTGCGAGGAGCACGTCCTTCTCCGATCCTCGTGCAGCGAGTGCCGCGGCCAGATCTGCCGACAGCACACTCACCTTGCGATCGGGCGGAAGCTCGCGACGGATGAGTACATAGTGTGTATCCGCACCCGGCTTCAGGTCCTCGAAGCGCAGAACCTCGCTGAGGCGCAGCCCGGGCCGATATTCGAACGGCGCAGACTGATAGACGTGCCCGGAAACGGTGACTGCGCCGTCGAGGGTGTTGCGAATCCGCAGTACGCGCAGGATGTCGCCGTTCCTGAGTGTTCGGACCGTGCACTGGCCGAAGACAGATCCAGATTAGTGACGGCACGCTCGCCCCGCTCGTTCAATCGCTCAAGGCGCACCTCGCGTTGATCGGCTTGCGGCGTCAATCCCCCCGACAAGTGCATGAGATCGCCGACCGAAGTATCGTTGCGAATCTCATAGATTGCCGGACGCAGGACCTCACCATTGACGGCCACAGTAATCCAACCGGTGGAATGAACACGACATCGCCCGCGAGCAGTCGCGCGTCATTGCTCGTGTCACCTTTGCAAAGCAGGTCGTAGAGGTCGAGCCGTTCGGACGAGCTGACCATTGCGCTTGAGCTGAATATTGCGCAGCGAGCCCACGCGATTGATTCCGCCGCCAGCAAACAGCGCGTTGGTCACGGTCGACAGTCCGC
Organism: uncultured Gammaproteobacteria bacterium; assembly: GCA_963724625.1. Lineage (GTDB taxonomy): Bacteria > Pseudomonadota > Gammaproteobacteria > Steroidobacterales > Steroidobacteraceae > DATBVX01. The sequence continues at coordinate 54,023 of CAVRVO010000006.1, read as the reverse complement.
TCACAGTATAAGAGCCGGGTTTCTCGACTTCACCCAGGAGAAAGATTCGGATGGCACGTGTCTCGCCCATCTGAACGTCGGCACGCACGCCGATCATCTGTTGCGCGACGCGGTCTTCGATGCTCGACTTCACGGCAGAGAATCGCTGACCGCCGACCGCAATCGGTCCGATCTGCGGAAAGCTCACCTGCCCGTCCCTACCCACCGTGAATGTCTGTACGCGATTGGTGTTGCCGAAGAGCTGAACCCGCAACTGGTCACCCGGGCCCACGATGTAGTCCGAGGGAACGGGAACATCCGTGGCCGGCGCGAAACTCGAAGTGACGTCGGTAAAAATGTCGTAACCGAACGGCTTGAGCGCCTCGTCGCCAGCCGCTTTGATATCCAGGCGCGTGACTTTGACGGTGAACTCGACCAGATCCTTGTCGGCGCCGAGCCGCAGGGCCGCGAGCTTTTCGGTCAGTCCCAGCATCGTGATCGGCTCAAATCCCGGCAGGGTCAGCTGGCCCGTACCGATCCAGGCGATAGGGATTGCGCTCCAGGATTCGATCGCGCAGGGCTTCGAGACGTTCGGTGAGCCTCGCGGGACGATCGTCGCGCTTGCGCGAGCTTGAGATCGATGATCAGCGAATCGCTTTCCTTGAGGGGTGGCTCCTTGAGGTCCTGCAGCGCCTTGAGACGCTTCAGTTGCTCCTCCGCGCTCAGTGTTCCGATCGCTCCTTCGCTCTCGGGCGAGAGCGGGCGCACCTTGCCGCTCGTCGTACCTCGGCCCGAGGGTGTGGTCGTTCCCCGTTCGACCGCCGGTCGGCGACTCAGCACCCTGGCCGCGAGACTTGAGATATTGCTCGATCAACGCCTGACGCTCTTCCTCCGGAAGATCCTGCAGGATCTGCAGCTGCTCCTCCGTCAACTCGGGCGTCGACTCCGGCGTCGTCTGCGCGCGCGCCAGGGCCGTGACTGCCATCGCGCCAAGCAAGATCGCGACCACGGTGACCCAGCGAACTTTGAGCACGCCCCGCATCAGAACTCCCTGACCCACTGCGCCATCACGCGCCATTCATCATCCCTCGATGATAGCGAGGTGGCTTCGCGGCTTTCAAAGCCGGCTGCCGGCCGTCAGCCGTCCTCCAAGCAGGTCACGACGATAGAACAGATCGACGCTCTCCACATCCGTGGCCAGTGGCGCGAGCGTATGGGCCGTCTCTGGCACTGTCGTGGCGTCACGATTCAGCTCTGCATCTCGCGCGACCAACTCCCACGATGCGCCGCTCGGGGCTGACGTAGAGGGCGCCAACAGTCGTCAAGCGGCTGTCGGAATCGATCGAATGGCCGATACTGCGTCCCCGGAATCGATAGCCCACGGTATAGATGCTGCTCTCGTACGCGCAGTCGAATTGCGGCACCTGACGCGAAAAGTCACACGCCGTGTCCGAGTACTCGACGTGAACGCGATAACTGCCGCGTGCCGATGGATCCCCAGTGCTCGATCGCCAAAGAGGCCGAGAAACTTGCTCGGCAGAGCCCCTGCTTCGTCTTCTCCGATCATCTGCCCGTAGAGTGCGAAGCGGCAACTGGCGCCACGGCGACGAGAATCGTAAGTCGTAGCCGGCAAGCTGATCCCCCGGCTGCTGCGACAGGTCCTGGTCGTTGTCATTCCCGGTGAACATGTCCCAGAACGTGCCGAGACTCGCACGGGCGACCTTCACCGCACATCAGAGCGGTACGCGACAGTCCGATCTCGAGGTGCTTCCACGGCTTGAACGTCACTCGCGCCTCGAAGACTCGGGTGTGGTCGAAATCATCGCGATCGCGATTCGAGCGCGCCAAACCCGATGCTCGCACGCCACGGCCCCAGCCACTTCAGCACCGGCACGCTGAACGGATCGGAGTAATTGCGCTCCAGCGTGATCGCGGGAATCGGTCGCGCGCTGCTCGACAGGATCAGGCTGCCGTCCCACCCGGGTCCCCACCAGCGGTCCATGTAACCGGCGGACAGCATCATGTTCCACGACGTCACGCCGATGTACGAACCATCCGGGCGCCAGGTCTTGTCATCCTGCGGCATCTGCTACCGCAGTCGCCTGAGCACGGAACGCAAGGTACTTGCCCAGTCCAGGCGATGCCAGCCTTCGAGTTCGCCTTCTTCGCGAGGGACGGTCGCAAATCCACGCAACTCATCGGGCTCATTCGTGCCCGCAACTCGCACGTGAGCCTGGAGCTCGTTCGTGCGCATCATCGCGCGCGCCGTTCGCGTGAGTCGACTCAACGCTGCCTGCTCGCCGGCGGTGAGATCGTCGAGTTGCTCGAACCCATTCACGTCCCGCGCGATGTCAGGCCATGGAATCGGCCACTGCGTAATCGGGCCCTTGATCACGCCAGCGTCCGCCAGCATCTCAATGTCGTGGCGCGCGACCACATCTCCCGGTGCGAGCCAGGGATCCGCAGATGTGAGTGATGGCATTAGCATCGATGCGAGAAGCAGGCTCCAGCCTGACTACGAACAGACGAGGCACGATCGCGGTTTTCTTTATGCCTCGCACCGGGCCAGTTGCACCGAGGCTTGAGACTTCATTCTAAGTTGCTGAAAATCCGGAGCAAAGTCTACGGGCAGAACGGCTCAGGCGCAACCGGCGACCGGTTCAGAATCGATATTGGTACGTGATGAAGGCACGCAGGGTCTCATCGACCTCGTTCGTGACCTGATCATCGGCGTGATCGAATCCGAGCCCGATCCTGAAGTCACTCCTGACGCCAGGCAGCACTGCGCCCAATTCCACTTCCCAGTCGTCGACCGGTTCCTGGGCAACCGTGTTGATCGTATCGGGCACGACGCCGCCGCGGTTCAACTCGGCATACCGGATCAGCACTGATGCACTCCAGGCGCGCGGTGTCATCAACTGCAGACCCGAACGTGTAACTCCTGCCATCGCCGTCGATCGAATGCTCCCACCGGACGGCCGCGGTACCGATAGCCTTCGACCGGAAACAAGTGGTTCGTATACGCACAATCGAACACGACCGCCTCGCCTCCCGAGCTGTCCCCGCAAGTCGTGTAGGCGACTTCGCCGTGGGCCCGCCACATGTGAGCCACCTGTAGTTGCCCACCAGGTTTCGGCACCCCAGAGAGTCAGTTGTCGGCCGATGCGGAAACTCGTGCCGTTGAGATCGCCGGACTCGCCGGTCTTCTGATAGTAGAGGCTCACGGGGAACCACTTCGCCGGGGAGCCCCAGCGCACCGTGTAACCGCCCAAGCTGATTTCCCGGTTCGTCCTCCGGGCTCACCACGACACCCGCGCTGTCCTTGCCGGTGAGCACGTGCCAGAACGCATCCAGATCGCAGGGCAAGCCCTTCCGCGCACCACTGCGCCGTTCGTTCGAGCGCGAATTCAAAGCCACGAAACGGATGCACGGAGCCGATCTTGATATTCGCGAACGGGCGAAAAGAAAGCCGCGTGCCGAAGAGCCACGGGTGATCGCGATCCTCGCGGTGCTCTTCCATCCTTCCCATGAAAGTCGAAAAACGCCACGGGCCGATCCAGCTCAGCCACTTCGACTCGAAGGGCCTGGAGGACTCGCGATCGAGTGCAATCGCTGGAATTGGACGCGCGTTGTTCGAAAGCAGCAAGCTGCCGTCCCAGCCGGGACCCCACCATCGATCGAGCCCACCTGCGGTCAGCAGCCAATTGCCGAGGCGCATCGAGCCGTACGTACCGTCCAGTCGCACGGACTTGTCATCGTCGGGATCGGACACCAGCTGCACCGCCAGGCGTCCCGGCGAATCGCTCGCCAGCATCGCTCAGCGTGCCGCCGATCTCCCCCTCTTCGCGCGGCGTGTCTTCGAAGGTTCGCAGCACGATCGGATTCGCGGCGACGGAAGCATGTCCAGTGATCCGGAATGCATCGCGACGAAACATCGACAGCCGACGCTGCACGCGTCCGATCGCCGCGAGCTGTCCGGCGGAGAGGTGCTCGCGCGTCTTTGACGTTTTCGAGTGCCCACGCGATGTCGGCTGATGGAATCGGCCACGAGGTCAGCACGACATCGATGACGCCGGAATCGACCAGGTATTGAACATCGCTCCGCAGCGCGCTATCGCCTGCGTCGAGCCACGCCTCAGCCTTGACGTTCGTAGCGAGCAACAGAAAGAACGCAAGAAGTACGGCCCGTCCTGTCATTCCAGATCTCCTCGCAGCGTTGTGAAGGCTGCTCCTCATCCACTCCGCTCCTTGGGCGAAGCGCGCGAGGTTAGCGTAACGGACGCGAAGCGCAAGCTTGCGAATGACGCGGAAGGGAGACACCCGGGCTCATTTGTGTTCGTGTGTGCTTTACTTGTTTCTCAACGCCAGCGAGCCACGTATTCGAGCAGCCCGCTCAGCTCGTGCCCACTTGCGATCGCCGGCGCCGGATCGGTCACCGACCGGAATCAGTTTGTCCGCGAGCTTCTTGCCGAGTTCCACGCCCCACTGATCGAACGGGTTGATGTCCCAGATCACGCTCTGCACGAATACCTTATGCTCGTAGAGCGCGATGAGCTTGCCGAGCGTCGCGGGGATCGAGGCGCTGAAAGAGCAGGACGCTGTTCGGCCGGTTGCCGGGATGTACTTTGTGCGGCAGCAAGCTCGGCAAGCTCGTGCCTCGGCTGTTCCACCGGCCGCGAGTTCGGCTCGCACCTGCTCCTCACTCTGCCCGGTCATGAACGCCTGCGCCTGCGCGAGACAGTTCGCGAGCGCGAGATTCTGCTGTTCCGGCAAGTCCGCTCGAGCTCTGCACCGGTGCCAGCAGATCGAGCGCCACGTCGGCCGTACCCTGGTGCAGCAGCTGAAAGAATGAGTGCTGTGCGTTGGAGCCGGGCTCGCCCCACAGCACTGCACCGGTCTCGTAGTCGATGGCCTGCCCGTCGCGGGTTACGCGCTTGCCGTTGCTCTCCATCTCGAGCTGCTGCAGGTAGGCGGGGAAGCGGTGCAGCCGCTGGTCGTAGGGCAGAACGCGTGGCTCGGAATACCGAGGAAATTGCGGTTCCAGACGCCGATCAGGCCGAGCAGCACCGGCAGGTTCCGCTCCAGGGGCGCCGCGGCGAAATGCTCGTCGACGGCGCGGCCGCCTTCGAGAAAGGCACTGAAGTTTTCTGGGCCAATCGCGAGCGCTACCGCCAGACCAATCGAAGACCAGACTGAGTATCGCCCGCCGACCCAGTCCCACATCGTGAAGCGCTGATCGGCACCTACTCCGAACTCGTCCATGGCGCGATGATTCACCGACACGGCCGCGAAGTGCTTTGGACAGCGCCGCGTCCCAAGTCGTCCACGATCCAGTCGCGCGCAAGTTGCGCATTCGACATGGTCTCGAGTGTCGTAAAGGTCTTTGAGCAGACAATGACCAGTGTCGTCTCCGGATTCGCGCTGCACCATCGCATCAGCCATCTGACAGCCGTCCACATTCGACACGAAGCGAAACTCGGATGCCCGGTAAGCGGTAGCGTGCGAGCGCATCGACAGCCATCACCGGGCCCAGGTCCGAACCGCCGATACCGATGTTGACGACAGTCTCAAAGCGTTTGCCGTCTGACCCGACGATGCGTCCCTGCTGCACGCCGCGAACGAAGTCAAATACCTTCTCCCGCTCCCTCCTGACCTCGAGCATCACGTCGCGGCCGTTCACCAGTAGCGGCCGGTCCGGCGCGCGACGCAAGGCCGTGTGCAACGCCGGCCTCCGTTCGGTGTTGTTGACTATCTCGCCGCTGAGGAGCGCGGCGACGCGCGACTCGCAGGTCGCACTCGTGCGCGAGCTGAATCAGTAGTGCGATGGTCTCCGGCTGAACACGCTGGCGTGAAAAATCAACAAGGAGACCTGACGCCTCGCGTGACAGCTGTGCAAAGCGGCGCGGATCGGCCCGAAAGAGGTCTCGGACCAGCAAGGCGCGCATCTGGTCGCAGTGTTTTCCCAGTGCCTGCCATGCTGGCAATGTTGAACGCGAAGTCGGCATGGAGTTCTTCTTGCTCGACGGACTCGCCTGGTTCTACTCGAGATATTTGAAGGTCTTGAAGCCTTCTCGTTTCACCATGGCATCGCGCCGCGCGATTGCGAGGTCCTGCTCAACCATTTCGGCCACTAGGGCATCGAACCCAATCTCCGGCTTCCAGCCAAGGACTGACCGCGCCTTGCTCGCGTCCCCAAGCAAGGTATCGACTTCTGCCGGGCGGAAATAGCTGCGGATCGACGCGTACGACGACTTTGCCGGTACGCGCGTCGATCCCCTGCTCGTCGAGGCCTTCGCCGCGCCACTCGATTCTCATCTTCAGAGCGCTCGCCTGCACGCACCACGAAGTCCCGCACCGAGTGCTGCTCGCCACTTGCGATCACAAAATCATCCGGCGCTGGCTGCTGCAGCATCAACCATTGCGCGCGCACATAGTCCCGGGCGTGACCCCAATCGCGCCGCGCGCCGAGATTGCCGAGGTACAGATGCTCGTCGAGCCCTTCGTGAATGCGAGTCAGGCCGCGCGTGATCTTTCGCGACACGAACGTCTCGCCACGAATCGGCGACTCGTGATTGAAGAGAATTCCACTGCAGGCGAACATTCCGTACGCCTCGCGATAGTTCACGGTGATCCAGTGCCCATAGAGTTTGGCCACACCGTACGGCGAGCGCGGATAGAACGGAGTCGTTTCGCGCTGTGGGCTCTCCTGCACCTTGCCAAACATTTCGGAGGTCGAAGCCTGGTAAAAGCGCGTGCGCTTGGTGAGGCCCAGCATCCGAATGGCCTCCAGCAGGCGCAGTGTCCCGAGCCCATCGGCGTTCGCCGTATATTCTGCGGTTTCGAATGAGACCGCGACGTGGCTCTGGGCCGCGAGATTGTAGAGCTCGTGCGGCTGGACCGACTGCACGATCCGAATCAGATTGGTCGCGTCGGTAAGATCGCCGTAGTGGAGGATCAGCCGGCGATCGATCGCGTGCGGATCCTGGTACAGGTGATCGATGCGATCCGTATTGAACGACGAAGCGCGGCGCTTGATGCCGTGGACTTCATATCCCTTATCGAGAAGGAACTCGGCGAGATAGGCGCCGTCCTGCCCGGTCACTCCGGTGATAAGCGCCCTGCGCGTTTCGGCAGCCATGATCCGTCCGGGTCAGCGTTTGACGCGCGCATGATACCGCGCTTTGCGCGCGCCTACCGGTTCTCCACGAGGCCTACTTGGCCTCGTAGTAAGCGCGATACCACTCGACGAACCGTTTCACTCCGACCTCGACCGGTGTCGCTGGCCTGTAGCCCACGTCCCGCACCAGGTCTTCGACATCCGCGAATGTGTCCGGCACGTCGCCCGGCTGCATCGGCAGCATGTTCTTGATGGCCTTGCGCCCCAGCTCCGCTTCGATCACCTCGATATAGCGCATCAACTCCGTCGGGCGATTGTTGCCGATGTTGTAGATCCTGTAAGGAGCGCGGCTGCTAGCCGGGTCGGGCTGATCGCCATTCCAGGTCGGATTCGCCTTCGCGACGCGGTCAGAGGCGCGGATCACGCCTTCGACGATGTCGTCGACGTAGGTGAAGTCGCGGCGATGATTGCCGTAGTTGAATACATCGATCGGCTTGCCTGCAAGGATGTTGCGTGTGAAGAGAAACAGCGCCATGTCGGGACGACCAAACGGCCCGTACACGGTGAAAAAACGCAGGCCCGTGGTCGGCAGGCCATGCAGGTAAGAGTACGTATGCGCCATGAGCTCATTGGCTTTCTTGGTCGCCGCGTACATCGAGAGCGGATGATCGACGTTCTGGTGTACCGAGAACGGCATCTTCGTGTTCGCGCCGTACACGGAGCTGGTCGACGCGTACACGAGGTGCTCGACGCCTGAGTGTCGGCAGCCCTCGAGGACGTTCATGAATCCGACCACATTGCTGTCGATGTAGGCATCCGGGTTGGTGAGCGAGTAGCGCACGCCCGCCTGGGCTGCGAGATGAATGACCCGCGGAAACTTCTCGCGTTCGAACAACGCCGTCATCCCCGTGCGGTCCGCCACATCGAGTTTTACGAAACGAAAGCGCGGATTGCCTTCGAGCTGCTTGAGTCGCGCCTGTTTCAGGGTGACGTCGTAGTACTCGTTGAGATTGTCCAGCCCAACAACCTCATCGCCGCGATTGAGCAACGCCCGCGCGGTGTGATAGCCGATGAACCCCGCCGCACCAGTGACCAGAATCTTCACGTTCTACAGCCTTCCGTCGACTTCGTGAGAACGGAACACATACTTGATGTCGTAGAGGACGTGATCGCGCTTGGCGAGCGCTCTGATCTTCGCAAGTCCCATGTCGCGAAACTCCTTGTGCGCAACTGCCATGACGATCGCATCGTAGCCTGACTTGCGTGGCGTCTTTACCGGCTTCAGCCCGTACTCGTGGTGTGCTTCCTGCCCATTGACCCACGGATCGTAAATGTCCACCTTGGCGCCATACTTTTCCAGCTCTCGCACGACATCGACAACCTTCGAGTTGCGCACGTCCGGGCAGTTCTCTTTGAATGTCATCCCCATGACGAGGATGCGGGAGCCTTTCACGTGGATCCGGCGCAGATTCATCCGCCGCACCACTTCGCTCGCCACATAGAGCGCCATGTTGTCGTTGAGCCGGCGCCCCGCGAGGATCATCTCCGGGTGATAGCCGATCTCCTGCGCCTTGTGCGTCAGGTAGTAGGGATCGACGCCGATGCAGTGGCCCCCGACCAACCCAGGCCGGAAGGGCAGGAAGTTCCACTTCGTGCCGGCGGCGAGCAGCACCTCTTCAGTGTCGATGCCGAGGCGATTGAAAATCAGTGCCAGCTCGTTGATGAGCGCAATATTGACGTCGCGCTGCGTATTCTCGATGACCTTCGCGGCCTCGGCCACCCGAATACTGGAGGCGCGATGAGTGCCCGCCTTGATGATCGCGCCGTAGAGCGAATCGACAAACTCCGCGATTTCCGGCGTCGAGCCCGATGTGATCTTGCGGATCGTGGTCAGCCGATGTTCCTTGTCGCCGGGGTTGATGCGCTCCGGGCTGTAGCCGGTAAAAAAATCGGTGTTGAACTTGAGTCCCGAGTGCTTCTCCAGCACCGGTACGCATATTTCTTCTGTGCAGCCCGGGTACACCGTCGATTCGTACACGACGACGTCACCCTTCTTGAGGACCTGGCCTACCGTCTCGCTCGCCTTCACCAATGGCGTCAGGTCCGGCCGCTTGTAATTGTCGATCGGCGTCGGCACCGTCACGATGAACACGCGGCACGTCTTGAGGTCGGCGATCCTGCTGGTGAACTTCAGGCGCGTCGCCGACTTCAATTCCGCACGCGTCGCCTCCAGGGTGCTGTCCTTTCCGGCCTTGAGCTCGGCGATGCGCTGCGGCTTGATGTCGAAGCCCACGGTATGAAAGTGCTTGCCGAATTCGACCGCCAGCGGCAGGCCTACATAGCCAAGACCGATAACGCCGATGCGACAGTTTCTCAACCCGGGCATGCCCTGACTCCGACGAATTCGCATTTGTTGTTGGTAGCTATTGTCCCGAATTCAGCGGGTTCTCGGACGAGAATTGGCTCGCAAGTCCGTCGTCTGCGGCCCTCAAAAGCGCGCTCCCACACCCCCCGAGACCTGGTCGATGGTTCTCAGGAATCGCTCATGCGCCTGGATTTCCTCGGCGCTGGCGCGTAGCACGAGCAGCTGCACCTCCGACCTCACGGTACGTGGAACCGACTGCACCCGGATCTGCCCGGTGGTTTCGACTCCACCCAGAATCAGGGCGCCCTGCCCGCCCGTCATTGCCAGGTACACATCCGCGAGGATCCGGGCATCAAGCAGTGCGCCGTGCAACTCCCGATGCGAGTTGTCGATCGAGTAGCGCTTGCAGAGCGCATCGAGACTGTTGCGTTGGCCCGGATGCATCTGGCGTGCGAGCACCAGCGTGTCGAGTACCGTGCACAGCGCACTCATCGGCTGGCGCGCGCTCTCGAGGCGGCTCAGCTCCATGTCGAGGAAGCCGACGTCGAACGGCGCGTTGTGAATCACGAGCTCGGCGCCCGCCACGAACTGCAGGAATTCCTCGGCAATCTGGCCGAAGCGCGGCTGATTGACGAGAAACTCGTTCGTGATCCCGTGTACGTTGCGCGCGCCGTAGTCGATCTCGCGGTCAGGGCATAGATAGCGATGAAAGTTGCGCCCGGTGTGGCGCCGATTGATCAGCTCCACGCAGCCGATCTCGATGATGCGATGGCCGAGGCCGAGTTCCAGCCCGGTCGTTTCTGTATCAAGGACGATCTGACGCATCGAACCTCACTAGTTCATCGATTGCTTCGTTGGCAAGTCTATCCACGCGCTCGTTGCCTGCAATACCCGCATGCCCCCGCACCCAGTGCCATTCGATCTCGTGGCGCTGGCTCAGCGCATCGAGCTCCTGCCAGAGATCCACATTCTTTACCGGCTTGCGGGCTGCGGTCTTCCAACCGCGCTGCTTCCATTGCTCGAGCCACTCGGTGACTCCGCGCTTCACGTATTCCGAATCCGTGTGCAGGCTGACGCTGCATTTGCGCCGCAAGGCTTCGAGCGCACGAATCGCAGCCGTAAGCTCCATCCGATTGTTGGTGGTGTGATCCTCGGCGCCCTTGAGCACCTTCTCATGTTCGCCGGAGATCAGCACGGCAGCCCACCCTCCGGGACCCGGGTTGCCGCGACACGCACCATCGGTCCAGATTTCGACGTCGGTCACGAGTGCATTCGGGGTGTCGGCTCGACCAGCCCGCCGACCATCGAGCGCCGCTCGCGCCGTTTCGGGCGGATCGGTGTAAGTGTGTAGGTGCGTTTGCGCGCCTTGATGAGATACGCACCCGCCGGCAGCAGCCGATGTGGCGTGAATCCGCCGGTCTGCGCGGAGATCGAGGTCGCCCGGCGCGGCGTCAGCGGCAGACGATAAAGATAACGGCGCACTGCCGTGATTTCGAATCCGAGCAACGCAAACCAATCGCGCACCCGGCTCTCCGAAATGAGCCTCGCAAGTCCCGGTGGAAAGCCTTCGCTCGACAGGCGATGCCTCGCCCCCCACGTCCCCACCGCGCTGAACCCGAGAACCAGGAGCTGGCCCTCCGCCACGAGAACGCGTGCCACTTCACGCAGCACGGCGTGCGGATCGTTATCAGTCTCCAGGGTGTGCGGCAGAAGGACCGCATCGACGGAGTCCGACGCGACGGGCAGAGCCTCGGTCTTGCAGAACACCTGGGCCTGCCCTGTCAGTGCGGAACAGATCACAGTTTGACGCTGGGTTCTGGCCGCCGGGAAATACGTTTTCGGGTCGCCCCATGTGCCGATCTGCACAAGTTGAATGCCAAAAACATCGTCGAGGGCCTCGTTCAGCACCTGACGTTCCTGCTCCGCGAGCAGCGCACCGAGTGGCGTCGTGAGCCAATGACGCAGGCGGTCGGCGCGTTCAGCCATCGTGGACTGGTTCACACAAAATCAACGCTTTAAGAGGGAAAACCGATGGCAATTTTGAGCCCTTGAAGTTAAATTCGCGAGCAATTCCACGAACATCTGCCCACACGGAATGGGAGCCATGCTCGAGGCGACGCCGGTCAGGGCATTTTCGGACAACTACATCTGGATCATCCACGGCGCACGTCAGCACACGCGCGTCGCCGCGGTGGATCCTGGTGAGGCTGGGCCGGTAATTTCTGCACTCGAGCAGCAGCATTGGCAGCTCAGCGCGATTCTCGTCACTCATCATCACCCCGATCACGTCGGTGGAGTTTCCGAGCTGGTGGAACGCTTTCACGTCCCGGTGTACGGCCCGGCGGGCGAGACGATACCTGAACGGACGGTAAGCGTCGCGGGTGGCGCTCGGGTGCATTTGCAGGAGCTCGAGCTCGACTTCGACGTCCTCGACATCCCCGGCCACACGCGCGGCCATGTCGCTTATTGCGGACACGGGGCGCTGTTCTGCGGCGACACCCTCTTCAGCGCCGGCTGTGGGCGGCTGTTCGAGGGCACCCCTGCTCAGATGCAGCGCTCACTGAGCACGCTGCGCGAACTGCCACCTGATACGCGCGTCTATTGTGGACACGAGTACACGCTCAGCAATCTACGTTTTGCACTCGCGGTGGAACCCGACAACGGCGTCACGCGCGAGTATCTGGAGACGGCAAAGGATATGCGTTCCAAGGGCCGCCCGACCTTGCCGTCGAATATGGCGTTGGAGATCGCCGTGAACCCGTTCTTGCGTTGGGACGAGCCGACCGTACAGAAGTCGGCCGAGCGCAAGGCTGGACGCTCCCTCGACAACCCGGTCGAGGTGTTCGCGACGATCCGACGATGGAAAGACGGGTTTAGCTGATCGAGGGCCAAGAATTGACAGAGCAACACTTTAGTCGCGTCTTTCTGGCGACACTGATGACATTACCGCTGCTTCTCTCCGCTTGCTCCAGTGTGGTTCGCAAGCCGGAGCCTGATGCAAGCGTGGTGGCTGCATCCGTCGCTTTACCGCCGGACTACCAGGCGCCTGTAGACCCCAGATTTGCTCCGCAGCCCGAGGTGCCGGCAATTGAAGCCGTGGCTGCGGACAGCGCTGCCGAGCAGCAGCAGCGTGCGGTGGAATACGCTGACCTATTCGATCGCATTCGGAACGGTTTCGCCCTGCCTGACGAGTCAGAGTTGGCCATCGATGTGCAGATGGCTTGGTACGTGAACCATCCCGATTACATGGAACGTACGTTTACGCGCGGCCAGCGTTACCTGTACCACATCGTTTCCGAGCTCGAGGCACGCCACATGCCGCTCGAGCTCGCGCTCTTGCCGATTGTGGAGAGCGCCTTCGAGCCTTTCGGTTACTCGCGGGCACGCGCCGCGGGCCTGTGGCAGTTCATTCCTGCAACCGGCGTGCGTTTCGGGCTCAAGCAGAACTGGTGGTATGACGGTCGTCGCGACCTGGTCGAATCCACCCGCGCTGCGCTCGACTACCTGCAATTCCTCAACACCGAATTCAACGGTGATTGGCTGCTTGCGATCGCGGCATACAACTCCGGCGAGCTCAACGTGCATCGGGCGGTCCAGGAAAACCTGAAACACAAACGGCCGACCGATTTCTGGCATCTCAATCTGCCGAAGGAGACTCGCGCATATGTGCCGAAGCTCCTCGCCATGCGGCGCATCGTCGCGGATCCGGCCGCAGTAGGACTCGAGTTCTCCACCATCCCGAACGAGCCGTACTTCGCGCGTGTGGAAACCGGCGGACAGATCGACCTGAAGCTCGCGGCAGCAATCGCGGGTGTCGAGACTGAAGAACTCGCATACCTCAACCCGGCTTTCAATCGCTGGGCCACCGACCCTGACGGCCCCCACTTCCTGCTGCTCCCGGTTGAGACCAGTGAAGGATTTCGCGATGCGCTGGCGCAGGTGCCTACGCGGGACCGAGTCCCTTACGCCAGCTACGACGTCCGGGCAGGGGAAAACCTGACTGCATTTGCCAAGCGCTGCGACACGACGGTCGCTGTGGTGCGTGAGATCAACAACCTTCAGGGCACACGACTCAAGTCCGGCGAAACATTGCTCGTCCCCGCAAGCGGCGGCGCACTGCATCCGAAGATCGCGCTGGCAGCCGCTCGTGTGGACGGCCGCGCCCCCGCCACCCGCGGCACCTTCCATGTCGTCCGTCGGGGCGAGTCTTTGTGGAGCATCGCACGCAGCAATGGCATCAACGTGAATACGCTGGCGAGCATCAATGGCATGGCGCCAGGTGACACTCTTTCTGCCGGAAAGAAACTGCGCCTTCGCGGCAGTAGCAGTAGCAGCAGCAGCAATTCATCCGGTCGCGACAGTGCTGGCTGCCATGGGCGAAGCGATGACCTACACCGTGCGTCGCGGTGACACCCTTTACGATATTGCGCGTCGCTTCAGCGTGTCGATCGCTCAGCTTCTCAACTGGAACGGCCTCAGTAAGCAAGACGCGCTGATGCCCGGCCAGCGGCTCGTGATGTACGTCAGCGGCCGCGCTAAGGGGTGAGCCCGGTGCCTTTATCGACTGCACTTAACGTGCAGTCGATCCGGGCGAACGCCCGTACACGGATGTACGGGCCGGACCGACCCACACGGACGTAATCGCAACAACCTCCAACGAACAACGCCCGCACACGGATGTACGGGGCGGACCGACCACAGGGATGTAATCGCACAGCATCCCAAGCCGCTCGGCTACAATCCCTCGCATCCCCACATTGGGAGCCCTCTCATGGGATTCCTTGCCGGCAAACGGGCTCTGATTGTTGGACTCGCCACCGAGCGCTCGATCGCGCACGGCATTGCCCAGGCCATGCACCGCGAAGGTGCGGAGCTGGCATTCACGTATCTCGAGCGACTCAAGGACCGGGTGGTGGACCTTGCCGGTGAGCTCGGTTCGAAGCTCACGATGCCCATGAATGTGGAGTCCGACGACGAGATCAGCCGCGCGTTCGCCGACCTCAAGCGCCACTGGGACAGCGCCGACATCATCGTGCACTCCGTCGCTTTCGCTCCGCGCGAAGCACTGGCCGGGGGGTTCGTCGACAGCACTTCGCGCGACTCGTTTCGCGTCGCGCACGAGATTTCGAGCTACAGCCTGACTGCCCTGGCGCGCGAAGGGCGCTCCTTGATGGCGGGGCGAAATGGCGCGCTGCTCACCTTGAGCTATCTCGGCGCGGTGCGCTCCATTCCCGCGTACAACGTCATGGGGCTGGCTAAGGCCAGCCTCGAGGCCAACGTGCGTTTTCTGGCGGCGGACCTCGGTCCGGCAGGAATCAGGGTGAATGGCATTTCGGCCGGCCCAATCAAGACGCTGTCGGCCGCGGGAATCGCCGGATTTCGCAAGATGCTGGCGCACGTCGCGCACACTGCGCCATTGCGCCGGAATGTAACGCTGGAAGACGTCGGCAACGCCGCGGCCTTCCTATGCTCGGATCTCGCGGCCGGCATCACCGGCGAGATCCTGTATGTCGACGCGGGCTACAACACCGTCGGGATGAGCTTCGGCGAAGAATCCGCGAGCGACTGACACCGGAGATGTCACCTCCTGAACGGTGTCAGAGGAATCCCCTCCTCTCCTTCCAGGCGCGCCACGATCACCGCGCAACATGAGTCGGCAAAGACGTTCACCGCCGTGCGGCACATATCGAGGATGCGGTCGAACACGAGCAGCACCCCGATCGCTTCCGCCGGCAGCCCCACCGCTGTCAGGATCACGGTGATCGCCACCAGCGATGAGGCCGGAATCCCGGCAATGCCCATCGAGGTGACGAGGGCCAGCACCGCGATCGTGAACTGGTGGCCGAAGGTCAGGTGCAGCCCGTATGCCTGGGCGATGAACATCGCCGCGGCACATTCGTAGAGCGCGGTGCCGGCATGATTGAGTGAGGCGCCCAGCGGCATGACGAACCCGGTGACGCGGTTCGACACGCCGACCCGACGCTCGGTGCAATCGATGCTCATCGCAAGCGTTGCAGAGGAAGATGCGGTGGAGAATGCCGTGAGGAGTGCCGGCGCCATGGCCGGGAACATTGGCCACGGATTGGCCCGCCCGGCGAAGCGCACCAGCGCAGGCAGCAGCACGAGGAAGTAGATTGCGAGCCCGGCGAGCACGGTCCCGCTGAAAACCAGCAGCGGACCCGCGGCGCCAAAGCCGGTTTTCGCAACCACGCGCGCCGCGAGACCGAATACACCGATCGGCGCGAGGCGCATGACGAACTCGGTCATGCGCATCATCACCTGGAACACGCCGTGAAAGAACCCGAGCACCGGCTTTGCGTACTGGGACTCCACGCGCGTGATGAAAAACCCGAACAGGATGCTGAAGAACACGAGGCCCAGCAGCTTGTTGTTGAGCGCCGCCTCGATGACGTTGGGCGGAAAAATGCCCAGCAGGATGTCAACCAGCTTGCCGCTGCCCGAGCCCACAGTGCCGGAGACGTCCTGCTCGGACGCCGCAAGGGCGAGCAGTTCGCGCGCTGGGACGCCATCGACGATCCCCGGCCGGACGATGTTCAACAAAGTGAGGGCCACGAGCACCGCGATCAGTGTCGTGAGGACATAGAAAAGAAGCGTCTTGCTGCCGAGGCGCCCGAGGTCACGCGCCGAGCCGATGCCTGCCACGCCACTGATCACCGAGGAGACGATCAACGGCACGACCAGCATCTTCAGCGCGTTGACGAACAGGCTGCCGAGGAAGTCGTAGATCGAGATCAGCGAGACCCCGAAAATCGAGCCCTCTGGTCCAGTCAGGTAGCCAGCGAGCGCACCGATCGCGATGGCGATCAGAATCTGCCAATGGAGCGGGATCCTAAAAATCAGGTTCGTATTCATGTCTAAGCGCCGCAGCTGTGGAATCGTGCGAGCAGCTAACCGAAAAGTAACGCCCGCCTACTCGAAGATCTTCGTGTTCTTCGTGACCTTGGATTCAGCGCGCAATGCCTGCATGTAGCTCGTGACTTCGCGCGTGCCGACCCGTGCGTTCAAACCGCGTTCCCGGTTCTGCTGATCCTGTGCGGCCTCAACGGAGGCGTCCTGTCGCACGCCCGAAAACGCGAGCAGTGCCGCATCGCCGTTGCCGAGTGGCACCGACTGATAGCGCGCGCCCGACTCCGGCGCAGGTGTGGCGAAGAGTGCGTTGCGCAGCTCGATCGGGAGCGTGGTATCAGTGCGGCCGAGGTATTTCGGCCCTTCTGCCTTGAGCTTGCGCTGAGTGGCAACCTCATTCCAGGTCGTGGCTCCGGCGCGCAGCTTCTCGGCAAGTTCCGCCGCCATTCGCCGAGCACTGGCGCTCGCTCCCTCCCGAATCAATTGCTCCACGATCTGCGCACGCACGTCCGCAAGCGGCTTCTGTTGGGGCTCGACTCGCGACACTACGTGCAACACTACGATATCGCCCGGGCCCAATTCGACAGGCTTGCTGTTCTGTCCGTTGAGCACCTCGTTGTTGTCGAAGATCGCCGCGATCAATTCGTCGCGGCGCCCGAGCGGAGCGCCGCCCTCACGCGTAAACGCGGCGATTTCCTGCACGGGCAACGACACTTCCTTACCGACCGCATCAATATCGTCGATATGCTCAAAAGCCTTGTCTGCGAGCTGCTCCTGGCGTTCACCGAATACCTTCTCGGCTTCCTGCTTGCGGTACTCGGCTTCGAGCTCGGCACGTACGTCCTGGAGCGCCTTCTGCTTGGCCGGCTGGATCTCGTCGAGACGGAGGATGTGATACCCGAACTGGGTGCGTACCGGACCTCGCACCTCGCCCGGTTTCATGCTGAAGAGCGCGTCCGC
Organism: uncultured Gammaproteobacteria bacterium; assembly: GCA_963724625.1. Lineage (GTDB taxonomy): Bacteria > Pseudomonadota > Gammaproteobacteria > Steroidobacterales > Steroidobacteraceae > DATBVX01. Next base: position 36,735 of record CAVRVO010000006.1, on the reverse strand, counting down.
AAATGGCCCAACGAAAAAACTGCGCTCCGCCCACCCGAGATCGCCGCCCTGCGCCGCGGAACCGGCATCCTGCGACAGCTCGCGGGCCAGCTTGGCGAAATCGCCGCCGGAATTCACCTTGGCCAGGATGTCCTCGGCTTTCTTGCGTGCCGCCGCATCTTCAGCATCGCTACTCACCTGGACCAGGATGTGCCGACCGCGCCGCCTCTCCACCTCGACGTAACGATCCTTGACGCTCTCATAGTAAGTCGCGAGCGCTTCGTCGCTGACTTTCACCTGCGCTGCGATGTCGTCCACTTTCAGCTCGATGTACTTGAGCGCGACGGTATCGGGCGTCATGAAATTCGATTTGTTCTTTTCGTAGTGGGCATTGACGGCGGCATCGTCGGGCACCGAGCCGGCGGCGAAATCGGCGGACGGAATCAGCATCCAGCTCGCTTCGCGCTGCTCGCGCTCCAACGCCCGAGCCCGATTCAGCTCTGCCGGAGTGACGAACGCAGAAACGGCGAGGCCATTCTGCAGCTGGGAAATCTGCAAGCTGCGGCGCTGATCGGCTTCGAACGCGGCCGGTGAGATGCCCTGCGCCTGGAGCAAGCGCATCGCGACTTCTTGAGAGAACTTGCCATCGATCTGGAACTGCGGGATTTCCTCGAAGGATTTCATCACTTGCTGATCGCTGACGCGATAACCGAGCTGCGTGACATGCTGCATCATGAGCTCGTTGCGGACGAACGCCTCGAGCAGGTTCTCCTGAATCTCGCTGCGCATTTCTGGCGGGACATCCTTGCGGAGCTGCTGCTGGTATTGCGCCAACTGGTTCTGGTAGGCGCGCCGAACTTCCTCAGCGGAAATCTTCGGGGAGGGTTTCCACCACGGCCAGTCACTGCTCGCGACCTTCGCGGCGTAGCTCGCAGCGCCGAAGCCGACGTTGATGCCCCAGAAAATGAACGGCACTCCGATGAGGCCGATCACAATGGCCGCGATCCAACCGGTGATCTTGTCGTGAATCTTCTGCAGCATGCCCCAGACCTCCGATTTCAGCGGCCGCGAATCCTACCACAGAGGCCAAAAACGCAGCTCCTCGCCATGAGGGCTGGCGCTTGCCCCAGCGCTAGTAGCGTTCAGTGACGATTTGGTTCGATCCAGGCGGGGGCGCGGGCGCCAGCGGTGCGCGGCGTGCGGCAACTCGGACCAGGGCGGGCTCCGCGCCTCGCTTCTCGAGATCCCTCACGACCGCCGCGAGTCCTGATTCACGCGACACCATGGCAACAACCGTGAGCCAGATCAGCTTCAGGTCGAGGACAGCACCGCGGCGCTCGATGTAAAAGAGGCCCAGCTCGCCCTTATAGGGACGGACGAGTTGGTTGTATGCGATATCAGGATCGGGCTGACCTCTGAGGATCTCACCCTCGTCCGCGAACACGATCGACGCATAGTCCGTAATCCCCGGGCGCACGCTCAGTAGACGCTTCTCCATCGGGGTGTACATGCGAGTCTCACGTTCCACGTTCGGGCGCGGGCCAACCAGGCTCATATCGCCCTTCAGCACGTTCCACAGCTGCGTCAGCTCATCGAGCTTGTAACGGCGCACGAACTGACCGAGCGGTGTGATGCGCCGGTCGTTCGAGGCCGTCGAATCGACTCCGGATTTGTCGGCATTGATCACCATCGAGCGCAGCTTCACCATGCGAAATGGCCGCTCATCTCGGCCCGATGCGAGGCGCGACATAGAACGGCGAATGCCTGTCCTGCCACCAGATGAGGAACATCACCGGCAACAGCAGCGGCGATGCAGCGACCAGCCCGAGGAAAGACCGACGATGTCGAGGAGTCGCTTCATGGGCACGAAGGGCCTCCGTCAGCGGGCAAGCATGCGCACGACCGCATCGACGATCGTCGCGACAGACGGATAGTAGATCGCCTCGAGCGGCGCGCTCGTCGGCGCCGGCGCATCCGGCAGCGTGATCCGCACGGCCGGCGCAGCTCTGCAGCACAGGGGCGCTCTTCGTACGACGCGCGCAAAAATTTCCGCCGCGAAACCCGCCGTGCGCCATCCGCCATCGACGACGCAGAGCCGGCGCGTCTTCGCGACCGACTCGACGATCGGTCTCGGCATCGAGCGGATTGAGCACCCGGACATCGATCACCTCGGCATCGATCCCGTGCTCGACGAGCTCCGCAGCGGCCTGCTCGCACTGAAACGCGGAGTAGCCGCAGCCGACCAGGGTCACGTCGCCGCCCGACCTGCGCGTCTTGGGGCCTTCCTCGTGCAAGTGGCTTTTCGACGACCGGTCCGAGCGCTTCGGTACGTTCGTACAGCCAGCGGTCATCGATGTACAGGACCGGGTCGTCGCACAGCACGGCTCGCGATCAGCAGATCGCGCGCATCGCGCCGCCGTAGCCGGCATGACCACGCGCAGCCCAGGAATATGCGCGAACCAGGCGTGCAGCGCCTGGGAATGCTGCGCGCCCTGCTCCCCACCGCGGTTGATGATGGCGCGGAACGGTGACGGCGGGCGAAGCCTGGCCGCCGAGCATGTGCGACCACTTGGCTGCCTGGTTCACGATCTGATCGACGGCCAGCAGCATGAAGTCCATGCGCGGATGGACGACGATCGGGCGATAGCCGCACAGCGAGGCGCCGACGGCGGCGCCGGTGCAAGCGAGCTCCGAAACCGGCGTATCGATGACCCGCTCGCCGCCCGAACTTCTTGTCGAGGTCGGTCATCGAGTTGCCCACGTACCACGGGCTCCACAGTCCCTGGCCGATGGCGAACACGTTCGGGTATGTGCCCGAGCAAGTACTCGAAAGCCGTGGCGAATGGCGTCGCCGTAGCCGACGGGATGTGCAGCAGTTCATCGCGATCCTTGGGAGTACACGCTGCCAAGAGCGCCGACATCGGTGGATATGGCGCAGCTTCGCACGCTCGCCGGCGGCCTGCACTTCGCTGCTGCACGTCCGCCGCCATGCGTGTCGCATTGCTGATTTCGTCATGACGCCAGCAGCAACCAGCAGCCAAGACCAGGCGCTCGATCGGATCGCGCCGTTTCCAGCCTGCGAGATCCTCCATGCTACGTTGCACGCCGACGTCGATGTCTTCCTTGGGACCGACGTGCCCGCGATGCCGGTAGGTCACGGCTTCGAGCAAGCCCGGGCCCTTGCCGGCGCGCGCACGTGGTCGACGAGAGCAGCCGCAGCGCGCGCGACCACCGCCACAGTCGTTCCCATCGACGGTGACAGCTGCCACCGGTGTGCCTCCGCGTAACGCGCAATCCGGTCGCTCGGCTGCCGCAACGTGATATCGAGGTGGCTGGAAAACAGGTTGTTCTCGCACACGAACAGCACCGGCAGCTGTAAGCGCCGCCGCGAGGTTCATCGACTCGTGAAAGACGCCTTCCTCGGTCGCGCCGTCGCCGAAGTAAGCGACACCCACAGCGCTCGCCGCCATCCAGCTTCGCGGCGAGTCCCGCACCTACGGCGAGCGGAATCGTCGCGCCGACGAGTGGCACCGAGCCGTAGAAGCCGACTTCCCGGCCGTACAGGTGCATCGAGCCACCCATGCCGCGGGACGCGCCGTCAGCTTTGCCGAGCACTTCAGCGAGCAGCGGTAGACGTCGCCGCCCAGCGCGAGATAGTGCGAATGCGAGCGATGGCCGCCGAAGACGCGATCGCGTACGCGAGAGGCGCTGCGACACGCCGACCGCCATCGGCTTCCTGGCCAATGCCGAGGTGGCACGGGGCACGCGCCACGTCCGCTCTTCGACGAGGCGCCGATGGCCTCTTCCGCGAAACGGATTCTAAGCATGCTCGCAAGAAACGCGACGCAGGGCTTCGGGTTCACAGCCAGCGAGGTCCAGCGGCCGGTAGTTGCGCGCTGGATCGGCCAGCGCGCCCAGCTCGGAGTTGCGCGTGGGTCCTGTCGTTCAGTTGCGGCGTGCCATAGAAGCGTCTGGTACCGTCCGACGATGTAGTGAGCGTCGTCGTCCGACAGCGTCGTGTTCATCGGCAGCAGCAATAGCACGCGTATACAGCCGCTCAGTGATGGCAGGCTGCACTGCTCGAACCCCAGACCCGCGTACTGATGCACTGCCTTGCCGCCAAACTGCACGATCGTGCGCACTCCCTTCGTCTCCAGGTGCTGCTTCAGCTGCGTCGCGCCGCTCCGCCTCGATCTCGTAGTTCTGATAGACGTCGTGGTGAGTCCCGGTTGCGTCGGGCGCCGGCGGCAACGCGAGCTCCGGGACATCGCGCAAGCCGGCGTCGTAAATGCGCGCGATCGCCCGACGTCGCTCCAGATCGCGCAGCGAACGTTTTCAGCTTGAAGTTGAGAACCGCCGCCTGGACGTTGTCGAGACGGCTAGTTGGTGCCCCACGCCACGACCTCCCCGTCTGCGTTGCGTCCGTGATCGCGCAGCAAGCGCAGCCTTTCCGCGATCGCGTCGTCGTTGGTGACGACCGCGCCGCCGTCGCCGAAGCACCCGAGCACCTTTGCGGGATAGAAGCTGAACGTGCCGGCGGCGCCGAAGGTGCCGGCGAAACGTCCGTCAAATCTTGATCCAAGCGCCTGCGCTGCATCCTCGATCACGTGCAGCTTGTGCTCACGCGCGAGCTGCAACACATGGCCCATGTTCGCCGTACGGCCGTTGAGCTGTACCGGCATGATCGCCTTCGTTCTCGAGGAAATCGCGCTTGCGCGCCGATTGCACGTCGATGAGGTGATCCGGCCCGCACTCGCACGAGCACTGGCTGGGCGCCCACGAAGTGAATGGCCGCGGCGCTCGCGATGTAGGTGTGCGCCGGCACGATGACCTCGTCGCCCTGCCCGACTCCAGCGGCGAGCAGCCCGAGCTTCAGCGCGTTGGTGCCGTCCGCGACGCCGATGGCATGTCTCACTCCGAGAAACGTTTGCAGGTTGGCCTCGAACTCGAGATTGTCCTTTTGCAGGATGTAGGCGCCCCGCCCCATCACGTCGCGCAGCAGCTGCATGAGCTCCTGCTCGTGCGCGGCGAACAGCGCCGGGTAATTGAAGAACGGAATCTGTCGTCTGCTCAGCATCGCAAGCGGCCTCTGTTGTTGGAGCGACTCAATTCATCTCTTGGAACCGATTATCCAGCAGACCGCGTGGCACAGCAGTACAGCACCTTGTGCCGACGATCCGGCTCTGCCGAGCAGAAGCGGGGGCGGACTCTCGACGTCATCATTAGACGCCGGCAGCTCGGCCGGCATTGGATCATTCGACCGAAGACGAATCGCTTGAGCAAGCGTTTCCCCTTGAGGGACTTCGGCATGATTCCGATCCCAACGGCAAGTCGCTTGACTGGACGCACGATTCTCTGCCGCCAGGAGACCTGTTCCACCGGCATGTATCCGTACACCTCCGCCCTGAAGCCGGCAGCCGCGAACAACCCGACAAGCTCAGCGGCTCCGTAGTAGCGATGGCTTAGCGGGCTCGGACTGAAATCCCAGAGATCCTTGTTCGCCGTGGCCACGAGTACGTGCCCACCTGGTCGCAGGACACGACGACACTCCTGTACGAAACGCGTTGCGTCCGGAACGTAGTAGATCGCCTCGAACAGGATGATCACATCCTTGGATCCGTCGGCGTAGGGCAACGACTGCGCGTCGAGTTGGTCAGTCGCACGCGACTTCCATAGTGGGCCCTGGCGATTTCCAAGGATCTCGGCCGAGTAGTCGCCCGCCTCCAGCGACCGGCCACACTGGCGAGCATCCCGAGGCCCTGACCGGTGCCGCACGCGACTTCGACAACGTCCTTTCCGCGGCAGTGAGCGCGCAGCCCAGCCATAGCGGTGAGGCATGCGCTGCAGTTGTTCTTCGGTGATTTCAGATCCGGCGAGCTCCGTAACTTCGGAAAATTCTGTGAACACGATCCCCTGAATCTCCAACGCCCGTGCCGGGTCATGCGAAAAAGGTGCGGTAGGTTACCCGGTTATTGCGCGGCTACCTAGTCCCGCGTGTTGCGGGCTCTCGCGATCACAAAATCCGCATAACCGTTGTATATGGCTGCAGGTGAGAAACGCTCCCGGAACAGCCGGACTGCATTCGCAGACATCCGCTCGCGAGCGTCCCGATCGTCCGCGATATTTACGATGGCGTCGCCAAGGCTCGCGGAGTCGCCAGCCCGATACCAAAGGCCAATGTCGTTGCCCAAGACCAACTCGCGGGTCTCGCCTTCTAGGCTCATTAGAACCGGTAGCCCACGACTCATGTACTCGAAGAGCTTGTTGGGTAGAGTCATCCTCGCGCCAATGCGGTAGGGCCCGAGACCGGCCCAAACGATGGATGAAAAGTAGGCAAGCTCCGCTTTTCTCGCCCACCCCGTAAAGACGACATTTGCGAGCCCGTGAGCTTGCCTGCGCCACTCCTGGTCGCGCTCGCCCACACCGGTGAACACGAATTGAATGTCGTCACGTGCGCGCAGATGACGCGCGGCCTCGATCACCGTATCCAGATCGATGTTGCCGACAAAGGTGCCGCAGAACCAGAAAATCTTCTTGTTGGCATTTACACCGAGAGCCTGTGCTGCGTCACCGGACAGGCGATCTGTAGTGACTGGCTCGAGATCGCCGGTGTACCCCAGAGGAAAGACGTGGTCTCGCTGTTCGGAATGACCGCGTCCGGCCAAAGCGAGACCCCACGCGAGAAACTGCCCAGAAATGGCAACGAGACCCGTGGCACCGGTCATGGCCCGGCGCACATTCGCGAATAGCGGAGCAAGCAGGATCTGTCCCAGGTGCCGTACAGCACGCGGGAAGCGATCGACGATCTCGTCGGGCCATAGATCACGGATGTCGAGAAACGTCGGCACACCGCGTGCGCGGCCATATTCAATCGCCTCGGCGGCAAGCTCGATCGTGGGAAATGAGCAAATGATGACTGCTGGTGGCGGGTATTCTCGCGCCAACCTGCGAAACTCCGAGCCTATCTGCCAGTGGTTGACTTGGCGCGCGACCGAAACGTTCTTGCGATACGCGCGGCCGTGCAGGAACTGCAGGGAAAGGCCGGGGCCTGCATCGACGGACCGGGATTCGGTCGTGAAGTGCACGCGGTGAAAGTGATCGAATGAAGATGTCCACCAGGTGACGTTGTGACCGCGCGACGCCAGCAGCTGCGCGAGGTAGCCCGAGCGCCATAGCCGGTCCCCTTTGGAGAATCCGGGCAGCGGCTCCCCGACGGTGATCAGCCAGATGTTCATCGATGTCGCGGAATCGCCGTTATGCGATCCACGTTCATAGCGACGCATCCAGAGCTCAAGTGAGAACGGCGCGAAGATCTCCCGATACCAGATCGCCCCTCCCCGCACTTCGCTGGTGACGATACTGCTCGTATCGTCGCAACAGAGCTCCGCTGTCCATGATTCCCTTCCCGGCACATCAGACTGTCCGACGCAAATGCCCCTGCACTGCGCTCACGCAGTTCGTGCTTGAGCCACTCGCCTTCAGGGTTCGAGAAGCCCTTCTTATCCCTGCGCCAGCTGATCTCGTGCGGCAGCAGTGCTTCCATGGCCTTGCGAAAGGCGTACTTGGTCCAGCCGTTGCGCAGCTTGAAGGAATCGGGTGCGCGCATGAGTAGATCCATCAGCCGCGGATCGAGAAACGGCAGCCGTATTTCGCGACTCGCGGCCATCGACATACGGTCTTCGTAGTGACAGAGGGCGGGAACCGAGTAATTGCGGATGTCGAGCCACTGACGGTCCACCAGCGACCCAGAGCCGAGGCCCAGCGATCGCGGCTGCCATCCCTGCAGCCACGCCCCCTGAATAGCCGTCTCGGATCGTTCGCTCGTGCTCCACCGGCTGAGAAATGGCAGATAGCGCCTGGCATCGCCGAGGTCGATGTCGGTCACGACCGTGCGATTGACGAGGAACCCCGAGAGCACGGCGGCAGCCTTGAAAACGCGGCCACTGCCTGAGCAGCGATTGCAGGTAGAAGCCGAGAAACTTGCGATAACCAAGCAGAATCTCGTCGGCGCCCTGCCCGCTCAGAATCACCTTCAGTCCCAGGTCCTTCGCTCGTTCCATCAGCTTGCGATGCGCGAGTGCCGACAGCCCTGCAACGGGTGCGTCGTTGTACCAGTTGGCCTCGCTCAATTCGCTCAGCAGCCGGTCCGGCACGATGCGCAACGTCGATCTTGTGCGCCTGCTGCCGCAGGTGACGCTCCATGGATGCGACGTGAGGCGATTCATCGAATCGCGGGTCGTCGCTGACCGCGGACAACAGCCGTGGCGCCAGGTCGTGCCCCACCAGTGACTGCGAAACGGCAGCGATCGAGGAAGAATCGATGCCCCCCGACAGAAGCACGCCCACAGGAACATCACTGCGCAGCCGGATACGAACCGAGTCGGTGAACGTGAGACGCAATTGCTCGATGAATTCCTGCAAGGACATCTTCGCGGGATCTCCAGCATGGACCGGCGACCCGAATCGTATGGCGCGGATCACGTGTGCCTGCGAACTCAGGTCGAGTTCCACATAGCTGCCGGCCTCGATGCGCCGGATTCCGTCGAAAAACGTGCGCGTCGAGGCATCGCTCAACCCCTGAAACACGAATTGCCCAACCACGTCGCGATCGAGTGGAAACTTGCGACCAAGCAATGTGAGCAGTGCCTTGATCTCCGAGGCGAAGGCAAACCGAGGGCCATCGACGCAGTAGTAGAGAGGCTTCTCTGAGCCGGCGTCGCAAGCCAGCACGAGCCGTCCGCGGGTGCGGTCGAACCAGGCGAACGCGCCCATCCAGTTGAACTTGCCGAGCGCGCGTTCTGGCCCCCAGTGATGCAGCGCGGATAGCAGCACTTCAGTATCGGTCCGCGTCGAAAACCTGGCGCCGAGAACCGCGAGCTCAGTCCTCAACTCCAGGTAGTTATACAGTTCTCCGTTGTAGATCAGGCTGCCCTCGCCACTCCCGTACTCCATGGGCTGCAGGCCTGCATCACTCAGATCGATGATGGACAGCCGCTGGTGCGCGAGCACGAGCGTGTTACCGGCCACGTCGTAGCTTCGCATGCCACGGCCATCCGGTCCGCGATGCGCCTGCACGCGACACGCCGCTGCGAGCGCTTCACGATCGAGCCGTAGCTGCGCAGGCTGCAGAAGGCCAAGAATGCCGCACATCTAGCTGACCAAGGCTTCGCAGATCTCTTCGAACTTCTTCGACCAGACGGCGTGGTCGAACTGCGCGGCCCGGACCCGCGCGCCCATTTTCAGTTGTCGCCAGCGATGGCTGTCGCGGTGTAGTGCCGTCAGCGCGGCAACGAACGCGGCCGTGTTTTCCGGCTCTATCAATATGCCGCAGGTCTCATCGACGATCTCGGGGATAGCGAGCCACCTGGTCGTAATCACCGGCAAGCCGTGCGCAAATGCTTCGGCGATCACGCCCGGGTAGCCTTCGCCCGGGTGGTGCGTGGGCAGAACGAGACAATCGTATTCCCAGAGCGCTGCCTCCACCTGGTCGTGAGTGAGGAAACCCCGGTAATGGACCCGGCCAACGCCGCGCCGCTCGATGGCCTCCGCTGTGTACTCATCAAGAGGCCCAAAGAGGTCGATACTGCAATCATCAGGCAGGCCGGGAGCCGCCTCGAGAATCGTCTCGATGCCCTTCGTACGCCACAAGTGGCCCAGAAAAACGAATCTCCGACAGATATCCTCGCGCTGATTCTCAGCATGAGTCTTCGCAGGCGGGCTTGCGGCCAGCTTGATGTACGTGGAAAACCAGACCAGCTTGCCCGTCGACTGCTGCTGCAGCTGACGGACCGCTCGCTGCGTCTGCAGCAGTATTACGTCGGCGGACAGAATGAACCTTCGCATGATTACCTTCGTCAGCGCGTTGCCGCCCTGGTAGAAATCTCCAAAGCACCCGCCGAACACGCGCAAGACCGTGGGCATTCTCAAGAGCTTGCTCAGCGACACGAGCAGCGGCCCGAACCAGAACATGCCCCGATCACTGGCGTGAAACGAAATGACGTCAACACTGCGCCAATTGGCAGCAACGGCGAGCAGGGCCCGCAACGCTATGCCGAGATTGCGCGCGTGACTCGAATGCTGTTGGTCTCGCGAGGTATTCACGAGCTTGACGCTGAAACGCTCGTGACCCTGCAGATCCTCCGCCAGCGTGGCGAAATGCCGCGTGTCGCCACCCATGGGAGGCGGCAGCGGCCCGATCAGCAACACTCGGATCACGTGCCGACAGGCAGAGCCTGCTGCGACACAACTGCGACGATGTAGGCGCCGCAGGTGCTCAGATCGTCGTCGGACAAGCTGCGGAAGCGCTCGGCCAGCTGGCGTCGTCGCAGCGAGGAAGGCGCGCGCTCGGGGACCGCGCTGGTGACGACAAACCCCGCGCTGGATAACAGGCGCACGTGCTCTGAGTGCGGCATGCGGTTAAGAAGATACGGTCGTCGCCCGACGATGACCTTCCAAGCGGCGTCCGAATAGGTCCAGTGACCGTTCCAGCTATCCGCCTTGCCGTGGCAGCGGTAATCGATCTGGTGTGACATGAAGCCAGTGGGCTTGAGCCAGCGTCGCATGGCCTCATACATGCTGGAAGCATCCTCGACGTGTTCCAGCACCGCTTGTGAATAGATCATGTCGATCGCTCTTTCCTGGATAACCGACGGATCAGTCCACGGCGCGCGATACACGATGCGCGAGCGGCCATTGCCCACACGCGCGATCGACAAACGGATGTCCGCAACGCGTTCGCGGTCCAGCGCAGTGTCGAGCCACGCTGCATTGAGCAGGTCGTGTGGAAATTTGTAGCTCGCAAGCGTCGGCCTCACGTGCGGGAATTCCCGGTGATCCGGGATTGCAGTACGCTGCCGGAACAACTCCACAAGCTCGTCAAAGATCGCGAGATTGCTGTTTAGGTCCGAGTAACGAACGACATCGAGCGCGTAGTAAGCTTCGACGCCGGACAGCAGCGCCGCGAGGCCGATCCCGATTGAGTCGCCAGGTCCAAGCTCGGCGACAGTGTGCGGGATGGCGCGTACGACGCCGGCCGCACGCGCGCCCAGCAGGTGGCGCAGCCACACGGAGTAGCAATACCGCGCCGAATCCGTCCCCCCGGTTGCTCTCATGAAGTCGTAGCCTGGAACGTACGTGGCCAGTCCCGATAGCAGCGCTTTGGCTTTCAGCTTCATGCTCTTGACCCGAGGTGAATTCGACGCGGCATCCGTCAGAGCGGCTTCTGGCAACGGGCCTCGATACCGTTGCCGCCGGTCGCGACCCAGATACTGCGTGCCTCGAGCGTCTGCAACGCCGCACGTATCGAACGCGCAGTGCGCAGATGCTTGTACCAATCCGTCAGACCGTCATGCGTGTCGAGTTCCGCCCATTCGTATTGCAGTTCGTCGCTCAGCTCTGGAAAAGCATGGTAGTAGGTGAGCAACGGCGAGAAACGAGAGAGCAGCATCTGTGCGGGCCGAACGTTTCTCACGGCCCGGTGCAACGGAAAGAACCAGCGAGTCAATGCCCGTGTGACAGCGATGCCCTTGGCCGGCGGCAACCGCTTCAGAAAGGGCCGCAGCACCATGTCACCGAACCGCGTGTGGTGGGAGAACGAGTGCTGATAATGGTCAAGCACCAGCCACCCCCCTGGCTTCACCTGCCCGTAGAGGTTCGCAATGGTGGCCTCAGGATTCTGCGTGTGCTGCACCACGCCCAGGCAAATCACGACATCGTACTGGGCGGGCCGGAATGGAAGCTGACCGATGTCGCACTGGATGATGCGGTGGCGGTCCGATTGCGGACAATTCTCCTGATTCGGTTCGACGGCGGAACTGAGGTCAGTAGACGTCACTGAGGCTGCTGGGAGCTGCAGCAAGATCTCCGTAAATCGCCCCGCGCCGCAACCTGCTTCGAGAACTTCGAAGCGGCGTTCTGGACGCTGCAGGTCATGCCACAACTCATCGCCGATGCAGCGGCGTAAACGGTCCCTGGACAGATTGGTCTTCGTGTAGGAGTCCAGTTGCGTAACGCGGTAGAGACGCCACTGCGCGCCGAACGCCTCTGCATAGTTGCGCTCCGGCGCAAGCAGCCGCGGGATGCCCTGCCGAATCGGGTAGCGATGGCCCAGCGAGCAAACGAGACCGTCGCCCGCGTCGGCGGTGGTGAGCGCCGACTGATCGACAGGGCAGACGCTCTCCGGAAACGAAGGCGTACGCGTCATCTAGCCCGCCATTGCGGCATCGAAGCGAACGTCCGAGTGGTTCGCCCAGATCATGAAGTTCAGCACCTTCCATAGCATGTACGAGTCATCACGACGCCCGGCCCCCGTACGTTGGTACAGGCTTTCGACATGCCCCACATCCAACACGTCAGGGTCGCGGCGCCTGAACATCGCCAGATGGTCGAAGAACAGCGGCTTTAGCGCTCCCTGCAGCCACGCGCCGTAGGGCACATCGAGCCCGACCTTGGGGCCATGCAGGACCTCGTCAGGCACGATGCCTTTGAGAGCAGCTTTCAGCAGCCATTTCTGATTGCCGCGCGGCGTTTTCGCTTCGCCGGGGAGTCCGACTACGAAGTCCACCAATTCGTGATCGAGGAACGGCACACGCACCTCCAGGCTTGCGGCCATCGTCGAGCGGTCGACCTTCTCGAGATAAGTGTCGGGCAAGGTGATCATCAGATCGAGAAATGACATCTGGTTGATGCGATCCTGATCCACGAACATCCGCAGGCACTCACGGTGACGTCCGAAAGGGTCGTATTGCTCGACGCTCTCTCGCAACGGGTGCACAAAGATTGCGGTGGGCTCCATGGAACGATCCTCCGAAGTCAGGAGCAGCGCCATGGTGGCAGCCATGTCCTCGGCGGCAAGGGCACGCACGTAACGCCGCACCCGATGCTGAAATGCGGTATCCGGCGCGAGACGGTGCGCATGCTGGACGACCAGCGCCGGCAGCCGCAGGAGGTTGTAGTGACCGAGGGTGAAATAGCGGCTGTAGCCGCCGAACAGCTCATCACCGCCATCTCCCTGCAGCACTACTTTTGTGTGCGCACTGATCTTCGACGCCATCAGGGCAAGTGGGATGTTCGCGGCATCGGAGAACGGCATATCGTGGTGCTGAACGAGGTCCTGAACCAGATCGCCAACATTGGTACCGCTGATGTGAATCTCGTGATGCTCTGTGCCGAAGAAAGCGGCCACCCGCTGCGCCTTCTGCAGCTCACCCTCGTCGCGCGCGAAATCGAAGCCGGCCGAATAGGTCGCGAGCCGACCGCCGTAGTGTCGCGAGGCGAATGCCGTCAGCGCGCTGGAATCCACTCCGCCCGAAAGGAATAGCCCGACAGGTACGTCGCTGACCAGTTGCCGATGCACGGCCTGTTCGAGAAGCCGCCGGGTCCGCTCAATCGTCTCCTGCGCATCGCGCGGCGCCTCGATACCATCCCCGGACTGCTCCTCGAGCGACCAGTACGCCCGGATGGAGTACTCGAAGGACTCAAGGTCGATCTCGAGAAAATGACCCGGCAGCAATTGCCGAATGCCTTTATAGAGAGTGTGGCCGCCGAGCGGATTGCCGTAGTAGACCCACTCGTGCAGCGCCGAGACGTTGCAATGCGGTGCGCTCTCCCCAAGCGCAAGAATCGCCTTGACCTCCGAGGCGAAGCTGAGCCGGTCAGAGCGCAGCTCGAAATACAGCGGCTTGATGCCGAGCCGATCGCGTACCAGCCACAGCTTGCGAGCCAGCGCGTCGTACACAGCAAAAGCAAACATGCCATTGAGCTTGGTGAACGACGAAGTCCCCAGCTTTGCGAACAAGCGTAGGACAACTTCAGTATCGGATGCAGAGCGCAGGCCAGCGAGGGTGTATTCCCGCGCGAGTTCGCGGAAGTTGTAGACCTCGCCGTTGTAGCTGATCGCGAAACGCCCGTCAGCCGTTTGCATCGGCTGCCTTCCAGCGTCGGTAAGGTCGAGAATGCTGAGGCGAGTGTGGCCGAGGAAGACATTCCTGTCCTGGAAGTGGCCGCGTGCATCGGGACCGCGATGGTGGAGCTTGGCAAGCGCTGCCGGGAACAACTCGGCCAGGCGCGCATCATCTAGACGCGGACCCAGCGCAACTCCCAGCACGCCACACATTGCTCTTAGCCTCGCTTACGCGACACGACTGGCGTACCGCGCCGCCTGGGAGCTGGCGGCGGCTGCGGCCCATGCCTGGAACATCAAGACCTGCCAAAGGCTGTCCCCGTCTGCAGATATGCCGGCGAGACGCCGCGACCACTGTTCACGCACCAGCCTGGGGTTCAAGAGTCCGTCGCTACGCACTCGAGTCTCCGAGAGCAGGTCCTCCGCCCACGCACGCAATGGTCCGCGCAGCCATTCGCCGACGGGAACGCCGAAACCCTGCTTCGGACGATTCATTACGGCCGGCGGCAGGTATCGAAACAAGACCTGCTTCAGCAGCCACTTGGCTTCGCCGTTGCGTACCTTCATGTGCAGCGGCATGCGCCACGCGAGTTCGATGACTCGATGATCCAGCATCGGCACGCGCGACTCGAGGCTCACAGCCATCGAAGCACGATCAACCTTGGTGAGAATGTCATCTGGCAGGTACGTCATGCCGTCCGCATACATCATCCGATCGAAGATGCCTCCCTTCGACAGCTCGGTTTGCGACGGTCCGCCAAGGTGCTCAAGACCCACCGGGCCCGCGAAACCGAGTACCAGCTCGTGCGCCGCGTCGTATTGGACGACTCTGGCCGCATAACACTCGTCGGCGGTTCTCGCGGAGAGGTAAAGCGCCAACCGGCCAGCCTTCCAGCCGAGCGATGAAGTGCGGCTACGGCGTGCGTACGCGCGGCAACTGTGCGCCAGCAGGCTGCGCGCAAATCGAGGCACGCGGCTGATGGCCCGCCACGTTGCATCCGTGCGCAGATAGCGGGTGTAGCCGCCAAACAGCTCGTCGCCGCCGTCGCCGGACAGGGACACGGTGACGTGACGTCGTGCCAGTTGCGCCACGAGGTGGGTGGGAATCGCAGAGCTGTCACCAAATGGCTCATCGTACATGTCGGGCAAACGAGGAATTACCTCCATCGTTTCGCGAGGCGTGACATAGAGCTCCGTATGCTCGGTACCGAGCAAGTTCGCCACGGCTCTCGCATGCTCCGCTTCCTGAAAAACGGATTCGCGAAATCCAATCGTGAATGTCTTCACCGGTCGCGACGCCTGCTTTTGCATGAGCGCCACCACTGTGCTCGAATCGACCCCCCCCGAGAGAAAAGCTCCCAACGGAACATCCGCGACACTTTGCTGAGAGACTGCGCGTGTCAGTGCTGTCTCGAGCTGATCTGCGGCTTCATGGTCGCTTCCGGAAAACGGCGCCGCCAGGCCATGCTCCGCCACTTGCAGAAGTGACCAGTAGACGCGTGGCTGCGGCGCGCTGCCACGCGCATCGCTGGATGACAGCTGCACATACGTGCCAGGCAGCAACTTGAAGATGTTGCGGTAGATCGATTGCGGCGCTGGGATGTATCCGCGCCGCAAGTAGGTCGCGAGCACCTCGCGATCGATATCGGCACGGAATTCCGGGTGCTCACGCAATGCCTTGAGTTCCGACCCGAACAGAAACACGTCGCCCTGCCATCCGTAGTAAAGCGGCTTTTCACCGGCGCGGTCCCTTGCCAGCGTCAGAGTTCGGGTCTGGCGATCCCACAAGGCGAACGCGAACATGCCGACTGTCGCCTGGAGAGCGCGCTCAAGGCCCCAGCAATCGACGGCCGCGAGCAATGTTTCGGTATCCGAGTGGCCGTGCCATGCCGGTGCCGACTCGAGTAGGTCGCGAATTTCCAGGTGGTTGTAGATCTCGCCGTTGTAGACGATCACGTATCGCCCGGACGGCGAGATCATTGGCTGATGACCTGCCGGCGAAAGATCGAGAACGGCTAGCCGCCGATGCCCCAGAGCAATACCTGCCGCCGCATCCACCCACGTGCCCGAGTCGTCAGGGCCACGGTGGAACAGGACGGCCGTCTGCGCCTGCACCAGGTGCTCATGCCGCGGCAGTTGCAGGCCGCCCGGCCGGTAGAACCCTGCTAGTCCGCACATGCGATGCGCAGACTACGTTCCCATTGATCCATGATCAGGTCCTGACGAAACCGCTCCCTCACCTTGCTGGCCTCTCGCCCCAGTCGCTCCCGGAGCTCAGGCTGAGACATCAGTTGCGCCATTGCCTCGCTCAGAGCGTCGATGTCCTCAACAGGTACCAGCCGGCCATTGACCCCGTCTTCAATCAGATCTGCGGGACCCGCCGGGCAGTCCGCACTGATTACGGCGGCGCCCACTCCCATGGCCTCAAGCACTGCATTTGGAAAGCCTTCAAAGCGGGACGGCTGCACGACCAATCCGGCTTGCGCCAGCCACCCCTCGACATCCCGCGTCTTGCCAACGAATTCCACGTGTCCATTTAGCTCAAGGCTTTCGCAGAGCCGCAACAGATTGGCTCGCTCACTCCCTTCGCCAATGATCGCCACACGCCAGCTTGGAAACCTCCCGCGGATGTTCGCGAACGCCTTCAGCAGTAAGTCAAAGCCCTTTTGTCGAACCAGTCGGCCAACTGCGACGATCAGCGGCTGCTTCGGGTCGGCTGCAACATGCAATGTCCGTAACGCGTTAGGAATGACATTCGCAGGTCGCCGACAGTTTCTTCGATCCAACTGGCGGTTTCGCGCGTCTGCGCCACGACTTCGTCGCACCATCCGTATAGCCCGCGGCGCAGCAGCCGTAGGACAAGCGATACATTCGTGTCGTGTGCGGGGTGTGCCCGCTCCGAAACAACGACGCGCAAGTTCAAGCCGCGTGTGGCAAGAATCGAAAGCACGTTGTTCGACGTGAGGAAGCTGAGCAAGGCGTCCGGTCGCGTGGCGATCAGAAGGCGACGCAGTTTGGCTACTCGCCTGAGTACCGCGGCGCCGACGGCGAGCCGATGAGTTGCTGGCGGCACTTCCAGGTAGACGCGCACAACCCGCGCGTCAAGCCAGTACAGGTCCTCAACGTCCTTGCCGCTCCACGTAGCGATCGTGACATTCACGCCCCTCGCGGCCCAATAGTTGGCCATTTCCGCCATCTGCCGCTCTGCGCCGCCACCATGGAGGTCGGCGGCGAGCAGGACTACGCAGGCCGACGGCCTTAACGTCCTATCGGTCACTGAGCTGCGGGCGACTTCGAGGCGTAACGCCTGAGCAGGGCGGCGGCCACGGCAATGAACGCCGCCGTGAATCCCTGATAGAAGACTGTTCCGGAAAGAGTTACGAATACATGGCAGACGATTCCTGCCAACACGAACATCTGCAAGCTGCGCAGCGGCGACTTGCGAGCTACCACCAGACGCCAAGCGAGCGATAGGAAAACCGCGTAGAACAGGCAGAAACCGATGAGACCCGTGTTGTAGAGCAGATCGATGGGCGTCGAATGTGAAGTAATGCCAAAGTTGGCTCGAAACGCTTCTACGCCGTGCCCGAATACCGGATTGCGTTCCCACCCCTGCACGCCTTCTTGCATCCAGCGCTGGCGCTCCTCGAAACCGACGTAGCCCGCTTGGTCCTCCCTTGCTTGCAGGACACTAATACCGACAAGCAGCCGATCGAACCCGGCCTCGATCCTGGCCACGATGGCGCCGCTGGAGAGAAGCGGATATGTGCCCGCCGTGAGTGCCAGTATCAGCGGCCAGAGATTACGCCTGATGATTCGTACCGCCTCTACGCGGTAGACACAGCGCCGCGACAACCACGGCAAGGCCAATGCCAAGGTTGGTCTTGATGGAAGTTGTAGCGACGATGTGAGCCAGCGCCAGCAGCGCGCTGACGAGCGCCAGTATGCGCGCACGCGTGAGCCAACCGAACACACAGGTGAGGACGAGTCCAAACAGATAAACGGCAGCGACGGCGTTGTAGGAGAAATCCTCTGGATACCTGAAGGGGAACCCTGCCACGGAGGTGTATATGGCGGCGCCCGACCAGAAGCCGATCAGGCATCCCCAGGCGACGGCACGTGGGTCGTGAAACATGAAGAGCGACCCGATGAGAATCTGCACAAGCAGAAAATCGACGGCCGGGAACAAGGTATTCAGCCCGAGCACGCCATCGGGCGTCCACAGGAGCGTGAGAAACAAGTACGCAAGGAACACTGAATAGAATGCAAACTCACGGCAATAGAACCAGCGCGGACAAATGAAACTGTGCGCCGCAAGCAGAAGCACGAGTATTGGCAGCAAGCGCGATGAGGTGACGGCATCGAAGAAGGTCGCACTGAATCCCAAGCAGACCACGGTGGCGCCCGAGAGCAGTGCAGAACCGAAAGCAGCTCCCGCGTCAGTGCGCTCCTCTGTCCGGGATTCAATCATCGACACCACGATGGGTTCCTCAGCAGGGGATTACCCGCTCTGCGTGAGCACTCCTGGAATTCGCCAGAAAGTCGTGGCTCACCCGGCTCAGCAGAACCAATGCATGAAAGCACGCCTCGTTGGCGCGTGGCGCGACCTCATCCTCGTGCAACGCCCGTCTAAGGTCGCGTTCGTATTCCGCTCGCCGATCCCCACCAGGATCACTTCTGCCGAGCAGCCATGGATACGTAATGTAACGTCGGTGGACACGGTTGCATGCCGCGGATCCGAGAAAATACAGTCGCTTCACCGTCTCAGCCCCAAAAAGTTTCGTAATACGCGAGACGGTTCTGGGCGTGTATTGCCGTACACCGTGCCAAAGAAAGGTCGTGAGACAGGCCGCGGAGGGCATGAGGTGCACTTGAATCAGGGGAGCCTGCCGGACTTTGAGATGCTCGGCAATGTCGTTAAAAAAGGCGAAGTCCCTCCGCAAAATCCTCGAGTCTGCGCTGCTGACCGTCAGACGAAATTCATGTCGACGAGATGCCGCAGCGGCAGTGCCTGAATCCGCCCGCAGACGAACTTCAGCTTCTGGATTGGTCTCCTGTTGGCTCCACTGCGGATGCGGAGTCATGTCGACTCCGAGATAACTCGCATACGCGGGGCCGAGACACCGCTCTAGCACCGTTCCATATCGTCCACTGCCGCAACCCACTTCTAGCACCCTGACCACACCCCCGAGTTCACTTGCGATCCGCTGCCATGGGAGTGATAGCCAAAAGAAGTCGCTGAGTCGGCGTGCCGGCGAGGCCGTTGCATCGATGCTCGACCAAAATGGCAACGCGCCGGTGATCGGAAACCGTTCCATTTCCAGAGCGGAATCTATGTCGGCATCAGCCCTGGCATTGTTCAACCGGTTGAGGATCAGCCAGCGCACGCGATCAAGCGCGGACATTGGCCCGTCGCCGCTGAGGGCATGGCCCGATGTCGATCGGCGTTCAGTCTCTATGGCCGCGCGCTCCCGGAAAGCAGTTCGCAATACAGTGCGGCAACGTTCTGGAACCCTGCGCATGAAGCATGCTGTTCATCGTGCGTGACGAATGGGTGTAGCGTCGCCCGTGCTCGAGTACTCCATGCAACTGTTTCCTAGCCCCGCGCGCGGAAGGCCGGGACCGGGATGGGCCCATCAAGCCAGGACTCTGGGCTTACACCCAGAGATCGCGCCTCTGCGACGCGCTTGAAGGCGTGCGCGAAAGCCGACAGCACTGTCGTCACCGACGACTCATCCAACGCAGCGCAAACGTTGAAAGTCGTAAGGATCAGCACACCTCGGCGTGTAACTTCTTGCACCCAAAGCGCCCTGGTCGCTGGATCGTCGACGCCGTTCTGGTCCACAAACGAAAACAGCGCCCAATGCGGATGCCCGGCCAGTCGGAACAAATCCTGGAGCCCTGCGGCCGCCGCCATGACGCGTGCGCCGTCGGACAATTTGGTACCCGCTGCGGTCATGCGGGAATAGGCGTCACCGGATTCGAGGATATCCAGCACCGCCATGGCGGCCGCCATCGCGGCTACATCGCCCGCAAACGTGAAACTTACGAAGGCATCCTCAAAGACTTTCATGATTTCGCGTCGCCCGACGACGCAGCTTATCGGCCAGCCGTTACCCATGGCCTTGCCGAAAGCCGCGAGGTCAGGTGTCACGCCAAAGAGGCGTTGCGCCCCTCCCAATCCAAAATGGAAACCTGAGCAGATCTCATCGAAGATGAGCAGCGCCCCATGGCGGTGAGCAATCTCCTTGACCTTCTCCAGATATCCTCGGGCCGGCCAGTAGAAATTGACCGGCTCCATGATCACTGCCGCGAACTGACCTGGCAGGCCGGAAAGCAGCGCATCCAGAGCGTCAGAATCGTTGTAAGGGAACGGATGTGCTAACTCTCGAACCGCCTGCGGAACTCCTGCGGAACGTGAGGTGGTGCCTATGTACCAATCCTGCCAGCCGTGATAGCCACACACGGCGACATGCTCGCGTCGCGTATAAGCGCGCGCGACGCGTACGGCACCAGCTGTTGCATCTGAGCCGTTCTTGCCAAAACGAACCATTTCAGCACATGGGATCAGTCGGCAAAGCCGCTCGGCGAGTTCCACTTCGATAGGGTGGGCGAGCGAGAAGCTGTGCCCGTTGCGCGCGCACTCGTACGCAGCGCGGTTGACCCCTTCATGGGCATACCCAAGGATGTTTGGTAGCAGTCCCTGGATCAAATCCACGTAGTCGTTTCCATCCACGTCCGTGACTACCGCGCCCGCTCCACGATCCAGGAAAATCGGTGTCACCCCGCGGATGTGATGCCGCCAGCTCTTCGAATAGGTTTGCGCGGCACCTGGAATCACGCGCTCGCTGCGCTCGAGCCACGAGAAGCTCTCACTGAGGATCAACGGCGGGGCCGCCTCCGCGGAAGCTGCTTTGAACAACGAAAGATAGAACCCTTCGTTGATGGTCGCCTTCCCTTGAGCTGCACCACTTTCGATTACGGCTGACATGATTTCCTCGAACTTGAAAGGGCCGGAACCCCGCCGATCAAGGCAGGACCAAACAGAACGCGCAAATTCCAGAGTCATCGGCATGGTCGACAGACCAGCGCAGCGACGGTTGATGCGGATGGCCATGCAGCACGTCAAGCCTGGCGACGTCCGCGCTGCGACGGATCCATGGCGTGACATGCTCGCGGTCAGGACCGCTCGTCGCCGCAACCGAGGCGCGGTCCAGCGCACTCCGCGTGAAACACCTCCACGTCTTGGCCATCGGGCCTCGTATACGGGTTTGTGTTGGATGCATAGTCCACGCCTGCGGCCAGGAACGCGTTGACTACTTCATCGACCGTATCCGGCGAATGGAGCGGGCAGTCTGCGGTAAGGCGAACCACAACGTCCGCATTCGCGGCTTCCGCCGCCAACACATACCTGCTGAGCACATCGTGCTGCGACCCGCGCACCACAGTGAAACCACGATCTCTGGCGAACTTCTCAATCACGTCATCCGCAGCGTCTACGCTCGTGGCGATGACGACATCATCAAGCGCTGCCGCACCGCTGAGCTGGCGAAGGAGACGCTCCAACAGGGGTATTCCCGCCAGATCCATCATGGTCTTTCCCGGCAGTCGGCTGGACCCCATCCGTGCCTGGATAACTGCGACCACTCGTGGGTGCGCCGTCATGATCCTATCTACCCCTTAGACTCAACCGAGCCGGTATTCCGCCAGAACAGTTCTTTCTTCCATGTACCAGCGCATCTCGTGGATGAGCTTCAGTGTGCCAATTTCCGTTTTAGCGATTGATGAATCCGCAAGAGTGCTCATCAGCTGAGCAAGCTTGGCGAATTTCTCGATGCCGATCGGCTCCAGGATCCTCCCCAATGGCACGTGCGCCCAGACAGACTGCTTGGGCGGTAGAAAGGGAACATTCGCCCGCATGCACTCTCGAATGCGAAACAGCACGGACCCCTCGTCGAAGCCCTGCGCAACAACGCAACCATCAGGGTTGATCTGCACGCCACCGATCTCAAATCGAAACGAAGGCTCTCGAACGGAAGCGAGCACTCGCTCGATGACTCCAATCCACGCAGCATCCCACGGGCTCGTCGGCCACTTGAACACGCAGTACTCCACTCCCAGGTTCGTGGGCGTTACCCAATAGTGGAGCCGCTCACCGAGTACCGCCGATATCGCCTGCTGCACTTCGACCAGTTTGTCAGCAAATTCGACGTTGAACGGTAACCCGGAAAGCAACGCGACAGACTTCCAACTGTTTCGGACGAGGCCGGCGGGCGAGCAGGCTCTCTGGCGTAAAAAGGTTTCGGGACAGATCGAGGTTCGCTTCGCGAAAGTCGCTATCCAGCCAGGTTCGGTCGCCAACTTCCAAGTAAGCTCTCTTGAGATCGGAGATTCGCCTTGGGGATGGCTTTCGCTTGCTTTGCATCGGCGTCCTGGCGACTACTCCGCTTGTGTCGCCCGATCTATGCGCAGTCCGGCGGACCGAAGCATCGAGACGACCGCACCCTCGCCCAACATGTCTCGATCCGAACGGAGAGGTGTGTTTAGCCGAGGAAGACTCTCGTATCCCGAGTATTTCGTGCGCACGTCTTCGGGCAACATGCCGATCGTATCCGGCAAGACCACGTAAGTGTCGCCACTTGATCACTGTGCGTGGAGCTTCGTTTTCGGTGACTAACTCCTCGTAGAGCTTTTCCCCGGGCTTGTGGCCGATTTCGACGATCTTGAGTGGATGGCCGCCGCTCACGGCCTTTGGCGAGAGTAATGATGTCGCAGCTGCCCATGCTCATCACGAAGATCTCCCCGCCGATCATGTCGACCGAGGCGCGTATGCACAAATCCACAGCCTGCGACATCGATAGGAAAAAGCGGGTCATGGTCTTCGAAGTAATCGTCAACGGCAGATTGTTATCCAGTTGATGACCAAAGACTTGCAGAACGGATCCATTGGAATTCAGGACGTTGCCGAATCGAACGCAGGCAAATCGCGTCTTGTGGGTACCCGGCGAAATGATTAGCAGCGATGAACAACCGTTCCCCAAGCAGCTTGGTTGCACCCATGGTACTCGTCGGATTGACGGCCTTGTCGCTGCTCGTCATGACCACGCGCTTCACGTCGGTGGCGATAGCCGCCTGAATCACGTTGTTGGTACCGACGATGTTCGTCTGCATCGCCTCGAACGGGTTGTATTCAGACAGATAAACGTGTTTCAAGGCGGCGCAATGGAACACGATCTCCACACCGTCCATGGCTCGGCGAAGGCGATCCCCGTCCCGCACATTCCCGAGAAACATTCGTAGTCGACCACCCCCCTCCTGCAGCTCCTGATCGAGATTGAACAGACCATCCTCGCTCTGGTCGAACGCGCAAACCGTATGGCCGTCGACGAGCAGACGTCTTACCAACGCGGAACCAACAGAGCCGCATGCGCCCGTCACGAGGATGCGCGAGCTCGGGGTGATTTTCTTCGATGAATCTTCGTTTTTCATTCCCGCAAATCGTTGCTAAACGACATCCTCCCACCTAAAATGTTCACCCGAACTAACCCCTCGCGTGAGTCTCTTCCCGACCAGCTTCTGGGAACTCGAATGGCGCGATTCCATTCGCCGGACAGGGCCTCAGCATCGCCAGGTCACTCGCGTGCAAGACGGCACCCCCTTCGAGATCACGGCTCGCACGAATGCATCGTCGTTGCACTACGATGGTTTCGCGCTCGATTCGCCTCGACCTTCTTATGGCCGTCACCCAATGACGCCTCGAGCTCGCGAGTTCTTTCAACCATCTCGCGCCACGTCTGAGGCGTCATGGAGAACGGATGATCCGGGCCTGTCACGACTGGTGGAATCGGTGAAATGCTTCTCTATCACACGAGCGCCAAGAGCAACGGCCCCGAGGACCGCGACGTGTCCAGGCATATGGTCGCTCAGTCCGAGAAGAACGCCCGGATAAAGCCTCTCATACTCCCGAAGCACGCTCAGCTGCAGACAAGAGTAGTTCTCCGCGTCCGCGGTGTAGTTCGTGTTGCACTGTAGGAGAATCAGATTTGGCGTCACCGCAAGCGCGGCATCTGCTGCGCGCCGTACTTCTTCCAGACTCGATGCACCAGTTGCCAGCAACACGGGCTTACCCGTTGACGCCATCCGCACAGATGATTTCGTGCCACGTGATATCGCCGGATCCAACCTTGAATGCCGGCACGAACTGGTCGACGTAGTCGACAAGCTCCAAGGAATATGGGCTCGTGAAGAACGTAATCCCCGCCTCATCACAAGTCTCCTTCAAGATGCCGGTCCAATCCCGATTGAGCGACGCATCTTCGTATGTCTCAAAGACCGACTTCTTCCACGAAGCCTGGTGCGATTGCCGGCTGCCAAGCTTTTTGAACCCGAAATCGCTCACCAGCGTGCCGGCCGTATAGTGTTGGAACTTGGCGGCGTCCGCGCCCGCCTCCTTCGCAAGGAAGATCAGGTCCTTGGCTCGTGCCAGGTCGCGATCGAAGTTAGAGCCTATCTCGGCTACGAAATATACGGGATCGTTGCGACTGATCCTCTTTCCGTCGATATGAATGACAGGCGCTGGACTATGGCTCATCTGACTACTCCGGCAGCGATCGGTCCCGAGGCCAAGAACTGCTTCAGCTTGGAAAACAGCTCAACGTAAGCGTCCACCTCTTCCGCAGTTTGTTCGACAGACCAGTCATTGTGACTGGCCGGCATATATGGACTCAGATACGAGACATACGCCTTTACGATCTCGCTCCGCGGTGGACGCGGCTCCTTCAGTTTTTTTCGAACAAGCTGTGGAAGATCCGAAATCTTTCCTATTCGAGTGGCGCTCGGAAAGAGTGTGATGGGGGAATCCCCGAACATGATGACCGGGATACCGAGAAGTGCTGCTTCCAGACCGATGGTCCCCTGAATCGCAACAACCAGGTCCGCAGCTTCGACAAAAGCTCGACTATCGGCAAATGGCGGTACGAGCTCCACTCCCGGAAGGGACTTCATCCGGTTGAGCTGCTCTAGAGAATAGTTGGCGGCGTCGCTCTTGTGGATCTTGACCAACAGCCTGTGAGTTGGCGGTATAGAGCGCGATAGCAATTCGACGACCCATTGTTGATTGCTGAAAAACGGCGCCCACACGTCAATCGTCGACTCCGGTTGCATATGGAGCCCGAAGAACACATAGGGCGTCGCCGGAGGAACGTCCATGGTCTTTGTCCGGGAAAGAGCTTTCGCGGCCGCGCGCGTACGGTGCAGGTGGCGCACGGCGGCGATTACGCTGTAGTCCGTCTTTTCCTGCGTGAACTGCCAGCCATCTCTAAGCCGCGCCTTGCGCACGGTCCTCCTGACCGCCGCCAATCGAGCGGGTAACCTCTTGATATTGCCCCATAGGGAAAGTGGACGCGGCGCGATATACGCCGGCGCCCGAACGCTCTTGTCTTCAAACTTCTTCAGCAGTGCCTCCGCCAAGGATGCAGAGGGAAATCCGCCGACCAACTGCTCGCGCGCCGCGGGGGACATCTCTTTGCAGAGACAGGCTAGTCCCGTCGGCAGCACGCCAAAGGTCAATGCGAACCATGGGATGTTCATGCGCCTTGCCACCGCTAGTGCCATTCCACCATGCAAGGCATCGAAGGCACCAATCACTACTGACGGTTCGAGTCTGCCGAACAGCTCTATCAGGCGGGTTGCGAGAAACGTTGCATAACTCAGCGCAAGTTGATAGTCGAGGCGAGAAACGACTCGATCACCGAGGATCATGTTGTGGATCGTCGGAACTCCCTCTCGCTCGAGAGATGTCAGCAGCTCGAGATCCGGCTCTGGCATGCGCTGGCCAAGATCGTCTCTAAAGAACTTGAGCTGTGCACGCGATGATGCGCCGTCAAAGTCGCGCGCCACGTAACATGGCTGCAAGATGTGCGAGCAGCGGGCGCCACTCTTCCTTTGGACCTCACCCCACACACGCTCTATCACGTGCGGCGCCCAGCCGACGGTTACGATGTGGAACTCTTGATTCTTATCCATATTGGTCGACGCTCGGCCTCTCCCCGTGCACATCCACCGCGACCAATACGAGGTGCGACGCTCCACGAAGCTCAAGCCGAGTCGTTGCGCTAGCCCGCACTCGCAACTCTTTGGAACGATAGTTCATTGCAACCCCAGCTCGTCGTCCGCTTGTCTTTGACCAGCGCGAGATTGCGCTTAGCGCAATAGGCAACAAGTTCGTCAGGCGACGCCACCTCGTAGGGAAAGCCACCAATCCAATCAACGTTGTCGCATCGCGCGCTCATCCCGCGCTCGCGACGGTCGCTTAGCAAGGGTGCGATTGCAGCACTCGGCTTGAGTTGGATTGTGCATTTAATGATCGTAGCAGCGTGCACCAGCGCACTGACCACCGCGACGAAAGGAGTTCGGCAGACAGGAGGCGCGCGATTGTAGAGATACTTGATGACCCACCACACTTGCGACTTCCAGCCCTGATCGTTATAGATCGCTATGAACAATCTCCCGCGGTCAGGCGCTACGCACTTGATTGCATGCTCCAGACCAAGCCACATTGCACCGGTGTGATGCAGCACTCCCCAGCTGTACACGACGTCGAACCGTCCAAGGCATTCCATGTAGCGCCGGTCAAGCACGGAACCCTGTTCAACTCGCCAGCCTTCGTCATCCGGAAAATAGCGGCAGCGCAACTCCCGGGTGCACGTAACAGACTGCGCGTCGAAATCGAATGAAACCACGCGGGCGCCAAGTCGTCGGGCGGCAAGGCTGAAAAGCCCAGAGCCACAACCAATGTCCAGAAAAGACAGTCCTTCAAGGTTTTGCAACCACAGCATCTCCTTCAGTGACCTCTCGGCCTCCGAAATTCGCTGATCATCCAGGATGGTTAGAAAGCGAGTCCAATTTTCCCCAAACTCAAAGCGCACACCTGTTTCGTCCATGGAAGTCATCACACCGCTACGCTCCCGATACGCTTCGAACGGACGTGCGAGGTACTTTGGTGATCTTCAACCAAACGCTCGAGCAACAGAAGGTCAGGTAGCGACGTTCGCCCGCAAGGATGCGAAACAACGTCCGCTTGATCGAGAACTCGTCGTCGGGAACGTAGAACGCCAAACGGCATGAATGGGTCTGTTCAAACCGCAGACCGAATCTGACGATATCCTCGAATGTGAGCCACCATCGATGTCGGTCTTCTGGTGGCGCGAGTGGCAGACCGTAGTACTTGCTGTATACGCCATTCTGCATCGGGTCGTTGTACTCGCGAATGTTCCTGAAAATCGGTGGAAACTCACACGCGGCATTCGGTAATGAGATGAGGAACGGAGGACGTGGCGACTCTAAACATTTCGTCTGACACGAGGTGGAACTGCTCCAGGTGCTCGAGGACATCGAACGCACAACATGTATCAAACGCGCCATCATCGAACGGCAAGCGATCGATCCTGTCCAGGTTCAACCTCGTGTCACAATCGCCGGTAATATCCAACTCATGGATTTGCCATTGCGGGCCCAGGAAACTCGAAAGGTGACGCTTGCCGCCGCCACCCAGATTGAGGATGCGTTTTCCTGGTAGTTGCTGGACCAGGGCGGCCGCCCAGCGGTTGCGATTTTCGCGATTCCCATAATCGGGGACCAAGCTTCCTGTCGTACCGCTTCTTAAATTCGGCTATCAGATCTACATCAAACATTCGAGTGACGGGGTTGTCAGGAAGTTGCCGCGCGCGCCAGCTGCCGGAAGCTGGGGCTTGACTCGAGCAGCTCATCATAGGTGCCCTGCGCGACGATTCGTCCGCGCTCCAGTTGCACGATGGTGTCGCAGCGCATGACGGTGCTGAGCCGATGTGCGATCACCAATACAGTGAGCTCGCGATCGAGTCCTTCGATGGCATCCATGACGGATCGCTCGGTCACCGTGTCGAGCGAGCTGGTCGCTTCATCGAGAACCAGGACCCTGGCCTGCTTATAGAGTGCGCGAGCAATGCCGATTCGTTGCCGTTGCCCGCCCGATAGCCTTACCCCTCGCTCGCCGACCAGGTCGTCATAGCCACGCGGGCGCGTTTCGATGAAATCAGCGATCTGCGCCTGGCGTGCCGCTCGCCTCACGCGCTCCATGTCGATTGCGGTGCGCGCCACTCCGAACGCGATGTTCTCGGCCATACTCGCATCGGCGAGATAGATGCTCTGTGGCACGTGCGCGATCGCTCTCTGCCAGGCCCTGATGCGACGTCCCCGCAATGTCTCGTCGTCGACGCGGATCTCACCTTCGGTTGGGCTAAGCAGCCCCATGAAGACGTCCAAGGTCGTGCTCTTGCCTCCGCCCGTGCTGCCGACGAAGCCGACCCGCGTGCCGCGCGGAATCGCCAGATTCAACCCGTCGATGACCCAGGGACCATCGGCAGAGTAGCGAAAGCGGATACCTGCGAGCTCTATCGAGCGCTCGAATTCCAGCGCGGGCGGCTCGGGTTGCAGGATCTCGGGCGGCAGAGGCTGATCGAGGAACCTGACCGTGTCGTCCAGCACGCCCCGGCATCCTGCGATACTTGCCCACGCAGCGTAAGCCTGCTGCAGCGCCGGGAGCAGGCGTTGAGCGCCCAGGGCCAGTGCCGCAAGCACGGGCAGCGCCGCGGAAATACCCTCCGCGCGAAGCGTCAAACCGTAAGCGACCGCCGCAATCAGCACCATGCCGAACGATTCGATGAGCGGCCTTGGACTCTGCCCGATGTAGACGTTGCTTCCCTGCGCACGCCGCAGTGACTGCTCCGCGCGTCGATATGCGTCGCAGTAATACGGTTGCGTGCCATCCAGTAGCACATCGCGTATTCCGCCGAGTCCTTCTTGCAGAGCCTTGACGACCTCTGTGTATTCATGGCTCATCAGCTGGCTGTTGCGGCGAAGCGTACGACCTGTGAGCCATGTCACCAGGCCATAGCTCGCTCCGAATCCGACCGCGGAGATCAGCGCTGCTGCCGGATCAATCACCAGGAGCGCAATCACGATCGCGACCGCGATCACCGCCGAGCTGGTGAACATGACGCTCGGCAACAGCACGCCCAGCATGGTGCCGCCAACCTTGCTGGTGATCCCCGCGATCACCTCGCTGCTGCTGCGGCGAATGTGCGTGTCGTACGGTTGATAGAGCGTGCGCCGGTACACGTCGAGACTCAGCTCCGCACCGGTGGCAAACGCAAATCGGGTGCCGGCCCACAGCACCAGCAAGCGCACGCCGCCCGCAATCAGCGCAGTTGCCGCGAACGCGATCGTCAACGGCAAGACCATGTCAGACGCGCTACGGATTCCCACGCTGTCAGCTGCCGCTGCAGCGATGCGATACCTGAACACGAGTTCCGGGGTCGCCAGCACGGCGATGAAGGGCAGCGCTGCCCCCAACGTCACGACCTCTGCTAGAGCGCTGACCAACGTGAGCACTTGCAGAAGCACGAATTGCCGGCGCCTGCGTACCGGCAGGTGACGCCACAGCCGCCAGATCAGGCGGGTCAGGGACGCCGTCGCCACCACCTGCACCACTGCCTAGGTCGACGCCAAACCGTTGCGATGCCGGCGCCACATGTTGTGTGCAAGCGCGAGCAGGACACCAAGGACTCCTCCGAGGAACCCGCCCGACACGACGATCAGCGCCCGGCGCGGCCACACCCTTTCTTCCGGAGCCACGGCCGGATCAACCACAGTAAATGCGTACTCCTTGCGCGTGCTCGCCAGCATGTTGACCTTGGTCTCGTTCTCCACAAGTCCATAAAGCGCACGTTGAATTTCCACTACATCCGTCTTGGGAATCTGCTCCTTCAGGTAGCGAATATTGCGACTCGAGTCATCGAGAGCGCGTGTGCGGACGATCTCGTTCGCGAGTGCGACGTAGTCGTTTGCCCAGCGCGCCGCCGCGTTCGGATTGTCCCACTTGATCGCGACGCTCGTGGTTCCCTTCTCCTTCTCCTGAGTGATCTTCAGGACCTTGTCGCGAAACCGCTGGACCGCGAACCACAGCGATTGCGTCTTTGCCTTCTTCGTCAATTGGGGAGCCAGGGCGTTGCGCCGGATGAATTCTTGCGCAAGGTATCGTGAATTGAGCACAGCCTGCGCCTCACGCGATGGCCCATTACCGGCGAGGGTTATGCCAGCAAGGCTCGCAAGCCCGCCAAAGCGGCCCGCGAGGGAACCTGCTCCGCCCATATTGTCGTTCTCGACCTCGGTCACCACGACTTCCGCGCTGTACACGGGGCGCGTCGTAAGCGCAGCGTACACCCCGATGAGTACCGCGATGAGAGCGACCAGTGCGATGAAGACCCGATATCGCCACGCCACTTCCAGGAGCGATATAACGTTGATCTCGTCGCGACGATCGCTGACCAGTGGGCGCTCAGTGGAAGTCATGCCCTCACCTGCAAGATGCTAGTTGTATGTGAACTCGTCATCCCGATACTCAGGTACGCTACCGCCTGCAAGTGGCTTCTCGCCACTCACATCCAAAGTCCCTCAACTCGCCCCGCCGTGCGGACAACGCAGGCCCTTTTTTGGCGACGGGACCAGAGCCCGCCACCATCAATCAGGCTTCGCGCCTGCTCCGGGGTGGTCGCCCTCGGACTCGCGACGCATTTGCTCGATCTCGATGCGCAGTGCTTCGTACTCGCGCATCCTCTGCTTCAAATACTCGATCGTGAGGCTCGCCTTGCCTTGCAAACCGCGCGGTGTGAGCACGTAAAGATAGGCGGCCTTGTTCTGGCTGTTCTTGAAGTTGCTTGCTTTGATCCAGCCCCTGCGCATCAGGGCCTGCAAGCAGTAATTCACCTTACCCAGGCTCACGCCAAGCTTGCGCGCCGCCTCGCGTTGGCTCATGCCCGGATTGGCATCGAGCAGACGCATCAACTTGTAATGCATGTCGGTCGGCATTGGTTCAAGCCGTAATTGGAGCGACGAATCCGGAGCGCACAAGAACCGGCGTATTGCGGCCCAGCAGCTTGAGCAGGATGACCGCCCGATCCTCCCCGGCTTCACGCTCGAAGATCCCCTCGAGTCCCTCGAACGCGCCAGCGATTACGCTCACGCGGGAGCCTGGCTGGAACCGACGGCGGATATTGAGGCGATGTAAACCCGATTCAGGATCTGCCCTGCAGAACAGGGCATCGACGATTCCGTCAGGGACGAACGCGGTTTCCTGGCCGAACCGCACGATACTGGCGACACCGACGGTGGAACGCACGGGACTGATCGACTGGCATCCGAGGTCGAGCTGCACGAACAGGTATCGCGGAAAGAGAGAGACGACCCGATCGACCCAACGGCCGCGATAAAGCGATGGCCGAATCAGGCGCGGGTAATAAACCCGGTAACCTTGCCTCTCCAGATTCTTTTGCGCCGCGCACTCGCCGGACGGCTTCGTAAAGACCAGGAACCAACGCAGGACCGACTGCAGGTTGCAAATCGCCGGGATTGTTCCGTGCAAGGCCGGGCCCCAATGCGTTCAACGATTGAACGGGGACCTGCAGTCTAGGTAGAGCCATGAACCGTGTCAACAAATCGGCACAGACTACTGATACCTCTGGCAATTCGAAGCATCAGAACGAATTGATTGCCGCGACCGATATGGCCACGTTGTAGAGGATCTGCGTTACCGCCTGCCAGAACGGCAGCGCGGGCAATCGCTCGGTATCGAGCGGCACAACTATGGTGTCTCCGGGCTTGATATCGACGCCGCCACGGCTGAACCAGCGCCCGCCCTCGTTCGCGACCACACTTCCATTGGCACGCACTACATAAATCTTGCTTTCGTTCGCACGCTGCGTCACGCCACCACTCTGGCTTATGTAGTCGTCGCGCGTGAGTTCGTCAGCGTACAGGTGCGAGGTCGTCGTCTGCACCTCACCCATGACCGTTACTTCCTGCTGGAATCTCGGCACAATGAGCCGATCCCCGTCTCGCAGAATGATGTCCGCCGAGGATCCAGGCTGCGCCTGTATTGCCCGCGGCAAGTCGATCACGAGTCGGCCCACAGCCTTCGTGGACCGCAGTTGCTCGAGCAGCGACTGACCCACGGTGAGCGCTGTACCCGCGCCGGCTTGATTCGCCGCCGCTGCTTGCAGAGCGAGCGTGCCGAGATCGTTCTGCACGCGTGAGGCCAACAGATCGAGTTGCTTCTGTTCGCGTTCGCGCAGCTCCTCCCGCGTAAACACACTGCCTTCCGCGAATGCGTAGTCGCTTAGACCACCCGCGCGCGCGATGACTGATCGCAGCGTCTCCCCGCGCCTGATCGAATACCTGCCCGGGAAGCGGAATTCGCCGGTCAGCGTCACGTTCTCCTGTTTCCCCCATTCGGGGGTTTCCTTGATGCTCAAGCTATCGAAGGGCAAGAGCGTTATGTTGGCGCCCGCATCGCCGCGCAACACCGCGGCCAGATCCACTTCGATCAGCTCGGTTCGACGCGTGTCGCCGTCTTCCACCCGATAGCGCGTCAGTTCCGCCTTGGAACCATAGGCCGAATCGCCCAGACCGCCACCGGCCCTGATGAGATCACTCACAGTCATGCCGGATTCGAGTGGATATTCACCTGGCACTTTGACCTTGCCATCCACGCTCACGGTCTCCGTCGGACGGTCCAGGTTGGACTGCAGGCGCAGCTCGTTCATCAGCGGTCGGATGATCCGATCCCGGCCGGATTCGAGGTCGAACACCGTGATGCGATCGCGCTGCATGAGTAACAGGTCGGGCTTGGATTTGGGTTGCGTGAGCGCCGCGCCGAGATCGGCCGATATCACGGTGATTTCGCGATTGGTTGGCAACTCGCGCCGAATCAGTACGTAGTGCAGGTCCGCGTTAGGCTTGAGCTCGTCGACCGAGCGGATAACATCGGATAGTCGCAGGCCGTCGCGAAACGCGTAGGTCGCCGGCGAATACACGTGCCCCTCGACCACCACGCCTGAATCGAGCGTCGGCTTCAGTCGCGCAATGCTCAGTACGTCACCGTTGCGTGCAGTCGGCGCACGCATCCCAGTCGGCGCCAGCTCCACCTCGAGCACCACGCGCTTCTGATTCTCGTCAATGCGCGTCAGCGCCGCTTTCATCGTATCCGCCTGCGGCGTCAATCCACCGGCGAGTTCGACGAGGTCAGCAACGGTAGTGAGATCCTTCTTGACCTCGTAGATCGCGGGCCGCCGCACTTCGCCGATCACGGTGACCGTCGGACCGACCGGAGGCACGAAGACGACATCGCCCGGCAGGACTTTCGCGACATCCTTCGTATCGCCGCGAATCAGCATGTCGTAAAGGTCGAGACTGCGCACGAGCGCGCCCTGGCGGCGAAGTTGAATGTTGCGCAGTGAACCGATCGGCTTGACACCGCCTGCCGCGAACAGCGCCGACGCCATGGTGCCAAGTCCGCTGATCGTGTACGAACCAGGGCGTCTGACTTCGCCCACGACGAACACGCGGATCGCGCGCGTGTCACCCATGGACACATTCGCATGCACGCCCATCATTTGACGTCCTACTTGGGACTCGATTCCTTCCTTCACGTTGGTAAAGCGCTGCCCCTCAACGCTGATGGGACCGAGTTCCGGGAAGTTCACTCGACCATCGCGCCCGACTACCAGTCGCAGCGTGCGGTTCTGGTTACCATACAGCTGCACTTCCAATTCATCGCCGGGCCCCACTACGTAGTCGGAGGGCACTGGAATGTTCGTTACTGGCGCGAATGTCGACGGGGCGTGATCGAACAGGTCGTAGCCGAATGGCTTCAGCGCCTCCGTGCCGATTTTCTTGAGTGGAAGACGAATCAGAGCGATGTTGAGACCACGTAACTCCGGATCCGCCTGCAGGCGCATGGTGGCCTGAAATTCGGTCAGCCCCGCCAGCGGAATGTCTGCGAATCCCGGCAGCTGCAACACGCCTTCCGGCGACAGTCGGTAGGGATTACGCGATCGTACTAGCTCGATCAGCTTCCCAAGCCGCTCGCGTTCTTCTTCGGACAGTTCGAGCGCACGTTGCGCCGTTAGCTGCTGGTTAGTAGTCCCCCGAATCGGTGTTCCGGGAACCACGCCCATCTGCGGCCCTTGAGCCTGGGGTGCGGTGTTCTGTCCGCCAGGAGCGGCGGGTTGTACGGGTGCTATGGTCTGGCTCTGCGGTCCTTGCGGTAAGTCGATTCGAATAATGACAGTGTCGTTGCCCTTGAGCACCGGCACGCCGCGCTGATTTTCCTCTTCCTCCTCTTCGGTGAGATCCCGGATACGCCGGTCGGTCGAACGCACCCGCGTCGAATCGTCGCGCGAGGTGTCCTCCCGCTCCTGATCGCGCTCGGTACGCGTCCGGGAGTCGTCGGACGTATCTCCACGACCTGAGATTTGCTGAAGAATCTCCGCCCGTTGTTCGGGCGTCAGGTTCCGCAGCAATTCCAACTCCTCCGCGCTGGGCGTCGGAGTCTGAGCGTCGGCCCAATAGGGTTGGAGGCAACCGATGGCGAACAGGGCCCCAGCCACAAGCGGATGAATGAGCCTTGGAATGAATCGCATCGGAATTCTTGTTGCCCTTCGTTGCGTCCTCGCGACGCGGATCCCCATGCCTCGCGATAGCCGTATCTGCCAGAGGCAGCGCTATCCTCGATGCCCGAGCACAAGTGCGCGATTGTACTGAACCTGGAGCCAGTTGCGCTGACAGCAGCTAGATGCCAAGCCATCCGAACCGAACGGCGCTGGTTCTGCCGAAATTACCTGCTGGCGCAACCGTCGCATGGAGGTTGGCGGAGCGGACGGGACTCGAACCCGCGACCCCCGGCGTGACAGGCCGGTATTCTAACCAACTGAACTACCGCTCCGATTTGGTGGGTGCTGAGGGGATCGAACCCCCGACCTTCGCCTTGTAAGGGCGACGCTCTCCCAGCTGAGCTAAGCACCCATTCAACTGGCCGATCTGGGAGGGCGCGTAGTGTAAGGGGAGAGGCCGGGTCGTTCAACGACGCCCGGCCATCGTCTTCAGTGGGCCCGTTTCCCGGACCGCCGCACGCGCTTATCGCTGGCCGCGACCAGGCGCGGCTTCTCACCCTCGGCGGCTTCGGTTTCTGTGCCGACCACGGGTTGCGGCATGTTGCGCATCGCCACCTGCAACACCTCGTCGATCCACTTCACCGGCTTGATCTGCAGCTTTTCCTTGATGTTGGCCGGGATCTCCACGAGGTCCTTGGTGTTCTCGTCTGGAATCAGAACGGTCGTGATGCCGCCGCGATGGGCCGCCAGGAGCTTTTCCTTCAGCCCGCCGATCGGGAGCACTTCACCGCGCAGGGTGATTTCTCCGGTCATCGCCACGTCGGAGCGGACTGGAATGCGGGTCAAGGCTGACACCAACGCAGTGCACATACCGATGCCCGCGCTCGGGCCGTCCTTCGGCGTCGCGCCTTCCGGTACGTGAATATGCACGTCATTCTTCTGGTAGAAGTCCTGATCGAGCCCAAGCACCTGCGCGCGGCTGCGAACCACGGTCATGGCGGCCTGGATCGACTCCTGCATGACCTCGCCCAGCTGGCCGGTGTGAATCAGCTTGCCCTTGCCCGCGACCACCGCGGCTTCGATCGTCAGCAACTCGCCACCCACTTCCGTCCACGCGAGGCCGGTGACCTGGCCGATGTGATCGGCCTCCTCCGCCTTCCCGTAACGGAACCGGCGCACGCCGAGATACTTGTCGAGACTGCGTGGCGTGACATTGATCGCCTTGTCGGAAGGCTTGAGCAGCAGCTGTTTTACGGCCTTGCGGCAGATCTTGGAGATCTCGCGCTCCAGATTGCGCACGCCTGCCTCACGCGAATAGTAGCGGATCATGTCGAGAATCGAACCGTCGGAAACCTTGAGCTCCGACGGCTTTAGCCCGTTGTTCTTGATCTGCTTAGGCAGCAAGTAGCGGCGCGCGATGTTGAGCTTCTCGTCTTCCGTGTAGCCCGGAATAGAATCGCTTCCATGCGATCGAGGAGCGGAGGCGGAATGTCATCACCGTGCCGACGAACATCACCTGCGAGAGATCGAAATCAACTTCAGGTAATGGTCATTGAACGAGGAGTTCTGCTCCGGATCCAGCACTTCGAGCAGCGCCGAGGACGGATCACCGCGGAAGTCCATCGCCATCTTGGTCGACTTCATCCAGCAGGAAGAGCGGGTTGTGAACCGATGCCTTCGCCATGTTCTGGATGATCTTGCCCGGCATGGAGCCGATGTATGTCCGCCGATGACCGCGGATTTCCGCTTCATCACGCACGCCGCCCAATGACATGCGCACGAACTTGCGATTGGTCGCGCGCGCGATGCTCTGACCCAGCGAGGTCTTGCCGACACCCGGAGGACCGACGAGACGCAGAATGGGACCCTTGAGAGTATTCACGCGCTGTTGAACGGCGAGGTATTCGACGATGCGCTCCTTGACCTTCTCGAGCCCATAGATGATCCTCGTCCAGCACTTCTCGGCGCGCACGATGTCCTTGTGCACCTTGGTGCGCTTCTTCCACGGCACTTTCACCAGCCAGTCGACGTAGTTACGCACTACAGTGGCTTCCGCCGACATCGGTGACATGAGCTTGAGCTTGTTGAGCTCCGCGTTGGCCTTGTCACGCGCTTCCTTGCTCATCCCGGCCTTGGCGATCTTCTGCTCGAGTTCGGCCAGCTCGTTGGGGCTGTCCTCCATCTCGCCCAGTTCCTTCTGGATCGCCTTCATCTGCTCGTTGAGGTAGTACTCGCGCTGGCTCTTTTCCATCTGCTGCTTGACGCGACCACGGATGCGCTTCTCGATCTGCAGCACGTCCATCTCGCCTTCGATGACAGCGAGCAGATGCTCCAGACGCTTGCGCACGTCCTGGATCTCGAGAACCTTCT
>CAVRVO010000005.1:0-219511 GCA_963724625.1 uncultured Gammaproteobacteria bacterium | reverse complement strand
GCATCTCCTGCGCGTGCTAGCCCTTGAAAACTCCGGTCGTGATCCCGAGCGCCTTGCAATCAAATACAGGAAGATGCGTGAGAGCGCCTTCGCCTTCACGCGTGCTTCGCCCGCGCTTTTCTATGATCAGGTTCGGCTCCCACCGGTACTTGCGCGAGCCCCATCAATCTGGATCTGCGGTGATCTGCACCTGGAGAATTTCGGAGTCGTGCGAGGTGCCAATGGTCTGCCGTACTTTGACATCAACGATTTCGACCATGCCGCCCTCGCACTCTGCAGCTGGGACGTAGTACGACTTCTCACCAGCGTCGATCTGACGCTCGATCGAGTTGACGTATCCGCGGTGGAACGCCGGCGCTGTGCTGAGACATTCCTCACCCGTTACTCCGCCGCGCTTGCAACCGGTAAGGCACTCTGGCTCGAGCGTCGGCTCGCCAGCTCTGCGATACAGCAGCTCTTGAAATACGGGGAACGGAACGCAGGGGACTCGATTCGTGAGCGCACGCGCAAGGACCACAAGGGCCGGCGACGAATCGTCGCGGACGGAGAAGACGCCCTGCCGTTGAAGTCAGGCGACCTGCGCCAAGTGCAAGCGGTACTTCGACAGCTCGGATTCGTCGACAGGCTTCGCCTGGTGGATGCCGCGCGCAGAGTATCGGGGCTGGCATCGCTTGGACTCACACGCTTCGTAGCACTGGTGGCACGTGGAAATAAGAAGAGGGCCCTCGCCGTAGTTGACATCAAAATCGCGCGGCCATCGCTCGTTCCACACAGCAAGCATCAGAAACGCTGGAAGCGGGAAGCAGAGCGCGTGGTTGCCATAGAGACCGCGCTGCAGGCAGTACCCCCCGGCATGCTCGTGGCAGTCTCTCAGGGCACTCAATCTTTTGTGGTACGCAACCTGCAACCCCGTCAAGAGAAGATCACCGCGAAGTCAGTCGTGGGATCAAGAAGGGAATTCCGAGCATTGCTCCGGGATCTAGGCGACCTGGTAGCCTGGGCGCACCTGCGTGGTGCCGAACGATGGGGCGCAGATTCGACCGAGGCACTGGTTCGCTTTGGATCGCGAACAGACTGGCAACGAGCCGCCGTCAAGACCGCACTCGGAGCAGCGTTGAAGACCAGAAAGTCATATCTGGAATTCAAGAGGCTGCGCGATGTACGCGTGGAATTCCGAACATAGTCATGAGGAGAGCGTCAGATGCTTGATTCCCTACACGCCCCGCTCAGGGGTAAAACCTTCGGCCACTTCCTTCTCATTCTGCTTGCACTCATCCTGATTGCGTCGACACAGCCGTCGCGCGCCGAGGACGCGGCGGCGACGCTGACAACGCTCCTCGATCGAGCGCAGATCGAGGACATGCTGGTCGACTACTACGGGCAACTGGGCTCGGGTCGCCACGACTTCGGCGCTTTCTACGTCGACGACGGCGTACTCGATGTGAATGGCCGGGTCGCGCAAGGCCGGCAAGGCATCGAGGACCTCTACAAGAAGCTCGCGGAAGGATCGCCGCGCCGGCCGGGAACGTTCCGTATGCTGCTCACCAATCCCAAGATCGTCGTCAACGGCGACACGGCAACCGCAGATGTCATATGGACGGGCGTTAACTCCGAATCGGTGACGTCGCCGCCGCAGTTCATCGAGCAGGGCCGCGAGCACGACGAGCTCGTCAAGCGCCATGGACATTGGTACTTCAAGCACCGCGTCATCACGGCCGACGGCGGCTTGCCTGCGGTGCTCCAGAAGACGCAAGAATCAAAGTAGCGGCGTTACGGGGCTTGGCGATGGGATCGCGGGTGGTCTAGCATCGAACCAGAGACGAGGCCTAATTTCTCGGGACTTCTTTGATCAATCGCCGCCACACCCTTCTC
This sequence comes from uncultured Gammaproteobacteria bacterium, assembly GCA_963724625.1. Taxonomy (GTDB): domain Bacteria; phylum Pseudomonadota; class Gammaproteobacteria; order Steroidobacterales; family Steroidobacteraceae; genus DATBVX01. Next base: position 217,639 of record CAVRVO010000005.1, on the reverse strand, counting down.
CTCACCGGCGCCGCGCTGCTCTCGGGACCCGCCGCCTGGACGGCGCCGACTGAGTCCAAGCCGCGACCACTGCTCACGCGCAAGATCCCCTCCTCGGGCGAAGCCATCCCGGTGATCGGCCTCGGCACCTCGGGTGCATTCGATGTCGGTGACACCCCGGCCGAGCGAGCCGAGGTCGAAGAGGTGCTGAAGCGCTTCTTCGCGGCGGGCGCGACGCTGATCGACACCGCGCCCTCCTACGGGCGCGCTGAGCGTGTCGTCGGCGATCTCGTCGCCAAGCTCAAACCTGCCAAGAAGTTCCTGGCGACCAAGGTTTCGGCCTCCGGCCAGAAGGCGGGCATCCAGCAGATGCAGAATTCCTTCAAAGCGCTGCACACGTCCAAAGTCGATCTCATGCAGATCCATAGCCTCAAGGACTGGATAACGCATTCGACGACGCTGCGCGACATGAAGGCGAGGAAGAGCATCCGCTACATGGGCATCACGCACTCGCAAACGAGCGCTCACCAGGAGCTCGAAGAAGCGATGCGCCAGGAGAAGTGGGACTGGGTGCAGCTCAACTATTCGATCCAGACGCGCGCGGCCGAAGAGCGTCTGCTGCCGCTCGCTCAGGAGCTGGGCATGGCGGTGATGGTGAATCGTGCGTTCGAGGACGGCGCGATCTTCAAGCGCGTGGCGGATAAGCCGCTTACCCGCATGGGCCGAGGACATCGGCTGCACGACGTGGGGACAGTTCTTCCTCAAGTACGTGCTGTCGCATCCGGCCGTGACGTGCGTCATTCCCGCCACCGCCAACGCGGCGCACCTCGCTGACAACCTGCAGGCGGGTCGCGGTGTGATGCCCGCGGAGAACTGGCGCGCCGAGATGGTGCGCTACTTCGAGTCCATTGCTTCGGCTTGATTGAGGAGAGCTACTGACATGCATCAATCCCGACTTTGTGCGGTGCTGATTGATTGCAGGACTGCAGACCTGGAAGACGCCGCCCGCTTCTGGGGCGAGGCGCTCGGGCGCCCCGTGGATCCCAATCATGCGGGCAGCCGCGGCAACTACCTGATGCTGGAAACGCCGCCCGACGAGCCCATCGTGCAGATCCAGCGCGTCGATCATGAAAGTCGTGTGCACATCGACATCGAGACCGACGACATTCCGGCCGAAGTGGCACGGTTGACGAAGCTCGGCGCCACGGTGGTGGACCGCCTCGAACGCTGGGTAGTGATGCAGGCGCCAACTGGCCAACGCTTCTGCGTTGTAAGAGTGCAGCGCCCCGGTTTTCCGAAGAACGCCTGTCGCTGGGACTAACGCAGAAGCCGCTCACTCCTCTGCTGGCGAGAGTCGAGTCGCTCGGCTGACGGCGCGCCGAGCGCGCTACTCATTTGGCCGTCGGACCCGTCGGACTCTTGCGAATAGTGACGCTCGTATCCTGCGTCTTCATGGCTTCGGCGTTGGAATAGGTACTGCCTGAAGAGCACTTGCCCTTGACGTGGCTGCCCGTCGACACGCAGCTCTGCTTCGCGGAGGATGCCGTAGCTGTATTCTTAGGCTCATATTGAGGCTCCGCGGGGGTTTGCGCGCAACCTGCCGTGATCACCAGCAAGAACACGCCCAAAGCTGATCGCCGCATGATCGCTCTCCGGCTGCACAGGTGAGATTGAAGGCGCCTCGATTCTCCACCTGCCTTAGTTCAAAAGCCAACGCTTCACGCCCGCTGGGACGGACGGGAGTTGGGCAGGCGCTTGTGGCACTACTTATTTCGGCTTGAGCTGATGCAGCAGGATCGAATTGCCCTCTGAGTCGAGGCACACCGCCATGCGGCAGACGGGGCTGTGGATCACATCGCTCTTGAAGGTGACGCCCTTCCCCTTGAGGTCGGTCATGAGCTTGTCGAGATCCTCGACTTCGAACGCGATCGTTCCGCCCGCCTTGTCGCTCGGCGTATCGGGGATGAAGTTGGTAAGACCGAGGCAGCCGCCGCCCGGCAGGTCGTATTCGATCCAGTATTTATCGCCCTGGTTGCCCATCGAGCCGCGCTTGAGGCCGAGCGTTTCCTCGTAGAACTTGCGCGCCCGAGGCACGTCCGTGATCGGGTACATCGTGAATGCGACTTTCTTGAACATTGGAGATCTCCTTCTCACCCTAGGACGGGGCACAAGCGGCACATCCTACATGTGCTTCTCTGGCAATTTCATGTCGCCGGGAACTCCTCGATCAGCCGCGCCACTTCTTCAGGTCGTTCGTGATGCAGCATGTGCCCGGCGCCTGCAATCGTCTCGATACGTACGTCCTGAAACAACCCGCGCAGATGTGCGTCGGTGCCCTCGTCGCCCAGGCGCGAGCGCAGTTGCGATTCTTCGCCCAGGACCAGCAGCACTGGCGCAGTGATACGACGCCAGCAGGCCTCCGCCTCCTCACGTCGATAGAGAACGGGATTGACGAGCTTGTGGCGCGGATCGCCACGCATCCGGATCCGACCGGCGCCGTGCTCGACGCCCCAGGTACGTGCGATGAACTGCGCGCGTTCGGGGTCGAGCCGGGGGTTTCGCTTCATCAAGGTGCTGGCGAGTTCATCGAAAGAGGCGTAGCTGGCAAAGTCAGGTGCGCCGCGCAGTTGCTCGAGCCATTCGCGATAACGCTCTGGTGCCTGATCGGGCGACATGCGAGGCAGCCCGAATCCCTCGATGTTGACCAGGCGCGCGACGCGCTCGGGGCGCACGCCGGCGTAGAGGCTCGCCACGTTCCCGCCCATGCTGTGACCGACCAGGTGCGCGGGCTGATTGGGACTCAGGATGTCGAGCAGCGCGTCGAGATCGGCGAGGTAGTTGGGAAACCAGTAGCCGTTCGGCTCCCAGTCCGTGCGCCCGAATCCCCGCCAGTCGAGTGCCACACACGATGAGTCATCCGCCATGGAGTCGACGACAAACTGGAACGACGCACCGGTATCCATCCACCCATGCAGCAGGAGCACGGGGGAATCACTCTCCGGTCCCCAGCGCGTCAGGTGATGACGCAGACCGCGAATGACGCGGATTTCATGTCGTGAGGATCGTCGTGGCTGATAGTTCATGTCTGGCGGACGTCTCCTGGCGCTGAACGGACACTAGGCCACGCCGTGCGGCCGCCGGTTCACATACCGGGCCTTCCACTTGCCCGCGCCGTCGAGCAGCCGGATGCGGGTTCTGCCGAGCACGCCGGGCTCGAAGTTTCGCCAGTTGACGCCCACGTAACTGGTCTTCGTGGGGCGAGCGCTCTCCCAGTGCGTAATGCACCCGCAGGTGCTGCACCTCACGAACCTGAGCCTCTTCCCGCCCCAGGAGTAGCCGTCCTTGGTGCCCGATGCCCCGACGACACGCACGGTAGACGCCTTGTAGTACGCCCATAACGTGCCGTAGCGGCGGCAGATGGAACAGTTGCAACTGGTGAGAGAGCTTGGCTTGCGAGGCACTTCGATTCGAAGCGCTCCACAATGGCAAGTGGCGGTGAGCATGTGGGCGTGCTCCTGCTGTTTGAGACAGGTTATCAGTTGCGCCTTGCCAAAGCGCACTGAGCGCACCCGCTCGCTCAGGCCACCCTGCCTACAGGCGTGTGAGGCCGGCCCGCCCGACTCGGTCTTGCCTACGCGCTCAGGCGGCCAATGCCTGGCGGCGACGGATTTGAGCCGCGTCCATCAGCATCCGACCTGCCCAGCGATAGACATTGTTCTCCTTCACCGCACGGCGCATGAGCTGCATGCGAGCGCGGCGCTCGTTACGCGACATGTCGAGCGCGCTCTGGATCGCGTCCGCCGTCTCGCAGACGTTGAACGGGTTGACGAGCAGCGCATCGACGAGCTCACGCGAGGCGCCCGCGAACGCGCTCAATATCAACACGCCGTCCTCATCATCCCGCGCGGCGACGAATTCCTTGGCCACCAGGTTCATGCCATCGTGCAGGCTGTTGACGAGGCAGAAGTCGGCGGCGCGATAGAGCTCGAACACCCGCGCCGGTTCCTGGTGCTGATCGATGAGAACAATCGGTTTCCATTCATCTGTTGCGAACTTCAGATTGATGCGCTCCGCCTCGCTTCGGGTCTGCTGCTGCAGCGCCTGGTACGCGGGCAGCTTGCTGCGTGAAGGCGCCGCCACCTGCAGCAACGACACGCGACCCTTCAGCTTCGGATTGCGATCGAGCAGGGCTTCAATCGCGTGGAAGCGCTCGACGATGCCCTTGGTGAAATCCCACCGCTCAACGCCGAGTCCGAGCTTTACATGATCAGCGATGCCGTACTGGGCGCGGATTTGTGCCCGCGTCGTCGCGACCTCGGGCAGGCTACCTAGCTGGCGCGGCGGCCATTCGATGGAAATCGGATACGGCGTCACGTGACACACGTGCCCCTGGAAAGTCACCGTCATCTGCTCGTGGTCAATCTGGCACTCGAGATAGCGATCCACGGTCGCGAGAAAGTTCTGACAATGATGCCGCGTGTGAAAACCCAGGATATCGGCACCCAGCATGTGCTGGAGGATCTCGCACTTCCACGGACAGACGCCGAACGCTTCCGCATTGGGCCAGGGGATGTGCCAAAAGAGGACGATCGTCGCCCTGGGCTTGCGGCGCCGGATCAGCCTCGGCACCAGCGCCAGATGAAAGTCCTGCACCAGGACGATCGGCCGATCGCCCCGCGCTTCGCTCATGATCGCTGCCGCGAACTTGCGGTTGACAGCCTCGTAGCTACGCCAGTCCGACTCGCGGAACGCGGGTCGCACGTACGCGAGATGGCAGAGTGACCACAGGCCTTCATTCGCAAACCCGTAGTAATAGCCCTTCTCCTCTTCCTCTGTGAGCCAGATCCGTCGCAGGGCGTAGGCGGGATCATCTGCAGGCACTCGCAGCTTGTCGGACCGGTCGACGACCTCGCGGTCCGCGCTGCCACTACCGTGCGCCACCCAGGTCCCCGAGCACGCACGCATCACGGGCTCGAGCGCGCTGACCATGCCGCTGGCCGGGACCTGCACGTGCAGAGCATCCGTTGCATCACGCTCGTGAATGTAGGGCTGACGGTTCGAAGCCACGATGATCTGCGGCGACGAGAGGGCTTCCCGCACGACGTGCTGTAGTGCCTGAGGCGTCCAGTTTTCGTGGTAATCGATTTCGAGCCGCTGGCGCTCTTCCGCCTCGCGCAATGCGTTGCGGACCTGCGAAAGAATCGGAGTGGAGAAACGCGGCGACTTTCGGTCGTCCAGGAGGCGTTGGTCGCGAATGTCACTAACCAGATGCCCAGTCCACCGGCGGAGCAACCACCAGGCGGCTGACACGCCGAGAAGTGCCACTCCGACTCCCGAAGTAGCGGCTGCGAAGACCCGATAATCGCGTGCGACCGACCGGCTTGGGTCCGATCGCTTCAAGGTGGATTGCGCGTAGCATTTGAACCTCGTCCCTGGCAGTTGAATGCGACGCGGCGATGATAGGAAGCCGCCGATCTGAAATCAGTCGCGAGGCAGTCTGAATTTGGTATCACGACCCTCAGGATCAGCCGGCGCCTGAGATACCCAAGCCACGGATTCACTGACGTTGCCGTCACAAAATGGCAGAATCGCCCGCGCGATCACAACACAATGGCCGCGAGCGAACCCAGCGAGTCTGCGCAGCTTCTCCGCTTCAGCGTATTTGAGCTGGACTGTCGTGCGCGCGAGCTGCGCAGCGATGGCAGTCGGATCCGTTTGCAAGAACAGCCTTTTCTGATCCTGCGCTTCTTACTCGAACGCGCAGGTGATGTCGTTACACGCGACGAGCTGCGCCAGAGAGTCTGGCCCTCGAGTGTCTACGTCGATTTCGATCACGGACTAAACAACGCGATCGCGCGCTTGCGCGAGGCTCTCGGCGATGACGCCGCGACTCCGCGTTTCATCGAGACGTTGCCTCGACTCGGCTATCGATTTATCTGTCCGATCGAGGAAGCCGCAGCACCGCGCACGACGGACAATGCAACAACCTCCGCCGCCGAAGCGTCGCCCACCGCACCGATTTCGCCGACCGAGAGAATGCCCTGGCACCAGCGCGCGCCCGCTGTCATTTCCGGAGGTGTCGCCCTGATCCTGGTTTTTGGTCTGCTCACGGCCTTGTGGCTAGCGCAGCGGCCACGGGATAAGGAAAGCAATCCGACACCGCTGAAGGGAACCTCAATCGCCGTCCTGCCGTTCGCGAACCTGAGTGATGCCGTGGACAAACGCTTTGTAGATGGTCTGTCGAACGAACTGCTGCATAAGCTCGCCAGCATTCGAGGTCTGAAAGTTGTCGGTCCCGTATCGTCGTTCAGCGTCCAGGATGTGCCACATGCAGCGATCGCCGAGACGCTGAAGGTCAACTATTTTCTCGATGGTAGCGTGCGGCGCTCCGGCACTCGTATGTGGATCAAAGCGCAGCTTCTCGACGCGCGCACCGAGATGCGGCTGTGGTCCCAGGTCTACGAGCGGGACTTCACCGATATCTTCCAGGTTCAGGACGAGATAGCACTTGCTGTGGCCGCAGCATTGCAAGTGAAACTCATGAAGGCTGACGAACATCGACTCAACGACCGCATCACTCGCGATACGGAAGCGTATCGGCTCTACATGATCGGCCTGGCTCTGTTGCGAGGCCAGGGTGTCTACAGGGATCCGAATCGTGCCGTGCAATTTTTCGAAGAGGCGCTGGCCCGCGACCCACAGTTCGCCGCGGCGCAAGCCGGCCTCGCCCTTTATCATTTCGAGGGCGCGTGGGCGTTTCCCGACGCGATAGAAGACAGCGTCCAACTTGGCCGCACCGCCGCCGAGCGCGCGGTGGCTCTGGACGCCGATTCCAGCGAGACGCTGCTGGCCAGAGCGAATTTCGAAGCGTGGCGTTCACGCTTCCTGGGGGAATTCCAGTCCTATGCGCGCGCCCAGAAAGACTACCGTCGTGCGATCGAGCTCGAGCCCACAAGCTCGGCAGTCTTCTTCAACTACGGGCGCGCGGTTCTGTGGGACGAGCCAGGTCTGGCGCAGAGCCTGTTCGAACGAACGGTGGAGCTGGACCCACTGTGGGAAAACGCGCGGGCTTTCGGGGCTACCTTGCTGAGCAGACGAGGCTTGCATAATGCCGCACTCAAGCGTCTTCGAGAGCTGGCCGCTCAGTCCGTGTACCCGAGCGGCGGGACTTACAACATACATATCGGAATCGTGGAAAGGCAGCTGGGGCACCTCGACGAAGCGACGGCCTACTTGTGTCCAGGGGGAGACTCTATTCAATGCTGGAGCCTGTACATGGCGCTCGGTGACCGCGCAACCGCAAGACACGTGCTGACCGAGTTTCGCGGCTACGAGTTAGCGGACGCTCTGAGCGAGGCGGCAACGCTCAGCATGGACGCTCGTTTCGAGGCGGCATTTGCGGCTCTGGACCGCTGTCGCGCCGACTTCCCGCTCAGCCGCATACTGGATCTTCCTGCAGCACGGTTCGCGCTGATCACCGGCCACGCCGACCGGGCCCGTGTGCTCCTCGAGGTGCGGCTACCGGACCTTGCCCGCGGTGTCGAGCCTGTGAAATCGCGAAACGTCATTCCCGCTCTGGATCTTGCGGCCGCGTACCAGGGTACTGGCGACCCGGCAGCAGCGAAGCAACTGCTGGATCGTGTCGCTGCTTTTCTCGATGGTCCCGACGCCCCACGCTGGCCGATGTTCGTCTATCTCCGCGCCCGCACTCATGCACTTGCCAACGAGCCGGAAATGGCGTTGCGAACCCTCGAGCGTGCCTATGAGGACGGCTTCAGGACCACGTGGGCGCTCGATCTTTATCCCCAGCCGCTTTTCTATGTCGACTCCATCGACACCGACCCCGCCTTCACCGCACTCAGGGCGAATCCGCGTTATCAAAGCTGGCGCGAACGGATCAGGGTCGACAATGCGCACCAGCTCGAGAACGTGAGAGCGAGAGCCGCGACACCAAACTTCCCGCGGCCTGAATCCTCGTGCGGCGATCCGCCGATATCTGTCAGGCAGATGAACAACGCAAACGACACCACCATTTTTTCTGTGCTTACGTGCGAGACCGAGGAGGAGTAATCCCAACAACAGCCCGTCGCCACTGCCGCCACCGCTATCTTGTGGCGGAGTGAATGATGGCGGCGGAGTCGGACCAGCTGGTGGACTAGGTGCCGGACTCGGATCAGGTGGTGGACTCGGTGGCGGACTCGGTGGCCGGAGCTCGGATCAGGTGGTGGACTCGGTGGCGGAGTCGGATCAGGTGGTGGACTCGGTGGCGGAGTCGGATCGTTGTTCCCAATCGATATCGTAGCGGCTCTAAGGGTCAACATCGCCCCGCCCGTAGGGTCCCTTAGCTGTAGACCGAACTGCTCGGCCTCGTCGTTCGCTTCGTCGATCAACTTTAGTGTGATTGTCTTGCTGGATGTGTCTCCATCCGACCAATTGAGCCGGCCGGCCTTCCGGATGTAGTCCGACCCCGCCGTCGCGGATCCGTCAGCAGTTTCAAAGGCTGCGCTGACTGCTCCCGTCGACCCCCCTGTGCGGCGGACGTGAACCGTTACTTGCCCTTGATTGTCCGGATCGCCGAATGTGGCGCTGGTGAACCCGATCAATCCGGCAAACTTGGCATCGTCGGCTCCGAACCGTGCGATGGCCAAGATCGGATGATCCGAATACCAGCTACTATCCCCAACAACGATGAACTTGCGGTCGGTCTGACGGATCATGGCTCGCGCGGAACTGTACGGGTGCACGTCCAGGAAATCGGCGATCGACGTCCCGTGAACGCCGAAGGTGGCGTCGGTTCTACCATCGCGGTAAAAGCGCGTCAGCGTCATGTCCTCGCCGACGATGCCTTGGGACGGACCGCCGTCGATGGCTGTCGAGCCGGCGGTCACGATCTTTCCGTCGGATTGGATCGCGACGGAGGCCATACCATCGACGGAGTCACCCCCACCGAAGACGATGCCACTTGTGCCAAAGTTGGGGTCCAGTGCACCGTCGGGCTTCAACCGGAGGACGAATCCCTGGAAACTGCCATCGCCGCCGACCATCCCGCTGACGACGATCTTGCCGTCGTCCTGCAGTGCAACCGATTCCTGCCAGGTGCTGATGAGGGTCCCTTCGAAGTTAAAATAATTGAGAGGGACTTCCACAATGCCACCAGCGCCGAACGTCTCATCGAGTGCGCCGTCGCCTGTGGTCCTGACCACGCGAACGACTCCTCCTCGTGTGGTTCCACTTGAGCGGACGTCAACCACATCGTGGTCGCCTACCAGCACTAGCTTCTCGTCCGGCTGCTGCATGAGCGAATACGCAGCATCGAACGCAAGGCGCCCAGAATCGATAATCACAGTCCCGCCCGAGCCGAAAGCTGTATCGAGGCGGCCGTCTTCGTGGAATCGCGCGATAATCATGTGGTCATTGGTGTTTCCTGCGACGACGAGTTTGCCGCTCGGTTGCTGCACCAGCGTGGAAGCGTACTCCGGCCCTCCTAAGTCGAGGGTAACCGTGCCACTTGCGCCGAAGCTCGCGTCTGGCGTCCCGTTGGAAGCGAAACGCCATAGCGCAATATCCGCGGTCCCGGAATTTCTTCCGGCGACAGTGAGCTTGCCGTCGCGTTGCTGAATCACGACGGCCGCGGCCTCCTGCGGCTGTGCGCCACTCACGATACCGCCGTTGCCGAAGCTGGCATCGAGTGTCCCGTCCACCTCGAAGCGCACGAGCAGCAACTGCGTCGACCCAAAGTAATCGTGACCGTCCATCCATCCAGCGAGGACGATCTGGCCGTCTGTCTGCTGGATCACGGAGCTGGCCCGGTTGTCTCGGCTGCCAGGGGCGAGAAAGACGCGGCCGCCGTTGCCGAACGTCGGGTCGAGGTCACCGGGGGCCCCATGGGCCAGAGGAGACAACAACCCCAGTGCCACGGCTGCGGTCGGCACCACGCCTTTCACGAGCAGCGGAATGATCTGTGCGAGTGGTTTCTTCATGTCACCGTTCCCCCCAAGACGTCAGCACTGCGAAGGGCAGGCCGTGCTTCTGTGCAGGGGCTTTCGATTCCGGGCTTGGTCCGTCGAGCAGGCGTAACCCGCTGCTTTGGAGCCGACGCTGCTGGGGTAGCCGCTGGCGATCAATCACACGGCGCTCATCAATTTCTCCAAAGTTTGTCCTTCGCTATGCGGCGAAGGCAGTGAGTGCCGGGTTTCAGAAGTGGTAGAGCAGTCTGAGAAGGTAGGTGCGACCCAGTAGCCGGTAGGTGCCGGGATCCGTGTTCTCCGGCAACCCGGTATTGACGAATGGCGGCACTTCGTTGGTGAGATTGGTAATCGCGGCCCGTAACTCGAGCCCCGCAGGAAAGTCGTACCCGCCCTCGATGTCATGAAAAAGGGTCGGGTCGATCCTTCGGGTGTAGGGGATGAAGAAGATGCCCAGGGGCGGAAACTCCTCGACGAGTTCGGTCATGCTCCCGATGTACTGCGCAGCGTAGCTCGCCAACCATGGTCCACGACGCCAGTCGAAGTGACCCGAAGCGCGCCAGCGCGGCAGAGCACTACCATTGAACCAGCCCGCGTAATGAAACTGCTCGCCGCCGGAAAACGGTCGCTCGTTCCAGCGCTCGAGATAGGTCGCCAGGAGTCCCGCGCTCAAGTCACCCCCGCGGGTGGGTGCGTGCCAATCGACTGCAAAGTCGATTCCGCTCACTTGCCGGCGGCCCAGATTCTGGCTTGTCGCGGCCAGAATCGAGACGCTCCCATCCGGAAAGCGGAAAATCGTATCGCAGCTCTCAGGGGTTCCGTGTTCAGCGCACTCGAACAGCACCACGTCAATATCCTGGCTGCCAACGACGTGGGTCAGGTCGATTGCAAAGAAGTCGACGCTGGCCGACAAGCCTCGCGCCCAGACCGGCGTGTAGACGATGCCGACTCCGAAGGTCTCTCCCGTTTCGGGCTCGAGCGCAGGGTTGCCCCCACGGATCACGCCAAATTCATCCTCGTTCTGGATGTAGGCACCTCCCGGTACGCCATCCTGAGCGCAATGCACTTGCTGCGTCCGCGAGGGATCGTTGCCGCAGGGATCAAAGCCAAACTCAGGCCCGAGTGTGCGCGATTCGAAGAGTTCGAGAATACTCGGTACTCGAAACACCGTCGCGTAGTTAGTGCGCAGCGTGAGCTCTTCGACGAGCTGCCAGTGCAGGCCAGCCTCCCACGCCGTGTTGTGGCCGAACGAGGAGAAATCCGACCAACGCACGCCAAGATTGAGTCCCACATCCCGGGCGCCTACACGATCGTGGAGCAGCGGAACCTGTACTTCCGCGAAGAGCTCCTTGGTATCGAATGCGCCGCCAGGAAGGGCCGGCTCTACGAAATGCTGAAATTCCAAGGTGCGCAGCGGGTCACCAACCAGGCTTCCGGCCTCGCGCCGGTATTCCGCGCCGAGCGCCCAGTGCACGTCCCTCTTCAGCACTTGACCCCACCGACCTCTCAAGACTGCTTCGGCGAGGCGTTGATCGTTCGTGCCGGTGTCGACGATCGCCCTGGGGTTCATGTAGTCGAGCTGTTCCTGCGTGATCGTGCCCGCACCGCCGAAGATATTGAGGGGGACGCATCCTGGAATCAGATTGGCGGCGGGAACTCGGCCCGTGGCAGGATCGGGCGCGCCGCACACGATTCGATCCGAGTCATCGGGACCGGACGGTCCCAGTGCATCGACATAGCGCGAGAGAGCAAAGAGTCCCTGGGTGCGCATCGTGGCGTCGGATTGCGCGGTTCCAATCGCTATCTCCCAGTCCCAGGCGCCGACCTTGCCCTCGAACCCGACAACCGCGCGCCAAAGATCGATCTTTTCGGTGACCGCGCGATGGGTGCTCTCGACGAAGCGGCGTGCAGCGAAGGGAAGGTCAATGCCGAACGGATTGTAGTAGTTGTTTGCGGGAATGCCGTTCGTGCCGTCGACGAGCGTTGGCGCCGGAAAGAACCCGGAGACGAACTGCTCCGGCGCAAGAGACTGCGACGACTTGCGCTGATGAACGAGTCCCTCCATGAAGAAACGCACGTCCTCGCCGAGCGGTTGCGAGCCGAGCAGCCACACGGAGCCGCGCTCGTTCGGCGTTTGCGAATAATTGAACAGCCCAAAGTTGTACGAATCAGCCCTGGTAAACGGGCGGTAGTCGGCTGCGGTCTGCCCGGTGGCACCCGCGAGCGCATGTAACGACCGGGTTCGAGCCCCAGGGCATTCCCGGCAGGGACCTCGAACTGTCCGTCCGGAATTCCATTCGTGCCCGCATACCCGAGCGTACCTTCACTATCGATGATTCTCAGCGGCTGTGCGGAGTAATCGCGACTCGTGACCGCCGCGCCGTCCTGTCGCACGTAGTCCACGCCGAGACTCCATGATCCTTCGAACACATCGAAGCCGAGCGCGACATTGCCGCGCACCGTCTGTCCGCCCCCGTCTTCGGTGATCCGCCACGATCCCGCGAACTCCGCGCCTTCATGGGCGCGCCGTGTAATCACATTCACAACCCCGCCGATCGCATCCGATCCATGCACGGCCGACGCGCCACTCGCGAGCACCTCGACACGCTCGATCATGGATAGCGGCAATATGCCGAGATCAACCGAAGCGTCCCCGCCGATGCCGCCATTCGGCAGGCGTCGTCCGTTGAGCAGCACCAGCGTGCGCTCCGACCCGAGACCGCGAAGATCAACCCGGGTCGCGCCCAGGCTTGCGTCAACGTTGGTATTGAGGGACGTGCCGGTGTCCATCGGCAAGGCCTGGAGGACTTCGCCGAGTGAGTCCGCGCCGGCCGCGCTCGAGATCCCGGCGGGTCAGCACGGTCACTGGAGCAACTGCAGCCGTACCAGCGACCTGCAGGCGTGAGCCGGTGACGATGACGCGCCCAGCATCTCGCCTTCGGGTGGGACATCGGGCGACTTGGTCTGCGCGAACGCGCCGGCCGTCAATAAGAGGGCGAGGCTCGCCCACGCCGCACGATCTTGTGAATTTTTTGAGACGCACGGATAGCGTGGCAGATGCTACCGCCAGCACGGTACTCCCATGATCGCGCCGCCGACAACTCGCTGTGCCGACCTCGATACGTCCGCGCAGCGCCGTCCGTGTCGGGAGAAGCCAATCATGTCGTCTGGAAATGCAGTGTCCGGATTGCCTACCTTGCGCCGTGTGAAACGAGCCGCCCTGTTCCTGGCTGTTGTGATCGCTGTCTTGCCCGCCCCCGAACGCGCACTGGCGCAGGCTGCGTTGCGAGCCAGCGAAGAGCAGCTCGTGAACTACGCCTACGCGACGCAGTTGGGTTCGGGCGTGTACGACATCTCCGGCCGCACGTTGCAGATCTATCGCCTGCCCTTTGGCTACACATTTTCGCAGCCGTCCGGAAAGCGTCCCGGTGTCCGGCTGACGATGCCACTGACCATCGGATTCGTCGATTTCGAACCGCGCGATGTGATCGACTCCGGCTTGCCGGAAAACCTCGACACCCTGAGCTTCGAACCGGGTGTCGAGCTCGACTTCGGACTGACACCTCAATGGCACTTGCTGCCGTTTGCCCAGGCAGGACGTGCGTGGGATCGAACTGGCGATGGCGACGCCACGGTGTATTCGCTCGGGGCGCACCTGGTGGGGTTGGTGAGTCAGGCCTGGCTCGATCTTCGTTTCGATGTTGGTGCGACCTATGCCGTCGTGGACCCGAGTGGCGATCCACGTTCTGACTCCCTGGTCGTACTGCAGACCGGCGATCGAGGGCCGTCACACGCTCGGTTTGGACATCGCGGGTCATCCGCTCGACTGGGGTGCATACCTGCTGGTCCAATCCTTCCTGGATCGGCCCGACGAGCCTCTCAACCAGGCACCTGATCGAGCGGATCGATATCAGTTCGAGACCGGTGTGACGATTGGCCCGCGGTCGAAGATGACGGTGTGGCGAATTCCTGTGCCGCGTCTTGGCGTCGGCTATCGCTTCGGTCACGACCTGGGGGTATGGCGATTCGTCATCGGCGTACCGTTCTGAGGGTGGGCCGTTAACTTCGTTTCAGGCCGCTCCCGCCGGCTTCGGCCGCAAACGAAGCCAGCACTCGTGAGGCACTGGTGCGTTCCTTGACCGTATCCATCGCGACCAGGTCGGCACGCAGCGCGGAACGGGTGACATCGATGCGGACATAGCCGCGTGCGGCACCATTCGCGAGCAATATCGCCGGGTTGTAGTCGTGGTAGCGATCGAGAATCGACTTGGGCGTTGGCTGCGAGGTAATCGAAGTCGCCACCAGCTCGCTCGCGACGCGCGGTGTCTCGGGGTTCGCCGGATCGAGGTGCAGATCCGAAACCACGAATGCGTGAATGTCGCCGCTCAGAACGATGGGGTTGGTGACCCGATTGTCGTTGAGCTGTCGCATGAGCCGCGAGCGCGCCGCCGGGTAGCCGTTCCAGCTGTCGGTCCAGAAGCGCTGCGCCGGCGGTTTCTCCTCGTTCGCATACGCCATCACCACGCCCTGGGCGAGAAAGTTCCAGGTCGATCGGCTCGAGCGCAGTTGAGCGGTGAGCCAGTTCTCCTGTCGCTGCCCTAACATCGTGCGCTCTTGATCAAGCAAGGCCGGGCAGCTTTCGGGAGTGACGCGTGTCGAGCCCGCACGACCGCCGGGAGGACACGGGTGCGGCGATCGGTACTGGCGCTCGTCGAGCAGATGCACGGACAGGAGATCCGAGAACTGGCACGAGGCGTAGAGGCGCATGTCCGCACCGAACGGTACCGCGCGTCGCGGCAGAGGCATGTGCTCGTAGTAGGCGCGGTAGGCGGCGGCGCGACGTGCGAGGAACAGCGCCGGCTCGTCATCCTCTTCTGAAACCGGGCCCGCGTAGTCGTTGTCGACTTCGTGGTCATCCCACATCAGGAGCCAGGGACACAGGGCGTGCGCCGCCTGCAGATCCGGGTCGCTGCGGTAGAGCGCATGTCGCACGCGGTAGTCCGAAAGCGTGTAGCACTCGCCGGCACCATGGCTGCGTACGCGTTCCGTGCCCCATGTCAACTCGTAGATGTAGTCTCCGACATGCACGATGAGGTCGGGGTGATCTGCCAGCATCTGTCGGTAGGCCGTGTAGTAGCCGTGCTCGTACTGCTGACAGGACGCGAGGTTGATGCGCATGCGCTCGAGGCGCGCATCACGCTTGGGCGCGGTCCAGGTGCGCCCGGCGGGACTGCGTGCATCGCCAGTCGTGAAGCGATACCAGTATTCACGCGCGGGTTCGAGGTCCGCGACCTCGACATGCACGCTGTGCGCCCAATCGGGGTCCGCATACGTCGTGCCGCTGCGCACGACGGTGCGAAACTGCTCGTCGCGCGCAACTTCCCAGCTCACCGGCACCTCCGCTGGCGGCATGCCGCCAGCGGGGGCGAGCGGCTCGGGCGCAAGGCGTGTCCAGAGCACAAAGCCGTCGGGAGTCGGATACCCGGAGGCCACGCCCAGGGTAAAAGGCTCGCGCGTGAGGTGCATTTGGCCGAATGCACGCCGGGGCCACGGGCCAAGTGCGGCGGCGCCCACGATAACCAGGCCATTCGAGAGAACCTTGCGGCGATTCAAGCGAGCCATACCTCAATCTTGCACGTGAATGTGTACATGAAAATGACAACATCATCACGCGCCGGTCCTGGGAGCCTGTGCTGGTACGTGCCCTCTCCAAAGAATGAGTTAAGCCGAAGAGTCTCTTATCTTCGCTTCGGCACTAGGTGAGACCGCCGTTACAGCCCAATTGAATCGACACGCGCGCAACGAAGTTGCGCGGCAGCGCATCGGGAGATGGGAATGGGCCGCGGGGAGCGCAGCCGGGTCAAAACCGGGGTGGCAAACTCGCAGGCGGAATCGCAGGTTCGCGTTTGACGGGCGACAGGCGTCGACCCTGCTCTTCGCGAACCTGCTCCAGCGTGAGCTCGGTATCCGCGGCGATGATCCGGACGAGGGGATGAGTGGCCTTCTTCGGCAGGTTCAACTCATGCAGCCGCTCCCAGATCTGGATGCGCTGCTCGGGCGTGTTCTGCACCGCGGTCTGTTCGGCGATTTCTTGCCGGCGGCGTTCACGTGCTTCGTAGTCGACGGCCGCAGCGCGGGCGCGATAGTCGGTAGCCAGTTCACCGGCGATGGGCGGCGGCGCAGCCCGGGTGTGTTGAGTCCATTTTTCGTGGGCCATGGCAGTCTCTCCAAAACGTCAGGTATTTCTCGATGGCCCGATCACCAGCTGCTTGCGGCCGGCGCGGAAGTTGCGACGCTCGTTCAGGCGCGTCACGAGATCCTCAGCCGCGCGTCGCACAGTCTCGGCGCTGCCGGGGCGCTGACCCACAATCCTGTTCTTACCCTGGCCGATCACGTACGAATGCCAATCGCGCGTGTCATCTGCGATGGGAGACGGCGTCTGCGTGATGGAATCGAGGCTGTAGGGCGTCTCGGGAACGGGGCTCGGGGCCGCGGGTTCCGGGGCCGCAGGATCCGGTGTCGTCGGGGTCGTCATGACGACACGATACGCGATTAGCGGCCTCTCGTTTTGACTATCTTTGTGAACCCCTTGTCAGCCCAGTGATTCGCGATCGGTGCGCCGCTCCAGGAGAGCACGCGGCGTCAAGTCTCCAACCGCGTGAGCGTTCGCAAGAGTCGAATCGCGCCGAGCAAGAACACTGAAAGGAATCCGAACGCGCCTCCACCGCCACCTGAACCTGTGTCGACTGAACGGTGTCCTGATCGCAACCGTCATCGTCGACATCGGACCGATGAATGCCCCGCCGGTGGGATTGGACAACTTGTAGGGTGAATGTTTCCACAGACTCTTTGCGCGGTCGGTGTTGATGGTGATCCTCACCAGCTTGCTGTCGTTATCGTCGTCACTCCATGAAAGGGTAACGGGCTCCAGCGTAAAGTCAGTGCCTGCTGTGGCCGTATTCGCCTGTGGGCGTCACGGTGACGGAGACCGCTCCCGCCGCGTAGAAGCCGCGATCGACCCATATATCCACAGTGACCCGCGATTTCAAAAACCTCGGCCTCCGAAGTCTGGAACCCAAATCGGCCAGCGGGCTCGAGGTTCCCGTCAATCTCGACTGTGGCATTGCGCGTCCCGAGCCCCGCCTGACCTTGTACGTCGTCGAGCGTCAGCGATGAAACGCTCGGGCGACTCGCAGGACTTCACGCTCGAGAGTATCGGCACTCTGATTTCCTGGTCTTGGGTTTCGCCGTCGCGCCACGTCACACGGCCAGTGACTGGCGTGAAGTCTTCACCGGGGGTTGCCGGGGGCAGGTCCGAATCCAGCGACGCTGCAGTGATCTGGTATCTGACGCTCACTTCACCGGAGGCGCCAGCCATGCGTCGCACGGGAATCACGGCTTCGTGGCTCTGTTGCGTCGACGCTGATCTGCGTTTCCTGAACGCCGAGAACGCCCGGTCCGCCGCCGGTATTGCCCAACAGGCGCGCGAGAAATGGCCGGCCCCCGAGTAGACCACGGGCTATCTCCGCCGGCAGCCAGAATGCGGCCGTCGGTCAGCACGCTCATGTCGTGGATGACCGGGTCCAAGCCGTAGTCGGATGGCAGCTCGATCCAGGTCGAGCCGGAATTTCCGAAGAGCCCGTCGAGAGTCCCATCCGCGTGCAGCCGCGTGACCAACGCAGCCGGCACAGAATCGATCGCCCGGCCGGCGACCAGGATCGAACTTCCATCAGTAGCCAACGCGGTGACATCTGCCATCGTGTCCGAGACGGTGGTTCCGCTGAAAGTCGGGTCCGGTTTCCCACTGGCCAACAACCGCACGGCGAACCCGTGCTCATCCACCTGGCCTGCTAGCAGCAGTCGTTCGTTGGACTGCGCAACCATCGCACTGCACGCATAGGAGTTCCAGGACAGCGGCGGATCGAGCACGGCGATTCCCGCGCTGCCAAAGGTCGTATCCAGCGTGCCCTGTGCAGTCAGCGCAACCACGCTGCATTGGGACATGCTGACCCGATACCCGCCGCTCGCCGTGCGCAGGATGTGAGTGTGCGTGCGGTCGGATTGTGCGAAGTCGCTTGCGGGGCCAATGAAGATGCCGTCAGTGCCGAAGGTTGTGTCGAGATCTCCAGTGGCGAGCAGCCGCACAACCATCAGCGCGCCATCGTGCTGCGTACCGGCGACCACGATGTGGCCATCGGGATCGAGTGTCACCGACTGTGCGCCTTCGCCCTGAGAAACCCGCACGATGCCCGCGTCGCCGAAAGTGGAATCCAGAGTTCCATCCGGTTGGACCCGGAATACCATTAGCGAGGCCGAGTTACGAGTATGACCCCTGAGGGTGCGACCGACCGCAACGGCCTTGCCGTCACTCTGCAAAGCGACGTCGCGAACCTCGGTACTTGCAGGGATATGCTGAAACCTCGATTCGAGGGACCCCGCCCCGCCCAGTCGGCCCTCGAATCCTTCGTCGATGTAATCGCGGGAGTAAAAGTAATCGTGGGATTCACGCCCGCCGGCAAAGATGCCGGCGTCATTGTCCAGAGGTTGAACTGACCAAGCCGTCCCGGCGAAATCGGGCGCCAAGCTGACTCGGCCCACATCGCCAAAGGTTGGATCTAGATCGCCCGACGCTGCCAATGCAACCGGGGACAAGAGACTGGTAGCCACGGCAGCGGTCGGTGCCATGCCTCTTGCTAAGAGCGGGATGATCTGTGCGAGCGGCTTTTTCACGGTAGTACTCCCAAGATGTCAAAGCTGCGAAGCGCTGGCCTTGCTCCGGTGCCGCTGGTTCGAATCACGCCAGTTCAAAACCGACGCTGTCCGAACCGTTGCCTGCAATAGATCACGCGGCGCTCGTGGATTACTCCCTTATTTATGTTCTGTAGCGGGCGCGCCAGTTATCCCACTTGCGCTCCAGGGTTGTAACCGGCGAGATCGAAGCTCACTCGCGGAGTTCGTTTTCGGCCGCCTTGACGATTCCAAGGCCAAAAGCGGCCGCCACCGCTTCGGTGCGCGAATGCACTGCGAGCTTCTCGAGAATCGATGACACGTGGTGATCGATGGTCTTGGCCGAGAGGTGGAGACGACGCGCGAGCTCGGCATTGGTGTGACCACGTGCCAGCAGGCGCAATACATCGACTTCGCGCACCGTGAGTCCCGCAGGATTGCCGCGTGTCGAAGCGCGCGGTCCACGCGGAATCCCGCGCACACCCCGGTCGCGCAGACGCTGGCGCACCATCGAGGCGAAGGGGCCCGCACCCAACTGCTCGAGAATCGTGAGCGCCTCGAGTAACGCGTCATCGGGCCCGTCGGCAAGTGCCAGGGCGCGCTCGTAGGGCATCCCGAGCTTTTCCCACAGGTCAGCCGCACCACGCCAGTTGCCTTCGATCATCAATCGATACGGTTCGGCAATCTCGTACTCGATCTTCGCCTGCGGATTTGCGCGTGAGTGCCAGAACGCAAGCTCACCGCAGATCCCCGGATCGCGATGGCCTTGTGCGACGTCCAGTCCCACTGCTACTTCGCGGGCCACCAGATCCAGGTCGCCGCGATACCAGGCCACCTCGGCGCGCGCTGCTGCGACACGGCCGATGCGCTGCAATTCGGCAGTCGGCAGTGCGCTACGTAGCGCTTCATCGAGCAGTTGCTCGAAACCGGGGTCGCCGCGGCGAGCTCGAACCAGGGCCAGGGTGAGCAGCGTCGGGATGCGCTGATTGATCGTGAGGGAATAGCCATCGAGCAACTGCGTCGCGAGGTTTGCGGCCTCGTTCCAGC
This sequence comes from uncultured Gammaproteobacteria bacterium, assembly GCA_963724625.1. Lineage (GTDB taxonomy): Bacteria > Pseudomonadota > Gammaproteobacteria > Steroidobacterales > Steroidobacteraceae > DATBVX01. The sequence goes on along the minus strand of CAVRVO010000005.1, from coordinate 197,921 downwards.
GACCCCGCAACAGCTCCAGGCGCGTTTCGTAGGCGCGCATATAGTACGCGTGCGTGTAGATCTCATGCTCTTCGCAATACGCAATTCCGCGGCGCAGGTACGCTTCCGCACGCGGCAGATCGAAGTGCAGGATCGAGCACGTGGTGAGGTTCGTGAAGGCGCGGCCGGCCGCATCGTGCAGGCCGCGATCGAACCCGAGCGCCAGGGCCTGCTCGACGAGCTCGAAACCCGCCTTATCACCCGACCCGAGGAGCGCCGAGCCAATGGTGTTGAGAGCCTGAACCTGCGATTCCGCATCGTCGTACTGCCGACCCAACTCGAGCGCCCGCTGCCCGAACTCAACTGCTTCCTCGACACGCCCACCGAGCATCGCGAGCATGGATCGCGTGCCATACGCCATCGCCAGCTCGCGCCCGGGCGTTGACGCCTCGAGCATCGCGATCGCGTCCACCACGCTGCGGTCCGCTTCAGGCTTGCGTCCCTGTTGCCAGTAGAGGCGCGCCAGGACGCGCAGCACGCGCGCTTGCGCCACGCGGTCGGACAACTCTCCGTAGAGCGCCAGGGCTTGCTCGCCCGACTCGATTGCGCGCGGCGCCTGGTTGGTCAGATTGCATTCCCACGCGTGCAGCTCGAACAACCGCGCACGCTCCGCAGCGGGTATGGCATGCGCGTGACGCAGCGACGCCGCAAGATGCGCGACGGCTTCGGCGTGTGCGCCCAGGTCTGCTGCCTGCCGCGCCGCTCGCGGAGCAAATTCAACGAGCGCGCCGACATTTCGTGCGAGCTGAGCATGATGGACCAGCTGCGAGAGATCCGCGCCATGCTGAGCGAGCGCATCGAGGATGCGCTGGTGTAACTCCTGGCTGCGTGCCGATGACAAGGTGCTCTCAATCGCCAGCCGACCCAGCTCGTGTCGGAAAGCGACGCTCTCATCGCCGAGACGCAGCAGACCGCGCGCGACGCCTTCATCGGCGGCTCCGCGCACCTCACCGAGCATCGACCTGGCGAGCCACAGCTCGGTTCGCCCGGGTGATAGCGACACCAATTCCGCCAGTTCGCGCGCGGCTGGCGAGCACTGCATGAACCGTGCGATTACCGCATCACGCACCGACTCCGGAAGCGCGCCACTCGGCACGCTCAGCAGCTCGCGGACGAAAAAGGCATTACCACCGCTCACCTCGTAGATGCGCGCGGCGTCGCGATGGGCATCCTTCGCAAGCTGCGTCACGGCCGCCTGAGAAAGCGCGGGCACGCGGATGCGCGTCGCGTGGTGCCCGGTGATCTCTCCCAGGACGCGCCTGAGCGGATGCGTCGTGGACACTTCATCGTCGCGATACGTGCCGATCAGCAGGCAGCGTGTGCGCTGAATGCGCCGGCCGAGAAAGTGCACGAAGTCGAGTGTCGCTTCGTCCGCCCAGTGCAAATCCTCGAGCACCGCTACGGTGACGTGATTGGGCTGCGCCACCTCCTCGACGAGCCGGGCGAAGAATTCCGCACGGGAGTGTTCTCCGAGTTCTGCGTCCGGGCCCGCCACACCAAGTGAGGCGGCGATTTCGTGGATCGGGCCGAGTGCACGCGGCGTCTCCAGTGCATCACAAGCGCCCCAGACGATGCGTACACCGCGCCGCGGCTGGCTCGCGAACGCCTCAATGAGCGCGCTTTTCCCGGCGCCCGCTTCACCGGCTACGAAGGCGACCTTGCCGCGTCCCGCTTCGGCTTCACGCAATTGGCGGGCGAGCTCATCGAATTGTGACTGGCGTTCGAGAAGGTCCATGGAGGTGAGCAGTATCCGGCAAGCCGAATCTCTTGGGTACCGGCCGGGCGCAATTTGGGAGTCGGCGTATCGCGCAAGTTAGGGAGAGCCCCCGATTTGCCGCTGCGCGTGTGTCCTTACCTTATTCACCGTCGCCGATCAGAGGCCAACCAACCGTTCAGGAGCACGATGATGAGCACAATAACCCGGTCGAACTCCATGCGGACGCCAATCGTCATTGGCGCAGTCAGTGCGCTCATGTTGAGCATCGCATCGATCGCGCTTGCAAGCGCGGCGAACAACACCAGGAGCATCACGGTGGGCTACGGAGAGCTCGATATCGCCCGGCCCGCGGGCGCGCAAGTCCTGTACGAGCGCATCGTGCGTGCCGCAACAGTGGTCTGCGATGACTTTGTGCAGCCGTACAATGAAATGCGCACCAGGAAGAGTACGTGCTTCAAGGGCGCCGTGGCGAACGCTGTAGCGAAGGTGAATAGCGAGCAGCTATCTGCCATTCACCGGGCACACATGACTCAAGTCGCCAGCAACTAGCGAAGCGGCTGCGCAATCTGGGGGTGCCTGGGGTGCAAATTGGGGATATCGCCCGATTTGCTCCCAAGCACGCCTCTTTACCCTGCTCGGTGCCAGGGTTGTGGACCAAACCAAGAAGGAGATGACGCCATGCCACGGTACGTCGTCCAGAGAGAGTTCCCGGACGGGCTCAATGTTCCCATCGACGATTTTGGGGCCAGGGCCTGCCTGGCAGTCGTCGAGAGCAACATGGCCGATCAAGTCACGTGGGTTCACTCCTACGTGAGCACGGACAAGAAGAAGACGTTTTGCGTGTATGACGCACCGTCTCCTGAAGCCATCCGCCGCACGGCAAACCGCAACATGCTGCCGCTGGAATCCATTACCGAGGTTCGCGTCCTCGACCCATATTTCTATAAATGAGGAGAACGACGATGAACATCTATCGACGCCTGACATCTGCACTGTTGCCGCTGGCAATACCCTTGCTCGCCATCGCGGGGCAGCCGGGGAATTCTGCGCCTGCGTTAGCCGCCAACGACGCTGCGCAGGCGAAGCCCTTCTCACCGCTAGTCGACAAGGTCCGCAAAGCGACCGCGAAATACCGCGACATCAACGTCACGCTCAGCGAAGGCGGCTGGGCGGCGGCCACCCCGTGCGTCAGCGGCCCGAATGCGGGCGCGATGGGGGTGCATTTCGTCAAGGACGGTCGCGTCGGCGACGGCATCCTGCGCGCAGATCAGCCGGAAGCGTTGATCTACGAACCGCTGCGCAACGGCGCAATGCGCCTGGTCGGCGTCGAGTTCATCGAGCTCAAGGACGTCTGGGACAGCCTCGGCAATGTCGGCGGAAGCAGCCGATACTCGAAGGACATCTGCTGAACCTGGTGACCGGACCGAATCGCTACACACTGCCGGCATTCTATGAGCTGCATGTCTGGGCCTGGGAAGATAACCCGGACGGGAGCTTCGCCGATTGGAACTCGCAGGTGTCGTGCGACAAGCAGCCCCTCGACAAGCCGCCCGTCAACTGAACTCCCCCATTGGCACCCGCTTCGGATCGCTCGAAGCGGGTGCCTTTTCTTGGTGGCAGGTTCAGGCGTTCATACGGGCAAGGACGGTCGACACGCGCTTGAGCAGCTCCGCGGTACCACCGTGAGGCGATTCGGGCCCCTGCATGTTCTCATCGTCCGCGATCTGCAGCTGCTGCAGCTGATCCTTCCACTGCATCAGGATCGCGCACTTTTGTTCCTTGCTCAGATCCCTCGAGACCTCGAGCACCTCGGGGGTGCCGAAAGTCGCGCCGGGATTCTTCATCGCTCGTTCCAGGTCCATCTGCGTGCCTCCTCGAGTGATCACAGGAGGCTGCGGCCGCCATCCTGTCGACATACTCGGGTGACTCGCGGGGCTGGGCGAAGTTCAACGCCGCGGCGCGACCTACGCGGCAGCAGGCTCGACGCCTACAGCCTCTGAACTTTTTTCAGACTTACCTTTCCGCCGCACTTTAACTAGTGCCTGCGCTCAGCGAAGTGCTCGACGCCCAGCATCGCGACGAGCAAGAGCGCAAGGAGGCCAAGCTCGGGCACGCCTCCGATCACGCCAAGCGGAATCGCGGCTAACGCCGCGATCGCTCGAAACAGCAGCGGCTGAATCCTGAGCACCTTGCGAAACAAGGCATCCCCGGCGAGATACGTCGCCACGCCGCTGGCGAGCACCCATGCTGACCACGCGGGCGCTTGCGCCCCTTCTGCGACGATTTCCTTGAGTGCCGCCGCCAGCAGCACGATGCCGGCGAGCATGACGAGGTGGGTGTACCAGTAGCCGATGACACCAACTCGCGCACGCGCTTCACCGCTGAGAGTCCGCATTGCATGTTCGGCGCGCTCGTCGTCGTGATCGAAGTAGCTCCACCAGAGCGCGGCAATGAGCACGAGTGACAGCAGCACCGCACCGATCGTGCGGCCAACGAGCCCAAGTTCGCCCGCACCGTTCCCGATGGCGACGACGCTTTCACCCAACGCGATCAGCAGTACCAGACCGTGACGCTCCGCGAAATGATCCGGGCGCAGCGTGAAACGCCGCTCGCGACGGAGCATGGTCGCTGCAATGAGCAACAGAACGGCCGCCAGGAAGAGCGCCCATTCCCACCTCGTATCGATGATGCCTGCACCGAGCACCAACAGACCCGCTCCGAGGTTGAAAGGGCCGACCTCCAGCATTCCCCTGAACGCCTGGCGGCCTCCGGTCACGACGAACGCGACGGCGTGCAAGACAATCACGTACAGGTAGGCGAGCGCGAACGTCAGGCCGTCCACGCCGAACACTTTCGGCACAGCGAGCGCGATGACGAGGAATCCTCCCATGGCCGCAATCATCACGAAGCGCATGAAGATGCCGGGCCGTGTGCTGTTGGTAAGCCAGGCATAGGCGGCGAACATCCACCAGATCAAGGTGAGCACCAGGAACGCGCGCCAGAGCTCCCACATGCTCTCGACGTGCGCCACCAGGTGCGTAATCTGCGTGATAGTGAAGACGAAGACGAGGTCGAAAAAGAGCTCGAGCGTCGATACGCGCATCGCCTCCCCGCCCGGCGCCTCACTCCTCGTTGTCATGTCGTCATGGTAGCAAAGCGCTCTTCACGTTCTTCTTTTCACCTGTCACACAAACTTAACGGAACCGGCGCTTGTGTCGCGCAGTCAAGGCCTCACTCTGCCGATCCCTGAAGCAGAGCGAGGAGTCGACAATGGAGTTCATGCTTAACGCAGTCGTCATGATGATGTTGGTCGCATTTCCCGTCGGTCTATTTTTGGGAACCCTCGATCTGTAATCCGATCGCATCGCGTCGGGGGTTCTAGCCACAAGGCTCACCTAGATCCCTCCCCTGGGACTCAAGCACCCGGCTGCAAGCACACCGCGGCACCATCTTTTTGAGTCTGCGGAATCAGGGCGTTTATACTTCCGCAACTCGCTGCCACAGCGATGAACGCGATCGATTCACAATAACAGCGCTCGGAACGACGGGGGCAGCGCATGATCAAAGTCCAGTCGCTGCGCAACCGCATCATCGTGCAGTTTCTGATCATCCTCGCGCCGTTGGCTGCGGCGCTGGTGATCCTGACGCTGTTCGATCTGCAGCGCGCGACCGCACTCGAGAATTCGCTGCGCTTGCGCGAGCTCTCCCTCGAGGCCAAGGATGCGTACGCCCGTTTCATCGAGGGCGTGATCGATGCGATGGACACGGGTACGCTCAGCAAGGCCAGGGCTGACTCCCTCGACGTCGTGGCCAAGGCGCTCAACCAACAACGGCGCATCGATCCCAAGCACAGTCTCGACGACACAGTCCGGGTGCTGGGACAGATCTCGGAGAGCGTGCGCAAGGATCCATCCCTGCCCTCGCTCCTGAGACTGCAACCCATCTCGAACCAGGTGAGCCGCGCCCTCGATGCAAATCGGCTCTATTACCAGCAACGGCACGAACGCTCGATTGCTCAAGCCATCGAGGGCGCGAACCGCCAGAACTGGATCGTCCTGTCGGTGACCTTGCTGAGCGTGGTGTTTGCGGTCGTGTTTGTCCGCAGCATGATCCTGGGCCTGACCCGCCCGCTCGCCCGCGCGACCGATGTGGCCAATCGAATTGCGGGCGGCGAGATCGTGGCGCTGGACGAAGTGCGAACCGAGCAAGACATCGGCGGCTTGCTGCACTCCCTGGCGGGGATGAATGCCAGCCTGCACGAATATCGGCGCCAGGTGGAGCATCAGGAACGTCTCCTGGAGAGCAAGATTGCGGAGCGCACGCAGGAACTGGGCCATTCAGTAGAGAGACTCCAGGCGCTGGCCGAGGTGAGCCAGGCGGTCAACTCGACGCTCGACCTGCAGGAGGTGCTCGAAACCATCGTGGCGCGTGCTGTGCAGTTATCGGGGGCGAACGCCGGCGCCATCTATGAGCTTGACGAAACGGCGGGCGACCTGCGTCTGCGCGCCGTCACCGGACTGCCCGCCGACCTGGCAGAGGTCTTTCGGTCGAAGCCGGTGCGCATGGGCGAAGGCGCCACCGGGCTCGCCGCTTCAACGCACGCTCCGGTCTCGATCGCCGACATCCGCAACCGGCAGGATCCCTATCTCAGCCCGCTACGTGATGTCCTGGATCAAGCAGGGCTGCGTGCCGTGCTCGCTCTTCCGCTGCTGCGCGAGGGGCGTGTGTTCGGGGCGCTCGCACTGGCGCGCATCAGCACCGGGAGATTCCGCGTCGAAATCGTGGAGCTGCTGCAGACCGTTGCCGAGCAGTCGACCCTGGCGATCCAGAATGCCCGCCTGTTCCGCGAGATCGAGCAGAAGAGCCGGGAGCTGGAAACGGCCAGCCAGCACAAGTCGCAGTTCCTGGCCAACATGAGCCACGAGCTGCGCACCCCGCTCAACGCGATCCTGGGGTACACGGAGCTCATCATCGATCGGATCTACGGAGAGGTGCCCGAAACGATCCGCGACGTGCTGGAACGGGTGCAGAAGAGCGGCCGCCATCTGCTGGATCTGATCAACGATGTGCTCGACTTGTCCAAGATCGAAGCCGGTCAGTTGTCACTGGCACTCACGGATTACTCCTTTCGCGACATGGTCCATACTGTCATCAGCGCAATGGAATCCCTGGCGGCCGAAAAGCGCCTGAAGCTCACCGTTGAGGTCGAGGCGGAATTGCCGGTGGCGCTGGGTGATGAACGGCGCATGGCGCAAGTCCTGATGAACTTGTTGGGCAACGCGATCAAGTTCACTGAGACCGGAGAGCTGAAGGTGGGGGCGACCAGGGCCGATGCGCAGTTCCTGGTATCGGTGGCTGACACGGGCCCGGGAATTGCGGAGTCCGATCAGCAGCGAATATTCGAGGAGTTTCAACAAGTGGACAGTTCATCGACGCGCGCCAAGGGAGGCACCGGGCTTGGGCTGGCAATCACCAAGCGGATCGTGGAAATGCACGGTGGAAGGTTGTGGGTCGAATCCGTCCTCGGCGAAGGCTCGACGTTCTTCGTCATCATTCCGATACGGACGGTGGGACAGGAGGATATGCCGTGAGCAAGCGGATCTTGATCATCGAGGACCAGGAGGACAACCGGAAGATCATGCACGATGTGCTGTCGGCCAGCGGCTTCAAGTCCCTCGAAGCGACCACGGGCGAGGAAGGCCTGGCACTCGCTGAGCGCGAGAAACCCGACCTCATCCTGATGGACATTCAACTTCCGGAGATGGACGGTTACGAGGTCACGCGTCGCATCAAAGGCAACCCCGCCTTGAATCATATTCCGATCATCGCCGTGACTTCGTATGCCTTAAGCGGGGACGACAAGAAAGCCTACGCGGCCGGCTGCGACGGTTATCTCACCAAGCCCGTCAGCCCCAGGACGCTGCTGGCAAAGATCAAAGAGTACCTGCGCTAGGTTCCTGGCTCCATGCGTACTCCCGCGCGCATCCTCGTCGTCGACGACGTTCCGACGAACGTGGATATCGTGCGGACGCGGCTCACCGCCCACGGCTATGAGATCGTGACCGCGAGCGGCGGCGAGCAAGCACTTGCCATGGTGCGCGAGCAACTGCCGGATCTCGTTCTGCTCGACGTGATGATGCCGGGACTGGACGGCATCGAGGTTTGCCGTAGAGTGCGCGCCGACTCCTCGCTCCCATACATCCCGATCGTGCTGCTGACGGCAAAGACGGACCCGAAAGACCTGGTTTCCGCGCTCGACGCGGGTGGCGACGAATACCTGACAAAACCCGTCGACGGAGCGGCGCTGGTGGCCCGCGTCAAGTCGATGCTGCGGATCAAGGCGCTGCAGGATAAGGTCCGGGAGCAGACCGAGCAGCTCCTGGCATCGAATCGGACGCTTGAAGAGCGCGTCGCCGCCCAGGTTTCCGCATTGGAGAAGCTCGGACGGCTCAAGCGCTTTTTTTCGCCCCAGCTCGCGAAAATGATCGTAGAAGGGGGCGCTGAGGATCCGCTCAAGAGCCATCGGCGTGAGGTCACTGTCGTGTTTCTTGACCTGCGCGGCTTTACCGCGTTTGCGGAAACTGCAGAGCCCGAGGAAGTCATGGCGGTGCTGCGCGACTATCACGGCGAAATGGGGCGCGTGATACTCGCTCACGAAGGCACGCTTGAGCGCTTCGCCGGGGATGGGATGATGGTGTTCTTCAACGATCCCGTGCCAGTGCCCGATCCCGCTGCGCGCGCAGTACGGATGGCGCTGACGATGCACGAGAAGCTGACGCCGCTCGCCGTGAAGTGGCGCAAGCGCGGCTTCGATCTGCAGTTCAGCGCCGGGATCGCGCAGGGCTACGCCACCATCGGTGCGATCGGATTCGAGGGAAGATGGGACTACGGCGCGATCGGCACGGTCACGAATCTCGCCGCGCGACTCTGTGGTGAGGCGAAACCGGGCCAGACGCTGATCTCACAGCGAGTGCTCGCCTCGGTCGAGGACCTGGTCGAGGTCGAGCCAGTCGGTGAGCTTCACCTCAAGGGGTTCCTCAAGCCGGTTCTCGCCTACAACGTGATCCGCGCTTCCGCGTCCGGTGCGACTCAGAATGTCGCCACCACCAGCACGCCGGGGCCGGGCGCCGTCGTGACGTAGCTGCAGCGGCCGGGCGCTCGCTTGACGTACGCGAGCGCCTCGGCATCGCTACTGCTCACCGTCGGCGGGTTCACTCCGTCCCGAAACGATTTCTTCGTCCACGCCGTCATGTATTTGGCGTAGTCCATTCCCAGGACTCTTTCCAGGAATGTCGCTCGGGCGGCGCTGTTGTCGGCGGGCATCAGCCTGACTGAGCCCGCGAACTGTTTCTCGCCGAGAAAGACATCCCGCAGATCGGACGCCGCAATGGCAACCGACGGATGGCAAATGACGTAAAGGCCTTCTGCGCGGCTCGCGACCGAAAAGCTCGCGAGCACCAGCGTAGCCAGGAGCGGCTGAACCGCCCGGCGCAGCAGGAACCGTGCGCGTGCTGATCTAGAAGCGTATTGCATATTGCACCAGAGCCTCTTCGTACTCGTCGTTTGCGCGGTCAGTCTCATGCGTTTGGGCGATTTCGAGCTTCAGCGCCGATGACCAGTCGAGCTCATAGCGCAGACCCAGCGCCGTGCGGTAGTAAGAGCCGCCGGAACGTTGCGCGGCGAAGTAGTTGTCCGTCTGGTCGAAGTCCGCGTTCTCGTAGCGGGCGTATGGAATCCACGCGCCCGCCCGGTAGGCCATCTGCACGTAGCCCATGTCGCTCTGGTGCTTACCCGTGGATCCCGAAAGATCGTCGTTGTCGAAGTGGTAATACTCCGCCATGTTCTCCCAGCGATCCGTGTCATAGACGACATACACGCCGTAGTTGGTTACGCGCGTGAGGTTACGGGGAGCCAGGTCGTCCTCGATCTTGGTCGTGAAAGCGCTTACGCCCACCTTCAATCCATCGAGGGACTCCGGCAGGAACCCCAGGTTGCCGCCGTAGATCGCATCGCCGTGCGGGCTGCCGACATTGTTGGTGTCGATCACGCCCGCGACGATCCGCTGCGCGTTGCCGACATAAAGATCGTAGGTGAGCCTGCCCGCATCCATCCGGTTGGCGCCCGCGAGCCACAGTCCCACCGTGTGCGCCGGCAGAACCCCGCCGCTCGCCTCGAACTCGACCAACTTCGGTCGCCGCAGTGAAGTTGAAATCTGCTGCCCGTGGTGGAAGGCGGTGTTGTAGTAACCGTAGGGAGTGTGGAAGCGGCCCAGCCACAGGGTCGTCGCGTCTGCGAGCTGGTAGCCGAGCTGTATTCGCTCCAGGGCGGTGACCAGCGCGCCGGTGGTGCTCATCTTGAAGTTGAGCTCGAAGAGCGATCGCGTGCGCTCGCCGAGCTCCGGCGTGAGATAGAAGTCGAGCGAGCCGACGTCGGCGCCATGCAGGTCGGAATTGTTGGGACTGTTCGTGCCAGCGCCGACATCCGCGAACCCATGCAGCGGCAGGCCCATATCGTCGTGGCGCGCAGCATTGGCTGCCGTCATCTCGGCAACCTCACTCTCGAGGGACGCTATCCGCTCGTCCGCAGCACCTGCAGCGGGCGTCCCGGGCGGGGCGGCCGTCGCGGGCGCGGCACCCGGTGCTCCGCCCGGCTGTACCGCGTCCATGCGCGACTCGAGCTCGCGAACGCGCGCGGTGAGCTGATCGATCGCCTTCAGACTCTGTTCGAGTTGACTCTGAAGCTGAGCGACCTGGTCCGCATTTGCCGCGGCGTGCGCGGTGCGAAATGGAACACAGGCCATGGCGAGTACCGCCATACAGCACAGTGATCTCGCAGTGGAATTTAGACTAAGCATGAGCGTTTCCTTCATTTCTCACTTTGTCTCACTTGTGTGTCCGCAGAGCTGAGACGCTCGGGTGGCGCGTCCAGCGACTGCTTGGTTTCTGATCCGTATTCTGCGGCGAGCTTTCCATGCTCATCGACGACGACGATGCGATATTCGTGCATCACGTGCCGGTCGTACTTCCAGAACGTAAATCCAAGCCGGTGAGCGAGCTGCTCAACGGTCTTGGGCGTACCGGTGAGGAAGTGCCAGTTGTCGCGGAGCAAGCCGCGACTGCGTCGATATTGGTGCCAGGCCTGTGGATCATCGACCACCGGGTCGTAGCCGATGATCACGAACTCCGCGGGTTGCCCGCTGGCGTCGGTCTCACTCTGCAATGCCTGCAGGTGCTCCATGGTGACCGGGCAGACGCGTCGACAGGTGGCGTATGCCATCGTGATGTAGACGCGCCGGCCGCGAAACTCGGCGAGACCGGTGTCACGTCCCTGATCGTCGAGCCAGCTTTGCGGCAATTGTTCGAGCAGTGACTTGCGCGCGGCGCCCGTGTCGGGAAAACAGGGTTCGGCGAGCAGCACGCCGAGAATGAGCGCACAACTCAGGGCAGCGCGCGCGACTGCGCCGGCCGCAGCACGTTGAAACGAGCACGGTGATGAAACATTCGACATCACGGTGACGTCGATGCGGGCCGTGAAACGCGCATAGTGCATTGGTGTTGAGGGGAGCGCGGCGCTATTCAGCGACCGAGTACCCAGCGCTGTCAAGGATTGCAGCGTCGATCGCACGCCAGGTGCAGCCCGATCCCGCAACGCGCGAATAGCCACGTTGTGTCAAGCCCCTGACAGATGAGTACGGCGATGGCGCGCACGATAGCCCCGCAGCTGGGAGAAACCCGCCAGCTGGCACAGAAGGTAGAGAGGGTAACTAAACGACTTCAGGGGCACGAACATGAGCAACTTTACTTCTCCAGGCTTCAGGTCAACGGTGAGTGCAGCGGCGGCTCTGACGATGACCGCAATGATTGCGTTGAGCATCTACTCCTATGCCGAGTATCTCGAACGGAACTCCAATCCTTCGTTGTCCACGGCCCAGATCGAATCCGGCACTGCGACCTCCGATCTCGCTTCCCGCAACGGTTGAGATCGTGTCATGGCAAGTAAGGACTCGGCGGCGCGCTGGTGTGTTGAGGGCATCCGCAACCCCTGAGACACCACGCGCCCACTTGCCCAGGCACACTCGCAATAGCCTCCTAGCGCCGTAAGAGCGCTTTCCCGGACCGAAACACCTCGCTGCCCGCCCGCCAATTCAAGCTGGGCCAGGCCGTATCCATCCACCGAGGACGCATCACGCGCCGCGTCGATGTTCGAACTTGTGTCAAGCACCTGACAGATAAGTAGGGCGATGGCGCGCACGATAGCCCCGCAGCTGGGAGAAAACGACCAGCTGGCACAGAAGGTAGAGAGGGTAGTTAAACAACTTGAGGAGACGAACATGAGTAGCTTTGGTTCTTCGGATTTCAGGCCATCGGTGAGCGCAAGAGCAGCCGTGACGATCACAGCGCTGATTGCATGGAGTTGCAGCGCGTATATCGGTTATCTCCACACGAACTCGAGCCCGTCTGTGCACACGCAGCAGACTGAACTCGGCACGGCGACATCCGATCGCGCCTCGCGCAAGGGTTAACACATGTTGTGGCAAGCAGGACTCGGCGGCTTGGCGTACCAGGGATCATCCTCCTGCGATTCCCATGGGCGCCACGCCGCACGTGTCACGCGGTCCCGCCCTGGCGAGAACCCGCCCTAGCATTCAGCTTTTCTGCGTCGCACCTTTGAGCGCGGCCTGATCGAGCACCGTCACCGACCCGCGCCCGATACCGACCCAACCCCGTCCCTTCCAACCCTGCAGGTACTGATTCACGACCTGCCGTGATACGCCCAGGAAGTTGGCGAGTTCTTCCTGCGAGATGCGTAACGTCACGCGGTTTCCCTTCTGCTGACCGTGCATCTGGGCGAGGCTCAACAGGCGCTTCGCCAGTCGCGCCGGGGCATCGAGCAGCGCGGCATCCTCCACCAGGCCGCTGGTCCAGCGCAGACGCTCGCCGCACAGGCGTAATAGCTCCAGCGCGACCCGTGACTCACGCTCGAGCAATGCGAGGAAATGTTCGCGCCGGATCGAGACCAGCTCGGATTCGATCGTCGCGGTGGCCGATGCAGTTCTGGTCCCGCCATCGAGAAGCGCGATCTCGCCGAAGGTATCCCCGGGCTCCATGATGTTGAGAAAGATCTCGCGGCCGTCCGCCGCGCCAGCACTGATCCGAATCTTGCCGCTAACCACGGCGTACAAGGCGTCTCCGGGATCGCCTTGGCTGAATATGACCTCACCGCTCCGGTAGGCTCGGCGCACCGCCAGTTCCGCGATACGTTCGAGCGCCGGGGCCGACAGGCCGCGGAACAAGGGGCTCCGCTGGAGCATGATTTTCCCGGCGAGCGTGCTCATGCAACCTCTCGGTATCGTGCGCAGATCGAAAATGCGTGATGATACGCCTCATGCAGGACTCTGAAGCGACGCGCCGGCAGGGGCGCAGCGTAACCATCGTGCGCTGGGTGCTGTCCGTCACCCTCGCCTCGCTGTTCTTCGGCGCGGCAGCCCTCGGCGATTCCGAATATCGATTCGCGGATGCGCATCGTGTGGTCGTGTTCCCCGACGTGCACGGCGCCTACACCGAGCTGCTCTCGGTGTTGAGCGAAACCGGAATCATCGACGACGCGCAGCACTGGCGAGGCGGTGAGTCTCATCTCGTGAGCCTGGGCGATCTGATCGATCGCGGCCCAGGCTCGCGCGAGGTCCTCGACCTCCTGATGCGCCTCGAACCGGAGGCGCAGAAAGCCGGTGGAGCCGTGCATGTCATCCTCGGCAATCACGAAGTCATGAACATCGTCGGCGATCTGCGCTACGTGCCCGCCTCGGAGTTCGCTTCGTTCGCGGGGCCGGAAGATACGAAGTTGCGGGAGGAGGCATGGCAAAGCGTCCTCGCGCAGGAACCCGGCGCGGTGCGGACCGAATTCGATACGGCGTTTCCGGCTGGGTTCTTCGCGCGCCGCCAGGCTTTTTCGCCTCAAGGTGAGTACGGCCGTTGGCTGCTGGGCAAGCCCTTCGTAATCGTAGTCAACGACACGGCGTTCGTGCATGGCGGGCTTCCGGAAATGGTTGCGCGGCTCGGTCTCGAAACGACCAACCAGACCCTGCATGCGCAGCTCACGGACTACCTGCAGAAGGTACAGGCGATCGAGACGGAGGCGCATCTCGCCCGGCCGGTGGGCTTCAACGAGCTCCCTCAGGCACTCACCGCCGCCGGCGCCGCAGAGGCTTCGAAGGCAGTGCTCACCATGCAGGACACGCGAGGTCTTCACACCGCAGGGCCCCACCTGGTTTCGCGGTCAAGCCCTCTGCTACCCGTACACCGAGGCTGAAAATCTGGATCGCGCCCTGGCGAAACTCGGCGTTGCTCGGGTCGTGGCCGGGCACACGCCGTCGCAGAATGGCAGGGTGCTGAGCCGATTCGATGGTCGCGTCGTCCTGCTCGACACGGGGATGCTGCAGTCGGAATACCACGGCCATCCCGCGGCATACGTGTTCGAGAACGGCCGCTGGACGGTCGCCTATGCCGATAGTCCCGGGCAGCGACAGCAGCCCGAAGTGCTCACCCGCGCCGTCGGCCCGCGCCCCGCGGGAATCGACGATGATGCACTCGAGGCCTTTCTCGAGCAGGCCGAGATCACTGGCATCGAGGACCTCGACACCGGCATCACCAAGCCGCAGCGCGTGACCTTGCGCAAGGACGGCGTGGAGCTGCGCGCCGTTTTCAAGCAGCTCTCCACCGACTTCGGCATTCAGGATCGCGTCAAAGCCTTGAACGAATCCGATCGGTTCGAATACGAGCTGGCAGCCTACAAAGTCGACCGCCTGATCGGTCTCGACATGGTGCCGGTGACTGTCCTCAGGACCATCAAAGGCCATCCGGGAGCGCTACAGTTCTGGATCAACGACGCGATCAACGTGCGCAAGATGCTGGAACAGAAAGTGCAGCCGGGGGGCTGGTGCGACGTCCGGCCGCAATACAACCTTATGAACGTCTTCGATATCCTGATCCACAACACGGACCGCACGCAGGAGAACGCGCTTTTCACGAAGGACTGGACACTGGTGTTGATCGATCACACCCGCGCATTCCCCGCCCTCGTGAAGAATCCGACACTACTGTACAAGGGTGAGCCCATGGTGCCGCCAGCGCTGGCGGCGCGGCTGGCAACTCTCAACGAGGAAATGCTGACGAAGGCACTCACTCCCTATCTTCAGAAGCGCCAGATCACCATGCTGCTCAAACGACGCGATCTGCTGCTGAAAGACTACACCGCGCACAGCACTGCCGACGGAGGGAAGACCCGTTGATGGTTCATGCTCTGTCGTGAACCTGCGGCCATACTCGCTTCGGACTGGGAATGCCACGAGCGTCGTAGTCGCGCTCAGAATCATGCGCATGCAGTCACCGCCGGGCTCGATCTATGTCCTTGCGTTCCTGTTTGCGCTCTTTCTTGCCGGATCGGCGAGTGCCGGCGTGTACCTCGAGGACAAGACGCCGGACCTGGTACGCATCCTGCCTCCACCACCGGCGGACGATTCGCCCGAGACGCGGCGCGAGCTCGACGAGTTGCTGCAGATGCAACGTGACCGCACCCCGCGGGACGTAGCGTACGCGCGTGCAAATATCCCGATCGGTATCGAGCAATTCGCCGCAGTGCTCGGCGATGAGGCTGAGGTCAGGAAGTCGCTGCCGAAGAGCGTCAAGTCGCTGTTCGACACCGCGCGCGCCGATGAAAAGAAGCTTCTCGATGCGGCGAAGAGGCACTACGAACGGCCGCGACCGGTCGCGCTCGATGCACGCATCGACCCCTGCCTCGAGCCGATCGTGAACTCGGCCTACCCGAGCGGACATGCGACGTGGGTGTTCATGGTAGCGGTCCTGCTCGCCGAGATGGTTCCGGAGCGGCGTGCGGCGATCTGGGCGCGAGCTGAGGACTTTGCCCGCCAGCGTATGGTGGGCGGCGTCCACTACCGCAGCGATATCGATGCCGGCCGCATCGCGGGACCAGTCGTCGCCTCGTTCATGCTCGCCAGCCCGAAGTACCGCGCCAATGCCGCGGTTGCTGCTGCGGATCTGCGCGGCGTTCTTAAGCTCCCTGCGTTGAACGAAGCACGCAAAGCCGCATCAACCGGGGCGTTTCCCTCGCCACGTGATGAGATCGCAGCAGGTCAGGCCGCATCCTTCGGCGACATCGGCGCGTTCGATGTACGGGTGCTGCCGAATGCCGCTTCCGTCCCGTTCTGATGCACGGGAGCCGTGGATCTCGCGGCGCCGTTGCCGAGATGGACCAACAAGCCAACCAGCGCCATAGCCCACACGATCATCGGGCTCGACGGCAGGTCGGTCACCGTCGATAGCGCAAGGCCCACGGCGTAACTCACCAATGCCAGCAAGTACCCGGCTCCCAGCTGGCGCTTCGGTGCGAATCGATAAGTCGCCACCGCCGGAACGATGAGGCTGGTGAAGACGAGGTACACACCGACCAGCTGCACCGACACCGTGACCATGAGCGCGAACAATACGTAGAAGCCGATGCGTCCCAGTCGCTCGCGCCAGCGGAACCAGGCCACCAGGAAGATTGCCGTGAGTATCGCCGCACGAATCAGCTGATCTTTTGATACCCAGAGGATCTGTCCGGCGAGCAGGTCCTTCAGATCCTCACCGCCGTGCGGATCATTCGAGAGCAGCAGCAGCTGCGCGGTGGAGGCGAGCACGAAGAGGATTCCGATCAGCGCCTCCTGTGCCTCGGGCCGCTTCTTCTCGGTCCAGGTGAGCAGCAACGAACCGAGCAATGCCGCACCGACAGCCGCGATCTGCGTGGTCCAGCCGGCAATGTCGAATCCAACCGTGTGCGCAGCGATTACCCCGAGCCCCGCGACCTGGGCGATGGCGAGATCGATGAACACGATGCCGCGCTTCAGGACCTGCTGTCCCAGCGGAACGTGAGACAGCAGCACAAGAATTCCGGCGATCATCGCCGGCCAGAGGATGCTTAGATAAGCCGAGATGTTGTTCATTGCACCGCCTTGAGCAGCCGATTGATGGTGTCATCGAAGAGGCCGAAAAGATCCGCCGCCTCCGGAGTCCCGCCGACAGAGAACGGCAGCAGCACCACTGGTGCGTGCACGCGCTCGGAGAGCCACTCCGCGGCCTTCGGGTCGTTGTAGGCATTGCGCAGGATCATCTTGGGTGGTGCGGAGGTGAGTTGCGCAACCAGCTGGCCAAGATAGCCGGCACTCGGCGGCAGACCGGGCTTGGGCTCTATCGACGCCACGCTTTGCAAGCCAAGCCAGTGGCACAGGTAAGACTGGTCGCGATGAATCACGACAACGCTCACACCTTTGAGCGGTGCAGCCTTCTCTTCCCAGCGACTGATCGCCTGTTGCCAGCGCGACTGAAAGTCAGCACCACGACTCTCGAAGTACGGCGCGTCCTTTGCATCCAGTTGCGCGAGCCGTGCCGTGAGGGCTTTGGCCACTATCGCTATGTTGTGCGGATCGAGTTGCACGTGCGGATTGCCCTGCGGATGCACGTCACCCATCGAGCGGTCCACTGTCGAGGGTACTTCCAGGAGTTTCAGTGCCGACGCCACTTCGAAGTAGCCGGGCTGACCGACCTGGACATGCGGGTTGCCCGACTCCTGCAACAGCACCGGCAACCAGCCGACCTCGAGCTCTGCCCCGGAGAGCACTATGAGATCAGCGGAGCGTGCGCGAGCCACGAGGCTCGGCTTCGCGTCCACCCGGTGCACGTCCTGGAATGCCGTCGTCGCGCCGTATACGTCGACCTTGTCTCCCCCCAGCTCGCGCGTGAGCGCCGCCCAATCTGCGGTAGTGGCGAGGACCTTGAGCGCAGCGTGCGCGGGCACCGCGCTCATCAGCAATGCGAGCAGCGCAAGGCTGCGAAGTAGCCTGATCATGTTTGGATCCTTAGGGCAACTAAAACTTGTGCGCGCCATGCGCGCCGATGCTGTAGAGGTACTGAAGCTGGAATTGCCGGTCGGTGTCGGCGTCGCGTGCATCGTCCCAGGCGTACTGGGCGCGCAGGCGCGAGAACTCGCTCGGACTCCAGTCGAGCATCAGCGTGACGCGTGAGGGGTCGGCGGCCTCGAGCAGCGGGAACGATTCGGGCGAGAGGAGACTATCCTCGACCAGCCCAATATGCGTATTGCCGGAGTCGAGCGCGTCGTAGCGCGCGCCGACGCGCCAGCGCGGCATGAACTGATACACGCTCTGCACGTACCAACCGGACTGTGTCGAATCGTAGTCGCCGCTCAGCGCGAGGAGGTTGTCGACGTCAAAGGTGAGATCACCCTCCTCCGTGCGACGCATGTATTCGGCCTGAAACTTGAGGTTGTGCTGCAGCGGGTTGCCGTGCGGCGACCACTTGAAAGTCACATCGCCCACCCAGGTGCGCGACTTGCCGGTGAAGGAATTGACGACCGGGACGCCGAATTCGTCGACGTCATCGTAGGTGCGATCCTCAGCGTGCAGGTCGAGGTACGAAACGCCCGCGCGCCAGCTGGTGGAATCGCCAATGTCGCCGCCGACGTGGCTGAAGAGTGTTGCGCCGTTCAGGCCATTGCGATTGCGGTGCGTGCCGGGGAATTCCTGGCCGTTGCCGGTTTCCGCCCCGACATCGAGGTACAGCACCGTCGGCGCCACCCATTTCACCTGCACCCCGTTCTGCGCGAGCTGGCCGCCGAAGAACGCCTGGTAGACGAGCGGCTGATCGACGAAATCCCACGCGTGCGCGTGTATTTCGTTGAGGTAGCCGATGCCGGAGAAGAACCGCCCGCCCTTGACTACGAAGCCTTCCGGCAACGCGATGGTCCGGAAGTACGCCTCCTCGACGCTGATCTCGTTGTCCCCATCGATCGAGGCCGTAAGGTTGCCGTAGAAATACGGATCGACGTTGGCCGCGAACGTGAGCTCCGATTCGCCGAGACTGAAACTGCGCTCGCCCGGACCGACCTCGCCGCCGCTCGGAATGAATCCGGCGATCCGGTAGGTGTCCGGATCCTGCGAAGTGCCCGCGTAGTTGCCACCGAGGATCACTGACATCGCGGGATTGAATGCAGTCGCGGGATTCTGGCTGGCGCCACCGGCGCTCGGCATCGCGACCTCTGCGGGTGGCGCACTCGCGGCAGCATCCGCTGCCGCAGCAGCCAGGACGTCAGCCGGCACGGTTCCCGCAGCTGTCGCCGCGGGCGCTGCGCTTGCGCTCGCAGCCTGAGTTTCGAGCTGATCGATACGCGCTTCGAGTTTAGCGATGCGCGCCTCGTAGTCCGACTTCAGCGCCGCGACTTCGCCCTTGAGTGAGTTGAGATCATCCGCACGGCTGGTGAAGGGCAAAGCGATGCATATGCACGCAAGCCATGCGGCAAATAAACGAGACGTCGTCATGAAAGTTCTCCTCCACAGTCAACGAACGGTGGGCGCGCGGGCGGCGCGCGGCCCATTACGTCAATCGCGTCAGAGAAGAACTGGAGGAGCGCGAGATTGAAAGCTATGAGAAGTGCGGCGAGAGATCAGCGAGACAGAATCGGCATCGACTTTCGTGCGGACATCTTCGAACTGGAATTCGGGCACGCCGTGCGAGCTGTGCGCTGCCGACACCAGTGGTGCGAAGGACAAGCACTCCGAGCACGGCGTGTGCTGCCCCGGGGCAGCCGGATCGCCGGTCAATCTCAGGTGCGTGTACGCATGAGTCTGCGCTGCGATCTGCCCCAGGAGGAGCATGAGCGCGAGCAGGACATGGGCGGCAAGTGAGCGCGGGCGTCGCATCGAAGGTCACGGTGGAATCGGGCGCATCTTAACAGTCCCGTTCAGGCAGGCAAGACACAAAGGCGTGCATTAAGAGGCCTTCACGAACGCCGTTGCCAAAGCAAACCGGCCGACCCTGACCGCTCTATATAACTCGACCACCTCCACGAAGGGCTGATCGCCCCACGTGCGCCGCCCCGGCGCGAGCAGCGCCGGGGGTGCGTGCCCCTTTCAAGCCGCTTTCCGGCCCGATTCCGCTCGCCAGGCACCCGTCCGGAAGGCCCCTCATCTGTCTTTTGGCCAATCTTGATGAAATCTTCGCGAAATCTTGGCTGACTTTTCATGCACCTCACCCCACCGGTGCATAACGTGCTTGCGGACCCGAAAAGGGCGATTTTCAACCCCACGGAGAACCGCAATGAGCACGTTCAATTCATCCAAAGTCGCGAGCAAGTGGCTGGTCACTCTCACCGCGATCGCCGGCACCTTGGGCGCAAGCGCCGCCCTCGCCGACCCGCCTTACGTTGCACCCAAGGAAGTGACGGTGAGCTATGCCGATCTCGATCTGTCGAAGCCGGCTGGCGTCGAAGTGCTGTACGGCCGCATCAAGCAAGCCGCTCGCAACGTCTGCTCCTATCTGGACAACAGGCAACCTGAGCACAAAGTGCTGTGGCGCAACTGCTACAACGATGCAGTCGCGAACGCCATCACTGTTGTCGACCGGCCGACACTCACGGCCCTGCACCGGCCCGTGCGCACCGCGAAAAACTGATCGACATGCGTGCACCGACCCGGCGCACCCTGCGCCGGGCGGTGCGTGGCGCTCAGGCTGGAGTCGCAGCTCCTGCGACCTCGGATCTCTCCTTCCTTTTCTCACGCCAGCGGCTCATCAAGCCTTCGAACTCGAGGTAGATGACGGGCGTTATATAGAGAGTGAGCAACTGCGAGACCACCAGGCCGCCGACGACCGCAAGGCCCAGTGATTGGCGCGACGCGCCGCTCGCGCCCCAACCGAGTGCAATCGGCATCGTTGCGAGGATCGCCGCGCAGGTCGTCATCATGATCGGCCGGAACCGCAGCACACAGGCCTCGAGCATCGCCGCCGCAGGCTCGAGATGATGCAAGCGCTGCGCTTCGAGCGCGAAGTCGATCATCATGATGGCGTTCTTCTTTACCACGCCGATCAGCAGGATCAGGCCGAGAAACGCGAACAGGTCGAGATCCTTGCCGAGGAGCAGCAGCGTGATCAGTGCACCGAAGCCCGCGGCCGGCAGTCCCGAGAGAATCGTGAGCGGATGGATCGCACTCTCGTACAGCACGCCAAGCACCAGGTAGATCGTGAACACTGCGAGGAGCAGGAGAACTCCGAGACCTGCGAGTGAAGATTCGAATGCCTGCGCCGTGCCCTGGAATCGGCCGAGGAGCGTCGCGGGGGCCTGCAGCTCGCGTTGCGCCTGCTCGACCGCCCGGACCGCATCACTCAGCGATTTACCGGGCGCGAGGTTGAAGGAGATCGTGGCGGCGGGGAGCTGGCCGACGTGTGAAATGCTGAGCGGCCCAGTCATCACCTTGAGAGAGGCGACGGCATCGAGCGGCACGAGATTCCCGTTCGAGCTGCGCACATAAAGGAGCGACAGTGCGCCGGGATCGCGCTGAAACTGCGGCATCAGCTCCGCGATGACCTGGTACTGGTCGGTGGCGCCGAAGATCGTCGATACCTGGCGCGGACCGTATGCGGTGAACAGAGCCTGCTCGACCTGATCGGCGCTGACGCCCAGCGCTCCAGCACGCTCGCGATCGATCTGCACCTGCACCTTGGGATTGTTGAGAATCAGATCGCTCGACACATCCTCGAGCACGTGCGTGGCACGCAGGCGCTCCACCAGCTTCGGTACCCACTGGATGAGCTCATCCATGTCCGGGTCCATGACCGAGTACTGGAACTCGCTCTTGGTAATGCGTCCACCGATGCGCAGCGCCGGCTGGTTCTGCAGAAACACGCTGAGTCCGGGAATGCCGTTGAGGTGCGGGCGTAGCTCTTCGAGCACGCGCTGCGCCAGCGGGCGCTCATCGGCAGGCGTCAGCGGCACGATCAGGCGGCCTGCACTCAAGCCGGTATTCGGTCCGCCTGCGCCGACGAACCCGATGACGCTCGTCACGTGCGGGCTCGCCGCGATCACCTTGATGGCTTCCTTCTGCTTCTCCGCCATCGCCTCGAAGGCGATGTTGGGCGCCGCTTCTGTCGAACCGATGAGCAGGCCCGTGTCGTCGTTCGTGGTGAAGCCCTTCGGCACCACCACGAACAGGATCGCGGTGCCGATGAGACTGGCGATGAAAACCGCGATGAGCGTGCGGCGATGAGCGAGGCTCCATACCAGGCTGTCGTGGTAGACCGCCCTCACCTTTTCGAACAATCCGGGCTGGCGGTCCGTTTCCGGCGTCCGGTGTTTCAGCATCCGACTGCAGAGCACCGGGGTCAGGGTCAGTGAGACCAGGCCCGAAAGCAGGATCGCGGCCACCACGGTGATTGCAAATTCGTGGAACAGGCGCCCGACGATTCCGCCCATGAAGAGCACGGGGATGAACACCGCGGCGAGCGAGATCGTCATCGACACGATGGTGAAGCCGATCTCGCGCGTGCCTTGCAGGGTTGCCTCGACAGGTGACAAGCCACTCTCGAGATGTCGGGAGATGTTCTCGAGCACGACGATCGCATCGTCCACCACGAACCCGACGCAGAGCGTCAGCGCCATGAGTGACAGGTTGTCGACGCTGAAGCCGAGCAGGTACATGACGACGAACGTGCCGGCGAAAGACATCGGGATCGCGATGCTCGGAATGAGCGAGGCCCGCACGTTGCGCAGGAAAAGGAAAATCACCAGCACCACGAGGCCGAGCGCGAGAAGCAGCGTCAGCTTGACGTCGTTGACGGAGCCGCGAATCGTCTGTGAACGATCGTAGACCGGAGTGAGCTCGAGCCCCGCTGGCAACTGGCTGCGAAGCTCGGGCAACAGCGCCTTGATCGAATCCACGACCGCGAGCGTGTTGGCGCCAGGTTGCCGTTGTACGCCGAGCACGATGCCGCGCGTGAGGTCCTTGCCGATCCACGCGCCCGCCTTGTCGTTCTCAGTGCTGTCGAGCACATGGCCGAGCTCGTTGAGGTGCACCGGGGCACCGTTGCGGTATGCGACCACGAGCGGGCGGTAGGCGGCTGCGTCTTGCAGTTGTCCGTTGGCCTCGACCACGAACGTGCGTTGCGTTCCGTTCAGCGTGCCGGAGGGCAGATTGACGTTGCCGCCCTGGATCGCGCTCACCACCTCATCAACGCCGAGTCCGCGAGCGGCGAGGCGCCGTGGATCGAGCTGCACGCGTACCGCGTATTTCTGCGCGCCGAACACCTGCACCTGCGCGACACCGGCAAGTGTCGAGATGCGCTCGGCGAGGAGGTCCTCCGCGTACTCGTCCACCTTCGGCATCGGAAGTGTCTTGGAGGTCAGGGTGAGGACGATGATCGAGGAGTCGGCCGGGTTGACCTTGCGAAACGACGGCGGGTCCGGCATGTCCGGCGGCAGCTGGCGCGCAGCCGCGGCAATCGCTGTCTGCACGTCCTGTGCGGCGGCGTCGATGTTGCGATCGAGGGCGAACTGCAGCGTGATCTGCGTCGAGCCCTCGCTGCTGGTGGAGCTCATCGAATCGATCGAGGCAATGGTCGAGAGCTGCTTTTCCAATGGTGTCGCGACCGCTGCTGCCATCGTCTCAGGGCTCGCCCCCGGGAGCGACGCGGTGACGGTGATGGTCGGGAAGTCCACAGCCGGCAGATCCGAGACCGGCAGCGTCAGGTACGCGAGCGCACCGAAACAGAAAACACCCGCCGTCAGGAGCGCGGTCGCGACGGGCCGGCGAACGAAGAGCTCGGAAAGATTCATCCGGGTTTCGCGGCAGCTTTAAGCGCCACGGGGCTCCCAGGTTGCAGGCGCGACTGTCCGTCGGTCACGACACGCTCGCGCGGCGTGACGCCGGAGACGATCGCCCATTTGTCAGTCGTGCGCTGCACCTTGACCATGCGTTGCTCGGCAACGTCGTGCGCGTTCACGACGTACACGAAGGTACCCTCAGGGCCGTTTTCGACCGCTTCGGCGGGAATGACGGTTGCAGCGGAATCGACACCGATGTGCAACGTAACCGTCACAAACTGACCCGGCCACAGGGCGTGCGACGCATTCCCGAAGCGCGCGCGCAAATGCAGAGTACCGGTGGTTGGATCGGCGGCGTTGTCGATGAAACTGACCTTGCCGGTCATCCGGCTCGGTGCCGCCGTGCCGGAATTTACCGCGATGTCCACTTCGGGCGGTGCGGCCATCAGCGTCGCACGCAACGCGCCGAGCTGCTGCTCGGGAATCGCGAACGACACATCGACCGGGTCAAGGATGTTGAGTGTGGTGAGCGGTGGTTGGGTGGTGGTCGATTGCGCGTTCGCATGCACCGTGTTGCCAACCTTCTGGTTGATGACGCCGAGCTTGCCCGCCACCGGCGCCTTGATGGTCGCGTAGTCGAGTTGCAATTGCGCGTTGTCGACGGCGGCGCGGTCCAAAGCCACGGTCGCATTGGCGGCATCGAGATCCGACTTGAGCTGCGCGTGATCGTCCTGCGAAATGAAGCGTTGATCGAGCAGTGCTCGCCCATGCGCTTCCTTGGTGCGCGCGTTCTCGAACCGGGCCTCATCGCGCGCCAGCGTCGCCTGCGCGATGCGAAGCTGGATGTCATACGGGGCGGGATCGATCTGGATCAGCGGCTGACCGGCGCGCACCTCGGCGCCATCCGCCACGAAGATCCGCACGATCTGCCCGTCGACCCGCGGCTGCACATTCACACTGCCGCTCGACTCGACTGTGCCGATAGCGGTGAGCGTCGCCGGCACCGTGCGCAGCTCAACTTCTGCCACGACCACCGGTATTGGTGGCACTCGATGAGGTTCGTTAGCACTGCCGTTGGTGCACGCAACCATCAGAAGGGGCGCCAGTACGGCGGCCCAGGTTCCGAGTATTTCGATCCGCATTCTTATCATCGCCGCGTTGGTGAGCCTTCTTAGAGCACGAACGAGGTGGGAAGTGCCGATGCTAGTTGCACAAATAGTTTCATTCACCAAGAAGTGTGAAGAATTTAAAGAAGAATTAATCCCGTCAACTTCCCCCGCCCTCGCGCGTCGAAGCTGTCAGTCCGCGGCGGGATGGATCGGCAGAGTCAATTGCGAAAGGAGTGATACTCATGTTTACGATCCGAAAGCTGAGGCCCGGCGCGCTCTCCGTTTTACTCGCCGCGGCAGCGCCCGCGACTCACGCCGCGACTGAGGACAATCCCTGGGGTCTGCAGGTGTACGCGGGCGACACGCTCGGCATGCACGGCGACTTCTCCACCAACCGTCTCGTCAGCGTCCCTGACCTCGGGCCGCTCATTCCGGGACTCACCGGAACGCCGGGATCGGTAGCGACCGAGACGATCACCTACGAGGACATCTACCGCTCGCGCTACGACGTGGGCGCCGAATTGAGCTACGCAGTGACGGAAAACGCCGATGCCTATGCGCGCTTCGGCTACAACGCTCTCGACGGCCAGACGAGCACCATTGGCCTGATCACCTCGCCGGACCTGGCGAAATCAGCGCCGCTCGTGGGCCGCTTCAACGACACCAATACCTATTCGCTGATGCTCGGCTCGCGCTACTACGTTCCCACCGGGGATTCGTGGCGCGTCTTCGGCGGCGCAGCGCTTGGGGCTACCCGGCTGCATGACATGACGGGCGCGCTCGACATTCCGGACTCATCGACCACGATCGCCGGTCTGCGCTTCGCGCGTGCGACCACGGTGTTCTCGCAGAGCCTCGAAGCGGGTGTCGACTACCACGCGCCGCAGAACGTCGACCTGCAATTCTCCATTGCGGGAGAGCACATGGGCGCGGCGCGTGCCGGTAACGATCCGCAGCTTGCGGCGCTGGGGTTCGATACTACTCACGAGGGTGATAGCCGCTGGACGTTTCCGTTGACGCTTGGAGCAACCTACCGCTTCTGAAATATGGAGGATTCGAACATCGGGTGGGGGGATTGTGCCAACCAGGGCTGATCACGCTTACTTCGGTAGTGCCTTACAAGGCAAACCCGCGAACACTGACCGCCCCGGTTGGCACAATTCCCCCCAGACCCGATGTCCGAATCCCTTATCGACGCAAATCAACGTCGCGGGTCTCGCGCATGAAGATGAGGCCCACGATCCCGGTCCCGAGCGCCACGACGATCGGATACCAGAGCCCGTAGTAGATATCCCCGGCGCGCACCACCAACGCCGCCGCAATGAAGGGCAAGAACCCGCCGAACCAGCCATTGCCGATGTGATACGGCAGGCTCATCGATGAGTAGCGAATCCGCGTTGGGAAGAGCTCGACCAGGAACGCGGCAATCGGCCCGTACACCATGGTCACGTACAGCATGAGAATAACGAGCAGCAGTACGGTCATGGGCTTGTTCATGCGCGCCGGATCTGCCTTCACCGGATAGCCGCTTGTTTCCAGCGCTTGTTTGTACGTGGCTTCATCGAAGCCCGTGAGCTTCTCGCCTGCGATCGTGGTCAGGACCTCTGCGTCGCCCGCTGGAGGGAGCGAGGTGTAACTGAGGCCCGCTTTGGTAAGGAAGTCCTTGGCGCGATCGCAAGGCGTGGAAGGCTTGGCGAAGATATTGAAGTGACAGTCGCGCGCGGCCACGGTGACGGCGGCACGATCCTCGTAATCGCCGAGTGCCGGATTCGCGTAGTGGGTGAGGCCCTTGAAGATCGGAATGAAGGTGAGGGCCGCCAGCAGACAGCCGATGACGAGGACGGGCTTGCGCCCGATGCGATCCGAGAGGCGGCCGAAAAAGACGAAGAACGGTGTCCCGATCAGGAGCGCCACGGCGACAAGCAGGTAGGAAAGCTTGAAATCGACTTTGAGGGTGTTCTGAAGAAAGAAGAGTGCGTAGAACTGGCCCGTGTACCAGACCACGCCCTGCCCGGCCGTCGCGCCGAACAGCGCCAGCAGCACGATCTTGAGATTGCGCCAGTTACCGAAGCTCTCCGTGAGTGGCGCGCGCGAGTGTCGGCCTTGCGCTTTCATTTCCGCAAACAGGGGCGACTCGCTCAGCTTGAGACGGATGTAGACCGAGATCGCCAGCAGGAACACTGAGAGCAGGAACGGAATCCGCCAGCCCGAGGCCTTGAACTCATCATCCCCGAAGCCGATCCGGCAGGCGAGGATGACCGCGAGGGACAGAAAGAACCCGAGGGTCGCTGTGGTCTGGATCCAGCTGGTGTAATAGCCGCGTTGGCCGTGTGGCGCGTGCTCCGCGACGTACGTCGCCGCGCCGCCGTACTCACCGCCGAGCGCCAGGCCCTGCGCCAGCCGCAAGGTGACCAGAAGCACCGGCGCCCAGATTCCAATCTGTGCGTAGGTGGGCAGCACTCCGACCAGTGCGGTCCCGAAACCCATCACCACGATCGTGATCAGGAAGGTGTACTTGCGGCCGACCAGGTCACCGATCCGTCCGAAGATCAGGGCACCGAACGGGCGAACGGCAAAGCCCGCACCGAAGGTGGCAAGGCTCGCGAGGAAGGCTGCGGTGTCGTTGCCGGGCGGAAAGAACAGCGCGCCAAAGAAGACCGCGAGCGTGCCGTAGAGATAGAAGTCATACCACTCGAAGACGGTGCCGAGAGCCGAGGCAAAAATAATGCGCCGGTGGGCGCGATCGATGCCTTTTCCGGCCGCCTGGGGTTGTGCTTCTTGTTCTCTCGCCACGGCGCTCCTCCGGGTGCTGTGAGCGCTACTCTACCCATTGCGAGCCACGCGGGCACAGTCCATTATTTTTCCCCATGGCAGCAATCCAGCCCGACCTGATCGCCCATTGCCCGACCGTCGAATCGACGGTGAACTACCTCGACGACATGGACGAGCTGCCGGTCTTCTATGCCCACAAGGTTGATAACAACCTCAAACTCTCCACCCACTCGATCCGGGTGCACGACGCGCGACCCGTGCAGTCGCGCCTGTCACTCGATCGCGAAGGCTTTCGGCTCGTTGAAAATCCAACCGCAATGCTCGACTTCCGTGATGCAGACGAGGTCCAGCGCGTTTACCGTCCGGAGACCGAGCGCTTGATCGCCCAGCTCACCGGCGCGCCCAAGGTTCTCGCGACGGGCGTGGTTCTGCGCTGGGGCGAGCGCTCCGCGAATTCTGGAGCCCTGCTCAATTCACGCCCCGCGCGCTTCGTGCATGTTGACTACAGTCGCAAGTCGTTTGACGACTTCGCGCTCATGCACCTGAAGAACGCTGGCGTAGAGGATCCGGAGCGTTGGCTGCGAGGTCGGTATGCGGCCTTCAACGTCTGGCGGGTGTTGTCTGCGCCACCGCAGGATGTGCCGCTCGGCGTCTGCGCGGCTCCCAGCACCCGACTGACCGATGTGGTGACAGGCATGGCGGTGATCGATCCGCCCAATGCGCCAGAGATCCGTTTCGAATCATCTCTGTATCGTTTCAACCCGGAACATCGCTGGTTCTACTTCTCGCGCATGCGCACCGAGGAAGCCCTGGTGTTCAAAGCTTTCGACTCGGAGCGGGAGCGCGTGCAAGGGTGTCCTCACAGCGCGTTCAACGATCCGACCTGCCCGGACGGTGTGCCGCCCCGCGCCAGTGTAGAGATTCGCGCCTACGCCTACTTCGGCTGACTTGCAGTTCGTTATATTCGCGCCAGAATAACGGTCCCCACCACACCCGGGATCGTGTCATGCCTGTCAATCGCCGCCTGCTCCTGACGCTGCTGTATGTCAGTTTCCTGTGCCCGAGCGTTGTGCTCGCCGCCGAACAGGAAAGGCCGGTCAAGCCCACCACCATCTTTGCAGCCGCATCGTTGACGGAGGCGCTGCAACAGATTGCCGCAGAGCTTGAGACCCATGGTGCGAAGCTGAAGCTTTCGTTCGCGTCCAGCTCCATTCTCGCCAAGCAGATCGAGAATGGCGCTGGCGCCGATATCTTCGTCTCGGCCGACGAGGAATGGATGGCGTATCTCGATACGCGCAAGCTCATCGCCAAGGACACCTGGACGCGCCCTATCGGCAATGGCCTCGTGATCGTCGCACCGGCGGATGAGACTGCTGCGATCGTGCTGGAACCGAAGTTCGACCTGGCTAGGTATCTCGGCGAACGGCGCCTGGCCGTCGGTGACCCGGCCCATGTTCCGGCAGGGCGCTATGCACAGCAGGCGCTCGAGCACTACGGCTGGTGGAAGACCGTCGAGCCCCACCTGGCTCGCGCGGAGAATGTGCGCGCTGCGCTGGCGCTGGTGGAACGCGGTGAGACGCCGCTCGGCATTGTGTACACAACCGATGCGTTGGCATCGAAGGCCGTGCGGGTCGTTGCCGCCTTCCCGCCCAATAGCCATGAGCCTATTCTCTATTCTTTCGCGGCGGTCGCCGGTCGCGACACCCCACAGGTTCGCGCGGCACTGCGCGCGATGACGACTGGCGAGGCACTAGAGACCTATCGCAGGAACGGATTTCAGGTGAAGTGAGTCCTTTCGCGCTCAGCCCGGAAGAATGGCAGGCGTTCTGGCTCAGCCTCAACGTCGCTGCGCGCAGTGTCATTTTTAGCCTCCCGGTGGCGATCGCCGTGGCGTGGGTGCTGGCACGGCGGCGCTTCCTGGGGCGTTCGGCGTTTGATGCCTTTGTGCATCTGCCGCTGGTGCTGCCCCCCGTGGTCGTGGGCTACTTTCTGCTGGTCCTGTTCGGAACCCGCGGCCTGATCGGGGGCTGGCTGAAGGACACGTTTGATCTGCAGCTCGTCTTCACGACGGCGGGCGCCGCACTGGCCACCGCCGTCATGTCTTTCCCGCTGGTGGTGCGTGCCATCCGGCTTTCGATCGAAAACATCGATCCCGGTCTCGAAGAGGCCGCGCGTACGCTCGGGGCGCGAGCGATGGATCGCTTCTTAAGTATCACGCTGCCATTGATGGCTCCTGGCATCCTCGTTGGGGCGGTCGTGGCGTTCTCCGCCAGTCTCGGAGAATTCGGCGCGGTGATCACGTTTGCCTCCAACATTCCCGGCGAAACGCAAACCCTGCCTCTCGCACTCTACACGGCACTGCAGACGCCGAACGGTGACGTCGCCGCTGCGCGTCTCGCCACGGTATCGGTCGGACTCGGCCTTGCGGGCCTGCTGGCTTCAGAGTGGATCGCGCGCGCCCTGCGACGGCGTTTCGGTCGCTGAATGCTCGAATTCCAGGCAACAATCCGGCGCGAGGCGTTCGAACTCAACGTCGAGTTTCTTGCACCCTCTCCCGGCGTGACGGCGCTGTTCGGTCGATCAGGCGCCGGCAAGTCGACGGTTGTCGCGTTGCTGGCGGGCCTGCTGACTCCAGAGCGCGGGCGGATAGTGCTCGAAGGCCAGGTGTTGTTCGATTCCGCCGCGGGAGTGAACGTGCCGACTGAAGAGCGCGCCATTGCCTGCGTGTTCCAGGACGCGAGGCTGTTCCCGCATCTCGACGTGCACGCGAACCTGCGCTACGGGCTGAGTCGGGTGCGCGGTCGTCCCACACCGATCAATGAGCGCGAGATCGTCGAGTTGCTGGGCCTCGGACCGCTCCTGGAGCGTCGCGTGCACCAGTTGTCGGGTGGCGAGAGGCAGCGTGTTTCGCTCGGCCGCGCGCTACTCGCGCAACCGCGCCTGCTGCTGCTCGATGAGCCGCTCGCCTCGCTCGACATTGCACGGCGCGAGGAAGTGCTGCCGTACCTGGAAAGACTGCGCGATGAAGTGCGTATTCCGATCGTGCATGTGAGTCATTCTTTCGAGGAAGTGCTGAGACTCGCCGAGCACCTCGTACTGCTGGAACACGGCGAGGTGCTGGCCTCCGGTTCGGTGTCACAGGTTTGCCTCGAGCCTGCGCTGCACGCAATCGTGGGCGAAGGCGTGATGGGCAGCGTGCTCGAAGGCAGCGTGGTCGGCTACGACGCCAGGGAAGGAATCGCCACCGTGAAGTGCGACGGACTCAGCCTGCGCGTGGCTGTGGCTGCGGCGCCCCGGGATCGGTTGCGAATTTTCGTGCCCGCCGGCGATGTCGTGATTGCCCTCGGGGAGGTGAAGGACGTCAGCACCCGCAACGTGCTGCCGGTCGAAATCGTTGGGCTCGAACCGCTCGAGGGCTCGGTGCTCCTGCACCTTCGCAGCAGCGGCCGGGCGCTGCTGGCCCGGGTCACCTACAGCGCGGTGCGCGAATTGGGCCTGGCTGAGGAGGTGCGCTGCTACGCGCTCGTCAAAGCCGTGGCGGCCCAGGGCCGCCGCTTCGAGCGCCGGGCAGCACGCGCGGACGAAGGCTTCCCGCCAGCGCTCGACGCGTAAGGGCAACTCTGTACGGGTTTCATGGCGCGCAACCCATACGGGACGGGCTTCGGTCGCGCCCATGAAACCCGTGCAGAGTTGCCCTAAGATAGAGTGCTCAAAAAGGGCGCCCAGGCGCTCTCGACATAACCATCCCCCGGGGGACTCTGAACCATGATGACTTCCAAGCTCGCCGCCATCGCCGTCCTGACCCTGCTCGCCGGAGCCGCCAAGGCTACCTGCACGTATCCCGCCGCCCCGGACAAGATCCCGGACGGCAATACGGCCACTCGCGACGAAATGATCGCCGCCAAGCAGGCCGTGGCCAAGTACAACGACGAGATCACCGCGTACCAGAACTGCATCAAGCTCGAGAGCGATGGCTCGATCGCCGAACTCGAAAAGCAGGCCAAGACGGACGAAGAAAAGAAGGCTTTCGCAGCCCAGAAGGCGGAGCTCGAGCGCAAGCTGGTCGAACGGAACAACGCGGCACTCGATGAGGTAACCGCGGTGGTCGATCGTTTCAACGAACAGCTGCGCGCGTACCAAAAGAAGAATCCGCCCGCTGCGAAGAAGTAGTCGCGCGTCCCGGGCAGGGACGGCGAGCGTCAGTCGCCTGAGCCCGCAGACATGGTTACACCAGCAGAAGCCGAAGCCCTGATCAGGCAACACCTGGTGTGTCTGCCGGTCGAATCGCTGCCACTGCCTCAGTGCATGGGTGCGGTGCTACGCGAGAACGTCTACGCCGAGCGCGACCAACCGCCCTTCGACCGCGTTGCCATGGATGGCATCGCCATCGACAGCGCGGCGTGGAAAGCGGGCAAGCGCAAGTTCCACGTTGAAGGACTGCAGGCGGCGGGCGATCCCCATCGCAAGCTCGCGACCGCGGACGATTGCCTGGAAGTGATGACCGGAGCGGTACTGCCGCAGGGCTGCGATACGGTCATTCCGACCGAGCAGCTGGAGGTGGTCGGTGAGCTTGCGCAAGTGAACACGGAAGCGGACGTGCGCAGTGGCCAGCATGTGCACAAGCGCGCCTCCGACGGCCGCCAGGGTGATTTGCTGCTCGAATCGGGCGCGCTGCTGCGTGCTCCGGAGATCGCAGTCGCGGCCTCCGCCGGGATGTCACGCATCCGCGTCAGCAGTCAGCCAACCGTCCTCGTCGTCTCCACCGGCAACGAGCTCGTGGAACCCGGCGATCCGATTCTCGATCACCAGATTCGTCGCTCGAACTCCTATGGAGTCGCCGCCGCCTTACGTCAGCGCGGCTTCCTGCGGGTCGCGGACGATCATCTCCCCGATGAAATGGCGACGCTGCTCGAGCGTTTGCGCGTGCACTTGCACACGCACGATGTTCTCATCCTGAGTGGCGGCGTTTCGATGGGCCGATACGACCTGGTGCCCAAGGCGCTCGAAGAGCTGGGCGTGCGCCTGGTGTTTCATCGCATCGCGCAGCGTCCGGGGCGTCCGATGTGGTTCGGCATCACGGAGGGCGGACCTGCGGTTTTCGCGCTGCCCGGAAATCCGGTCTCGACACTGGTCTGCCTGGTGCGCTATGTGCTGCCCGCGCTCTACCAGGCGATGGGTCTGCGCGAGCAGCGCACGGAGCGCATTGCCATCGCCGAGCCAGTGGAATTCAAGGCCTCCCTCACTTCTTTTCTCCCGGTTGCAGTGGAATACGACGACTGGGGCCGTCCGTGGGCGGTGCCGAAGCCGACCAACGGTTCCGGTGATTTCAGCTCGCTCGCCGGCACCGACGGATTCGTTGAACTACCCCCCGGACCCAATGTCTGGCCTAAGGGGTTCGTGACTCGGATCTATCGCTGGTGAATATGAATTCTGGACCCACATCGCAGGTTGTCGCGCTCGGCGGATCAGCGGTTCCCGTGGACACGCGTGGGCGCGCGCTTCATGACCTGCGCATCTCGGTGATGGATCGCTGCAACTTCCGCTGCCCCTATTGCATGCCACGGGAGACCTTTCACGAGAACTACCAGTTCCTGAAGTCGAGCGAGCGGCTGTCCTTCGAAGAGATCACCCGGCTCACGCGCCTGTTCGTCGCCCTTGGCGTACGCAAGATTCGTCTCACGGGTGGAGAGCCCCTGTTGCGCGCGAATCTCCCGGATCTGGTCGGCGAGCTCACCACCATCGATGGCGTCGAGGACGTCGCGCTCACCACCAACGGTATCCTGCTCGCGCGTCATGCGGCAGAGCTCAAGGCCAACGGCTTGCAACGCGTGACCGTGAGCCTCGACAGTCTCGATGATGAAGTCTTTCGCAAGATGAGCGGCGGTTTCGGCGGCAAGGGCGAAGTGCTCGCGGGTATCTCCATTGCGCTCAACGCGGGTCTCACGCCGATCAAGATCAACACGGTCATCGAGCGTGGCCTGAACGATCACACCGCGCTCGACATGCTGGAGCACTTCCGCGGCACCGGCATTATCGTGCGCTTCATCGAGTACATGGACGTCGGCACGCGCAATCACTGGAGCCTGGACCGCGTGGTGCCCTCGCGAGAGCTGATGGAACGCATTCACGCTCGGTGGCCGATGCGCCCGGTGGCGGGCAATTATCAGGGTGAAGTCGCCGAGCGCTACGTATTTGAGGATGGCGGCGGGGAAGTCGGCTTCATTTCGTCAGTGACCAATCCCTTCTGTGGCGCCTGCTCGCGCGCGCGCCTGTCATCGGATGGCGTGCTCTACACGTGCCTGTTTGCGACGCGCGGTCACGACCTGCGAGCACCCCTGCGTGCCGGCGCAAGCGATGCGGAGCTGCTGGAGCAGATTCGCGCCGTGTGGCGCAAGCGCGACGGATCGATATAGCGAGCTGCGTGCCTCGACCACGGCGCGTGCCGAGCACAAGGTCGAGATGTACTACATCGGCGGGTGAAACATGAAGCTCTCGCATATCGATCCCGCCGGGCGACCGACCATGGTCGATGTCAGCGACAAAGTCGCGACACGCCGCACCGCCGTTGCCCAGAGCATCGTGCGCCTGCCGCCCGTCGTGGCGGAGGCGTTGGCTGGAGCTGGTTTTCGTACCGCCAAGGGGCCGGTGTTCGACACTGCGATCGTGGCCGGTGTCATGGCCGCCAAGCGCACGCACGAGCTGATTCCTTTTTGTCACCCGCTCGGCATCGAGAATTGCCGTATCGAGATCCGCATGGACGGACCCTCAGACGTCCTGATCCGATGCACGGTCAGTGTGCATCACAAGACCGGCGTCGAGATGGAAGCGCTCACCGGTGCGTCGGTCGCGGCGTTGACGATCTACGACATGTGCAAAGCGCTGTCGCACGACATCGTGATCGGTGAGATCCGCCTGCTCGAAAAGCACGGTGGCAAGAGCGGCAAGGACGACGGGCCGCTCAGCGTGTAGGCACACCACCCGTGGCCCTTAACGCCTCTATCTACGGTCTGGTGCTCGCCGGCGGTGCGAGCACGAGAATGCTGCGCGACAAGGCTGCACTCAGCTATCACGGCAAGCCGCAATTGCAATGGAGCTGGGAGCTGCTCGACCAGCTTTGCCAGCGCACCTTCATCTCTGTGCGCGCCGACCAGGCTAATGATCCGGTGCGAGCTGCTCTACCGCAGATCGTCGATCAGCTCGAAGGCCGGGGTCCGATCGCCGGCATCGCCGCGGCACAGGCAGCTCATCCGGACGTGGCATGGCTGGTGTTGGCCTGCGATCTTCCATACCTGAGTCGCGCCACGCTTGCCTACCTGCTGGCGAATCGCGACCCATCGCGACTGGCGACGGCGTTTCGCAGCACTCACGACGGTTTGCCCGAGCCATTGTGCGCCATCTATGAGCCGGCGAGCCGCACTGCCATCAGCGCATATGTTCAGGCGGGCAAGCACTGCCCGAGAAAATTCCTGACCCAGTCCGACGTTAAATTGCTCGATCAACTCGATCGTCGTTGGCTCGACAACGCCAATACGCCGGATGAATACCGCGCCGCCACCGGGCATCCCGTTGGCGCAGCGCTTCCCACCACGCGGACACTGCATGTGCAGTACTACGCGGTGATGCGCGAGCGGGCCGGCCGCAATGAAGAAGAGCTCGTCACCGCGGCAGCGACGCCTGCAGAGCTCTACGCCGAGCTCAGCCGCCGCTACCCCTTCGCGCTGACGCGCGAGCAACTCAAGGTCGCCGTGAACTCGGAGTTCGCCGATTGGTCGGCACCGCTGCGCGATCGCGATTCGGTGGTGTTCATTCCACCGGTGGCGGGTGGATGAGCGCGTTCCGATTCAGCAGCGCTCCTTTCGACACCGCGGCATTACGCGAGTCGCTGGCCGATCCTGCAGCAGGGGGCTTTGCGGCCTTCGAGGGCTGGGTGCGCAATCACAATGAGGGCCAGGTGGTCGCGCGCCTCGAATATGAAGCCTTCGAGGCCCTCGCCGTGAAGGAAGGTGAACGTATCGTCGAGGAAGCGCGCCAGCGCTTT
Organism: uncultured Gammaproteobacteria bacterium; assembly: GCA_963724625.1. Classification (GTDB taxonomy): domain Bacteria; phylum Pseudomonadota; class Gammaproteobacteria; order Steroidobacterales; family Steroidobacteraceae; genus DATBVX01. Next base: position 162,586 of record CAVRVO010000005.1, on the reverse strand, counting down.
CCGATTCTGCGGGCGGCGTGCGTGCATCGGATCGGACCACTCGCCATTGGCGAGCTCGCGGTGTGGGTCGGCGTGAGCGCGCCGCACCGCGACGAGGCGTTCGCTGCGTGCCGCTACATCATCGATGAAGTGAAGCACCGGGTGCCGATCTGGAAGAAGGAGCATTACCGGGATGGCGACTCGGGCTGGGTCAATTGCGAGCGTTGCGCAACCCACCAACATGAAGAGGAGCGTCGGCCGGATTACTCACGTCAGATTGCGCTGAAGGAAGTCGGCGCCACGGGCCAGGCGCGGTTGCAGGCGAGCCGCGTACTGGTGATCGGTGCCGGTGGACTGGGCGTGCCGGTGCTCTCCTATCTGGCGGGCGCCGGAGTCGGGACGCTCGGCATTGTCGATGGCGATGTGCTCGAAGCGAGCAATCTGCATCGCCAGCCGCTTTACGCGCTGGCCGACGTCGGCAAGCCCAAGGCCCAGCTCGCGGCCGAACGCCTGCACGCGCTCAACCCTGACGTGCGCTGTGACATTCATCCCGAGCGTTTCGATAGCGGCAATGCACGCCAGCTGGTCGGGAAGTACGACCTCACTATCGACTGCAGCGACAACTTCGCCACCAAGTTCCTGCTGAACGACGCGTGTGTGCTGGCCGGCAAGCCAGCGGTGTTTGCGAGCGTCTATCAATACGAAGGGCAGCTCCAGGCCTATCACCCGGATGAAGAGAGCGCCTGCTTGCGTTGTCTTTGGCCCAATGCCAGTCGTGACGGTATCGTCGGTAACTGTGCCGAAGCAGGCGTCCTGGGTCCGGTGCCCGGCGTGTTCGGAAGCTTACAAGCCGTCGAAGCACTTAAGATCCTGCTGGGGCTGCCGGGTCAGCTGCGCAGCGAGCTGCTCATCATCGATCTCACCACGCTCGAGACCCGGCGCATCCGTGCGGCACGCGCAGCGACTTGTCGCGGGCGACAGTGCACGCTCATCACCGATGTGACACGCCCGTCCGAGGGTATTGCGGCCGATCTCGAGTTGACCTTCGGCTCACTCGACAATGCGCTGAGTGCGGGCTACGAGATCATCGATATCCGCGACGACAATGAGGTGGCGCGCGAGCCGGCCCCGGATGATCGGTGCCGGCACATCCCGATGCAGCATCTGTTGCAGGATCACGCAGCGCTCGATCCCGAGCGACGCTATCTGCTCTTGTGTGCTCGTGGCGCACGCAGCCGCGCGGCTGCCGCTGAGCTGCGAGGTCACGGCCTGCTGCGAGTGTTTTCCCTGCGCGGCGGCATCGCGGCGCTCTGAATCACATCGGGGTTGTTCGCGCCGTCAGGGGCGCCTGACCTGCCCGTCGCCGCGCACCACGTATTTGTAGCTCGTGAGCTGCTCCACGCCGACCGGGCCGCGGGCGTGGAACTTGTCAGTCGAAATGCCGATCTCGGCGCCCATGCCGAACTCTCCACCGTCGGCAAACTGCGTCGAAGCGTTATGCAGCACGATGGCGCTGTCGACCAGCGCCAGGAAGCGATCAGCAGTCTGTTGATTGCCGGTCACGATCGACTCAGTGTGCGCGGAACCGTACTTGTGGATGTGAGCGACCGCCGCGTCGACGCCATCGACAACCTTCACCGCGATGATCGCGTCGAGATACTCCATGAACCAGTCTTCCTCGGTCGCCGGGCGGATACGCGGATCGATCTTCTGCACGGGCGCGTCGCCACGTACTTCACAGCCGGCCTGCATGAGCGCGGTCACGATCGGTTCGAGGTGTGTGCCCGCACAGGCGCGATCGACCAGCAGTGTTTCGGCCGCGCCGCACACCCCGGTCCGACGCAACTTCGCATTCAGCACGATGCTGCGCGCCATCTCGAGATCGGCATCCCGGTCGACGTAGACGTGACAGTTGCCTTCCAAATGCCCGATGACAGGAACTCGAGCTTCCTGCAGGACGCGGGCGACGAGGCTCGGGCCGCCGCGCGGCACGAGTACGTCGATGAATGCCGACATGTTGGCCAGCATGTAGCCGACTGCGGCACGATCGGTGGTACCGACGAGTTGAATCGAGCTCGAAGGCAACCCCGCCGCATTCAACCCATCGAGCAGACAGGCATGAATGGCCTGATTCGAGTGCTGGCTCTCCGAGCCGCCGCGCAGAATCACTGCGTTGCCGGCCTTCAGGCACAACGCGCCTGCGTCTGCCGTAACGTTCGGCCGACTTTCGTAGATCATGCCGACCACGCCGAGCGGCACGCGCACGCGCTGAATCCGCAGCCCGTTGGGGCGCGTCCATTCGGCGAGTACGGTGCCAATCGGGTCGGGAAATGCCGCGATGGTTTCAAGCCCCAGGGCCATCGTCTCGATGCCCTCCTCCGTGAGCTTGAGCCGATCGAGCAGCGCGCCGCGCAAGCCCTTGCGCGAGGCCGTCTCAGTATCATGCTGATTGGCGATTACGAGTTCCGAGCGGCGCTTGCGAATCGCAGCGGCGGCAGCACGCAACGTGTGCTCTTTTTGCCGTGAGGGTGCGTGCGCCAGCACCTGTGCCGCGGCCACAGCCGCACGACCGGTCGCCTGCATCAACTCCGCGAGCGACTGCTCAGGAACGGAATCTTCGGCGTTGATTACTTCCGTGGTCATACGCGCTTCGACCGCTCGTCAGGACTTCAGCTCCTGCTGTGCCTGAATCTCGAACGGATTCGCCTCGATGGTCAACACCAGATCGTCGCGATGGATCATCTCATCGCGTCCCCGATAGCCCAGGATCGTCTCGATCTCCGAACTCTTACGACCCATGATGCGAGCCGCATCCGTATCTGAATAGGCGCAGATGCCGCGTGCCACTTCGCTCCCGTCCGGTGCCAGCACGCTCACCGTGTCGCCGCGCTCGAACCGTCCCAGGGATTTGATCACGCCAGCAGGCAGCAAGCTCTTGCCGCTCGCGAGCGCCGCCACTGCGCCGGCATCGACAGTGAGCGCGCCGGCGGGTCGCAGCGTGCCCGCGATCCACTGCTTACGCACGCTGGTGGGTGAAGAGCCCGACAGAAACCAGGTGCAGCGCGCGCCCTCTTCGATCCGCCGCAGCGGATGCAACGCATGCCCGTTCGCGATGCACATCGTGCAGCCAGCGTTGAGTGCGATGCGCGCTGCGGCCAGTTTCGTCGCCATGCCGCCACTGCCGGCCTGCGAGCCGACGCCGCCCGCCATTGCCTCGATCTGCGGCGTGATCTGCAACACCTTGTTGACGAATTCGGCCTTTGGATTCTTGCGCGGATCAGCGGTGTACAGTCCGTCGACATCCGAGAGCAGCACCAGGCAGTCGGCGCTGATCGTCTGTGCGACACGCCCCGCGAGCCGATCGTTGTCGCCGTAACGAATCTCTGCCGTCGCCACGGTATCGTTCTCGTTAATGACCGGCACCGCTCCAAGTCGCAGCAACGTGTTGAGGGTGCTGCGCGCGTTGAGATAGCGGCGCCGGATCTCGGTGTCATCGAAGGTCAGCAGCACCTGGGATACGACGAGGTCGTGTTGCTCGAGCACTTCCTTCCAGGCGTGCGCGAGCCGGATCTGGCCGACCGCCGCGGCCGCCTGGCTTTCCTCGAGGCGCAGCTTGCCCTCGGGCAAGCCGAGATGCCGGCGCCCGAGCGCGATCGCGCCCGAAGAAACGATGACGAGGTCCTGTCCGCGTTGGCGCGCCCGTGCGGCATCCTCGGCCAGCGATTCGAGCCAGGCGCGATTGAGACGACCGCTCGCCTGCTCCACGAGGAGCGTCGAGCCGACTTTGACGACGATGCGCCGCGCCTGGGTCAGGAGGCGGGCGGCTTCTTTGCGCTCCGAGGCCGACATGGCGCAACACTATACGTGAGCCGCAATTCGGCGGCAGGCGTGCAGCCGTCGTCTCGCGGCGTCAAACCGGGAGCAGACCGCTCGCAAACGTGCCGATGGCGAGACCTGCAAACATCAACAGCAGGCCGGCAATGATGCGCAATGCGAAGCTCCGGCCGCCAGTCGTCCATGCCACGACCGCTCTTGCTCACCTGGTTGGTCGAGAAAGCCAGCAATATCGCGAGACACGCGAGACGTTCCGAGATGGTTTCATTGACCGCGAGATTCGCCGCCGAGGCTGCGGCGGAATGAGAGTCAGCAAATCCGGCGAGCCCGATGCCGACGACGGCGCCCACACTGCCCAGGCTATGCGCCAGTATCGCCGACAGCAGTGAGATCAGGGTCACCGCGACCGCAAAGATGAGCGCGACGCGCAACTCGAATGCCCGCCCGTAGGAGATTTTCTCCGCCTTCGTTGCCTTGACTGCGCGAACCGAGTAGGCCGCACCATAAAGGAGCGCGGCCAGACCGGCGCCCAGCAACGCCGGCCACAACTGACCGAGGAGCTTCCGATTGGTCACGAAGATCACGATCGCGAGCTCCACGATGGTGGCAACCGAGGACAGGACCGCGCCCGCCGTCGCCGCGCCGCTGAGAGCGGGCTCCGCCTTGCTGCGCGCACCCATGACGCCGATGGTGGCAGTGCTGGAGACGAAGCCGCCGGCGAATCCGGAAAGAGCGAGGCCGCGAGCGGGACCCAATGTGCGCAGGGCGACATATCCACCGGCGTTGATGAACATGACCACGACGACCAGCGTCCAGATGACGCGTGGGTTCAGAACCCCGTAAGGATCGACGGCGTGATTAGGGAAGATCGGCAGCACCACGACCGCCGCCGCAGCAAGCAGTAACCCATCCGCAATCTCGCGTTCGGTGAGCTTGTCCTGGATGAACTCATGCAAGCGGCTGCGAGCCAACAGGACCAGTGCCGTCAGGACACCGAGCCCTGCGGCGACACTCGGCCAACGCAGCGCCACCCCGCCGAGCAGCGACGTCAGAATCAGCGCCACCTCTGTGGTGATGCCACGGTCATCGCTCGGGCTGCGCCAGTACGCAATTGCCGCGAGCACAGTGGTTGCGCCGACCGCCGCGATGAGACCTGGCGTGCCGGCCGCCAGCTGGCCCAACGCACCCATGAGCGAGGCGAGCGTAAACGTGCGAACGCCCGCAGGGCCGCGGCCTGGGCCGGAGCCCTTGCTCTTTTCGCGTTCGATGCCGATCAACAATCCGACACCGAACGCGACCGCCAGTCCCCGCAAATTCAGTTCATCAACCATCGATGTCCTGCATCGGCGCGCGCGTGCGCCTGAAATTTCCCCACAGGGGCGGTGCAATTTTGAGTCGGACGGTACACAGATTGCTAGGGAGCAGATGCGGCGTGGCACAGGCGCGAGCGCCAATTGCCTGACTGCACGCAACACCATACACTCCCCCGGCCGGTCGCGCCGTGTGTCTCTTCGAGGTGTGTTTCGTGGGCAGAGATTACGATCCCGTCCCGGGCCAATGGTATGAGAACGCCGAGGAAGAGGAGACCTTCCAGGTGCTGAGCGTCGATGAAGACTCGGAACTCATCGAGATTCAATACCTCGATGGCGACATAGAGGAGATCGACTTGGAAACCTGGGCAGAAATGGACCTGGAGAAAGTGGACGAGCCGGAGGGTTGGTCCGGATCCGAGGGCGCGGGCGAGAAAGACGAAGAGGAAGAGGAAGAAGAAGAGGATGATGAGGACGATGACGATTGGGATGATGACGACGAAGATGATGATGACGACGATCTGGACGAAGACGAAGACGAGCAAGACAGTTACTGACCTCACCTCCTGAAGCGGCTGTTGACCGCCCACCGCGAGAACTGGTTTCACGAGCGCGAATCCGCGTGGCTCTACCGGCGGGTTGCCGAGCACGAGCCCGATCCCCGCAAACAGCAACTGTTCAATTCATTGGCCGAAGCCGCGGAGCGGCAAGCGCTGCGCTGGGCGGCGCACGGCGACGCGCCGAAACTCTTTGTGCCGACGCTGCGTGCGCGCGTCGTCGGGAGACTTCTGCGCTGGGTCGGCCCGCGACCCATCAAGCCGGCACTCGCCGCGATGAAATTGCGCGGCCTGTCCGTCTACGACCTCCCGCCTCTGCCCGGTCATCCGATGCCGACTTCGGTCGAACAGATCGGCGTGCGGCATCGGCGCATCTCCGGCAGCAATCTGCGTGCGGCGGTGTTCGGGGTGAATGACGGGCTGGTTTCGAACGTGAGCCTGATCATGGGCGTGGCGGGTAGCGGCGTAGCGAGCGAGCTCATCCTGCCGGCTGGCGTCGCGGGGCTGCTCGCCGGTGCATTGTCGATGGCCGCGGGCGAGTACGTCTCCGTGCGCTCGCAGCGCGAGATGTACGAATATCAAATCGGGCTGGAGCGCGACGAGCTGGCGGAATACCCGGAAGAGGAAGCCGAGGAACTCGCACTGATCTACAACGCACGCGGCATGGAGCTCGACCGTGCTCGTGAAGCGAGCCGCCAGATCATGGCGGATCCGGAGCAGGCTCTGCAGACGCTCGCGCGCGAAGAGCTCGGAATCAACGCGGATGATCTGGCATCGCCCTGGGGCGCCGCCATTTCATCGTTCGTCTCTTTCGCCGCGGGGGCGATCCTCCCACTGCTCCCTTTCCTCGTCGGGTATTCCGGTCAACGGGGCCTGTTCATCGCTGCGGCATTGAGCGCAGTTGGCCTGTTCGCAGTGGGGATGGCGATCAGCCTGTTCACGGGACGAAGCGCGTGGCGCAACGGTGCGCGCATGGTGCTGATCGGCAGTGGTGCGGCGCTTGTAACCTGGCTGATCGGCCGCGGTCTCGGCGTAATGATCGGCTGACGCTCAGGCAGACCACGAACGCAAGCCGCGCTTTGCTTCCTTGAGGGACCTGCGTCCTGCGTTGCGCAGCCACTGCGCCGCATCCTTCGCGAGCGTTGCGCTGACCGGTTCCTCGTGCGAGGACAGCCATTTGCGCGCAGCGCGCGCATCGAGATGCCGACCGATGCCATGCTGGATGGTGCGCGCCGTAACACTGAACTGCCGCGCATCGAGATCAACCAGTGGCGCAAGCGCATCCACGACGTAACGGTGCGATTTGGCGTGGATACGTATGCGGTGCAGGTCCTGCCAGCTGCCGTTGCCACGTCTTCGCGCCCGCCAGAAGGCCTGCGCGGAATTCACGATCATGGTGCGCGCCAGGCCCTGTCCGTCACGCACGTGCCCGAGCAGCGCCTGCAGCTCGCTGCTGGAACGCTGCAGCCTTTGCAGCCGTTCCTGCCACGCCAACGAGTGAGCGTGTGCGCTGAACTGACGACGAGCGAGCCCACATTCACGCTCGAGCAGCACCCTGACCTTGCGCCGCGCCGGAACCTCTCCACTGTCGAGCTTCGTGAGCGTTTCGAGCATCTCATCGCGCATCACGTCTGCCTGGCGAACCGCGGCCAGCTCGAGTGCGAGAGAGCGCAGGTCGCGCCGGTAGCGGCGCACCTCGACGCGGCTCTTATGCTCACCGAGAGCACTGAGCAGTGCACGCAGGCGACGTGCTGCTACCCGGGTCCGGTGCACGGCGCTGGCGGACGGATTGCGCGCTACGGCAGCGGCAGCGCGCTCCAGCTCCTGCTGATGCGAGCTGAAAACCGTGGCCAGATCCGTTGGCAGTGTCTTCCTGTGTTTAGCGGCGTTGCGGATCATCGTGCAGCAGGACCTCGAGCTGGGCCAGGCGTCGTACCAGAGCGCCGCGCTCGTCGAGCAACTCGACGATCACCGCGGCACCGGCAAGATTGACGCCAAGGTCGGCCTGTAAGCGAAATGCAGTTTGCGCGCGGCGCAACGCGCGAGCATCGAAACGCCATTCATCCGGGGTGTTGCCCTCAACCTCCAGCAGCCCCCACTCGACCATCTCGACCAGGCTGGCGAGATCTGCGGAGCACGCCGAGCACAGCTCACTCGCACTGACGCGAGCCGTTTCGTCCAGCAGTTCAACTTCGACATTGCGTGGCGAGCTCATGGTCAACTCTCCTGGCGCGCCGTGGAATGCGTACCGCGATAGCCGGCATGCCGCTTCAGTTCCGCTCGCGGGTCGAAGGTCAGCTCACGTTGCATCTGCTCGTACAACGCTCGCGCTGGCGGCGAATCGGCCGGCGGCAGCACGATCTTGAGCACTACGAACTCATCGCCCGGAGGCTTACCAGGCAGGCCACGCCCCTTGAGCCTGAGCCGCTGACCAGCACGCGCGCCAGCGGGAATTTTCATTTCCACCGGGCCGCCCAAGGTCGGTACTTCCACGCTGGCGCCCAACGCGGCCTCCCAGGGCGCAACGGGCAGAGTCACGATGATGTCGCGGCCCTCGAGTTGATACAGCGCATGGGGCCGGATGCTGATTTCCAGGTACAGGTCTCCCGCGGTGCCCTCGCCTGGCGCCGCCTCACCCTGGCCGCGCAACCGGATCTGCTGTCCTTCGGTGACACCGGCCGGGATCGTCACGCGAACTTCCTTCTCGCGCAGCGTCACGCGTCCTTCCGGCGTCACTTCCGGATTCTGCAGGCGGATCATCCGTTCTGCGCCCTGGTAAGTGTCCGCGAGATCGATCTCGATACGCGCGTGACGATCGCCGCCGCGGCGCCTGAAGGAAGATCCGCCAGGGGGGCCGAACGGACTCCTCGAACCGAACAGGTTGGCGAAGAAGTCACTGAACCCCGCCGCATCTTCGCCACCGCCGCCACTCCCGCCGCCACCAAAGGAGTATTCAAATCCCTGCCCCCAGTCGGGGGGCGGCCTGAACTGCTCGCCGGCCTTCCATTGCGCGCCCAGCTGATCGTATGCAGCGCGCTTTTCCGTGTCGCGCAGCACTTCGTAGGCTTCCTGCACTTCCTTGAACTTTTCCTCCGCCTGCGCCTCCTTGCTGACGTCGGGGTGATAGCGACGCGCGAGCTTGCGGTACGCGCGCTTGATCTCGTCCGCATTCGCGGTGCGCGCCACGCCCAATACCTTGTAGTAGTCCTTGTATTCCACAGTTCAGCCCGTCACTCGGAACAGCCGCCGCCAGTCAGCGCCCCGGGGCGCCGAACTGGCGCACATCGGGGTAGCACATCGCCTTTCAAGCCGGACGCGTGACATTTATCGCGATCGCCGGATTGAACTTTTCCCTTCTGGCGCAACCTTGTACGCCTCGGAGGGGGTGCCTGTTAGTATTCGCACCCTCAAGTCTAATGCACTCGCAGGTGTGAATTCATGAAGCGCATTTTTCTGCTCGTCGTCACCAACATCGCGGTGATGGTGCTCCTGACCATCGTGGTGCACGCCCTGGGTCTGGATCGGTACCTCCGCTCACAGGGCTACAACGTCGCCGGGCTGCTGGCATTCGCCGCGGTGTTCGGATTCGGCGGCGCGTTTATTTCACTTGCCCTGTCCAAGTGGACCGCAAAGCGCCTGATGGGTGTGCAGGTCATCGCGCAACCCCGCACCGCTGCGGAATCGTGGCTGCTCAACACCGTGAAGCAACACGCTGACCGGGTGGGCATCAGCATGCCCGAAGTGGGCGTGTTCGAGTCGCCGGAAATGAATGCGTTCGCCACCGGCGCGCGTCGCAACAGCGCGTTGGTCGCGGTGAGCACCGGCCTGCTGAACGGTATGGAGCAGAAGGAGGCCGAGGCCGTCCTCGGTCACGAGATCACGCACGTCGCCAACGGCGACATGGTGACGCTGACCCTGATTCAGGGCGTTGTGAACACGTTCGTCATTTTCCTGGCGCGCGTGATCGGCAACTTCGTCGACCGGGCGGTGTTTCGAAATGAGAGTGGTCGCGGCATCGCCTACATTGCCACCGTCATCGTCGCAGAAATTGTGCTTGGCCTGTTTGCCAGCATGATCGTCATGTGGTTCTCGCGCCGGCGAGAGTTCCGTGCAGATGCGGGCGGTGCGCAGCTGGCAGGTACGAGCAGCATGATCGGCGCCCTGGAGCGGCTGAAGCTCGAGCAGCAGCGTCGCCAGCCCGCGGGACTGCCTGCGCAGATGGCGGCATTCGGCATTTCCGCTGGCGTGCCGCACGGCTTCAAGCGGCTGTTCATGAGCCATCCGCCGCTGGATGAGCGCATCGCCGCGCTGCAAGCTGCGCAGCCTCGCTGACAGGCGGCGGAAACCGATTCAAGACGCGCAGGCCTTCGTTGGGTCTGCGCGTTTTCCTACAGATACCGCGGGCACAGGCAAGAATCCGCCATGTCCCACTCGCAGATCCCCGCCAGCGTATTGAGCCGACTCAAGTCCGCGGTCAGCGCGGGCGGTGTGATCGAGCAAGCCGCGCAAGTCGAGCCCTTCGTCCACGATTTCCGACACCTCTTTTCCGGCCGAACTCCCCTGGTCGTTCTGCCGGACAGCACCGACGAGGTCGCGCAGGTCGTCCGCATCTGCGCTGAGCACCGGATCGGAATCGTTCCTCAGGGTGGCAACACGAGCTATTGCGGCGGAGCGACTCCGGATGCGAGTGGCTCGCAGATCGTGCTGGCGCTGAAGCGCATGCACCGGATTCGCAAGGTCGAGCCGCTCGACTACGCAATCACCGTCGAATCCGGCTGTGTCCTGGCCGATATACAGGCCGCTGCCGACGCCGTCGAGCGATTGTTTCCCATGAGCCTCGGCTCTGAAGGCTCTTGCCAGGTCGGCGGCAATCTGTCCACGAACGCGGGCGGCACCGCGGTCCTGCGCTACGGAATGATGCGCGACCTGGTGCTCGGCCTCGAAGTCGTGCTCGCCGACGGGCGCGTGCTCGATGTGCTGAAGAATCTGCGCAAGGACAACACCGGATACGATTTACGGCACCTTTTCATCGGCAGCGAAGGGACCCTGGGGATCATCACTGCCGCGTGCCTCAAGCTGTTCCCGAAGCCGGCCGAGATTGCAACGGCGATCGTTGCGGTGCGTGACCCGGCGGCGGCGGTGGAGCTGCTCGCAACGCTGCGCACCACCAGCGGTGACACGGTAACGACCTTCGAGCTCATCCCGAGACTGGCGGTGGATCTCACCGTCCGGCACATCAGTGGCGTCAGCGATCCGCTGGACCGTCACCACGAATGGTACGTGCTCATAGAGCTGACCTCTGCGCGGCCTGAGGACGCTCTCGCGAGTACGCTGGAAACCGCCCTCGCTCGAGGTGTCGACTGCGGATGGGTACTCGATGCCGCCCTTGCCTCGAGTTTGCGGCAACGGGAGGCGCTGTGGCGCATGCGCGAATCGATCCCGGAGGCACAGCGCCACGCGGGCGGCAGCATCAAGCACGACGTTTCACTGCCGATCAGCGCCATCGCCGAATTCATCACGCGCGGGGGCGAGTGGGTCGCGCAGCACGTGCCGGACGGACAGCTCATCGCCTACGGTCATCTGGGCGACGGAAACCTGCACTTCAACATCCAGCAGCGGGATGGCAGCGACGCAAAGGTGTTCCTGGCGCGCGCTTCCGAGGTTCAGCGAGCAATCCATGACCTGGTAGCGAAGTTTCATGGCAGCTTCAGTGCCGAGCACGGCATCGGGCAGCTCAAGGTCGGCGAGCTCGAGCGCTACAAGGATCCGGTCGCTCTCGCACTCATGCGCGAGCTCAAACGTGCGCTGGATCCGCTTGGAATTCTGAATCCGGGCAAGGTGCTGAGAAGCGAGCAGTCGGCGAGTTAGCCCCGAATTTCCTGCCTCTGGCGCCCGCGCCGGGCCGACATAATCACGGCTCCTTCGTGGAATCTTGTCCGGAAGGGCCTGTGGCGGCCCGCTTCAACTGAACTTGCCTGCCCCTCCCTATTGCGCGAGAATATAAATGAGAATTATTCTTATTCGCACTGAAGCCCATGATGCCAGCCGGGCCGACAACTCGAAGCGAATATCGCGGGCCGATCGCGGCAAGCCGTTGCGTCATCGGCTTGGCTATCGGGGCCCTGCACGTGGCGGCGATTTACGCGCTCGCCCATCTCAATCCGGCATCGAGAATCGATGAGCCGTCGCGGACCGTCGAAGTCATGATCCTCTCCACCGCCGTCGCCGATACGCCTCCCCTGCTGCCGATCGTCCAGCTCGAGGATATTCGGCCAGAAATCCAGCCGCCGATTTGGCAGAACTTCGAATTCGATGAGCCTCAAGAACCAACCAATGCCATCACGCTGGTCTCATCGGTGCAGCAGCCGACGGCTGCGATCGACTCGGCAGGTACGCCCGCGCTCGTCACGCAGGTCGAATACCTGCGCCCTCCATCGCCACAATACCCGCCGGTCTCAAAGCGATTGCATGAGCAGGGCGTGGTGGTGTTGCGCGTGCTGATCGACATCGACGGCCGTGCTCTGCGTGTCGAAGTCCAGGAATCGAGCGGCTTCGAACGTCTCGATGCAGAAGCGCGCAATGCCGTGCAACGTGCACGCTTCAAGCCGTGGACGGAAAACGGCCGTGCCCGCCAGGCAGTCGTGCTGGTGCCCATCGAGTTCGGCCTCGGCAATCGTACTTCGACCGGCTGACGCCCGGTTCAGTGTTTGAGTTCAGTGTTTGACGGCAGCGCGCAGCAGCGCCGATGATCGTTGCTGACGACGGCGCAACTGCCAGCGCCGCGCACAAGACAGGAACCACGCCACCGTGCTCCAGTTGCTGGCCATCTCGGGAAGCGTGCGCCGGGCTTCGTTCAACACCGCGTTGTTGCGAGCCGCGATCGAGCTCGCGCCCAAGACATGCGTCGTCGAGCTCGCTTCCATCCGCGAGGTGCCGATCTATGACGGCGACTATGAAGCGGAGCACGGGATACCGGAGCCGGTCCGTCAACTGAAGGATCGGTTTGCCAGCGCCGACGGCGTGTTGATTTCCACTCCGGAGTACAACGGCAGCGTTCCAGGAGTGCTGAAGAACGCTATCGACTGGATGTCGCGACCACCCGCCGATATCGCGCGCGTGTACAAGCAACAACCGGTTGGACTCATCGGTGCTACTCCGACCATGGGCGGCACACGCCAGTCGCAACAAGCGCTGCTGCAGCCCTTTCGCCAGCTCGATGTGCGCCTCTTTAGTTCCGTCCTGGTTTACGTGGTGCAGGCGGGCTCGGCTTTCGATGCAGAAGGCAAGCTCATCGATGAGAAGGTGCGCGAGCTGCTGAAGAAGTACATGGAAGGATTCGTGGCTTTCGTCGCCGCCAACCGGCGCGCGCGCGCCTGAACGCGAAGCGGGCAGCGTCGATCCGCCGCCTTCCTTGACAACTCCTGCACAAGCGGAGCGACTCGGCTCTGCGCTATCGCTGGCCGCTCAGCAGTACCTGTGCAAGAATCCGCGCCACTCGCAATTCCTCCAACGCCAGCGGATTGCCACGATTGTCTGCGCGTCCAGCTCGAGAAGAACTACAAGTGCCGGGCTTTGGGACGCTCCAGCGGTTCACTTTGACCCTGCTCACAGCACTGCTCGTGCTGTCAGCCTGCACGCGCAAGGCGCCTGAACCGCCCAAGCCCGCTGTCGAAGCAACGCCCGCCGACGGTATCGAGCGCAGCGTGCCTTCCGCGGATCGAGTCGCGATTCGCTATCGTGTGCTCGGCAAGGGCGAACCCGCGCTGATTTTCATTCATGGCTGGAGCAACGACAGCACCTACTGGGATGCGCAGCTCGATGACTTTTCGAAGCGCTACACCGTCGTCACGCTGGATCTTGCAGGCCACGGCGACTCCGGTACGGCGCGCGCTGACTGGACCATGGATGCGTTCGGTGACGATGTCGTGTCAGTGGCGCAGCAGATTCCCAACCGCCAGCTCGTGCTCGTCGGTCATTCGATGGGCGGCACCGTTGCCCTGGAAGCCGCGCGCAGGCTGAAGGACAGAGTCATCGGCATCGTCGGCGTCGATACGTTCGGCAACATCGGCATGCCCCAGCCGACCCCCCAAGAGATCGAGGCTCGCCTGGCACCCTTGCGGCGCGATTTCCCGACCGCGATGCGCGACTACGTCGTCCACCGCCTGTTTACGCCGCGTTCCAACCCCGAGCTCGTGCAACGCATCGCCGACGACATGGCCTCGCAGCCTCCCGGCATTGCCATTGGGTCCCTGATCGGAATGAGCAACATGAGCTACTCCGCGGCGCTCGGCGATATCAGTGTGCCGATCGTGGCGATCAATTCCGACCGGCTGCCGACGAATGTAGATCGCATTCGCCTGCATGCGCCGACGTTCCGGCTCAAGGTCATGCCGGGAGTCGGGCACTTCCTGATGATCGAGGACCCGGTGCGCTTCAACGCGCTCCTCGAGCAGACCGTGCAGGAACTGACGAAACAATCGACGCGCAACTGAGCGCGGTTGCGGAGTGCAGCGAATGACCGATCCGACCGCATCACATTTGCCGCGCCGCCTCGGTCTCTGGACTTCGACTGCCCTGGTGATGGGCATCACCATCGGCAGCGGAATCTTTCGCGTTCCCAGCAGCATTGCGCAAAGCATCGACTCAGTGGGCGCGATCGCGCTGCTCTGGATCCTGGGCGGTGTCCTCTCGCTATGCCTGGCGCTGTCTCTGTCGGAGCTGGCATCGATGTTTCCGCGGCCCGGCGGAACCTTCGTATTTCTGCGCGAAGCCTACGGACCGGTGGTGGCGTTCCTGTTTGGCTGGACCTTCCTGCTGATCAATCCCGCCTCCTGGGCCGGAATCTCGCTGATCTTCGCCGAGTATCTCGGGCACTTCGTGCCACTCGATGCCGCCGAAAAACGCTGGGTCGCCGGAGTTTTGATCGGCCTCATTACTTTCGCCAACTATCGATCGGTAACTCTCGCCGCGGCGGTTCAAAACGTTTCGACCAGCGCCAAGGCGCTCGCGCTCCTCGGGCTCGCAGTCGCGATCTTTGCACTGGGCAACGGCTCTGGCGGCGCCCTGGCAGCGCCGGTGCACCTGAGTGTTTCGAAATGGGGCGCCTTCGGCGTCGCGCTGATCGGCGTACTGTTCACTTACGAAGGCGCCGCCGCATTCTGCGCATTGTCTGGCGAGGTTCGTGATCCGGCACGCAACCTCCCGCGCGCGCTGCTGTATGGAGTCGCCCTGGTTACGGCACTCTATTTGCTCGTAAACGCCGCGTACCTGTACGTCCTGCCGATTGACGCGCTGAAGAACTCATCGCTGGTCGCAGCGGACGCGATGGCGCGCGTCGCCGGACACTCCGCCGCGAGCCTCATTTCTGCCCTGGTAATGCTCTCGACATTCGGGGCGGTCGCAGCCACGGCAATCGCGGACCCACGCGTGTTCTATTCGATGGCGAGGGAAGGACTCTTCTTCCAGGCGCTCGGCAAGGTACATCCGCGCTGCGAAACACCGCACGTTGCAGTGGTGGTCGCGGGCGTGATCGCGATCGTGTATGTCTCGCTGCGAAACTTCGATCAGCTCATCGCCACCTTCATACTCGGCCTGTGGCCGTTCTACGCGCTGGCGGTGCTTGGGGTGATAGTGCTGCGAATCAGGCAACCGCAGACGCCGCGTACCTACCGGACCTGGGGCTATCCCGTGGTGCCGCTGGTGTTCGTTGCCGGGGCTGTCCTGGTGCTTGCAAACTCGTTCATGGAGCAGCGCACGATCACACTGCTCAACGTGGCGATTTCCCTGAGTGGCATTCCGGTTTACTTTATCTGGCGCGCATTCACCCGCCCGAAGCACTGAAAGCAGCTCGCGAGCATGATCGGTCCATGAACCTGGCGCACCCCGCAGCCCAGCGACGCTCACGCGGCCTGTCGCTGCCTATCCAGACGCAACGTCTTTCGCTGCGGGAATTCGCCAGTGAGGACCTCGATGCGCTGTGCGGCCTGGTGTGCGACCGGCGCGTGACCCGGTACATGTTCTATATGCCGGGGGCTCGATGTGATGCGGAGGGGTATCTCCAGCGAGCGGTGGCCTACCGTAACGAGCGTCCGCGCGGCGTGTGGGAGCTCGCGATTGCGGACCTGGCGGGCGGTGGGTTGCTCGGCTCGTGCAACCTTACGTTGATGGCCGCAGGCGAAGCGGACCTCGGCTACATGCTGCGACGGGACGCCTGGGGCCGCGGCCTGGGGACGGAGACCGCGCTCGCCCTCATCGAAGCAGGTTTCAATCAGATGGCGCTGAACCGGATCATTTCCACGGTCGATGTCCGCAACATGGCGTCGATCCGGGTTCTCGAAAAGACCGGGCTGCGGTGGGAAGCCACGTATCGAAAGCTGCGCAAGATCCGCGGCGAATGGCGCGATTGCCACCTGTTCACTCTCTCGCGCGAGGCCTGGGCGGCGGGAATCCGCTGAAGGTACCAAGGTCCGATTGCGTCCGGCCGCGGTCCGGGTTAAACCCGTGCGCCGAGACTCCCATGAAGTTCGTACCGCGCATCTTCACCCGCTGGGTGTTCTGGGCCGCCGTGGCTGGCGCATTCGCCCTCTATACGGCCGCGGGCTTTCTGCTCGTACCGCGTCTCGTCCAGTCCCAGATCCGTAGCAACGTCGCGAAGACCTACCACCGCGTGGCTCGGGTCGGCGAAGTACGGTTCAACCCATTTACGTTCGTCCTTGAGATCGACAATTTTGCGCTGCCGGACATCGACGGGCGCCCGATGCTGCAATTCGTACGCCTGCACATCGATTTCGAGCTGATCTCAATTTTGCGTCGCGCGCTGTCCTACAAGTCCATCGCGCTTGAGCTACCGGCAGCACTGGTGGTGGTGCGGCCGGACGGAACTCTCAATCTCGTCGACCTGGCGCCGCCGGAACAGCAGCCCAAAACCGCGAAGCCACCCGATGAGGACCAGGACCTGCCGCGTCTTTTCATCGAGGCATTCACCGTCAACAACGGCCGGATCGATTTCGAAGACCAGAGCCGGCCTTCACGATTTAAGACTGCGCTCAAGCCCATTACCTTCGCCCTGCGCAACTTCAGCACGTTCGGCACCGGCGACAACGCCTACAGTCTTGAGGCCGAATCAGTACTCGGAGAGCACCTTTCCTGGCGCGGACGCCTGAATGCCAAACCAGTGAACTCGAGCGGCGAGTTCGCATTTACGAATATCCATGCGGAAACGGTCTGGGACTACATTCGCGACGCGGTTGCGTTCGAGGTCCCGGCGGGAACCTTCGACCTGATCGGTAGCTACACCTTTTCACTCGCCCGCACGCCGGTGGATCTGAACATCGTCGGCAGCGAAATGAAACTCAACGGTCTGGTGGTACGCCCCAAGAATTCCGCGGTTGACGACGTTCACCTGGAGGAACTGACGATTCGCGATGCGCGCGTGAGCGTGGCGGATCGCCGCGTCACTGTGGCCGATATCTCCTCGACGGGCGGAAAGATCCTGAGTTGGCTCGAACCCGACGGGACTTTCAGTCTCTCGCGCCTGGCAGGCACCGATACGGCGACGGAAGCGCCAGCTCCACCAGTGGAGCCGACGCCTGCGCCCGCCCAGACTGCGCCAACCCAGACCGCGCCTATCAAGACCGCGCCAAGCAAGACTGCGCCGGCTAAGAGTGGCCGTGATTGGCAGATCGCGTTGCCTCATGTCCAGATCTCCGGACTCGAGGTCGCTTTCGAGGACCGCGGTGTCAAGCCCGTCGTACCGATCAAGCTCGCGCCCATCGATGTGAAGCTCACAGGCTATGACAGCGCAAAAGCGGGTCCACTGACGCTCGAAGCCCACATCGGTATCGATGGCGAGGGCAAGTTGAGCGCACAAGGTACCGTGGATCCGGACACGCTGGTCAGCGCACTGGACCTGGAGGTCAAGAGCATCGACTTGCGCACCGCCCAACCCTATATCGCGCGCGTGACGGACATGACCCTCCTGTCCGGCAAGCTCGGTGCCAAGGGAAAGGTCGGGCTTACGAGGGATGAGGCCGACTCCTTGCAAGCGACCTACGCCGGCACGCTCGAGGTGACCAAGCTTCGGACCATCGACAACGCGCTGGAGCAGGACTTCATCCGCTGGGATCAGCTCGTCGCGACTGGCATCGACTATGACGGCGCTCACTCGCACCTCATCATCAAGCAGATTGCCGCGCGCCGACCCTACGCGCGCGTGATCATCGCCTCGAACGGAACGATCAATATCACCGAGATTCTCAGGCCCGCGAGCGTCCCCGCGTCTGGCGATAGCACCGCGGTGGCAGCGAAGACGGCGGAGCCCTCAAAGCCGGCTGCCCCCTTCGATGTGCGCATCGGACTGGTGCGCATCGACAAGGGATCAGCCAATTTCGCCGACTTCACGCTGCGACCGAACTTCGCCACCGGAATCCAGGAGTTGTCCGGCACGGTCACCGGCTTGTCGTCGAAGCCGGATTCGCGCGCCAAGGTGGATCTGGACGGCAAGGTCGATGCCTATGCACCGGTGACGATCGACGGAGAAGTCAATTATCTCAGCGCCGATTCCTACACCGACCTCAAGCTGGCCTTCGACAACATGGAGCTCACGACCTTCACGCCCTACTCCGGCAAGTTCGCGGGGTATCGCATCGAAAAAGGCAAGCTCTCGGTGCGCCTCGCTTACAAGATCGAGAATCGCAAGCTCGATGCGCAACACAAGGTGATACTGGACCAATTGCAGCTCGGCGAGCGAGTCGAGAGCAAGGATGCGACCAAGCTTCCGGTGAAACTCGCCATTGCGTTGCTGAAGGATCGCAACGGCGTCATCGATCTGGATCTGCCCGTGACCGGAACTCTCGATGACCCAAAATTCCGCCTCGGACCATTGATCTGGAAAATCGTCGTCAACCTGGTCACGAAGATCGTCACGGCACCGTTCGCGTTGATCGGTAAGCTGTTCGGCGGCGGCGATGAGGTCAATCAGCTGCAGTTCGCAGCCGGAAGCAGTGAGCCGCACGGAGAAAGCGCAACTCGCATCGAGTCGGTCGGCAAGGCGATGCGGGAGCGACCCGCGCTGCAGGTCGAAGTGCCCATCACGGTCAGCCCGACGCTTGATGGTCCCTTCCTGCAGAAGAACGAGCTCGATGAACGGCTCCTGGCGATCAAGCGACGCGAGTTGCTCGCCAAGCGCAAATCGGTCGATGACCTCGATGCCAGCGTGCTGGAGGATCGCGAGGAGTATTGGCGATTGCTGCACGAATACGACAAGCAGGCCGGTGTCCTTCCTCCTGAGGTGACCAAAGAGAAGGGACGCAAGGCGGACAAGCCACCCGAGGCGGAACTACTCGAGACTGAGATCACGACTCTGCAGGACCTCGCGCGGCCAACGATCGAGGTACCTGAGACCGTCCTCGCGGACCTCGGCAAGGCGCGTGCACAGAAGGTTCAGGACTTGCTGCTCGGCGCCGGGGACATCGAACCGGGTCGGCTCTTCATCATCAATTCCGGTCCTGCGCCGACTGAGGGCGAGCTCGTGCGCATGAATCTATCGCTGCGCTGATCGAGCCCCTACCAGCTCTCTTCGTCGTCTTCGTCGTCGTCCTTGTTGGCGGCAATCTTGTCTGCTGGCGGGTGATCACGCTTCGGGATGGGCGGCTGCATATTCGCCGTCCGTCGCAACAGCAGCAGCCCGCCGACTACGATGCCGAGGACCAAGGCAAAGACCAGGATTGCGCGCAGCATCAGCCGGCTTCGTCCCGCGCTGCCAGCACGCGAATCAGCCCCTCCTGTGCGGTGCTGGCGAGCAGCTTGCCATCGCGCGAAAAGATGCTGCCGCGCGCGAAACCTCGCGCACCGGAGGCACTCGGACTGTCGATCGAATAGAGCAACCATTCGCCGATCTGCACGTCGGCATGAAACCACATGGCGTGATCGATGCTGGCGAGTCGCACATCGCTGCGCAGCCAGGAGATGCCGTGCGGCAAAGTCGCAGTGTCCAGCAGGTGGTAATCCGACACATACGCGAGTAGGCAGCGTTGCAGCGCCTGATCTGGGGGCGGTGTGTCGACGGCCCGAAACCAGACATGCTTGATCGGCTCGAGCTTCTCGCGCTTGAAATAATCGGGCACGCGCACCGGGCGAAACTCGAACGGGCGCTGATGCTCGAACAGTCGTCGCAGCTTTTCCGGGATCTGGGGAATCATCTCGCGATGATGGGTATCCATGTCCTTCAGGTCTTCAGGCGGTGGCACCTTTGGCATGGGGAGCTGGTGCTCAACGCCCTCTTGTGGCGCCTGGAACGAGGCGGCCATGTTGAAGATCTGCTCACCGTGCTGGATGGCGGTGACGCGCCGACTCGAAAAACTCTGGCCATCACGACTACGATCGACTTCATAAACGATAGGAGCGTTGAAATCTCCGGGGCGCAGGAAATAGGCATGCAGCGAATGGACCATGCGCTCTTGTACCGTGGCGTAGGCCGCCACCAGTGCCTGGCCGAGGACCTGTCCACCGAACACCTGGGGCGCGCCGATGTCGCGGCTCTCACCGCGAAACAGGTTGATCTCGATACGCTCGAGTTCAAGGAGCCGCAGCAGATCCGCGAGACGACGATCCATGCCGGAGATTGTACTCAGCGTCGTACGGGCGCGGCGCGACCGTAGCCGCGGCGCGCCGGTATCAATAGATGAACTTACCGCGCATCAGGCCGTAGTGGCCGGGGAATGAACAGAAGAATGTGTAGTCGCCGCCCTTGGTGAGCTTTGAGACCGGGAACTTCACGGAGGCAGATTCGCCGCCGCCGATCACCTTGGTGTGCGCAATGATTCGCTGGTCATCGACTGGCAAGTAGTCCTTGTCCAACCCAGCGGCCATGCCCGCATTCGCGACGGCGGTGTAGTCCGTGGTCTTTGCGAGCACCCAGTTGTGGCCCATGGTTTGCTTGGGCAACTTGCCAACGTGCTTCAGCGTCACTTCCACATCGGTGCAGTCCGCACCGACCTTGAGCTCTGTGACGTTGTACTTCATCAGATCGTTGCCCTCGATGGCGAGGTTGCAGGTCTTTGCCGCCAGCGCCAGGTTCGCACACGACAGCAGTGCAGCACCGAGGATCAGCTTCTTGATCATTGTGTTCGCCTCCAATGTATGGGTCTTTGTTCAGCTGCCTGCCACGCCCAGGCGCTTTTGCATGATAGGACTTGTGGTGGTGTATTGCAGAAACTGCTTCTTTTCCGGGTACAGGTGATGCTGGATGCCAAATGCAGCCAGCGCCGCCTCGTGAAACCCGCTGAGAATCAACTTCTTCTTGCCGGGATAATGATTGATATCTCCCACTGCGAAAATACCGGGCACGCTGGTCTGGAACTTCTCCGTGTCAACGCGGATCGCACGCTTGTCGAGATCCAACCCCCATTCCGCGATCGGGCCAAGTTTCGGATGCAAGCCAAAGAAAGCGAGCACGTGCTCTGCACCCAGCTCGTGTTGCGCACCATTGGTGCCCGTGATGACGATCCCCTTGAGCTCGTTGCCGGCGAGCAGCAGCTTCTCTGCGATGCCCTCGATGTAACGCATCCGTCCGGCGGCGACCTGCTCACGCATCTTTGCGACCGAGGCGGGGGCCGCCCGAAATTCGGCACGACGATGGACGAGCGTCAGGCTGCGCGCCTTGCCGCACAAGTCCAGCACCCAATCGAGCGCTGAGTCGCCACCGCCAAAGATCACGAGGTCCTTGCCGTGAAATGCCGGCGCGCTCTTGATGCGGTAGTGGATCTGCCGCCCCTCGAAAGCTTCAGCGCCTTCGACGCCGAGTCGGCGTGGTTGAAATGAGCCTACTCCGCCCGCAATGACGATCGTGTGCGTGTGAAAGGTCGTGCCGGCTGCCGTACGCACGAAGAACCGCTGCGCGTTCTCCTTGCGAACTTCGGTAACTTCCTGGCCGAGATGGAACGTCGCATTGAACGGCTTGATCTGCTGTATCAGCCGATCGACGAGCTCCTGGGCGCCGCACACTGGCAGTGCGGGAATGTCGTAAATCGGCTTGTCCGGGTAGAGCTCCGCGCATTGCCCGCCCGGATGGGCGAGTGAGTCCACGATGTGTGCCGATATGCCCAGCAAACCGAGCTCGAACACCTGAAACAGCCCGCACGGGCCTGCGCCGACGATCACTACGTCACATTCGATCGGCGCGTTCTCTGTCACTGGTCCCGTCACTCGTGCTGAAAAAGCGGCTGGGCGGCTATTCTACAGGGCCCGCATGAAGACTCTAGGCAGGGACGCGCTGGGATCGCGCCGCGATGGTTCCAGATCAGAACGCTCGATGGAAAGGTTGGTTGCTAGCGACGGCGTGGGAGCATCGACACAACGGCGGGAAGCTCGGTATCCGCGGCCTGCAGGCGCGCTTCGTCCGCGCGACCCAGCAGCATCGACATGCGGTTCTGCATGCCCCGCACCGTCCTAAGCACTTCCGACGCGACCATTGGCCGCTCGATGTAATAGCCCTGCACGTTGACATCGCCGCAGGCAGTGAGGAAATCGAGCTGTGCCGGGCGCTCGACACCCTCAGCCGTGACCTGCAGGCCAAGATTGCGACACAGACTGATGATCGAGCGCACGATGGCGGCAGACCGGGAGTTGGTATCCACGTCCGCAATCAAGCTGCGATCCAGCTTGACCCGATTGAGCGGCAGTTTTTCCAGTGACGTGAGGGAGGAATATCCGGTGCCGAAATCATCGAGCGCAATACCGACTCCAAGTGCGCGCAGACCTTTCAGCGCATCGACAGTGACAGCGCCGGTCTGGAGCATCGTTTCGGTGAGTTCGAGCTCCAGGGACGCCGGATCGAGTTTGTTCGTGGTGAGCAACCGCTCCACCGCACCGACAAAATCACCGGTCAGAAACTGCTGAGAGCACACGTTCAGGGCTACCTTGGCGTGCGGCCAGCCGCTGCGCCGCCAGAGCTCCGCTGCCTGCGCCGCCTGCCGCATGACCCAGCCGCTCATCTCTACGATGAGCCCGGACTGCTCGGCGATCGCCAGAAACTCTGCCGCTGGAACGATGCGCCCTTTCAGCTGGCGCCAGCGCAGCAATGCCTCGACAGTAGTGGTCTCGAGCGTGAGCAGCGAGACCTGGGGCTGAAAATGGAGCAAGAGATCGTGTTCCTCGACCGCGCGGCGTAACGCCTGCTCGGTCTGGAAACGGCTGCTCGCAGTGAGCAGCAGCTCCGGGCTGTACACGCACGACCGGTTGCGACCCAACTCCTTGGCGCGAAACAGCGCGGCGTCCGCGGCTCGCAGCAATGCGGGCACATCGCGGCCGTGATGCGGGAAGACCGCCGCTCCCAGGCTCATTCCGATCAGCAGCTCACGTTGGCCCACCGCGATCGGTCGATGAAATTCGGCCACCATCTCCTGTGTGCGGCGCTCGAGCTCCTCGGGCGTATCACCCCCCTCGAGGACCAGCGTGAATTCATCACCGCCGAGCCGCGCCACGAAACCCTTGTCGCCGGCTGCTGCGCGCAGGCGCTCACCGATCACCCGCAGCACGCGATCGCCAAACTCGTGCCCGAGGCTGTCATTGATCATCTTGAAGTTGTCGAGATCGACGAACAGCACGGTGAGCTGGCGGTTCGCCTCGGTGGCGCTCGCCAGCATGGAAGTGAGTTGCATGAACAGGTGGCGTCGATTGGGGAGCGAGGTCAGCGGATCATGATTGGCCAGATGCTTGAGCTGGCGTGTACGGCGCGCTACCCGATCCTCGAGCTCCGCCTGATGGGTGCGCACGATACGCTCAGCGCTCGCGAGCTCCGCTGCCATGTGGTTGAACGCTCCTGCAAGCTCATCGAGCTCACGGACGCCACCCTGTGGAACACGCGTTGTCAGTGCACCGGCGGCGAGCCGTCGCGTCGCGGCAGTAAGACGCTTGGCCGGCAGCGTGATGCCGTACAGAGTCGCGGCGGTCACCAGCAGGATCACGCCCATCACGGCCAGGCTCACCAGGGCAATCATGCGCTCAGCATCCTGCGCCGTAGCGCGCGCCTCGCCTGCGGACGCTGCCAGCGCCCGCAACGCGGGCTCTTCGAAGCTTACGCGCACCTGCTCGACGAGATCTGCGCCCGCCGCCGCGAAAGTGCGCCGGCTCGATTCCAGCTCGGTGTCGAGTTTGCGGGCGGCGCGATGCAGACGCGTCGCATCGCTCGAAATCGCCCTGCACCAGATCGAACCAGGCGATGCCCGGCGAGCGCTTGAGCTCATCGGCGTGCTCGATCAGTTTGCGTCGGAACGCTACTTCGCGCTTGGCGCCCTCGGTCACACTGCGGACACTCGGTTGCGCCAATTGTTCAGTGAGACTATCGCGGACCGCATCGAGCGCCTGGCCCAACTCCGAGAGGGAGCGGCGTGCCATCACGTTCTCGCCTACCCGCAAGCCACTCGCGCCGGCCGAGGCGACGCGCTGGCCGAGGGCGTCCATGAGTGACCAGCAGGAAGCGAGCAGTTCGGCACGGCGATCGAACTGGTCCATCAAGGCGACCCCGGCGTTCTCATGCTCCTCGAGCACCTTGGACAGGTCATCACGCGGATCGACGGTGAATTGCGGCCGCAGGTGCTTGAGGTGTTCGGCGACGGCATCCTGCAAGGTCAGACGCGCGCTCTCGATGGCTGCACGATCCTGGCGCGAGCCGGGTTTCAGATAGGTGAGAACGGTGCGATCGAAAGCGCCAATGGCATCGGCGAGTGTGCGTGCGCGGTGCGCGAGGGGTTCGAGCTCTTCCTGTACGCGCGCCGCGTTCTGCGTCGCGAGCCGGGTGCTGCGCTGGACCAGCACGTTGCCCGTCAGACACACCACCATGATCGCCATGAGCCCAAGGGCCAGCCAGGCGCCGAGCGACAGCCGAAACCTGCTGGCGCGCGGCGGCGCCGGTGTGGCTTCCGGAGCCGGAAGGTGCTGTGGCACGAGATCGGTTGGAGTGCCGGTTTCCATGCGCCGAGGCAAGCGGGTGACGGTCGCAGGACCATGTCAGCACTGGTCTTTTTCTGCTACGCCGCAGGTCTCAGCGTTTACCCTACAGGTGCGGTGTTATGGCCAATCCGGGCCCTCATTGTAGGATGTGCGCCCGCAATCGCCCTGAAGCTGAGACACGGATCACAGTCATGAGCACCTCGAACAACCCTATCTCCTCAACTGACTAGCACCCTGACCAACGAAGAGCTGCATCGGCGCCGGGCGAATGCAGTGCCACGCGGCGTTTCGAATCTGCTCGCCGTCTATGCGGACCACGCGAGCAATGCCGAAGTCTGGGACGTCGAAGGTCGGCGCTTCATCGACTTCGCCAGCGGCATCGCGGTGCTGAATACCGGGCACATTCATCCGAAGATGCAGGCCGCGGTTGCGGAGCAGCTCACCCGGCTATCGCACGCCTGCTTTCAGGTCACCCCGTATGAGAGTTACATCGCACTCGCCGAACGGCTCAACGCCGTCGCTCCCGGTTCGACTCCAAAGAAAACGATCTTCCTGTCCACAGGCGCCGAAGCCGTGGAGAACGCAGTCAAGATTGCGCGCTATCACACCAACCGTTCCGCCGTGATCGCCTTTGGCGGCAGCTTTCACGGCCGCACGCTGATGTGCATCGGGCTCACGGGCAAGGTGCAGCCTTACAAGGCGGGTTTCGGGCCGATGCCGCCCGAGATATTTCACGTGCCCTTCCCCATCGGCTATCACGGCATCACGCCCGAGGATTCGTTGCGCGCGCTCGACCAACTGTTCAAGGCTGACGTCGACCCGGCGCGCGTGGCGGCGATCATCATCGAGCCGGTCCTGGGTGAAGGCGGTTTCTACATCGCACCGCCGGCGTTCCTGCAGAAGCTGCGCCAGCTGTGCGACAGCCACGGAATTGTCCTCATTGCCGACGAGATTCAGACCGGTTTCGGTCGTACGGGGCGCATGTTCGCCATCGAACACTCGGGTGTTGAGCCAGACTTGATGACGATCGCCAAGAGCCTGGCGGGCGGCGTGCCGCTGTCGGCGGTCGTTGGCAAGGCGCCGATCATGGATGCACCGCCCCCTGGCGGGCTGGGAGGTACGTTCGCAGGATCGCCATTGGGCTGCGCGGCGGGTCTCGCGATCCTCGAAGTGATCCGTCAGGAAAACCTGCTCGAGCGCTCACGCCAGATCGGTGATCGAATGCTGACCCGGCTCAAGACCATGCAATTGAGACTGCCTTGCATTGGAGACGTACGCGGTCTTGGCGCGATGGTTTCCATGGAACTGGTTCGCAATCGGGATGCAAATGCACCGGATGCCGATCTCACCAAGGCGCTGACCCAAGCGGCCGGGCGCAAGGGCCTGATCCTGCTTTCGTGCGGCGTGCGCAGCAACGTCATCCGCTTCCTCGCACCTCTCACCGCGAGCGATGCGATCGTCGACGAGGGCTTGCAGATCGTCGAGGATTGCCTGAAAGAGCTCACCGCAGGCCAGCGCAGTACCGCCGCTGCTGCCGCCGGCTGATCCGGCGCCGGCGCCGCGGACCTTCAGCGACTTTGAGTGAAGCCCAGGTCCGCGAGCTTGGCTCTCATCTGCTCGCCGATGTAGATCTGCGGCTGCGAGGGATCGAGCCCCTCTTCTTCTTCACGCTTCGCGATGATGCGCTGGGTGCGCGTGAACGCATCGAGGAGTGAACTGCTTGCAGGCAGCGCCGCGCGAAACAGCGCTTCGCCGAAATAGGTGAGATCGCGCTCATCGCTGCAGCCGAACGAGGTTCGATCGGCGCGCGCCGCCGTAAAGATGATCGTATGATCGTCCTTGAGCGGATCGATGAACGTGCCCGAATAGCAGGCGGATACGATAAGCACACGCCATCGAATGCCGGAGGCCTGGAGTGCCGCCTTCAGATCGTCCGCATACAGATCATTGAACGGCATTCCGGCCGCGCTCACAGCGACCGAGCCTTCATCCGAGCCGTGCGAGGTGATGTACAGCAGCAGCACGTCATTCTCGACATCCATTTTCGACGCGACGCCCGCCAAGGAGCGCCGCAATGCCGTCGAACTGGCGAGGAGCGCATCGCGCTCGGGCTGGGGTGAATTCGCCAGGATCAGCGCATGCTGGCCAAGGTCGAAGCGCCGCGCGAGCGCATCGCGCGCCAGGTGTACCTCCTTGGTAAACACCTGCTGACCGCCATCGCCGGCGAACCCGACGAAGTACACATCGGCTCGAGCGGGATCCTGGCCCTGCAGGCTTGAGAGCGCCCGATCAAGTAGTTCCGGTTGGCGGTAGATCTGCTCCTCGGCGCCGCCCCAGTCGAGCGCGTCCTCTTCGCCGTCATCGCTCGAGTACCAGAATTGCGGTCGCACCATCACGGTTGCGCCGTATACCCACGCCGTGATCAGGACTATCGCCACCGAGCCAACCAGGGCACTGATCGTGGTCTCGTTGCCCGCGCTGTGTTTGGCCCGAAACAGATAGATTGCGGCAACTATCGCGATGAGCAGTCCGACCCAGCGCGCCAGCGGCGTGTCGCGCAGGGCGTAATCGGCCGCCAGCGCCAGGATCGTGAGCAGCGGCAGCATGCTGGCGGCGGCAATCGAAGAGCGGCCCAGGATCGCCACGCGGTGACTGGTTGGCGTAAAGAGTACAAACAGTGCGAACGCCACCAATGCCAGCCAGCCGAGTTGCGCGAGGGCATACTCCGCGAAGAAGAACACCCCTTGGCCGGCGTCCAGCCGGTCGTATGCGATCCAGATGAGCGCCGCAATCAGCGTGAACAGCAACACCTGCCGGGCAGATGGCACAAAGGAACTCGCGTCGACCTTGCGAAATGTGAGTAGTCGCAGGCCAGCGATCGCATTGCTGAGAAGTGCACGTGAACCGGGGACCGCGCCTGGCTCGACAAACGGAGCAGGTTCGCTACTCACACCCTCGACATCGAGGGCGTCCGTGGCCGTCGATGGGTCATCGGGTCGCAAGTTCATTGGCGCGCGCCTCGGCTTCGCTTGCCTCCGGCGCCCGCCCTCGAGCGCGCAAGGCTTCCGCGATCAGTCGCCACGCCGAAGACTGGGTTCTCGGATCACCGGTAGCGAGTGACAGCCCTTTGCGTGCGAGGTTTTCGGCCTGCACGAAGTTGCCCTCCGCTTGCCGCACCTGTCCGAGCTCGATCCACAACAATGGATTGTTCGGCTCGATTCGCAGCGCGCGCTCGATGGAGCTCGCAGCGACAGCATAATTTCCCGTCGCGGCCTGCGAGTGTGCCTGCTCGACGAGCGAGCGCGCAGCCGCCCCGAGCTCGTAGCTCTTCTGCGGCTGAGGCGGTGGCGTGGGCTCAGTTTCGGGATACGTCTCGACCGGAGGAGGCTGCTGGGGCGGCGGACTCGGTACCGTCGGCGCGCCACCCGGCGCCGGTTGCTTCGGCGGAGGTGGCGCGGAGTAAGGATTCGGGAGGCGACAAGCAGAGAGGATGATCGTCGCGCACAGCAGGCAGAGAACTCGCGTCATCAGCGAATGATACCTTTCAGCCACTGTTTTGCGCGTTCGGTAAAGTCACCCAACGTTCCTTCCAGACAGCCCGCCTTGGTCGGCAGGACCACGTCGCGCGGCAACGCGATCGACACGACATCCTCGGAACAAGTAGGTCGGGTCTCCGTCCCGGTGTCGTATTCAATCCATGTTTCGCGCAGCGACTCGGGCAGGGGCTCATCCCACGATGTGATCGGCAGGCGACGCATCAGATTCGCCCATATGCTGAGCGCGCCGCCGGCTCCGGTGAGGCCGGTGGGTCGATTGTCGTCATACCCGACCCAGACGATAGCCAGATGGCTGCCGGTAAAACCGGCAAACCAGCTGTCACGAAACTCGGACGAGGTGCCGGTCTTTCCCGCCACTACGACATCTGGCGGCAGGCGTGCGTAAACCGCCTGCCCCGTGCCTCGCTGCGTTACTTTGGTCAGCATCCGATTGAGCTGGTAGACGACGGCCGAGTCGGCGACGGGCGTAACCTGCAGCGGAAATGCCTTGAGCGCCGTGCCGTCGGCGCCAATAACCACTCTCACCGCCCGCAACGGTGTGCGAAAACCGCCGTTCGCAAGGCTGTTGAAGAGCTGCGCGACTTCGATCGGCGCGAGGTCCAGGCCGCCAAGAATGAGCGATGGATTCGGGTCGGGAGTTTGATCCAGTCCGAGTCGGGCAAACGTGTCCGCGATCCGCTTGACCCCGACATCAAGCCCGACGTGCACAGTTGCGAGATTGAGCGAATCGGCCAGCGCCCGCGTCAGCGGCACCGGGCCATGAGTCTCGGGGGTGAAATTCTCGGGCCGCCAGACCTTGCCGCGCGCGAGCTTCACCTCGATCGGTTCATCGAGCACGATGGTCGCGGCGTTGTACCTGCCCGTCTCGAGCGCCGCGAGATACACCATCGGCTTCGCCAGCGAGCCGATCGAACGCCGCGCATCGAGTGCTCGGTTGAAGCCATCGAATCCCAGTTGTCGGCCGCCGATCACGGCGATCACATCACCGCTCTGAGGTGCAGTGACCACGATCGCACCTTCGAGCTTCGCGCCATCCTTCGTCTTGCGCTGCCGGTCGAGTCGCGTCAGTTCATCGCCGAGCGCCTGCTCACCCGTCGCCTGCACACGCGGGTCGAGGCTCGTGAACACCTTGAGACCTGCTTCAGTGAGGTCCTCCTCACGGTAGTCGCGGCGCAAGGTACGCCGCACGAAGTCGAGATATGCCGGGTAATACCCGGAGGTGACTCGCGTCGTAACGTCGAGTGGACGGGCGATCGCACGGGTGGCGTCGTCCTCGCTGATCACTTCGAAGCGCGCCAGCTGATTGAGCACCAGGTCGCGCCGCCCGCGTGCGCGCTCGGGATGCAGGCGCGGGTCGTAGTACGAAGGCCCGCGCACGATTGCGACCAGCAGCGCAATCTCGTGCAGATCGAGCTCATCGAGCGGCCGACCGAAGTAGAAGCGGCTGGCGAGGCCGAAGCCGTGAATGGCGCGCTCGCCATCCTGCCCCAGGTAGATCTCGTTGATGTAGGCATTCATCAGGTCCGCCTTGTCGAAGCGGGCCTCGAGAATCACCGCCATCAGCGCTTCCTTGATCTTGCGCCACAGCGTCTGCCGATCGTCGAGAAAGTAGCTGCGCACGAGCTGCTGCGTCAGCGTGCTGCCTCCTTGCTCGATGGAACCCGAGCGCAGGTTCACCCATGCGGCGCGCAGGATCGCCTCGGGATCGACGCCATGATGGCGATCGAACTTGCGATCCTCGATGAGCTTGAGTGCTGCCGGCAGAAGCGGTGGCACTTCGGCCGGCGTCACTACGATGCGGTCCTCGCCATGGATCGGAAAAATGCTGCCGATCAACAGAGGATCGAGCCGGAAGAGCGGAATCGGTGTCCCATCGCTGCCCTGCAGGCGCTGGATGCCGCCCTGACCTGTTATCACGCTGATGGTGCCAGCCTCACGAATTTCCTCAGCGAACTGCACGCGGCGGGTGGCGACGTCGATGCGGGAACCGCGCCTGTGATACGTACCGGGCCGTTGCAGCACGTCCGTCGGCGCGTAGTGCAGGCGAACCAACTCCTGCTCGAGCGCATCGGCGGAGAGCGCGAGGCCGGAATAAAGTTCGAGCGGCTGTGCAAACACCTGCGCGGGCAACGTCCAGCGCCGACCCTCGAACTGGGGCGTGACGATTCGGTCCAGATAGAGAATCAGGAGCGCGTCGGCGATGAGCGCAATCAGGGCGGTGATCAGGAGAATACGCCGCAGGCGTCGGCTACGCCGGCTCGATCCAGCCATGTGGGTTCGCTCTACTCCTGCGTGAAAGTTTTGCAGACTGCAGTGATCAGACAGGTATCGCAAGCAGTCCGTTCGACGCACGTGCTTTGCCCGCTACACCTGGCCGCTGAACGACAACGCATCATCGCTGTCAACCCTTCGGGCAGTCGTCCGTTATGAACGGGTTGAGCACCAAATTCGGGAGGCCGGTCATGTCACGGTTCACACTCATCGCCCTGTGCGGCGCGCTCCTCAGCGTCGGTTGTGTCACCAGCAACCCGGGAAGCGTCTACCCGCGCCACCAGACTCAACAGGCCTGGAGCGTCGAGGAAGGCAAGGTCTCGGACATCAAGGACGTCAGCATCGAGGGGGAACGCACCGGCCTGGGACGGATCGGTGGAGGCTATATCGGTTACGAAGTTGGGCGCTACGCGGTCAACGGTCGCGCCACCGATGTTGCCGGAGCAGTCGGAGCGGTGGCGGGAGCAGTGGCCGGTGGCGCGACGGAAGAACGCTTGACGCGCGAGAAGGGATTCGAGATTACGATCAATCTCGACAAGGGTGCATCCATTGCGGTCGTGCAGGCTGCGGATCAGCAGTTCCAGGTGGGCGAGCGAGTCAAGATCTTGCGCCGGGGCGACGGTGCCGCGCGCGTCACGAAGATCTGACGCGCCTCGCGACCTAGTGGGCCTTGGCGGGGATACGCACGATATAGCCGCCTGACTTTTCGTCGCGCTCGAGTTCGACAAAGCCCCGGGTCCGCGCCTCCTCCAGGAGGTCGCTGAACGCGCCGAATCCGTAATAAGACTCGTTGAATCCCGGCATGCGCCGCTTCAGCGCCTGCTTGACCATCGAACCCCAGATCCTCTCCTCCTCGCCGCGCTCGGCAATCAAGGCTTCGAGAGTGGCCAGGATCAGATCGATCGCTTCCTGCTTCTTGTCCTCCTCCCCTTTGGGCGCCGGTACGCCGGGAGACGGCTTTCCAACTGCCTTGCGCGCTGGTGCGCGGCGCGGGGCCTTCTCGCGTACGAGGTCATCGTAGTAGATGAACTCGTCGCAGTTGGCGATCAGCAGATCCGAGGTGGAGTTCTTGACGCCAACGCCGATCACTACCTTCGCATTCTCGCGCAGCTTGCTTACGAGCGGAGAGAAGTCCGAGTCGCCGCTGATGATGACGAAGGTGTCGACGTGCGCCTTGGTGTAGCAGAGATCGAGAGCGTCGACCACCATACGGATGTCCGCTGAATTCTTTCCTGACTGTCGCACGTGCGGAATCTCGATCAGCTCGAACGACGCCTCATGCATGCCGGCCTTGAACTCGCGATAGCGGTCCCAGTCGCAGTACGCCTTCTTCACGACGATACTGCCCTTCAGAAGCAGCCGTTCGAGCACCTTCTGGATGTCGAAACGCGAATACTTCGCGTCCCGCACACCCAGGGCGATGTTCTCGAAATCGCAAAAGAGCGCCATATTGGTGATGTCAGCGGTAACCAAGTTGACTCCCTGGCGCCCCGGCGCGGCGCTCAGTCTAGGGTAACTCTGCACAGGTTTCATGAGGCTCGTTGCCCAGGTAACAGCGCCGACGCCAGACGAGCCAGGTCGGCCTGTCGCCGATCCCATACGACGGAAACTATTGAGCCCCGACTCACCGAGGTGCATAGTTCACCAGCGTGCGAGTACTGTGCCAATGACGACGAAGGATAGCCAAGGCGACCCCACCCGCGGCCCAATGGGCGACCGGGCGAGGCTCCCTCGCTCCAATGACCCACGCTCTCTTTACGTCATCACGCTGTTTTCTTCGCTGATGCCGATGCCACTCGAGGTCCCCGACCCACGTGGGCTCGAAGGCCTTGCGGTGTTTCGCTCGCGCCGACTGGAAGATGGTCGCGAGCGTTACCGACTGCACCTCGGGTACTTCGATGCCCGGGCCGACGCAGAAGACGCGCTGCCGATCGTCCAAAAGCATTTCCCGAGCGCCTGGGTGGCCTCTGCGCCGCGCAGCGGCTTGGGTTCGCTCGACGACACCAACCTGTCGGAATTTCGCTTGCTGCGATCGCCAACGCTATTGGCAACGACGATCGAAGCACACAGCAACGCACCAACTGCACCGGCGCAAGACGCACAGCGCTACGTGGTCCAGCTGAGCTGGGCCAGTCAACGCATCGATCCTTCGGAGATCACGCAGCTCGCCATCTTCCAGGCCTATGCGCTCTACACTGTGACGCTCGCGCGGGCCGGCATGCGGTACTACGGCATCCGGCTTGGGTTCTTCACCAGCGCAATCTCCGCACGACAAGTGGCCTTGTACGTCCGGTCAGAATTTCCGGAAGTCGCCGTGGTTCCGATCAGCGAACGCGAGTACGCGCGCGCCCGTGAAATGGTTACGCAGCGCGAGATCCGCGCCCGCCCACAGGCTGTTCCTACTGCGGCGCCAGACATTACTCCGGAAGCTCCCGTGAGCGAAACGACCGAAGCGACCGAAACGTTGGAGCAGACGGAGAGTGCGCCGCTGGAAGCATCCGTTCTTGCGGAGACGACGGATATCACAACTGACGACGTTCCAATCCCGCAGACAACTGTGGAGTCGACTCCGGTCCCGACCCCGGCCCCGACACCGGAGATAACAGCGGAATCGATTGCCGTGCCGGCACCGCAAACTGCGGCGGAAACGACCTCCCCTATATCACGACCGCCGTTCACCGAAGTGTATGTCGCCGAGGCCGCCGCGAGGATGTCGGGAAACGCGCAAAACCAAGGCTTCACGCGCGAAGAGTTGCTCGGGGCACTCGCCAGCCCCCGTAGCGACGAAAACGCACGCCGCTCGGCGATCGTGCGCCTGCTGCATCGACTGGCGGACCGGATCGGCTGACCCTGCCCACGGCTCGGCACGCGGATTTCGCTCTTGGGCGAGAAACGCGCCGGGCGCGCGTGTAATTGCATCTCAATTTTCTGCGCGAGTGTGCCTATGCCCAGCGACAGCCCGAGGTCAGCAAGCGTCCCCAGCAATATCGATATCGCCCAACAGGCCCGCATGCAGCCGATCACTGAGCTCGCCCGCGAGCGGCTCGGGATTGCTGATGAGTTTCTGGAGCCCTACGGCCGTTACAAGGCCAAGATCTCGCTTCGCTACATCAAGCAGCTCAAGGGCAACAACGACGGCAAGCTGATCCTCGTCACCGCGATGTCTCCGACTCCAGCGGGCGAAGGCAAGACCACCACTACCGTCGGGCTCGGCGACGCCCTCAACCACATCGGCAAGCGAGCGATCATCTGCCTGCGCGAGCCGGCGCTTGGACCGGTGTTCGGGCAGAAGGGTGGCGCCGCGGGCGGCGGCTATGCGCAGGTGGTGCCGATGGAGGACATCAACCTGCACTTTACCGGTGATTTCACCGCCATCGCACTCGCGAATAACCTGCTCGCGGCTCTTCTCGACAACCATATTCACCAGGGCAATGAGCTTGGAATCGACGTTCGACGCATCGCCTGGCGGCGCGTCGTCGATGTCAACGACCGCGTGCTGCGCCAGATCACGGTCGGGTTGGGCGGCCCGGGAAATGGCTATCCGCGCGCGGATGGTTTCGACATCGTGGTCGCCTCGGAGATCATGGCCATCCTGTGTCTCGCCATCGACATCGCGGATCTCAGGGAAAGGTTGGGCAAGATCGTCGTCGGCTATACGCGCGAACAAAAGCCCGTCCTGGCCCGCGACCTGAAGGCCCACGGTGCAATGGCGGCGGTGCTCAAGGATGCGCTGGCACCAAACCTGGTGCAGACGCTCGAGAACAATCCCGCCCTGATTCACGGCGGTCCGTTCGCGAACATCGCCCACGGTTGCAATTCCGTCATGGCGACACGCACGGCACTCAAGCTCGCGGACTACGTAGTGACCGAGGCGGGTTTCGGCGCGGATCTTGGCGCGGAGAAATTCATCGATATCAAGTGCCGTAAGGCCGGGCTGCGCCCGGCAGCCGCGGTCCTCGTCGCGACCGTGCGCGCGATCAAGTACCACGGCGGTATCGAGGTGGCAGAACTCCCCAAGGAGAATCTGGCTGCGCTCGAAAAGGGTCTTGCCAACCTCGAGCGCCACATCGACAACATTCGCAACGTTTATCGCTTGCCGTGCGTCGTCGCGATCAACCATCGCGCCGATGACACCGAGAGCGAGGTAAGGTTGTTGATGGATCGCGTGGCGCGCCAGGGCGTAAAGGTGATTCTCGCGCGGCACTACGCCGAGGGGGGCAAGGGCGCTGTTGAGCTGGCGCGCGAGGTTGTACACCTGTGTGAGCAGCCGAACGGCTTCGGATACGTGTACGACGATAGCGCGACGTTGTGGGACAAGATGAGGGCGATCGCGATCAAGGTGTACCACGCTTCGGAAGTCACCGCGGATAGCAAGATCCGCGCGCAGATCAAGCAGCTGCAGGAGTCCGGTTGCGGCCACTACCCCGTGTGCGTCGCAAAGACGCAGTACTCATTCTCGACCGATCCAAAGCTGCGCGGCGCGCCCTCCGGCCATGTCGTGAATGTCCGCGAGGTTCGGCTGGCGGCAGGCGCGGAATTCGTCGTCATGATCTGCGGAGACATCATGACGATGCCAGGACTGCCGAAGACTCCGGCAGCGAACTCCATCAGCGTAGATGACGACGGCAAGATCCACGGTCTTTTCTAGTCGATCCAGCGCTGCTCAGATATCGGGCGCGGGCAGCGCTCCTAGAACTTGTTCGACCCGCATGCCGACGGCCAGCAGATCCGCGTCGGCCCCATTCAGACCATCGAGTTCCAGACCCACGGGCAGACCCTGGCGCGTCAAGCCCGCGGGCAGACTCAGGCCAGGCGCGCCGAGGGCTCCGGTCACTCGGGTATTCCGGAACATGGTCTGACCCAGGTTGACTCGTCGCCCGTTGAGGTCGATCTGTGCATCGCGCCTGTCGCCGTTTGGATTGATCAATGGCGCCACGATCGGTGAGGTGGGGAAGGCAATCGCGACGATGTGGTGCGTGCTGAAAAGCTTGCGATACACCTGCTGAATCTTCTCGCGCAGCGCGCCACGTGCTTTAGCTAACGTGGCCGGTGCGATCTGCGCCTTGGCACAGTCCTCGAACAGCGTTTTCGTATCCCGGCTCGCGATGCGCTCGATCAGTTCCTGCGCGCTCAGCGTCACGCCGACGTGCGCCAGATAGGGCTGCAGATCTGCCTTGATTCCGTGGGTCACCAGAGTCATGTAGATCTCTTGCGCCAGCGGGTAGTAGGCGCCGACGTCAACGTCGACCAGGACGACGCCTGCGTCGCGCAAGCGCTCCAGCGCCTGCTCTGCGACCTGCGCCACCTCCGTTTCCAGGTCCTCCCAGTAGGGTTTGCGAGGAATGCCGATTCGCAATGACGCCGCTGTCGGCGCCGTGGGTACGGGCATTGCGCTGATCACACCATGCAACAGCGCAACATCCGCAACCGAGCGTGCCATCGGCCCGACGGTATCGAGATCGAGTGCGAGTGGCACGACGCCCTCGTCCGGGTAGAGCTTTTCGGGGCGGATCGTTGGGCGCAACCCAACCGTGCCACTCAGTGCGGACGGAATGCGCACCGATCCTGCGGTATCGCTGCCAAGCCCCGCAGGCGCGAGGCGCGCAGCGAGCGCGGCTGCCGTCCCGCCACTCGAACCACCGGGCACACGCTTCGGATCATATGGGTTGCCAACTGGGCCAAAGGTCGGATTACTCGAAGTGCCGCCACCTGCGAGCTCATGCATGTTGGCACGTGCAAGCACCAGGGCGCCTTGATCGAGCAAGCGCTGCACCACGCTCGCATTCCTGGTCGCGACCTGGTCGCGCAGTGCGGGCGTGCCCGCGGCATTGGGCGATCCGGCCACTGCAATGTTGTCCTTGATTAGAAGTGGGAGCCCAGCGAGAGTCCCGAGCCGCTCGCCTCTCGCGCGCTTGCGATCGACCTCGCGCGCATCCTGCAGGGCGCGTTGCTCATCGATCCAGCTCAGTGCATTGAGCGAAGACAGCCGCCGCTGCCGCTCGAGCAGGACGGACACCAGCTCCTCGGCACGCAGCTCGCCACCGCGTACGCGGTCGATCACCTCGCGCGCGCTGAGTTCGATGAGGATTGAGTCCGGCTGTTGCATACTCGTCAGCCAATTTCACCCAGTGGGATCTCAGAGTGCAAATCGATATCGAAGATCTCATGGATCGCACGCGCATGGGTCCACTACATGTTCGCGTGCTGGTCCTGTGCGCACTCGTGGCATTCCTCGACGGGTATGACCTGCAATCGATGGCCTCCGCGATCCCGACGCTCGCTGCGGATTGGGGGATGGCGCCGGGGGACCTGCGCTGGATCGCGACCGCGGCGCTCATGGGTGTTGCGGGCGCAGCGCTGTTCGTCAGCCCGCTCGGGGACTATATCGGGCGGCGCGCAACGCTTCTGGCGTCGTTCGGGCTGGTCGCATTGGCGACGCTGATGACTGCCACTTCCAAGGATGCCAATGCGCTGTTTGCGTGGCGCGTCGTGACGGGCATCGGCCTCGGTGCCAGCATACCCAACGCGCTGGCCCTGGCCGCCGAATACGTGCCATCAACACGGCGCGTCGCCCTGGTCACGCTTCTGGCCGCCGGCTTGTCGCTCGGCGGCGCGTGTTCCGCGTTTCTCGCACCCATCGTCATCGCGTTCGGCGGCTGGCGGGCGATCTTTGCGACCGGTGGCGCCGTGATGCTGCTGCTCTGGCTGCCATTGCTCGCTCTGCCCGAGTCGGTGCGTTTCATGGTGGCGCGTGCAAAAGATCCCGGCGCAATCGGTCGCCTTCTCGAACGACTCGATCCCGGCTATCGGCATTCGACTGGGCATACCTTCGCGCTGCCAACAGGGCATGACAGCCGCGTGTCAGTGCGGCAGTTGTTCATGGATGGCCTTGCGCCCACGACCGTAACCCTCTGGATCATTTTCTTCTTGAATCTTGGGCTCCTGCATCTGCTCGCGAGCTGGCTGCCGGTACTCATGAGGGCGCGCGGGCTTCCCTTGGAGGACGCGCTGCGATATGGCGGGCTGTTTCAGACCGGGGGTGTGATCGGCGGCTTCCTGCTGTCGTGGCTGATCAAGCGCTGGGGTCCGTTCGTCGTGCTGATGGCGACCTATGCGGCAGCCGCTGCTGCATTGCTGCTCCTGTCATCAAGTGTCGCTTCGCCCCTGCCGCTGATCCTGTCGCTACTTGTCATCGGCATTGGTGTGGGCGGCGGTCAGGCCGCACTCAATGCGTTGTCGGCGAGTCTTTATCCCACCCGCGCCCGCGCGACGGGCGTTGGGTGGGCGCTAGGCATGGGTCGCGGGGGAGCAATTTCCGCGCCTGTCATCGGCGGCGCATTCCTCGGCGCCAATGCCAGTCCACAGCGGGTCTTCGTGTTCGCGATCCTGCTCGCCGCGTGCTGCACCGGTGGCGTAGCAGCCATGCGCTGGGCAGTGAGACGCCGCGCGTCGCAGCGCAGTATGGGACAGATCGTGCTAACCACCGGCAATCAGTAAGTTACTCGATGATTGTCGACACGACTTCAGATTCAGTCGGCTGGGTCGCCGGTTTAGAGCTTATGTAATGTGCGAGAAACGTGAATTCGCGCACGACGGCGCCCGAGTTCTTTGATAGCTTGATCGCAAATCAAGGGCCGCGCAGAGGGCCCATAAGTAGAAACAAGAACTAGAATCGCCGGAGATTCGATGCCGTCCCCGAATCGTCCCGACACCACCGGTGTCGTGGCTTGTGATTTTTCCGTTGTTCCGTCTCGTGCTGTTCGCAAATCGTCGCTGATTCGCTCGCTCATTGCGCGCAGTGCAATGCTGTTGCTTGCGGTCGCGTCAGTGGCGCGCGCCGACAACACCGTTGGCGAATGGGACCCGCCCGCCAGCCTGGCCAATCATCGCGATTCATGCCGTGCTCATGCCCGATGGCCGCGTACTGACCTACGGGACGACGGAGACCGGTCAACAAACCGGCTCCACGGTTTACGACATCTGGGATCCCTCAGCCGGATTCGGCTCGACCGCCCATGCCACGATGCCGAACACCACTGGCACAGATCTGTTCTGCAGCTCCCAGATCATGCTGCCAGACACGGGCAACGTGCTCATCGCGGGCGGCGATAACTTCGTCAACAACGCCACTACGAACACCGGCAACAACAACAGCAACGTATTCACGCCCCGGCAGCCCGGGCCGCCTGCGCTGCCTGACCAGCTGGCCCGCGGCAATAACATGAATCGCGCTCGCTGGTATTCCTCTTCGACCACGTTGCTGAACGGCGAAATCTACGTCCAGGGTGGCACGAGCGGTGGCGATCGCCCCGAGGTGCGTGGTACCAACGGAGTCTTTCGGCTCCTATCAGGCGCCAATACAAGCGGCTACGCGGAGACTTTCCCCCGCAACTTTATCGCGCCCGACGGGCGCGTCTTCGGCTTCGACAACTCGCGGCCGGATGTACTACGTGGTGCCCACCGGCACCGGCACGATCACGCCCGTCGGCCAGGATCGGGGCAACTGCCGGGCGCGACGAGCTGGACATCGAGCGCCGCGATGTTCCGCCCCGGCCGCATCCTGCAGATGGGCGGCGCGTCCAGCGCCGCACTCGTCATCGACATCAACGGTGCGACGCCAGTCGTAACTGCTACTCAGTCGATGTCGAGCCAACGCCAGTGGGTCAGCGCCACCGTGCTTCCTGATGGGCGCGTGCTTGCGACCGGGGGCAGCGCGGTCGACAACGCCGCTCACCAACGTGAACAACAGCGCCGAAGTCTGGGACCCGAATGGCAATGGTGGCACCGGCAAGTGGACCGTGGGCCCCTCGGGCGTCAACGCACGTCTCTACCACTCCGGTGCACTGCTCCTGCCTGATGCGCGCGTCATGATCACAGGTGGCGGCGCGCCCGGGCCGCTCATCAACACGAACATCGAGATGTACACGCCCTCGTACCTGCTCGATTCGAACACGCCACCTCGGACTCATGCCGCGGCCGAGCATCACGACCCAGCTGACGCTCCATCGAAGTCGGACAGAGTTTCTCGATCGGATATTCCAGCCCGAGCAGCATCAGTCGCGTGACGTTGGTCAAGACCGGCTCGATCACGCACAGCGTGAACATGGACCAGCGTTTCGTTGAGCTGGGATTCACGGCCAACGGCGCGATGCTCGACGTCAATGGGCCCGTGCGCGCCACCGACACGCCGCCCGGCTACTACCTGCTCTTCATTCTCAATTCGCAAGGGGTCCCGTCGGTCGGAAAGATCGTACGCATCGGTGTCGCGGGGAATCCCAATCCCGACTCCGGACGCGACGCAGGTCATCGGCGGCACCGGCGGCACGCCCTTCACCCTCGCGTGCAACGCGAACGAAGTACTCGCCGGCGTCTACGGCACCTCCGATGGCACGCACGTCAACCAGGCGGGACTGCAATGCATCCAGGTCGACCAGAACGGTCACTGGATCGGCACGCCGGTCAATCGCGGAATCACGGGCGTCGCGAGCGGCGCGAGCTATACCAAGACCTGCCCGGCGAACTATGCCATCAGCGGCTACCGCGGGCGTTCCAGCACGTTTGCCGATCAACTCGACTTCGAGTGCCGCGCTCTCACCTCGCAGGGCAAGCTCACCGGTATCGGTCAGTTCCTGGGCGCGGTCGGCGGCAGCGGCGGCGTACTGCGCAAGGGCCTTACAACTGCGGAACCAACAATCCGGCCTACGCACTGACCGGCCGGTCGGGCAGCTGGCTCGACAACTTCGGCATGCAGTGCCGTCAGGCGACGCTCACGACAGTCAATTCGCCGCCGACGATCGTCAATCCCGGGCAACCTCACAGGCACGGTCGGCGTATCCCGGTCGACATCACCATCGGCGCGTCCGATCCCGAGGGCCAGGCGATCACCTTCAGCGCATCCGGCATGCCGAACAGGTCTCAGCATCAACGCGCCTCCGGCCGCATCACCGGTACGCCGAGTCGTCGCCGGCAGCTTCAACGTTTCGATCACGGTGACGGACCCTGCCAACAACAGCGCCAATGCCGGCTTCACCTGGAACATCAACCCGGCCGCACCCGTTCGTGCTGAATCCCTTGTCACCGCCTGCACCGCGCGCTCGCCGGAACGGCCGTGTGACTCTACACGGCAAGCAGTAGCAACGGTATCAATGCGCGCTACAGCTGGTATTTCGACGACGGCACCGCGCAGACCGCCTATTCGAGCCTCGCCCTCCATTACGCACACCTTTGCGACGCCCGGCATTTACTACGTGACCGTCACAGCGATCGACGATGTCAGCGCGGCGCAGACTCAGACGGCGGCACAGACCATCTACCTCGCCGCCACCGCCAATCGACCGGCGAACTCGAGCAGCATCGCCTACGAACAGCGCTCGGGCAGCAACAGCCGTGTCTGGGTGGTGAACCAGGACAACGACTCGGTCACCGCATTCGATGCGGTCACCAACTCGCAAATGCTCGCCGGAGATCGCAGTCGGCACGGCTCCGCGCAGCATTGCGCGCGCCCCCGATGGTCGCCTGTGGGTAACGAACAAGTTGTCGGCCAACATCAGCATCATCAATCCCAACACGTTGAGCGTTGTCCCAGACGGTCGCCTTGCCATTTGCATCGCAGCCTTATGGGGTCGCATTCGCGCCCACGGGCGGATTCGCCTTCGTCGTTCTCGAGGCGCTCGGTCGCGTGCTGAAACTCGATGCCTCGAGCGGCGCACAACTCGGCAGCGTCGATGTCGGTCCGAATCCGCGCCACCTTGCAGTGAGCGGCGACGGCGCGACGCTTCTCGTTGTCACGCTTCATCACGCCGCATCTGCCGGGCGAGGAAACCGCCGTCGTGCAGACCGCAGAACGGTGCCGTCCAGTACGGCGGCGAAGTTATGCGCATCAGTGCCGGGAAGCATGACGGTGCTCGGCACCACGGTCCTGCAGCACAGCGATGAGGTCGGACGCTGGAAAATCAGGGCAGCGGGGTACCGAACTATCTCGGTGCTCCCGTCATTTCTCCCGACGGTACTGCCGCCTGGGTGCCCTCGAAGCAGGACAACATCAAGCGCGGCACGCTGCGCAATCGGCTCGAATCTGAATTTCCAGAACACCGTGCGCGCGATCAGCTCGCGCATCGATCTGTCGCACCAACGCTGAGGACTTCGCATCGCGCCTCGATCACGACAATTCGAGCCTCGCCAGCGCCGTTGCCTTCGACAAGTACGGCGTCTACATGTTCGTGGCGCTCGAGACGAGTCGGGAGGTGGCAGGTGGTCGACGCGCACGGACGCTGGGAGATCTTCCGCTTCAACGTCGGCCGCGCGCCTCAGGGCCTCGCGGTTTCGCCGGACGGCCTGACGCTCTACGTCAACAACTTCATGGATCGCACCGTCAGCGTCTTCGACCTGTCGCGCCTGGTGAATCTCGGCGAAACCAACGTTCCGCTGCTGACGACGTTGCAAGCCGTCGCGCACGAGAAGCTCAGCGCGCAGGTGCTCAAGGGCAAGCAGTTCTTCTATGACGCCCTCGATCCGCGGCTCGCGCGCGATCGCTATCTGAGCTGCGCCGTCGTGCCACAACGATGGCGGTCAGGATGGACGCGTGTGGGATCTCACCGGATTCGGCGAGGGCCTGCGCAATACGATCAATCTGCGCGGACGCGCGGGCGCGCAGGGGCAGGGTTTCCTGCACTGGAGTGGCAACTTCGACGAAGTGCAGGATTTCGAGGGCCAGATCCGCAATCTCTCCGGTGGTACTGGCCTCATGACCAACACCGATTTCAACACGGGAACGCGCAGTCAGCCGCTCGGCGATCCGAAGACCGGGCTCAGCGCCGATCTCGACGCACTCGCAGCCTACGTCGCCTCGCTCAATACCTTCACCAGCAGTCCGCTACGCAACAGCGATGGAACCCTGACCAGCGATGCACTGGCCGGCAAGCAGATCTTCCGCGACTTGAACTGCGCGCAGTGCCACAGCGGTACAGCCTTCACCGAGAGTGGCGCCGCGAACCTGCGCAATATCGGCACGATCAAGCCGAGCAGTGGCAGCGTCTCGGCGGCGCCGCTTACCGGCATCGATACACCGACGTTGCGCGATGTCTGGGCGACTGCGCCCTACCTGCACGACGGCTCCGCGGCAACGCTTGGCGTAGCGGTACGCGCGCACAACAGCGTGTCGATCAGTGATTCCGATCTCGCGAAGCTGGTCGCGTACCTGCAGCAGATCGGCAGCGACGAGACTGCTGCGCCTACGCCTACGAATCTGGCCCCGACAGTTACGAGCCCTGGTGCTCCGATGAGCGTCGTGGGCGTTGCCCTCGATCTCGCCATCACGGCCAACGATCCGAATGGCGATGCTCTGACGTACAGTGCCACCGGCCTTCCATCTGGACTCAACATTAACCCGAGTACCGGTCATATCACCGGTACACCGAGCACCGTCAACGTTTACTCGGTCACAGTGACGGCGACCGATCCTGGCACGCTCAGCGGCTCCGCCAATTTCAGCTGGACCATCAGCAATGCACCTGATGGCACCGTACCCTCAACGCCAACGAACCTGACGGCCAGCGCCTTCTCGGCCACTCAGATCAACCTGAGCTGGACCGCATCGACCGACAACGTGGGCGTGACCGGCTATCAGATCGAGCGTTGCGTCGGCGCAGGCTGCTCGAACTTCACGGCGTTGACGACGGTCAGTACGACCAGTTACAGCAATACCGGACTCACCAACGGCACGAGCTACAGCTACCGTGTCCGCGCCACGGATGCTGCAGGAAATCTCAGCGGTTTCTCCAGTGTTTCCTCCGCGACGACACCCGACACGCAGGCGCCGACTGCGCCGAGCGGGCTGACAGCAACAGCGCTGACGAGCACCCAGATCAACCTCAGCTGGACCGCAGCGACGGATAACGTCGCGGTCACGGGCTATCAGATCGAGCGCTGCCAGGGTGCGGGTTGTTCAAATTTCGCCGCACTGACGACAGTTGCCACCACGACCTACAGCAACACCGGGCTGACCGCGGGTACCCCCTATAGCTATCGCGTGCGCGCTACGGATGCGGCACCGAACCTGGGCCCCTACTCCAACACTGCCAGCGCCACCACTTCGGCCGGCGGCACGCCGGTGACGCCAGCCTTCAAGCAGACCAACAACGCCGTGCCGCAGACTCCGGTGAGCACGGTGAATGTCACCTTCACTGCCGCACAGAGCGCCGGTGACTTGAACGTCGTGGCGATCGGCTGGTACGACACCACTTCCCAGGTGCTCTCGGTCACCGACAATCGCGGCAACAACTACCAGCGCGTCGCAGGTCCCACCACCCAGGCACAAGCGGGCACGCAGTCGATCTACTATGCGCCCAATATCGTCGCCGCCCCGGCCGGTGGCACCACGATCACCGTCACCTTCAATGCAGCCGTGAACTACCCCGACGTGCGCATCGCCGAGTACAGCGGCATCGATCCGCTCAATCCGGTGGACGTGAGTGTCTCGGGCACCGGCTTCGGCGCCACCAGCAGCAGCGGCTCGGTCACCACCACTAACCCCAATGACCTGCTGATCGGCGCAAACTACGTCACCAGTCACACCACTGGGCCGGGCACCGGTTTCACGCAGCGCGTGATCACCAACCCCGACGGTTCAATCCTCGAAGATCGAGTGGTTACCACCGCTGGGAGTTACAGCGCTACCGCTCCTCTCAACACTTGCGATTGGATCATGCAAATGGTCGCCTTCAGAGCGGCCTTGTCGGGACCGCCCGACACCAGCGCGCCCAGCACGCCAGCGAATCTCATCGCAACTGCGACCTCCAGCAGTCAGATCAATCTCTCGTGGACGGCCTCAACCGACAACGTGGCTGTGAGCGGGTATCAGATCGAGCGCTGCCAGGGCGCCGGGTGTTCGAATTTCTGCTGCGCTGACGACGGTCACCACGACCAGCTACAGCAATACAGGGCTCACCGCGTCCACGCCGTACAGTTACCGTGTCAGTGCGATCGACGGCGCCGGAAACACCAGTGGGTACTC
This sequence comes from uncultured Gammaproteobacteria bacterium, assembly GCA_963724625.1. GTDB lineage: Bacteria > Pseudomonadota > Gammaproteobacteria > Steroidobacterales > Steroidobacteraceae > DATBVX01. Next base: position 118,119 of record CAVRVO010000005.1, on the reverse strand, counting down.
CAATGTCGGCGAGCGCCAGCACACCAGCGGCTCCGGATACCACGGCGCCCACGGCGCCCACGAATCTGAGTGCCACACCAGTCTCGAGCAGCTCGATCAACTTGAGCTGGACCGCTTCGACCGACAACCTCGGCGTGACCGGCTATCAGGTGCACCGCTGCCAGGGTGCCACCTGCACGAACTATGCGCAGGTGGGTACTGCGAGCGGCACTACTTATGCCGACGGGAGCCTGACTGCAGCCACGACCTACCGGTACCAGGTCCGTGCAACCGATGCAGCTGGGAACCTGAGCACGTTCTCTACAGTCGTGAACGCGACCACGCAAGCAGCGCCCGACACGACTGCGCCGACCGTGACGATCACGACGCCCACCAGCACGATCTCTTTCGACACGAGTACCAGCCCACTCGAGTCTCGGCGGGACGGCGGCTGACGCCGTGGGTGTCACGCAGGTCACCTGGAGCAACGATCGTGGCGGCAGTGGTGTCGCGTCCGGGACCACGAGCTGGTCAGTAACCGGCATCGCGCTGCAGTCCGGCAGCAATGTCTTGACCGTGACGGCACGAGACGCCGCGAACAACGTGGGCACCGACACGCTGACGGTCAACTACACGCCGGTCGTACCCGACACGCAGGCGCCGACTGCGCCGAGCGGGCTGACAGCAACAGCGCTGACGAGCACCCAGATCAACCTCAGCTGGACCGCAGCGACAGATAACGTCGCAGTCACGGGCTATCTGATCGAGCGCTGCCAGGGTGCGGGTTGTTCAAATTTCGCCGCACTGACGACAGTCACCACCACGACCTACAGCAACACCGGGCTAACCGCGGGTACCCCCTATAGCTATCGTGTGCGCGCCACGGATGCGGCACCGAACCTGGGCCCCTACTCCAACACTGCCTCTGCCACCACTGCCGCGGGCGGCACGCCGGTGACGCCAGCCTTCAAGCAGACCAACAATGCCGTGCCGCAGACTCCGGTGAGCACGGTGAATGTCACCTTCACTGCCGCACAGAGCGCCGGTGACTTGAACGTCGTGGCGATCGGCTGGTACGACACCACTTCCCAGGTGCTCTCGGTCACCGACAATCGCGGCAACAACTACCAGCGCGTCGCAGGTCCCACCACCCAGGCACAAGCGGGCACGCAGTCGATCTACTATGCGCCCAATATCGTCGCCGCCCCGGCCGGTGGCACCACGATCACCGTCACCTTCAATGCAGCCGTGAACTACCCCGACGTGCGCATCGCCGAGTACAGCGGCATCGATCCGCTCAATCCGGTGGACGTGAGTGTCTCGGGCACCGGCATCGGCGCCACCAGCAGCAGCGGCTCGGTCACCACCACTAACCCCAATGACCTGCTGATCGGCGCCAACTACGTCACCACCAGCACCACTGGGCCGGGCACCGGTTTCACTTCGCGCGTCATCACCAACCCCGACGGCTCGATCCTCGAAGATCGAGTCGTCACCACCACCGGCAGCTACAGCGCTACCGCCCCTCTCAACAGCGCGCAGCTGGATCATGCAAATGGTCGCCTTCAGAGCGGCGACGCAATGAGAACGATGCCGCATCTTGCGATACTGGTTGCTGCCAGCATGGTCGCGACGGCGGGCTCCCTCGCCGAGGCCAACAATGCCTCGCTCTCCTCGTTCGAGCGCGTCATGCTGCCGCCTGCGCCGAAGCCGATCGCCGGACTTCGAGCTCACCGACCAGAACGGCCGCAGCTTTCGCTTCAGCTCACTACGGGGTCGAGCCCGCATTGATGCTCTTCGGTTTCGCGCATTGCCCGGACGTATGTCCGACCTCACTTCAGAAACTCGCGCTCCTCAAGCAGTCCAACGCGGAGCTCAAGAATGTGCGGGTCGTCATGATCAGCGTCGACGCTGAGCGCGACTCGGCTGCCGCTCTCAAGGAATACCTGCAGCACTTCTCCGGCGAGTTCATAGGTCTCACCGGCGACCCGCAACGCATCCACGAGATCGCCAGGCAGTTCTCCGCGGCCTTCTTCAAAGGGGACGTGAATTCGAGCAGCGGAGACTATGTCGTGGGCCATTCCGGGCAGGTGTTTGCCGTCGACAAAGGCGGCAACCTGCGCGCCGAGTTTTATGACGCAAGCCTGGATGCGATGGCCGGAGTGACGCGAGCGCTGCTCGCGGAGTGATCAGTCGTAGTGAATGCTGACGGTCGCAAGCTCGTCGCGAAAATGACGGTCCAGGAATCCCACCAGCGAATTCATCAGTTGTGATTCGCCGCCCGCGGCGCGCGAGAAGATTTCGGCGAGAACGACCCCGGCGCGGCATTTTTCCAGCCAGATCCAGCCGTCATATTTGACGTGGCGCCACTTGGCGCGCCCGCGTTCCTTCGCGCCCTTGCGATGCAGAGTCCCACGACCGCCGCGATGCAGGTCCGCCTGCTTCTTGATCAGCAACGAGTAAAGGTCGATGCCTTTTCTGGCGACGATGAGCAGGCGAATCATGGACGGGCTCCCTCGGGTATTGCGCTGACGATACCACCGATGCAGGGCATAATCGTTCTCCAGAGGTCTACATCATGCAGTTTCGCGCTGCCTTCATATTGCTCATTGCAGCTTTTTCATCGCCCGCGGCCATCGCCGCGGAAGACTTCCCGCACGGACGCCTCCCGGACACCGTGACGCCGGAGGGCTACGCGCTCACCTTCGAGCTCGATCCGCGACAAGCAACTTTCTCTGGCCAGGCTGACATCCGGGTGCGGATCAATCACCCCGCGCAACGCATCTGGCTGCACGGCAGCGGGCTGACCGTGTCAAAAGCAGCCGATCGAGCTGGGCGATCGAACTCTGCAGGCGCGCTACAAGCAGGTCGATCCGATCGGTGGCGTTGCAAGGCTGGACTTTGATTCTGCGCTCCCCGCCGGACCAGCCCTCATCCATATCACCTATTCAGGCGGCCTTCGCACCGGGGCAGAAGGATTGTTTCGTTCGCAGGCGGGCGAGGACTGGTACGTGTTCTCGCAGATGGAACCGATCGATGCGCGTCGTGCGTTTCCGGGCTTCGACGAGCCGCGCTTCAAGACACCGTTCTCGATCACGATCATCACCCCGGCGGGCAACAAGGCGGTGTCGAACGCGCAGCTCCTGGTCAAGGCGCCGACGCAGGATGGGCGGGTTCGATACGAATTCTCACCCACACTGCCGCTGCCGACCTACCTCGTCGCGATTGCTGTTGGGCCTCTCGACATCGTGGACGCGCCCGCCATCGCGCCGAATGACATTCGCAGCAAGCCCCTGCCATTGCGAGGCGTGGCGACTCGCGGCCAGGGCAGCAAGCTCGCCCTCACGCTACGTGAAACCCCGGAGCTGGTGCGGCGTCTGGAGCAGTACTTCGGGATTGCGTACCCCTACCCGAAGCTCGACCTGATCGCGTCGCCCGATATGGGCGGCGCCATGGAGAACGCCGGGGCGATCCTCTTCGACGACACCCTCATTCTGCTGGCGCCGGATGCCCCGCTGCAGCAGATTCTCGAATTCGGCGAGGTCACGGCACATGAGATCGCACATCACTGGGTCGGCGACCTGGTGACTCCGGTCTGGTGGGACGACCTCTGGCTCAACGAGTCCTTCGCCGAGTGGAGCGGCATCAAGATTGCTGATCAATGGCGCCCGGATCTCGGCTTGCGCACTTCGCTGATCGTCGATGCTCTGGGGGCAATGAATGTCGACTCGCAGCGCGCCGGTCGGCCGATTCGCGAATCGATCGCTGACAACACACGCATCGCCAGCGCTTTCGACTCGATCACTTACGATAAGGGCGGCGGCGTGCTGGCGATGTTCGAGTCGTACATGGGAGAGGAAGTGTTTCAGCGCGGCGTTCACCAGCACCTGCTCGCGCACCCGCATGGCAATGCAACCGCCCAGGACTTCTTCAGTGCGCTCGCCAGGGCCGCCGGGCAACCCGCGATCGTCGACGCGTTTCGAACCTTCGTCGAGCAGCCAGGCGTTCCACTGATAACGGTGCGGACCTCTGCCGATGGCCGCAGGTTGGAGCTTGCGCAGGCTCGTTATCGACCGCTCGGCTCGACGATCCCGCCAGGCGGGGAATGGAAAGTGCCGTTTTGCGCAGCATTTCTTGGCCCCGCGAAACCGCAAAAGCGGTGCACCCTGATTACCGGTCCGAGCGCCACGCTCGAGGTGCCGACCGACATGAAGGTTTCTGCGGTCATGCCGAACGCCGGTGGTGCCGGCTATTACCGTTTCGCGATGGCGCCCGCTGCGATGGACAGTTTGCTCGGGCTCGCCAAGTCGCTGTCTCCAGGTGAAGGCCTTGCGCTCGCAGACAGTCTCGATGCCGCGTACCAGGCAGGCGCCCTGAACCTCGACAAGCTCCTGGGCGCTGCCGAAGCACTCAGCGAGCATCCAGACCGCCAGGTGGCGGTCGCGTTGGCGCATACGCTCATCGATCTGCATGACCGCGTACTCGATGCCGCGCAACGCAGCATGATGGAGCGCAGGCTGAGCGACATCTATGGTCCGCGGCTGCACGTGCTCGGATTTGATCCGCGGGTTGGCGCGCACGATAGAGAGCCGGCCGAACAGCAGCTGTTGCGGGTGTCGTTGCTGAGAATTCTCGCGTTAGGCGCTCGCGACCCGGCTGTTCGGTCAGTGCTCTTGCAGGCCGCGCGCGCATCGCTTACCGATCCAGCTGCACTCGACACCTCGATCCGTGACATCGCATGGGGCGTTGCCGCGCAGGAGGACGGTGTGTTTGCCGAATCCCTGATAAAGATGTTCGCGCAAACCCAGGATGGGTTGCTCCGGCAGCATGCCGCAGCTGCCCTCGGCCTGTCAGAGCAGCCCGCGACAGCGACCAGGGTGCGCGCCCTGGCCATTGATCCGGGCACGCGAATCTACGAGATGTATTCGATGCTGGGCGGTCAGTTCAGCTCGCCATCGATGCGCGAGGAGGCGTGGCAATGGCTGCGCGATAACTACGAGGCGGTCTTGCAACGGCTGCCCGGATCCAGTCAGTCCGCGACCTTCGAGTTCCCCGATGGGTTCTGCGACAGTGGGCATCGCAAGGAGCTCGATACATTCCTGACGCCCAAGGCCCGCGAGCTCGGCATGGGTGAGCTCGAGCTCGCCCGCACGCTCGAACATGTCGATCTGTGCGTAGCCCAGAAGGAAAGGCACGCCACCGATATTCGCGCGGGTCTCGGAGACTAGGCAGTCTGAACGACGCTCAAGGCGGTGGGCCGATAAAATCGCGCTTTCCAAGCTCCAGGCCGTTGTGCCGCAGCAGCGCATATGCCGTGGTAGCGTGGAAGTAGAAATTGGGCAGCGCGAAACCGGTCAGGTATTGCAGGCCTGGCATCTTGAGTGTCTGTACGCGCATTTCGTGAGTGATAGTGCGCTCGTCCGAGCCCTGGAGCTGCTGCGGCTTGATGGTGCCGAGAAAATCCAGAGTCTTGGCGATCCGTGCCTTGAGCTCTTCCAGCGTCGACTCATTGTCCTCGTGCTTCGGCACATCGACACCGGCCAGTCGTCCCGAACAACCCTTGGCGAAGTCACAGGCGATCCGCACCTGGCTCGCCAGGGGAAACATGTCGGGAAACAATCGGGATTCAACCAGGACCTTGCCGTCGATCTTTTTCGCGGCCGCATAGGCGATAGCCTTGTCCAGGATGTTTGAGAGGTTCTGCAGTGTTCGCGAAAACGGGGCAACGGATATGTCGTACATCGAAACGGCCATGGTTACTCCTCGGCGGCAACGGACAGGAGCGACTTTACCTCAAAGCCAGCCCGCAGTTGCGCGTTCAAGATTCAAAGACTGCTTCAGGCTGCGGTAGGCTCTAGAATGGCGTCGCCTGGATTGACGGCGGTTGTTGGAGAATTCATGACGCAAGTGGCAAGGCCAGGGCATCCGGGCCGATCGAGCTCGATCTCAACGACACGCACGCGCACTTGGCGCGTATTCATTGGACGACGTGGGGTCGTGCGCACCGGCTGACGTTGGCAGCATAGTTGAGCGACGAAACCACACTTGAGACGGTGCTGAAGCACGACCGCTGGCTCACGGCCGGCGCTCTCGCGATCGTGGTACTGCTGTGCTGGTCATGGATAGTGCCGATGGCTCGCGACATGTACGGCGCGATGGATGGACCCGCCTCGTGGATGATGGCGCCGGAATGGGACTGGACTTGCGCGCTGCTGCTGTTCGCGATGTGGGTGGTCATGATGATCGGCATGATGCTGCCGTCAGCTGCGCCCGCGGTTCTCCTCTACGCCGCCGTCGTCCGCAAATCGCAGGCCCGCGCAAGCACACGCCTGCGTGTGTATGCGTTCGCCTGCGGGTACCTCGCGGTGTGGACTCTCTTCAGCGCCGCGGTAACGCCGCTGCAACTGATGCTGCGCGACCTGATGCAGCTCTCCCCCATGTTGGAGTTGCAGAACCGTCCCTTAAGCGGTGTCGTTCTGATCCTCGCCGGTGTCTACGAGCTCACGCGCTTCAAGCGCTCATGCCTCAAACACTGCCGCTCCCCGGCTGAGCTGATCGTGGAGCAGTTCCGCCCCGGGACGATGGGGGCGCTGCGGATGGGCTTCGAGCACGGGCTGTACTGCCTGGGCTGTTGCTGGGCGTTGATGCTGCTGCTATTTGTCGGTGGGGTGATGAACCTGTGGGTGATCGCGGCCATCAGCCTGTTCATCCTGTTCGAGAAGCTGGCCCCCTTCGGAATGCGTGCGAGCCGATTCGGTGGCGCGCTGTTGATCCTCGCAGGGCTCTGGGCCATCCTTGGCCCAATGATGATCCGTCACTGATTCTGGCTCTCGACCCTCAGAAGTCGTAGTTCAGTATTGCGAAGTACTCGCGCGGCCGTGAATACGCGATCTCCGCGTAACCGCTGCCGGTATCCAACGACGAGTTGCCGGCGATCGGATAAGTCTCGTCGCTCGCGTTGTTACAGCCCAGCGTCACTCCCCAGTTGCCCTGCTCGGATTCGAAGCGCAGCGACACGTTGTAGACCGTCACGCTGTCGAGTTGCGCGATCTGCGGTGTGTTCGCGGCATCGAAGAACGTCCTGTCCTGGTACGACACATCGAGGCGCGGAATGATCCGCACGCTCCCGGCATGGGCCGTGTACGCGATGCCTGCGTGCGCCTGCCATTCGGGTGCGAACGGCAGCCTGTTGCCGGGCAGGAGCGTGGCCGGAGGTGCGGCGACCGGATTGATATCAAGCTCATCCAAAGTCGCATCGAGGTAGCCAACACTCGCTTCGAAGATCCAGTTGTCGGTGGGTGCCCAGGTGGCTTCGAGTTCACCGCCATCCACACTCGCCTTACCGGCGTTGATCAGGAACGGTGCGACACCGTTAGGCCGCGGGCCACGATAGGTCACCTGCAGGTCGTTGTAGTCCGTCGAGAAACACTGCACCGTTCAGTCGCAAGGTATTTCCCGCCAGATCGAGCTTGAAGCCGAACTCGTAGGTCTGGGCTTCCTCGGGTTGGAATTCCTGTACCTGCGCCAGGAAGGCCGGGGGCGGTGGGGGCTGGTTGAAATGACTGTTCCACCCGCCGCCCTTGAAGCCTTCCGAGTAGCTCACGTAGATCATCGCCTGGTCGGTAATCTTGAAGTCAACCGATCCCGAGGGCGTGAACTTGCTGAACGTGTCGCGATACCACTGCACCGGCACCTGCTTCACGTTCGGCGCCGAGTAGTCGAACTGATCCGGATAGGAGCCCTTCTTGTCTTCCGTGTACCGACCGCCGACGGTGACGCCGAGCCGGTCGTCGAAGAACCTGTAGGTCCATTGCGTGAACACGGCCCAGCTCTGGTTTTCGACCTTGTTGTTGTCGCTGTCCAGATTCGGCCCGGGTGGTGGCACCGGCGGATTGAGCGTGATGGTCACGATGTCGTCGGAGGCCTGCTCGAAGTAGTACGCCCCGAACACGCCCTTGAGCGGTCCGCCCTCGTACAGGAGTTGCAGCTCCTGGCTCCACTGCCAGCCATCGACATCGTAGAAGGTGTGCAGGATCGGCAGCGGCGTGTTGTCCGCGTCGCGGTTGCCTTCCCAGCTGATGCCCCGGTAGGAGCTGATCGACTTGAGCGCGAGGGCCTCGTTGAAGTTGAAGGTGAGGTTCAGCGAACCGCCCCAATTGCTGAGTTGGCTCGTCAGCGGTGCCGTACCGTTGTTGTGATACGGTCCGCGGTCCTGCAGATCGTTGGCACAACGATCATCAGCAATCATCGGCACCGCCGGCTGGTCTGGCAGTCCTGGCGGCGGCACCAGACCGTCTGACAACCCAGGGCAGCCTGCGTCCAGGCTCGCCACGCGTCCAAACGCAGCAGTCTCCGTGTAGGCAGCAAAAACGAGCGGACTGCCGTTCTCATCCGAGTTGGTGTAGTCGGCGAGGAACTTGCCCTCGAACGCATCACTCGGGCGCCAGACCAGCTTGGCCGTAACCGTATAGGTGTTCGTATCGCCGAGGTCTTCGCCGTCAGTACGCGTCACGTAGCCATCCTGCTTGCGCAGGCCCGCGGTGAAGCGTGACTTGAAGGTGTCGGAAAACGGAACGTCCAGCGCGCCGAACGCATCGATCAGGCTGTCCGAGCCGCCGCCAAGCCTGACTGTGCCGCCGAAATCGTCCCCGGGGTCCTTGGTCGTCATCACGATTGCGCCGCCGATGGTGTTGCGTCCGAACAATGTGCCCTGCGGACCGCGCAACACCTGCACCGAGGAAATGTCCCGCAGCTCCATGTTGGCGCCGACAGAGGAGCCCATGTACACGATCGTCGATGTAGAGGCCGACGCCCGGATCGACCGTCGAGGTCGGGTCCGTCTGGCCGATACCGCGGATGAACACTTGTGATGAGGAATTGTTCCCCGCGAGCGGAGCGTTGTTGGCGAACTGCAGATTCGGGACCACCTCGTCCAGGCGGTCGGTCTTGAAGATCTGCCGTGCTTCCAGCTCGCTACCGGTAAATGCCGTCACCGCGATCGGCGTGTCCTGCAAGTTCTCCTCGAACTTGCGCGCCGTGACGATGACTTCGCCGAGGGTCCCTCCCGATGTCGCGCTGACTTGCGCCGTAGTCTGCGCGGTCGCGATGCCGGTAAGCCCGACAACTGATGCGGTCAGCACCAATGATGAGCACAACAGCCCAATATGCCCCTTACACATCTAACCCCCCTGTCCTGCTTGATGAAACAGGTTCCTGCCGGGGTTGAGCGTATTCATTTTGGGGTCGGCGTCAACCTGCTTCGTGCGAGGCCGGCCACGGAGAATGGTGAAAGACATATTCGCCCAGGAGTCTCTCCTTCGCACCGTCTATCGCCAACAGTCGCATGATTCCGGTATGGGCATGCTGCCGACGCACTTCGTCGATCGGTGGCACCAGGATCACCGCGTCAGCGCCGGGATTGAAGGGAATCTCGCAAAGTCGGGCTTCGCCCGGTTGGAAGACGTCGATGAAGACCAGATCGAGCCGCTTCACGCCGGCAAGAGGTGCTTGCAGTCGAGACACCAGCAGGTCGTCCTCCGGTGCCACAGTGCAGTTGACGCTGCCATTCGGCGCGACGCGATACTCCCGCACACGCAAGCCTTCTTGCATCAGGCGCTCCAGCAGTCTTGCACTGATGACTCCCGGTACAACGCCCTGACGCATCAACACGCGGATGCTGTCGCCCAATCCCACGAGCCCTTGTAACCGTCGCGAGCAGGCCTCGCAGCCGAACAAGTGCTCATCGATCTGCTGCTCCTCATCGCCGCTGATCTCGCCCAGCCAATAGTCGACGAGCTTTCCAAGCGGCACCGGAGCGCTGCAGTGAATCTGGCTCATGGACCTGCCGCATCCAGACAATCCCGCAGTCTCTGCAGGGCACGATGACGGATCACCCGTACATTGCCTGTCTCCAGGCCCAGGTCATCCGCGACTTCTTCAGTCGGCTTGTCCGCAGTGAAGGTGAGAAGCACTACCGAGCGCTCGCGTTCCGTGAGGTTGCGAAGGCAACCGAGCAGGCGCTGCCGTTGCGCCTCCGAGCTTATTTCCGTGTTCATCTCGCTCGCCTCCTCGACGAGGTACGCCTCGAGCAACTGCTCGCGTCGCGCGGGCCCGCGTCGCAGTTCCAGGACGGTCAGCCGTGCAGTTCCGAGCACGAATGACACGACCTGCTCGGGCTGGCGCAGCTCACCGGCCCGCAGACGCTGCAGAGTGATGAGCAGCACCTGCTGGACGAGATCCGCCGCCGCATGCCCGTCACGCAGATGCTTGAGCCCATAGAGACGGATTCGCGGTGCGAGACGCCTGCACAGCTCAGCCTCGGCGTCACGCGCAATTGCCGGCCGCGCGGCGAGGATCGCGTGCACCAGCGCGGACTCGTCATTCCCGGCGACTTCAGATGTCGGCACAGCGCGAGCATATGCGAGCCTCCGTCTGCAAAGGAAGTGTAACGGCCCGGCAGGTCGTTACACTTCCACGCAAACAACCCAGAGGATCTATCGATGATCACCAACGCAAGCTCGGGCACCAACGTCCACGAAATCGCCGCCGGTATCTTCCGGATCAATACGCCGGTTGCCGTTCCGGATGGCCCTGGAAGCTTCAGCTTCAATCAGTACCTGATCGTGGATGCAGAGCCCCTGCTCTTCCACACCGGACCGCGCCGCATGTTCGCGCTGGTGCGCGAGGCGATCGGCAAGGTGATGCCGGTGGAGCGGCTTCGTTACGTCGGCTTCTCCCACGTTGAAGCGGACGAATGTGGTTCGCTGAATGAATTTCTGGCATCCGCGCCCAATTCTGAACCGGTGTGCGGCGCCATCGCAGCCATGACCTCAATCAGTGACCTGGCGAATCGTGCCCCGCGAGTGCTCGCTGACGGTGCGCTCCTGTCTCTCGGTGCGCACAACGTGCGCTGGTTCGACACGCCACACGTGCCCCATGGCTGGGAGTGTGGGTTGATGATGGAAAACACCACCCGCACGTTCCTGTGCGGTGACCTGTTCACGCAGGGGGGCACCGGCGAGCAGCCACTGGTTGAGACGGATATCCTCGAACCGAGCGAGGCGTTTCGCGCACCGATGGACTACTTTGCCCATTCGCCAAATACTGGCGCGATCCTCAGGCGCATCGCCGGAGAAAATCCGCAGACGCTCGCCTGCATGCACGGCAGTGCCTGGCGCGGAGATGGCGCGAAACTGCTGTGCGCCCTCGCCGATCGCCTCAACGCGTCAAACCGTGCCGCGGCTGCGTAGAAGTGGAGCCAGTCAGTCGACTGTGCCCAGCAATGCGCCCCCGTCGATGACGATCTGGGTGCCGGTCATGAAGCTCGAGGCAGGCGAAGCCAGGTAAAGCGCGAGGCCCTTGATCTCCTCGACGCTTGCCATGCGCCCGAGTGGGATCGTGTGAGCAAATGCCTGCTGCACCGCCGGCGTGTGCGCGTGCCCCCCGCCGATGTTCGTGATGAAGGGGCCCGGGGCAATTGCGTTCACGAGGATGTTGTAACGCGCGAGTTCCTGCGCCGCGACCCGCGTGTAATGTGCGGCGCCCGCCTTCGCTGCCATGTACGCGGCGCCAACGCCTGATTCGATCAGGAGGCCCGCAACCGAGGTCGTGACGATGATGCGACCGGAGTTGCGCTTCTTCATGTGCCGCGCCGCCGCCTTGATGGTCGTAAACACCGAATTGAGGTTGGTCTCGATGACCTTGTCCCAGCGCGCGTCGTCGTAGTTCTCGACTGCGCCCTCCGGCACGCGTGTCTTGCGATCCAGCGTAACGAATCCCGGGCCCGCAGCGATCCCGGCGTTGGCGAACACCACGTCCAGACGGCCATAGAGCGCGGCGGCCTCGTCGAACGCGCGATGCAAAGCGGGACGATCCGTCACGTCGACAACCACGCCGCGCACATCGCATCCTGCATCGCGCAGACGCTTACCTTCGCGTGCAATGCGTTCCTCGCTGAGATCGAGCATGGTCACGCGTGCGCCGTTTTCGGCCAGCACCTCGGTGAATCCCAATCCCAGGCCGCTCGCGCCACCGGTCACGATTGCGCCATAGCCCTTGACGCTGAACATTTCTTCAACCTTCATATTCCGAGCTCCCGGTGGTGGATGCGATCAACGCTGCGGATCGATCAACGCCTGGTAGAGCGTCGCGCGCGTCATATCCCACATCGCTGGCAACGTCGGATCTGCCCAGCGCTGCGCCAGGCCGATGAACACGATGTCGAACTGCGGATCGATCCAGAACCAGGTTCCCGCGATGCCGATCCAGTAATAGGTGCCCGCGCCTCTCGGGTCGCCCAGTCGTAGCGGGTCGGTGAGGACACCGACATCGTAGCCAAAGCCCAGACCCGGCTGGAAGCGATTGGGTCCGGCGCCGAACTCGCCGGTCAGCAACCGATCCGGCAGGTGATTCGAGCGCATCAACTCCACCGTGCGAGGGCCGAGGATACGCACGCCATCGAGCTCACCGCCGTTGAGCAGCATCTGCGCAAAGCGCAGAAAGTCACTCGCCGTGGAATAGAGCCCGATGCCGCCCGGCGTCATGGAGGGCGGCTCGCTTGGGTCTGCGACGAGGTTGCGAACCGTCAATGCATGCTGTGAGGAATCGAACTGATAGAGGGCGGCGAGGCGTGCGCGCTTGCTGGCCGGCACGTAATAGCCGGTATCCGTCATCTGCAGCGGCTCGAAAATGCGCTTGCGCAGGAAGTCCGCCAACGACTGGCCAGACAGCTTCTCGATGATGCGCGCCTGGATGTCGACGGAAACGCTGTACTCCCACTGGGTGCCAGGTTGGTACGCAAGGGGTATGGCGGCAACCTTGGTGACCAGCTCCTCGAGCGAGTGCGTTGTGAACTCCAGCGTCGCCGGCGAGATGATGCCGGCCTTGAGGTATTGCTCGTCGATCCAGCGCTTCTGGAACACACCATAAGTGAATCCCGCCGAATGGGTCATCAGCTCATCCATGAGCGGCGGATGCTGTGGGTCCTCGAGCACCGGCTGACCGTTCGCATCGAGTTTTGAGAACACCTTGATGTTGGCGAACTCAGGGAGGAATTTCGCGATGGGATCACCCGGCTGCCATTGGCCCTCTTCGTGAAGAATCATCATGGCGACGCCGACGACCGGCTTGGTCATCGAATAGATGCGAAAGATGGCGTCCTTTGGCATCGGCCGGCCGCTTGCCAGGTCCTGCATGCCGAAACTCTTCCAGTGCACGATCTTGCCGTGGCGGGCAGCGAGCGTGACGATCCCCGCAATCTGCTTCGCATCCGTCAGGCGCTGCATCGAAGCGTCGAGCCGCTGCAGACGTTGCGAAGAGAAACCAGCCGCCTCAGGCGTCTGCACTTCGAATTCGCGCCGTGCCGCCGTCGGCGTGTCGGCCTGGGCGAAGCAGACGACGACCAACGCGGCAAGCCCGAACGCGCACCGCCGCCAGCATGCAGCCAACTTCATGGGGTCCCCCTGATTGTTATTGAGGCAGTCCGGGGACTGCCACCGGATCATTCGGGGAGCGAACTCGGTCTGTCAATACCAGCCGTGCGAGCCGGTTCGCGACGGAACTGTCCTCCAGCGCCTATTGGCTCTCGCCAGCGAGTTTCCCCGGGTCAAGGGCGCCGATGAAGTAGCCGATGAGCGTGCGCTGGAACATTTCGTTATAGCGCGCGGTGACGACCGAGCTGGCGGCGTCCACCTGCGTCGCGCGCGACTGCGTCAGTTCGACCAGCGTAGCCGCCCCCGCCTGGTAGCGATCCTGTGTGGCCTGCAACGCAAGCTCGGCAGACTTTTGTTGCGCCTGGGCGGCCGCGAGCTGCTCGTGTGCGGCTTCAAGATCGAGGTGGGCGCGGCGCACCTGCAGGCCTACATCGTTCTGCAGGCTCTCGAGATCGATCTGCGCATTTTGCTGCTGAATCTCCGCGCGGCGCGTCGCGACCGACGCGCTGCCGCGATCGAAGATCGGGATCGAGATGCCCAGCCCGATCGAACCACCGCGACGCTGATCAATCTGGTCTGAGAATGGCAGGTCCGCCGCGCTCGTATACGCGGTGTCATAGCCGGCACTCAACGAGACCGTTGGCCAGTGACCCGATCGCGCGACCCGCACGTCCTGCGCCGCCGCATCGACTCGTGCGTGGCCTGCCACGAGATCGGCGCGTTGCGCGTAGGCGCGCGTCAACAGGCTCGAGAGATCGAGCTCGGTCGTCGCCGGATAAAGTGATCCGAACGCCGGCGCTTCGAACTCGTACATGCCGTGCGGGTCGAGCTGCAGCGTTTGCATCAGGTCGACTTCGGCGAGCTTCGTAGAGCGTTCGCCATTGACGACGGCGAGTTTCGCACTCGCGACACTGGCCTGCTGCTGGTAGAGATCCGCCACCGTTCGCGCCCCGGCTTCGACGTAGGCCTGGATCTGCTGCTCGAGCGCCGCCTGTGCGGACAGATTTTCACGCTGTACCTGCAATTGCTCCTGTTGCGAGATCAGGGCGAGGTAATTGGTCGCGACAGTGAACGCAATCGTCTCGCGCGAGCGCTGCAGATCGAGCGTGCTCGCGTCGCGATTGAACTCTGCTGACTTGAGAGACGCGGTATTGCCGAAACCATCGAACAGCACCACGCCCGAAGAAACCCCGATGGTGGCATTGGTCGTGTTCTGGTCGACGATGCGACCCTCGCCCGAATCGAAATTGCGTCCATAGCTCTCGCTGCCGTGCACATCGAGCTGCAAGTCGGGGAGAAACTGCTGGCGCGCCGCCTTCACGCCGATCTGGCCGAGCGCCGCCGCATTCTCGGCCTGCTTGAGTATGCTGTTCTGGTCGAGTGCAATGCGGATCGCCTCCTGAAAAGTGATGACGCGCGTGTCCTGCGCGCCGGCCGAGGCGCTGAACACCAGCGTCGCGCTCACAATGATCGCGCTGAGAGCTCTACTCATATCGAAGTGCTTGAATGGGATTGAGCGCCGCGGCTTGCCGCGCCGGGTAGAAGCCGAAGAACACGCCGACGGCAGCAGAGAATCCGACTGCCATCAGTACCGCGCTTGGTGGTGTGATCGTGTTCCAGCCCGTGACCCGTCCCAGTACCGCCGCGCCGACAAAGCCCAGCACGATGCCGATAAGGCCACCGAAAAGGCTCAAGACGACACTCTCGACCAGGAACTGGGTCAGCACGTCCGAGCCGCGCGCACCGATCGCCATGCGGATACCGATTTCGCGCGTGCGCTCCGTGACCGAGACCAGCATGATATTCATGATGCCGATGCCGCCGACCAGCAGGGAAATCGAGGCGACCGCAGCGAGTAGTGCCGACATCACCTTCGTTGTTCCTTGAGCGACCTCCGCAAGCTCGTCCTGATTGCGGATGGTGAAGTCGTCGTCTTCGCCTTCGGCAATCTTGTGCGACTCACGCATGATGGCGCGCATCTCCTGCATCGCCGCGGGAATATCCTCGGGCGAGGAAGTGTTGGCGAGAATCATTCCGATGCGCACGTTGTTGTTGAGGCGTGCCTGCGCGGTCGTGTAGGGCACGATGATCACGTCGTCCTGGTCCTGGCCGCCAAACTGCTGCCCCTTTGGCGCAAGCACGCCGATGACCTTGAAAGGTACGTCGCGCAGCTGGATCTGCTGGCCGACAGGATCCACTCCCGGATAGAGATTTTGTGCCACCGTGTTGCCGAGCACTGCCACCTTGCGCATCGCACGCTGGTCGCTGTCGCTGAAAAACAGGCCCGAGGACACCGGCCAGTCACGGATGGTCTGAAAGTCGGTTGAGACGCCATTGACGCGTGTACGCCAGTTGCCCTGCGCACTGATCGCCTGCGTACCCGTGAACGTGACCGGCGATACCGCTGCGAGCAGGGTCGATTCACGCTTGAGTTTCTCAGCATCCTGCAAGGTGAGGCGATTGAAAGTCCCGGCGCCCTGGCTCACTCCACCCTGCCCGCTCGCGCCCGGCATGATGAAGATCATGTTGGTGCCGAGATTGCTCACCTGCTGCTGAATCGTCGACTGCGCGCCACTGCCGATCGCGACCATGATGATCACCGCCGCAACACCAATCACGATACCGAGCATGGTGAGGAACATGCGGAGCTTGTTCTTGAGGATGCTCTGGGTCGCAACCTTGATCAGGACGGATCTCCTCATGACTGCGACCCCTCGCCTGCATCCAGCGCTCGCAGGTCCTCAGTTGCGCGGCCCCGGTCTGGAATCGCCGCGTCCCGGACGATGTGGCCATCTCGCATCTCGACGACGCGCCGGGCATAGCGCGCAACGTCGGGCTCGTGGGTCACGACCAGCACGGTGATGCCCTGGTCGTTGAGCTCCTGGAAGAGAGCCATGATCTCGATCGATGTTCGGCTATCGAGATTGCCGGTGGGCTCATCGGCCAGGAGCAGCGCTGGCTTGGTCACGAGTGCGCGGGCGATGGCGACACGTTGCTG
The DNA here is from genome assembly GCA_963724625.1 of uncultured Gammaproteobacteria bacterium. Lineage (GTDB taxonomy): Bacteria > Pseudomonadota > Gammaproteobacteria > Steroidobacterales > Steroidobacteraceae > DATBVX01. Next base: position 101,712 of record CAVRVO010000005.1, on the reverse strand, counting down.
CTGACCGCCCGAGAGCTCGCTCGGCTGATGGTCGGCCCGTTCCGCCAGACCGACTCGCGCCAACGCCTCCGCCGCGAGTGCACGCGTATCGAGATCACGGCCGGTGCGATCGTAGAGCAACGGCAGCTCGACGTTTTCGAGAGCGGTAGTGCGCGCGAGGAGATTGAAGCCCTGGAAGATGAAGCCGAGCTTCTGATTGCGCAGATCGGCAAGCGTGTTGCTGCCCAAACCGTTCACGCGTACGCCATCGAGAAAGTACTCGCCGCTGGTCGGCGCATCGAGGCAACCCAGCAGGTTCATCAGGGTGGACTTCCCCGATCCCGACGCACCCATGACCGCGAGCATCTCGCCGCTTTCTACCTTGAGATCAATACCGCGCAACGCGTGCACCTCGTTCTGGCCCATCCGATAGACCTTGGTGACGCCCTCGACCCGGATGACTTCCCCGGCCATTGGTTCGCGCACTGTTCAGAAGCCGCCCGGCCGTCGCTGTGACGTCGGCTGCTGTTGCGGCTGGAAGGGACTCGATGCTGCGGTGGTGGGTGACGTCTGCGTCACCCCGATGATGATCTGCATACCCTCCTTGAGACTCTCGCTTTTCACTTCGGTGCGTTGCCCATCCGTAAGCCCGGTTCGAGCGCGCGCGACAGCAAGCTTGCCCTGGTCGTCGAGATACCAAAGCATCGTTAGGTTGCGTGGACGACCGGCCGCAGGACCGCGTGGACCCGCAGCGTCGCCGCTTCGAGCCGCGCTCCCCCACTCTCCCGGTTGCGCCTGCGTATCTCCCCCGTCCGCGCGCGGCGGATTTGCGCATCTGTTCGCGCATTTCCTCGGTCGGACGAAAGCGCAGTGCGGCGTTGGGCACCAGCAGTACGTCCTTCGCTGAGCCGGTCAGGAAGTCGATGGTCGCCGTCATGCCCGGCAGCAGTTTGCCGCTCGCGTTACTGACGCTGACCACGACGGTGTAGTTGACGACGTTTTCCGTGGTCTTCGATTGCAGTCGCACCTGCTTCACGCTACCCGTGAAGGTCTCGTTCGGGTACGCCTGCACTGTGAAGCGCGCCGACTGTCCTTCATGGATCGCACCAATGTCACTCTCATCTACCGACGCGAGGATCTGCATCTGCGACAGGTCATTGGCGATCAGGAACAGCTGCGGTGCGGAAAGACTGGCCGCCACCGTTTGCCCGACGTCCACGTCGCGTTCCACCACCACACCGTCGATCGGAGCGTAGATATTGGTGTAAGCAAGATTCTGCCGTGCACGCTCGAGGGTGACCTGGGCCGATTTGACGTTTGCCAGCGCGACGTCGTAGGCGTACTTGGCAGTGTTGAAATCGATTTCGGTGAGCACCTTGCGTTCGAACAGCAGCTTGTTGCGCTCATACTCGCGCCGCGTCTGTTCGAGCTGCGCCTGGTTGCGCTCCAGGCCTGCCTGCGCGTCGCGCACCGTCTGCTCCAGCAGTACGGGGTCGATCTGGGCGATCAGTTCGCCCTGCTTCACACGATCGTTGAAGTCGGCATGGATCGCGACGACCTTGCCCGAGACCTGCGTGCCCACTTGCACGGTGGTGACGGCACTCAGAGCGCCAGTCGATGAAACAGTCGCCTCGAGGTCACCGCGCTCGACGGTCGCGAAGCGATACTCGGAAGTGTCACTCTTTCGGGCGCCCGAAATCAGCCAAGCCGCCGTCGCCAGCACCAGCACGCCACCAGCTGCCACCATGATGTGTGATCGCTTCATGCTTCCTCTAGGCGCATCCTAGCCAAATGCCGTCAGCACCCATCGATGGCTGTCATGGCCTGCACGCGCATGTCTTGAATTGCCTCCCGGGCGGCACGAACAGCCGGCAAGCGCCGTTCATGCCCTTGGCGTGCAATTCGTGCGCTCCCACGTGCCGATGGGGTCACAGACTTTGCGATGAAGCGCACCTTGTCCCTATGCTTCACTCTGCAACCGCAAACCCGTGAGGTGTCCTGCGTGGATGCGACGAATCCGCCGTCGCCGAGTTCCGTAACAAACGGCCCGCCAACGGCCGAGCCTCTGGCATTTCGTCGGGTCGACATGCTGCTGATCTTTGGCTTCTGGACGTTGATCGCGCTCCTCACGGCCGCCAACACGCTTCTCGACCCACGCGGTCGTAGTCTCTTCACCGCCGCCCCGTTTGCGCTGGCCTTCACTTCCTCCTATCTCTGGGCCCTGCTCACGCCGCTTATTTTCTGGATGGTGAGCCGTTTCGCGCTGGAACGGGGCAACTGGGTTTCACGCCTGCTGCTGTTCTTCGTGGTCGGCATCGCCGTGGCGATTTTTGTGGATATCAGCGTCGGCTGGTTGCGCGTGAATGTCTTTCACATCCTGCCTCGCAGGCCGACGACCGATGTGGCGCCAATCGCTCGCGTTACGCGCTTCTGGTTCGTGAATGAATTCCTAGTGTACATCGCGGTGGTTGCGGCGGGGTTCGCGCGCGATTATTTCCTGCGCTATCGGGCGCGCCGGGAAGAGACCATTCGCCTCCAGGCACACGCGGCGCAGCTTCAGGCACAACTGTCGGATGCCAGGCTCGCGGCGCTTCGCACCCAGCTCGACCCTCACTTCCTGTTCAATACCCTGCATGCGGTATCCGCACTCGTGGAGCACGATCCGCGCGGGGTACGCCGTATGATCGCGCGCTTGAGTGAACTGCTGCGCAATACGCTGGAGGGTGCGAATGAACCCGAGATCCCGCTCGAGCAGGAGCTGGCGTTTCTCAAACGGTATCTTGAAATCATGGAAATCCGCTTTCGCGGCCGGCTCGAAGTCGATATCCAGGTGGAGACCGAATTGGGCACTGCACTGGTACCCAACCTCATTCTGCAACCGTTGGCGGAAAACGCGATCAAGCATGGTGTCAGCAAGATCGACGGCACGGGTCGAATCGAGATTCGCGTCGTGCGTCACGCCGATCAGCTGATCCTGAGGGTGCGCGACAATGGTCCCGGCCTCATCGGGCAATCGTCCAGTGAGGGCGTCGGATTGCGAAATACGCGCGAACGCCTGCAGCAACTCTACGGGCCGGCACAAAGCGCGAGCTTGCGCGAGGCCGAAGGCGGTGGCGTGATCGCCGAAGTCATCATCCCGTACCATACCCGCGTGGATCTGTCGGGCACGCCTGTTGCCGCGCGCGCCGGAGGATATGGTCGGTGAGCGAGCGCAAGCCGCTCAGGGTTGTCATCGCCGACGACGAGATGCTCGCTCGCCAGCGGCTACAGGACCTGTTGGCGCGCGAAAAAGCTGTCGAGATCGTCGGCCAGGTCGACAACGGTGAAGCCGCAGTCGCCGCGATCGAGGCACTCAAGCCGGACCTGGTATTCCTTGACGTACAGATGCCCGGCAAGACCGGGGTCGAAGTGGCGCGCACCGTTGGCCTCGACAAGATGCCTGCCACGATCTTCGTGACCGCCTACGATCACTACGCGCTCAAGGCGTTCGACCTCGCGGCGATCGACTATCTGGTCAAGCCCTTCGACGACGAGCGCTTCGAGCAGGCCTTCAGGCGCGCACGGCGCATGGTCGAATTGCAGGAAGTGGATCGACTGTCGGAGCACTTGCTCGCGCTCCTGCAGGGCGCGCAACGCGAGGTCACCGCCCGGTTCGGTCACATCGAACTACCTGCAGCGCATCCCGGTCGAGTCGCGCGGCCAGGTGCGGGTCGTTGCCGTGGAGCAAATCGAATACATCACCGCGAGCGGCCCGTACGCGGAGCTACATGTTGGAGAGAAGACCTACGTGATCCGCGAGCGCATGCAGAGTCTCGAGGAGCAATTGGACCCGGCGCAGTTCTTTCGCATCCACCGCTCCTCCATCGTCCGGCTCGACCAGGTCGACACACTGCTGCGTGATCCCGGCGGTGACTACGCGGTGCGCCTCAAGTCCGGGACCAAACTCGACGTCAGTCGCAACCGCGTCGAACAGATCGAAAAATGGATGGGCCTTCAGACCTGACAGAATCACGCATCGAAACCGAAGCCGCCGTTGCGTACACGAAATGAGACCAGCCCGAGCACCACCAGGATCGGTACCTCGTTCGGCACCACATGAAAGACGTTATGGCCGATGACGACGGCAGCGCCGAGCAGGAATTCAGTGGCACTCAGCAGACGCGAGGCAGCTCTGGCTTGTAAAAAATCCACCGAACTCTCCTTGCGCCCTGATGCCTGAACAATAGGTCTGTTGTTGCGCTTGCCAATTTGCCAAAGGAGTGGCGGTGTTGGATTCCAAACAGGGACGGTTCTTCTCGTGCGTCTTGCCTGCGATTCTATCCATCTTCTTGGCCACCTTCGCCTTGGCTGGCCTTGCCGGCTGTGGAGGCGAGGCGCGGCTTCAGGTCGCCGACGGTACGGGCCCGAATCCCCAGTTGCCGCCACCCGAAAAATCTCTGATTCCCACGATCAAGGTCGCGCCCGCCCAGGGCTGGTCGGCGGGTGACAAACCCGCATCCGCAGACGGAACCGCGGTCGCAGCATTCGCCGACAAGCTGGACCACCCGCGCTGGCTCTACGTGTTGCCAAATGGTGATGTGCTGGTCGCGGAGACCAATGGCCCGGAGCGACCCGAGGACAACAAGGGCATCAAGGCATACTTCAAGAAGCGCGCCGTCGCTAAGGCTGGTGCTGCCGCACCGACGGCGAACCAGATCACGCTCCTCCGGGATACGAACGGCGACGGCGTCGCCGATCAGCGTTCGGTATTCCTGTCGGGATTGAATTCGCCCTTCGGCATGGCGCTCGTCGGTAGTGATTTCTACGTAGCCAACACCGACGCGCTGGTGCGCTTCCCCTATTCGCCGGGGCAGACGCAGATCAATGCCGCGGCAACGAAAGTGACCGACCTGCCCGGCGGCCCGCTGAATCACCACTGGACCAAGAATGTCATCGCGAACCGGGATGGCAGCAAGCTCTACGTCACCGTCGGGTCGAACAGCAACGTCGCCGAAAACGGCATGGATAAGGAGCAGGAGCGCGCGGCGATTTGGGAAGTCGACCCGAAATCAGGCAGCCACCGGGTCTTTGCCTCTGGCCTGCGTAACCCAAACGGGATGGCCTGGGAACCCGCGAGCGGCGCGTTGTGGACCGCTGTAAACGAGCGCGACGAGATCGGCAGCGATCTCGTCCCCGACTACCTCACCTCAGTGCGTGACGGAGGCTTCTACGGCTGGCCATACAGCTACTACGGCACCCACGTCGACGAACGGGTGAAGCCGCAGGATCCGGACCTGGTCGCGAGAGCGCTCAAACCCGACTACGCGCTGGGGCCACATACCGCGTCCCTTGGACTCGCGGCCTCGCGCAATGTGAAGCTCCCGGCCGAGTTCGAAAACGGAATGTTCGTCGGCCAACACGGTTCCTGGAACCGCAAGCCGTTGAGCGGCTACAAGGTGATCTTCGTGCCCTTCCGCAATGGCGCTCCATCGGGAGAACCCATCGATGTATTGACCGGGTTTGTCGATGCGGAAGGCAATGCGCATGGGCGCCCGGTTGGAGTGGCCATCGACAAGCAAGGCGGGTTGCTCGTCGCCGATGACGTCGGCAACGTGATCTGGCGGGTCACAGCGGCATCAGGGTCGCGCCAGGCCGCAGTGACACGGCCGACTCAGGACTGAATATCGGCCAATCACCACGGATATTCGCTCCCATCGTGGTGGAAGAACTTGCCACTGTCTGCGGGTGCGAGCTTGTCGATCACGCGCCGCATGTTCGTCACACTCTTTTCCGCTGTGATATTGGCGTTCGGACCACCCATGTCGGTCTTGACCCACCCGGGGTTGAGCACGACGCAGATGACGCCGCTGCTTTTCAGATCGACGGCAAGGCTCCGCATCACCATGTTGACGGCGGCTTTGGAAGTTCGATAGGCGATCCAGCCTCCAGACGTGTTATCCGCCAGTGAGCCCATCCCGCTTGTAATCGTGACGATCAGCTTGCGTTCACTACGGCGCAGATTATCGATGAATGCCTCCGTGACTCGCATCGGCCCCATCGTGTTGACGTCGAGAACCTCTGCCCAGGAGTCGTAGTCCATGTCGCCGATACGCTGGCCTGATTTGCCCATGATGCCGGCACTGTTGATGAGCACATCGATCGACCGGTCGCGCAGACGCGCGGCAGCACGTGCGATGCCCGGCACGTCGCTGACATCCATCGGGAAAACATCGACCCGCCCTTCTGCTCCCCGCGCGATCGCCTGAAGACTGTCCGCCGCGGCGGGATCGCGGCACGCCGCGAATACCTGCCAGCCGTCGGTCGCGTACTGACGGACGAACTCGAGCCCTATTCCCCGGCTCGCACTGGTGATGAGGACCGAGCGCACCGCAATTACCTCCTGAATCGATGGAACCGGTTAGCCCAGGTTCGCGTCGAACCACCGATACCCATAGTAGAGCCCGATTCCGCCGCTGACCGCGCTCAGAACCACCGCCATCCACAATGCAACATGCGCGCCAAGCCACCACCCGAGCGAGCCGAGCAGGAATGCGCAGAGCCAGCCGATGATGGTTCGCATGAAGCTGAATCTTCCGGGTGTGCCCTGAATCGAGATTCTGCGCGCCCCGCTTTGCAAGCGCTATCCTTCCGTCTATGAACTACCAGCTGGCTCCCGCTCGCATCGCCGACGCTCGACGAATTGCAGCGATGTCGCGCGAACTGATTGAAGTGGGGCTGAATCCGTCCTGGCCCGAAGCGCGAGTGATCGCCCACATTCGTCACCGCGAAAGCGTCGTACTCGTCGCACGGGCGGCCGTCTGGGAAATGGCGGGATTTGCGATCATGCAGTTCGGCGAGCACAGAGCTCATCTCAACTTGCTGGCCGTTGCGCCAAGACATCAGCGTCGTGGCGTGGCTCGGCAACTGCTGGCGTGGCTCGAGGAATCCGCGCTCACGGCAGGGACTTTCGGCATCACTCTGGAGCTGCGCGCCACCAATGCGGCGGGTCACGCCTTCTATGCCGCGCTCGGGTATCGTGAGGTGGAGCGCATTGGCGGCTACTACGAGCGCATCGAGGATGCGATCCGCATGGCCCGCGATGTGCGGCCTGGTCATGTCTATTCGCAAGGGGCCAGAACATGCGCGCGCTGATTCGGCCATTGGCTGTACTGGCTTGTGTTGCCATGTCGGCCGCCCTCGCGGTTGACGCTCCAGATTCAAGAATCAGCGAGCTGGTCAAATCAGCACACGACCAGATCGGCCTGATCCGCAACGAACTCGATCGCATCGACAACGATCTCGGCGGTGCATCCACGGCTTCGAGACCCTCTGGTGGCGCTGCAGGCGGCTTCTCGACCCGCGGTGCGAGCTACTCGGAACTCAAGCGCTATGTTGGGACGCTGGCGGATATCGGCAATGACGTCGCGCGATTTGCCTCGAAGTGCGTTGACGAGGCACGGGATGTCGCGGGCAAGTTTCGCTCACAGACGAGCCGACTGCGCAGCAGCGTCAGTCAACTCGAATCGTCCGATAGTTCCATGGCTCAGATGACATTGAGCCGGATGCGAAACGATCTCGATGCAGCCGAGAAGCAGCTGACGAGCGTCGCCGCCATGGGCGGTAGCTGCAGCAACTGAAGACCGGGCAGGAAGGAGACCGGTCGCCGGAGCTTAGGGTCGACCGCCAAGCAGCCGAGCGGGAAGCAGGATGAGCGCGCGCAGCAACTCGAAAACACCTTCGAGGGCGATGCCGACGAGCCGAAACGGTAGCGAGAGCAGCCATACGACCGGCCACAACACGAGCGCCAGGAGCGCAACCGGCCAGCAAAGTACCAGCAGCAAGAGCCAGAGCAGGAGTTTCATCATTTCACCTCAGCGCTAGCGTACCCTGTGCGGCCTGCAACGAAAAGACGCCGGGGACAGTCGCCCAAGGAGACCACCATGATCATCGGCGCACATTCGATCATCTACAGCACCAACGCCGAAGCGGACCGCGTCTTCCTGCGCGACGTACTCGGGCTCAGTCACGTAGACGTCGGAGACGGCTGGCTCATTTTTGGCTTGCCGCCCGCAGAAGTGGCGGTGCACCCGTCGAGCAACAACGATGTGCACGAGTTTTACCTGATGTGTGATGACGTGCGCGGCCTGGTGGATGAGATGCAGCTGCACGGAATCTCCTGCGCCGCTGTCGAGGACCTGGGCTGGGGTGTGCGCACTCACGTCATGCTGCCCGGAGGCGGTCAGCTCGGAATCTATCAGCCTCGGCACGCGCGGCCGCGGGCAATGGGAGCGAAGACGGCATCCAGGCGAGCACGCAAACCAGCGGCCCGCCGCGCACGTCAACCCAAAGCAAAGAAGGCGCGCTCGCGCAGCGCCCGGAAGAGCCGGAAGAAGTAGATTCGCCAACTAAGCGCTGGGCGGAACGAAATCGAGTCGTGTCGACTTGAACTCCGGCAGGTCTTCGCAACGCGACACCAGCGAGCGCAGCGCCGGGTATGAGCCGGGAGCGAAAGTCGCGGCCAGCGCCTGGCTTGCGAACGTGAAGCCGCAACTCACGACGATATCGGCCTGCGTAATTCGCTCACCTACGAGCCACGGACCGCCACCATTTCCGGCTGCGTGTCGCTCCAGCTCCGCCCATGCCGCGTGCATCTGTGTGCGGCAGCGCTCAACCCAGGGCTGATGACGCTTGTCCGCCGGGCGGAAGGCCAGCTCATAGAGCTGTTCGCGGGCTTTGTCGCCCGCGCCGCTCGCGATCGCGATCAGGCGCAACGCCGAGCGCCGGTTGCGGCCGGAACGCGGCAGCAGCGCACGCTCTGCGCCGACCCGATCATCGAGATAGTCGAGGATCGCGGTAGTTTCCATCAGCGCTTCGCCGTCATCGAGCACCAACGTCGGCACACGACCCAGTGGGTTATAGCGGCGAATCCGGTCGAAGTCCTTGCCCACTGACCAGTTGGCGTGCTCGAAAGGGATATCGAGCAGTTTCATGCTGATCGCCACGGGGCGCACGAACGGCGAATCGAACATTCCGATCAGCATCATGGGTGCGCTCCGGGACAGTCAGCGTGGCTCGATCGCGATATCTGCCGTCACGGAGTTCGCGATGTAACAGGATTCGTGTGCGCGATGGTGGAAGTCGGCCAGTTGCTCTGCCGCTGGCGCGTTGTCAGCCCAGGTTACACGTGGTCGCAAGCGGACTCGCAACATCGCAACGGCGCCCGTTGAATTCTTGCCGGTCTCGCCCACTGCGTCATCTTCATAGTGGTCCACGACGAAGCCCGCCTTGGCGGCATAGAAGAGGAAAAACAGCATGTGGCACGAGGAAAGTGAGGCAACGAATGCCTCTTCCGGATCGACCGCATCCTGTCTCGACATCGGCAATGGCACGACACTGGGCGAGCTCGATGCCTGAACGACGGTGCCACCGTCGAAGCGCCACTCATGAGCCCGCGAGTATTTGTTGTCCTTGAAGGTAACGCCCGAAGGGCGTTCCCAGACGACGGTCGCTGAATGCGCGCTCATGTTGCCTCCAGTTTCTGGCGGGGACGCGAGCCTAGCACGCAGCTGTTCTTGCGTTCAGGCTGAATTAAGGCTTGGCGAGTAGACTTCAGCGCATGACGAGTCTGCGTGCAACGGCACTTTCTCTCGCTTTGGTCATCTCCGGTACCGGCCTGGCCCAGGAAGCGGATTACGCTCCGGAAGTGGACCCGCCGAGTCGCGTCGCGCGAATAAGTTACATCCAAGGCCAGGTCTCCGTGCAGGCCGCCGACGCCGGTGCACCGGAGCAGGCCGCCCTCAATCTTCCGCTCACCATCAGCGATCGACTGACGACAGACTCTGGATCCAGGGCGGAGTTCAGTGTGGGCACCGCCGCACTGCGCGTCGACGAGTACAGCGACCTCACGATTGCCAACCTGGACCAGGACATCGCGCAGATCGCGCTCAACTCGGGGACGATCGGCATCCACGTGCGCGAGCTGCGCGCGAACGAGACCTTCGAGATCGATACGCCAAACGCCACTGTGAGGTTTCTGCGCCCCGGCGACTATCGGGTCGAAACCGACGCGCAGGGCGCGACAGCCTTGATCGTGCGATCCGGTGATGCGGAGCTCGACAACGGCAATGGGCCGATTCGGGTACGCGATGGACAACGCGTGCGTCTTGCCGCGGGTGACCAGTACGCCGATGTCCAGAATCTGACGATGCAGGACGCCTTCGATGAATGGTGCATCGAACGCGAGCGTGGTATCGCCGAGGCCGAGTCGACCCGGTACGTTTCGCGGGACGTCGTTGGGTACGAGGATCTCGACACCTACGGCAACTGGTACTCCGAGCCCGGCTACGGAGCCGTCTGGGCGCCGACGGTCGTCATCGCTGGCTGGGCCCCTTATCGCTATGGACGCTGGACCTGGATTTCGCCCTGGGGTTGGACCTGGGTCGATCGTGCTCAGTGGGGGTTCGCACCGTTCCACTATGGGCGCTGGGCGTTCCTGCGCGAGCGTTGGTGCTGGGTGCCGGGCCCACGCTTTCATCGGCCGGTTTGGGCGCCGGGTCTGGTTGCCTGGCAAAGAGGTCCAGGCCTTGGTAATCCGAACACTCGACCAGTGAGCTGGATCCCGCTAGGGCCGCGTGATGTCTACGTGCCGTCCAAGAACGTGAGCCCGCGTTATCTCAGGAACGTAAACATCGCGAACACCGCGATCACCAACAATGCGTACCTCACGAACGTCGCAAGGGATCGCGTGCGCGACATTCGCTATGCGAATCGCGACGTCCCCGGCGCAGTAACGACGGTGCCACGCACGGCATTCACTGCTCCGCGTCCGGGCCCGACGCCGGTGTGGACCGGCGATTTCAAGGACAATGCGCGGCTGCAGCGCGGACCGGACCGTTCACGGCCACAACCGCGGCCTGATCACGACCAAGGCACGTGGCGCGATCCCCGCTCTCAGCCGGGTCAGGCGACCAATACCGCACCGCCCACTGCATTAGCCCCCGCAAACACCGACCCGCGCACTGGCGACAGTCGAATGACGGTGCCACGTGCGCCAACGGACCGGCGGCAAATTCAAAGCGGGGGCACCTGGACGCGCATCGATGGGCAGAGTGCTTCGTTCTCGCGCCCCACGGCGCAGCTTCCCGCCGTTGCGCCTCGTGGCGGGCAGGCGGACAGAGCCGTGAAGACGCTGGTACCACCGCCAGCAATCCGCGTTACACCAAACTCCTCGGCCAACCGTGCGAGCTCCCCGAGTGACCGTGATCGGGCCGTATCGATGCCATCGCGGAACGAGTCGTCCGGATCCAATCGCAGCGACAGCACCAGCAGCGGCGGCGATCAGGGCCGGAGTGCTGGGTTTGTGAACCGCGCGGAATCTGTGGCGCCGCGCGGGCAGCTCAGCCGGCCGCAAGCAAACTTCAATCGCCCCTAAGCCAGCTTTAACGCGGGCGCCGCGCCGAACAGGGCGAGGATTCCCCACACCGCGAGCGCCATCCCGCCGCAGAAATAGAGGGTGAGAAAGAATCGGAACGCGAGCGGATTATCCTTGCGATTCGGTCGATACGCGCGAAGTCCCGCGGCGCCCGCCGGGACCACGCCCGCCAGATAGCCGCGCCACGCTACAGCCAGGATGCCGGCACCCAGCAGGATGAGGATGATCGAGCCGAGCGCGCGCGGCATGGCTGCTATGCCTGCACACCCATCATCCGCCGCGCGATCTTGAGCGCACCAATGATGCCGACCGCCACGGCTCCGAAGATGATGATCTCGAACGGCCAAAGATTGTGCGAGGTCGGATCGCGCGCCGTATCGACGACGATCCGCAGTACCACGAATGCGATGACTGCCACAGGAACAGCCGCCGCGATCCTCCAGCCACCGCGCCACTTCCAGACACTCCACAATGGAATGCCAATGCCAGCGACGAGCAACGCGAGCATGAACAACATGAATCCGCTCACGAGTGCAGCGCCACCCACGGACACGGGTTCGCTGGCACGTCGTTGCGCGTCTTCGTGCATGCGTGCAGTTTCCGCAGCGATCAGTTCGTCGACCCACGCGGCTCGCGGCTCGGCAACCGCGCTTGTCGAGGTCCAGCGCAGTTGCACCGGCTGGCTCGCCAGCACCCACTCGCGATAGGGTTTTCCGCCACCCGCCTTGATACGAATCTCATCGACGGCACCGGCATCGATCAGTTCGAACCAACCGAGCGCCTCGCCCGAGCCAAGGTACGCCGACGAAGCGTTGGACATCGCCCGCTTGACCTCCTTGCCGTCGAGAAAGGGACGCGCCCACAGACTGACGGGCTCGTCCGTCGAGTATTCGATGCGCACATAAAATGACTGGCCGTGACCGAGTGTCGCGTTGGTAGACGGCTGGGTCGCGACGACCTTCGCGCTCGACTCGGCAAGCGCGGTAGTTGAGATGCCGAGAGACAGCAGCGCCAGAACGTACACCGAGATGAGTTGCCTGATGATCGATTGCACGGGCACCTCGCAACCACGTTGGAAGACGCGGGCGATGATGCTCAGCGGATGCCCCCGGCACAAGGAATCACGTCCGGGGTCTGATCGACCTCCGGGAAGGCGAAAGACAGATCCAACTCTGCCCTTTCCGAACCGGCCGACATTATGACAACTGACCTGTCGGCCGGGTGCCCGCGACCGGTTGTACGGCGTTGATCGACGAGCGTGACAGCGGCATCGGGCAAGTCCTGCCTTCTGCGCAGCAGATCAGCGCGTCGTCGGCTTGGTTGCCTCGATGAGCATCGTCGTGCCCAAGCGTGCGGGAATGATGGGACGAAGATACTTCAGGAAGCCAAAGATCTTGAACGCCGCACGTATGATCGGATCTCGCTCGTATCGGGCCGAGAGCTGGAAGTTCAGCGTATCTCCGGAATCGACTACGGTCCGGATGTGGCACTCCGAAAAATCCGCAAACAGTGCCCGGGCCTCCCGTCGGCTGTAAAGTTTCGTGCCCAGGCTCTCGTTGTGATAGTAGACGATTTCTCTCGGTGATTTCCAAGGCTGAAACTTCTTTAGCACGGCGTGCAGAAGCCATTCATATCCGATCGAGAGACCATGGGCGTTGTAGATCATCACACGTGCGGTCCCGCCGGGCTTTAGGACGCGCCAAATCTGTTTGACGATTGCCTCGGTATTCGGCGAGTGATGAATGACCCCGTAGGAGTAGACTACTTCGAAGGTCTCGGACGGAAACTCGAGGTTCTCTGCGTCTCCAACGGCAACTTCGGCGCTGAGGCCCTCGAGCTCTAGACGCTCTCGGCAAAGCGCAACCGAAGCCTGCGTTAAATCGACGCCCGTAAGGTTTGCGCCAGCTCGGGCCCAACGCATGAAATCCGTACCGGATCCCAATCCAATCTCGAGGACCCGTCTCCCGCGAGCGGACTCGAAACGCGCAAACCCCCTTATGAACGGCGACGTTGAATCGCGATAGGCATCGATTTCCTCGAAGAACCTACGCCGATCGGAAAGGGTCTTGCCGGCACGCGACTCACACGGCTCTTGATCCCAATGGTCCCGAACGCGCTCCTTGAGATCGGGGTGTCGGGCAGCGAGTTTTTCGTATGCATGGTGCATGTTCACTTACTCGATTGGGTAGATGCCGGGGTTCTCCGCCAAATCGGCGGAGAACCAGGTCAGTGGCGGCGGCTCACTTCGGCTGTGGAACGATGCGCAGGTAGGGTCGTGGCGCTTTCCAGCCTTGCGGATAGATCTTCTTCGCCTCTTCGTCTGAGACCGAGCCTGCGATGATCACATCCTCACCCTGCTTCCAGTTCACCGGTGTGGCAACACGGTGCTTCGCAGTGAGCTGCAGTGAGTCGATCACGCGCAGCACCTCGTCGAAGTTGCGACCGGTGGTCATCGGGTAGGCGATGATGAGTTTGATCTTCTTGTCCGGGCCAATCACGATCACGTTACGCACCGTCTGATTGTCCGCAGGCGTGCGGCCCGCCGAGGTGCCGCCCGTTTCCGCCGGCAACATCTCGTAAAGCTTGGCCACCTTGAGATCGGAGTCACCGATCAACGGATAGTTGGGCGCGTGGCCCTGTGTTTCCTTGATGTCCGCCGCCCATTTCGCGTGGCTATCCACCGGATCGACGCTCAGCCCGATCACCTTGACGTTGCGGCGCTCGAATTCGGGCTTGAGCTTCGCCATATAGCCCAGTTCGGTTGTGCAGACCGGGGTGAAATCCTTCGGGTGAGAGAACAGCACCGCCCAGGAGCTGCCGATCCAATCGTGGAAGCGAAGGCGGCCCTCCGTCGTCTCAACTTCGAAGTCAGGCGCGATATCGCCAATGCGCAGAGTCATGGTGCACCTCCATCTCCAAATGCCGGGCGCGTGAGTGTATTGCGCCGGCACTTGCCCGGCTATCACCGTTGGTTCGGCGGGTCTTGCCTTGAGTTATGGCGCACTGCGCCACGCCTAGGTTTCGGGTGCCGGTACGAACCCCCGATCACGCGCCAGCACCGCCGCCTGCATGCGAGTGCGCACGCCAAGCTTCTCAAAGATCCGCGTGAGGGAGTTGCGCACTGTCTTATCACTGATGAAGAGCGCCGCGCCGATCTCGGAATTGCTGCGCCCGGCGATCAGGGCCGCCAGGATTTCGCGCTCCCGGCAGGATAGCGAAGCGAAAATGGGGTCCGGCGCAGCGGCCGTCGTGACACCGGCAAAGTCGAGCACCACGTCCTTGAAGCGTGCCCAGGCGCTCTCCTCCGCCATCAGGATGTGATTGCGCGAGTCGAGCTCGACGAATTCGGCGTTCGGAATCTCGGTCGCCAGCACCGTGCCTGCCGAAAACGGCACGACTTCATCGTTGCGCGCGTGCACGACGAGCGTGGGCACGCGAACCTGCGACAGCAAAGAGCGCACGTTGATCTCCGCGCGCGAGGTCAAGAGCCGTGCCGCCATCTCGGGAGTCGTAGTGCGGCGGCAGAGCTCGTTGAACCACTCGATCTGCTCCGGCCGCGCGTCGGGCACGAATATCGAGGTGAAGAGCTGACGGAACACCGGGTTGTCTTTGCCCCAGCCGATCCGGGCCAGCTCGGTCATGGCGCGAAAGCGTCGCAGGCCCTCCGAGTCCTCTCGATGCACCCAGCCCGTGGCGTAGCCGCCGTAGAGGATCAACCGTGACACGCGCTCCGGGTGACGCACGGCGTAGCCGACCGCTGGCGCTGTCCCCTGCGATACACCCATGAGAACGAATCGTTCCCCGGGTTCGCTGGCATCGATCACAGCCTCGAGATCGTCGGTCTCTCGAGACGTCGAGAGGTCCTCGGCGTCCCAGTCGGTCATGCCGCAGCCGCGCTCGTCATAGCGAATGAAGCGAAAGTGGGTGCTGAAGAACTCGATCCAGTGCCGCCAGATCGGGCTTTCGAGGTCGTAACTCAGGTGCGTGAGCCAGTTCGACGCCTTGACGAGCGCCGGGCCTTTGCCCGACGTGGCCCAGGCCACGCGCACGTTGTCACTGGTTTTCAGGTAGCGAATCGATTGCTGCAACCGCACGACCTCCCGGGGTCAGTTTACCTCGCAAGCTGCAGTAGCACCCCCTTGGCGCACATGTCGGGACAAAGCTCCCGCCCAATCCGGACCATTGGATAGGACGTCAGGACTTTCTTCCCTGTTCCTTCAATGTTGACTTCGCCATCCTGCGCGTCCACGAGAACACCGTATTTTGGCACCCGGAGAGAACCAAATGAACGCAGCAGTAGAGATGGTCCAGGGCACGCTCGCGAACCACTTCGCCAACACCGCGCGCTATGCGCGCTGCATCAGCGCTTCGAAGCGGGTTCGGTGGGACATCGACGCCGACGTCATTCGTGGACGGCAGTTCGACTTGTCGCAGCGCTTCCTGCCAAACGGGCTTTCCAAGGTCGATGACCTCGCCTTTCTCACCAAGCCCGAAGCGCGCCTGCTCACCCAGGTACAAGGTCGAAGCTATGCGCTGATCTTCGGACTGGTGGAGCGCTTCATCAATGCGAAGGTGCTCGAGATCAGTCGTGATCACTGGTTCGGCAACCAGACGGCGCTACAGGCATTGGTCCGTTTCAGCGATGAGGAGCTCAAGCACCAGGAGCTGTTCCGCAGGGTCGAGGGAATGATCGCCGAAGTCATGCCGGCGGGCTATCGGGCCGCGGCGGAGCCAAATGCCATCGCTGATTTCGTGCTCGGCAAGTCGACCTGGTCGGTGCTCGCCCTCACCTGCTTCATCGAGCTCTTCACTCAGAAACACTACACCGAGAGCATCGACACTGAGCAGGACGTGTCGGCTCTCTGGAAAGACATCTTTACCTTCCACTGGAAGGAAGAGTGCCAGCACGCCATGCTCGATGAGCTCGAGTGGCAGCGCGAGGACGCCAAGCTCACGCCGTCCGAGCGCGATAGCGCAGTCACTGACCTGATCGATCTCGTCGCGGGAGTGGATGGTTTGCTGCAGGGACAAGCGACGGCCGACTCCGAGTACTTCGCAAGCATCGCCGGCCGTGCATTCAGCACAGACGAGCGGCGCCAAATCGATGCGGGCGTACTGAAGGCTTACCGCTGGCAGTACATCGTCAGCGGTGTGCAGCACCCGCATTTCATGCGCCTGCTGACGAGCATGACGACGCCTGAGCAGCTTGCGCGCATCGTGCAGGCGCTCACGCCGATCATGCAGGCCTGAGCGATCATTCCGATGAATGAAGTCGGCTTCATTCGCGACGTGCGCCCCGCCGGCGAGCTCCCCCCCGAGGAGTTTCGCCGGCTGGGCTATCGCGTCATCGATATGATGGCCGACTACTACCGCTCACTCGATACGCGACCGGTGTTGCCTTCGCAGACCGCAGCGGAGACGCAAGCGCTCTTCAGGAGCGATCGCCTCGCGCGACGTGGCGAGCCAGCGGAGAACTTGCTCGATGACTGGGAGGCACGCGTTCTTCCAAACCTCACCTCGATCGGCTCGCCGCGCCACTTCACGTATGTGACGGGTTCCGGAACGATGATCGGGGCGCTCGCGGAAGCCCTGGCGGCGAGTGTCAATACCAATGCGTGCGCCTGGAAACTCGGTCCCGCGGCCACCGAGATCGAACGCCTGACTGTGCGCTGGCTGGCCGAGCTCCTTGGTTATCCAGCCGATTGCGGCGGGATCTTTGTCTCCGGTGCCACGATGGCCAACTTCTCAGCCATTCTCACCGCGCTACGCAACGTCGCCGAATACGACTCGACGGCGGAGGGACTGCAGAGCGAGGCACGTGACGGACGCTTCCTCCTCTACATGTCGGATCACGAAGGGCACTGCTCGGTCACTCGCGTGGCGGACATGCTCAATCTGGGACGCAACGCCGTGCGCCTCGTGCCGAGCCGCAGTGACTTCTCGCTGGATTGTGCGGCGCTGCGCCGGATGCTCGATGCAGACATTGCGCGAGGCGATCGGCCATTCTGTGTGGTTGCTCAGATCGGCTCAGTGAACGTCGGTTGCATCGATCCGTTGACGGAGCTTGCGGATCTGTGCGCCGAGTACAGCCTTTGGCTGCATGGCGATGGTGCCTGCGGCGCAGCGGGCGCGGTATTGCCCGAACTGCACGAGCACTTCCGCGGCATCGAGAGACTCGACTCTCTGACCTTCGACCCGCACAAGTGGCTGGCTGTGCCGTATGACGCGGGTTGCCTGCTGGTGCGCGATGCCGAGAAGCTGCGTCGCACCTTTTCAATCAGCGCGCCTTACTTGCGGGGTCTTCTGCCATCCGACTATCACGGTCTCGATTTCCTCGAGTATGGCCCCGAAATGTCCCGTGGCTTTCGCGCGCTGAAGGTCTGGATGACCCTGCGCCATCAGGGGATCGAAGGCTTGCGCAGTAACCTGAGATCAGGAATCCGCCAGGCCCGTCGCGCACACGAGCTGGTTGCCGCACACCCGGATTTTGAAGTTCTGCATGAGCCGCTGCTGTACCTGTACTGCTTTCGCTATCGTCCGCGTGATCTCGCGGGCCGGGACGCCGATGAGTACCTCGACAACCTCAACCAATGGATTGCCGAGCAGATCCAGCAATCCGGATTGGCCTCCGTCATGACCACAAGGCTTCGCGGCCGCACAGTGCTACGGCTTTCAATCTGCTCGCAGCGTACGACGGAACGCGATATCGAGAACGTGTTCGAGGGCCTCGCGATGATCGGGCGCAGGGCGCATCATGAGCGTCGGCGGGCGGCTGCAAACAGCTAAGAAACACTGAACCGCCGTTCAAACAGTCTGGCCGCACTCCCGCGCCCCACGCGCTACCGTAGCGCCCATCGGAAATCACATTGCAGCAGGAGAGCCATCATGTCGTTACGTGAATATCACTTGCCGGAGTCCGAGTACCACCTTGACGGTCGTCTCGAAAGAGTGGTCGAGACGCTAGGTGCGATCCGCGTCAAGGCGCGGGCGGCGGGCAGAAGCCTCGACCAGAAGCTCGCGATCTACAACTCGATACAGCTCAATGCCTACGGCGCACCGGGGCGTGATCGCGACCCGTGCTTCTCACTCTGACTCTCGTGGCCCCAGCCGGGTCGGCTCGCCCAGCATGCATATCGCTGCAGTGGCGCGCGCCGAGCCCCGGCGGACTTCAGAACGCCTGTGTCAGCCTCACCATTGCGTGAGTGTCGAACTGGCAATAGTCGAGCAGCGCACGCGCGATCTCGGCCCTTCTGATGGCAGGCGTCAGAGGATTGATCGCCTCGAGGTAGGCACGTTGCGCAGCGTCTCCTTCTCGAACTTCGCCTAACGTCTCGTAGCGCATCCCAGATGCCACGGTCGGCAGCACCGCCTTGATCGACCAGCTTCCCTTCATCGCCGGATGGTAGTAATTGCGACGAAAGATCGGCAGCAGGTCGATCAGTCGGGGCTCGAGCGCGCGCAACGCTTCGGCGCAGTCGGGCACGAACTCCGCCAAGGTCCGAATGCAACGGCGCTCGTAGTCTGAGTACGAAACAATCGCACCCTCCCGGCCGAGAACCGCGAGTAGATTGCGCGCGACGCGCTCAACAGGAAGCTCGCCACTCAGGTCCAGGTATTCGAAGTGTTCGACAGTCCCCTGCGGCGTTTCAACGTGGATCGACCACTGAAACGGAATGGCCTGCCGCGGGCGTGTGCCAGGCCAGATCGGCACGGCAAATTCGATCGTCTCGAAGTCCAGGTAATAACGCGGATACGGTATGGCGTGCAGCTCAGCGCGCAGACCTGGCCGGATGTCCACCCGGTTCGTAGCTGTCGCGCGCCATACACGCAGTCGCGTCTCGCCGCTTATCTCTTGTTCTGGCACCTCGCGGACATCTCGATAGCCTCGTGCCACATATTCGTCGAGCTTGTTTCCCAGCCTCGGCAAGCCGGTGAGCGGATACTCGGTTCGCGGCCAGCAATGCGCGATGAAAGGACATTCGTGCGGTGTGCGACACTGTGTACCAACCGGGATTGCTGGCTCCGGACCCGCAAGAGTCTGTGCGGCCTCACGCAGCCAGCTCGCGACGTGTGGAACTAGCGGGTTTGCGAGATCGCTTACGGATGTCTCAACCAATAAGCCACGATAGTTGCCGTTTCCCGGGTAGACGAACTTCGTATTGAGATGTGCGACTGCGATGTCGCTCAAGCTCACGCCCGCGCCATTGATCACCCACTTCTGAATCGCGACATCGGGGGCATATTCTTCTTTGACGTGCCCGCCCGACTTCACTTCGATGAGACGCGTGCCCGTGGCGCTGTATTCCAGCACGTCGGCGCGAATCAGAACGCCCTCGTGCCTGAAGGCGGCCTCGAAGAACACCTTAGTTGTCGCTCGCGAATCGAGCGGGAAGAGCAGGCCCTGGGCCTCATTGAACGTGCCCAGCAATGCCCGGTCCGCTGGCAAGGCAATCGCGCGTCCCTGCGCGTATAGCAAACGCGCCATTTCGCCTACGCGGTGGCCGGCTTCAAAGCCCTGGCGCGCGGCCTGCGAATACCGCACGAGCTCCTGTCGATGCACGCTCAACCAGAGGCGTTTCGGGCACTGCAGATAGGCCAGCAGTCTTGATTTCGAGAGGCGCACGATTTCACGTCCGGAATCGACGTCAATGGAGGGGTGGTCCTCCGATGGGGTATATAAGAGTCGGTTATGTCAATTGCCGCGTCGAACGATCCAGCCGTCGTAATGGCCGCCGAGCTGCTGAGCGAGTGCTGTGAAGCGTTTCGAAAGCGCGCCGATCTCTTCGATCGACAAGCGCATCGACTTGCGCGCATGCAGGCTGACGCCCGGACCCGTGCCTTCCTTCATCGGATGAGTGTCGGTGGCGAAACCCTCCGCACCCAGCTGCTGGGAAACGCGTTGCGCGGTCGCCTCGTCAGGCAACGCCATGAAAAAATCCAGCTCGTGCGGCTGAAATGGATCGAGGCCCTTTTCGCGCAACTGCCGAATGAGCTTCGCGTCGAAATCCTCGCGCCGTTCGGCGCGCCGCCGGCGCATCGTGAGATACACACGCAAGGCTGCCAGGGCCAAGGCAGCGAGGATCAAAGTCAGCAACCAATTCACCGCGATCTCCACTTCCACGCTCGGGAGAGCGGACTTTACACAGCGGGTATACACCGCCAGCGCCAAGGCAGCGAGGATCAAGGTCAGCAACCAATTCACTCTAATGTCCCCTGCACGCCGCCAAGAGCGCGGACTTTACACAGCAGCCGCAGTGGTGTCGAAGGTGTGGGCGGGCGAGCATGAAGCGCCGGGCCGCGTTGCTCCTGGGACTCGCAGCCGGAGTGAGTGCAGCATGGACGCGAGTCCTCGCTGATCAGCGCGACGACGCTCGCGGTGAGGGCCTCGCCGGCAACGATTGCAGCGCACAGTTACCTCACACCGCGGCAGCACCTCTAGGTGTCGGCTCGACCTTCGCGGCCAACTTCCTGGGCGGGCGGGGCGAAGGACAGCATTTCGTCGACGTCGAAAGAGGTTGGACGCTCAACCATCAGAGCCTGCTCAAGCACCGTATCGGCCCGCCTGTCACGGGTGCCGTCGAAGATGCATCAAGGCCGCATGGCACAGCGGTTCTCGGCATTGTCTGCGGTTCGAGCGCGGATGGCGGCTTCGTCGGCCTGGCACCGCAGGTGGCGTCGGTCCACGTTTCATCCACGACGCAGAGCCTGCGCTCAGGCATCCAGGCTGCGATCGACAAACTGGCAGCGATCAACGCAGCAGATCCTTCCGGCGGCGGTGGGGTGCTGTTGCTCGAGGCCCAGGCTCGCCTTGTTCCGTCGCAGGGCGGGATGGCGCACTTGCCGGTTGAAGCGTTACCGGAACTCCACGAGCTGGTAGCGAGCGCCGTGCGCCGTGGGATCACGGTGATCGAGGCCGCGGGTAACGGACTTTCGACCGGCGGCACCCCGCGAGGAATAGATCTCGATGTGTTCGCAGATCGACAGGGCATGCGGACTTTGCGTCGTGACTCTGCGCGCGGGGATTCGGGGGCCATCATTGTTGGAGCTGCGCGCTCACAGCCTATCGAGGGCCGGCACGAGCGCTTCTATTCGAGCAACTTCGGCAGCCGGATCGATTGCTACGCCTGGGGTGAAGACGTCATCGCTCCTGCTTCGACAACAACTTCTCCATTCCTGACCTCAGGGTGCGTCAAGGACTTCGGAGAAACATCCGCGGCCGCGGCGATCATCGCGGGCGTCGCACTCATCGTGCAGGGGGTAGTCGCGGCAGCAGAGCCCGGCCAACGGCTGGCTCCCCGAAAACTGCGTCAGATCCTGAGTAATACCGCTCTGGGCACCGGCTGTGTTGCTGCCAAGGGAGAGATTGGCGTCATGCCGGATCTAGAGAGAATTCTCGATGCCGGGGTTCTGGGTGTCACTCCGGTGCGGCATTCGAAGCCGCGCCCGGCGGTCGAACACGGATGACGAAGGTCTCGCCGTAGACCGGCGCTTCGCTGTTCTCTCCCGTCACCGTCAGTTGATACCGGCCAGGCCGGAGCAATGCGGAATCCGCAAATACACTGATGAACCCATCCTCGGCCGGACGCAGGTCCTTCACGGCCGCAACCGTCTCGGTCGAGCCATCATCCTTCAGGCGCGCGAGAGAGACGCTGTAGTTCGCCGCGCCGGCCGGTGCCGCGGGCAACAGCCGCAGCTTCAGTGCCTGGCGCTCGGCGGGCAACTCGATTTCGGCATCGTACTTCTCGCTGCGGACCCGCAGCATCGGTGGCGTCGAGCTCACGGCGAGCACCTTGTCGAACGCCGCAGCCGAAGATGCAAGCACCGAAGGTGTGCTGGCAGTTCTGCCAGCGCACGAACACGAGTCCGATGGCGAGCACCCCAATCGATGCCGCAAGGGCGAGAAATCCGGGTCGCTCGAAGAACGGCCGTGCACCGCACCATTTGTCGAGTTCCCCGCTGTCCCGCAGGCGTGCCAGACCGACTTTCATCCGCGCCGTCGCCTCCAGCTCCTGGGCCATATCGGGGTTGCGCAACAGCGAAGCTTCGAAAGCATCACGCTCCGAATCGTTCAGCTGATCCGCCAGATAGCGGCTGGCTATCGTCGGGTCATCCTTGAACTTGTCTTCGACCTTCATGGCAAGTACTCCTCGACGACCGTAACTCATACCAGCACCAATACAGACAGAAGATCCGATTTTCCCAGCCCCTGCGCTTCGAGCAGGCTCTTCAGCCGCCCGCGCGCCCGATGGAGCACCTTGTCAAATTGCAACGCGTCCAGGTTGAGATCACGGCAGATGGTTTCCTTGTCCTGCTCCTCGAGATAGAACCGCGTCAGGATGAGTCGGTCACGCGGTGTGCTCATGCTGGCGATGACGCGCTTCACGCGCGCTGCGATCTGCCGCTCGGCCCAGCTATCTCTCGTGTCGGTGTCGTCGGCGAGCGCGTCGAGTTTGGAGTTGTCCGCTCGCGCTCCGGGCCGCTCGCCCATTGCGCGCCGCCGATTGCGCAGCAGATTGAGTGCCACCTGAAAGATATAACCCGCAATCTCCTCCGGTCGCTCGATCTTGCCTTCCTGCCACTTCTCCCACGTGATGCAGATGGCTTCATTCAGCAGATCCGCCGCAACCTCCGGATCACCGGTACGACGCCGCAGCAGCAGTCGCAGACCTGCATAGTTCTGCTGGATAAGTGACTCAATGGTCGATTTGTTGACTTCCGGGCGGGGGGCCGGGTGCACGGACTCGCTACTCCGAGATGCACCCGAAACCTGCGTTTCAGCCACGGGCTCTGGTGAGGGCACGGGTCGCAGCCTCATCGGCGAAACCAGCGAAATGCTCGGGCGAATCATGACTAACCTTGTCCCTGAAGTCGAATCGATCATTACGATTGGGCGTGGACGTCGCCCCCATGAGGGTTCTTGTCCTCGCCGCACGTCCATCCGCCTTTGCCCTCATCATCGAGGGTTGGGTAGCAGTATTGGACTACGATGACGTGCTCATGCGTACATTGGGCAGGACGCCTCTCCTTCGCCACGTTCTGGATGATGATGGCGTGAAGGGCGTTCTTGGGCTTGTCCTTGCCCTTCTGGTGCTCAAACCCCATCGTGGCCCCGAGCCTTTCACCGTTGCAGCAGTTGATCGTCGTGAGTGCAGTTTCCTCCTGAGGTTTTTGTTGCTTGCGCTTTTCTCCATCCTGCACTTCCTTCGCAAAGTGCCGGAATGTGACACTGCCCACTGGAGCTTCTGCGCCCCCCTTCTTGATGTCGATCTCATCCCAGAGGCTCAGCTTGATGTGCGGCCCCGTGGGCTTCTTTTCCGAAGCTCCCATCTTCGCTTCCCCTGCGTACTCCACGTCGCATACTTCGTACACGCCGTCCTCGACTACGCCAGTTGATTGTGACGAAGTCGCGCCTTGCGTCGTCGCCTCAGCCACGCGAATGTTTGGTTGCCGCTGCTCCGCGGAAGGACCTGCGGCGGTGACCTCGCTGGCGCCACCGCCAGTGCGACCGCATCCGTGAGATGAGATCGCGAAGAGCACCAGCAGCAGCATAGTTGTATGAGTCCTCATGTTCTGTACTCCTCTGCTTCTTGCCATACCGTCTCAGGCCGCCAACACGACGAAGGCAGCCCAATAGAACGGCTGGCCATACACCGGATCCCGCATTAGCTGGCGTGCCGCGCTCTGTGCAGCCGCAACGGCGCTCAGCCCGCGCCCCATGTACGCCTCGTAGTAGAACCGCATGTACTTTTCAGTAGCTACATCCGAGACTCGCCACAGGCTTCCGACCACGTTGTGCGCACCTGCGAGCAGAAATGCCTCGGACAGACCGAACGAGAGCTGACCGCGGTACTCTTTTCCGAGCGAGCCCTCACAAGCACTCAGCACTACAGAGTCGGCGCTGAGTCCAAGGCCCACGATATCTCGCAGGCTCAGGTCCGCTTGATTTTGCGACCCTGCGCGTGGTCGGGCTGAAAGTCGAATCGACGAGAGCTGCGGGTCATGAACGTCGAGGCGCGCGTGAGTCGCAAAATGGATGACGCGAAATGTCCCCAGTGGGGCCGCCAGGACCGCGGCTTTGGTAGCGGCTTCACCCAGCAACACATCGGAGTGCCAGCCGGACGCGATCTTCACGATGCTTTCGACTTCCCGGCGCGAGCCCGGCAGGCGAGGCAGTTGCCAGGGCTCGTCCACGGACGTTGTGCCTCTCAGCTCCGCAACCGCCGAAGCATCGGGCGTACCGATGAGGACTGGATCGCCAACGAGCAGGATGCTCTCGCCAGACCGCGGCGCGGCGACCGCGTTCGCCGGGCGTTGCCAATGCCCGAGCGCAGGCTGATAGGAGACGGTCGCGAGCTCCGCCAGACGCTTGGCGCCGGTGCTGCTAGCTTGACCACCCACCCACAAGGCAGCGAATGGAATCGCACGCAGAGACCCATCGGCCACAATCGTGACGGCACGCTTAGCCGACAGGAGCGCGCCTGCAGGCCCGAGAATGGTTCCGCTCGCCTTGAGTTCGCGCTCCCGATCGCCGCTGCCATTGGGTGGTCGGCTCCAAAGCGCATGCAGGTCGCGGGCGGCTTTATCAATGTCCTTGCCGGGCGCGAGCGAAAACGCCGTCGCGGATTTCTGAGTAATGCACCAGATCCAACTGCGCGTTTCGCCCAGCAACCAGGTGAGCATGACATCTTCGCTGCCGAGGGATGCCTGCAGCTTGGGAAGCGAAAGGGCAACTGTTGCCGTTCGCGCCTGATTCCTGGACGGCGCCTCCTTCTGCTGGGCTACGTCGAGCTGCGTTCGGAGCAACGCGATTTCCTTTCGCAGGCTCGCGATCTGCTCCGCGGGCGGCTGATCAAGGTCCTGCAACGCCGCGAGACGATGGCGCTTTGCCGCCAGACGGGAATCCAGCTCAGCCAAATCGGCGGCATCCGCTGCGCCTCGTTGGGCAGGCTGCTCCGCGAATTGACGAAAGTCCTCCAGGCGCGAGCGTTCGAAGCCGCTCGGCAGTACCGAGAGCGGACGAGGCCAGGCGGCCTTTGTCCGCCTGAGTCGACGAACGCTGCCAGAGGGTCATGTACAGGTCTGCCTGCAACTCATAGGCCGCAGCGCGGTTTGAGATATACGTGGCGCGCAGGTCCGGGTTGACCGCACGGATTCGCTGCTCGTCGTAAAGACTGAGCGCCTTGCCGATGTGTCGAACGGCTGAATCGATCTGATCCACTCGGCGCTCTTCCGAGGCGAGGAGAGCGTAGGTTTCGGCGGCGTAGTCGTCGTCACCGATCGCCTCTTGCACTTGAGCCGCTTTCAACAGCAGTGCTCGTCCATCACCGTCACCGTTACGGCTGCGAGCGTAGCCGTAAGCACCCACGAGCATGTAGCGAACCGTCGACTGCTCGGGCAAATCAAGCTTGAGGCCACGGCCAAAGGTGTCGACAGCGGCCGACACCGAACCTGTTGCCATCTGGTCCTGCCCGATCGCCAGCAGCACGCGTGCCTTTTCCTGGGGCGAGACGGCTTGATCCAGCGCCTGCATGTGAAGCTTCAGCGCGCGTTGCGGCACTGCCTCGCGATCCAGATCGGCGACTGACAATCAGGCTCGCGAGCAGACCTTGTCGATCCTGGAAAGCCTTCGACTGACGCATCTCGAGCGCCTGCCGCAGAAATACCTCGCCACGCTCCTGCTCGCCGAGCGTCACGTAGTTCTTTCCAAGTTCGTGCAGACGTACGTGCACGGTCTGCGGCCTCACTGCTCGATTCGGTCAGCGGCAGCGCCGTCAAAAGTGACCTGAGTGCATCGTCGGTTTGGCCGAGAGCATATTGCGCCAGGGCAAGATTATTGAGTACGGCGAGATAGGTACGCCGGTTGCTTGTCGGATCGAGCTTGCGCAGCAGTCGTTTATAGGCTGCAACCGCCTCGACGTAGTCACCGCGCTGGAAGTCGATGACGGCAATGTTCTGCAGCGACACGATCTCGCTGGCCGATTCGCCGAGCTCAGCAAACATGCGTACGGCTGTCTCGTAATGCGCACGTGCCTCGCTAATTCTGCCCTGGTAGTGAGCTGATACTCCCAGGTAGTTGATCGCCGCAGCCTGATCGTACTGTCATGCCTGCCGCGGCGAAGCTGCGCGAAGCGTCGCTGAGGAGTCTGTTCCGCCTCGCCGAACTGCGTATGACCCGATTTCGGCGCTGGCCTCGCTGAAGCCTCACTCGGACCGGCGCCTTCGATGAGGGACTCGGCGCGGAGTGCCCTGGCCTGCGATGACATGATCGGGTCCGGGAGTCGATCAAAGGCCTTAGCGGCGAGGGCCGCGCCTTCAGCCGCACGGGTCCAATCACCGAGACGTCCAAAAATACGATGCTTGCGATCCGCAGGAGCGCTTCGGCTCCGTATGCATCCGCCCGAGCTGCCCGCAAACCGCTCAGGGACGATTGGAGCAACGTCAGACGCCGTTGCCCATCATCGCGCGGCGGCGGCCCGTCGGACACCCGCGCAGCTGACGTGAGGTCCGTTAGCCCGCGGGCGAGCGCTGATCCCGGCGCCACATCGCTGAGCTCTCGCCACTGGACCTCAATCGTTCGGGTTGGCAGGTCGCGATCCGCCGCGGCGATCACGAGACTGTACTTTCCAGAGACACGTGGACTGAAGAACAAGAACTCCGGCCCGGCGCGGACAGTCGGCGAGTCGACCTTCAGTACTCGGGTCGCATCAGGCCCGAGGAGTTCGAGTGTCACATCGCGTGGCTGCCGAGCCGCCTGGGCGAGATAGGCTCGATTCGCTTGCAAATCCACCTGGCAGCGCCACGGCTTGCTGTCAGTGACCGGCACCCTTTGTGTGCTGGCACACGTCAAGACGCTGCTTCCGGCTGTCCCGGCGAACAGCGAGGCGCCGAGCAGGAAGAGACCCCGCATTCTGATCCCGTTCCGGCAGATTCCCGATTTGGCTGTTGACCGCATGAAAGCCACGCGCCCTCCCTTCCCCGAAAGTGGACGGCGCTGATCGGCGCCGAAGCATTCGCTGAAGCTGCATGAATTGCAATAGCGAACCGCGAGGGTTCCGCGAGGCATTCCATGCGGCGGGTGAAAGCGGACTCGCTTGTGGGTCGTAACCATCGGTTGCTGCGTCGATCAGTCACTTTCGCGCTCTCCGATTCACTGGGATGCGGGCGTTAGCGCCGCGAGCAGCCTCGGATTAGCTGATTCCCAGGGTTGCCGAAGTAGTGATTGGGCCTTCAAGAGCTATCTGTAACGAGGCTGGGACCTATCGCAGGTGATAACGGCGGGGTGAGAGAAGCCCGGCCAATGCCGAAACAGCGGGATCGCCGTGTGCGCCATGTGGGTCGCAATCGCGCCATCGACTGCAGATGAGCGCCTGGACCGGATGGCCGCCGCACAGAGAGCGCTGGTGGCGTGGTTCGAATGTACGGAGTGCACGGACTCGGAGCTGGAGAACCCTCTCAAGTACCAGGATCTGATCGAAGGCGCACTGATCGCGACGTTGAAATCAGGCCCGTCACCGTCGCAGCGTGCCCTGATATAGAAGAGCGTCTGCGCGCTGACTATCGAACACTCAAACCTTTGGTCTCAACGCCTGGCGCGCCACCGATGACCCTGGAGCGGTATGTTGCCTTCTTTAGCGCGCACGCCAAGAGCACTTACCAATCGCGCGCGGCGACAGCGTTGAGCCGACTGAGCACGGAGCGATCTGCAAATGAGCTCTGGGCAGTGGTCAGAGCAGAGAAAGAGAGTCGCGAGGTTGTTGAAGCTGCGAAAGCGGCGCTTAGAGCCCGAGGCTTGTTGCCGTAGCGCTGTCCGCGAGATGCGGCGGTTTTTCCTGTCAGTGCAGTGGGCCCCGGGGAAGAAGGGCGGGAGCTCAGCGCACAAGCCGGAATAGCAGGACTCATACATTCCGAGTTGGTCGAAGAGCGCCCGCCCGTAGGGGGCCAAATCGCACCTGTTACTTGCTCGCCAGGCGCGTGTTCTCATTCCGATGCAGTGAGGTCAGGAGGGGCGCGTTGACCTGCGCGACCGCGTCGTCAATCGCCGTCTTGGAGCACTGTTTCTGGGCTTTGAGGTTCCACGGCGTCGGGCTGTCATACGAGTCACAGACCGCACGGGCCGCCTTCTTGATGCGGCGATATAGCGCCTCAGCGCCGGCAGGCTTGGTGAGATCGAGTTCTCCAAAGCTCACCGTGATGCTGCGCACGGTGGCGTCACTGGAAGCGACGGCTCGGATGGGCGTCGTCGCGAAGCTGTTCGCCGATGTCAGGCCGAGCACGACTGCGGCAAGACCAGAAGCCAGCAACATATTCGTTCTTTTCACGTTCATCTCCTCGAAAATGCTTGGTAGGGTGATTCCTGCAAACGATATCTGTGGTGAGGCATTCAGATATCGCGGCAGGAATCGAACTTTTCGCTCGCCGGGTTGTGCTAACTGGCCGACGAGACGAGCAATCTTGAGGCGGCCACCTCCCGCCACATTGGAAGAGTGCGCCCTGGTGAATGCGGCGATACAGCTCTCGGCTAAAGGAAGTACCCGTCAGAAGAGAGAGGGCGGGAGCTCAGCGCACAAGCCGGAATAGCAGGACTCATACATTCCGTATTGGTCGAAGAGCACCCGCCCATAGGGGCCAAATCGCACCTGTTACTTACTCGCCAGGCGCGTGTTCTCGTTCCGGTGAAGCGACGTCAGCAGGGGCGAATTGACCTTCGACACCGCCTCGTCAACCGCGGTCTTGAAGCATGGGGACTTCGCCGCGTAGCTCCAATAAATCGGACTGTCATACGCGCCACAGACCGTGTAAGCCGCCTTCCTGATGCGGCGATAGAGTTGCCTCGGCGTCAGCGGGCTTGGTGAGATCCAGCTCGCCATAGCTCACTTTGAGGCTCGGCTCGCCGTTGACGGTCGTTGCGAAGCTGCTCGCCGATGCCAGGCCGAGCACAATCGCGGCAAGACAGGAAACGAGCAGTTGCCGTGACCCGCGCTGCAATACATTGGTTCTTTCCACGTTTCTCTCCTCGAAATGCTTAGTAGGGTGATTCCTGCATTCCGAATCTGTGCCAACCTTTCCGGTTATCGCAGCGAGTACAAACTTGGTCGGTCGGCTGCGAGGTCTTCTGAGTCCTATTGCCGGGACTCAGCAAACCGCTGGGCGGAGCTCGTTGAACAACTGACTAGCGAATCGTCCGCGACACACGTTTGTTCTTGGAGCGTCCGCCCGGGGCGGTTCCGGGTGTCCGTGCGGTCATCCCGCATTCAATATCTGTCGTGGGCGCGCGTGCGATCGCACCGCGGCGAGTGCTTGGGCGCGACGCCTCGAGACGTCGCGCAATGTCGGCATGACGCGTGACTGCTATCGAGGGTGCAGCCAGGTGGGCAGGAAGCTGAACGGATCGTCGCGCACAGTTTCGTCGTATTTCACGCCGTTGCTGGCAAGAAGTTTCTGCAGCCGACCTTCCTTGCAAGCCTGCAGAACGTCCGTGGCCCCGCCTATGAACTCTCCGCCGACGAAGATCTGCGGAATCGTCGCCACGGAAGTCTTGGCGGTAAGGGCGGCGCGTATTCTGCCGCCCCAGTTGTCCTTCTGATATTCGACCGAGTCGAGATCAACAGAGCGATACGGAATCTTGTACTTGGCAAACATGCGGCGCGCCGACCAGCAAAACTCGCACCACTCGAGTGCAAACATGACGACCGGCTGCTGGCGATCACTCATGGCCTGGGCGACAAATGCAGCCGCATCGGCTTCCACAGGCGGTGGCGCGGTGGCGGCCTGCGGTTGCGGCGCGGGTGCCGGCGCGGACACGTCGAAGCGATAGTTCGGTGTCGAACGCGCGATCTTGATCTCATCCTCGGTCATGTCGGCGGGGATATCGGCAAACAGTGGTGTGCTGAGATAGCGCTCGGCCGTGTCCGGCAGCATGCACAGAACGTTCGCGCCCTTGGCTGCCGACTGACAGACTTGCAGTGCTCCGGCAAACGTTGCACCGCCCGTGATGCCGACGAAGATGCCTTCCTTCTGTGCCAGATCGCGCGAACACTTCATTGCCTGAGCGCCGTTGATCGGCAGGATCTGGTCGATGAGTTTCATGTTGGCCGAATCCTCGGTGAGCTTCGGAATGAAGTCCGGGCTCCAGCCTTGCATGAGATGCGGGCGAAACAGCGGGTGACTGCCGCTTGGCGTGCCATCAGCTCCGCGCGGCTGCGGAATACCACTACCGAGGAGCTGCGAGTTGTCGGGCTCGCACACCACGATCTTCGTTTCCGGCCGCTGCTTTCGAAGTACGCGGGCGACTCCCTTGAGCGTGCCGCCAGTGCCGAAGCCCGTAACCCAATAATCGAGCTTCTCCCCCTCGAAGGCCTCGATGATTTCCGGCGCCGTGGTGCGCGAATGCATGTCGGGGTTCGATTCGTTTTCGAACTGACGACACAGGAACCAGCCGTGCGTCTCCGCGAGCTCGACGGCCTTGCCGAGCATGCCGCTGCCCTTCAATGCCGCCGGTGTCAGCACTACCCGCGCGCCGAGGAAGCGCATCATCTTGCGTCTTTCAACGCTGAAGTTCTCCGCCATCGTGACGACGAGCGGATAGCCTTTCTGTGCGCACACCATCGCGAGCCCGATCCCCGTATTGCCGCTGGTGGCCTCGATTACCGTCTGGCCCGGTCGCAGTTTTCCGCTGCGCTCAGCGTCCTCGATGATGCCAAGTGCGAGTCGATCCTTGACCGAGCCCATCGGGTTGAAGGCCTCGATCTTCACATACAGATTGACGTGCGGCGGGCCGAGCTTGTTGATTCTCACGACCGGCGTGCGGCCAATCGTCCCGAGGATATTGTCGAATTTCTTGCCCATAGGTGGTCTCTTCGGCTATCGGCGCGTGGATATGAAATCTTGCCGGTTGCGCGCTGAGTCGACAAGGCGAACGGGTTCAGCGTAACGCCGGCTTTTGCACTGCACTTACCTTTCCGGCCTGAATTTCGACCCGACCTGCCAGAAAGACTCCTTCCTGGACTTCAATGGCGTAGAGAAGGAGCTTGGTTGCACCGTCGCCCGCGCGCTCTGACGTGGAAGGCCCGAGAATCTTCGCCACCTCGTCCTCGCTCATGCCCGGACGCAAACGGTCCCAGTTCGCGGCCACCAGCCAGGGCGGCGCCTTGACCGGAGGGGGCGGCGCATTGCGAGCCGATTCGGCAACGGATCGCTCGGTGGAGCGCGCGGTGCCTCTTTCCAGCTGATCGATCCGGCGAGCCTGTGCTTGCACCTCGCGGCGCAGCTGTTCGACATCAAGCTCGAGCTGCCGTTCACGGATGTCGTCCGCCGGCGCGCACTGCGGCGCGCCGCTCAGCACGGTGAGAAGCAGCGTGCCGAAAGCCTGGCGCATGGAAGATCCGGAACTCACGAGAACGTTTTGACCGTTCTCCGCGGCGGAGTTGCAGCAGGCGCCGAATCGCACAGGATGCTGCGGTCCACCGCCTGTACGTTATTGCAACCGGTCAGCGCAAGCGACACCGCGAGTTCGTTGCGGATGAGCTCGAGCGCGGTCCTCACGCCCTCCCCGCCCATCGCAGCCAGCGCGTACAGGAAGGATTTTCCAATCAGGCAGGCTTTCGCGCCCAGGGCAAGGGCGCGCAATACGTCCTGGCCACATTGCACGCCGCCATCGAGAAGCACTTCGCAGCGTCCATCGGTCGCTTCGACAACGGCCGGCAATGCCGAGATGGTCGAGGGTGCGCCATCGAGCTGGCGCCCGCCGTGATTCGATACGACGATGGCATCCGCACCGCTCTCGCAGGCGAGGCGCGCGTCTTCGGCATCGAGCACGCCTTTGAGGATCAGTTTGCCGGGCCACTGATTGCGCACCCACTCGACGTCCTTCCAGCTCACCGTGGGATCGAACTGCGTTGCGATCCACTGTGACAGGGTCACAAGACCAGTGGCGCCCGGCATCCGCCCTTCGAGATTGCCGAAGCTGCGACGCTTCCCGAACAGTACGCCGAGTGCCCAGGACGGCCGCATCGCGGTCTCGAAAGCATTGCGTAGTGTGAGGCGTGGCGGAATCGCAAGACCGTTCTTGAGGTCCTGGCGCCGCACGCCTTGCACCTGCAGATCGAGTGTCAGCACGATGGCAGAACACTCTGCAGCGTTCGCGCGCGCGATCAGGTGTTTGTTGAATTCCCGGTCGCGCATCAGGTAGAGCTGAAACCAGAACGGTTTTGAGACCGCCTCGTGCACATCCTCGATCGAACAGATCGACAGGGTGCTCAGGCAGAACGGAATTCCGAATGCCTGCGCGGCACGCGCGCCGACGATCTCGCCGTCGGGATAGAACAGACCTGTGAGTCCGGTGGGCGCAATGGCGAGCGGCATCGTCGCCGGTTCGCCCAGGATCGTCGTCGCGAGCGACTGCGCAGAGACATCGATCGCGACGCGCTGGCGGAACGCGATCGCCTCGAGATCGGCCCGATTACGACGGATCGTGATCTCATCGTAGGAGCCACGATCCGCGTAATCGAACATGGCTCGCGGAACGCGCCTGCGCGCAAGCTCGCGCAAGTCCGCAATGCTCGTGATCACTGTCACCAGCTTCTCAGCCCATCAGCACTGATGTCGCCGGCGAGCAGAGCGATCAGTAACGGCGCGGTGGTCGACCGCCGCCCGGGCCGCGCGATTTCTCCTGCGCTTCGTTCACCTTGAGAGCACGTCCATCCATCTGGTAGCCGTTGAGGTTCTGGATGGCGCGTGCCGCATCGGAACTGGACATCTCGACGAAGCCAAAGCCGCGTGGTCTGCCCGTATCGCGATCGGAGATTAGAGTCACAGATTCCACGGTGCCATGCTGGGCGAAGAGCGCGCGCACGGCGGCTTCTGTGGCCGAAAATGGCAGGTTTCCGACATAGAGTTTTGTCATGAGTTTTCTCGTGCAATTAAAGAAACTGACCAAAAACCTGCGCAGCAGCGTTCCGGCCGCCCGGAACTTTAGCCGTTTCGGGCTAAAACATCGATAAAACGTCGAACTGACAGGGGGTTGGCCGCTTTCCGGCCGATCCTCCCCCGTCGGGCGACCTCCCGGGAGGCGCCGGAGTGCTGCCGTGCTTGCGCGCCAGTCGACAGGCGGCGTATAAGAATTATGCAAGAACTTACTTGTATATAGGGGAGAGCAAGATGGTGACCTGGGCATTGCTGGTATTCGCCGCTGCGGCGGTTGCGGGACTGACCATGGCCATTGGCCACTTCAAGGGACGCACACCCTCGGTTGGTGTTGCCGTGATACACGGCGCCTTCGCAGCGACAGGCCTGGTGCTGCTGCTGCTTGCGGTGTTCAAGGAAGGCGCCGGCAATACGGCCCGATGGGCGCTGTATCTTTTCCTGATTGCCGCCCTGGGGGGGTTCACGCTCGCGCTGGGTTATCACGCCCGTAAGCGCCCGCTGCCGACAGGGTTGGTTGCAGGTCACGCTTTGCTCGCAGTGACCGCCTTCATCATCCTGCTGGCGGGCGTTCTCGGCCTGTTCTGATTCGCTTGAAGCTGACTCAACATCCGCTGCATCCGGCGCTGGCCCATTTTCCGGTTGCATTCTGGTCGGCCTCCGTAGCGACGGACGCTGCAGCGCTCCTTACCGGCGACGGCGCCTGGTGGTCCTGGAGCCATCACGCGCTGGTCGCTGGCCTTGTCACGGCTGCACTTGCCCTGCTCGCAGGCGCCGGCGAAGCGTTCTTTCGGCGAATCCCACGCGAGGCCAATCGGACTCTGGTCCTGCATATCAGCAGCATGGTGACTGCCTTCGCCTGCTTCCTCGCAAGCCTCGCCCTGCGCAAGCAGATGCCGCCATCGAACCTGGCTGTGGCACTTTCCGGGTTGGGGCTGGCAGCGTTGCTGGCCGGGGGGTGGTTCGGAGGCTCACTGGTATATCGTTTCGGTGTCGGGACTGCGCTCCAGGCGCGCGGCTCGACCGACAAGGCCAAATGATTCACGAACCAAGTCCCCCCGCCTCCGCTCGCCCGTTTCTCGAGAGCTCTCAAGCGCAAAGGACCGGCAACCATTCGAGAGCTGTCGCAGCGCCTGCACATCACGTACGAGGCCGCACGCCAGCAGGTGAACGCACTGCTCGAAGGGGGTTGGGTGACGGGGGCTTTGAATCGGGAGCCGAAGGATGGCCCCGGTCGCCGCGCGCAGCGCTATGTGCTGAGCGAGGCCGGCGAGCACTTATTTCCCAAGCACTACGACGCGTTGTCCTCGGAACTGGTCGCGACCCTCGCCGAGAGCTGCGGATCAAAGACTCTGCTGACGGTCCTGGAGCGCATGACACAAGCGCGTGTCGATCGCTGGCGCCCGGTACTCGCGCGCCTGCCGCTCAAGCCGCGGCTGCAGGCACTGCGCGGCCTCTACGAAGAGCAGGACGCGTACATGGAGATCAAGTGGCGGGGCAAGGAGCCGTTGCTCATCGAGCGTAATTGCCCGTTTCTGAGCGTTGCACGGGCGCATCCGGCGTTGTGCACGGTTTCGATATGCACGCTGTCACGCCTGCTCGGCGTCCGCGTGGTCCGAGAGCGACGCTTCCAGGATGGCGATGGCTGCTGCGTCTTCCGGGTGTGCGTCGACGAACCTCTTGCAGAAGAGATCCCGGTCGGAGTCGAAGAACCCAAACCCGCGTAGTGGTGACGCGCTGCGGCCGCCACGGATTCAATGTGACGCGACGACGGGCAGCTCGATGAAGCTCGCATGATCGCCCGCGTGGTAAACGCGCTGCGTCGCCTTGCGGTAGTCGCCGGGTTTGGCGAAGAAAATGTTCTCGACGAAGGTCTGCGGATTGCGATCGTAGAGCGGGAACCAGCTGGACTGGATTTGCACCATGATGCGGTGACCCGGCAGGAAAACGTGATTCGTGTTCGGCAGGGCGAAACGATAGGTCTCAACCTGGTCCGCCGGAATCGCCGCGGGATGTTCGATGCCGTTGCGATAGCGCCCACGAAAAATATCCATTGCGAGCCCGAGCTGATAGCCGCCCAGTTCCGGCTGTGACGGAACCTCGTCCGGGTACACGTCGATCAGCTTCACCACCCAGTCACTGTCCGTGCCACTCGTGGACGCTGACAAGTTAGCGATCGGTGCACCGCTGATCTGCAGCGGCTGATCCAGGACTTCGGATGTGTACGTCAGCACATCAGTACGATCGGCGACCGCCCGCTGGTCCATGACGAGCCAGCGCTTCCAGGTATCCGAATCCTGGAAACGTACCGGCCGCGGAATATAGGGGACCGGCTTTGCTGGGTCAGACACGTATTCATCGAATTCCGACGACGCGCTTGTCGGCGTGGAAAACCCCAGGCCGAACTGCGGCCCGAGATACAGCCGACGGGTGCGATCAGGGCAGCCGCTGTCGCAGGACAGTGGCCAGCGATCGAGTTGCCGCCACGCGCTGCTGCCTGACTCGTACGCAAATACCGGCGGCGTGTGCGCGGCAGGCGCGCCATCCTTCAGGTACTGGTCGAGAAACGGCTGCATGACGTCGCGGCGGAATTGCAGCGCCGTGTCGCCCTCGAACTTGAGCGGACCGATACCGCGGCCCTCATAGTTCACCCCGCTGTGCCGCCAGGGGCCGAGCGCCAAAAAATTGCGATCGTTCGCAGTGTCCTTGGCTTCAGTCGCCTCGTACATCGCGATGGCGCCGTACATGTCCTCCTGATCCCAGAGGCTTGCGACATACATGCGCGGTGGCGTGAGCGGTTCACGCGCCAGAATCTGATCCAGCGCCTGGTGCTTCCAGAAATCATCGTACGCCGGATGCTCAGACACCTTCTTGAAGAACGGGAGCTGATCGATGCCGACCTTTTTTGCGTAGTCGCCGGCGGATCCCGCGCGCAGGAAGCCCTCGTAGTCGTCGTACACGCCCCGGATCACATCGTCGCCCTCGCCTTTCACCGTGGTCTGCCCGGTGAAGTAGTCGAAGTTGACCTGGCGGAACGCACCGTAGTGAAACCAGTCATCGCCCTTCCAGCCATCGACCATCGGGCTCATGGCGACGGCGACCTTGAGCGCCGGGTGCGGATTGATGAGCGCCATCAGGACCGTGAACCCTTCGTAAGAAGAGCCAATCATCCCAACTTTGCCGTTGGATTCCGGCACGTTCTTCACCAACCATTCGATGGTGTCGTACGCATCCGTCGAATGATCGACCTTGCTCGAATTGAGCGGCCCACGTAGCGGCCGCGTCATCACGTACTCGCCTTCCGAGTCGTACTTGCCACGTATGTCTTCGAACACCCGGATATAGCCTTCGCCCACGAATACTTCATCGCCCTGCGGCAGCGTGGCGTTCATGTGCGTGCTGATATTGCGCTCAGCGCGCTTGGCCGCATGGTATGGCGTGCGTGTCAGAATGATCGGCGCACCCTTCGCGTTTTTGGGAATCACGATCACTGCGTAAAGTTTCACGCCATCCCGCATCGGGATCATGGCGGTGCGCTTGATGTAATCGAGCTGCGCAGCCGGCTGCTCGAATTTCTTAGGGATGTCGGGAGTGAGTGGTGGCGTCTGCGCGCGTGTCAAAGCCGCGACTGAGAGAAGGCCTATCGCCGCGATCGTGTGGCCCACCGCCCAATAGCCATTTGCAACGCGTAAGCGCTTGATCAGGCAAGACAGCCACGCAAGTACGCCCCTTGTTGGAATATTGCGACGACTCCTCCGCGGAGCCTCGCCGCCGCCGTGATCAACGTGAACACGCCGTTCACAAGTCCATTTCAGGGGTGGTGACACCACCTCGTTTTCAGGGCAAGAACAGATCATTGGGCTGATTGTGAGCCTATCGCCAAGGTCCGCTGAAGCGTGCCTCGGACCGGCATCAAGAGTGCTTCCACGCACACCAAGGTTTTGAAATTGTCGTGCCTAGCATACACTTGTGACGAGGGACTCATGGGGAGGTTTCTGCAATGACCCGTAGCAGACGAAGAAAATTGCATCGCGCTGAGTCGACGAAGTTGAATCGCGCGGTAGTAGCTAGCGTCCCGGTGGCGTCAGCTGTGTTCGTGGCGCTCAATCCCGTTTTCGCGCAGGAGCAGGAGCAGCCCAGCACGAGTGCCTTGGGCGAACTCATCGTGACGGCGCAGAAGCGCGAGGAAAACCTGCAGAACGTGCCCTTGAGCATCCAGGCGATAGGCGGCGAACAGCTCGAGGAGCTGCACATCTCCGATTTCGGCGACTACATCAAGTACCTCCCGAGCGTCTCATACACGACGCTTGGCCCGGGGTTCGAGACTGCGTACTTCAGAGGCGTGGCCAGCGGCGAGAACGGTAACCACTCCGGCCCGCAGCCTACAGTTGGAATGTATCTGGACGAGCAGCCCATCACGACGATTCAGGGCGCGGTCGATCTGCATATTTACGATGTCGCCCGGATCGAAGCGCTTGCCGGCCCGCAGGGTACGCTCTACGGGGCGAGTTCAGAGGCCGGCACCATCCGCATCATTACCAACCAACCCGACCCAACCGCCTTCAAGGCTGGCTACGACCTGGAGCTCAACTCCGTCAGCGAGGGCAGCGAGGGTTACGTAGCCGAAGGCTTCTTGAACGTGCCGATCGGTGACTCCGCGGCCGTTCGTCTCGTCGGGTGGTACGAAGATGATTCCGGGTACATCAAAAACGTCGCCGGCTCGCGGACGTTCGCCACGTCAGGCGGCTGCATGACTAATGTGGATCCGGCGCCTCCGGGCTCGGGCTGCACCACGGCTTTCAACCGCCCCGATAATGAATACAACACTGCGGAAACGTATGGCGCTCGCGCCGCACTGAAGATCGACCTCAATGACAGCTGGACGATCACGCCGGCGATCATGGGGCAGAATCAGACGACGAATGGCAGCTTTGCCTACGACCCGAAAGTGGGCGATCTGAAGCTTTACCGGTTCTACCCGGAAAACACAGAAGACAAGTGGTGGCAGGCTGCGCTGACAGTGGAGGGCAAGATTGGCAATTTCGATCTCGTGTATGCCGGTGCCTACCTCAGGCGCGATGATGTCGTCAACGCCGATTATTCCGATTACTCGTACTTCTACGACCAGTGCTGCGGCTACGGCAGTTCGTGGGTTGATGACGCCGGCGTTCCGCTCGCGAATCCATCCCAGTACGTCCATGGCACCGATGGTTACAAGCGGCAAAGTCACGAGATTCGCCTTGCGTCGCCGTCCGACCAGCGCCTGCGCTTCGTTGCCGGGCTGTTCTATCAGGATCAGCAGCACGATATCTATCAGCGCTACGCCATCGACGGTCTCGGCAGTCAGATCGAGGTGACCGGTAAGCCCGACACGCTCTGGCTGACGGACCAGCGTCGCACGGATACGGATTGGGCGGTGTTCGGCGAAGTCACCTTCGATGTCACCGATAAACTGAGTCTCACGGGCGGCTTCCGCTATTACGATACCGAGAGCACGCTGAAGGGCTTTTTCGGCTTCGGTGCGAACTACAGCAGCAACTATGGCGAGTTCTTCTGCGGAGATCCGTCAACATGGGTGCCGTACAACACGGCGCCGTGTACAAATCTCGATGACAAGGTCACCGATACAGGGACTATCCCCAAGTTCAACGCCACCTACCACCTCACCGACGACGCGATGGTGTACCTCACCTACTCGGAGGGATTCCGTCCCGGCGGCATCAATCGCAATGGCACCGTGCCGCCTTATAAACCGGACACGCTGACGAACTATGAGTTTGGCTGGAAGACGACCTGGGGTGGTAACCGGTTCAGGTTCAATGGCGCGCTCTTCTACGAGGAATGGGATGATGTGCAGTTCTCATTCCTGCCCCCGAGCGGCTCGGGCCTCACTGTCATCCGCAATGCAGGCTCAGCCGAGATCAAGGGCATCGAACTCAATTTCGCCTGGGCACCTACGGACCAACTGACGATGTCGGGCGGGCTGACACGACTCAACGCGGAGCTGACGTCGGACTACATCCCGGATCCCACCTTGCCGCCCACTGCCCCCAAAGGAACGCAGTTGCCCATAACACCGGATCTCAAAGCTAACCTGACCGCGCGCTACACGTTCCCGGTGGGTCAGTTCGATTCTTACCTGCAAGGGGCCGTGGTCTACAACGGCAAGACTTTCTCGGACCTGCAGATCGAGGACCGGGCGTCTACCGGCGAGCTGGATGCGTACACCATTGCCGACTTTTCCGCCGGTATCTCGAAGAGTAACTACTCGCTCGAGCTATATGTGAATAATGCTTTCGACGAGCGAGCCGAGATATACAAGTACATCTTGTGCCCAACCACCGCGTGCGGCGTTAATCCGTACACGTTTACGAATCGACCGCGCACGTACGGACTGAAGTTCGGCCAGAAGTTCTGACTCAGGCGTTTAGAACTGCGGCGTAGAAGGATAGGCGTCGAGCACGGGTCCGAGCGCCTGCCTTAGCGGGCCCAGCCACGGCTCGTAGTGGCGCCAGTGCTCGACCGCATCGCGAAAGATCGGCTGCCGGACCTGCTCCGAGCTTGCCGTCCGGACAGCTCGTTCATTTTCGTAGAAGCGCAGGCAATTCTCTTCGAAGGGGAGGCCGCAGTATTCGAGGAGCCGTCGCACTTCGCCTTCCGTATCGTCGATCAACTGTTCGTATATGACGCGATGTACGCGGCCAGGAAGCACAGCATCGAAGTGCGCCATGAGGTCGGCGTAGTCGCGATAGTAACGCCCGATGTCTTCGAGGCTGTAAGTAAAGTGTTGCCCGCGCGCGAAGTGCTGCTTGAACCCCGAAAAACAGCAGCCCAGAGGGTGCCGGCGTGCGTCGATGATCTTCGCTTTGGGCAGTGTGAGGTGAATCAGACCGACATGCGCAAAATTGTTGGGCATCTTATCGATGAAGAACGGCGCCGCAGTCTTGCGCTGGATACGCGTCTCTGACATGTACTGATCACCGAGCGCAAGCAGCTGCTCAGCGTTCAACGTAGCGAGCACCTCGGGATACTTAGAAGCCTCGGCTTTGCCCTTCCGAGCACCCAGGCTGCGAGCGATCGCAGGGATATCTGGCAGCTCCATCGTCCCCTCCACCGCGGAATGGCTAGACAGGATCTGCTCAAGGAGCGTCGATCCGGCACGCGGCAAACCGACGATGAAAATCGGATCGGGCGCCTGCGTGCCGAATCCCAGCCGTTCCGCAAAGAACTGCTTTGTGAGGATGCTCTTTGTGCGGCGCACGTGTGCGGAGGTCTCCGCCGCACTATACGAAATGCGGGACTTACGCAGACTGTTGCCCTGCTCGTAGTACCGAAAGGACTCCGCATAGATACCCTCATCCTCCAGTGCTTTGCCGATCGCAAACTGAAAGTGGTAGCGATCCTCATCGGTACAGATCCGGGTGCTCCAGCTGCTCCCGCATGGCGCTCAGATCCGACGGCGAGAAGCGAACGGTCTTCAGATTGGCAAGACTCCAGTAGGCTTCGCCCAGTCCCGGCATGAGTTCGATACTCTTGCGATACGCGGCGATGCGACTCGTCCTGACTTCCGGCAGTCTTCAGTGCATGGCCGTAGCTCATCCAGGCCTTCGCCTGTCTGGGGTATTCGGCCAGAACCGCCGTATAGATTCCGATGGCTTGATCGTATTCGCCGATCCTCGCAGGATCGCGGCCTTGAGAGTGCGATAGCCAGGATTCGTTGATCCGGTCGTAACAGCCGCTCTACCTCGCTGAGCGCCTCCGTCGCTCTTGTTCTCCCGATGCAGAACCAACGCGTGGTTGAACCGGGCCGCGCGAAAGCTCGGCGCCAGTTCCAAACACCTCGCCAGCAGGTTCTCGGAATCACCGTTGCGGTTGAGCCGGGCCGCAACCTCGGCAAGCATCCGCATCGCCGCCACGTCCGTCGGGAACTGCTTCAGGAAGTCGCGTAACAGCGCCTCGGCGACAGCGATGCGGTTTTCGACCAGGGCTATCGCGGCCTCCATAAGCCGCGGGTTCTGGGTCGAGTACCTGATGTTCCTCGCGTAGGCGTCGTCCGCACCTTGCGTATCACCGATCGCCGTGCGGTGGTCGCCGAGCGCGCGCCATGCATCGCCCATGTCGGGCTTGAGCTCGACCGCGCGCTGCAGCGCTTTGACGGCGGACTCACCCTTGCGATCCGCGCCGAGCGCGAGACCAAGCTCGTAGTGCGCAACAGCCCAGTTCGGCTGCATGGCAGTCAGCGACTCGAGAACTTCAATGGCTGCCGCGAGCGTCGCCACTCTTACGCCGCGCGACGCCGAGTAACAGCATCGCCTGGGGCTGGTTGGGAACGACCTTGAGGATCTCGGCCGCCTGCTCGGCAGCCATCGCGGGATCCGTGGCCAGCAGGCGTGCCGCATGGCCGAGTGCAACTTCAACAGTGCCTACGGGTCCTGGCGCGCTGCTCATTCGATATTCCAGACAACTTCATCGGCACGATTGTACGCGGTCATTCGCTCAGTACGCGATGCACCAACAGTACGCATACCGAACCTTCGCCGACGGCCGATGCCACGCGCTTGATGCTGCCGCAGCGCACGTCCCCGACCGCGAAAATGCCGGGAACCGTTGTTTCCAGCAGGTGCGGCGCGCGGCTCAACGGCCAGTGCGCCTGACCAAGGTCGTCGGTGGCAAGATCAGGCCCGGTCTTGACGAAACCCTTGGCATCGAGGGCGACACAATCGCGCAGCCAGCGAGTGTTGGGATCGGCGCCCATCATGAGAAACACGTGCCCGATCTGGCGTGTCTCCGTCCCTGAATCATTGCGCCAGGTCACTTTCTGGAGCTGGCCATTCCCTTCCAGCGCCGAAATCTCGGTCCGTGTATGCAACGTGATATTCGGGCTCTCCTCGATGCGCCGAATGAGATAGCGCGACATGCTGTCAGCGAGGCCCTTGGAGCGTACGAGCACATGCACGTGTCGACAACTGCCGGACAGGAATACGGCGGCCTGGCCCGCGGAATTCCCGCCACCGACCACGATCGCTTCCTCGTCCTTGCAAAGCCGCGCCTCGACGTTCGTCGCTGCGTAGTACACCCCAGTACCGACGAACTGGTTCAGATTCTCGAGTGCCAGCGTGCGGTATGCGGCGCCCGTCGCGATGATGATCGAGCGTCCTCGGACCAGTTCGTCTGCGGAAAGCTCGACGGCGTGCAGCGGTGGCTCGCAGCGCAGGCGCAGCGCGCTGCTTGCGATGGAAACCACGGCGCCGAACTTCTGCGCTTGCACCAGGGCACGCGCCGCCAGTGCCTGGCCGGATATCCCGGTGGGAAAACCGAGGTAGTTTTCGATTCTCGAGCTCGACCCGGCCTGGCCGCCGGGAGCGTTCGTCTCGATGACACGTACGTCGAGTCCCTCGGACGCCGCATACACCGCCGCGGCGAGGCCAGCAGGGCCGGCGCCGATCACGACGACGTCATGAATACGCGCGGCATCGACCTGCGGATTCATCCCGAGGCAGGCCGCCAGCTCCTCGTTGACAGGATTCTTCAGTACCTTGCCGCGGCAGATCACTATCGGGATCTCTTCAGTGCTCAAGTGGAAACGTTCGATGAGCGCCTGGACATTCGCGTCACTGTCGATATCCACATTGACGTGAGGGATATGAATTTCGCGTCAGGAACTGACGCACACGCAGTGTGCCTGCGGAATGGCGTGAGCCGATCAAGACCACATCGCCCTGTTCGACGGCGATGAGTCCCACGCGCCGCAGGATGAAGGCGCGCATGAAGAGCTCGCTCAGTTCCGCATCGGTCTGCACGATCGCGCGCAGATGCTCCGCGTCGATGGCGAGTATCTCGCCCTCCTCCCGAACTCTGGCCCGCACGACGCTGGCCGCGCCGCGCAGCGTGCTCATTTCGCCGGCGAAGTGATTCGCCGTGTGCACGATGACGAGCTCTTCGCCCGAGAATCCCGGCCGCACGATCTCAATGCTGCCGGAGAGCACGACCATCAGGTTGCGATAGCGCCCGCCGGGCTCTACCAGCACCTCGCCCTTGCGTGTGCGCACCCGGTTGCCATGCCGTTCGAGGCGCGCTATTTGCGCAGGCGTAAGCTCAGGGAACATCTGCTCCCGGCGCGACTCGAGATTGGCAGGCAACGCAGCCACGACTACTTCCGATGCAGCGCCGACTCGACTGCGTCGAACAATCCATGAAGTCCGTATGAAACGTCGTGGATCATGCCATTGACGAAAAAGGTCGGCGTGTTGCGCGCACCGCTCTCGCGACCGCCCGCGATATGTTCTCGCACTCGCTGCAGATAGATCTCATCGTCCATCTCTGCAGTAAAGCGCGCCAGATCCAGATCGAGCTGCTCGGCATAGCTGTGCAGATTCTGCACCTTCAGGTGATCCTGGTTGGCAAACAGCAGATCGTGCATCGGCCAGAACTTTCCTCTGGCCACCGGCACACTCTGCCGCCTCAGCCGCACGCACCGCGTGTGGATGCACCTCTTCGAGCGGGAAGTGCCGGTAGACGAGGCGTACGCGTTCCGTGAATCTTTCCAGGAGCAGCTTGAGCGCAGGCGCGGCCTGCTTGCAGTTCGGACATTCGAAGTCGCCGTACTCGACCACCGTCACGGGCGCATGCGC
Organism: uncultured Gammaproteobacteria bacterium; assembly: GCA_963724625.1. Lineage (GTDB taxonomy): Bacteria > Pseudomonadota > Gammaproteobacteria > Steroidobacterales > Steroidobacteraceae > DATBVX01. Next base: position 57,774 of record CAVRVO010000005.1, on the reverse strand, counting down.
TGGCCCTATCGCGTGATCGGTGGGGCCGACCGGAATCGCGAGCTTGAATGAGCGAGATTGATTCATGGCTTCCAATCCTTATCTGATGTCTGGCTGCGAGAGTCCGCGGGCTCGCTGCGTGACCACCCATGGGTCAGGACCGGGTCGTCACCGAGCGGCAGGATGCGCGCGCCATGGAGATCGCGCGTCACGCAGCCGCCGCTACGTGTGGGTAAGTTCGACGGTAATCCGCTTTCAGCCTGACGCGCAAGCACTCGGCATTCGGGCCGCCGCGCCCTCGGCTGTGTGGCTGAATGCACGCGAGCAGGTACACTGCCGCGACATGCTGTGGCTCAAGGCCTTGCACATCGTCTTCATGGTCACGTGGTTCGCGGGACTATTCTATCTGCCGCGCCTGTTCGTCTATCACGTCTCCGCGACCGACAGCGTGGGCCGCGAGCGGTTCCAGATCATGGAGCGGCGCTTGTTTGCGATCATGACGCTCGGTGCACTGCTCACGATCGGCTTTGGGCTCGCCATGCTGTGGCGCACACCGGAGTATCTCGTTCTTGTCTGGCTACGCATGAAGCTGGTGCTGGTTGCGCTGCTCGTCATCTACCACGCTTGGTGCTATCGCTTGATGAAGGAACTCGCGACTGCGAGCGGCCGTTCGCCGCGCTGGTATCGATGGTTCAACGAGGTTCCCGGAATCCTGCTGATTGCGATCGTGGTTCTTGCTGTACTCAAGCCGGTCGTCAGCTAGCCCGGATCCATAACGAGACTCCCCATGGCTGCAACGACGACGATCCGCCTGCCCCCGCCTCTTCGCGCCCGTCTGCGCGCGCTTGCCAAGGAGACGGACCGATCGGTGCACAGCCTGATCGTCGAGGGTGTGGAGCGCTATGCCGCGTACGAGGAGCAAATGCGGCGCCTCGTCAAGGAAGCGATCGCGTCAGATGCGCAAACGCAGCGGCTGGCGGAGGTCTACCGCGCGGACGATGTGCATGCATGGATGCAACGCCTTGCGCAGGGCGAAACAGCAGCGCGGCCCAAGCAGTGGCAACGGTAATCTATTCAGCCCGCGCGCTCTCGGACATCGAGACCGCCCTCACCCGGTGCAGCGGTGAACCTGATTCGGCTGCAAAAGCAACGGCAGCGATCCGATCAGGCGCCGAGAGCCTCGCCGCGCATCCATTGATCGGGCGCCGCGTCGAAGGCGAATTGCGCGAGCTGATCGTTTCTCAGGGCGTAACTGGTTACGTCGCCCTTTACCGCTTCCTGGTCGCAGCTGACGAGGTGCGAATTCTCGCGCTCGCCTCCCAGCGAGACATCGGGTTCATTCCCTAGAGCGCGACCACGCTGTCGACTGACAACGCAATCGCCCGCACGGCGTCCCCCATCCCGTTCACATCGCCTTGGCGTTCTTGATCTCCGTCACGGCGGCGAGGGACTTGGTCACGTGGTCTTCGGGCGAGATCTTGTCGTCGGCGGAGGAGAGTGTCGCCACGACCTTCCAATCCGGCGCAATCACGAACGTCGTACGCTCGGTGAAGGCGTGATCGATCTCGACGCCACGTGTGTCCTTGAAGCCCGGCTTGCCTTCCATCACTTTGAGGTCATAGGACTTCGCGATCTTGCCGTCGGGATCGGAGGCAACGGGGAACTTCCCGGCGCAGTATTCGGGGTCGGCGGAGAAATCATTGAGCCGCGCGATGCTGTCGTGAGAGACGCCGATGATGGTCGCACCCACGGCATCAAACTTGTCCTTGTTCACCGCGAACGTATGCGCCTCGATATTGCAGCCGCCGGTATATGCAGACGGATAGAAGTAAACCACGACGGGTCCCTTTTTGAGTGCGTCCTTCAGGGAGAAATCGAACGCCTTGCCGTCGAGCGACGCCTTGGCGGAGAAATCCGGCGCCTTATCGCCACTCTTCAGTGCGGCCAGGGCAGGCAGGGCAATGGCGCTCGACAATAGCAGGACAGGCAGCAGGCGTTTCACGGCAATTCTCCTTGGGATTCGAGGGGCTTATCCACGCGCGGAGCCGAAGCATACTGCCTGCCTAATTCTTCAGTCGATACCCTGTGCGGAATATCCATCCCACCAGCAACAGGCAAGCGATGAAGAACCCCAACGTTACTGCTAGGCTCGTGCCCACGCTGACGTCGGAGGTGCCGTAAAAACTCCAGCGAAAACCGCTGATCAGGTACACGACAGGGTTGAAAAGGGTCACCGTCCGCCAGGCCGCCGGGAGCATATTGATGGAGTAAAAGGCGCCACCCAGGAACGTCAGGGGAGTCACGATCAGCATCGGGATGAACTGCAATTGCTCGAAGCCCGTCGACCAGATGCCGATGATGAAGCCGAACAGGCTGAAGGTGGCTGCCGTCAATACCAGGAACGCGGCCATCCAGAACGGATGCAGGATCTGGATTGGCACGAAGAACGATGCCGTGGTGAGGATCACGAGCCCGAGAACAATTGACTTGGTGGCCGCTGCACCGACATACGCGAGCACGATCTCCAGGTACGACACCGGGGCGGACAGGAGCTCATAGATCGTGCCGGTGAACTTCGGGAAATAGATACCGAACGAGGCGTTGAAAATGCTCTCAGTGAAGAGTGTGAGCATGATCAGCCCCGGCACGATGAACGCGCCATAGGGAACGCCATCGACCTGCGTCATGCGTGATCCGATCGCGGCCCCGAACACCACGAAGTAAAGCGAGGTTGTGATCACCGGTGTGACCAGACTCTGCAGCACGGTGCGCAACGCACGCCCCATCTCGAACCTGTAGATGGCGAGGACACCGTAAACGTTGAATGCAGCCGTCCTCATGCCGCTGCTCCGTGGCGATCGCTTACCAGGTTCACGAAGATCTCCTCCAGTGAGCTCTCGCGCGTGTTGAGGTCCTTGAAGCCTATGTCGAGCTCGCGCATGCGCGTGAGGAGCGAGGCGATTCCCTTGCGCTGCTCATTGGCGTCGAAGGTGTAGCGCATCTCGCAGCCATTCGCTTCGAGCGCCAGGTGCCAGTCTGCAAGCTCGACGGGTAGAGCATGCATCGGCGTTTGCAGGTAGACGGTGAGCTGGCGCTTGCCGAGCTTTTTCATCAGTGCAGTTTTTTCGTCCACGACGATCAGTTCGCCCTTGCTGATGACGCCAACGCGATCGGCCATCTCCTCCGCCTCTTCAATGTAGTGAGTAGTGAGAATGATGGTTACCCCGGTCTCGCGCAGCCCACGCACCAGGGCCCACATGTCACGGCGCAGCTCGACATCGACGCCGGCGGTCGGCTCGTCAAGGAACAGGATCTGGGGCTCGTGCGCCAGGGCCTTCGCGATCATCACGCGTCGCTTCATCCCGCCCGATAGAGTCATGATCTTGTCGCCGCGCTTGTCCCAGAGTGATAGCTCGCGCAGCACCTTCTCGACGAATGCGTGATTCGGCGCGCGCCCAAACAGACCACGACTGAAGTTGACTGTCGACCACACCTTCTCGAACGTATCGGTAGCGAGCTCCTGCGGCACCAGGCCGATCAGCGAGCGGGCCGCGCGGTACTCGCGCTGTATTTCATGCCCGTCGGCGAGGACTTTTCCGCTGGTCGGGGTGACAATCCCGCAGACGATGTTGATCAGCGTGGTCTTGCCGGCGCCATTTGGGCCGAGAAGAGCGAATATTTCACCCTTCTCGATCTCGAGATCGATGTTCTTGAGAGCCTGCAGACCCGAGGCATAGGTCTTGGTCAGTCCTGAAATGGAGAGGATCTTCATGACGAGCGTGGTTGTACGTACACTTTGATGCGGTTGGATGGCGCCATTGGAAACGCCGCAGGCCCGACCAGGTCGGCTTGGCGCAACGCCTAGTCTAGAGCATTCGGGAGAGAAGCGACCGTATGTCATCCGAGCGGCAGACCGTGCTGCACAGCTGGTGCAGGCAGACCGACTGGGATGCACCGACGATCGTCGGCGGGCAGGGCGCGCGCCTTGTCACCGAGGACGGGCGCACGATCCTCGATTTCAGCAGCCTGAGTGAGTGCTGCAACCTCGGGCATCAGCATCCCCATGTCGTTGCCGCTATTCGCGAGCAGGCCGCGAAGTTGTGTTTCGTCACCAGCTCCTGGGGTGCCGAGCCGCGGGCGCGCCTCGCCGAGTTGTTGCTCGAGAAATCCGGATTCGAGGGCGGGCGCGTGTTCTTCACGCTCGGCGGCGCCGACTCCAATGAGCATGCGGTCAAATTTGCCCGCCAGGCGAGCGGCAAGCCGCGCGGCTGGGTCATTACGCGCGACCGCTCGTATCACGGCGCGAGCTACGCGGCGATGGCCCTTTCAGGAGATTCGCGGACTACACAACAGGTCGATGCCGCAGCTTTCGGGGTTCTGCACACGCCGCCCCCTTACTTGTATCGCTGCCCCTTTGGCACGGCCGATGCCGAGCGATGCGGTGTCGCGGCAGTAGAGAGCGTCACTCAATTGATCGACGAGCGCGGCGCGGACTCGATCGCTGCAGTAGTGATGGAACCCAATGCCGGCACCAACGGCATCGTCGCACCGGACAGCTTCTGGCCCGCGTTGCGCGCTGGCACTCGCGCACGCGCTGTGTACCTGGTGGCGGACGAAGTCATGAGCGGTTTCGGCCGTTGCGGCGAATGGTTCGCGTGGCAGCGCTATGGCGAAGAGGCGCGACCGGATCTGATGACGCTCGCCAAGGGCCTGACTGGTGCACACCTGCCGCTCGGAGCGGTGGTGCTTGCGGCACCTGTCGCGCGGGCGCTCGAGCCGCAGATGCTGTACACCGGCCTGACCTACTGCGGGCATCCGCTGTGCTGTGCGGCAGGTGTGGCAGCCGTGCAGAGTTATGAGCGCGAGGATCTGATTGCGCGTTCGCGTCGGCTGGGCGCCGACCTTCTTGCGCACCTGAAGCAGATGGAGATGCGTCACCCGGTGATCGGCGATGTCCGTGGCGGTCACGGCCTGTACGCGGTCGTCGAACTGGTGCGTGATCGAACCAGCCGTGAACCGTTGGCGCCGTGGGACGAGATGCACGGCGCTCTCAAGCAGTTGCTGCGCTCAGGTCTGCAGGCTGGCGTGTCGTTTGCAGCCCGCGGTAATCTGATCCTGCTCGCACCACCGCTCGTCATCGAAGAAAAAGACCTGTCCGACGCGCTCGGTCTCCTCGATCGGCTCATCGGCGAGCTCGAGGCTGCATTGCAGGCAGACTCGGGTGATACAGTGATTCAGCCTCGTCTGGAACCGAAGCAAACGAGCGAGCCCGCGTCATGAGTTTCAAGCTCACCTATTCCACGATGTTCAACCCGCCACCGGAGCTGCACACGCGCTTCGATGCAGCGATGCAGCGCGTGAAGGTCGGTCTCGGCGCGACGCATACGCTCCATGTCGATGGAACCGATCGACCTGCCAAGCGCACGGTCGTGAAACTCAATCCAGCAGACCAGGAACAAGTCCTCGGCCATTTCGCAGCAGCCACGGCGACAGAGGCAGACGCCGCAATCCAGGTCGCGCGGCGCGCTTTTGCCACGTGGAAGCAAAGTCCCATGGAGCGTCTGCGCCTGTTGCGTCGAGCGGGGCAATTGATCGAGGAACGTGTCTACGACATCGCCGCGGCGCTCACCCTTGAGGTCGGCAAGAACCGCATGGAAGCGCTCGGGGAAACGCAGGAGACGGCAGATTTCTTCTACGCATACTGCGACGACTTCGAGCGCCAGCAAGGCTTCGATCACGTGCTGCCGAATGACCCGCTGACCTCGCACGTCTCGCGCAACCGCAGCGTATTGAAGCCGTACGGTGTCTGGGTCGTGATCACCCCGTTCAATTTCCCCCTCGCGCTCGCCGGCGGTCCGGTTGCGGCGGCGCTGGTCACCGGTAACACGGTGGTCCTCAAAGGCGCAACGGCGACGCCATGGGCGGGCCGGATGCTCGCGGACTGCATTCGCGATGCCGGATTTCCGCCGGGCGTCTTCAACTACCTTAGCGGCTCAGGGCGTGAGGTCGGCGACGCGCTCGTCAATCACCCATTCACCGCAGGCATCACCTTCACCGGCTCGCACGAAGTGGGCATGCGCATCGCACGCACGATGCAAACCGGCGCTTATCCACGACCGTGCATCGCGGAGATGGGCGGCAAGAATCCATGCATCGTGACCTCGTCGGCGGACGTCGACCGTGCAGCGACCGGGATCGCTCGTTCAGCGTATGGCATGGGAGGGCAGAAGTGCTCCGCCCTCTCGCGTCTGTACGTACAACGCGACGTGGCCGATGCACTGATCGAACGGCTACAGCAGCAGATCGCGACGCTGCGCATCGGTGATCCCGCGCTGCAGGAGAACTGGCTCGGACCAGTGACCACGGCCGAGGGGTACCAGGATTACGCGCGATACGCCGCTGAATTGCGCGAGGGGAGCTCCCACGTGATCGCGGGCGGTGAGCGTCTGCTCGATGATGATCACGCACGCGGTTTTTTCGTGCAGCCAACGCTCGCTGAGGCACCAGCAAGTCATCCGCTGTGGAAGCACGAGATGTTCCTGCCAATTCTCATGCTCCATCGCGTCGCTTCGAACGAAGAGGCAATGCGTCTCGCCAATGACACGGCGCTCGGGCTCACTGCCGGCTTCTACGGCAGCCCAGACGAGGTGAAGTGGTTTCACGATCACATTGAAGCCGGTGTGACCTACGCGAATCGTCCGCAGGGTGCGACGACGGGCGCCTGGCCAGGGTATCAGCCATTCGGTGGATGGAAGGGCTCCGGCAACACCGGCAAGGCCATCGCTTCCTTTTACTACCTGCCGCAATACCTGCGCGAACAGTCGCAGACCGTCGTCGAATAACGATGAAGCTGATGGCGCTGAGCGAGGCGATCGAGAGTCACGTCAAGGACGGACAGACTGTGGCGCTCGAGGGATTCACACACCTGATTCCCTTCGCTGCGGGACACGAGATCATCCGACAGCGCCGCAAGGATCTGCACCTGATTCGCATGACGCCGGATCTCATTTACGACCAGATGATCGGCATGGCATGCGCAAACCGCCTGACCTTCTCCTGGGGTGGAAATCCAGGGGTCGGCTCGCTGCACCGCCTGCGCGATGCGGTTGAAAAGCAATGGCCACAACCATTGCAGCTTTTCGAGCACAGTCACGCAGAGATGGCGGTTGCCTACACCGCGGGCGCGAGCGGCCTCGCGTGCGGACTGATGCGCCGTCATGTCGACACCGATCTCGCTCGCGTTTCCGACTCTCGCCTCAAGCCGATCGAATGCCCCTTCACTGGCGAACCGCTCATGGCGGTGCAGGCCATCACTCCCGATGTCACGATCCTGCATGCGCAGCAGGTCGACGCAGCCGGCAACGTACTGATCCGGGGCATCGTCGGCGCGGTGCGCGAAGCAGCCATGGCGGCGCGCTGCCTGATCGCGACCGTCGAGGAACAGGTCGAAACCCTCACCGCAGACATGAACGCCATCGTGCTGCCCGCCTTCCTGGTGAGTGCGGTGGCCGTGGTGCCGGGAGGTGCATATCCCTCGTACGCGCAGGACTACTACGCACGCGACAACAGCTTTTACCTCGCGTGGGACGACATCGCGCGCGATCGCAAAACATTCCTGATCTGGATGGAACGGTACGTGCTCGGAACGCGGGATCACGGCGAGTTTCTGCGCGCCCTGAAAGTCAGCCCGTCCTGATCGGCACTTGCATGCGTTATCGCCGTCACGATTCGATCGACGCGTGCTGGCGCAGCCCAGGATGCTTCAGTACCATGGGTGCGTCCTCGGAGATGGCATTCCTCCCCAAACCGCCGCAAGGCTGATGATGCCTACCCCCGTCGTTCAGACGGCGCAGCGGTAGGCCATTCGTGCGATGCCCGCCACTGCTCGAACGGCGGCCTTCAAATACGCGCGAAAGGGAACCTCGAATGGCGTGGCTCAGTTTGTTCGCAATCGGCATCGGCGCCGTGCTCGGCGCCTGGATGCGCTGGGGATTAGGTGTTCTGCTCAATCCCGTCTTCCCGACGCTGCCGCTCGGCACGCTCGCCGCCAACCTGTTCGGTGGGTTCATGATTGGCATCATGATGGGTAGCGCCGAGCCGCTGGGGCTGTCTCCCACCGTGCGCCTGCTCATTACGACTGGATTTCTTGGCGCGCTCACCACGTTCTCGACCTTTTCCGCCGAGACCGTCGCGCTGCTGTCGCGCGCGCAATTTGCGTGGGCGGCTGGGCTCGTGGTCATACATGTCAGCGGATCTCTGCTCCTGACTGGCGCCGGCATACTGCTCGCGCGCGTGCTGGTCGGCAGGTGACTCGCATTGCTGGAGTACCAACATGAACGGCACATACCTGCGCTTCTATATGCACGAGAAGGGCAAGCACCGGCATCGCTTGCTGTACGAGTGGCTGCTCGAGCACGCCAGGGCCAATGGTGTCCACGGCGGTTCCGCGTTTCGCGCCATTGCCGGCTTTGGACGTCACGGCGTATTGCACGAGCAGCATTTTTACGAGCTCGCCGGAGATCTCACCATCGAAGTGGAGTTCATCCTTACGCACGCTGAAGCCGATCGGCTCCTGGACAGCCTGCGGCAGGAGAAGGTCCGATTGGTTTATGCGCGGTTGCCCGCGGAGTTCGGTGTGATCGGGGCCGAGAGCTGAGGTATTCTGGCGCGCCCGTCGCGAGCGACAGGCGAAACATAAAGAGTGGAACATGGGCTCGCCCGCTTACAGCGCCGATGAAATCATGACCGTGACTGCCGCACGGCAGCTCCGCAACGGTGCTGTGTGCTTCGTCGGCATCGGCCTGCCGAGTGCTGCGTGCAACCTGGCGCGCCTGCGCCACGCGCCGGAACTGGTACTGATCTATGAATCAGGAACGGTCGGCACCAAGCCGAGCGTGTTGCCTTTGTCGATCGGTGACGGCGAGCTCGCAGAAACGGCGGACTGCGTCGTTCCGCTGCCCGAGATCTTCAGCCATTACCTGCAGCGTGGGCGCGTTGACGTCGGATTCCTCGGTGCTGCACAGATCGATCGCTTCGGTAATCTGAACACGACGGTGATCGGCGATTACGCGAAGCCCAAAGTGCGCTTGCCCGGTGCGGGCGGCGCGCCGGAGATCGCGACCCATGCGCGCGAAGTCCTGGTCGTGATGAAGCAATCGCCACGCAGCTTCGTGTCGCAACTCGATTTCGTGACTTCCTGCGGCTATCTCGACGGCGCCGGCGCCCGTCGCGACAGTGGCGCACCGGGCGGTGGTCCTCGTGCCGTCATCACGGACTTCGGAATCCTGCGGCCCGACCCCAAGACCGATGAGCTGCAGTTGACCGGGCTCTATCCTGGCGTCAGTGTCGAGGCGGCACAAAATGCGACTGGATGGCCGCTGCAGGTCGCTGACTCAATCGAGGAGTTGCCCGCGCCGGAGCGGGCGGACTTGGACTGCCTGCGCGACCTGCACGCCCGCACAGAGGTCGCGCACGCGAACCCCATTCGTATCAAGCTGCCGACCGTGGATCGGCGCTGAGAAACCGAGGAACTTCCCATGCGCTCAAAGCACATTCGCACCGAACTGCCTGGGCCCAAGGCCCGGGCACTGATCGAGCGAGATCGCGCCGTCACCACGCCTTCCTATCCGCGCGACTATCCGTTCGTCATGGCGAAAGGCCGCGGCGCCGAAGTCTGGGATGTCGATGACAACCGGTTTCTCGATTTCGCGGCTGGAATCGCGGTGTGCAGCACCGGCCACGCCCATCCCGCTGTGGTCGCCGCCATCAAAGAGGCCGCCGACGATTTTCTGCACATCTCGAGCGACTACTGGCACGAGCGCATGACGAAGCTGGCGGAAAAAATCAACGCGCTGGATCCGATGCGCGAACCGGTACAGATCCTCGTGTGCCAGAGCGGTACCGAATCGGTTGAAGGCGCGCTGAAACTCGCCCGCTACGTCACCGGGCGCCCGCGCTTCATCGCCTTCCTCGGTGGGTTCCATGGCCGCACCATGGGATCACTCGCTTTCACCTCCAGTAAGTACACACAGCAGGCGGGATTTTTCCCGACCATGCCGGGCGTCACTCACGTGCCCTACCCCAACACCTATCGGCCACTGTTCGTAGGTGCGGACCAGGGCAAGGCGGTGCTCGACTACATCGAAGGCACTTTGTTTCAGGCCAATGTGCCGCCGAACGAAGTTGCGGCGATCCTGGTCGAGCCCTTGCAAGGTGAAGGGGGCTACCTCGTACCGCCAGATGGATTCCTGCAGGGCCTGCGTGAGCTCTGCGACCGACATGGCATCCTGCTGATCTTCGATGAAGTGCAGTCGGGCATCGGGCGCACCGGCAAGATGTTCGCGAGCCAACACTGGGGCGTCGCGCCGGACATCATGACGCTCGCCAAGGGTCTCGGTTCCGGACTCCCGATCGGGCTCGTGGTAGCGCGCCGCAAGCACATGGAGAAATGGAAGCGTGGCGCGCACGGCAACACCTTTGGTGGCAATCCGCTGTGTTGCGCAGCGGCGCTCGCGACCCTTGATCTCGTCGAGCGCGAGTACGCCGCGAATGCCGCCGCCGTCGGCGAGTATTTTCTCGGGCGCCTGCGTGACTTGCAGAAGCGCTTCGAATGCATCGGCGACGTGCGTGGCAAGGGGCTAATGATCGGCATGGAGCTGATCGAGGATCGGGTCAGCAGGAAACCGGCGCGCGCGCTGTGCGAAAAGATGCTGACGACCGCGTTTCACAACGGCTTGCTGCTGCTCTCTTGCGGCGTGAGCACCGTGCGCTTCATTCCGCCGCTCATGATCACGCGTGCGCATGTCGACGAGGCGATGATGATGATCGAGGCCAGCCTCAACGATGCGCTCGCCGCACAGGCCGGCACAGCGAAGGCGAGCTAGCAAGGGGCTCTGGCTGCGCAACGCGCCCCTTGGCCGGGCCAGGCTGTCGAGAGTAAAGTTCGCACCGGTCATTGCCGGCACAACAAGATTCCAGAAACCGAAGGGAGATTCCTCATGACAGGTCTGGACGCATTGTGGCTGCCGATTCTCTTGTCGGCCGTTATCGTGTTCGTGGCGAGCTCGATCATTCACATGGGCCCGTTCTGGCATCGGGGCGACTATCCCAAGGTGCCCAATCAGGACAAGGTGCAAGATGCGCTGCGTCCCCTGGCCATTCCGCCGGGCGACTACATGCTGCCGCGTGCCTCGAACATGAAGGAGATGCGCACGCCCGAGCACATGGAAAAACTCACCAAGGGACCGGTCATGATGCTCACGGTGTTGCCGAATGGACCGGGCTCCATGGCCAGGAGCCTGGTGCAGTGGTTCCTGTACACGCTCGTAGTGAGCTTCTTTGCCGCCTACGTCGCCAGTCGCGCATTGCCCCCGGGAACTGATTACCTGCGCGTGTTCCAGCTGGTCGGCGCCACGGCTTTCGTGGGTTACTCGCTCGCCTTGCTGCAAATGTCGATCTGGTATCGGCGCTCGTGGAACCTGACGTTCAAAGCAATCTTCGACGGACTCATCTACGGCCTGCTCACCGCCGGCACCTTTGGGTGGCTGTGGCCGCACTAGGAGCAGGACAAGAGTCGACGACGATCACGTCCCGCCTGGCGCAGCGCCCGGTTGTGGGCGCGCCGCTTTCCTTTTCTGCGAAAGCGCGTCGCGTCGGCGCACTTCTGGCCGCACTCCTCATTCCGATTACAGCCGGTGCCGCTCGAGAACCGGTCCTCAAGCAAGTCGACCTGCCGCACAGCTACTACTGGCGCGAGATGTACATTCCCCAGCCGACCACGGGGCCATCAGCCGCAGCGTTTGCGCCCGATGGTTCGAGCGTCGTCTACAGCATGGCGGGTTCGCTGTGGCGACAGACGATCGGCAGTGATGAAGCGCGAGAGCTGACGCACGGACCCGGATACGACCTGCAGCCTGACTGGTCGAGAGATGGACGCTGGGTGGTCTTTGTGCGCTATGACCGGGACGCGATGGAGCTGTGGCGTTACGAGATCGCAACGGCCCGTGAGCAAGCGCTGACGCAGTCTGGTGCGGTGAATCTCGAGCCGCGCTTCTCTCCGGATGGCACGCGCCTGGCGTTCGTTTCGACGCAAGGCACTGGTCACTTCAATCTCTTCGTCGCGGACATCACTGACCAGGGACTCGCCAACGTGCGCCCCCTGATCGCCCCGCGCACGACAACGCTCGATCGCTACTACTACTCACCCTACGATCACGCGATCAATCCGAGCTGGAGCCCCGACGGGACGCGGGTGTATTTCACCGCGAATCCCGAGATCGCCTGGGGTACGGGCGACATCTGGTCTGCATCGGTCACCGATCCCAACGATCGCAAGCGTGTGCTGGTCGAGGAGACCACGTGGGCGGCGCGACCCGAGATGTCGCCTGATGGCAAGCGTCTGCTCTACGGCAGCTACCAGGGCCGGCAATGGCAACAGCTCTGGTTGACGACACCTGAAGGGCGCTCGCCTCTCCCGCTCACGTTCGGCGAATTCGATCGGCGCAACGCAAGATGGTCGCCAGACGGGCAGCGCGTTCTCTATACCAGCAACGAGACTGGCAACACGACGCTTTGGATACAGGATGTGGTCGGCGGACAGCGCCAACAGATTGTTGCAGCCAAGCGCGACTACCTGAGCCGCACCGGGACGCTGACGTTGTCGTTGCGTGATGAACGTGGCCAGCCCGTCGCCGGCCGCGTGATGCTCCTTGCTGGTGATGGCCGTTACTACGGCCCGTCGGACGCCTGGCTGCATGGCGATGACAGTTTCGATCGGGCCCAGCAGAAACAGGAAAACCGCTACTTTCACTGTCAGGAGCGTTGCAGCGTCGAACTCCCCGTGGGAACTGCGACGCTGTGGGTAATGAGCGGATTCGCACGACGGCCGGTTCGACAGCAGACCTCACCATGACTCCTTCAGGTCTCGAGCTCGCGATCACGCTCCAGCCGCAGCCCCTCCCCGAAAAGTTCGGCGTCTTCACGAGCGCCGACCTGCACGTGCACATGAACTATGGCGGCACCTATCGCCAGCACCTCGAGGGACTGGCGGCGCAGGCGCGAGCCGAAGATCTCGACGTCGTCTACAACCTGATCGTCAACAAGGAACAGCGCATTCCCGACATCAGCGAATTCACAACCGACGCGCGCCAGATCGGTACCACGACGATCTACCAAAGCCAGGAATTTCACACCAGCTACTGGGGGCACCTCGGGCTGCTGCATCTCGACGATCATTTGTTGCTGCCCGATTTCTCCAGCTATCGCCATACTGCACTTGCCTCGCCCTACCCTCACAATGGAGTGATCGCCGATCTTGCACACGCCCAGCACGCGCTCGTCGGTTACGTGCATCCATTCGATACGATCATCGATCCCGACAAGGAAAAAACCCTTTCCCACACGCTTCCGGTCGACGTCGCGCTCGGCAAGGCGGACTACATCGAGATCGTGTCCTTCGCCGACCATCGCTCGACGGCTGCGGTCTGGTACCACTTGCTCAATCTCGGCTACCAGCTGGCGGCCGGAGCCGGCACAGATGCCATGACCAACTATGCGTCGTTGCGCGGGCCGGTGGGATTGAATCGCGTGTATCTCGCGACCGGAGATCGCAGCCCGGAGGCGCTCAAGAATGCACTGAAGCAAGGGCATGGCTTTGTGACGAATGCGCCGTTGCTCGGACTCAAGGTCGATGGCGTCAGCCCCGGTCAGACCTTGCATCTGCAGGCGGGGCAGCGCCGAGTGCGTGTCGATGCAGCCGTCCGTTCCATCGTGCCGCTGAGCGACATCGAGCTCGTGTTCAACGGCCGGGTGCTCAAGCGTCTGCGCGCTGATCGAACGGGTGAGGTAGTCAACTTCGAGGGCGACATCGCAATCCCCGGCAGCGGCTGGATGCTGCTGCGGGCAACCAACACGACGCCGCAGACTCTGGTGCAGGACATCTATCCCTATGGAACGACAAATCCCGTGTGGATCGATGCAGGCACCCCGGTGCCGGAGGCATCCGAGGACGCGAACTATTTCGTGCGCTGGATCGATCGCGTCATCGAGTCGGCGAGCAAGCGCGATGACTACAACACCGACGTCGAAAAGGAACAGACGCTCAAGTACCTGCGCGATGGGCGCGCGGTGTTCGAGGAGAAGGTGCATGCACACTGAGGCGCCGCGACTCCTCGGTGTGGTGCTGCTGTCGTGCGCATCGCTGGCGCTTGCTGACAAGCGTCCGCTCGATCTGGCCGATTTTCATCGCCTGCAGGACGTCAGCGAGCCCGCGTTCGCACCGCGTGGCGATGCCATCGTTTACACGCTGACGAGCAGCAATCTCGACAGTGACGCACAGGTGAGCGACCTGTGGCGTGTGAGCTGGCGAGGCGGCGAACCGCTTCAGCTCACGCACACACCATTCGCGAGCGAATGGCATCCGCAATGGCGCAGTGACGGCAAGGCGATTGCCTTCCTGTCAGATCGTGGCGTCGAGGACAACGCGCAGATCTGGCTGATGCCAGCGGACGGCGGCGAGGGACGACAGATCACGCACGTCAAGGAAGGCATCAGCGACTTCGTTTGGGCACCGAACGGCAAGCAGATTGCGTTCATCGCGGAAGATCCGGCGCCGGAACGCGCCAAGGACTCGCGCGGCAAGGACAAGCCCGAGGCGCCCCTCGTCATCACGCGTTTTCAGTTCAAGGAGGATGGCCGCGACTACCTCACCGATCGCTGGCAGCACCTCTACCTCCTCGACGTCGAGTCCAGTGCGGTTACGCTGCTCACGCCCGGCGCTCATGATGAGTGGCTGCCCGCCTGGTCGCCGGATGGCAGGTACATCTCGTTCGTCAGCAAGCGGCTTGGCGACATTGACCGCAGCCTCAATTTCGATATCTGGATCATGTCGCCGGTGCCCGGTGCAGAGCCGCGGCGTGTCAGCACCTTCGACGGCGACGACAGTGACTGGTACTGGGAGTCGCGACCGCAGTGGTCAGCGGATAGCCGCAAGCTGGTCTGGCTGACGAGCGATGATGACAAGTGGATCTACTACTCGCCCTGGCAACTCTCGGTCGCCGAAGTGGCGACTGGCAAGGTGACGACACCAGCACGCATCGATCGCTGCTTCTACAAGCCGCGGTGGTCCAAGGACGGCAAATACATCTATGCCCTGATCGAGCAAAGCCGCAACACCTGGCTCGCGCGGATCGATCCGGCGACCGACGAGATCCGGTACCTCACCACCGGCAACCGGTTCGCCTTCGATTTCGACATGGCGCCGGATGGCCGGCTCGTACTGCTCGATGGCGACGATGTCACACCGTACGAGCTTTCCGCCGTCGAGGCGCAGCGCCGACCGCTGACCCATCACAACGCGTTTCTCGATGGCATCGACATCCGTGCGACTGAAGACTTCAGCTATACGAGCGACGGGCATCGTATTGACGCCATGGTACTGAAGCCCGTGGGCTTCAAGCCCGGGGTGCGCTATCCCGCGATCGTTCGCCTGCATGGTGGCCCTGCATACCAGTTTTCACACGAATTTCTGTTCGAGTGGCAGATGTTTGCCGCTCGCGGCTATACCGTCGTCGGTATCAATCCGCGCGGCTCGACTGGCCAGGGGTTCGAGTTTGCCCGCGCCGTTCACGGCAATACGGGCGACCTCGATGTGAAGGACGTGCTGAGAGGCGTCGATTTCATCGTCCAGCAGGGCTGGGTCGATCCCGAGCGCTTAGGAATCGGCGGGCGTAGCTACGGTTCCATACTCACCAACTATGTCATCGCGAGTGACACGAGATTCAAGGCCGCGGTCAGCGGCGCGGGCAACTCGAATTACATCGGCAGCTACGGCCATGACGAGTACAGCCGTGAATATGAGCTGGAGTTCGGAACCCCATGGAAGAACTTCGATGCCTATGTGCGCGTGAGCTATCCGTTTCTGCACGCAGATCGCATCCGCACCCCGACGCTCTTCTACTGCGCGATGAAGGATTTCAATGTGCCGTGCCTGGGCTCGGAACAGATGTACCAGGCGCTGCGCTCATTGAACGTACCGACCGAGCTGATTCTGTATCCCAACCAGAACCACGAGATGACGATCCCCGGCTACCTCGAGGATCGCCAGCGGCGCGCGCTCGAGTGGTACGACCGGTATCTGAAACAGCCCGGCAGGTAACGTCAGGGCGTATTCAGGCGGTGGTACTGCTTCAGAATCGTGCGCAACTGATCATGCGGGATCGCCATCACGAAGTGCCCGTCCTGCCCACGCATGTCGCGCGCCGCGATCATGGAGTTGATGATCGCCTCTTCCGTCGCCTGAACGGTGGCGAGAAACAGGGGATCCAGGAGCTCATTGCCAAGGAATGCGGCCGAATTGATGGCATCATTCGACATTGCGCCGGCGTTTGCGGTGGAGAATGCGACGAAAATATCCCCCGAACCGTTGCCTGCGTAGCTACCGTTGCGTGCCAGTCCCATCGCGGCACGGCGGGCAACGCGCTTGACCTGGCTGGGGAGCAAGGGAGCGTCGGTGGCCACGACGATGATGATCGAGCCGGTGTCGCCTTGATCGGGCGCACCTTCCATGTACATGCGGTGCTCGTGCAGGTGCTGACCGACCGGCGCTCCTGCGATGCGCAGCGTGTCGCGAACGCCGTAGTTCGCCTGCACCAGGACGCCAATGAGGTACTGCTTCTTCGCGATCACTACGCGACGCGACGCCGTGCCAATGCCGCACTTGAACTCGTGGCAGATCGTGCCAGTGCCGGCGCCGACGTTGCCCTCCGCGACCGGCCCGCCGCGCGCCGAGTCGAGCGCCGCGTCGACGTCCTGCGGACGGACGTGAAAACCATTGATGTCGTTGAGATAGCCGTCCCACGTTTCAGCAACCACCGGGCTCGACCACCAATAGCCGCTGGGATCAGCAGGCCCGAATCGCACGCGCCACGCGATCACCGCATCGTGGACCACTCCCACACTGTGCGTGTTGGTCAACATCACAGGCCCCTCGAGCCGGCCGCCCTCTTCGAGCCAGGTGGTTCCCGTCATTTCGCCATTGCCGTTCAACGCGAACCAGGCGCCGAACACCGGCACGTCGGCGCTTTGCTTGCCACGCGGCAGGATTGCGGTGACGCCAGTCCGAACTTCGTGCTTGGGGTCAGCTGTGCTGATGAGCGTCGTCTGTCCCACCGTGACCCCTGCGACATCGGTGATCGCATTCAGAGCTCCCGGAGTGCCTTCGAACGGAATGCCCAGATCGCGCGCACGGGGCGTGTCAGCCGATGCTGCCGTTGTTACGGTGAGCAGAATTCCGAACCAGCACCTCAGCTTCATGATGATCTTCACTCCGACGGCGGGACGCGCACGTGATACAAGGTGCGCGAATTCTACAGGCAAGGCAGGACAAATAATGACAACAACTTCGGCTGGCACGCCGCGAGAGCTGGGCCTCTGGATGTGCACGGCGCTGGTGATCGGCAACACGATCGGCATCGGTATCTTCATGATGCCGGCAGCGCTCGCACCTTACGGACTCAATTCGCTCATCGGGTGGCTGATCACTGTGCTCGGCTGCGTGGCAGTGGCGTGGGTGTTCGCCGGCCTGGCGCGCATCTTTCCGCAGGACGACGGACCGTATGCTTACACGCAGCGAGCTTTCGGCGGCCCGACTGCGTTCATGGTGCTGTGGTGTTACTGGGTCTCGATCTGGGTTACCAACGCAACGATAGCGACCAGCGTGGTCGGATACCTGGCCGCCCTTTTCCCGGCCATCGGTTCCAATGCGCTCCTGCCCCCCGTCACTGCGCTCTCCCTGATTTGGATCTTCGTACTCATAAACCTGCTCGGTGTCCGCACCGTGGGCTGGATGCAGATCCTGACGATGATCCTGAAACTCGTGCCCATGGGCGCCGTGATTGCGCTCGGCCTCTGGCAGTTCTTCACCGACCCGTCGGCATACACCCGGCATGTGCCCGCAACTCCCATCGAGCTCGGGAGTATCGCGAGCGCATCGACCATCGCGCTGTTTGCGATGCTTGGGATCGAGTGCGCGACGATCCCTGCTGGGCGTGTTCGCAATCCGGAACGCACTATTCCGCGCGCCACGATCATCGGCACCCTGCTCACGGCATTCATCTACATTTCCGTGTTCGTGGTTCCATTGCTGCTCATTCCCCAGGATGAGCTGGCGAAGTCCAATGCGCCGTTTGCCGATCTGCTGGCCCGCTTCATCGGCTCGGGATACGGACAGCTGCTGGCGATTTTCGTGGTCATCAGCGGACTCGGCGCCCTGAATGGCTGGACTCTCATGGCCGGCGAGCTGACACAGACCTTTGCGCGCCACGGCACGTTGCCCCAAGGCCTCGCGAAAGCAAATGCTCATGCGGCGCCGACGCGCGCACTGCTGCTCACGGGTGCCGCCGCCAGCTTCGTGCTGCTGATGAACTACACCGAGTCGATGGCCAAGGGCTTCGCATTTCTCAGTGTGATCGTCAGCGCCGCGAACCTTCCCCTTTACCTGTTCTGTGCACTCGCGATCATCACCCTGTGGATGCGCGGCGAGATCCGGCGCCCCGGACGCAGCGAGATAGTGCTGGTGCTTGCGGCCGCCGTGGCGACCGCGTTTTCGATCTGGCTGTTCAAGGGCGTAGGGATCAAGTCGCTGTTGTGGGCGCTCGCTCTCGCCTTGGTGGGCGTGCCGGTTTACTGGTGGATGCGTCGCAGTCGCACCGCTGCAGGTGTGCACGATGGCGTGTAATTCGCTGTCGGCAGATCTCGTGCCCGGTCACAAATCCGGACCAGTCTTGCGATCGGGCGCCGTGCTCGTCTTGCTCGCGCTGGCGGCCTGCGCGAACCCACCCAGATCGAGTGAACCGGCTTCCACGGCCCAGCTTAGCCACGCGCCGTTCGCGGCCGACACTGGCTCAATTGCAGTCCATTGCGCGACGCTCATTGATGGCGTTTCCGCACAGCCTTCGCACGACGTCACGGTGATCATTCGCAACGGCCACATTGCATCACTCGCAAGCGGATCAGAGCACCCGAAGGATATTCCGTGGCTCGATCTTCCCGGGCATACCTGCCTCCCGGGTCTGATCGACATGCACACGCACCTCACGGATTTACCCACGGACACGGCGGATTTGCGGGTCTACTTGACGCGCACGGATGCTGAAGCCGCGAGAATATCTGCCGCGAACGCCGAGGCAACCTTGCAGGCTGGTTTCACTTCGGTCCGCAACGTCGGCGCGTATATCGGTTGGTCGGATCGCGCGCTGCGCGATGTGATCAATCGCGGCGAGGTCGCTGGGCCGCGCATGCAGGTCGTCGGCTTTTACCTCACGATTCCCGGCGGTGGCGGCGACCTGTTGGGGATTCCGGGTGTGCCGGAAGGCGACATACCGGCGCGCACGCGCATGGGTGTGTCACGCGGGCCGGAGGAGTTTGCGCGCCATGCGCAGCTCGCGATCGACGGCGGCGCTGACCTCCTCAAGGTGATCGCCTCCGGCGCCGTGCTGGCCTATGGCGGAGTCCCTGCTGCTCCCGAGATGACGCCTGAAGAAATTGCAGCCGTCGTGAAGGTTGCGCATGCCGCTGGAAAGAAAGTGGCGGCTCACGCTCACGGCGCACAATCGATCCGCGAGGCGATCCTCGCAGGTGCAGATACGATAGAGCACGCCTCGCTCATCGACGATGCCGACATCGAGCTTGCGCTTCGGTATCACGTCGCCCTGTCGATGGACGTCTACAACGGCGACTACATCGACACGGAAGGCCGCCGGATGAAGTTCCCAGAGGAATTCCTGCGCAATAATCTCGAGACCACCGAGGCGCAGCGCCAGGGATTCACACGGGCTCACGCCGCGGGCGTGGCGATAGTATTTGGCAGCGATGCGAGCGTATACCCGCATGGCCTCAATGCACGCCAGTTTCCGATCATGGTGGCGCGCGGCATGACACCGATGGAAGCGATCCAATCAGCGACCTCAATCGCGGCGCGCTACATGGGCTGGTCGGATCGCATCGGCGCGCTGCAGCCTGGCATGATGGGCGACTTGATCGCGGTGGCGGGGAATCCGCTCGACGACATCGGCCGACTGCAGCAAGTCGCGCTGGTGATCAAGGGAGGCCTCGTATTCAAGATACAGCAGGAGACGCGTTGAGGCCCGTCACTTCGCGCCGCTCATCACTCGCGGCGCTCCTTCTGATCTGTACACACGCCTCGGCCGATGAACCCGCCTATCGCGACCTCAAGCGCAGCTTCGAGGAACGCGCAACCGATCTGGTTGCGCACATGACGCTCGATGAAAAAATCTCGCAACTGCGCAACGACGCGCCGGCGATCCCGCGACTCGGCGTGCCCGCCTACGAGTGGTGGAACGAAGCGCTGCACGGAGTCGCGCGGGCCGGTGCCGCGACTGTATTTCCCCAGGCGATCGGGCTTGCGGCTACGTTCGACCCGAGTCTCATGCACGAGGTCGCCACAGCGATCAGCGACGAGGCTCGAGCCAAGCATCACGAATTCGAACGCCGCGGCCAGCGCCATCGTTATCAGGGTCTGACTTTCTGGTCGCCGAACATCAACATCTTCCGCGATCCGCGCTGGGGGCGAGGCCAGGAGACCTATGGCGAGGATCCCTATCTCACCGCGCGCATGGGTGTGGAGTTCGTCAAGGCAATGCAGGGTGATGACCCGCGTTACCTTAAGGTCGTAGCGACGGCGAAACACTTCGCGGTGCACAGTGGTCCGGAGGCCGACCGGCACCAATTCGACGTGCACCCGAGCGAACGGGATTTGTACGAGACCTACCTGCCCGCCTTCCGCGCGTTGGTGCAGGAGGGTCACGCATACTCGGTGATGGGCGCGTACAACCGAGTAAACGGCGAGTCCGCTTCAGCGAGCCCGCGCCTGTTGCAGCAGGTGCTGAGAAAGGACTGGGGCTTCGAGGGCTACGTCGTCTCCGATTGCGATTCGATCGAAGACATCTACCTGCATCACAAGATCGTCGCCACGGCCGAAGCCGCGGCCGCATTGGGCGTAAGGAACGGTTGTGACCTTGATTGCGGCACGACCTACGACGCATTGACCGGCGCGGTAAAGCAGGGTCTCGTGAGCGAAGCCGATATCGAAGTTGCCGTAACGCGCCTGATGCTGGCGCGCTTCAAGCTCGGAATGTTCGATCCCGCCGAGCGTGTGCGCTGGGCACAGATTCCTTACTCCGCTAACCAGTCGCCTGCGCATGATCAACTCGCGCGCCGGGCCGCTGCAGCCTCGATCGTCCTGCTGAAGAATGACGGGTTGCTGCCGCTGTCGCGCAAGCTGCGAACGCTCGCGGTCATTGGGCCGACCGCCGACGAAATCATGTCCCTGCTCGGCAACTACTACGGTACTCCCGCAGCACCGGTAACGATTCTGCAGGGCATCCGGCAGGCGGTCGGTTCGAACACGCGCGTGCTTTATTCACGCGGCGCGGACCTGGTCGAAGGTCGCGAAGAACCACGCGCCGCACCCGTCATCGAAGCGGCTCATCTACGACCGGGGGCCGGCTCGGCCGAGCACGGTCTGAAGGGCGAGTACTTTCGTAGCCGAGACTTTTCCGGTGAGCCGGTGCTCACGCGACTCGATGCGCGTGTCGCCTTTCGCTGGGATCGCGGCGCGCCAACCGATGATCTCGTAGCTCGCGGCGAGCTGGCCGAAGAACGCGCGCTCAGTGGCGATGACTTCACTGTGCGCTGGACCGGGCAACTGTTGCCCCCCGTTTCCGGGCGCTACGAGTTGAGCGTTGGCGCCAACGACGGATTTCGCCTGTTCCTCGACGGCCGGCAGCTAATGGAAGACTGGGAGATCAAGCCACGAGTGCAGAGCAGGAGCGCGTTCGTGAATCTCGAGGCCGGTAAGGCCTACGACCTCAAGCTCGAGTACTTCGAGGATATCCGCGACGCTGAAGTGCGACTCGCGTGGCGTTTGCCGGGCGCCAAGGCGCCGTTCGACGAAGCGCTCGAAGCAGCTCGCTCGGCCGACGCAATCGTCTTTGTCGGTGGGCTCACGGGAGACGTCGAAGGCGAGGAGATGAAAGTGAGCTACCCGGGCTTCTCCGGCGGCGACCGAACCGATCTGCGACTGCCTGCCACGCAGCAGAAACTGCTCGAAGCTTTGCAAGCCACCGGCAAGCCGCTCGTGCTTGTCCTGACTGCCGGTTCGGCCCTTGCGGTGGATTGGGCGCAGGCGCACGTGCCGGCGATACTGATGACGTGGTATCCGGGTCAGCGCGGCGGGAGCGCAGTTGCCGACGCGCTCTTCGGTGATGCGAATCCCGGCGGGCGACTGCCGGTGACCTTCTACAAGGCAAGTGAAAAACTTCCGGCCTTCGACGACTACGACATGCACGGGCGCACCTATCGTTATTTCGATGGTGAGCCGCTCTATCCGTTTGGATACGGCCTGTCGTACACGCGCTTCGAGTACTCGGATCTCAGGCTCGACCGCAATTCGGCTGCGCCCGACAGCAGAATTCAAGTCACTATGCAGCTCAAGAATGTCGGCTCGCGAACAGGTGACGAAGTCGTGCAACTGTACCTGCGTGCCATCGATCCGCGGGAGTCACGCTCACGTAAAGAGTTGCGCGGCATGGAGCGCGTGACATTGCAGTCCGGTGAGAGCCGCGACGTATCCTTCACCGTGATCCCGAAGCGCGATCTCACCTACTACGACGCTGCCAGCAAAACGTATGCAGTCGACCCGGGGCAATATGAGTTGCAGCTCGGTGCATCGAGTGCTGACATCCGTCTCAAGGCAGGTTTCAGCGTAGCGAGCAACCCCACGCGCCAGGCGCAAGTCTCAGCGCAAGATCCAGTCGAGAATCGCGCGGGCGAAGCGCTCCGCGGAGTCCAGCCTCGTGCACTAGAAATACCGAGGGCTCGGTCAGCTCCAGCTCCAACACACACGGCCGGTCTGCGGCATCGCGAATCAGGTCGACGCGGGCATACAGCAGCCGACCGAACGGAATCGCGTGCAGAGCCTGCTCCCCGACATGGATCTCTTGCGGCGTCGGCGTTCGTGCAGTGATCGTCTCGGCCGCAAACAGGTTTTCTGTCGGCTTGCTCCCCGAGCCGCAGCATCGGCCCCTTGCGAATCGCATGGCTGAAGCGTCCGCCAAAGTAGATCAACGCCGTCTCGCCGTGCGTATCCACAAGATCCAGATACGGCTCGATGAGAGCGCTGCGGCCGGCCTGGACCAGGCGTTCGATATGCTCCGTAATCGCGGCCCGCTCTGTCACGAGGTGTCGCTGTGCGTCGCGCGAACCGGATCCCACCGCCGGTTTGACGACCACTTCGCGGGATTCATGCAGCGACAAGAATGCCGCTGCTCCCTTCCCCGCATCCTGTCCAGGTTCGATGAATGCCGTGGGGACCGTCGGCACCCCCGCCTCCGCCAGCGCCGCCAGATAGTGCTTATCGGTGTTCCAGCGAATCACCGGCAATGGGTTGAGGAGCCGTGTCAGGCCATGGATGCGTTCACTCCACGCCAGGAATTCGGGAAGGCGGATCGAGGCGTCCCACGTCGAGCGCAGTAGTGCCAGGTCAAAGGCGCGCCAGTCGACTTGCGCGTCGTCCCAATCGACCACAAGCACGTCCGCGCCGGCGTCCTGCAATGCGCTGAGAAGCGGCGGCATGTCCTCGTCCAGCCCACGCGCCGCGCGCGCGGAGACGAGTGCAATGCTGGGTGCGGCTGAATGAGTCAAGCTGGCACTCACCGCATCGCCTCAGTGATTGTGGCGCGGCGTTTTGCGCGCGACGCCCCGGTACTTGACGGCGAGCTCCATCACCGCGCCCTGATCGAGCTGGCCCACCGTGGCGCGGTACAACTCCTGCCACGGTGTGGCGCTCTCCGGCACCGGCGGCGGCCCTGCCGTCTTGCGGCGCTCGATCTCCTGATTGGCTACCAGCATGTCGCAGCGTCCGGCAACGAGATCGATACGGATCACATCCCCGGTGCGCAGCCACGCAAGCCCACCGCCCGCGGCACTCTCGGGCGAAGCATTGAGAATGGAAGGGCTGTCAGAAGTCCCCGACTGACGACCATCGCCGATCGTCGGCAAGCTCGTGATACCACGCTTCAGCAACGCATCTGGTGGCTGCATATTCACGACTTCCGCTGAGCCCGGCCAACCGAGCGGCCCTGCCCCGCGGATGACCAGGATCGTGCGTTCGTCGATGCCGAGAGATGGGTCATTGATGCGCGCGTGATAGTCGCCAGAGCCATCGAACACCACGGCGCGCCCTTCGAAGCTCTCATCGCGCGCCAGGAAACGACGGCGGAAATCAGCCGAGATCACGCTGGTCTTCATGATCGCGAAATCGAACAAATTCCCATGCAACACCAGGAACCCGGCGTGCTCCTGGAGCGGTGATTCGAAAGCCGTAATGACTTCCCGATCGATTGATTCGCGGCCGGCGATGTTCTCGGCGAGAGTGCGTCCCGTGACCGTGAGCACATCGCCGGCGATGCGCCCGGCGCGCAGCAACTCGCACAGGACCGCCGGCACTCCTCCAGCGCGGTGAAAACGCTCGCCCAGATACTTGCCGGCCGGCTGCACATTGACGAGGAGCGGCACGTCACGCCCGTATTTCATCCAGTCCTGCGCGCCGAGTTCCACGCCCGCGTGGCGCGCCATCGCCACGAGATGCGGCTGCGCATTGGTCGAGCCGCCGATCGCAGCCGTCGCCGCGATCGCGTTCAGGAACGCCTGCCGAGTCAGGATTTTCGAGGGCCGCAGGTCCTCGTACGCCATTGCGACGATGCGTCGGCCGGTCGCATAGGCCATCTGCCCACGTTCGCGATACGGTGCCGGAATCGCAGCGCAGCCCGGCAGCGACAGGCCCAGTGTCTCGGCGAGTGCATTCATCGTCGAGGCCGTGCCCATCGTGTTGCAATGACCGAGCGACGGTGCCGACGCTGCCGCGCGCGCCAGGAATTCCTGCTCATCGATTTCGCCCGCAGCGAGCTGGCGCCGCGAGCGCCAGATCACGGTGCCTGAACCGACCAGTTCGCCGTCGTGCCAGCCGTCGAGCATGGGGCCGCCGGAAAGCACAATCGCCGGAATATCGACCGTCGAAGCGGCCATGATTGCGGATGGCGTCGTCTTGTCGCAGCCGGTGGTGAGCACCACTGCGTCGATCGGATAGCCGTGCAGGATCTCGACCAGCCCCAGGTAGGCGAGATTGCGATCGAGTGCCGCGGTCGGCCGTGCGGCAATTCTCAAACAACGGATGGACGGGAAATTCCATCGGCACGCCGCCTGCATCGCGAATCCCGGCGCGCACGCGCTCGGCGAGTTCCAGGTGCACGCGATTGCAGGGGTTGAGATCGCTCCCGCTTTGCGCGATCCCGATGATGGGTTTGCCGCTGCGCAATTCCTCCACGGTCACGCCGGAATTCATGAAGCGCTCCAGATAGAGCGCCGTCATGTCGATGTGGGCGGGATCGTCGAACCAATCGCGCGAGCGGAAGCGCGGCGCGTTCGGATCAGAGGCCATGCGCGATGCGTCCCTGCGGCAATCCGGGAACGGTCACGCGGGCGCGAAACAAACCGCCGGCGAGCGGCTGTTGCTTGCGCTGCCGGTCATTCAAGCCCTTCCACGCGGTGGTGATATAGAACGTACGCAGGTCGCTGCCGCCGAACGTGGCCTTGGTGACGTTCGCGCAGGGCAGCGCCAGTGTCTCGATCAGTCGGCCATCCGGCGCGTAGCGGTTCAACCCCTTGCCGCCAAACAGCCCGGTCCAAAGACATCCCTCAGTGTCCACGCACGGTCCGTCCGGGTAGGCACCTTCGCGCGTGATGCGAGCGAACACGCGCTTCTCGGAGAGCGTTCCGTCCGGCGCGCGGTTGAACGCATAGATCACCTTTTCGAGCGTGTCGGTATGGTAGAGAACCTTGCCGTCAGGACTCTCTGCCGGACCATTGGTGATCACGTAGCCGTCGTCGCGGCGCATGCAGCCCTTGTCGGTCAGCTGGTAGAGAGCGCCGGTGTGATTGCGCTCGTTGTCGTCCATCGAACCGAACCAGAGGTAGCCCTGTGCATCGACGAAACCGTCGTTGAGACGATTATCGGGCTTGTCGGGCTCAACAACACGGAGCAGCGTGAACTTGCCGTCCTTCGGATTGAAGCGATAGAGCCCGGTTTTCAGCCCGCAGAGCAGGCCGCCATCGGCGGTGGGCAGGATGAAGCCGGGTTGAGCCGGCGCCTCCCACGATCGCTTCTCCCCACTCGGCTCGTGGTAGCGATGGACGGCGTGACCCTTGATATCGACGAACCAGACGGCCTGCTCGGACGCCGACCAGATCGGTCCCTCGCCGAGCTCTGCCGCGAGTGGCCACACGCACTCGAGAGAAGTGCTCATCCCACCGCCGCCATCAGCAATACCCGGCATCTACCCAATAACAATGGCCGGTGCAGACGCGCGCGTCGTCGGAGGCGAGGAACTGCACCATCGCGGCGATGTGGATTGGATCGACTCTGACCTTGAGGCATTGCTGGGCGAGAATCTTCGCCTCTTCTTCGGGCGTATGCCACAGCGCCATCTGCCGCGGGGTGCGCACCGCGCCCGGGATCACGCAATTCACCCGGATCGACGCCTCACCGAGCTCTCGTGCGAGCGCACGAGTGAAACCCTCAATGCCCGCCTTGGCAGTCTGGTAGATGACCAGGTCTGGCAGTGCGAGATGCCAGGACACGGAACCGAGATTGACGATGGAGCCGCCACCGGCCTGCTTCATGCCTTCGGTCACCGCTTGCGCGGCGAAAAAGTAGTGGCGCAGGTTCACCGCGATACGCTCGTCCCAGTAGGCCGGCGTCGCATCTTCAAAGCTATGGCGATCGTCGTTGGCCGCGTTGTTGACCAGGGCGGCCACGGCGCCCGCTTCCTTCTGGATCTTGACGAAGCAAGCCTTGAGCGCATCCAGATCTTTCAGATCGCACTTCAGGAAATGCGGCGCGCCACGCAGTTCGTCGACCAGCGCCTGTGATTCGGCCGGCGCGATGTCGAGGAAATACACCCGTGCTCTCTGGCGCACGAATCCACGCACGATCTCCGCGCCGATTCCGGAACCGCCACCAGTCACGACGATCACTTTGTCGGCAAGAGAGGGATAGATGGCACTCGTCATGTATCACGCCCAGGAATAGGTGGTCTTGATCTGCGTGTAGAACTCGATCGCCGCAAAGCCCTGCTCGCGGGCGCCGTAGCTCGATTTGCGGCTGCCCCCGAATGGCACGTGGTAATCGACGCCGGCCGTGGGAAGGTTCGTCATGACCATCCCGGCGCGCACGTTGCGTGCAAAATGGCGCGCGTACTTGAGTGAGCTGGTCACGATGCCCGCCGACAGGCCGAATTCGCCTGCATTGGCAGCACCGAGTGCCTCTTCGTAGTCGCGCACGCGAACTACAGAAGCGACCGGTCCGAACACCTCTTCACAATTGATGCGCATGTCCGGCTTGGTATCGACGATGAGCGCGGGTGAGACGTAGTAGCCCGGCGTTGCCAGCGAGAGTCGCTCGCCGCCCGCGCGCCGCGCGCCACCCTCTTTCACCGCGATATCGAGATAGGAGAGTGTCGTGTCGAGTTGCGCCTGGCTGGCAAGGGGACCCATCTGTGTCTCTGGCGCCAGGGCGTCACCCACGCGCAGCGCCTGTACACGCCTGGTCAGCGCATCGACAAACCGATCGTGCACGCCCTGGGTCACGATGATCCGACTCGAGGCGGTGCAACGCTGACCGGTTGCGAAGTAGGCGCCGTCCAGGGCACACAGCACCGCGCGGTCGAGATCACAGTCATCGAGAACCACGAGCGGGTTCTTGCCGCCCATTTCGAGCTGCACACGGGCCTGGCGCGTCATTGCCGCAGCAGCCACACGCGCCCCGACGCTCTGTGAACCTGTGAAGGAGAGGCCCGCGACATCCTTGTTTGCGGTGAGCGCATCGCCCGCAGCGCCACCACCCAGTACCAGATTGAAGACGCCTCTGGGCACACCCGCCTCATGCACGATCTCGGCCAGCCCCACCGCCAACGCTGGTGTGAGCGATGCGGGCTTCATGACGACCGTGTTACCGAACGCGAGTGCCGGAGCACTCTTCCACGCGGGAATCGCGATCGGGAAGTTCCACGGTGTGATCAGCCCGAACACACCGACTGGCTCGCGATAGGTCGCCACTTCGATGCCCGGACGCGTCGAATCGACGGTCGCGCCGCGCCGACGCAGCGCTTCTCCCGCGAAGAACTTGTAGATGCGCCCGGCGCGCGCAACTTCACCGATGCCCTCGGGCAGCGTCTTGCCTTCCTCACGCGACAGCAGGCGCCCGAGCTCTTCTTTTCGGGCCAGGATCGTAGAACCGATGCGATCGAGCAGGTCGCTGCGCACTTCCGGGGTTGTATCCGCCCATTCCGGAAATGCGTCTCTGGCCGCGCGCACCGCGGCACCCATGATTTCGCCGTCGTCCGCGGGTACCCGTGCGACGATGTCGCGCGTGTCGGAGGGATTGACGCTGTCGAAACTCGGCGCGGCCGCCACCCATTGGCCTCCGACGTAGTGCGAGAGCGCGCGAGGCTCATTCATTGCGCAGCTCCTCGCTTGCGTTGCGGGCTCGCGAGCGGCGCCTGCAGCAGGCCGCGGCGGGCGAGATTCTGCATCAGCTCCCCGATGCCCATCGTCCAGGGCGGCGCCTTGTCGCAAGTCGTGACCTTGTTCTCAAGCACACCGAGCCGCTCGGCAGAAATACGTACGAGGTCCCCTGGCTTGTGAGTGAAGCCCTGGCCGACTGCGCCGCGATCAACAATCGGCGCGAACATCGTGCCGAGGAACAGGGCGAAGCCATCCGGATATTGGTGATGCCGGCCGAGCGTCTGACCGGCGAGCTCAGACGGGTCACGACTGATCAGCGTCATCGAACTCTCGCCTTCGAGACGAAAGCCTTCCTCGCCAACTATTTCCAGCCGTACTACCGCCCGGCGCACATCGTCGAGGCTGAAAGTGTGGTCGAAGAGGCGAATGAACGGGCCGATCGCGCAAGCTGCGTTGTTGTCCTTGGCCTCGCCGAGCAGCAGCGCACTGCGGCCTTCGAGATCACGCAGATTCACATCATTGCCGAGCGTCGCGCCGAGAATGCGTCCCACGCAATCGCAGGCGAGCACGACTTCGGGCTCCGGATTGTTCCAGGCCGAATCCGAGCGCACTCCGATCCAGTCGCCCCAGCCCACTGAAGAGAGGGGCGGCCCCTTGGTGAAGACCTCCGCGTCGGGACCGATCGCGACCTCGAGGTACTGCGACCAGAGTCCATCGGCAATCAGCGCGGCCTTCAGCCGCTGCGCGGCTTCCGAACCCGGCTTGACCGAACGAATGTCATCACCGACACGCTGGCGCAGATCGGCGCGTATTGAGTCGGCGCGCGTCTTGTCGCCGCGCGCCCGCTCCTCGATCACACGCTCGATAGCGGAGACGGCGAACGTGACACCCGCTGCCTTGATGCACTGTAGGTCGAAGGGCGCGAGCAGACGCAGCCCGCTGCCGCCCTCGAATGCGCGCGTGATGGGCAACTGCTCGAGGAGTCCAAGATCCTCGCCGTCCGGGACTTCACCGTTCCACGCATTCAGCAGATGAGAAACAGTAGGTGCCGATCGAGAGACATCCCGGACACGCCCGCCGACGACGAGAATGGGTGTCGGCCCTTCATTGGTCTGCAAGCGCCCCACCAACTGGGCGTCGCGCCAATCGGAAGGAAGATGTTCGATCATTCCATCGACCTGCTACCGCGGTGCAACGCCGCTCGAGCGGTGTCCCCACAGGTGCTGGATTGATTCGAGCGTACGCCCCTTCGTTTCGGGTACGTAGCGATACACGAACAACGCCGCGAGGATGCTCATCGCGCCGTAAATCCAGTATGCGAAGCCATGATTGAACATGGCATTCAGGACCGAGTTGCCGTCGAGGATCTTGAACGTCCAGGAGACGAACAGATTCGCGATCCATTGCGCCGCCACTGCGATCGCCATGGCCTTGCTCTTGATGGCGTTCGGGAAGATTTCCGACAGCAGCACCCACACGACCGGCCCCCACGACAGCGCGAAACCGCCGATGTAGACGACCACCGCCGCGAGTGCCGTCATGCCGACATGGCCGCTGGAGAACAGAAATCCGAGCGTCAGCATCGAGACTGCCATCATCAGGGCGCCGAGAATCAGCAGGGGCTTGCGCCCCCAGTGATCGACCGTCACCAGCGCCACGAGCGTGAAGGCGACGTTGGCGACGCCGACGATGATGGTCTGCAGCAACGCGCTGTCAGTCGACGCGCCCATGTTCTGGAACATCAGCGGGGCGTAATACAGCACAGCGTTGATGCCGACGAGCTGCTGAAAGACCGAGAGCATGATGCCGACAATGATCAGCAGGCCACCGAACGCGAACAGTCGGCCGCTGGTCGCTTTGAGAGATCCCTCGATTTCGTTCAACACCACGCGGGCTTCCGACTCATTGGTGAGCCGCCGCAGAACCTGGTGTGCCTCCTCGGTGCGCCCGCGCATCACCAGCCAGCGCGGTGTTTCCGGGACGATGAGGAGCAGCAGCAGGAAAAGACCTGCCGGTACCGCACAGGATGCCAGCATGTAGCGCCAGCCCGTCGACAGCACCCAGGCATCGTCGCCTTGCGCCGCAATCGCCCAGTTGACGAAGTAGACCACCACCATGCCGCCCACGATCGCGATCTGCTGGTAGGTCACGAGCCGACCGCGCTGCGCCGGTGGCGCGATCTCTGCGATGTAGAGCGGCGAGAGCATCGAGGCGATCCCCACGCCGATGCCGGCGAGAATGCGATAGACGATGAAGGGGGTCAGCGCACTCGGGCCCATGCTGCCGATCGGGGCCAGGCCGAACTCGGGGAAGGCGGAGCCCAGCGAGGACACGAAAAACAGTATGGCCGCCACCAGCAATCCGCCGCGGCGACCGATGCGCTGCGAAAGCGGGCCAGCCAACGCTCCGCCGATCACGCACCCCAGCAGCGCACAAGAAATAGTCCAGCCTGAGAGGGTGTGAGCGCGCGTTTCAGGCAGGCCGAGCGGAGTGATGAAGTTGGCATCGATTGCATTGACCGCCCCGGAGATGACCGCGGTGTCGTAACCGAACAGTAGCCCCCCGAGCGCAGCGATCACCGTCAGCCAGTTGACCAGGGCGAAATTCGTTGTGGCGGCGGGGTTTACCGTGGTGGTGTGCATCGCGCGCGGTCTCCTTGATGGCGGGTGGAGGTCTTCTGAGCGGCCTCGTACCGGTTGGCTGGAAGCCTAAATGATAGCGCTATCATAATACAAGGTACCCGGGTGCTGGTGCCCAGGTACCGGCCCGACCTAGACAGGGAAAGCTATGCCTCGGGAGGCGGGGCGTCGGAATCGCGCTTTACCAGTTCGTGGTCGAACAGGTGGTCAATCGGCTCGGCGGCTTCGCCATCCTTGCGCTGCCGGATCTGGCGCAAGACCAGGTTGAGGGCTGCCTCGGCCATGGCAGCAATGGGCTGACGGATCGTCGTGAGCTCCGGCCATACGGTGGTAGCCGTCGGGGTATCGTCGAAACCGACTACCGAGAGGTCGCGTGGCACCTCGAGCCCCCGACGGTGGGCCACGGAGATGACCGCCGCCGCCATATCGTCATTGCTGGCGAAGATCGCGGTGGGGGGGCGCTTGCGGCCCAAGAGCAGCTCCGCTGCTTCCAGTCCGGAGCGGTACGTGAAGTATCCCTGTTCGATATACGCGGGATTTGGCGTCAGGCCGGATTCCTCCATGGTGGCCTGGAAGCCGGCGAAACGCTGCGCGCTCGCGGTCTGATTGGGATGACCCTTGATAAACCCGATGCGGGTATGGCCCAACCCAATCAGGTGCGTGGTCATGTCACTGGCGGCCCGAAAATCATCGATTCGGACGCAACATACGTCCGGACGAAAGCGCCCGGTGGCGACGGCAACAACCGGAATGCGCGCCGCCGCCAGCTCCGAGGAAATGATCGTCGATTCGCACAGCGGGGGTGGAAGGATCACGCCGGCGACGCTCTGGGCGAGTTTGCGCGCTGCAGTGCGCTCGGCGGCGGGCTTCAGATTGCCCCATTTGTCGAGGATCAGTTCGCAGGCGCTCCGGCTGGCCTTGTCGAGGGCGCCAACCAGCAGTTCGCTCAGGTAGGCGGCGCTCGGGTTGGAGTAGATGAGGGCGATGCGGGTGCCCTGCGCGCCCGCGAGAGTCCTCGCGGCTGTATTCGGCGAATAGTTGAGCTCCCGAATGGCACGCATGACCAGGTCTCGCGTGGCCTCACGGACGTTGTTCTCGCCGTTGGTCACGCGTGAAACCGTCATCGGTGACACGCCGGCCTTGCGGGCCACCTCGTGGATCGTGACCGCACTGCCTCTGCGCCGTCGTGTCTTCTTTACCGCTGCGTTCATGCACTCGTATCCGACATCTGGCGCTAAGCGTACGTTACCGTTAACAACAGATCGATACAAACCGGCGTGAGGCGGTTTCGCCCGCGTGTGCGCCCCCGGGGCAGACCGGACCCACGACGGGACACAGCCTGATGTCCCCCACCCAATGCGCATCAGGGATGGCTCAGCTGAAAAGCCTGCATGATCGTGGCGCACTTGGTGAGCATGTTCGGCACTTCCCATGCGGGCAGCTCCCCTGCTCGCAGGTAGCGCAGGAAGTTCTCCGTCACCTGCGCGAAGTGCGCTTCGTGGCCAACGTTGTACTTTTCCGGCACGGTGATCAGCCAGGCCTCGGCCTCGCGCCGCGTCCCGATGCCAGGATAGGTTCCCTGCAGCGCAACAATCGCCGCTTGCAGCGCGACCTCGAAAGCGGCCGCGTCGATCCCGGCGGCTTTCTCGACGTAAAGCACCGGCTTGAAACTCTCCTCCGCGCCCTGCCGGATGGTGAGATCCGCCTTGCTGCCGCGCATGACGGAGTAATGAGTGTCACCGGTTCCGGGCGGTGCTTCGAAATTCCACTGCACTGATACGCGCACGTGCACGCCGCGCAAGCGATAGGTGAACTCGCCATTCGAGTACACCTGCAAGGTTCCGTCCAAGACATCGCGCTGCAGCTCCGGCGGAAAATTCTCCGCGCCGGTGACCTGCTTGAACTGTGCTCGTGAAATTGGGGTGACCCAGCGGCGTGCCGTGAGGACTGTCACGTCAGCGGGCTGCAGCGCCTGCTCCGGAAAAGCCTCCCACTGCACCAGGTCGACGAGATGCGTCGTGACATCGACGATTCCCTCGCCTTGCTGGCGCACATCGAAGAACCACTGCGGGCGCTTCAATGGCGCGCCGGCGACGATCTTGGAGAAGTGATGCACACTCTGCTTGGTAATCGCGGGATTTTCGGGTGTGCCGTGCAGGAGCTCACCGAACAACGCCGTCTGTTGCGACAAAGCGCGTTGCAGGGCGTTGGTGATCTCGTACCGTTCGGTCATGATGTCCATGAGAAGAACGCCCTTATGCTGCGCTATTAAGAATGTCTGTTGCAGGCGCGGGAAGTCGGCGGGCTGGATCACCATTGGCTTGTCAGCCAGCACATTCATGCCGGCCTCAATGGCGCGCCACATATATTCCGTCTTGCGCGCGTTGTTGCCGGAGATCACAACGACGTTTCCAGCTCTCTCGAGGAGCATCTTCTGCAGGTAATCCCGGCCGCTGTACACCTCCTCGCGCCAATGTGTCGGTTGATCGGGGCGAGTGTTGAACGCCGCGATGCGCTCAAGATGGTCACTGAGGTCTCCGCCGCCCGGTGCATAGACGCGAACGCGAGGATCGACGCCGTCGTACATGAACTTCTGCACGAGCGCGGCGTGAAAATGCCCGGGATCGAGCGTGATCAGGCGCACCGCAGGCGCGTCTTCAGCTTGAGCGCGTAACGACACCGGCGCATGCAACGCGAGCGCCGTGAGAAACGACAGCAGCCTGCTCATCAGAGTCGCACCAATCGCTCACGACCGTCCCGAACACGGGAATCAGCAGCGGACATGCTGGTTGCTCCTCTTCTGACCGTCACAGGTTGCTGACCTCCAGGTGGATTGCGCGCCTCACGCCCAGAAAATTCCAGTACTGTCGGACTCTAATTGTCGCGACGGCGTCACAACCCATACCGATCTCGATGGCAGCGATCACACGTGCGCCGATAGTGTTTGCGCCCAGAGTTCGCACGCGTCCAACCCACAACACGCTTGAAGGACCGCGCACTTGGCTGTGGCTTGCAGCTATGATAACGGTACCAAAAAGGGGGGCGCGAATGAAAAGCCTACGGCGAGAAACGTTGCACGAGACCGTACGCATCGGCGGGAGTGGTCGTGGCATCGATGGCATGGGCGCTCGCGAGTGCGGCGCAGCCGCAGGAGCCCATTCTTTACAAGAACCCCTCGGCGCCGGTCGAGCAGCGAGTGGAGGATCTGCTGGCCCGCATGACCCTGGAGGAGAAGGTCGCGCAGATCACGGCAGTCTGGGCACGGAAGAGTGAGCTGTTCAACGCCGCCGGGCAATTTGATCCGGACAAACGACGACGCCTTTTTCCCGCCGGCATTGGGCAGTTTTCACGGCCCAACGATCGGAAGGGGCCAAGCAGCCCGCTCGAGCAACCGTTTCGCGATGAGCGACAAACCGTGGCACTCGTCAATGCCATCCAACGTGATGCGATCAGCAACACCAGGCTTGGCATACCAGTGCTGTTCCACGAGGAGGGCTTGCATGGATATGCCGCCCGGGGGGCGACCAACTTTCCGCAGGCAATCGCCTTGGCAAGCTCCTGGGACCCACCATTACTGACGCGCGTATTCACCGTCGCCGCACGTGAGATCCGTGCGCGTGGTGCGCAAATGGTGCTGGCGCCGGTCGTTGACGTGGCGCGCGACGCGCGCTGGGGTCGATTCGAGGAGACCTACGGCGAAGATCCGTATCTGGTCAGCGAGCTGGGGGTCGCGGCGGTGCGCGGATTTCAGGGCGATTCACTCCCGCTGGCCCCTGGACACGTGTTCGCCACACTCAAGCACATGACCGGCCATGGACAGCCGGAGGGTGGCAACAATGTCGCACCCGCCAACATCTCCGAGCGGATTCTGCGCGAGATTTTCTTTCCACCGTTCCAGGCCGCCATACAGCGTGCCAACGCGCAGAACGTCATGCCGTCATACAACGAAATCGACGGTGTCCCATCGCACGCGAATACCTGGTTGCTTGGCAAGATCCTGCGCGAGGAAATGGGCTTCAAGGGATCCGTCGCGAGCGACTACTCGGGCATCGCGCAACTCAACACCATCCATCATGTCGAGCCTGACCTGATGCACGCGGGCGTGCGCGCTCTGCACGCCGGAGTCGACTTCGATCTTCCGGACGGCGAAGCCTATGGCAAGCTCCCGGAGGCGCTCGCCGCCGGTCTCGTAACGCAGGCCGAGATCGACACCGCGGTCCGGCGCATGTTGCGCTTGAAGTTCCTGTCCGGCGTATTCGAGCACCCCTATGCCGATGCCGATTACGCCGAGCGCATCACCGACAACGCGGAGGCGCGCGCCCTCGCCGTCGAGGCTGGGCACAAGGCGGTCGTTCTTCTGAAAAACGATGGCGCACTTCCACTGCGCGTGGAGACACTCAAGACGCTCGCCGTCATCGGACCCAATGCGGTAGTTGCCCAGCTCGGCGGTTACTCGGATGTGCCGACTCGCACGATCAGCATCCTGGAAGGCATCAAGGCGAAGGTCGGCGATCGAGTACGTGTCGTGAGTGCCGAAGGAGTACGCCTCACCGACAAGGGCGACTGGTGGGAGAACAACGTAGTGCTCGCCGACCCGGCGGAGAATCGTCGTCGCATCGAGGAAGCCGTGCAAGTCGCACGTCAGGCGGATGCCATCGTGCTCGCCCTCGGCGCCAGCGCTGCTCTAAGCCGTGAAGCTTGGGACACCGAGCATCTCGGCGATCGCACGACTCTTGAGCTCGTCGGCGAACAGAACGAGCTCGCCGATGCAATGTTCGCGCTCGGAAAACCAGTGATCGTGATACTGATCAACGGTGCGCCGCTGTCCGTCGTCAACGTCGCCGCCAAGGCGAATGCGCTGATCGAAGGGTGGTACCTGGGGCAGGAAGGTGGCACCGCCATGGCCGACATCCTGTTCGGTGATGCGAATCCGGGCGGGAAGCTTCCCGTCACGATTCCCCGCTCCGTCGGCCAGCTGACAATGACCTATAACGAGAAGCCGAGCGCCCATCGCGGGTACCTGTTGTCGAGCAAAGAGCCGCTATTTCCATTTGGTTTCGGACTCTCCTACACGACTTTCGCGATCGGAGAGCCTGTATTGTCCTCACCGCAGATCAAGACTGACGGCTCGGTGACCGTGTCGGTCGACGTTCGCAACACCGGGAAGATTGCCGGCGATGAAGTCGTGCAGCTTTACGTTCGCGATCTGGTCAGCTCGGTCACGCAGCCGGTCAAGAAACTGCGCGGTTTCCAGCGGGTGCCGCTTGCCCCGGGCGCTGCAACGACAATCAGCTTCACGATCGGGCGCGAGGCTCTGGCACTCTGGGACAAGGATATGAAATATGTCGTCGAGCCCGGCGCTTTCGAGATCATGGCCGGGCCGAATTCCGTGGATCTGAAGAAAGTGACGCTCGAAGTTACCCCGTAGCGGCTTTCACTTCCCTTTCAGTCTATCCGGCGGCCTCGGCCGTCTGCATACTTCGCAGCACGAAACCGGGGGAGTGAACCATGCGGGATTGCATCCAATGAACGCACGCGGTCGGGTGTTTTCGTACGAGACCGGCGTGCTGTTCTTACTCTGCCTCACTTTCGGATTCGTTTTCTTCGATCGCAACGCGGCCGGCTATCTCAGCCCCTTCATCGCGGCGGAGCTCAAACTCAACAACACGCAGATCGGCCTGCTGGGATCGGCGCTCTCAGTCACCTGGGCGCTGTCCGCCTATTTTTTTGGAGCATGGTCGGATCGTCTCGGGATACGTAAGCCGTTCCTGCTCGTGTCAGTGCTCTCGTTCTCCCTGTGCTCGTTCCTATCGGGTATCGCCCAGTCGTTTGGCGTGCTCCTGGCATCGCGCCTGTTGATGGGCCTCGCCGAGGGACCGTTCCTCCCGGTCGCCATGACGATCCTGATGGCGGTCTCGAGCGAGGAACGGCGCGGATTCAACATGGGCGTGATGCAGAACTTCTTCAGCAACCTGCTGGGATCGTTCGCGGCGCCACTGATCCTGGTAGCGATTGCCGAGCACTACAACTGGCGCTTGTCCTTCTTCATCGCCGGCATCCCAGGCCTGATCTGCGCCCTGCTGATTGCCAAATACGTGCGCGAGCCACCGCGGGCGCCCGCTGGACCAAATGTGGCGAGTGCCTCGGCATCGCACCTGGGGATCGTCCAACTGCTGCGCGTACGTAACGTCTGGCTGTGCGTGCTGATCAGTGTATTCATGGTGCCGTGGATGATCCTGGCGTGGGCATTTCTGCCGATCTTCTACACCAACTACCGGCACTTCAGCCCTTCGCAGATGAGCGTTCTGATGAGCGTGCTCGGCGTATGCGCCGCGGTCGGAGCATTCGTCGTACCGGCGCTCTCGGATCGCTTCGGCCGCAAGCCGATCATGATCGGGTTCTCCTTCCTAGGCGCCGTGTGTCCACTCGCAGCGCTCTACTATTCCGGTCCGTTGCCGGTTCTCGGCGCTCTCATCGCCGTGGGATGGCTGGCTTCGGGAGTGTTCCCGCTGTTCATGGGTACGATTCCCGCAGAAAGCACTTCGCCGCGACACGTCGCAACGGCCATGGGCCTGGTCGTGGGTATTGGAGAGATCGCGGGTGGCTTCGGATTCTCGGCCATCGCCGGCCCCATAGCCGACCGTACCTCGCTTGCCGCGCCGATACTGATGCAACTGGGCTGCGCGCTGGTCGGCGGCCTGCTGTCGATGTTCCTGATCGAGACCGCGCCCGCGAAACTCGCGCAGCGTGTGGCGTCAGGACGGAGCCTCGCGACTAACTGATTCGCCAGGCCACGGCAGGCGTTCGGCGGCGACCGCCAGAATGCCGCCCAGCACTGCGGAGACAATTAGCGCAGTACGCAGACTCGATACGTGAGCCACTTGTCCCCAGATCACGCTTCCTACCGACAGTGATCCATAGAACGCGAGCAGATAGAACGCCATGCCGCGAGCGCGCACCCAATTTGGCAGTAGTGCCTGGCAAGCGAGCGGGAAGGTGGTGACCACTGTCATCCACGCCGTCCCCGCCAGGACTGCCGCTGCCGCCGCGACCAGCTGATTGCTGGTGATCGCCAGTACGATCGTCGTTGCGGCGGAGACCAGGCTTCCGAATCTCACCAGCTTGCCGCCGCCCAAGTGCCCTCTCAGTCGCGGCATCACGAACGCCCCGATGATCGCGCCGGCACCGAGACATCCCAACAGTGCGCCGTAATACGAGGGGCTCCCGTGCAGCTGCTCGCGCGCGAGCAAAGGCAGCAGTGCCCAGTAGGAACTGAAGCACAGAAAGAAGAGTGGTGCGCGGATCAGCACGCGCCTCAGGTCCGCACTTTCGCGCACGAAGCGTGCACCGGTGGCCAGTGCACTCAACATCGGCTCGGAGCTTCGGTCATGGCGGTCGGGTTCATGCTTCCACGACGCGAGCACGACCGCGCCGATCATGAAGAGAACCACATTCGCGGCGTATGCGCCCACGATGCCACTCGCCGCAATGATCGCTCCTGCGGCTGCCGGCCCGATCACGCGCGCAATATTGAATCCGAGGTTGTAAAGCGCCATACCGCGCGGCAGTTCCGCGGCCGGCAATACCTCGGGAAGGATCGCTTGCCAGGCCGGCTGCGCGAACGCTGCGACGATGCCGCCGATCAGGCACAGGGCGATCAGGCCCCATGGGTGCAGCAACCCGAGGTGTGTCAGTACCCCGAGGGCGATGCCAACTCCGCACAGCAGGAGCTGTGCTGCGACAATGACAGTTCGTCGATCGAAAACATCGGCCACAACACCCGCAGGCAGCACGAAGAGCGCCACGGGCAAATAACTCG
Organism: uncultured Gammaproteobacteria bacterium; assembly: GCA_963724625.1. Taxonomy (GTDB): domain Bacteria; phylum Pseudomonadota; class Gammaproteobacteria; order Steroidobacterales; family Steroidobacteraceae; genus DATBVX01. The sequence continues at coordinate 18,741 of CAVRVO010000005.1, read as the reverse complement.
CCGCCTGGATGAGCGCGACCATGCCCGGGCGCGGATCGAGAGACGTCATGAGCCACCCGGAGGCAACGTCCCGCATCCAAAGCGCGATATTTCCCAGGAGTGTGGCCAACCACACCAGCGCGAAGGGCCTGTAGTGCAGCGGGGCGAGCGCGCCGAGCGGGCGCGCCGGGTTCGAATGGGGCGGAGGCATCTTGTAGGACAGATCTTCGGCGGGCGCAGATCATATCTAAAGGGGGTGACTAGTCTTTATTTCTTAACTCGCGTGGCCTATCTTTCAGGTTCACAAAAAATTAACGACGCGAGATTGCCCATGAGGACTGACTGGTCAGACCGCCTGATCGCGGCGGTGTATCGAATCCGTCTCCGATCCCAGATCTCGGGCCAGGTGCAGCGCACCCAACGGATCACCAACCCGTGGCACGCCGTTTCCATCGTGCCGGGCTCCGTGATCAGCGGCGACTATGTCTGTCCGGCAGCGATGGCGTTGCGTGAAAAGCGGGTTTTGTCCGCCGAAGCCCCCCAGTTGCCCTTGCCGGAATGCTCGAATCCCAGGGGCTGCCGATGTCACTTTCGACACCATAGCGACCGGCGTAGCGACCGGCGGCGCGCGCGGGACAGCGGCCTCCCAAGCCGGGATTTCGGCGGTCAAGAACGTCGCGGATCCGGACCGGGGCGTCGAAAGACGGACTTCTAGGAGAGCGACCACCACTACTCGGTGCGATGAATACGGTTCGTCGCACAGGTATCCACGGAGCCTCGGTTAGGGAGGGATTTCGATGGCTACCGTGGATGTCAGGGCCTATCTGTCTCCATCGCTCGTGCTGCTCGCCATGGACTGGCCCGATGGCGCAACACGCAACGACTTTCTGGGCTTCGCGGTCCGGCGAACCCCGGGATTCAAGAATCTGCAGACCGGCGTAGTCGCCACTTCAGACTGGCTGCCAAATCGCCTGTCATTCGACGGTCCGCCCGCCGAGGGTCAGCCGGATTTCCCTTCGAATGAAGCGCCGATTCAGAAATTCATGTGGTGGGATGCGCGCCTCGATGGCTCAAGCGCCGGCGACACTCTCAGTTACGAGGTGACTCCCGTCTGCGGCACCAAGACCAACCATGCGCTCGTTCCCGCTGCTGCATCCTCGGTCACTATCGCCCTGCCGCCTCACGTCGAAATGGATATCGGCACGTGGTTCAACCGCGCCGTCATGTCTTCGCAGGCGTTCTCGCGCAAGTGCACGGCCATGGGGCTGCAGAGTGGCGTCAAGCCCACTGCCGCACAGGCGAAGGAGCTGCGCACCTGGCTCGCCAACGGCATGGAGAAGCCGATCCCCTCCTTCATCCGAAGTACCGCCGATGCCGACTCGACGATCGGCGCCATCTACCATCTCACTGACAAACTCTGGATCGTTCCTGCGCTCAAGAATCGCATGGACACCGACAAGATCGGCCTGGTCTACGACGCCAAGATCGAGAAGGATGAAAACGGCGATCCGAAACCGAACCCGAATCAGGAGGCCATCGACACTCTCGACAAGGTGAGCTTTTTCCCGCGCACCAAGGCCAACATCATGCACAACAAGTACCTGGTGCGTGGTAAGAAGCTTTTGACTGCGACTCAGGCCGAGGCGAAACGGCTGACCTGCGGCTCGGCGAACTACACGACCGAGGGTCTGACCCAGCAGGCGAATCTCGTCCATACCTTCGATTCGCCAGACCTTGCAACGCTTTACCTCGCGCGCTTCAGAAAGCTGAAACCGAATCCCGCTCTGGCCGCGACCAAGACCGGTGCGGGTTGGTCCAACACGGTTTCACTCGGTGATGCGGGCATCCGCGTGTTCTTTTCGCCGGAACCCGGCAATCCCGGCGATGACAGCGATTCGATCGAGACGATCGTGCAGGCAGTGCATGGCGCAAAGAGCTCGGTGGTGTTCTGTCTGTTCACGCCGACCGACAAGCTCCTGCGCGATGCCTGTTTCGCCGTGGGCGACGGCGGCAAGATGATGTTCGGGCTGGTCAATCGCATCGCGAATACGGAGCCAACGCTTCACCCGACTGCAGCCGGGAATATTCCGGCAGACCAGCTGGCTGCACTCGAGATCTATCATCGCTCGCGCACGGTGAAGGACACGATCGGGGCGCAGTTCTTCAGCGCCAACAACGTACCACCCGGTTTCGTGCGTGAGATGAACATCTTCCCCGGTGAGAATCCGCCACCATTTCCCCCGGTCATCATCCATCACAAGTTCATCGTGATTGATGCCGAGACTGATACGCCCACGATATTCACAGGTTCGGCGAACATGAGTGGCAACTCAGTGTTCAAGAATGACGAGAACCTGCTCCAGATCACCGGTTCACCGCGCCTGGCGCGGATCTATCTCGCTGAGTTTCTGCGTCTCTACGAGCACTATCGTGCCCGCGCACGCTTCATCGCATGGAAGCAAAGTGGCGCGCCCGCGAGCACGGTCGGCTTTGCGCTGCGCGGTGACCGCGCATGGGCAACGCGGCACTTCACCGTGGGCACGCCTGAGTTCAAGGCGCGACTGCGAATGCTGGCCGAAGATTGAAAGCTTGAGCCAACGGCGGGCTGGCGTGCCAGCCCGTTCGTTGGATCACGGCGCGTTACTCCGGCAGGGTGATGCCTGAGCCGCCCATTTCCTTGGGGACGTCCTTCATCTTCGGGAGGCCATCCTTGATTCGCAGCTTCGTCTCCTGATAGTTGACATGCACGCCGGGCTGGTATGGAAAGTCGGAAATGGTCGCGGCGTAAACGTCGGTGAGTCCCCAAAGAGGGTGCTCTGTAAAGAGGTGACCGCCACAGGTCTTGCACCACTTGCGGTAACTCTTTGGCGTCTTGTTGTAAACGCCGATATTGTCCGCTCCCTGCGTAATCCGCACAGCATCTGGCTTCCATAGCGTGAAAGCATTGACGGGTCCTGCAGACCAGCTACGGCACGACTCGCAATGACAATAGCCCATCGCGGCGGGCTCGCCGGTGACGGTGAGTTGAACGGCACCACAAAAGCAGCTGCCCTTGTAGGCCTTCCCGGTGGATTCGGTCATGTTGCTGGTCCTTATCAGTGGGTGATGGTGAAGGCGTGCACAAAATTGTCCGCTACTGGGGAAGCGTTGCTAGTATCGACGCCCCCGCGCCCTGCGTGTTGGCCGACACTCCCCAGTTCTTGGCCGAAACCCCATGGATACGCTGTCAGGTGTTCTCAAGTCGGTGAGCCTCGAAGGCGCCCTCTACCTCAACGCGGAGTTCACTGCGCCGTGGTGCATCCTGGGGAAATACGGCCTGGACAGTGTCAAGGAGCGACTGGCCGGGGCCGAACACGTTGTGTACTTCCACTTCCTTGCCGAAGGCGCTTGCAAAGTGCGGCTGGCCGAGGGCGGGGAAGTGCTCGATGTGACCACCGGGGATCTGGTCTTGTTCCCGCAAGATGATAAGCACTTGATGGGTAGCGACCTGCGCATCACGCCCACGGAGTCCGGCACTCTGGCACGTGCCGATGGCGCATCCGACGCCGACTACATCGAGATGCGTCATGGCGGCGGTGGTGCGGTCACGCGCCTTGTCTGCGGCTATCTCGCCTGCAGCCGCAGTATGCTGCGTCCCCTGCTTGAAGCCCTGCCGCGCGTGTTGCGCATCCCGATCGGTGACGGTGAGGCCTCTGTGCTGCTGCGTGATCTTTTGCGGTTAGGTGTGCGCGAATCGCTGCGAGTGAGGCCGGGTGCGCAATCCACGCTCGCCAAGCTCGCTGAGCTCATGTTCGTGGAAGCGCTGCGTCGCCACGTCGAGAATCTTCCGCCGGATGGCAGAGGCTGGCTCGCGGGTGTGCGTGATGCGCACATCGGACGCGCACTGGCGTTGATGCACGCCGAGCCCCGCAGGTCGTGGACGGTGGATGAGCTGGCGCGCGGGGTGGCGCTGTCGCGTTCAGCCCTCGCCGAACGCTTCGCGGCACTGGTCGGCGAACCGCCCATGCGCTACCTGATGCGTTGGCGGCTCGCGCTAGCGGCGCGAACGCTGCGCGCGGGCGGTGATGCCATAACGCGGGTGGCCGAGCGCAGCGGTTATGAATCGGAAGCCGCTTTCACCCGAGCTTTCCGACGCGAGTTCGGCATGCCGCCGGCTGCCTGGCGCAAGGCGGCATCCTCTTAGCGCGGCTCCGCGAGCTGGTGGTCGTAGCTTAGTGCGCGCGCCAGCCGCCATTGTCCGTTTTCTTCCTTCCACACGTGCGTGAACTGGGCGGTTTCGGTCAGGCGGTCGGGCTTGCCCTTCTGGATTGCATAGAAGCGATGTGTGCCGGTCTCGATCGCGCCGTAGTTGTTGATGGGGTACACCTTCACCGTCTCGGGCACCAGCTTGCGCGTCGAGAGAAAGTCGGTGCCCTCCTGCTGTCGTCGGCACTTCTCCTGCATCTCCTTCACGAACTGCGCACCCGACGTGCTGACGAGTCCGCCCTTGTCGTGAAACATCTCGAAGTCGTCGGTGACATGGCGGCGCACCGTTTCGATGTCGCATGTGTCGAAGAAGGCCTTGAAGAACTCGGCGTCGGCGCCGAGGATCTCATCGTAGAGACCGGGTCGGGGTTTCGCGCCGGGTGTGAGGTTGACCTCGGCCTCCTTTTTCGGTTCTGGTCGCTGCGGCTCTGCACCGAAGGAGAGTGTGGATATGCAGATCAGTCCGGCGAGCAGTGCGTTGCGGCCAGCACCGCGCTGATTCGCGATCAGTTGAAGCGTAGGGTGAAGCATCCGAAATCTCCGCGGCAACAGGACGCGTACCATGAGTGGATTCACGATTTACCACAACCCCAATTGCACCAAGAGTCGAGCCACCCTCGTGCTGCTGCAACAGCGTGGTATCGAGCCGAAGGTCATCGAGTACCTGAAAACGCCGCCGACTGAGGTTGAGCTCAAAGCGATCATCGGCAAGCTCGGAATCAAGGCCGAGCAGCTGGTTCGAAAAGGAGAGGACGTCTACAAGGCAAAGTACGCCGGCAAGACGCTGACTGACCCGCAATGGATCGAAGCGATGGTCAAGGACCCGGTGTTGATCGAGCGACCGATTGTCGTGAGCGGCACGCGCGCCGTGATCGGCCGCCCGCCAGAGAACGTGGAGTCACTGCTCGGAAGCCACGCCCAGCACGAAGGCTCTGACTGAACGGCCTTGGACTCGCCGCTCAGGCCCTGGCTGCCTCGACGATGCTCAGCGGACTGGTGGTAGGAATCACGCGCGTGAGTCTCAACCCGGCACGCGCCAGCAGCACGCGAAACTCTTCAGCGGTGCGTTCCACTCCTCCGGTCAGGGTCATCATGGCGATGTCCATGAGCTTACCCAGGTCTGCACCATTTCCCTTGGCAATCACATGCTCGACGACGAGCACCCGCCCGCCGGGCGCCATCGCTTCCCGGCAATTGCTGAGGAGGCGAACGCTTTTCTCGTCATCCCAGTCGTGGATGACGTGCTTCATCAGATAGGCGTCAGCGCCAGGTGGCACAGTCTCGAAGAAGTCTCCACCGCGCGTCTCGCAGCGCTCGCGCACTTCGACCGCGTTTACGAAGCCGCTCTGGGCAGCTGCCGCGACTACCTGCGGTAGATCGTAGAGGACGCCCTTGAGCTTGCGGAAACGCCGCAAGATCGTTGCCAGCAGATGGCCGTGCGCGCCACCGACATCGACGACGCGCGAGAATCGTCCGAAGGGATAGGCACGGGTCACCGCGTTGTTGTTGGTGACCGAGAGACTGGCCATCGCCTGCGAGAACTCGCGCTCCTTGTCGGGATGCTTCTGCAGGTATCCGAACAGGGAAGCGCCGTGCACATGTTCGAACGGCAGGTTTCCAGTCTCGACAGCATGATGCAGATCTCCAAACGCTTTCCAGATGTGCAGATCGTTCGCGACACGAGCCCAGTTGTGGAGCGAGTCCGGTCGATCGCTACAGAGCGTTCGCGCCAGCGGTGTGAGGCGGTAGCGTCCGCCCGCTCCTTCTGCGAACACGCCGACGCTAGAGAGCGCTCGCAACATGCGCCCGAGCGACACCGGATGAACTCCCACCCGCTTGGCAATAGCTGCCGGGGTCTGTGGCCCTTTGGACAACACGTCTGCGATTCCAAGTCTTGCGGTGATCTGGATGAGCCTCGGAATGCAGATCAGGAGTATCAGTTCATGCATCCTGTCCTGCGCCGAGGGCCGACGTCGTCTTGCAGCCATGGATTACCCCGATTGTTCTAGTTGAATCGTCATCATCCAGTCCAACAAGCGCGCAATATACTTGCGGTCGATCAGCGCCGCGCCTCAAGAACCAGGTTGAAGGGCGTCTCGCCCGCGCGCCGAAAGCGCGTAAACCCTGCTTTGCGGCTAATTCCAATGTTTGGCGCTATGCGCGCCCGGCTCACAAAGTAGGAGCCCGAGACGGTTCGGCTAAGTCGCCGTCCACGGGCGGCTCTAACTCGGCGTGGAGGTGTTTCCGCAGTGTCCGGGAAACCCAGCCGGCCAGCAGCGCGCCGACGATCGGGGCAACCCAGAAGAGCCACAGCTGCCGCAGCGCCCAGCCACCGACGAACAACGCGGGGCCCGTGCTGCGGGCCGGATTGACCGACGTGTTGGTCACCGGAATGCTCACCAGGTGGATGAGGGTGAGCGCCAACCCGATCGCAATGCCCGCAAATTCCACGGGCGCGCGGCGGTGAACCGCTCCGAGGATGACAACCAGGAAGCCGAAGGTCATGACCACCTCCGTTACCAGCGCCGACGCGAGGGAGTATTTCCCCGGCGAGTGCTCGCCGTAGCCGTTCGCCGCGAACCCCGCGCTCACGTCGAAGCCGGCCTGGCCGCTGGCGATGACGAAGAGGATCGCGGCCCCTGCCACTGCTCCGGCAACCTGCGCAACGATGTAGGGTGCGATGTGGTTCGCCGGAAAGCGGCCCGCTGCCCACAAGCCACACGAGACTGCCGGGTTGAAGTGCCCGCCGGAAATCGGACCGAGGGCATATGCCATCGTCAACACGGTGAGACCGAACGCGAGAGAGACCCCGGTGAGGCCGACTCCGACATCGGGAAAAGTGGCAGCAAGCACGGCAGTGCCGCACCCGCCCAATACCAGCCAAAGCGTTCCTATGAACTCAGCAATCAGTTTGGAGACCATGATGGAACTCCGTGGAGTTGGGGAAGGGCCTGCTTCGCGACGGATTGATGCTAATCAAGTGTACCCGCTCGTAACCCGTATTGAGATAGATCAACCCGTTCGATGAAATCGGAACAAGTGAGCTCGGACCACGGATCATCCGTCGCTCGCGCTAGGACGCGGGATCGTCCAAGCGGCGCTGCAGGCGACGGACCACCTCCGCCGTCTCGTCATCGGACGCGTGGCCCGGCTCTGACGATGGCCCCGCGAAGGTCCCGAATTGCCGGTCGCCGGCGTCGCCCAGGCCGGGCACGATGTAGCCGCGCTCGTTCAAGTGCGAATCGAGCGCCGCGACGTGGATATCGACGTCCGGGTGCGCACGGCTTAGCGTGGCGACGCCCTCGGGGGCCGCAATGAGCGAGACCTGCTTGATGCGGGCCGCGCCCCACTTCTTGAGGATGTCGACCGTAGCCGTCGCCGAGCCCCCGGTCGCGAGCATCGTGTCGAGCACGAGGCAGACCTGTACGGTCGCGGCGTCGGGCAGCTTGTTGTAGTACTCCACCGGCTTCAGCGTGCGCTCGTCGCGGTAGAGACCGAGGTGCCACACCTCGGCGGTGGGCAGCAGCTCGAGCATCGCGCCGACCATGCCGAGTCCTGCGCGCAATATCGGAATCAGGCCAACGCGAGGCTCGAGGCACGCGGCAGTCATCGACCCGAGTGGTGTCTCGATCTGTTGCTGGCGGGTGGCGAGATCAGCCATCGCCTCGTAGCCAAGCAACCACGTGAGCTCGCGAACGAGCTCGCGGAACTCCTTCGGCTCGGTGCGCTTGTCGCGGAGGATCGCGAGTTTGTGGGCCACCAGCGGATGCTGGCTTACGTTCAGCGGCATCGGCATCGGCTCATGTTGCGCATCCGCGAAGACTGGATCAGTGAGTCAAACTGGCGCGCCCGGAGAGATTCGAACTCCCGACCCCTTGGTTCGTAGCCAAGTACTCTATCCAACTGAGCTACGGGCGCGCTGTATTTGCTTGTGCAGTGGAACCGCAAACGGCTGTCGAAAGACGAGAACAGTCAATCGGTTGTAGTCGCTCCGCCAGGTTCTTGCGGGGCGCGAATGGTACAGCAAGGCAGGTTTGGAGGTCTACTCAGTTTCCGGCGACGGCGGCTGGCGCGCCGCTCGCTGCTGCGGACTGGAGCGCGGATTCCATCCAGGTTTTAACGCGTCTGGCATCCGCCGTACGAGTGTACTTCCCGAATGAATCCAGCAGGACGATCACGACTGCCCGCCCCTCGATCATGGCCTTCAGCACCAGGCACCTGCCAGCCTCGGCGATGTAGCCAGTCTTCTGCACGATGATGTCCCAGGTCGGATTCGAAACCAGGGAGTTCGTGTTGTGGAATTCGAGTGCATGTCTGCCGATCTGCACAGTGTGCTCGTTGTCGGTCGAGAACTCGCGAACGGTGGGATTCTGCGCAGCGGCAATGACCAGCTTCGCCAGGTCCACCGGACTCGCAACGTTCTCGCTCGAGAGCCCGCTCGGGTCCTCGAAGTGAGTCGAGTTCATGTGCAGCGCCTTCGCCTTCGTGTTCATCGCCCGCAGGAATGCGCTCATGCCGCCGGGATACGTGCGCCCCAGGGCATGCGCGGCACGATTCTCCGATGCCATCAGCGCCAGATGCAGCAGATCACCGCGGCTCAGCTTCGCGCCGACCGGCAGACGCGAGTAGGCGCCCTTGCCGCTGCTGCGGTCCGCTTGCGTCAATTCGACCATCTCATCGAGAGATTGCCCGCTGTCGAGCACGACGAGGGCGGTCATCAGTTTGGTGATGGAGGCGATCGGCGAGGCGATATTCGCCTGCCGCGCGTAGAGCACAGACGAGGTCTCTTCATCGAGGATGAGGACAGAGCCAGACCTGACGTCAGGCTTGCCCGGAAGTCCGTGCCACTCTGAATCCGCCGTGGCGGCCTGAGAAACTGGAGCGGCGCATGTCAACACCAGCACCGCGAGCAGAGCCCGTCCCTTCGTCCAGTTCATTTGCTTGCGCTTCGATTATGGAAAATGGAACGGGGACGTAGAGTAACAGATCGGCGGAAGAGGATGTGAAAGCGCTTCACAGGACGGCACCCGGCCAACCAGCAATCTATGAAATCCGGCTCGCTTTACAGTACTGATTCACAAATTCTTGATGACTCGGAAGTCGGGCTACGGTCTGACTGATGTTCGTGCGCAGAGTGCTCAAGAACTGGGTGAGGTCTTTTTCCTTCATTGCCCGTGTCGACTGGTGGTAGTGCTCAGGCATGATGCCCTGGCCGAACATCACCTGGGTCCATGAATCCACCCTGAAAAGCTCTCCGTCTGCCTGCTAGGCGTGCGCGTAATCCTTGAAGAGCGCAATTCGTTGCGCGAGCGAGTCGGGCTGGTGCTCTTGCCGGAAGCGCTGCCTCATTTAGCGCAAGTCCAACGCCCCAGACGAACATACCCCGACTTCCATTCTTGTAGCTGCCGCATCCCGAGGTAAGTTGCAGCATCGCATTGCCTTCGGTGATGCTGCCCTCACCTTCGCCCTGCGCCTGGCCGAGCACCGATTGCGGACACGGCGGGTTTGTTCCCGGCAGGACTGTGTCGGGAAAGGCTTCATTGGCAACGAGAGCACCCTTGCTGTTGTTGACGATATTGGTCTGCCTCTTGACTAGCGCAAACCCAGAGCCTGAATTCCCAGAGCTGCCGACCTCGCTGCTAATTTGCCGTTTGCCGAGGTGACGTAATCCAATCTATTCCGGAATCGGAACCTGGCGCGAGATCGAGAATGCAGCCGACTGCGCTGCGACGCCCGTACCCGGCTGCCCGGAACCTACGCTGACACGATATTTCCCAGTCATGACCTCTCTCACGCCATCGCGACTGACGAAGCTGAGATCACGCGGTGAGAGCTCGAGAGTAAGCATCTTGCGCTCGCCGGCCTGCAAGCTGAAGCGCTGGAAGCCACGCAGCGCCATTCGCGGCGCGGCTTCGAATTGCGGCGGCTCCAGATAGAGTTGAGCGACTTCCTCGCCCGCCCGTCTGCTCGTGTTCGTCACTGTGGTGGTGACCCGCAGTCCGTGCTCCATGCTCGCGCCGATTGCTTCGATCCTGAGCGGCGCATATTCGAAGCTCGAGTAGCTGAGGCCAAACCCGAATGGATAGACTGGTGTGCCGGAGAAGTAGCGATACGTTCGCCCCTTCATGGAGTAGTCACTGAATGGCGGCAGATCGGCAACGCTTCGATAGAAAGTGAGCGGCAAGCGCCCGGCGGGATTCACCTTCCCTGAGATGACGTTCGCGATGGCCAATCCTCCAGCCTGACCGGGATACCACGCTTCAACGATCGCGGCCGCGTTTTCCTTGGCCCACGACAAGTCGATTGTGCTGCCATTCAACGCCACCACGACCAAAGGCTTTCCAGTTGCCCTAGCCTCTTCCAGGAGCTTGCGTTGATCCGCCGGCAGGTCGAGCGAGGTCTTGTCTCCGCCGGAAAACCCCTCGATTTCGATCTTCATCTCCTCGCCTTCGAGGTCCGACGTGAGTCCGACGGCGGCGACGATGAGATCGGCACTCGCGGCAGCAGCCGAGAGATCCCTTTCCGCCTGCAGGGAGACGCGTTTCCAGAACAATCCGGGGCTGCGCGAACCGAAGCGCACTTCGTTGGTGATGCGAATCGGGTAGCGGCGCCCCTTCTCGAGCGTGACCAGCGCGAACTCCGGGAGGTCGGCTGCGGGACGCGGGCCGGGCTCCACCAGCGTCTTGCCGTCGAACATGAGCTCGCTTTCCGGGCCGACGACGCCGAGGCGATACGTTCCCGTCGCAGGCGGGACCAGAAAACCCGTCCAGATCACTCGATTCTTCGCATCGCCCGTGTCCTCGGAGCGGAGCCCCGGTTTCCCGTCGGGCCCGCGCAACGACAATGTGGGTACGGGATCACCATCCGTGGCGGACGGCGACCACGGCACATGCGTCACGATGACGCTCGGCAGCACTCGATGGAGGGCCTCCACTATCGAGACAGGCGGGCTCGATTGCGACGAGGAGTAATTCCCGCGGAGCACCCGTGTCGAGTCTGCGTGCGGCCCGATGACTGCGATGCGCTTCACGCCGTTCAACGGCAGCACGCCATCATTCTTGAGCAGCACGAGACTACGCTCGGCGGCCTTCAATGCGAGCGCATCGTGCTGCGGACTCGTGAGGCTCGATGGCAAGTTCGCCTGCGGATCGACAGGGACGCTCGAAGGCAGGTCGCCGTTTCGATACCGGGCCGAGAACAGCCGGATCAGCGCCCGGTCGATGTCCTCCATGCCGATCAGCCCGCGCTCGTAGGCTTCCTGATATCGGTTGCCGAGACCGCGTTCGTTCCGAAGGGTCGCGGTGTTGCACTCGTTGTCCACGCCGGTTCTGAGCGCGGCCGCTACGGCGGCTGCCGGATCTGGCGCGTACTTGTGGTTCCGGCTGATGTCGGCGACGGCATCGCAGTCCGAAACGACATAGCCATCGAACTGCCATGCACCTCGCAGTCGCTCCTTCAATAGCAGGTCGCTGGCGCACGCGGGCTGCCCGTTCACGCGGTTGTAGGCACACATGATCGAGCCGGCTCGCCCTTCGACGATGGCCGCGCGGAATGCTGGCAGATACGTGTCCTCGAGATCGTGTGGCGTCACGTAGACGTTCGCCTCATGACGCGTGGACTCTGGACCGCTGTGCACCGCGAAGTGTTTGGGAGAGGCAGTGACGTTCGGGTGCTCCGGATCCGGTCCCTGCATTCCGCGCACGTAGGCGACCGCTAACCGCGATGTCAGGAACGGGTCTTCTCCGTACGTCTCCTGTCCGCGCCCCCACCGCGGGTCGCGGAAGATGTTGATGTTCGGCGACCAGGTGTCGAGTCCAGTGCCGATAAACCCGAGGCGACCCGTCTTGCGCCCGCGGTCATGCAACGCGCGGACTTCGATGCTGATGGCGCCGGCAACCTCGTGCAGCAGCGACTCATCGAAGGTCGCCGCAAGGCCAATCGGTTCGGGGAAGTTTGTGGTTGGTACTTCGCCGATGGCACCGTGCAGAGATTCGGTCCACCAGTTGTAAGCGGGAATGCCCAGCCGCGGAATGGCCGGCGCGGTGTTGAGCAACTGATCCACCTTTTCCTGGAGAGTCAGCTGCGCAACCAGCGCGGTCGCTTGCTTGTCCGCCTTGGCCCGCGAGATCGGCTCCGCCGCGGTGGCGAGGGCCGCCACGCAAATCAACCCTGCTGACAGAACGACTCGCATCAGAAGAGCCTCGGCACGAAGTCCTGCAGATCACGACGCCAGGTCTGCCATTCATGATCGGTGCCGGGTGATTCGTAGAACACGTGCGCGATGTGAGCTTCATCGAGCGCGGCATGCAGTCGCAACAGGCCAGCGCGCATTCTCTCGGGTTCCTCGGTGCCCACGCCCAGCCAGAGCACCGGAACTTTCTTTGCGAACGCTGTCGGATCGGCAAACACGCCCTGGTAGTCCGTCTTCGGATCCAGCTTCCGGTCGCCGAAGACCAGCGAGCTCGCCGCGCCGCTGAAACCGCCGATGTACGAGAACAGATCCAGGTGATTCAGCGTGATGTGGAAGGTCTGCATGCCACCCATTGACAGGCCGGCCATTGCGCGATGTGTGCGATCGGAGAGCGTCCTGAACGTCGCATCGATGTACGGAATCAGCGCCTGAGTGACGTCGCCCTCGAACACCAAGGCCATCTCCTCCATGGCCCTCAGCATGTCGGCGGAGCCAAACGGCTTCGCGGTCATGTCGGCCGCCGGCTGGCCCGCGCGGCGCGCGTAGCCATACGCCATCACGACGATCATCGGTTTGGCGCGCTTGGCTGCGACCAGATTGTCCAGAATGAAATTTGCCCGGCCCTGCCTGATCCAGCCGGTCTCATCCTCGCCCCCACCATGCTGCAGATACAGCACCGGATAGCGAGTTGTGGTCTCAGTGTCATAACCGGGCGGCAAGTAGACCAGCGCATGTCGCCAGCTTCCCGTGACCTTCGAGTTGTACCAGACCTCGCGCACCTGGCCATGCAACACGTCTTTGATCGAGTAATAGTCGGACCCCGGTTCGGGAATCTCCACCGCGCTCGCGTATTTGCTGCCGCCGAAGAATGACTGGCTGCCAATGTCGGCGACTTCCGCGCCGTCGATGATCAACATGTAGTAGTGGAGACCGGGAAAGAGTGGCGTGGTGGTGACGGTCCAGAAGCCGTCCGCCTGTTTCACCATGTCGACCTTCGGGCCGCTCCAGAAATTCAATTTGACCTTGACGGCCTCAGGTGCTTTGACGCGCACCTGCACCCTGCCCTCGCCGTCGACGCGGGGATATTCCGAGCCCCAGACGTTCGTCGTTGCAGCCTGCAAGTCGTTGGCCCCCTGTGCCCAGCAGGAGGTCGATGCCAGCAAGGCCCAGATTGCAAACCGCCACATAGTGCCCCCGTTGCGTTCAATAGGAGTTCAGACCGGACGCCGTGCTTCGAAGAGCCGCTGCAAGATGCAGAACGCGAACAGCAACGTGCCCACGACGATCCGCGTCCACCAGGAGCTCAGCGTGCCTTCGAACGTGATCAATATCTGAATCGTGCCGAGAATCAGCACACCGAAGAGCGTCCCCAGTACATAACCAACGCCGCCGCGGAGCAGCGTCCCACCGATAACCACTGCTGCGATTGCGTCGAGCTCCAGACCCACGGCGTGCTGGCTATAGCCGGACTGCATGTAAAACGTTACTGCGACGCCGCCGAGAGCGGCACAGAATCCACTGAGCATGTAAACGCGAACGACGGTGGCGTCCACAGGCAATCCCATCAGGCGCGCCGACGACTCGCTGCCTCCGATGGCGTAAACAGTGCGACCAAACTGCGTCAGGTGTGCGACCCACATACCCGCCAGCACGACAACGATGGCGATTACTGCGCTCACGGAGAGCGAGGCGCGAGTTCCCAGGGGCACACGGGCCTGTGCGATCGCACTGTATACGGGATGGGAGATCCTGATCGATTCCGTGCTGACGATGTAGCAGAGGCCACGGGCCAGAAACATTCCGGCGAGCGTCACGATGAAGGGCTGCAGGCGGAACCTCTGCACGAGATAACCTTGCGTCATTCCGAACAGGGCGCCGACCACCAGCACCAGAGGAAACACCAGCCACGGGCTCACACCAATTCGCTCGACCAGTTGCGCTGAAAGCAGTGTTGTCAGGGCGACGAGGGCTCCTACAGAGAGGTCGATACCGCCGGTCAGGATCACGAACGTCATGCCAACGGCGACAATGCAGAGGAATGCATTGTCGATCAGCAGATTCAGAAAGACCTGAGGCGCGAAGAACCCGTCGTACAACACGGAGCCGGCTCCGGCCATGGCGATGAACAAAGAGATCGTCACCGCGAGCGGCACGAAACGAGGATCGATACGTCTCAACGTCCCTTCCCCGTGGCGCTATGTTCGAAGGCACCACGTGAAACCGTGCGACGAAACTCCGCCGACTGCAGCAGCATGACCGCGAATACCAGCACCGCCTTGACTACCATGTTCACTTCGGGCGGCACGCCGCTCGAATAGATCATCGACGTCAGCGTTTGCAGGATCAGTGCCCCGATGATCGAACCGGCGAGGCTGAAGCGTCCGCCAGCCAGTGCCGTTCCGCCGAGAGCAACCGCCAGAATTGCATCCAACTCCATCAGCTGGCCCGCGTTGTTGCCGTCGGCGCTCTTCACGTTGGAACTGATGATCAGTCCCGCTACGCCTGCCGTGAAACTGCAGAAGACGTACAGGCATACAGTTATCAGCCGCGAACGGACTCCTGCCACGTGCGCCGCTACAGGATTGATGCCGATGCTGCGAATGAACAGCCCCATGGCCGTCCTCGTGAGCAGGAGGTGCACCGCGAGAGCGACCAGCACGGCAACAATCAACGCGAACGGCAGCCCCGCGAGGTAACCGTTCCCGAGAAAGTAGTATGGCGAGTAGTAGATGGTGAGTATCTGCCCATCGGTAATGAGCTGCGCGATCCCGCGACCGGCCACCATCAGGATGAGCGTCGCAACGATTGGTTGCATGCCAGCCTTGACGACCAGCAGCCCGTTCCAGAGTCCACACAGCATCGCGACCGCCAGCGCCCCGCTGATCGCGACACCGAGTGGGAAACGGCTCGGCTGGCCGGCAGCGGCATCGATCGAGCCGCCGATCAGGAGCGCGGCCACCGCGGCAGAAATAGCGACGACCGCGCCAACTGAGATATCCAGCCCACGGATCGCGATGACCAGCGTCATGCCGATCGAGAGGAGTATCAGTGGAGCGGCGCGATTCAGCACATCGATGAGATTGCCTTGCAGATGGCCATTCACCCAGTCGAGGCGGAGAAAGCCCGGCTGAACGATGACGCTGATCGCGACTAACAGCCCGAGTGTAAGCACGGGCCAGAAGAGCTGGTGGACCGCGCTCCACTGGCCGAATGCGCGGGTAAACCTTGCGAGACCTGGGCCGCCCATCACTGCCGCGCAATCAAGTCAAGCACTGCCTGCTCGCCGCATCCGCGGGGGAGCTCTCCAGCCTTGCGACGATCGCGCATGACGATCACGCGATCCGAGACACGCACGACCTCTTCCAACTCGGCAGAAATGAACATCACAGCCCTCCCGCCGCGAGCCAAGGTTGCGATTTCATTCATGATCTCCTCCTTCGCCGCCACGTCGACGCCGCGCGTGGGCTCGTCGAGGATGAGCAGCGTTGGATCCGTCGCCAGCCAGCGTGCAAGCAAGACCTTCTGCTGATTGCCACCGGACAGCTGTCCGACGGGTGTCTCGATGTCCGCCGTCCTGATTCCGAGGGCAGCGACGAAACGCTCGGCCAGCGCTTTCTGCTGTGTTGATGAAAGGTAAGGCACGAAACCCGCGCGGGCCTGTAGTGCCAACGTAATGTTCTCCCGGACGGAGAGATCGGGAATGAGTCCTTCGGTCTTGCGCTCCTCGGGACAAAGGGCGAGCCCTCTGGCGACAGCATCCGCTGGACCGCGCAGCGACACGAGCTGAGCATTCACCCTTATCTCGCCGCCGTCCAACGGATCCAGGGCGAAAAGCAAGCGCGCAAGCTCCGTGCGTCCCGAGCCCAGGAGGCCCGCGACTCCACGATCTCACCTTGTCTGAACTCGATGTCCGTCGGGTGAACTTGCCCCTTGCGACTGATCGCGCGGGCTTCTCGCAAGACCGGCTGGCCTGGTGCGTTCGCTGCCGGTTCGCGTGTAATGATCCGATCGCTTGCAGAGGCGATTTCCCGACCGACCATCGCCACGATCAACGCCGGGCGATTCAGCTCACCCGCCCGATATTCGCCCACGAAGCGGCCATTACGCAGCACGGTAATGCGATCGGCGATCGCATACACCTGATCGAGAAAGTGGGTAATGAACAGGATCGCCATTCCCTGCCCACGCAGGCGCTTCAGCAGCGCAAAGAGCTGTTTGACTTCGTCCGCATCGAGACTCGACGTCGGTTCATCCAGAATGAGCACGCGTGCGGCGACAGCCGTTGCCCGCGCAATCGCCACCATCTGCTGGACCGCGACAGGGTATGCGGACAGGAGTCGCGTCACATCGATGTCGAGTTGCATGGCGCCGAGCAGCCGTCTCGCTTCTCGATCGACCGCCGTCCAGTCGATGCCTCCACCGCGCCACCATGGTTGGCGCGGATAGCGACCCGCAAAAATATTTTCGGCAACGGTGAGATTCGGGCAGAGATTGACTTCCTGGAACACAGTGCTGATGCCCAGTTGCTGTGCGTGTAACGGTGAGAGGGATGAATAATCTGCCCGTCGAGCTCGATCGAGCCGGAGTCCGCCGCGCAGACACCCGTCAGCACCTTGATCAGTGTCGAATTCGCCGGGCCCCGTTCTGGCCCATCAGTGCGTGGATTTCGCCGGAACGCAGGCACAGGCTCACGTCATCCAATGCCCGCACACCCGGAAATGCGCGATGGATACCGCGGGCCCGCAGAACGCAGTCATCGTGCTCATCACCCGCCACTGGGCGCCCCCTAGTACTTGCGTGTCGGAAATACGTCCCGCGCCGTCTCCATCGGGAAAATGGATTCTTCGGTGACGATGCGGCGGGGTAGCGGCCTGCCTGCGACGACATCTTTCACAGCGGCCATGAGTTGCGGCCCGAGGAGCGGGTTGCATTCCACCGTGACGTTGAGCTTTCCAGCCATCATAGCCTCGAAGGCGCCTTTCACGCCGTCTACGGAGATGATCAGGATGTCCTGGCCTGGCTTCAGCCCCGCTTCCTCGATGGCCTGGATCGCCCCTATCGCCATATCGTCGTTGTGCGCGTAGAGCACATCGATCCGCTTGCCCTCCGCTTTCAGGAACGCCTCCATCACTTCCTTGCCGCGCGCCCGCGTGAAGTCGCCGGTTTGCGAGCGAATGATTTTGTAGCGCGGATCCATTGCGATGATCTCGAAAGCCACGTTTGCGATCGTTGGCCGGGGCGGAGCCCACCGTTCCTTGCAGCTCGACGATATTGATATCGCCCTTGCGGTCCGTCGTGTTGTCGAGCAGCCAGCGACCCGGCTTTGCGGCCTTCCTCGACGAAGTCCGAGCCGATCAATGTCACGTAGAGCGACTCGTCGGGTACATCGACGGCACGGTCCGTGATGATCACCGGAATACCGGCGGCCTTGGCCTCGCGCAGCACGGTCTCCCATCCGGTTTCAACGACTGGCGAAAACGCAATGACGTCCAGGCGCTGTGTGATGAGGTCGAGCGCAGCGCCTTGATCTGGTTTTCCTGCTTCTGCTGGGCATCGGAGAATTTCAGACGGATGCCGGCATCAGCCGCCGCGCTGCGGATCGAGTTGGTATTCGCCGTTCGCCACTCGCTCTCGGCGCCGATCTGGCTGAATCCCAGAACCACTTCGTGCGTGGCTCGGCTGGATCCTTCGTTCTTCTGGCAGCCATCCAGGAACACGCAACAGGCGAGCGCGACCGGAGCGATGAGCGCAGCCATGGTTTTCTTCATCAGAGTGCCCCTACATCGCCGGGCGCGAAACCATCAGCAGTGACGACGAGTGGATTGACGAGCGGCGCCCCGAGTGCTGGCAGCTCGATCTCGAACTGGTCGCCCGACTGACGCGAATGCCATCCGCAAAGCTAAGCGTCGCCGTGCCGAAGAAATGCAGATGCACGTCGCCGGCGACCCGGTGGGCGGCGTATTTGAAATGATGAAATTCGAGATTGGCGAGCGAGTGACACATGTTCTCCTCACCCGTCAGGAATGGTTTCTCCCACAGTAAGGTTGCGCCGCGACGAATGCGGCTGCGACCTTCGAGATGCGCGGGAAGCGGCCCGGTGCGCAGCTCCGGGCCGACGCCGCACTGGCGCAGCTTGGAATGAGCCAGATACAAGTAGTTGCGACGCTCGGTGACGTGATCGGAGAACTCGTTGCCGATCGCGAATCCAAGCCGTCTGGGGCAGCCGTCTGGTCCGATGACGTACAACCCGACCACCTCCGGCTCTTCGCCGAAATCCGGCGCGAAAGCGGGGGCGACGATCGGCCTGCCACACCCGACGACAATGT
>CAVRVO010000004.1:0-404731 GCA_963724625.1 uncultured Gammaproteobacteria bacterium | reverse complement strand
CGCGCCAGCCCACGTGCCATGTTCGAATATCCGCAGAAGTCACAGTAGATTTGAACGGTAAATGCCAGAACCGCCGCCAGCGTCATGCCGGCCGACTGCTTGGTCGGATCTAGAACACGGCATTGGCGATCGGCGCGACGTTGTCCGCGATTACCATCTTCTGATACAGACCCCAGGCAAAGAGCAAAGCCCCGGTCGTGACAAGGGTGCGATTGAGAGGTCTGACGCTCTCGAACTGCGGCATGAGGTGCGCGGCACGCTCGATGGGCCCGGCAACAAGCTGAGGAAAGAACGCGTGGTACGCCGCGTAATTGACGATCGATCGGCCTGGATCGAACTTGCCACGATACGAGTCCATGGTTCGGCTGATCGCCTGGAATGTGTAGAAAGAAAGGCCGACGGGAAGAATGATGGAGAGCGGAATATTTGCCCGACCTCGATTCCAGGCCCGATAGGGCAGCCGAGACCGAACCCACAAAGAAATTGAAATATTTAAAGAAGGCAAGAATGCCGAGGTTCGTAAAGAGAGACAGATACAGCCAGTACTTGCGCTGCCGTTCGGCAGGCGCATGGTCGATGATCTTCAGCCAGACGGCCGCGAGGAGAATGCCCGCCACAACCAAGGGCATGAGCCAGACGTCCTGGCGCGATGCGAAGCCAAGGCAAGTGGCGGTAACCGCCAGCAGGAACGCCGCGCTCTTCAGCCTGTCGCTCGTGAATACCGGTTTGCCAGCTGCCCCCAACGCAGCCATGTAGTCTACGGATGTCGAAATGGCGACGAGGATCAGGAACCGAGCGTCCCACCATCCATAGAAGATGTAGCTCGCAACGATCAGCAATACATTTCGCCAGAAGAGGTTCCGACGGACCAGCAGGTACAGCGGAAAGAACAGCGCAAGGAAGAGCGCAAATATGCCGCTATTGAACAGCATGCGCTGATTCCCGCAGCTCTGCGCCGAGCTCCTGATTGAGCAGGTCGTACGCGGCGGGCAAGAAATGCAGGGTGTCGCGAGCAAACTGACGCGGCATGCGATCGGCTCCGCCACATAGAATCCGGTCGGCTGCAAGAATTCGAACCTGCGGACCGCCCAGCGTGTGCAGTCGACGGTTGAAATCTGCAACCAGGCCGTAAACCGAGTCTGACCAGACGATACGGCGTAATAGCGGGGGCGTCGCCGGAGGAACGACCGTCAACAGAATGACGTCGGTGCCAGATCGGGTGCTCAACTGCACCATCGCCTGCAGATTGCGAAGGGCGCGATCAGAAGCGGATTTACCTTCGCCCACAGCAGTTCCAAGGACGAGATCGTTGATCCCCGCCTGAATCACCACCACCGTAGCGCCTATGCCGCGCGTATCTGCCCCGAACCGGTGCAGCAACTGTCCCGTGGTCTCGCCTCGAATCCCGCGCCACACCAGCTCCAGATCCGTCTTTGGAGGCTGGGATTGCCAGTCGACGACCCTGGAGTCCCGATCATCACAACCCTGGGTTCGACGGGTGCTGAGAGACTCGCATTCTCGCTCTCAAATCTGGATTCAAATGTCGGCATGAGCTTGGCGCGAGCACGCTCAACATAGAAACGGTGCGTGAAATAGCCGGCCACCGAGGCCGCAAGCAGGGCCGCGGCCGTGACGCCGCCCAGGCCGAGTATCAGCGCGACAGATCTGCGAGACGCCATCGCTGCCAGAGGTGAAGCGGAGGGGCGGGTTTCACGGTTATGACTGGTGTCATGATTTACCGGACCGGAGTCTCGGCCGAGGAGCACCGCAAATGCACGGCAACGCGCGCTGGCCGCCGCTCGAAGCAGATTTTTCAATCATCTGTCGTGGGACACTCGTATCGGCGTAGAGCCCTGAGCATGGAACTCCAAGCGTGGTCTAGGATCGGATCAGCTTATCTCGTTGGTCTCACGCGACCGCACCATATCGTGCGTAGGATGTTTCGCTTAGGTGAATTATGCTAGGTGTTAAGTGAAATACCTCGGGCAGGGCGAGGCCTTCCACGCGTACGATCAACAACCTCGGGATACGGTTCATGTCACGAATATTGGCGGTCAAAGAAGCGAGTGACCCATTCAAGTACAGAGACGTGAGCAAAGGTCGTGGCCGTGCAGAATACATTCCTGGAAGCCTGTGATGTCGCTGCCGTACCATAGCCTGTCGGGTATTTCGATCATCGCGTTGGTCGCCGTGAGCTCGAGTGCGGTCGCCCAGCAGACCTATTTCATTCCAACTGCGGAAGCAACCGCCGAGTGGAACACAAACCGCGAAATGATCCCCGATCCCGCACTGCAGGATGCGAGCATCAATTATCGCCTGAACACACTGGCCCTCTGGGGTTGGCAAACCCAGCGCAGCCAGCTCGAATTGCGACCGCGGGTGCAGTTTCAGGAATTTCCGGACCGCCAGGGGATCGATCCCGTCGAGTACTTTCTGGACCTGCGCACAGAGCATCACACTTTGACGAGCGAGTTTGGCCTGCTTGCACGTTACGCACATCAGGATGTGTACAACGCAGAATATGGCCAAGCCGGTTTTGATCCTTTCGATCCCAATCCGACCACAACAGATGGCGGTATTGTGTTTGTCGGCGGCTCGCGTGAGACGATCGACGGGGAGGGGTCGTTCCGCCACCAGTTCACCGAACTGACTTCGATGAGCGGCCTCCTTAGCTACAAGATGATCTCCTACAGTGATCAACTCATCGATCGCGTGGGGTACAAGTCTCCGTATGCCGAAGTCATGCTGACTCGCGCGTTCGGACCGGTTGCTGAGCTCTCCATCGGGCCATATGCGTCTCACTCAGAGGCAGATGATGGCTCGAACGAGACCGACACGGTGGGCGCGAAAGTCAGTCTCTACTATAAGTGGTCACCGACAGTGTATTTCACTGTGGCCGGAGCGTACGAGCGCAACGAGGTTACCGACTTCGCGCCCACTCGAACGCAGGATACCCTCGGCGATTGGGGGCTGGAATTCAGTGGATACTACGAAAGGCGGATCGGAAGCGTTCGGTATGCCATAGGGCGTTATCTCACCCCGAGCACGCTCGGCACTCGCAGCACTAAGGATCAAGTCCGAGTCCAATACATCCGCCCCCTGAGTGCGCTCCTGACATTCAACGGTTCGGTACGTGTGTCACGCGAGGAGCGCATTCGCGAGCAAGGCGGCGAGGTACGCAAGCGCGCGCTTACGGAGCTGAGCCTGGCGCGTCAGATCACGCGCACCTGGTACGTCTCGTGCGGCTATCGCTACGTGTGGCAGGATCTCGGCGGCAACCTTGATGCTGATAACAACGGCGTGTTCCTGTCCTTCGGCTACAGCGGGTTGGACCCGCGTAGAGCGCAGACGCCATGACCACGGCTCCCGAGAAGATCAGTACCGACCGCTTTCCGAGCCAATAGACTCGGCAGCGTATCGGCCTCTCGTGTGCCCGTGCGAGATCCCACGAACACCGCCGTTTGAATCAGCACAAGCTCATCGCCAGGCCGGTCTTACATTGTGCCGACGCGCCCATGAGTCTGCTGGAAGCGTACGCGCTGGGCAAACCAATAATCGGAGCACGCATCGGAGGCATCCCCGAACTGATCCGGAACAATGAGTCCGGCATGAGTTTCAACAGCAGTGACGTACACTCCCTTGCGAGCGCGCTTCGTGAGATGACAGACAAGC
The DNA here is from genome assembly GCA_963724625.1 of uncultured Gammaproteobacteria bacterium. GTDB lineage: Bacteria > Pseudomonadota > Gammaproteobacteria > Steroidobacterales > Steroidobacteraceae > DATBVX01. The sequence goes on along the minus strand of CAVRVO010000004.1, from coordinate 401,059 downwards.
CGAACACGGAAGTCGAGCGAATGGGAAGGTTCGCCAGACACTGGGTGGAAAGCGCGTTTACGCCCCAAACCTATCGTGGGCGCATGCTTGAGGTTTATCGAGAACTCGGCGTCGACGTTCGCTCGGAAGGAGTCGGTCCGTGAAGCTCATTATCCAGATACCCTGTTACAACGAGGCCGCGACGCTAGAGACGACACTCAAGGACTTGCCACGCGATGTTCCTGGCGTCGACGTCGTCGAAGTCCTTATCGTCGATGATGGCTCCACCGACGATACCGTGAACGTGGCGCGCGCGTGCGGTGTCAACCATATCGTCTCGCACGTCGGAAATAAGGGGCTGGCTGCGGCATTCATGACCGGTCTCACGACCAGTCTCGCCCTGGGCGCGGATGTCATCGTCAATACCGACGCTGATAATCAATACAGGGGGTCACATATTTCGTTGCTCGTTGACCCGATACTGAGGCACGAAGCGGAAATTGTTATCGGCGCGCGCCCGATCGGTGATATTGGGCATTTCTCGCCAATCAAGAAAGTCCTGCAGAAATTCGGCAGTGCTGTGACACGCTGGGTCAGCAATACCGACGTAGCCGATGCTCCGAGCGGATTTCGCGCCTTCAGCCGACAGGCGGCCCTGCAGATCAATGTGTTTTCGCAGTACACGTATACGCTCGAGACCATCATTCAGGCGGGCGTCAAGAATATTCCGCTGATAAGCGTACCTATCGAGACCAATGCGGAGTTGCGCCCGTCTCGGCTGGTAAAGTCCATTGCCAGCTACGTGCGCCGCTCGGTATCCACCATGGGCCACGTATTCGTCATTTATCGACCGTTTCGATTTCTCGGTGTCATAGCAGGAGTACTGCTGGCAGCCGGATTGTTGCTGGGCCTGCGATATGTCTATTTCGTGCTGATTGGCGAGGGCAAAGGCCACGTCCAATCAGTGATTCTCACCGCGATCTTGCTACTCATGGGATTCCACACCTTGTCGCTCGCGGTCATTGCCAACCTGATTTCGGTCAATCGGCGTCTGCTCGAAGATGTGCAGGTCCACCTTCGAGAACTCCGACTGAGCAAGCCCAACTAGGCCGCGAGAGCTCATGCATACAGCGGTGAGTCTGACAGCGAGCGCAGCGCGCGCATTGCGCATCTCGGCATGGATTTGCCTGGCACTGGCGATCGTGCTCTGGACCGGCCCCAGCATCATTCGCCAAGATCTCTTCAATGGCGACGCCACTCAGCATGTGTTCTGGCTGTATCGGTACGCCGACCCGACACTGTTTCCCAACGACATCAGCATCGAATACTTCGCCTCTCCTGCGGTGGCGCCCTGGGGATATCGCGCACTGTACGCGGTGCTTGCTTCTTCAGCGGACGCTCAGCGGGCAGCGGAGGTCGTTGCCGCTGGGCTTCTGGCACTGAGCATTGCACTCGCTTGGAAATTGGGCGTAGCGCTGGTCGACGCCGCTCCACCGCTAGCTGGCTTGATCGCGGTTGTCGTGATGATCGCGTTGCTGCCCACCAATGACTTGCTGCCACCGATGGGTTTTCAGCGAACGTTTGCCCTGCCCATCACTCTGCTCTGCTTGTGGGCCCTGGTAGCGAGGCGCTACCAATGGGTGGGCGTATCGTGGCTTGCAGCGGCCCTCTTTTACCCGATCTTGATTGCAGTTCTCGGCCTAACGGCTGGAATCGTGTTCCTTCGTGACTTGCTGCGGGAGCATCACTTACCGCCAGAGTGGCAATGGAACGTCCTGCTGGGCGTTGTCGCCATTGCGCTCGTTCTACTTGGATCCAGCACACCGGAAAATGTGGGCCCAATGGTGACGCACGCGCAGGCGCTCCAGATGCCGGAATTCGGACCGTTGGGGCGACAAAGTCTTTTCGGCCCGAAATCACTTGGTTCCTACTTCGGGCACCCGCGCACGGGACTGGGCTGGTCACGAAAAATGTTGCTGGCGATGGGTGCGGCGGCCGGACTTGCGTTTGTACTCGGGCGGCGACGTCTCATCCCGCCTGCCGCATGGGCGCTCGCTTGCGTGGGCATCGTGACGTGGTGGTTGGCACGACTGTTCCTGTTTCATCTTTACTTGCCAAACCGCCACTCCAAGCTGGCACTTGCCGCTTTTGCGATCGTGACTTTCACGGCCGGGACCTATGCGCTGGTCCAACACCTTGCTTCCAGGCGACCACAGATACGCAACAGTTGGCCGGCTTGGGCCGTAGCCTGCATCGCGCCAATCGTAGTTGTGATTGTGCTCCTGCCAAAGGCGGCAGCGGCATGGCAACGACCCGTCGACCAGGACATGGAACGGGCTTATGAATTCATCGCCTCATTACCCAAGGATTGCATCGTCGCTGCGCACCCCGACCTGGCTGACGACGTCCCGCTTCGCACGCGACACTCAGTGCTGGCCTCGACCGAGGAATCGATCGCTTTCATGCAGGGGTACTATCGACGTCTCGTGCCCAGGATCGAGTCTTCGCTGCAGGCGGCCTACGCGTCTTCGTGGGACCAGCTGGAGGCGTCGCTGGCTCCCTATGACGTGTCTGTAATGTTGACGGCACCGATGGTCTGGAAAAAGACCGGCTACTACGCTCCGTTCGACGAGCTAGCGCGGCAGCTTCTCACGCGCGGTCTACACGACGGTTTCGTGTTGCACGCACCTCCGCCAGATCGGATTCTGTTCAGAAGCGGCGATGTATATGTATTGCGAGTGGGTGGCTCCTGTCAGAGAGGGCCGTGACTTGCTGTCAAGAATGCGCCTGATGGCGCTCCTGCGCTTTGGAATGGGTGGCCTGTTGAGCTCCGGAGTAGCACTGACCACGACGGCGGTTTTGCACGAACTCGGCTTTCTATCTGCGCGCGCGGCGGCGGCGGTAGGGCTCGCCGCCGCGTTGATCGTAAATTTTCTGGTGTTGAGGTACTTCGTTTTTCGGGGCACGCATTCGCCGTTCTGGCGCCAACTAGTACTTGTTCCTGGGATCCAGCGGTGTCTTTCGTGGTCTCGAGTATCTCGGTTTCCTCCTGGTCAGCAGTGTACTCGACCTCCATTACCTGCTCGCGCTGGTCGTGGTGCTCGGTGTGTCGTTCTTGCTCAAGTTCGTCGTGTATGAGGGCTGGGTATTCGTCCGCAGTACGGAACGGCATACAGATCATCAAAGCGAACGGCACGACGCACCGTGACTACTCCAACAACCGCATCGTGGGCGGACAGTCGGCGGCCTTGGGCGATGATTCTCGCGGCAGCCTCAGCTTGGCTGCTGCTCCTGATTCTGGTCCGCAACACAATGGATCATCCGCCGCAGTACGACGAGTTGCTCCACGTATTGGCAGCTCGTGGAATCGTCGAGACCGGCGAACCTGTGATCGCCGACGGTCGCTACGACCGTGCAGAGCTCTTCACGCGCATCGTCGCAGCGACCTTTGAGTGGCGAGGCGACAGCCTCGAGTCAGCACGTTTCCCCGCTCTGGTCAGTGCGCTTGCTCTTATCGCGTTGCTCGGTTCCTGGGTGACATCCCGCGCGGGCTTGATCGCGGGCAGCAGCGCCGCTCTGCTGCTCACGATCAGCGTGACGACTATCGGACTGTCAACGTTTGCGCGGTTCTACACGCTGCACGCCTTGGCGGTCGCGGTCATGGCCGTCAGCCTCTATGAGGCGCTGGTGCACGGCCGCGCACGTCTGACCCGCACCTTGCTCATCGGGATAGCCGTGCTGGCTGCCGCCGTGGCAGTGCACTTGCAGATCACGACCGTAATCGCGATCGGTGCAACGTTGAGCGGCCTGGTGGCAGCCTTTGTCGTCCACAGGCGTGATTGGGTCGGCGCGATCATACGCGCGCGACCGTTCGTGTTCTCGGCCCTCCTGATCGCGACGCTTGTGGTGCTGGCGCTGCTCGAGTGGAAGGTGCACCTCATAGCACACGCGATGGAAGTTCCGCTCTGGGCCGAGGATCGCGCTAGTCGGCCTCTCTATTACTTCGTGCAGCTGGCTGCGGATCTGCCCTTGTTCTGGCCGCTGTTTCCCTTGGCCGCGCTGGCCGCCATTGCAGTGTTTGATCGCTTTGGAACCTTCTGTACGGTCGTCGCTGTTTCCGCGCTGGTCGTGCATTCCATCGCAGCATCCAAAGCCATGCGCTACGTGTACTACGCAATGCCCTTTGTCTGCTCGGTACTCGGCTGCGGGATCGCCGTCGCTCTACCACTCATGAGGCGATGGCTGGAAAGGAGCGTCCCGCGATTCGTCAACGCTGCGATGCCTTTGACGCTCGCTATCTTTGCGATCACGTTTCTTGGTTCCCAGGAAGGCCAACGAACATTACGCTTCGCCGTGAAAGGCAACGCCGCAGAAAACCTGAAGATGTATGCGTCCGAGTCGAACTGGTCGCTCGCGCTCCCCATGCTGCGACCGCCTGCCGAGGCTGCGAATATCGTGATCGTGTCGGCCGGAGTGAAGGGACTCTACTATCTTGGCCGATACGACTTCGAACTCAATGCCAGTGCCGTGCTTGAGAGCGACAGCGGCGGGGAATTCGGGCGCGACTCGCGTACAGGTCGCGAAGTGATAAGTACCGCTGACTCTCTAGCCGACGTGCTGGGTCGTGCCGGAACCAAGCTCGTAGTCATCGATCATGACAAGCTCGAAAGGGAAACTGGTGTTACGCCTGCAGCAGTGAGGGTCATCGAGGCGCAATGTCAGTCTCTCGCCCTGCCCGCAGAGAGCCGTGTCTTCGCATGGAGATGCGGTACACAGGGGTAGCGCCGCTTTCCGAAACACGGCGTCGCTTCAATCGAAGTGCGCTCGCAGCCAGTGTTCGAGCACAAAGAGCGCCCACAACCGATGCGAGTGATTGTGCCGACGCTGAGCTTGTTCCGCGCGCAGGCGCTCGATCTCCTCGAATCGGAACAGCCCGCGGCGTTCGATGGAAGTCCGTGTCAGCGTGTCCGCCACGCACTGATTCAGCGTCGAACTCTCACGCAGCCAATTCTTCAGTGGTACTGAATGCCCGAGCTTGTCCTGACGCTCATTGACTACATCGGGAAGCACTCCCTTCATCGCGAGCCTGAACAAACGCTTGGTGCGTTCGATCCCCTCAAGCTTGAGTCGGGAAGGAATTCTGGCTCCGAACTCGACCAGCTCGCCGATCGTAGAACGGCATGCGGGCTTCGATGCCAAAGTGTCGCAGCAACATGAGCCGGAGAAGTAGAACCCTGAGGCCGTAGTGTAATCACTGAAAAGCAGCGGCGAGATCCCGTCGTCGGGTCCGTGATAGCCATCGAATGATTCGCGTACGCACTCGAAAGGGTCGGTCCCCTCGAGTTTGCGTGCCCACTCCGGCGCCAACACTCCGCGCAGTTCATCCATCGAGTAGTACGTGCGCCAGCGGAAATGACGCAGTTCACGCGGAATCCCGGGGCGCGGAAAGATGCGCTTCAGAATCACGGCGAGATCGCGTTTCTTGTCGGAATCGGGTAGTAGCGAAGCGGTGCGCCAGATGGAATCGCTGACTACCGGAGGTAGGTGGAGGCGGTCGTACCACCGCAGGATTTTTTGGGCGGCGTACACCGGGTGACTTGCCCAGATCTCATCGCCGCCATCGCCGGTGAGGACGTACTGCACTTTGGACTGTGCTGTACGCCCCAGCAGCCATGTGCCGATTTCGATCCCGACATCACAGAATGGAACTTCCATTTCGACGACGGCCTGCTGGACACTCAAGGATTCAAGCTCTCCGTAGTCGACTTCCGTGTGCTGGATGTCCAGCGCATCCGCCAGGCCGCGCGCATAGACAGACTCGTCAAACGAAGTGCCTGCACACCGAAAGCCGAATGATTTGATTTCTCCCGACCAGTGGCGTCTTGCGAAGGTCACCGCCGAGCTCGAGTCCATCCCGCCCGAGAGCAAGGCACCGGGATTCGAGGGTCCCAGTCTCACAGTCACGGCACTTTCCAGCGCATCCCGATACCCCGACGCAATCTCTGACTCACTGCCAGTGAATGGATCCGCAAACGAGAGTGCATACCATCGTTCGACGGCAATGCGGCCTCCAGGTGAGTATCGAACGACGCTCCCCGGGGGAACACGCGAGACGCTCTCGTGCAGTGTGTGGGTGCCGGGCAGATAGCAATACATGAGAAATTCAGCCATACCATCGGCCGACAAGGCCCGGCGCACAACGCCCGCTTTGACCAGGTCGCGTATCCTCGAGGCGAATGCGAGCTGGCGCCCGACGTTCGCGTAATAAAGTGGCTCGGCACCGAAGCGATCGCGGATCAGGTACAGCTCGTTTTGTTGGCCGGACCACCATGCAATCGCAAAAGCGCCATCAACGTTGGCAAGCGCCTCGAGCCCTCGCGCGTCAAGCTCCTTGAGCAATTGTGCTGCCGTGCCAAGGCCGGAAACTGGGCTCACTCCCGCAGAGCTCTTCAGCAGTGGATTCCCTGAGAGAGCAACCCAGGAACGAGTCACAGTACTTCTCGCCGTGCGCTCCAGCCGATCAAGCGTCGGGACTCCCCACTCCTTGATCAGGACTACCGGCTCGTGCCCTTGCCGGGAATCCAGGATGGGAAAGGGACGAGTGAATTCGCTCGATGGTTCAGAGAACAGTTCTTGGGCGCCGCCTAGAAGCATGGTCAGCCAGTACCTGGGCAGAGCACCGTATCATTCCTCTTGAATCAACCAGGTCAGCGGCTCTCGCGCACTGGGCAGTAGCTGACGTGCCGCGGAGGCGGACAGATGCAAGTCGTCGGTGTACATCGCCATGGTGCCGCGAGCAGCCGGGCAGATCTGGGCGTCACACAGATCGTCGATCGGATCCCATACGCGCACACTTCCCCGATGCTCTGATTCGATCTTCCTCAACGCTGCCACGGCGGCCCGCCGCTGCACGTCGACGGGCGCACGCTGCGCGGAACACTCCTCATTGTTGTGTCGGACCAGACACTGGGGTACGCGGTGAGGCATGATCCAGGTTGGCGCGACAATCAGAACGCGCAGCCCCTCCGATACCAGTTTCGAAACGATCTCATCGACTGCATGAGTCGCGTAATCAGCTTGCGCTGTGGAAGGCGGATTGCCGAACGCGGGAGGACCTGCGGAAAAGGCCTTCACCTTATCTTTGTATAGGGTGATCCACATCGCCGAGAGGACGACGCCCTTCAAGCCCTGTGTGCGAAGTTCAACCAGCTCCTTTTGTACCGCCTCGTTGAACTCGAGACAGCCGCTGGTGAGTTCCATCACTTCGCCGGCCTTGGTCTCAAGCGGCCGACAACTCGAATACGAGCGGTGGATCATTCCTATCGAGCCCTGCTCAGCGACGTACGCTTGCATCAGAGGTGACAGATGGTCGGCATGAGAGTCGCCCCACAGCATCGCTCTTACCTTCGCGGGATTGCCCATGATGCATCGAGAGCGATCTGCGAGGCCCCGGAACGGATCGTCCTGGTGGCAAGCACGACGAAGAGGTGGTGTGTCGTATCGGGCCGCCTCTGCCGCCGCGTAGCGGGGTTCACGCCCCACATGCCTGGCGCTGAGGGCGAGCATCGCTGCGGAAGCTGCTATCAGGACGGAGATCACTGCTCCCATCCACAGCGTCGATACCGGCTTTGAAAACGGGCCGGGACGCTTGTAGCGAATCGGGTTCTCGATGCAGTAATACGTGACCGCGGCGGCGAACAGCGAAACCACGCCGATCCCGAGGTCTGTCGGCAAATCTGGGTTCTGCAACGCGTTCGCTCGGCTGATCGCAAGGAGCGGCCAGTGCCACAAGTACCAGGAGTACGACCATAGACCAATCAACACCATCGGTCGGGTGGTGAGAAATCGCACCGCAGGCGAGTCCTGATTGAGAGCGCCTCCCGCTATTACTCCGCACGCTCCAAGTGTCGGGTAGAGGGCGTTTAGGCCTGGGAAGGGAGCCCTGTCATTCAGGTACAGAGCAGCTCCCACGATCAGGAGCAGTCCGAGGGCAGCCAGCCAACCAGCTCCGGCTACAGACCGCCCCTGGCGCGGAAGAACCAAGGCCAGGATCCCGCCCGCTGCAAACTCCCACGCACGCGCCGGCATGAGATAAAAGGCGGCTCGCGGGTGTGCCGCAGTCTGCGACACGCCGATGACCAGCGAAACCACGAACAATATCGCAATGACCACGAGCAGAAGGCGTTTGAAGTCCGCTCCGCGACTGCGCGCGAACCACGACACGCCGATGATCAGCACTGGCCAGAACAGGTAAAACTGCTCCTCTACCGCCAGCGTCCAGGTGTGCAGTAACGGCTCAAGCTCTGCGGGTGCGCCAAAGTAATCACCGGTGAACCGCCAGAAATAAACATTCGAGACGTAGAAGGCTGTGGCGATGGCGGACTTCGCCAGATCGGTCTGCTCTGAAAACACCGGAAGCAGCCACACCGCGCCCAACAGGAGAGTCACCACCACTACGACCATCAGCGCCGGAAACAGTCGGCGAATGCGCCGTGCGTAGAAGCTGGATAGCGAAATGCGCCCGCGCGTCTCCGCCTCCAGAACCAACAATGAAGTAATCAAGTAACCGGAGATCACGAAGAAAACATCGACGCCGATGAATCCACCCGTGATCCCGGGAACACCGACGTGGTAGAGCACTACAAGGAGTACCGCGACGGCGCGCAGGCCATCGATCTCCGGGCGGTACCGATCGCCGTGTGGGGCCGCGACGGATGTGACGCTGGTGCCGAGCTGCACGAACAGGTTCCAGTCGGGGCGGAGTATCAACGCACTGCCGAACCCATCTCTTCCCGCGGCGCGTCGGTCACAGTGGGTGCCTCTTCGGTGAACTGGATGATCTCGGCAATCTGATAATCCTTCAGGTGACGCGCGTGAGTGAAAATGATGAGTTCTCCTAGCAGCCCCAACGCGAATATCTGCAGCCCCAACACTACTAGCAGCGAGGACAGCAGCAGCGCCGGACGATCGGCCAGTGCCTGATCAAGGAACAGTCTCTGCACTACGAGGACCACAATCCAAAGTGCACCGAGGCCGAATGTCGTCACACCGATCATGCCGAAAAAACGCAGCGGCTTCTGCGTGAACCGGACCAGAAAGAAAACCGTGAAGATATCCAGAAAGCTACGGACGTATTCGCGCGGGCCGTAGATGCCACGATACCGATCCTTCGGCGACTGGCGCAGATCGATTTCGCTCACCTTGAAACCATGCCGGTCCGCCAGCACGGCGAGGAAACGATGTTGGTCACCGTAGAGATGAATTTCTTCGAGTACTTGTCTTCTGAAGGCGCGCGCCCCGCACGCCAGGTCACGGAATTGGAGGTGAGTAATCCAGGCGAGCAATCCGTGAAATGCCCAGCGGCGGGTGCGCTCGAACCAGCCACCGGCGCGCGGCCAACGACGGCCGACCGCAACGTCGCTACGCTCAATGGCAGCGACCAGCCTGCCCACATCGGAGGCGTCGATCTGGTGGTAGGCGGGCAGCGTAATGATGATGTCCCCGACTGCCCTCGAAAATCCGGCCATGATTGCGGTGGCCTCGCCAAAAGAGCGCGCCAAGCTGATAACGGTGAATCGTTCCCCGGAAGCAATCAACTTCTGGAGCCCGAGCGCAAAGTCCTGCTGCGGTCCATCCAGCACAAAAATCAACTCGTATGGACGCCGTAGCGCGTCGAGGCCGGCCTGATACTCGGCATGGAGTCCCGCCGCGTCCGCGTGTCGGCTGCCGACCGGGACAATGACGGAAAGCTCGGTATTACTGCTGGGTGCGCCCATGCACCGAAGAACCCGCGTTCGATCCCGCACCCCAGAGGCGTTCTGTCAGGCTCGAATAGTCGCGCTCGCGCACGTCGCCCAGCTTGAAGACGAGCTCGGCGAGCGCGCCACTTCCCACCAGGATGAAGGCAGAAGTGATGAGAATGACGCCCGAACCCGCCACGGGCAGCGGGAGCGAGCGCACGCCCTCGCCCCAGACCCACAGTGAATGCGCGATTGCGGCAACGCCGATTGCTGCAAGAGGCGCAGCGAGCAGGCTGAACCACATCAGCGGCCTCGAAGAGAACGTAGCGACGGTCTTGATGACCATCAAATCGAGCAGCACCTTGTAGATGCGCGAGAGTCCGTATTTCGATTGCCCAAACTGGCGCGCATGGTGACGAACCTGGATCTCCGCAATTCTTGGCCCGGCAATGGAAGCCATAGCAGGAATGAATCGATGCATCTCCGAATACAAGGGAATCCGCTTGATCAGGGACGCCCTGAACGCTTTGAGCGAGCACCCATTGTCCTTGATCGCCACGCCCGTGACCTTTCCAATCAGCCAGTTCGCGACCTGTGAGGGGATCCGGCGCGAAATGAGTTTGTCCTGGCGCTTGACTCTCCATCCGACGACGATGTCGTAGCCCTCCTCGCATCTTGGCCAGGAAATGTTCAATATCGCGCGGGTCGTTCTGCAGATCGCCGTCCATCGTGACCAGTATTTCGCCGCGTGCGTGCTCGATGCCGGCGGCCATGGCAGGGGTCTGTCCGTAGTTGCGACGAAAATGCACGATCCGAACTCGAGGATCCTCGCGGGCAACGCCGACAGCAATTTCCAATGTCCGGTCCCTGCTGCCGTCGTTTACAAAAACCATCTCGAAGGGCGTACGCAGCGGCTCCACGGCATCGACGATCGCTGCATGCATCCGGCGGATGTTGTCCTCTTCATTGTAGAAGGGCACGATGACTGACAGCTTTGCTTGCTCCGCCACGGATATTCGCCACTCTCAGGGCTGGTTTTGTATGGGGCCGACGACCCCGCTATCTTTCTTGTAGCCGAATAGTATCGCGGCCGGCAAATCGAGAATTGCGACTTCTGTCAAGAAGGTAGCCGGTCGACCAGCGATACTCTTAATAGTCTGAGACCCGTGGTGATCGACAACGAAGACAATAAGCCGGTGCGCGGGTGCCCCGTGGATGCTCACGTGCATTTCCATCGCGCCGAGCTCGTCCCGCTCACTCTGGACGCTGCGGCGGAGAACTTTGGCAGGGTCACTCCACCTAAGAAGGGCTTACTGGGCGCCCTGCTTCTGACGCAGGCGTCCGGCGAGCGCGTTTTTGAGCAAATTAAGGTAAATGGGTCGATCGGCGATTGGCAAACGGAGCCGGTGCCACAGGAGCCTGAATCATTGGTCGCCCGGCGTGGGGACGTAAAGATTGCAATCGTCTGCGGCCGGCAGGTTCGTGCCAAAGGGGGCTTGGAAGTGCTCGGCCTGGGCACCTGTCAGTACTTTCCCGATGGAGCGTCGGTCGCAGAAACAGTAGCAGCCGTTCACGGCTCCGGAGCCCTCACCATCCTGCCCTGGGGGTTCGGCAAATGGCTGGGCAGTCGCGGCAGGGTGGTACGGGACACCCTGCGCTCCGTCGGTCCACGAATCGTCTCGTTGGGTGATAACGGGAGTCGGTTGGCAGTCCTGCGCGCACCAGCGCTCATTCGACAATCAGAGCTTGATGGCTTTCGCGTGCTGCCTGGCACCGACCCGTTTCCGTTCGCGAAAGACTATCGACGCGTAGGTGGATTCGGCTTTCTGGCCGGGGTGACGATCAACGAGTCGGCGCCCTGGGCTGCCTTACGCTCGTGGCTGGAGGGCCTCCCGCGATCGCCGCCCGGCTTTGGAGAGGCCTCGGGTCCGATTCGATTCGTGGTCAACCAGGTGGGCATTCAGTTCTACAACCGCTTCTTTCGGGATACCGGCCGATGAAGATGCTGGTCGTAGCTCCCCAGCCCTTCTTTTCGCCCCGCGGAACGCCCTTCAGCGTGTACTACCGCGCGCTCGTGATGTCGGAGCTCGGTGTTGGCATCGATCTGTTGACATATGGAGCTGGACAGGACATCGACGTATCCGGCATACGCACGATTCGCATCCCACGCCTGCGGTTCCTGGAACCGATTCCGGTTGGTCCATCGTGGCGGAAGCTGTTCCTCGATGGATTCATGCTCCTCTGGACGTTCGGTCTGCTCGCCAAAAACCGCTATCCAGTCGTCCACGCCCACGAAGAAGCCGTGTTCTGGTGCCGCCCGCTGCGACGCATCTTCGGTTTTCGACTCATCTACGACATGCATTCGAGCCTTCCGCAGCAGCTCGACAATTTCAAGTTCACAAAATCCCGCTTGATTGTCCGTATCTTCCAAGCGTTGGAGGACCGATGCCTGAAAGCCGCCGATGCAGTCATTACGATTTGTCCCGCGCTGCGCGACTACGCGCTTGAGTCCGGCGTAAGCCCTGCACGCCAGCTCCTGATCGAGAATTCAATCTTCGACGATGTGCGACTGAAGCAGTCGCCGCAGGCACCGGGCTCCAAGGGCTCATTTGCCGAGGTCGAGTTCGATTCAGCACATCCAGTGATTCTGTATGCGGGAACCTTCGAGGCTTACCAGGGAATCGAGATTCTTGTGCACGCTTTCGCGCGGCTTGTGGTCAAGCGACCGGATGCGCGACTTCTGCTCGTCGGCGGGACTGATGAGCAGGTGAAGGACATCCAGGCAGTCGTAACTGCGTTGGGTCTCATGGACACGTGCCGGCTGACCGGCCGTGTTTCCAAGACCCATGCGCTCGCCTATACGCAATCCGCCCACGTTCTCGTTTCACCGCGCCTGCATGGAACCAACACGCCCCTCAAAATCTACGAGCAGCTCGCCAGCGGCAAACCACTTGTCGCAACCAGGATCTGGTCGCATACGCAGGTCCTCGACGATCGTGTCTGTTACCTCGTCGAACCTGATCCGGAATCCCTGGCCAGCGGCCTGTTCGCCGCTCTTCAGGATCTGGGCCGAAATACCGAGCGTGCCGACAATGCACGCGCCCTCTACGAGCGTGAATACGCACGCCCGGTGTACGAGAGCAAGATCCGGCGATTGCTGGAGATCGTCGCCTGATGTGCGGCATTGCGGGCATCGTCGCGTGGCGTGGTTCCACGCCAAGCCGCGACGCACTCGTTCGCATGTGCGACGCGCTGGCCCATCGTGGTCCGGACGACGCCGGATACCTGATCGACGGATCGGTTGCGCTGGGCATGCGGCGCCTTTCGATCATCGACCTGGTTGGCGGACATCAGCCGATCTTCAACGAAGACGGTACTGTGGCGGTCGTCTTCAACGGCGAGATCTACAACTACCGCGAGCTGCGCACAGAGCTCGAATCCAAGGGACACCGCTTCTCGACCGCCTCCGACACGGAGGTGATTGTCCACCTCTGGGAGCAGGAGGGAATCGATTTCCCTCGCCGTCTCAATGGCATGTTTGCGATTGCGCTCTTCGATCGCACCAGGCGCCGGCTCGTGCTGGTGCGCGACCATGTCGGTATCAAGCCGCTCTATTACGCGTTGACCGCTGATGAGTTGATCTTTGGCTCGGAGATCAAGGCAGTCCTTGCTTCAGGGCGCGTGCCGCGTCGGTTGAACGTCGATTCCCTCGCCCAGTTTCTCTCCTGGGAATACGTGCCTGGTGCGCAAACTCTGCTCCTCGATATCCGGCGCCTTGAACCCGCGCGCTCGCTGGAAATAGACCTCGACACGGGCAAGTCGACCATTCGTCGTTTCTGGAATCCGCTCGCCCCAATTGGCGCGACGTCCTCCACATACACCGATGCCGAATGGGAAGATGCGACCGACGAAGTGATCCGCCACGCAGTGCGAAGACAGCTCGTGAGCGACGTGCCGCTCGGTGCATTCCTCTCTGGCGGTGTCGACAGCTCGACTGTCGTCGCGGCGATGGGTGAAGCTGAGACTTTCAGCATTGGCTTTGACGATCCCAGCTACAACGAGACCCAGTGGTCCAGGCGTGTCGCCGATCACCTCGGCGTTCACCACCACATCGAGATCATTCGACCAGACGCGCTGGAGCTGTTCGAGCACCTGATGCATTTCATGGACGATCCGATCGGGGATTTCTCGATCTTTCCTACGTACCTCGTCTCGAAACTGGCCCGCAAGCATGTGAAAGTCGTGCTGTCGGGCGACGGTGGCGATGAGCTGTTCGGCGGCTACGAGACGTTTCTCGCGCAAGAAAAGCTCAGATCCTGGCAGCGCGTGCCGGCATGGCTCAGAAGCGGGGTGTTGGAGCCCGCCATCGACGCCCTGCCGCCGACTGCCGCGAAGAAGGGTCTCATCAACAAGGCGCGACGCTTCGTGGAGGGCGCGCGTCTCGATCCCAGCTGGGGTCATGCTCGCTGGCGGGTTTTCTGCGACGAGGCAGTGCGCGCCAATCTGTTTACTCCCGAGGCACGCCGCGCCATTGACACGCCGGTCGGCGCGCACATTCTCGCTTTGCGTGAAGAGGCGCAGGGTCGCGACGCTCGCGATGGCGCGCTATACGTCGAGTTCGGCAGCTACCTGGTCGACAACTGCCTCACCAAGGTGGATCGCATGTCCATGGCCTGCTCGCTGGAAGCACGCGTGCCACTCCTCGACCGAGAAGTCGTCGAGCACGCGTTCCGCCTCCCTTCGCGCCTGAAGTACAACGCATCGCAGACGAAGATCCTATTGAAGCGCATCGCGGCTCGCCACGTGCCGCGAGAGTGCGTGTATCGCCCCAAGGAGGGCTTCAGCATACCGATCAAGAACTGGCTCAGGCAGGAGTTCCGAAAACTGGTGGAGGAGTACCTCGCGCCCGAGAGGCTCCGACGTGAGGGCCTCTTTGAGCCGGAGGTAGTCGAGCGCCTGTGGGTCGAGCATCTTGAGAACCGCGCCAATCACAGCCACCTGCTGTGGTCACTCCTCGTGTTTGCCAAGTGGCGCGAACAGTGGGCCGTCACGCTGTGATTGTGCGTGATCTGTCGAGTGCATCCGCTCACGCGTTCGATGTTGTCGTCGTCGGAGGTGGCATATACGGAGCCTCCCTGCTGCAGGAGGCCACGCGACGCGGCCTGTCCGCCTGCCTGTGCGAAGCGAATGATTTCGGAAGCGCGACGAGCTGGAACTCATTGCGCATCCTCCACGGTGGTCTTCGGTATCTGCAGACCCTGGACTTGCGACGGTTCCTGCAATCCGTCGTTGCGCGCCGTGAGATGGCGCGGCGGTTCCCTCGCCTCGTGCGGCCCTTGCCATGCGTCATGCCACTATACGGCCAGGGACTAAAGCGCCCTTCAATCATGCGCCTCGCACTCCTCGTGAACGATACGCTGAGCATCGGACGCAATACTGGATTGAGTGAGCGCTTGCATCTGGGTGACAGTGGCATCCTCGATGCGGAGGCGACTCAGTGTGAGTTTCCGAGCGTGCGCACCGCCGGGCTACGTGGAGCGGCGCGCTGGTATGACTACTTCATGTTGAGTTCCGAGCGAATCCTCATCGAGCTGTTGCGAGATGCATGCAGGCACGGAGCGGTGGCGATCAACTACGCTCGTGTCGAGGAGGTCGTTGTCGAGCGCGGCGGCGTGCGCGGCGTGCTACTCAAGGACGGGTTGTCGGGTACGACGCACTCCCTTCGAACGCGATCCGTGGTGAACTGCACCGGACCCTGGACGCGTACGCTTACGCAGGATTTGGGGCGTGATGCCGATGCCCTATTCCAACCGTCGCTCGCGTTCAACGTGCTACTCGATGCGACGTTGCCCGGGGAATCGGCGTTCGCCGTTGCCGCGCCAGAGCCCGGTGCGCCTGTCCTGTTTCTGGTTCCCCAGCAGCACGGCGTGCTGGCCGGCACAGTTCATCTGCCGAGACCGTCAGGCACGAGTGAAGCGATCCCTACGCAGGAAGAGTTGGAACAATTCCTCGCGCAGCTACGCGCGGCGATTCCCGGCTTCAATGTGCGGCTTGGAAACGTCCGCAAAGTATTGGCCGGGCTGTTGCCAGTATTGGCTGCAGACACGGTGCAACTTGTAAAGAGGGAGGTACTACTGGACCACGCAACGGCGGGCGGTCTCAAGGGCATGTACAGTGTCTCCGGCGTCAAATTCACGACCGCGATCGATGTCGCTGCGCAGACCCTTCGCATGATGGGACACGCAGAGGCCCCGCGTCCCGCGCGCGACGACGATGACCCGGAGTTACCGATTTCGTCCGCCACTGAATTACTCATCGATGCGCAACGATTGTGGACGGAAGATCGCGCCACGGTCCGAGAAGGGTTGATGCGAACCGCTCGCGAGGAAGCCGTGCATTCGCTCGAGGACCTGATTCTGCGCCGAACTAACTGGGCCATTACCGAAGCTGATCTGGATCGAGTCACGCAACGCGTAGCCGAGCTCGTTGGTACGGAGATCAACGTGCCAGGCTCGCCCGCAGTATCCGCGCGAACAGAGGTGCGGTGCTGATGCGCGTCATGGTGACCGGTGCGACGGGCTTCACGGGTGGGCATCTTGCGCGAGCGCTCAAGAACCGCGGCCATGAAGTCAGGGCGCTTGTGCGCGATCCGGCGAAGGCTGTAAGTCTGGAGCGCGAGGGCATTCTCGCCGTTGCCGGCGATCTTACCGATGCGGATGCGGTACGACGCGCCGCAGACCGCTGCGACGTTGTCTATCACATTGCCGCGGTTTACCGCGAGGCAAAGCATCCTGACGAGTACTACCGACGGATCAATGTTGGCGGGACGAAGAATGTAGCCGATGCCGTCGAGCGTGGTGAGGCGGGGCGGCTGGTCCATTGCAGCACCGTCGGCGTGCATGGTGACGTCAGACAGATTCCTGCAGACGAGAGCGCGCCTTTTGCACCGGGCGACATCTATCAGAGGACCAAAGTCGAAGGCGAGGTACTGGTGCGTGATCGGATCGCAGCGGGACTTCGTGGTGTCATCTTTCGTCCCCTGGGCATCTATGGGCCGGGCGATCGGCGGTTCCTCAAGCTGTTCAAGACCATCCATGACGGCACGTTTCGCATGATCGGCAGCGGAGATGTCCTCTATCAGATGACTTACGTCGACGATCTCGTCCAAGGCATCATTCTCTGCGGCGAGCATCCCCGCGCACTCGGGCATACGTACATTCTTGGCGGGTCGCGCTATACGACGATTCGCGAGCTTACCGACGCGGTGAGTCGAGCCGTGGGTACCCCGATCAAGCGGGGGCACATCCCGGTACCGCCGCTGATGGTTGCAGCCACAATCTGCGAATGGCTCTGCAAGCCGCTGGGTATCGAGCCTCCCCTCTATCCGAGGCGACTCGATTTCTTCCTGAAGAATCGTGCATTCTCGATCGCAAAGGCGCAGCGGGAACTCGGCTATCAGCCGCGCATGGATCTCGACGAGGGGCTGCGGACAACGTTCGAGTGGTACCGCACTGCCGGCTGGAGCTAATCCACCGCTTGCCGGGACACCAGATTCCTCATCGTGATATGGTCAAGAGTCCTCGGATCCGCGCCTGCACGATTGGGAGTTGCTGTGAGTACTGTGCCTATGGTCAGCGCCCCCGCGGCACCGGACGTAGAGACGTCCTCCGCTGACTATGCTCGTCGTTTCAGCGGGCCCGCGGGGGAATACCTGCTCGACGTGCAGGCCTGCTCGGTTCGACGGATATTAAGGGGTCTCGAGCCGGGCACGGCGTTGGATGTCGGCGGTGGCCACGGCCAGTTGGTCGATCCGCTGCGCTCGATGGGCTGGCAGGTCACGGTACACGGCAGCGACGATACGTGCGCCAGCAATTTGCGGGAACTGCACGGCAAGCAAGACTGCGCTTTCCTGCGCGGCAGCCTCTTTGCGCTGCCGGTAGCTGACCGCAGTTTCGATCTCGTAGCAGCCGTAAGGCTCGTCTCTCACGTCGATGATTGGCCACGCCTCCTGGGCGAAATGTGCCGGGTGGCGCGGCGCACAGTAGTCATCGACCATCCGAGCAAGTTCGCACTCAATGCATTCACACCGATGCTGTTTGGCCTGAAGAAGTCCCTCGAAGGCAATACTCGGCCGTACCTGAGCTTCAGCCGTAACGAACTGATGGCGGAGTTCGCGCGCCACGGGTTCGGGCAGGAGCGCGAAGTCAAGCAGTTCTTCATGCCGATGGCAGTCCATAGGCTCGGGCGCGGCGCGTTGCCATTCCGTGCTGCGGAAGCAGTGTTTCGCAGTGTGGGCCTCACGGCGTTAGCAGGCTCGCCTGTCATCTTGCGGGTCGATCGAATCCGGAACTCCAGAGGACGGACACTATGAAGATTCTCCTGATTGCACCCCAACCCTTCTACCAGGAACGCGGCACACCCATTGCGGTCCGTCTGCTTGCAGAAACCCTCTGCAGTTTTGGACACAACGTGGACCTGCTCGTCTACCATGAGGGCGAAGACATAGTGGTGCCGCGGTTGCGCCTGATCCGCGCCGGCAGGCCGCCGGGGGTGCACAGCATCCCGATCGGGATCTCCTGGCAAAAGATCGTGTGCGATTGCTGGCTGATTCCGCGGCTGATTAGCACGCTGTTCAAGAACAGTTATGACGTCGTGCACGCCGTGGAAGAAGCGATCTTTCCGGCTGTCATCATCAACCTTTTTGCGCGCCGAAAACTGATCTATGACATGGATTCGTCCCTGGTCGATCAGCTCACCGACAAGTGGCGATCGTTGCGTCCCCTGCGCGGTTTCCTGCGTCTTTTTGAGAAGCTTGCGGTGCGGCGGTCAAGCCTCGTGTTCGCGGTGTGCGAGGATCTGGCGGCGAAAGTGCGGCCGTGGGTGGGAAGCGAACGCGTCGTCGTTCTCCCCGATGTGCCGATCAGCGAAGGGCATGCAGATGAACCCATCGAGGACTTGCGCTCCCTGGTGGGGGCCGATGCCGTGCTCGCGCTTTACGTGGGCAACCTTGAGCACTACCAAGGAATAGACTTGCTGCTGGAGGCCGTCGCGGCCTCCACCGCCAAGAATGTACGTCTGGTAGTGATTGGGGGACAGAACTCCCACGTCGCCGAATATCGACTGCGCGCCCAGGCTTTGTCGATCGACAGACAGGTGCATTTTATCGGTCCGCGTCCAGTCTCGACCCTTCGCGGTTATCTGGAGCAGGCGGACGTACTCGTTTCACCGCGCGTTCTCGGTGAGAACACCCCGATGAAGATCTATTCATACATGCAAGCCGGAAAGGCGATCCTCGCGACTAATATCCGATCGCATGCCCAGGCGCTCGATTCCACCTGCGCTGAGCTTGTGTCTCCCAGTGTGGATGCTTTCGGAATCGGCCTACAGAGGCTGGCGGGGGATCTGGAACATCGACGTCGGCTTGGGAGCGCAGCTCTCGAGAAGGTCGAGCGCCAGTACTCGGTATCGGCGTTTCGGCACACCTTGCAACGTGCCTACGGCAGGCTCTCGCTGGTCTTGGCGTGCCTGTGGTCGCCTGTTGAGGAGATGTGCGCCTTTCTCATCTAATAGCGGGCGCCAGGTAGCCACTCTCCACGTACCAACGCACCGTACGCGCGATTCCGTCCGATACCGAAATCTCGGGCGCAAAGCCGAGGAGGCGCCGCGCCTTTGAAATGTCGAACTCACGATGGTGGGTGAAGAAGCCCACCCGGCGCCGATGTAGTGGCGGGTCGACTCGCAACGGAACGCATACCATCTCGCAGAGCCAGGCCGCGGCATACACCGGCCAAACGGGGATGTGCAGAGTGGGACGTGGCACTCCCATGGTCAACGCCGCCAACGCCACGACCTCATTCAGCGTGGGAGCCTCAGGCCCCGCAAGCAAGAACGTTTCGCCCAGCGCCTCTGCTCGCGACCCGCATAGCATGATGCCCTGCACCAGGTCATCGACGTGCACCATGTGCAGTCGGACTTCGCCGGAGCCAATCATGACGAAATGGCGCTGCTGGATGGACCGAAAGAGCTTCAGGAATCGCAGATCACCCTCTCCATAGATTGCCCCGGGTCGGAAAATGGTTACCGGCTGTCCGCGGCGGATCGCGGCTGCGGCTTCCATCTCGGCTTCCAGCTTGGTCACTTGATAGATATCGTCAGGATGCACGCGATAGGTTTCGTCTGCGGGGGGATGTTCGACGTGACCGTGAACCCCGCCGGTGGAACAGTGCACGACGCGCTCGCAACCGTGCCGACGGGCTGCCTCGAGCACATTCACGGTCCCGCCAACGTTCACAGTGCGATAGTAGCTGTCCGGGTGGCCTGCCGTCCGAAACACCGCCGCGATGTGAAATATCTGCTCGCAGTCGACGGCCGCCGCAATGACGTCATTGCGACTCGTCAGCTGACCCTCGTAGATTTCCACGCCCGCTTGCGCCAGCTCAGCGGTTGCACTACCAGGCCGAACCAGAGCACGGACGTGATGGCCCCGTTGCGCAAGCTTGCGAGCAAGTTGGCTGCCCGTGAAGCCCGTGGCACCCGTCACGAGGCATTTCATGGCCAACTCGCCCCGGAGTCGATCAGCCGCAGTCGCTGGACAATCATCACTGCTCCAATGATCCTACGTGTCTATGCCAGTACGTCCGCGCTTTGCTGTTCGAACAGTCGCTACAGTTTCAATCGTCGCATGTGTATTTTTCATAATCCTGCTACTGAACCTGCCACTGACCGAGTTCTTCGCACGCCTGCAACAGCACAGATTCGCTAGCAGTGTGCTGTCCCACACACTGTTGGTGTCCTTGGGTGGGGTTGCACTCGCGATTGCCGTCACTGTCTGGCTCTTGCCACGTCGACGGTACGGGCTGTTCGCAGCGTGTATCGCCGTCATCTTTCTGACAGTAGCTACCTTGGGAGCGTATGAGTTTCAGCAGCGTTACCCGCGCGCCGACCTCTTCAGCGCTGCCCGAGTGCGCGACGGTGCCGCCATCCTGCTCGGCAACGATATTGCCCTCTCCAGATACCAGCCGCGCTCCACGCTTATCGTAGACCGTAAGCCCGTAACAAGCGCGGCCTTCCCCGCCATTGATGTTCACTTTCACCTCGAGTCTCTCTCACCATCCATAACGCCGGAGCGTCTGGTCCAGGCGATGGACGCGGCAGGCATAGCGAAGCTGGTAAACCTCGGGGGTACTCCCGGGGTGTTCGAGCACTTCGCAACCACGTTTCGGGACAAGTATCCGGACCGCTTCATCTTGTTTGTGAAGCCGGACCCGGCTGCGCTCCAGCGGAAAGGCGGCGTTGAACAACAGCTGGAGTGGATCAAGAAAGCCGTGCGCATGGGTGCGCGGGGCGTGAAGGAGAGCAAGTCATTCGGACTCGGGCAGGTCGATGCGAGCGGCGCGCTGGTGCCCATTGACGACGCACGGCTTGATCCGCTGTGGGTACTGGCAGGCAAGCTTGGTATGCCGGTGCTCATCCACACCGGAGAACCCGCAGCTTTCTATACACCGATCGATCAACACAACGAGCGACTCGAAGAGCTGATCGAGCACACCCAGTTCAGCTTATACGGCCCCGGACACCCGACTCACGAGGCCCTGATGAAGCAGCGCGAACGCCTCATCGCTCGCCATCCGGGTACAAACTTCATCGCTGCCCACATGGGCATGAATCCAGAAGACCTCAAGTACGTTGCCTACCTGCTCGATAAATATCCGAACTATTACGTCGACATGTCGTCAGTCGTCCAGGAGTTGGGCCGACAGCCGTACACCGCCCGGCGCTTTTTCATCCGGTATCAAGATCGCATCCTGTTCGGCACGGACGGCGGCTATGGGCTGACACCAGAGAAGGGCTGGACGCCGGAGCGCATGTACAGAAGTTACGAGGAGTTCCTGGAGACCGATAACGAATATATCGAGTACCCGGAAGCGGATCTGACGAAGCAGGGACGGTGGCGTGTCTACGGAATTGACCTGCCGAAGGATGTGTTGGAGAAGATATACGTACTGAACGCCCAGCGTCTTATACCCACTGATGCAGCCATCGAAGCCAGGCTCGCCGATGTAGACCACGAAGCGTCTATTCCTCCGCAGCGTCAGCGATCGGATTGACAACCATGCGCCGCAATGTTCCACCCGTATTGATCATGGGTGATCATCTCGGCTACTCAGCTGGTGTGGCTCACGGCGTCACGACCTATTTTCTTCAGGTCCTTCCTGCCCTGGCCGCAAAGGGCATCAATCTGAAAGCGTGCTTCCTTCGCGAGCCGCACCCGGCCGCGGATGAGCTGCGCGAGCACGGTATAGAGCCCACGTTTCTCTCGGCTCGGAAGTGGGACCCTCTCGTCCTGATGCGAGTTGCAACCATTGCAAGGCAGCACCGCTGCCGCATCGTGCACGCATGCGGGCTAAAGGCCACGCTCGCCGCGCGGATAGTGTCCCGAAAGGTTCACGCCGGAGCCATCGTGCATATTCACGACTTTGGATATCCGGGCGCGTTGCTGAGCATTCTACATCGAGCTTTCGCGCGGCCATCGGATCTCGGGGTCTGTGTATCGCAAGCAGTGGGCGAAGTCGCAATACGGGGATATCACGTTCGACCCGATCGCGTGCGAGTCGTGCATAACGGTATTCGACTGGATGAGATTCGCAATGTGCCCCGTGATTCCGGGGTTCGGATCAGAGACGCACTGGGCATTTCTCACGAAAGCAACGTTATTGCGATGGTTGCACGCATGTACCCTGACAAGGGTCATCGGCAGATGCTCGAGATGATGCGGCTGATCGCGCAACGTCTCTCCGATGTCGTCCTGTTGCTCGCTGGCGATGGACCTGAACTCCCCGCGTGCCAGGCGCTGGCAAAAGAGCTGGGGATCCAGGAACGCGTGTGCTTTCTCGGGCACCGAAACGATGTACCAGAAACTCCTGATGGCTTCGGATCTGGTTGTGATGCCTTCCCCCCATGAAGGGCTGGGATACGCTGCAATCGAGGCGCTGGCAGCCGGCAGAGCCGTAGTGGGATTTGCTGTCGGCGGGCTGCCAGAGGTAGTCGACGATGGGGCCGACGGTCGACTCGTCAAGCCCGGCGACCAGGGTGCGTTTGTCGATGCGGTCGTCTCGCTATTGCATGATCGACAGCGCCTGAGGGAGTACGGTAGCCACGGTATTGTCGCGGCGGAAAAGTTCAGTCTCGACACTCACGTCGAACGACTCATGCAGTGCTACGACGAAGCCGCCGACGCGGCTTCGCCGCACGCATAGCTCACATAGAGCTGTCAGATACTGCGTAGCGCGATCCATTGAGCGTTCGCGCACAGACGCTACGCAACATTAATTCCAGTTAATAAAGCGAACCAAGTCGCAAGAGTCGGTGCCACAGAATTTCGGCGCGTACTATGTCAACAATCGTGGTGCGGTTAAGGATTCGGTGTCGCATACTTCTCGCTCGATGCGTGCACGACTCGAGTCGTTAACACTTGGCTCGAAGTCAAAAAGAACTAAAACGGAATCGTCTACGCGCACCCTGAATGTCCTGTGGCTCATCGACCACGTCTGCTATGACGGCAGCCTGCATGGTGGCGGTCGATTGTTCATGGAAGTCATCCCGAGCTTCGATCCACAAAGGGTGCGCATATTCCCGTATTTTCTGCGTTCAAGCCCCGAAGTGCGAAATGTGTTCGAGGTATCTGGCCATCCTGTCCAGACGCTCGGGCTAGGCAAGTACGATCCGCGGACCCTCCTGCATATTGCCCGACTGTGCGATGAACACGACATCGACGTCATGCATCTGTTCTGCTACGCATCGTCCACATTCGGTCGCGTTATCGGCAAGGTCAAAGGCATCCCCACGATAATTCACGATTTCGATACGCAGGTGTATTTTCCATATCCGTTCTATCTGCGTGTGCTGGACAGACTCCTCGCCGGTTCCACCGGCAAAGGTCTCGCGCCATCTGCAATGTGCCGCGACTACATGCGCGACACACGCGGGGTCCCAGGCAACCGCCTCGAGATCCTGCCCCACGCTATCGCACCTCGCCAGCTACAAATGCGAGATCAGATAGATCGCGTGGCCGCGCGACGCAGCCTTGATCTCGGAACCGATTTCCTCTTCGCGGCAGTGACCAAGCTAGGCCCGGAGCGGGGCAACGAAGCGCTGCTGACCGCTTTCTCACAGGCGCGCCGGCGTGTCCCGCACGTCAAGCTAGCGATCATCTACAAACCGACGCGTTACCACCGCCTGCCAAGGGGGTATGAGGATTTAGATTGGGTACGCGACCCCCGCGCGATGGTCCAGCGCACGAACGACCTCATCATGAGCCTCGGATTGGGTGACTCGGTAATCCTTGCCGAAGCATTCGATCATGCCGAGCTCTACTATCAGGCAAGCGACGTGCTGGTTGCGCCTTTCGAGAGTATTCGGTTCAGCTCAGCGAGTCTTGTCGATGCGATGGCCTACGGCCGTCCGCACATCGTTACCGACATCGGAGAGCCCGCCGAACTGGTTGACAGATATCAGAGCGGCATCAAGGTGCCCATTGGCGACATCACGCAGCTTGCGGATGCAATGGTGGAACTGGCATCCAATCCACAGCGCCTTGCGATGCTGTCTGAGAACGCGCGTCTCGCGGCACGCGACCTGCGAGCGGAAGCGGCTGCCGAACGCATGACCCGCATCTACGAGACGCTGGTTCCAGGTGAAGCGGGGCTGGTAAATTCCAAGGTCTCGCTGGGGCTGCAGGGTGCCGCGCCTACCACGGAGAACCCATGGTGGCATTCCGAGCTCCTCGAGCACACGAACGACGCAATCATCATCTGGGAAATGGAAGGCGCCGGCATCCTGTACTGGAATCAGGCCGCCGAGCAGCTCTACGGGTACAGCCGGAAGGAGGCGCAAGGGAGAGTCACGCACGATCTCTTGCGAACCATCTCCCGAAAGTCCGTCAAAGAGCTCGAGTCGATGCTGGCCCGCTACGGCGTGTGGGTGGGTGAGCTGAGCCACACGACGCGCGATGGCCGCAACCTGGAAGTCGAAGGCCGACTTTCCCTCATGTCTCAGCGAAACGGGCGATGGCTGGTGCTCGAGGTCAATCGAGACATCACGGACCGTAAGCGCGCAGAGGTTATGGGAGCTGCAAGAGAAGTGAGCCTCTCGAGCTTGAACCTTACACGTTGAGGGACATGACGCGGGTGGCGTTGGTGCGCGAATCGGTCACTTGAGCACTCCTGCATCGGCAAATGAACTCGAGCTCGTCGGCAAGCTGTTGCGCGCGCGTGCACCGGCCCTTTGATCGCGCGGCCTGAAGCTCGGTCCCACCTCGGCAGCCCGCGGCAGCCGATCCAAACTTATGCGCGCGACACACCTGGCGTTGCTGCTCCAAGGTATTGTCCGGAACATAGTTGGGCACGTTCCACTTGTGAGAGGATGCCTCTATAGAGAGCGCCCACGATAACTCGGTGCTGGCGCCAGGACTGCGAGCCTGCTGACGACGCTAAGAAACGCGTGGCGAAAGAATGCTCCCGAAGCGGCTGGGTCTCATGAACGGAGCCCTGCCCGACTTCGTGACCTCTCGACGACCGCGCGAAGGATTGCTCGGAGTTCCTGTGTTCGCCTATCACGTTGTCGACGCGGGCACTTTCGAGGCGGACCTGCAGTTCCTGGCCACCAACGGTTACGAAACCCTTGGCGGCGACGACTTCCTCAGGTACCTCGAGGGCACAGGCGATGTCGCACACTCGTTCCGTCGTGCTCACTTTCGATGATGGACCCAGAAACTTCTTCGAGGTCGCGTTTCCGATCTTGAAGCGTCACGGCGCCAGGGCTCTAGCATTCATCGCCCCAGGTCTCCATGCCGACGCGGGTCCGGACGATGCCACTGATGCGCGGCCGATGACCTGGCAGGAGATCGCGGCGATCCATGCGTCGGGACTGGTTGAATTCCAGTCTCATACTTTCGAGAGCCGCTTCGTACCGAAGTGGCCGCTGGAGGTGCCGCTGGCCGCCTGCGATCCGTCAATCGAACGCAAGAGACGCCGTCCGCCGCTGCCGTTCGAAGCCGACCTGGCGCGGTCCCGACAAGAACTCGAAAGGCACTTGCCGGGAGTAAAGGTCGATCAGCTCGCATTCCCGATGTATCTCGGAACACCCGCCGCTGTGCAGACTGCCCGCGATTCAGCGTTTCGCGCCTGCTACTGGGGACTGATTCCCGGACGTCCCGTGAACCGTCGCGGTGATTCTCCTTTCTATGTAAGCCGTCTGAGCGACGAATTCCTGCGCAGGCTTCCCGGTACCGGCCGCATTACGATTCGCGAGATGTTTCGTGCTCGCCTATTCAGAATGCGCGAGGGTCGGGCGTGGCGGCAGAGATTCCCAACAGGTTCCAAATGACCAGATCCCTTCGCGTCGTCATTTCAGTCGGGCTCCTGGCGCTGGTCATTTTTCTGGCGGATTGGCGCGCTGTCGCTGCCGTCCTGAAGCGCGTCGACCTGCTGTGGGTATCCTGCGCCGTCGTCTGGGCCGCAGCCGACCGCTTGGTCCTCAATTCAAGGTGGCAACTCCTGCTGGCCGCTCGCGGCATCAGGATCCCTTTCATGAGGTTGTTTCGGGTGTACCTGTCAGCCAACTTTCTCGGATCCTTTCTGCCAAGCTCACTCGGCGTCGATGCAGTACGCATAGCTGCTCTTTGCCGCGCCGGCAACCCGGCTCCTGATGTGATTGCAGCCACACTGGTCGATCGCGCGAGCATTGTGCTCGCCACATTCCTGTTCGGGTCCGTGGCGATTCTGGTACTCGCTCAGACCCATATTCCGCCGGATATTGCGCGCGTTGTGCTGATTTCCACGCTCGTCGTGCTACTGGCGTGCGGGGTATGTCTTCTGCCAGTCATCCGGCGCTGGGTGCGGTTAACTCTCCTTCCGCTCGTGCCGGAGCGCATGCGGCACACGATCTCCGGCATTGCCGACGCCGCACTCGCGTATCGGCATGAAGGGGGAATGTGGGCATGGGTCCTGCTCGCCACGGTGTTGATGTTTGCTGTGCGATTTCTGTTCGCCAAAGCCGTGACGCTCTCCTGTGGAGTCGACTTGGCGTTTGTCGATCTCCTGCTCGTGATTTCAATTCTGTGGATTATCGTAATGCTGCCGATCACGATCGGCGCAATCGGCGTACAGGATGCAGGTTACGTTGTGCTCATGTCGCTGCTCGGAGTGAGCGCTCCGATTGCTGTCAGCATGTCGCTGGTGGAGCATGTTGTCACCCGCGCGGTCTGCTTGCCCGGGTTATTCTTCGTTGGCGAAGCGGTTTCAGGGTCCGGGCTAAGGAAAAAAGGTTCTCCCGCAGCGGATTCGAGACGCACCTAAGGCTCGGGCCAAAGCGCTCGCCAATACACGCTCCCGAAAGCGTTATTACTCCCCTACCGAGCTTTCAAGGTACGCGATGATCTTCCGACGCTGTTCGGGATCCTTGATACCCGCCAAACTGCATGCTGGTACCCGGGACGGTCGCCTGAGGATCTGCGAGAAACGCATCGAGTCGCTCGGTGGTCCAGCGACCGCCGAACTCGCGCATCGCTTCCGAATATTCGAAGTCCTGTCTTGAGGCAACGGGCCGACCAACGATCATCGAAAGATTGGGCGCGAGGAATGCCGGATCCCACGAGTTGAGACCATGGCAACCCGTGCACTGTGTAATCAGGAGATCAGCGGCCTGGCCCTTTGCCGGCTCGATGAAGAGCAGGTCGCCTTCATCAGTCCACACAACGATTCGTCCGTCATGGCCCATTACGATATCGCGAACGCGGTGCCCCACCGGAATAGGCTCGGCTAAAATTGCGCGCCCATCCTTGACTCTAACGCGGGAGACCGCCTGCGTTCTCAAAGACGCCACCAGCAGATCATCCTGCCAGTCCTTAAGACCGTCGCCTGTCACCCCGGTTAGGCTGGAGATCCCAATCGACGGGACGAATGCAAATATCGGCTCCTCGAAGCCGTCGTGGCGACCCTGCGCCGGATTGAGCGGCCAGCTGTGGCGCGAATAGTCGGTGCCATAAGTCACCGCGGGCCAACCGTAGTCGACACCCTCCCGGATCAGGTTGATCTCATCACCCCCTCGCGGCCCGTGCTCGGTTTCCCAAATTGCGCCATGCGGATCGACGTACAGGCCCATTGGGTTGCGATGACCGGAGCTATAGACCTCAGCAGCACCCGTATTCAGCTCGATACGTAGGATCTTGCCGTATGAATTCGAGCGATCCTGAGGCAGGGATTCGCTGCGATCCACACCGTTGAACGCATGGTCGCCGACAGACAGTAGTAGCTCGTGGTCGTTCAGCATCGCCATGCGACCGCCACTCTCGAGTCCCTCGAAGCGCACGCCTCGAGGACCCTCCGTGTTAAGCGTCAGGCAGGGCGATGTTTCGTAGAGTGTCCGCCATGAGAGCGCGCCGCTTGTGTCCAGAATTTGATCACGCGTTCCGTCCAGATAGGAGACTCGCAGTACGAAACAGCGTTGACCAGCGTTCCAGAAGTGGTGCGTGGCATAGATGCGAACCCGATCTCCTCGCTCCTGCACCAGCACTCCGGCCACTCGGAAACGACCAGACTCGACGCCCTTTCTCGGCGAATCCTTGAACACTTCCCTCGCTCCCTCGCGGAATTGAACGATGTTCAAAGGCACCTTCCACGGCAACACCCTGAACCTGAAGAGAAGTCGCCGGAACTGTTCTCATTGACCAGATAGAGCGCACCGTCCGCGGCTGCAATCAGATATCCGGATCCCCACCGAGACATTCCTCCGCCATTCTTGCTTGGGTCGAGGCAGCCAGTTCGAGTACGTTGTTATCTGCAGCGTATAGAGCGACGTGTCCACAAAAGAGACCACTCTCGATGGCGGTATCGGCCGCGGCAGCCATCCGAATTTGTACGCGGCGTGCCAAGTGAACGCCGCAATGGTGAGCAGCGCGGTGGGCAGTAGCAAGATGACCGAGTCAGTGGTCGAATACGCGCATCAGGACGAGAGCAGCAACCCCGAGCAACACGCTCGTCGCCAGCGCGGCCACTGGAAGATCGCCTGCGAACAGGCGCGGCGATCGCCACCACAGCAGCCACACAACCGCCAAGCAGATGCCGAACATCACGACGCCTACGATGATGGCCCGCGCGAATTGATTGTCCGTGCGCGGCTGTGATGTGCGCTCGAGAAGCAGCGTCGCCGCGAGATACCCGACGACGAATGTCGCGAGTATCACGAGCGTTGGAAACGGCAACCTCCACACGGGAGGCGGGAGCAGCCAGAGGCTCGGTACAAAGATCAGCGCTGAAACCACCAGCGCGTGCGCGAGCGCACGGATGACAGGTACGGGGGGGCGCATGTTCCCTGCGACTTTCGCTCTCTACTTTATGGTTATTACGTGGCCGCGAGATCCGCTCGCGGCAATCAGAGGATAAATGCTTTTGATCGAGGAATCGACCGGGGTCGCTCGGATCCTCGCGAAGCGCTAGCTCTTCTTCTCCTGAGCTGTCACGACCCGATTTATGTTCCATTGCTGCGCGATCGATAGCATGGTGTTCGTGATCCAGTAGAGCACCAGGCCAGCGGGAAACCACGCGAACATGAAAGTCATGATGAGCGGCATGAACATGAAGACCTTCGCCTGGATCGGATCGGGTGGCGTGGGATTGAGTTTGTATTGACCGAACATCGCCGCGCCCATGATCAGCGGCAGAATGAAGTACGGATCGCGCACCGACAGGTCGTTGATCCACATGATGAAGGGCGCCTGTCGCATCTCCACGCTTTCGAGCAGCACCCAGTAGAACGCCAGGAACACCGGAATCTGGATCAGGATCGGCATGCAGCCCGCCAGCGGGTTGACCTTCTCGCGCTTGTAGAGCTCCATCGTTGCGCGGCCGAGTTGCTCGCGATCGTCTTTGTAGCGCTCCTGGATGTTCTTGATGCGTGGCGTGAGGGCGCGCATTTTCGCCATTGATTTGCCGCTCACCTGGCTCGGCCAGTAGAAGAGCAGCTTGATCAGCGCGGTGACGATGATGATTGACCAGCCCCAGTTGCCCACCAGGCCATGTACCCAGCTCAAGAGTGCGAACAGGGGCTTCGAGATGAAGGTGAGCTTGCCGTAGTCGGCTACCAGCTCCAGTCGCGGTCCTGCCTGCTCCAGCTGAGCCTGTAGCTTTGGACCGACGAACACCGTCTCGCTGAACGAGCCCTGGCCGCCAGCCGGAACGCTCTGTATCGGTCCCACGGCACCGAACAGATACTCCTCACCTTTGACCTGGAGACGGAACTGATACGGTTGCTTCGCCGTAGGCACGACTGCCGCCACAAAATGGTGCTGCATCGACGCCAGCCAGCCATCCGTAATCGTCGCATTGAGCTTGCGGTCTTCCTCATCGTCGATCTTGAGCTTCCGATAGCGCGTGCCGTCGTAGACCGCAGGGCCAGCAAACGCGTAGCTCTCGACATTGAACATCGAGCGCTCGACCTTGTGCTGCTGGCGCAGAAGCTGCAGGTACGAAGCGCCACTCCACGCTGCACTACTCTGATTGTTGACTGAGTAGTCGAGGTGGACGGCGTAGTTGCCGCGCCGGAGTGTATAGGTCTTGGTGACCGTGACTCCGGCGTCGTTGCTCCACGTGAGCAGGATTTTCAGCTCTTCCTGCCCAGGGGCGAGCGTGTACTCGGATGCCGGCGCGGTATAGGTCGCGAGATGATCCGGTCGCGCTCCGCTCCCTTCCATCGTCAGTCCGGACTGGAGCACGAATAACGGCTCCGCAGGCGCATCGTTGAACAGGCGGACTTTTATCTGTGGCTGGTTCTTGTGAACGGGGTACTCAAGCAGATCCGCACGCGTCAGCTGACCGCCTTGCAGGCTGATGTCCACGTCGAGCACGTCGGTGCGCACATGAATCTTGCCGGCGCTCGAGCCCTGTGGCGCGGCTTCCGTCGGCGGTGTTGGCACAGTCCCGGGGTTGCTCGCAGAGCCTGACGTTCCGGCAGCAGGACTCGGTGTGCTCTGCGGCGAGGGCACGGTTGCGTCGAGGCCCGGCGCCGCTGGCTTTGAAGCTGCACCTGAAGGGGCGGTCGTTTCCTGCGCTGGTGGGACAGGCGGATGATAGTCGTGCATCCAGGCCTGGTAGTTGAGCCACAGGACGAGCGCGAGCGCCGACCAAATGAAAATACGCTGGCTAGCCATGCGAGCTGCCTTTCATTTCTGCGCACGCATGGGTGTCCGGCACCGGATCAAATCCTCCCGGATTGAACGGGTGACAGCGCAACAGTCGGCGCACCGCGAGCCAGCTGCCATGCAGCGCGCCGTGCCGATCGAGCGCTTCCAGCGCGTAGGCAGAGCACGTCGGATAGAAGCGGCAGGTCGGTCCGAGCAGCGGACTGATCAGCCATCTGTAGGTTTGAATGATTGCTTTGATGAGCCCGCGCATCGTTCCCCAACCGTTGTCAGCAAGCGCGAAAGGTTCGCGCGCAATTCCGCGCCGCTCGCCTCGCGAGCAGCGCTGCGTGCACTGACCACGAAATCGAGCGCCGGCAAATCGCGCTGCTCGAGCCTGAACACTTCGCGCGCCACGCGCCGGATCCGGTTGCGCGCCACGGCGTTCCCGATCGCGCGCGCGGCGATCGATAGGCCGAGACGTGCAAATCCGCACGCGTTGTCACACGCGGTGACCTGGAACAGCTTTTCACTGAATCGCTGCCCGCTCTTGTATACATGCTCAAACTCCGCCGCAGTGCGGAGGCGCTGGCGGGCGCTGAAATTGAAGGACCCGATCGGATCTGCGCAGGTGCCTTACGGAATGAGGCGCTTGCGACCTTTTGCTCGCCGCCGCGCCAGGACCTGGCGGCCATTCTTGGTAGCCATGCGGGCACGGAAGCCGTGCGTGCGCTTGCGGCGCACCTTGCTTGGCTGATAAGTGCGTTTCATCTTGTCGTGTCCGCGTTAGTCTGATCGGTCGGGCTCTGGCTGAGCGCGAAAAGGCGGCAAGGGTACGCAGCGACCCCGGCACTGTCAACACAACCCGCCCCCTTACGCGCGTTCGCGGCCTAGCGATCAGGAGGTCGCCGTTATAGACTTCGACCCCCTTTCGTTCGAACCCGTTTTCCTCGCTTAGAGTTGCGGAGTTGCGCTCGTGGAAGCGTCGCTGTGGAGCCGTTGTCTGCGGCTGCTGGAGTCAGAGATTCCCGAGCAGCAGTTCAACACGTGGGTGCGTCCGCTGCAGGCCGTCGAAGAAGATGGCGTGCTGCGTCTGCTCGCCCCAAACCGTTTTGTCGTCGACTGGCTGACCCAGAACCTGCGCGGCCGCATCGAGGAACTCGTCGGCGCGGTGGCCGACTCACGGGCACCGCAGATCTATCTCGAAGTCGGCTCACGGGCACTGCCGACTACGACCATCACGATCAACGGTACGCGGCCCAAGCGGGTCGAAGCAGCCGTTGTCGGTGGCCGCCTTAACCCGGATTTCACATTTACGAATTTTGTCGAGGGCAAGAGCAACCAGCTCGCCAAGGCCGCCGCTCAGCAGGTCGCGGAGAATCCAGGTCGCGCCTACAACCCGCTTTTCATCTATGGCGGAGTCGGCCTGGGTAAGACACATCTGATGCAGGCAGTCGCCAACACGATGCGCGTTCGCAATCTAGACGCGCGCATCGCGTACGTGCACTCGGAGCGCTTCGTGGGCGATATGGTGAAGGCTCTGCAGCACAACACCATCAACGAATTCAAGACTGCGTATCGCACGCTCGATGCGCTGCTCATCGACGACATCCAGTTCTTCGCCGGCAAGGAACGCTCTCAGGAGGAGTTCTTTCACACTTTCAACGCACTGCTCGAAGGCCAGCAGCAGGTCATTCTCACTTGCGATCGTTACCCGAAAGAAGTCGATGGACTCGAAGAGCGATTGAAGTCGCGCTTCGGCTGGGGTTTGACGGTGGCGATCGAGCCCCCGGAGCTCGAAACCTGCGTAGCAATTCTGATGAGCAAGGCAAGTGCTGCGCGTGTCGGGCTGCCCGAAGAAGTCGCATTCTTCATCGCCAAGCGTATTCGCTCCAATGTGCGTGAGCTTGAAGGCGCGTTACGGCGCGTCGTGGCGAATTCGCAGTTCACCGGGCGACCCATCACACTCGATTTCGCGAAAGAAGCGTTGCGCGATCTGCTCGCACTGCAGGACAAGCTGGTTACGGTCGAGAATATCCAGAAGACCGTCGCGGAGTACTACAAGATCAGAGTTGGTGACCTGCTCTCAAAGCGTCGCAGTCGTTCGATCGCTCGGCCGCGCCAGGTAGCGATGGCACTTGCAAAGGAACTAACGACACACAGCCTTCCGGAAATCGGTGATGCCTTTGGTGGACGTGATCACACGACCGTCCTGCATGCTTGCAAACGCATCAAGAGCCTGCGTGAGTCGGAGACGCGCATCGGAGAGGACTACTCAAACCTGTTGAGAACCCTGACTGGTTGAATGTGGATTCCCTGTGTACGCAACTGTGGATAAAGTTACCCACAGACCAGGCACAGCTTGCCGCTGTGATTTGAGGCTCTGATCCAACAGTCTTATGCTTCGTATAACACATTGATACTAAAGATGAATATTGCGTTATGCACCCTTATGTGTGTCCCTAGTAATAACTACAACTGTTTCTAAGAATAAAGAGATTCAGGAGTAATAGATGAAGCTCAATGCGAATCGGGAAACGATTCTCCAGCCGCTGCAGGCTGTCATTGGCGTTGTTGAGCGACGTCAAACGATGCCGATCCTGGCCAATGTCTTGCTGTCAGCACGGGATGGCCGGTTGTCGGTTACCGCGACAGATCTCGAAGTGGAATTGGTGGCAAGCGTCGAAGTGTCGGTGCAGAGCGCCGGTGATATCACTGTGCCGGGACGCAAGCTTCTCGATATCTGTCGTGCCCTACCGGATGGCGTAAACGTTACGTTTTCTGTCGACGGCGAAAAAGCAGTCGTTCGCGCAGGCCGCAGCCGCTTCACACTTTCGAGCTTGCCGGCGAGTGAGTTTCCTACCATCGAGGAGATCAGCGCACAGCAGACACTGGAACTGTCCCAAGCGGAGCTCCGCGCTCTGTTGGATCAAACACATTTTTCAATGGCGCAGCAGGATGTCCGCTATTACCTCAACGGCATGTTGCTTGAGACCGATGGAAATCTGCTTCGCGCAGTGGCGACCGATGGTCACAGACTCGCACTCTGCGAGATCACCATGTCAGCTAAGGCGAAAGCGAACCAGCAGGTCATCGTTCCCCGTAAGGGAGTCCTGGAGCTTCAACGCATTCTGGGCAGCGACGGCACGGTGGGCGTATCGATCGGCTCAAATCACGTTCGAGTCCAGATCGGCGAAATTCGCTTCACTTCGAAGCTAATTGACGGCCGTTTCCCGGAATATGGGCGTGTCATCCCGGCTGCGCCAACCAAGAGTGTCAAAGCTGACCGCGAGATGCTGCGGCATGCACTGCAACGCACGGCCATCCTCTCCAACGAGAAATACCGTGGCATCCGGCTGACTATCAAACCCAATGCACTGACGATCCAGGCTCACAATCCAGAGCAGGAAGAGGCAGAGGAAGAAGTCGAAGTCACATACCAGGGTGACGATCTGGAAGTTGGCTTCAACGTGAACTACCTGCTCGATGCGTTGGCGGCGATCGAGAGCGAGCAGGTCGAAATTGGCTTGACCGACTCGAATAGCAGCTGCCTGATTCGTAGCCCGGAAAAGTCGACTTCCAAGTACGTCGTAATGCCGATGCGGCTCTGAGCCATCGTGGATGCCACTCCGGTCCATCCGTCTCCAGGATTTTCGCTGCTTCGACATTGCTGACCTCGAGCTCGATCCTCAGATCTCGCTGATCCAGGGTCTCAACGGGTCCGGCAAGACCAGCCTTCTGGAAGCCGTGTTTCTTCTGGGCCGCGGGCGCTCTTTTCGTTCGCCTCGCCTGGATCCGGTCGTGCGACGGGGGCAGGCAACTCTCGGAGTGGCCGGGGAGCTCGAGCTGGGTAGCACGCAGGTTCCGGTCAGGATCGAATACGTTGGTGGGCAGACCCTGGGCTGGCTGCGCGGTGAGCGCGTCAGCTCGCTGGCAGAACTGAGTACAGCCTTTCCTGTGCAGGTCATCGATCCGGGCATCCATAAGTTGATTGAGGAAGGCCCCGTCCGACGCCGGCGGTTTCTTGATTGGGGAGTGTTCCACGTGGAACCCCTTTTCCTCGGCGCTTGGCAGCGCTTCCAGCGTGCACTTCGCCAGCGAAACGCCGCGCTTCGCCAGAACGTTGGTGGCAACGATCTTGATGCGTGGGACGAAGCATTCGCCTCCGCTGCTGAAAGCGTCGACACCGCGAGGAGTAGATACCTGCGGGAAACCAGCGGCCATTTGGTGGCGGCCTGCGCTGACCTCTTGGGATTTGAGATCTCGGTGGGGTATGGACGAGGTTGGCCGCCGGGACAATCAATCCGTGAGGCTCTGACGCGCCACCGTGCCGTTGATGTCCAACGCCGCACGACTACAGTCGGGCCTCATCGCGCCGACATCGAGATAGAGCTCTCCGAGCGGCCAGCGAAGGACATCGTTTCCCGGGGGCAGCAAAAGTTGCTCGCCGCGGGACTGGTCTTGGGGCAACTGGAGTTCCTCAATACGGTGTGCGGCCTACGATCGACATTGCTATTGGATGACCCTGCGGCGGAGCTGGATGCGAGCGCGATCGATCGGTTCATGAATCGGGTGTTCGCCCTCGGTGCCCAACTCCTTCTGACCTCACTGCCCACGCAACTTTCGGGGCTGTCGCAACGCTCGCGGGTGTTTCACGTGGAACAAGGACGCATCGAGCGGGTGGTATAATCCGCGCCCCGCAAAAGGACCCGCCATGTCGGAAAAAGACGTCTACGATTCCAGTAAAATCAAGGTATTAAAAGGGCTTGATGCAGTGCGCAAACGGCCCGGCATGTACATCGGTGATACCGACGACGGCACTGGCTTGCACCACATGGTTTTCGAGGTGGTCGACAACTCGATTGATGAGGCCTTGGCTGGGTATTGCGATCGGATCGTAGTCACTATTCACGCCGACGAATCCGTCACGGTCGCCGACAATGGGCGCGGGATCCCTGCAGATATCCACCCAGAAGAAGGAAGATCGGCCGCAGAGGTCATCATGACCGTACTGCATTCGGGCGGGAAGTTTGATGACAGCTCGTACAAGGTTTCCGGCGGGCTGCACGGGGTGGGGGTGTCAGTGGTCAACGCCCTTTCCGAATACCTGGTGCTGACCATCTGCCGCGAAGGTCGGATCTATCAGCAGGAGTATCGACTCGGTGAGCCCGTCGCACCCCTGGGGGTGGTCGGCCAGACGAACGAGCGCGGCACGACGATTCGCTTCAAGCCGAGCGCGACGATCTTCACCAACATCGAATTCAATTACGAGTTGCTGGCCAAGCGACTGCGCGAGCTTTCGTTCCTGAACTCCGGAGTGCGCATCGAGTTCATCGATGAGCGTGAGGAGAAGAGCGATGTCTTCGAGTACGAGGGTGGTATCCAGGCGTTCGTGAAGTATCTCAGTCGCACCCGCACGCCCATCCACGAATCGATTTTCTCCTTTCGCACCGAACAGGATGGCGCCGTGGTGGAAGTCGCAATGCAGTGGAACGACTCCTACCAGGAAAGCATGTTCTGCTACACCAACAACATTCCGCAGAAGGATGGCGGCACGCATCTGGCCGGTTTTCGTAGTGCCTTGACACGTACACTGAACAACTACATTGAAAAAGAGGCGTACGCGAAAAAAGAAAAAGTCCTCACCACAGGTGATGACGCGCGTGAAGGACTGACAGCGATTCTGTCTCTAAAGCTCGCCGATCCGAAGTTCTCTTCGCAGACCAAGGACAAGTTGGTTTCCTCGGAAGTGAAAGCGATCGTGGAATCCGCCGTAGCCGAGCGGCTCGAGGAATTCCTGCTCGAACGCCCCCAGGATGCGCGCGCCATCGTCGCGAAAATCATGGAAGCAGCGAGAGCACGCGAAGCGGCGCGCAAGGCGCGCGAGATGACCCGTCGCAAGGGCGCCCTCGACTTCGCGGGCCTGCCCGGAAAACTGGCCGACTGTCAGGAGAAGGACCCGGCCTTGTCGGAGCTCTTTCTGGTTGAGGGCGACTCCGCCGGCGGGTCAGCGAAGCAAGGTCGCGACCGACGCAGCCAGGCAATTCTGCCGTTGAAGGGCAAGATCCTGAACGTCGAGAAGGCGCGCTTCGACAAGATGCTCTCATCCGCGGAAGTTGGCACCCTGATCACAGCACTTGGCTGCGGGATCGGGCGAGATGACTTCGAGATCGCGAATCTTCGCTATCACCGGGTCATCATCATGACCGACGCGGACGTAGACGGATCCCACATCCGGACGCTCTTGCTGACCTTTTTCTATCGGCAGATGCCACAGCTTATCGAGGGTGGGCATATCTATATCGCTCAGCCCCCACTCTACAAATTGCGCAAGGGCAAGCAGGAGCACTATCTCAAGGACGACTCGGAACTCAACGCTCTGCTACTGAACGCTGCACTGGACGAGGCAGGCCTGCACGTCAATGCCGAGGCACCTCCGTTGGCCGGGCCAGGCCTGGAGTCGCTCGCGCGGCGCTATATGGAAGTGCAGGCGATCATCAAGCGCTGGTCGCGCCGCTACGACGAACGGGTGCTGGAGCAGATGATCTATCTGCCGGAGCTAACCGGCGCCGTATTTGACGACGTCGAAGCGCTTAGCCACTGGTGCAGCCAGCTGGATGCGCGCCTTAACGCGCTGAACGATGCCACGCGCACATTCAAAGTGGCGTTGCATCCGGGCAGCGACGGAGCGCCGCAGCGTATCGACGTGCAGAGGACTGAGCACGGCGTCGCCGCCACCAAGCATATTCAGCGCGAGTTCTTCGATTCGGCCGAGTATCGCCGCATCGCGGAGCTCGGTCGCACGCTCAGCGACCTGATTGGGGATGGCGCATTCGTCACCAAGGGCGATGAGCGGCACGAGATCGCAAGTTTCAAGGAAGCGATGCATTGGCTCCTCGAGCAGGCGAAGAAAGGCCAGACCATCCAGCGCTACAAGGGTCTAGGCGAAATGAACCCGGAGCAGTTGTGGGACACGACCATCAACCCAGAGTCGCGCCGGCTCATGCAGGTCAGGATTGAGGACGCGGTCGCGGCGGATGACATCTTCACGACCTTGATGGGCGATCAAGTCGAACCGCGTCGCGAGTTCATCGAGAAAAACGCGCTCGCAGTCGCAAACCTGGACATCTGAGTGCGACTCGAAATCATCGACGCCTGATCTGCAGCTGGCCGAGTAAGTGGCGAGCCGCGACCGGCTGCGTCGCCGCTCAGCCTGCTCTCAGCGTGTCTGCAATTGAGCCACCGTGGATTCGATCCACGCCTGAACCCGCTCGTTCAACTGACGCGGATCGGCGCCGCGAGGATCTATCGGGGGTCCGATCACTACGCGGATCGTGCCTCGCCTCTTGATAAGACCTCGGCGCGGCCAATAGGAGCCCGCGTTGTGCGCCACCGGAATTACCCATCGGCCGGTTTGCGTGGCGAGCAGTGCGCCGCTGACGCCGTATTTGCGTGTCTGCCCGGCGGGCATTCGGGTGCCTTCGGGAAAGATCAGGATCCACATGCCGCTCTCGAGCCGCTGTTTGCCCTGCTCGATCACGCGATTGACCGCTATGCGACCGCTGCCACGGTCGATCGCGATCGGACGCATGGCTCGAATCGCCCAGCCGACGATTGGAATCCACATCAATTCATGCTTCAGCACCCAGGACTGAGGCGGAAACACCAGCATCTGCGCGATGGTTTCCCAGGACGAGGAGTGCTTCCACATCGAGATGTGGTTGTCGACCGGAATGTTTTCACGCCCTTCGACCACGTAGTCCAGTCCGCAGAAGTGTTTGAGGAGCCACATGACGCTGCGCGCCCACGTGCGCGAGACTGCGTAACGCACGGGGTATGGAAAGACGGCCGCCAACACGACGCCGGTTGAAAACACCACTATGGACAGGAACAGGTAGGCCGTGAAGAGCAGTGAGCCGAGCAACTGCATGTCAGCCAGGCAGGCGTGACAGATCGGCGGTGTGCAGGAACAGATTGCGCAACTGAACAAGCAGCGTGAGACGGTTGGTGCGAAGTTGCGTGTCCTCGTCCATCACCATGACTGAGTCGAAGAACGCATCCACCGGTTCGCGCAACTGCGCCAGCCGCTGCAACGCCTCAGCGTAGTTGCGCTGTTCGAGCAATGGCTCCACCTGCGGACGAAGGCGCTCGAGCTCGCTGTGCAGGCGCTGCTCGGCAGGAGACCGTAACAGTTCCACCTTCACGACCTGGGAGGTCGGGATCTCGGTCTTGCGCAATATGTTGGCGATGCGCTTGTTGGCACTTGCGAGGCTGGTCGCGGCATCGAGCTTCAGAAAGCCTTCCACCGCTCTCAATCGGGCATCGAAGTCGAGCGGCGACGGTGGACGATTGCTCAACACCGAATCGAACATCTCGGTGCTGATTTCCAATCCTGAAGACCGGTCGAGATAGTAGGAGCGCAGGCGCTCCATGATGTAGTCGTAGACCTGCTCGCACACCGCGCCATCGACCGCGCCGACGCCGGGCGAATGTGCCGCCATGAGCTGCGTTGCGGTCGCGATTAGCTCACGCAGATCAAGCTCGAGTTGGCGCTCGATAATGATGCGCACCAGACCGAGGGCGGCTCGGCGCACGCCGAAAGGATCGCGAGTTCCCGTTGGCTTCTGGTCGATCGCGAAGATGCCCGTGATGGTGTCGATCTTGTCGGCAATGGCCAGTGCCATTCCGATGCGGCTGTCAGGCAGCCGATCGCCGGCGTAGCGGGGCAGATAGTGCTCCGCGATGGCAATGGAAACGTCTGCCTGCTCACCATCGTGTCGAGCGTAGTAACTGCCCATGGTGCCTTGCAGCTCCGGGAATTCGCCGACCATCGCCGTCAGCAGATCGCACTTGCACAGATCCGCAGCGCGCTCGGTGGAACGAGGATCGGCACCTATGCGCTCGGCGACCCGGGCCGCGAGTGTCCTGGTGCGCGTTACTTTGTCCTGCAGCGAACCGAGGCGCGTCTGATACGTTACTTGGGCCAATCCTGCACATCGGGACGCCAGGGGTTGCTTGCGGTCGGTGTCGTAGAAAAATGCGGCGTCCGTGAGGCGTGGCCTGACTACGCGCTCGTTTCCGGCGCGAACCTGGTCTGGATGGAGGCTTTCGAGATTGCTGACCGCTATGAACCGCGGTAGCAAAGTGCCGTTGCTGGTGCTGAGCGGGAAATAGCGCTGATGGTCCTGCAGTGTGGCGATGAGCACCTCGCGTGGCAGCTCGAGAAAGCGCCCTTCGAACGTGCCCGCCAGCGGCACGGGCCACTCGACTAGAGCCGTCACCTCATCGAGCAACGCATCGTCCATGACCGGCACGCCTTCAAGCGAAGCCGCGAGCTCCTGTGTGGTGCGCCGTATGTGCTCGCGTCGCTCGTCGAGATCGGCCAGCACCCGTCCGCGCTTACGCAATGCTCCGGCATACGCACCTGGCGTGGATATACGCAGCGGTTTTGGTGCGTGAAAGCGATGTCCTCGCGTGAAGCGATCGCTCGACACGCCCAGGATGCTTGCTGGCACGACGTCCTTGCCGAAGAGGAGCACTACCCAGTGCACCGGACGGACGAATTCCGCGTTGCCTGCCCCCCAACGCATCCGCTTGGGGATTGGCAACGCGTCGAGCGCCGCCTGCACTACGCCTGGCACCAGATCGCTGGTGAGCGAGCCTGGCTTGCGCGTACTGAAGAGTAGGAATTCGCCCTTGGCCTCCTGCACGCGGTCCAGCGACGAGACCGTCGTGCCGCAGGATTCGGCAAACGCGAGCGCGGCTCGAGTCGGTTGCCCGCTCGAGTCGAACGCGGCAGAAACCGGCGGTCCGCGCCGTTTCACGTCCTGTTCGGGTTGCTGTTCTGAAACGCCTCTGACCAGGACAGCGAGACGTCGCGGACTCGCAAAGCGTTGCGCGCGCCCGTGCCTTATCTTCGTCTCCGCCAGTCGCTGCACGATGCCCGCGAGGAACGCATCGGCGAGGTCCTTCAACGCCAGCGGCGGGAGCTCCTCAGTGCCGATCTCGATCAAGAGATCCCGCCGGCTCACGCGGCAGCTCCGGCTTGCTTCAGCAACGGGAAGCCGAGTGACTCGCGACTATGGAGGTAAGCTTCAGCCACACCACGGGCGAGCTTGCGAACTCGCAGGATGTAGCGCTGCCGTTCAGTTACGGAGATCGCCCGGCGCGCATCGAGAAGATTGAACGTGTGAGAGGCCTTCAATACTTGCTCGTAGGCGGGCAACGGCAACTTTGCCTCGAGCAGAGCCTGGCAGGTGCGTTCATGAGCATCGAACGCCTGCAACAGCCAGTTCACATCCGCGTGCTCGAAGTTATAAGCCGACTGCTCGGCTTCGTTCTGGTGAAAGACATCGCCGTACGTCACGCGCCCGAGCGGTCCATCGGTCCATACGATGTCGAAGAAGCTTTCGACCTGCTGCAGGTTCATCGCGACCCGTTCCAGCCCGTAGGTAATTTCAGCCGTCACCGGCTTGCAGTCGAAACCGCCGGCCTGCTGGAAGTAGGTGAACTGCGTAATCTCCATGCCGTTGAGCCACACCTCCCAGCCCAGCCCCCACGCGCCAAGCGTCGGCGATTCCCAGTTGTCTTCGACGAACCGGATGTCGTGCACGAGCGGATCGATACCGAGTGCGCGCAACGAACCGAGGTACAGGTCCAGGATCTCGAGCGGAGAAGGTTTGATCACCACCTGGAACTGGTAGTAGTGCTGCAGACGAAACGGGTTCTCGCCGTAGCGCCCATCTGTCGGCCGACGACTCGGTTGGACATACGCCGCAGTCCATGGCTCGGGCCCGAGCGCTCTGAGGAACGTCCCGGTGTGAAAGGTCCCGGCACCCATCTCCATGTCGTACGGCTGAAGAATTACGCAGCCGCACTCGGACCAATAGCGCTGCAGCGCAAAAATCAGGTCCT
The DNA here is from genome assembly GCA_963724625.1 of uncultured Gammaproteobacteria bacterium. Classification (GTDB taxonomy): domain Bacteria; phylum Pseudomonadota; class Gammaproteobacteria; order Steroidobacterales; family Steroidobacteraceae; genus DATBVX01. Next base: position 359,254 of record CAVRVO010000004.1, on the reverse strand, counting down.
GAAAGGTCCTGGGTGGCAGCGTGGAGCTACGGGGCGGCATGGGTGTCGGGCTAAAGGTCGGGCAGGTCATTGATCGAAAAGGCCGCGAGTATAACGAGTCATTCAGCGGCTGGCATTTGTACCCACCGAGCGCTCCGCAATGGTGCGTCAGGCTCGAAACCTTGCGAACTGCCCGCACTGCGGCCAACTTACGCCCACAAATGGTGCATTTTCAGCAGCAGAATGCCCTATGATGGCGCGCGTTTTGCGGGGCGCCGACGCGCTGCAACCCTAAGCATTTGAATCTGCGACCTCCACGCCGTGGCACGAGAACTGCAAACCGCGTGGATTCAGCTATGGACCTCCGTCTGCAGGGCGAATCGGACGGCAGGCCAAAACAGTTTCGCCCCATTCCGAGGAGCTTGAGCCCATGACCCCCGCCGAAGTTCTGAGCCTGATGAAAGAGAAGGAAGTGAAGTTCGTGGACCTGCGCTTCACCGATACCCGCGGCAAGGAGCAGCACGTGAGTGTGCCCTCGCGTGTGGTCGATGAGGACTTCTTTACCGACGGCAAGATGTTCGACGGCTCTTCGATCGCTGGCTGGAAGGGCATCAACGAGTCCGACATGATCCTGATGCCGGATGCCGCCAGCGCAGTGATCGATCCGTTCTTCGAGGCAAGCACACTGCTCCTGCGCTGTGATGTCGTCGAGCCGACGACCATGCAGGGCTACGAGCGCTGCCCACGCTCACTGGCCAAGCGTGCGGAGGCCTATCTCAAGTCGACCGGAATTGCCGACGGCGCTCTGTTCGGCCCGGAGAATGAGTTCTTCATCTTCGATGCCGTGCGCATGGGCTCGGGCATGAGCGGCTGCTTCTATGAAATCGATTCCGTGGAAGCGGCGTGGAGCTCCGGTAAGGCATACGAGGAGGGCAACAAGGGCCACCGACCCGGCGTGAAGGGCGGATATTTCCCGGTTCCGCCCGTCGACTCTCAGCAGGATATCCGTTCGGCGATGTGTCTCGCGCTCGAGGAGCTTGGCCTGCAGGTCGAGGTGCACCACCACGAAGTGGCGACCGCCGGCCAGGGCGAAATTAATGTCTCCGCCAACACCCTGACGCGCAAAGCCGACGAAGTTCAGATCCTCAAGTACGCGTTGCAGAATGTCGCTGCAAGTTACGGCAAGACGCTGACCTTCATGCCCAAGCCCATCGTCGGCGACAACGGCAACGGCATGCATGTGCATCAGTCCCTGCAGAAGGCGGGCAAGGCACTGTTCGCTGGTGACAAGTACGGCGGCCTGTCGGACGTGGCGCTCTACTACATCGGCGGAATCATCAAGCACGCGAAGGCGCTCAACGCGTTCACCAACTCGAGCACCAACAGCTATAAGCGCCTGGTGCCGGGTTTCGAAGCGCCCGTGATGCTGGCGTACTCCGCGCGCAATCGTTCGGCGTCGATTCGCATTCCATGGGTGCCGAATCCGAAGGGGCGACGTATCGAAGTGCGTTTCCCGGATTCGACTGCCAACCCGTATCTGGCATTTGCCGCGATGCTGATGGCTGGCGTCGATGGAATCCAGAACAAGATTCATCCGGGCGAAGCTGCGGACAAGGATCTGTACGACCTCGAGCCCGAGGAGGCCAAGCACATTCCCGAGGTGTGCTACTCGCTCGAGCAGGCGCTCGAATCCCTCGATAAGGATCGGGCCTTCCTCAAGGCGGGCGGCGTGTTCACCGACGATGTCATCGACGCGTACATCGGACTCAAGATGCAGGAAGTCACGCGCGTGCGCATGACTACGCATCCGGTGGAGCTGGAGCTGTATTACAGCGTTTGAGGAGTGTTTCGCCCGCGGGTTCACGAGGCGGTACCGGTGGCGGTAGTTAATGTGATCACCGTCACCGAGTTTTCAGGTTGGCTTTTGTCTGCACTGGAAGATAGGGCTATGCTTTGGCCCCATGCGTATCAGCCTCATCGCGATCGGTATGTTGCTTGCCGCGAGCGCGTTCGCCACGACCTACAAGTGGGTAGACCAGAACGGCGTAACGCACTACTCCGACACGCCAGCGCCCGGTGCGCAAGTCGTCGACTTGCAGTCCGCGCAGACTTTCACACCGAATGCGTCGAGCGGAAACAATCGCTCGCAGACCAGCAATTCGGCTGCTGGTCAGCAGTCTCAGTACAGCAAGCTCGATCTGTGGAAGCCGGAAAACGACGAGACATTTCAGAACACCGGAAACACGCTTACTGCGCGGCTGCGCATCGAACCGGATCTGCAGCCCGGTCACTCGATCTGGCTCTACCTCGACGGCAAGCGTGTCGATGGCTTGCCGGGTGCCGGGGATTCGTTCTCGCTGAACGATGTGTTTCGGGGCACCCACACGCTCGTGGCAGTGGTTACCGATCAGACTGGCAAGCAGCTCATCAGCAGCCAGACGGTGACGTTCCACATGCACCAGACTTCCATCCTGACGAAGAAAGTACCGACGCCGCACTGATCACGCCGGCCCGTGCCGCGACTGGGCGGTGACGGGCGTGGCGACCGAAACTAATCTGCTTCCTCTGTCTCCTGTGCCCGAAGCACAGGAGATTCTCGACGCCCTCAGCACCGGCGTGTTGCTGCTCGACAGCGAGTTGCGGGTGCTGGATGCCAACCTGGCTGCGGAAAACCTCCTGGGCATGAGCGCGCATCAGGCTCGTGGACGATTGCTCCGTGACCTTTTGCGCGCACCCGAGGAGCTGTGGCAGGTACTGACTCGCGCGGCAGTCAACTCGGACAATTGTTCGCAGCGCGAAGTGACGCTGCAGGCGGCACACGCGGGCGAGGAGCGGGTCACCGACGTCAGCGTGTCGCCGCTCGACCCCGTGCATCCCGCAGGGCGTTTGCTGGTGGAACTCAACGATGCGACTCAGCGCCAGCGCATCAGCCGCGAGACTGCGCTCCTGGCACAGCTGGGTGGCAGTCGGTTGATGGTTCGTCAGCTAGCTCACGAGATCAAGAATCCACTTGGCGGCCTGCGCGGTGCAGCGCAATTGCTGGAGCGCCAGCTGCGCGACGAGACCATGCGTGAATATACCGAGGTGATCATCAGCGAAGCAGATCGTCTCGCCGCGCTGGTCGACTCCATGTTGGGGCCCGGACGCGCACCGCGGCGCGAGAGTCTCAACATCCACGAGCTCTGCGAGCACGTCTATCACTTGATGCGCAGCGAAGCGCACAGCAGCGTGCTGATCGAGCGGGATTACGATCCGAGTCTGCCAAGCGCTGACCTGGATCGGCATCTCATCATCCAGGCAATGCTCAACCTGGGACGCAACGCGTTGCAGGCCGTCGGCACGCGCGGCCGGATACTGCTGCGTACGCGAGCACTGACCAATCAGAGCATTGGCTCGGCGCGCCATCGGTTGGTGGCAAGCATCCAGCTCGAAGACGACGGCCCCGGTGTCCCCGCGCAGATTCGCGATACGCTGTTCTATCCGCTGGTCACTGGACGACAGGACGGCACAGGACTCGGCCTCGCGGTTGCGCAGGACCTCGTGATCCGACACGGCGGCCTCATCGAGTTCGAGAGCACGCCGGGACATACCGTGTTCACCATCCTGCTTCCAATCGAGAACGAGAATGGCCGTTAGACCCTTGCATGTCTGGCTGGTTGACGATGATGCGTCGATCCGCTGGGTGCTGGAGCGAGCGCTCAAGCAAAGCGGAATGCTGGCGAAGACCTTCGAGCACGCGAACGCCGCGCTCGAGGCGCTGCGTGGAGAAGTGCCTGATGTACTGATCACCGACATTCGCATGCCGGGCAACAGCGGCCTGGAGTTACTGCAGGAAATCCACGAGTCGCGCCCGACGTTGCCGGTCATTGTCATGACCGCCCATTCGGATCTGGACAGCGCGGTTGCGGCGTATCGCGGCGGTGCCTTCGAATATCTGCCCAAACCCTTCGACATCGATCACGCGCTCGACCTGGTGCGGCGCGCGGCCCACCAGGGTGTCGCCGCTGCCGAAAGCGACACCGAACCGCAGGCGATTCCCGAAATCCTTGGCCAGGCGCCCGCGATGCAACAGGTATTTCGCGCGATTGGCCGTCTTTCGCGCTCCAGCATGACGGTTCTGATCACGGGCGAGTCGGGCACCGGCAAGGAACTGGTGGCGCGCGCACTGCACCGGCACAGCCCTCGATCAGACAAACCCTTCATCGCTCTGAATACATCGGCATTCACAGCGGACTTGTTGGAATCGGAATTGTTCGGACACGAGCGAGGTGCATTCACCGGAGCCGACAGCCAGCGCCGCGGCCGCTTCGAACAGGCCGATGGGGGGACGCTGTTTCTCGACGAGATCGGCGATATGTCGCCGGCATTACAGACACGCCTGCTGCGCGTTCTGGCGGAAGGCGAGTTCTATCGCGTCGGCGGCCAGACACCGATCAAGGTCGACGTGCGTGTGATCGCGGCGACGCACCAGAACCTCGAGGCGCGCGTGACGAGCGGCGGCTTTCGCGAAGACCTGTTGCACCGCCTGAATGTGATTCGGGTGGAGATCCCGCCGCTGCGCGCGCGACGTGAAGATATCCCGGACCTGCTGCGGCACTACCTGGCGCAGGCAGCGCGGGAGTTGGGTGTTGATTCGAAATCGTTTACGCCAGCGGCTGAGCAACTGCTGCTGGCTTGTGATTGGCCGGGCAACGTCCGCCAACTCGTCAATGCCTGTCGGCGACTCACCGTGCTTGCTGCTGGACGTGAGATCAAGGCCAGTGACATTCCCGCAGACCTTGGCGGCAGTGCGCACGAAACCGGCGCCCCGAGCGAATGGACGCACCTTCTAGCCGGTTGGGCACAGCGGCAACTCGATGCCGGATCCAATCGTCTGCTGGACGCGGCGTTGCCAGAATTTGAGCGCGTGTTGATCCGCACAGCGCTCACGCGTTCCGGCGGACGACGCCAGGATGCCGCGAAGCTTCTGGGCTGGGGACGCAACACACTCACGCGCAAGATGCGCGAGCTCAGCATGGATGATTGAGCTTGCGTGTGGTTGTAGAGCCGAGTTCGCCGCGATTGCCGGAAGCGTGCGAGTTGATCGCAGCGCTCGATTCCTACTTGGGAGCGCTATACCCGCCGGAGCGGAACTATCTGCTCGACGTCGAGTCGCTTTGCAGTCCCGAGATCGCGTTCTTTCTTGCGCGCTGTGACGGCGCCGCGGCAGGTTGCGGCGCGGTGCGGCGCCTCGATGCCACTTCGGCTGAGATCAAACGGATGTTTGTGCGTCCGCAGTTCCGCGGACTGGGCGTTGGCCGCGCGCTCCTTGAAGCGCTGGAGGAGGAAGCGCGCAGGCTGGGGGTACACGCACTGCTTCTCGAGACCGGCATCGAGCAGCCCGAGGCGCTCGCGCTCTATGCGCGCAGCGGGTACCGACGTCGCGCACGCTATGGAGAGTATCGCGATGAGCCGAGCAGCGTGTTCATGGAAAAACTCATCTGACCGCCGGACCACACGGCGCGCCCCGCTATAATCGGCTCTCCTTTTTTTCGCCTGGTGTGCACGGGTTCATGACTGAGCTCAAGCAACTGCTGGACTTTGAGTTCCTCGGCAATTCAGTACTGCGCTGGGGCGTGGCTCTGTTGGCCTTCGTAGCGACTTTCACTGTGCTGCCGATCCTCAAGCGCTACATCAGCGCCTTGCGCAAGCGCAAACCCGATGCCGAAACGCACCGGTTTCTCGATTTCGCCTCGTTGCTGGCGCAGCACACCAGCACTCTGTTCCTGTGGAGCGCGGCAATATGGACTGCTGAGCTGGTGCTGACGCTGCCGCCGCGTCTCGATCAGGTTCTGCGGTATCTGATCACGGTTGTCGTGTGGATTCAGGTCGGCATCTGGCTCGCAGCCGTCGCCGGCTACTTCATCGATCGGCGTCGGGTCACCTCGACGGACCTGAGCCACGCCACCTCGCTCACGGTCGTCCATTTCGTCGTCAGGCTCACGATCTGGACGTTGGTGCTGCTGGTCGCCCTGGACAACCTGGGCGTAAACATCACCGCGCTGGTGACCGGCCTCGGCGTCGGCGGCATTGCCGTCGCACTCGCGGTGCAGACAGTGCTCGGAGATCTCCTCGCTTCCCTCTCCATCGCGTTCGACAAACCGTTCGCGGTGGGCGACGTGCTCGGCATCGGCCAGGAAACCGGGCGCGTCGAGCAGATCGGGGTGAGCAGCACGCGCCTGCGGAGCCTGAGCGGCGAGCAGCTCATCGTGTCGAACACGGATCTGCTCAAATCGCGCGTGCACAACTTCGGCCGCATGTACGAGCGGCGCGTCGTGTTCACTATCGGTGTCGCGTACGAGACGCAGCGAGAGAAACTCAGGCGTATCCCGGGAATCATCGAGGCTGCGATCCGTGCGCACGAAAAAACCCGCTTCGAACGCAGTCACTTCACGACTTTTGGCCCCTCGGCGCTGACCTTTGAAACGGTCTACTTCGTGCTCGACGCGGACTACATCCTGTATGCCGACATTCAGCAGGACGTCAACTTCCGCATCCACGAGGAGCTCGAACGCCTCGGCGTACAGTTCGCCTATCCGACGCAGCGGTTGCTCATCCAAGGGCCCAGCGCCGCCGCCGCGTCGTCGCAAACGAGCCCCGCCGGCTGAAAACTGCCGCGCGGCGAGACTGTCGGGGTCGTTACTTCGCTTCGGCCTTGCGTGCTTCCTGCACTTTAGGACGTTGATCGATGCCTGAGTGATAGCTCGCCACCGCGGGCCAGCGCGCCAGATCGATTCCCATCGGTTTGGCCCAGTTGAGGACGGTGTAGAGGTATCCGTCAGCCACGGTGAAGCGTTCGCCCAGCAGGAACTTGCGCCCTTCGAGGAGCTTGTTGAGATATTCGAGTCGCTTGGCGAGATTGCCACGCGAATACTCTTTCGCGTCGTTGGACAGCGCCGGGTTGAACAGCGGTGAAAACTGCTTGTGGATCTCGGTGCTGATGAAATTGAGCCACTCCTGCAGGCGGTAGCGCTCGAAGCTTCCATTCGGAGGCGCGAGGCCGGACTCCGGTTTGAGATCGGCGATGTATTGCACGATGGCCGGTCCTTCCGTCAGCACTTGTCCATCGTCGGTCCTGAGCGACGGCACGTATCCCTTGGGGTTGATCTGCAGATAATCCCCACCGTCGGCGAGCTTCTTGGAGCGGATGTCGACCTTCTCCAGGTCGAACTTGAGTCCTGCTTCGAGCAGGGCGATGTGAGGCGAAAGTGCGCAGGTGCCGGTGGCGTAGTAGAGCTTCATGACGATGTCCTCCATGTGTGACGAACGGCGGAGAGTCTGGGCGAAATCGCGCCCTCCATTAAGCGCATGGGCGGAACTAGATTGATTCCGGTCCCGGCGCAATGTTCCGCGTCGTTCGGGGCGAGTCGCGGTCGGGGCGATCAGCCAGCCAGGGGGACGTCCTGGGTCTCTTTCCCCGTGCGCAGCGCACCCACCAGATCCCGCACGTGCCTGAGTCCGTGTTCACGCAGGTAAGCCGCGATTCCCTCGTTGATCTTGCTGCACACCAACGGGTCATAGAACAACGCGGTGCCTACTCCGACGGCTGTGGCGCCGGCGATCATGAACTCGATTGCGTCCTGCGCACTCGCGATGCCGCCCTGGCCGATGATCGGGATGCGCAGCGGTCCCGCGACATCGTAGACCTGGTGCACTTTCAGCAGGGCGATAGGCTTGATCGCGGGGCCCGATAATCCACCCTGGATATTGCCGATGACCGGTCGGCGCGTACGCACATCGATCGCCATTCCCATGATCGTGTTGATGACGGCGAGCCCATCGCTTCCGGCTTCGATACAGCGGCGCGCGTTCTCACGGATGTCAGTCTGGTTGGGCGAGAGCTTGGTGATGATTGGCTTGCGCGTGACTTTGCGGCACGCCTCGACCACGCGCGCTGACATGTCCGGATAATTGCCGAACGCCACGCCGCCCTCCTTGACGTTCGGGCATGAAATGTTGATTTCAATCGCATCGATGCGCGAGTCATCGAACCAGCGGGTGACCTCGACGTACTCTTCGATGGTCGAGCCGCATACGTTCGCGATGAAGCGTGTCTCGTCGAAATCGAGCTGCGGCAGTATGCGTTGCACCACGTGAGGCGCGCCGGGGTTCTGCAACCCGATCGCGTTGAGCATTCCCATCGGCGTCTCGTAGACGCGATGCGGCGGATTCCCGAGCCGCGGCTTGAGCGTCGTGCCCTTGAGTACGACGGCGCCCACGTTGCGGTTGGAGAAGCCCTCAACCCGTGTGTACTCTTCGCCGAACCCGACGCAGCCGGAAAGCAGCACGATCGGCGTGTTGAACTTCAGGCCGAGGAAATCGAGCGCCAGCGGTGTGGCGGGGGTTTCAGGTGCGGCGCGCATGTACCACGTGATCTTATTCGAGCCGGAGATTCCACCCAATACGGGCAACATCATCCGGCTATGCGCGAACACAGGTGCGACCCTGCATCTGATCAAGCCTTTGGGATTCAGCCTCGACGCCCGCGCCCTGCGACGGGCGGGTCTCGACTATGCGGAAGCGGCCGCAGTAAAGACGCACGCTTCACTTCAGGCATGCCTCGCGGAGCTCGGGGAGCGCGTGTTCGCAATCGAAACCGGCGGTGGGTGCAACTACGCGCAGGCACACTTCCAGGCGGGCGATGCCTTGCTCTTTGGCCCGGAAACCAAGGGCTTGCCTGCGGATGTATTGCGTCTCATCCGGCCGGAGCGAGTCCTCAGGATTCCGATGCGGTCCGGGAATCGCAGCCTGAACCTCTCCAATGCGGTGGCGCTCGTCCTCTACGAGGCCTGGCGTCAGTCAGGGTTTGAAATGTCCGATATCCAGGACCGAACGCCCCTCTAGTCGTGTTCCGGCCGGATCTCTCGCGCCATCAGCGTCTGGACGGCATCCTTGATGGGCAGCCCCGAGTACAGCACCCCGTAAGCCGCCTCACAGATCGGCACCTCGATTTTCATCCGCGCCGCAACCTCGTGGACGGCTCTTGCGGCGGCGTACCCTTCCACGACCTGGTGTATGCCCCGAAGCGCTGCCTCAACGGACTGCCCGGCCGCCAGTGCCATGCCGAAGCGTCGGTTGCGCGATTGGTTGTCGGTGCAGGTGAGCACCAGGTCCCCGAGACCGGCGAGGCCCATGAAAGTGTCGCGCCGCGCCCCGAGCGCTTCGCCGAGCCGTGTCATCTCGGCAAGGCCACGCGTGATCAAAGCGATGCGCGTGTTCGCTCCGTAACCCATGCCATCGGCGATGCCGGCGCCAATCGCGAGCACATTCTTCACCGCACCGCCGACTTCCACCCCGATCACATCGCTGGAGGTATAAGCGCGAAAGTTGAGACCGGAGATGCTGTGAGCGATGGCTGCGGCAAAAGTCTCATCCGGCGAAGCCACGGTCATGGCTGTCGGAAGGCCTGCTCCTACCTCGCGAGCGAACGTCGGTCCCGACAGCACGGCGATCGGCCAGCGCTCACCCAGGACCTCAGTCGCGATCTCGTGAGGGAGTTTCCCGGACCCCTGCTCGAACCCTTTTGTCGCCCATGCCAGACGCATGCCGCTTTGCAGGCGTGGTTTCAACTGCAGCAGCAGCTGACGAAAGCCATGGCTCGGGACTGCGATCAGAACATCGACGCTGCCCAGGAGTGCCTGATCGAGATCGGCCTCGACGCGCAGCGACTGCGGAAACGGCGCGTCGGGCAGATAGCGGCGATTGCACCGGTCGCGCTCAAGCGTCGCAAGATGACCGGGGTCACGACCCCAGAGCCTCACCTCATGTCCAGCTCGCGCGAACTGGATTGCAAGCGCAGTGCCCCATGAGCCGGCGCCGAGGAGCGTGATCGGGGCTCGATCCGTCGCATGCTTTTCGGGCAATGCCATGCAGTGCTCGCCGGGCGCGCAGGTCGCCGCGCCTCTGATCCGGGATCAGTTGACCCCGATGCGTGTCGATTCGGCCATGGATCGTTCGAACAGGCTATCGAAGTTCACCGGTGGCAGCAGGAACTGGGGGAAGCCCCCTTGGGTGATCAGATCGGAGCAAGCTGCGCGTGCGTAGGGAAAGAGCACCGTCGGACACACGCTGCCAATGACTTTTTTGAGGTCGCCCTCGGTGCAGTTGCGCACCATGAACACGCCCGCTTGCTTGAGCTCTACGAGATAAGCAACGTTGTCCCCGACCTTCGCCTCGACGGTGACAGTGAGGACCACCTCGCGCAGCTCCGCGCCGAGCTCAGTGCTTGCCGTGTTGAGGTTCAGCGAGAACTTCGGGTTCCACTGCGCTGACGGAATGCGGGGCCCATTCGGCGCCTCATATGAACAGTCCTTCAAGTAGATCTGCTGCAGCACGATCTCAGGGCTGGTCGGCGCCGCCTGCGGGTTCGGTTCGGTATCGGTCATGTTTTCTCCGTTTGCATCAGGGTATCGAGCTCGCCGTTGCGCTCCAGCTCGTAGAGTTCTTCAAATCCGCCCACGTGCCGCTCGCCGATAAAAATCTGCGGCACCGAGCGCCGGCCACTGCGGGCAATCATCTGGGCACGCAGCTCCGCGTCCGTTTCGACGTCGATTTCGCGAAACGCGATTGACTTGCGCTCGAACAATGCACGGGCGCGCGCACAGTACGGGCACCAACCCGACGAATACATCACGACGTCAGTCACGTGCGCTCAACCCGCGTCGCGGCCTTTGCGCCAGCCGTACCCCCGCGCACCAGCGGCAGATTGTCCTGGCGCCAGGCGCCGAGACCACCCCGCAGATTGAAAACCTTGGTGAAGCCCAGCTTGCCCAGCTCGCGCGCCGCCGTGCCGCCATTCATGCCGGTATCGCAGCAGGTAATGACCGGCTTGTCCTTGTTGCGCTTAAGGCCTTCAGCACTGGCGGCGAGCTCCTTGAGCGGCATGTTGCGCGCATCGACGATGTGGCCGCTGTCGAACGCGGCGCTGTCGCGCACGTCGATGACCAGTGCGCCATGATTCATCATGCGGATGGCGTCAGTCGGGGCCACCGCCGCGAACTCTTGAATCCGGGCGCGCAACTCGGACACGATCACGATAATCACCATCAGCACGGCGGCCGCTACCAGGTAGGGATGATTGCCTGCAAACTCGATCAGTCGATTCATCTTGGGTCCTGGAACTCGAGGCGTGCGCCGAAAAAGGCCGGCAAGTATAGCAAGGTGGCTTGCGCTCCTGCTTTTCGGGGCGATGGCGTTGCCTGCGGCCGATCAGAAGGACACCGAGGCCGACCTGCGCAAGGTACGCAAGGAGATTACCGAGCTGCAGGAGTCGATCCGCAGCGATACGACGCAGCGTGATCAGCTGGCGGGGCGGCTGAGGGATGCGGAGCTGACCGTCGCCGGGCAGCGCCACAAACTCGATGACCTCAGGGGGCAGCGCGCAGACAGCGCGCGGCGACGGGCAGCGCTGCAGGCGGAACACTCGCGTGTCGAAGCCTCGCTCGAGGACGAACGCGCAGCTCTCGCCGGCCAGTTGCGTGCCGCCTATACCATCGGCCGGGAAGAGCAGCTGAAGCTCCTGCTCAACCAGCAGGAACCGGCACAGCTCGGACGCATGTTCGCCTACTACGGTTATTTCGGCCGCGCACGTGCGGACAGGATTCAGTCGATACGCCAGGAGCTCGACCGTCTGGAAGAGCTCGATGCGGCAGTTGCAGCTGAGGACGCGCGCCTCGCAGACCTCGAGGATCAGGCGCGTGCGGAGCTGGACGGATTGCAACGTGCACGTCGCGAGCGTGGCGACGTCCTCAGCGAGCTCAACCAGCAGCTCAAGAATCGACAGGTCACTCTGGCGAAACTGACACGCGAAAAGGACGCGCTCGAGAAGCTGCTCGCGGACCTGCGACGCGTGTTGAGTGACTTTCCGGTCAATTCAGCTGAGCCCTTCGAGAAGCTCAAGGGCCGCCTGAATTGGCCGGTGAAAGGACGTTTGTTGGCCGACTTCGGTGAGCGGCGAGCCGGGGGACTAACCTGGAACGGCGTGTTGCTCGCGACGGACCGGGGTAGCCAGGTGCACGCGGTGCATGCTGGAAGAGTCGTGTATGCCGACTGGCTCCCCGGCATGGGGCTGCTGACGATTGTTGAGCACAGTGGTGGGTATCTCAGCCTCTACGGGCACAACGAACAGCTCTACCGCGCGGTCGGCGATTGGGTGGGAGCGGGTGATGTGATCGCCAGCGCAGGCGATTCCGGTGGTCGCAACCAGCCCGAGCTGTACTTCGAGATCCGCAAGGGCGCCACACCCCTCAATCCGCACCAGTGGATTCGCAAGTCCCTGCCGCGCAGCTGAAGCGTGTGTGATGGGCGTCGCATTCCGTGCCTGTGTCGACCTGCTTAAGTTCAACCACCGGCCCGGTTTTGGCTGCTGATGCCAGCCTGCCCGCGCAGTCTCGCGAATGCGGATTAGCTCGCAATCTCCGCAACTTACACACCGAGATCTGTCGAATCGCCAACCTCGTCAAGGATTGTCAGCACTCGAATAAGTGATTGTTCGCCCTGGCGCTGCGGCGGCCGCGATCGGTTGCGCCTGTGGCGGATGTGGCGGGGCAGTGGAAAACTCGAACCAGACCAGCACGACTCTGAACATGTCGCTCGAGCCCTACGGCCAGCTCGTCAAGATGCTGCTGCCGCGCGCGCTCAGCATCGACATTATTGGGCCCGCCGCTGAGAAGTACTGGTCCAGCTCCGCTGTCGTCAGCCACGATCTGTCGTCCCTCATCGCCGAAGCGCGCCACGCCGTAGCCGGTGCGGAAGAGGGTCTCTTCCGGCTGCTTGATGACGGCACCCCGGTCTATCTCTTTCGGCTCTGCGAGGAATCGGGCGAGCTGATCGCCCTGCTGTGTGTGACCTGCCGCTCCGACAGCGGCGAGTCGCGCCCCTGGTCTTTCGTGCACAGCCTGTTGCGCCCGGCGCTCGAATGCCTGCAGCGCGAGCTGATTGCGCAGGAAAGCATCGGTTCGCTCAATCGCAGTCTCGAAGTGCGCGACAAGGATCTCGACCTGCTGCTCTCGATTACGTCGGACGCGCAGGCAGAGACCGAAGAAACCGAAGATGACACCGACGAGCTGCGCTGGATCGTACAGCGAAGCATTGAGCATCTCGGCTGTCCGTTCGGTGCGCTGGTGATTCCGGAGAAAGGCATTGCGATCTGCCGCGCGGGCCAAGGTGCGCCGGCGGCGCAGAGTGCCGAAGTACTCACGCGCACTCATCGGCACCTGCTGACCTGGGCGCAACTGCAGGGCAAGACCCTGGTCGTGAACAAAGTGGTTGCGAGCAGTGCGCCCACCGCGCTTCCGTACAAGATCCTCTCCTGCCCGGTCCGGCAGAGCTCGAGCCGCGTGGTCGGCTTCTTCGCGCTCTTTCGCACTGAGGACATGGATGACTTTGATCACCGCCACACGCGCATCGCACGTCTGTTGGCGCGCAAGACCGCCGCCGTCCTGCAGGCCAATTACGACGGCGCCACCGGCCTGCTCACGCGCCCGGCGTTCGAACGCCACGCGAACGCGAACCTGACCCGTGCCGGCAGCGAAACGCACAGTCTGGTGTATATCGACATCGACCAGATGCACCTGATCAACGAGAACTTCGGCATGCACATCGGCGATGCCGTGATCGCACGCGTGGCGGAGCTGGTTCGCCGCACGCACCATACGCGGGCCGTCAGTGCGCGCCTCGCCGGCGACCGCTTTGCGCTGCTGCTGCCGGACTGCGATCTGGATACGGGAACCGCCGTGGCCCGCAAGCTCTGTGACGGCGCACGGCTACTGCGCGCCGAAGGCAGCAAGGACAGCTCTCCGGACGTTTCGCTGAGCATCGGCGTGGTCGCGCTGGCGGGCTCGCAGGCCAAGCTCGCACATGCGATGGCAGCGGCTGAAGTCGCGTGCAAGGCTGCCAAAGATCGCGGGCGAAACCGCGTGGAGATTTACGAGGAAGCGGACGTCAGCATCATTCGGCGTCACACCGACATCGGCGTCGCGGCGCAGCTGCGTGACGCGCTGCGGACCGGGCGCTTTCGTCTCGATCTGCAGCCGATCGTGCCGCTTCAGGACGCGGGCAAGGATCCGCATTTCGAGCTTCTGCTGCGCATGATCGCGGACGACGGTCACAGCATTCCGCCGGAAAAATTCCTCTCGGCGGCAGCGCGCTACCAGCTCATGCCGGCGATCGACCGTTGGGTCGTGGAACACGCAGTGCAGACCGTGTCCGAACATGCCTCGCTGCTGCGCGAGCACTCGATCTGCTTCACGATCAACCTTTCCGGCCAATCGATCGCACAGCCGGATTTTGCCGATTTCGTCGAGAATGCCGTGAGCAACTGCGGTCTGCCGAGCGAATCGTTCTGCTTCGAGCTCACCGAAACCGCTGCGGTCGCCAACATGGGTCGCGCCGAGACCTTCATGGAGCGGCTGCGCGAGATCGGCTGCCAGTTCGCGCTCGATGACTTCGGAACAGGATTCAGCTCCCTCGCCTATCTCAAGGCGTTGCCGGTATCGATGCTCAAGATCGATGGCAGTTTCGTACGTGACGTGATCATCGATCCTCGCTCGCAATCGATGGTGCGCGCCATTGCGCAGCTCGCCAAGACAATGAGCATGGAAACGGTGGCTGAATACGTGGAGACCGACGAGATTCGCCGCCGCGTCACCTCATTGGGTGTCGATTACGGGCAGGGCTTTTGCCTGGGCAAGCCGCAACCACTTGCGCAGATGCTGAAGGAGCTGCCGCTTCTGAAGGGCTTGGGCCAGCCTGCGCCGCGCGATCCGGTTTCTGAGACCGGCCAGGGACCGGTCATTGCGGTCTCTTCCGCCTGATTCTTGCAGCGCAACATAACGCTTTGCCGTTGAGCGGGCGATGAATGGTCAGCGCCTTTTTGTTGGTGGCCATGGTCCCGGGCTGTAGTATTCCCCTGCAATTCCCACTCGCACTTCTGCCGGGACTCCCAGAATGTCGATGAAATTCCGCACGCTTGTGATCCTTCTCGCTGGAGTGGCGATTGGGGTTTCTCTGTCTTTGTCTCGCGGGGTGCTCGCGGACCGGGACCCCCCGCAGAACTCCGAGACCCTTCCCTGGGAGGACGCACGCCTGCTTGCCGAGGTGCTGGAGCGCGTCAAGCAGGACTACGTCGACAAAGTCGACGATCACGACCTGATGGAAAGCGCGATCCGCGGAATGGTGTCAGCCCTCGATCCGCATTCGGCGTTCCTCGACAGCGACGAGTACGACGAGATCCGCATCAGCACCACGGGCAACTATTCGGGTGTCGGAATCGAAGTCACGATGGAAGACGAAGGGGTCAAGGTCGTAGCGCCGATCGATGGAACCTCGGCTGCCAAAGCCGGTATCCACCCTGGGGACATGATCGTGGCCATCGATGGTGTGCCTATCGACACCTCGGGCCTGAATGACGCTATTAGCCGCATGCGGGGCAAGGCCGGCACCAGCGTGAAGGTCACGGTGAAGCGAGCCGGCACCGAAGCTCCGGTGGATTTCATGCTGGAACGCTCCAACGTCCAGGTTCATAGCGTGAAGTCTGAGCTCCTCGAGCCCGGCTACGGCTATGTCCGCATCACCCACTTCAGCGAAACGACGGGTGGGGATCTCAGCAAGGCCATCGCAACCCTGAAAAGCTCAAGCCCGCACGGCAAGCTCAATGGGCTGGTGCTCGATCTGCGCAACAATCCGGGCGGGGTACTCGAGGCGGCGGTCGCCGTTTCAGATGCGTTCATCGATGACGGCCCTATCGTGACTGCGAACGGCCGCGCGCCGGACTCCAAGTTCGAGATGGATGCAACGCCTGGAGACCAGCTCGACGGTGCGGATCTGGTAGTGCTGGTGAACGCAGGCTCGGCCTCAGCTTCGGAAATCGTCGCCGGTGCGCTCAAGGATCACGCCCGGGCAACACTCATCGGGCGAACGACCTTCGGCAAGGGCTCCGTGCAGACTGTGATGCCACTGTCGGACGGACGCGCCATCAAGCTCACAACCTCGCGCTACTACACCCCATCCGGGGCATCTATCCAGCAGAAAGGGATCACGCCGGACATCGTGGTCGACAAGGATCAGAACCCGCTGGATGGAGTGTCAGGTCGCGCGCTGCTCGAGCGCGATGCCGAGATCAGTATTGCGTTGGCCAAGCTCAAGGACGACGGCGTGATTCGCCAGAGCAAGGCCGAGCAGCACTAAGAAAGCATGTCCACACCGAAGGAAGGGCAGGCCGCGCACGTGCACGGCCCGGACTGCAGTCACGATCATGACCACGATCACGAGAATGGCGATGGCCACCATCGCGCCGATCAGACCCCCTATCGCCGCGAGACACCGAAACCAGGCCGCAACGATCCCTGTTTCTGCGGCAGTGGCCGCAAGTTCAAGAAGTGCCACGGAGCGGCAGACGCCGCGTAACCGGGAGGCTTGATGCCATGACCGGCTTCATCCTGCGCGCATTGATCGCGGCACTCGGCCTGTGGCTCGCGACGGAATGGGTGAGTGGTGTCCATATCGACAGCGCCGGCACACTGGTAATCGCCGGCCTCCTACTCGGGATCGTCAATGCGATCGTGCGTCCCCTGGCCATTATCCTCACCTTCCCCTTCACGATCGTGACCCTTGGCCTGTTTCTGCTGGTCATCAATGCGGCGATGGTTGGACTCGTCGCGTGGTTCCTGCCGGGGTTCAATCTGGACGGCTTCGGGCCTGCGTTCTGGACCGCGCTGATCGTGAGCATCACGGCTTGGGTCGCGTCGTGGTTCATCGGCTCGAAGGGCAAGATCGAAGTCGTCAAACGTTAGCGCTGCGCCCGCAAGCGGGCGCGGATTGCGCCCCAGCTAAGGCCAAATTGACAGCTAATCTGTCAACAATCAGACCCAGACTACAATATTTGATGTTCTATCTGTCGTGACTGGGCTGCCCGGCGCCGCTCTTGAGTGCCGTCCGATACATCAGCCAGGCGATGCCTCCAAGGATGACGAGGCCGAGCATTTCGCCCCATTGGGTGGGCTGAAATCTCTCAGGAAGAGCGAGGACATCGGCATGCCGGGAAGCGACGATCGCGAAGGCAATGATGATTCCCATCAATGCTTCGCCCGTGATGAGACCCGCGGCAAACAGCACGCCGCGCCGGTGCAGTTTCTCCTTCGCATCCGGATCATCCGGCACGCGCGCGATGCGCTCTACGATGTAGGTCAGAAGGCCGCCGAGAAAGATCGGCACGGTGTATTCGAGCGGCAGGTAGATTCCCACTGCCGCGCCCAACACGGGTACACGAAAGCGCGACCCACGGGCGTTGAGAATCTGATCGATGATGATGATGACGGCGCCGATCGCCACGCCGATCCATACCATTGTCCAGGGCAGCACGCCCCCGAACATGCCCTTCGAAACCGAAGCCATCAGGGTCGCTTGCGGCGCCAGCAGCGGCCGCGGATGTGCCTCGCTCGGCACGCCTATGCCATACGCGTGCTCCAGGAGATTGAGCACCGGGGCCATGATCAGCGCGCACGAGACGGCGCCGACAGCCAGCATCACCTGCTGACGCCAGGGCGTCGCGCCCACCAGCTGACCCGCCTTGAGGTCCTGCAGATTGTCGCCGGCGACCGCGGCTGCGCAGCACACGACGGCACCGATCATGATCGCGGCAACGGGCCCGAGCGGCGCATCGCGGCCCATCAGGAAGATCAGGACCACGGAGGCAAACAGGATGGTTGAAATGGTGATGCCCGAAACCGGATTGTTGGAAGAGCCGACGAGTCCCGCCATGTACGCGGACACAGAGCAGAACAGGAACCCGGCCACGATCATGATGATCGTCATGGGTACGCTCACCGCCAGGCTTCCCACGATCGCCTGGTAGAGCCCGAAGAGCGGCAGCGTGAAGAGCACGATGCCGATCAGCACGCCCTTCATCGGCAGGTCCTGCTCGGTGTGTGAGACCGCGCGCGAGGCGCCGGCCCTGGTCGCCGCGAGGCCGCTGCGAACTCCCGAGAGAAGCGACTTGCGCAGCGAGATCAGCGTCCAGACGCCACCGATCAACATGGCGCCGACACCCAGGTAACGAATCTGCGCCGACCACATGGCGTATGCAGCGTCTTCCGCGGCGAGACCTGCCACCCTGGCCGCGAGCTCCGCATTGCCGTCCAGGAAGTACGCGGCGTAGATCGGCATCGCGATATTCCAGGAGATGACTCCGCCGGCCATGATCACGATGCCGACGTTCAGGCCGACGATGTAGCCCACGCCGAAGAGCGCCGGCGACAGGTTGGTCGCGAAGTAGGCAATTCCCTTGCCGACGTAAGTGGCCGCAGCAGCCGTATCTGGAATGACCCGCAAACCGCTCGTGGCGCCCAGTTTGACAATTCCCCCCAATAACGCGGAACCGGCCAGCAGCTTCACGCCTTGCTCCGGATTTTCCCCGGCGCGGAGCACCTCAGCCGCCGCCTTCCCTTCGGGAAACGCGAGTTTCTGCTCGAGGATCAGCGCGCGGCGCAAGGGCACCGAGAACAGCACGCCCAGGATGCCGCCGAGGCCTGCGATCGCGAACACCCACATGTACTTGAAGTCGCTCCAGTAGCCGAGGATTACGAGCGCTGGAATCGTGAAGATCACACCGGCCGCGATGGAGGCGGCGGCGGAGGCGCCGGTCTGAACGATGTTGTTCTCGAGGATGTGGCCACCGCCCAGGGCACGCAGTACGCCCATCGACACCACCGCCGCAGGAATGGCCGAGGCGATAGTGAGGCCAGCGAACAGGCCGAGGTAGGTATTGGCCGCGGCCAGCAGCATCGCGAGGATGATGGCGAGCAGTACGGCGCGGAAGGTGAGTTGCGGCGCAGGTGCGGTGGTCGTGTTCATTCGAAGTTGCTCCTGATCAGCCCTCAGGCGTCCAGCCACACTTCTGTCCCTGGTTCTTCTCTTTCAGCCACTCTTGCAGCGGCGCGAAATATTCGACGATCGCACTCGCATCCATGTCGCGCGTGCCGGTGAGTTTCTCCAGCGTCTCCTGCCACGGGCGGCTCTCGCCAACCGCGAGCATGGCCGCGAACTTTTTGCCCGCTTCGGCGTTGCCGTAGTTCGAGCACTCGTGCAGCGGGCCATGAAAACCCGCGGCCTGACAAAGCGCACGGTGGAACTGGAACTGCAGGATGAATGACAGGAAGTAGCGCGTGTACGGGGTGTTGCCGGGGATGTGTGCTTTGGCACCCGGGTCGAAATCAGCCTCAGAACGCGGCATCGGCGGCGCCACACCCTGGTACTTCTCGCGCAACTGCCACCAAGCTTGGTTGTAGTTGGCGGGTGTGACTTCACCTGAGAACACCTTCCACCGCCATTGGTCGATGAGCTTGCCGAACGGCAGGAACGCGACGCGCTCCAGCGCGAGTTTCATCTGCTGATTGATGAGTGCGTCGTGACCGGGCTTCACATCGCCGACCAGCTTGATCGTATGCAGATATTGCGGCGTCATCGACAGCACGACGGTGTCGCCGATCGCTTCGTGGAAACCGTCGTTCGCGCCGTTCTGGAACAGGAAGGGCTGGTCGCGATACGAGAGGTAGTAATACACGTGTCCCAGCTCGTGATAGACCGTGCGCAGATCCTCGTCCGTCGGCTCGATGCACGTCTTGATGCGCACATCGTCCTTGCCGTCCATTGTCCAGGCGTTCGCATGGCAAAGGACTTCCCGATCGCGTGGGCGCGTGAGCATCGAGCGCTGCCAGAAGGTCTGCGGGAGCTTTGGAAAGCCGAGCGACAAGTAGAAGGCCTCCGCTGACTGCGTCATGCGCTTGGCATCGTACTTCTGCGCCTGCAGCGCCTTGTCGACATCCAGATCGGCTATGCCCGGGTAGGGCGCCATCAGGTCATACACCTTGTCCCATTGCTGCGCCCAGAGATTACCGAGCAGTTGCGCCGGGATTGGTTTCCCGGCCGGTACGCGCGTCTCGCCATACTTCTTGGCCAGCTGTGCTCGCGCGTAGCAGTGCAGATCCAGGTAAAGCGGTTGAACCTGTGCCCAAAGGCGTTCGGTTTCTTGTTCGAAGGCTTCCGGCGTCATGTCGTAGCCGGCGCGCCACATGGCGCCCAGGTCCTTGAAACCGAGTTCGCGCGCGCCTTCATTGGCGAGATCTACGAAGCGCGCGTAGTCCGCCCGCATCGGTGGAGCGATGCTGTGCCAGCCTTTCCAGGCTTCGGTCAGCTCATCGTAATCACGGCTCTTGGCGATGGTCCTGGAGAGCTCATCGATGTGCAGGCAGGAATCCGGGCCTTTGGGACAGTATTTGCCCGCGCCGTACATCGCATCGAGCTTGGCGAGAATGGCGGTGAGTTCGGCACGCTTGACTGGATCGCTCGGCGCAGGTGCGAAGATACTGGCGGCGACGCCAAGCTTCAGAAGCTCCAGCGATCGCGCGGTGTCGGGATTGGAAACCTGTTTGGCATCGAAGCGCTTGGCCTGTTCAACCGCGTGGCCGAAATATTCCAGATAGCGCTCGTTCGCCTTCGCGCTGAGCATCTGCGTATCGTCGGTGATGTAGGTCTGTTGCACCCACTGCGCGGCATTGAGTTCCTTGCCAATCTCGAGCATCTCGCGATTCACGCGCGCGATGAACTCGTCGGCGGTTTCCGCCTTCGCCTCGGTTCCCGCAGGCTTCTGTTGACATGCGGCAAGTCCAAGCACCGCAAGTCCGATAGTCGCGATGCGTCCGAGGGTCGTGGTTGAGCGATGCATGGCGCTCTCCAGTCAGCCGGTTTCAGCCCGGCAATTCTGAGTGCTGAAAGACAGATCCCGCTGCGAGTTCGTGCAACGCGCCCTATTTGACGCCTGACATGAGGCGCTTGATGAAGGGCGTGAGGATCAGCATCACTGCGCCGGCGATTGCGCCCCACCAGAACAAGTAGAGGAACTCCCCGGGCATGCCGGGCAGATTGTTGGGATCGATCTCGCCTGCAAACTGGCCGGCGAGATTGTTGCCGATCGCGGTGGCTAGGAACCAGACGCCCATGACCTGGCCCACGAATCGTGCTGGCGCGAGCTTGGTCATCGAGCTCAGACCGACGGGGCTCAGGCACAGCTCGCCGAAGGTGTGCAGCAGGTACGTGAGGATGAGCCATGTCGGCAACACGTTCTGTCCCTGCACGACGTAACCGGCCGCGGCGAACATCACCAGAAAGCCGAGCCCCATGAAGATGAGGCCGACGCCGAATTTGGCTGGCGAGGAAAGATCCATGTTGCGCCGACCAAGGTTCACCCAAATGCCGGCAAAGACGGGCGCAAAAATGATGATGAAGAGCGGATTGACGGCCTGCAGGACGCCGGCAGGCAAGTCCATGCCGAACACGTGCCGATCTGTGTGCCGCTCGGCGAACAGGTTGAAGGAGGCTCCAGCCTGCTCGTACCCCGCCCAGAACATCGCGCAACCGACGAACAGCGCCAGCATGGCCCAGACTCGGTTGTGCTCGGTGCGATCCAGGCCCGCAAACCAGAGCAGATATGCGAAGTAGCCCGCGGCGAGTGCCACCATCGCCCAGTTCGCGCCGCGCGAGACCTGCACCGGATCGAACTTCATCTTGCCTGTGAACACCAGCGCGGCGAGCAGCGCGATGATGGCGACGAAGATGACCACGGGCCACCACGTGCCGCGCTTCCCGGGCGGGGCGACGCCGGCGTCGCCGAGATACTTGCGCGTGTAGCGGAACTGAAACAGGCCCAGCAACATGCCTATTGCCGGCAAAGCGAAGCCGATGTTCCAGCCAAATTTCGCCGCCACAATGGGCACGAACAGCGAGCCGAAGAACGCACCGAGATTGATGCCCATGTAGAAGATCGAGAACCCGGCATCGCGCCGTGAGCCGCCTTCCGGATAGAGTTGCGCGACGATGGCGCTGATGTTGGGCTTGAGAAGACCCACGCCGCACACGATCACCACCAGGCCCACGAAGAACAGGCGCGGGTCCCCGACCGCGAGACTCGCATTGCCGATCATGATGAGGATGCCGCCAAAGAAGACTGATCTTTGCTGCCCGATCAGCCGATCCGCGATCCATCCGCCGAGCAGGCACAGCAGGTATGTACCCGAGATGTACATGCCGTAAATCGCGTTCGCGGTGCGATCGTCGATCCCGAGGCCTCCGTTCACGACTGCCGCAGTCATGAACAGCACCAGCAGCGCCCTCATGCCGTAATAGGTGAAGCGCTCCCACATCTCTGTAAAGAAGAGCGTCGCCAGGCCGCGGGGCTGGCCGAAGAGTTGGGGACCGTGGGTGGAAAGAGGTTGTGAGGTACTGGGAGCCGAGGCGGTGTCAGTCATGATTTGTTGTTTGCCCGTCGCTCAAGAGTACGCGGCGTGCCGCGCTGCAAGGGCGCGAGTGTGCTTGATGTTGCTTTGCATCAGCAACCCGAGTCGTCACGTGTTGGAGATGCACGAAAAAGTTCGTGCTTTGACGCCTGAACGAATCAGGCGTCGGCATTTTTCTCCGCGGTTTCCTCTTCGGCCTGGCGCTTCAATTTGGCCTTGAGCATCACTCGCGACATTACGATGCCGATCTCGTAGAGCAGGTACATCGGCACTGCCATGATGCACTGTGAGATCGCATCCGGAGGCGTGAGAAACGCGGCGATGACGAAGATCCCGATGAGCACGTAGCCGCGATTGCTGGCCAGGGTATCTACCTTGACCATTCCGGTGAGGACCAGCAGTACTGTCGCTACCGGGACTTCGAACGCGACGCCGAAGGCGAAGAACAGCATCAACACGAAGTCGAGGTAGCTGTTGATGTCCGTCATCATCAACACGCCGTGCGGGCCGGTAGTCGCGAAGAATGCAAAGATCGCGGGGAATACCGCGTAGTAGGCGAATGCGACGCCGGCGTAGAACAGCACGATGCTCGAGAGCAGCAACGGCAGGGCGAATCGCTTTTCGTGGCGGTACAGACCCGGGGCCACGAACGCCCACACCTGGTAGAGCACGTACGGCATCGCGAGGAATACCGCGGCGATGATGGCGAGCTTGAACGGCGCCATGAATGGCGCGATCACGTTTGTCGCGATCATCGAGGCGCCGGTCGGCAACTTTTGCATCAGCGGGCGTGCGACGAATTCGAACAATTCGTCGGCGTAGATCACGCACGGGATCGACAGGATCGCGACCGCGATGGTCGCCCGCAGCAGGCGATCGCGCAGCTCGAGCAGGTGGGAGATCAGCGTGCCTTCGGCAAGTGCCTCAGGCTCACGGCCCGGTTCGCTCATGCGGGCTCTGCGTGTCGGGGGCTGGATCGACTGGGGTCGCTGCGGCCGGAGGCGTCACGGGGCTTGCCTTGCGGCCGGCGGTTTCTTCGAGGCTGACTTCCTGGTCGAGCTGCTCACGGAATTGCCGCGCCATTGCGCGTGCCCGCCCGACCCAGCGTCCGATCTGTGCTGCGAGCTTGGGCAGGCGCTGTGGACCGAGCACGATGAGTGCCAGGCCGAAAATCAGCACCAGCTCCGAGAAGCCGACCTCGAACATCAGTCACTCAGGCGTTGCGACTGTCCGGATTCTTCGCATCGGCGTTGCGCTTCGTGTCCGGTGCGGAATCGAAGTCAGCATCGCCCTCTTCGTGCTTGATCTGTTTCATCGACTCCTCGGTATCGCCGTCGTTGACGGCCTTCTTGAAGCCGCGAACTGCGGCACCGAGGTCCGAACCGATGTTGCGCAGTTTCTTGGCGCCGAACACCAGCAACGCGATCAGCAGGATGATGATCAATTCACGCCAGCCGATGCCCATGCGAACTCTCCAGGATTTCCAACGAGGCCGGGATGATACGCCAATTGTTCCCCGCCAATTGTTGACTGCCCCGCGCTTCCTGAAAGCCGTTCATCCAGCGCCGCTTGTCGGCCCGACTTCGAGCCAGAATGTCACGGGACCGTCATTGGTGAGCCTGATATGCATGTGTGAGCCGAAGCGGCCTGTCGCGATGCGCAGACGTTGGCCACGAGCCTTGTCGACGAGATATGCGAACAGGCGCTCGCCGGTCGCGGGATCGGCGGCGGTGCTGAATCCGGCGCGCATGCCCTTGCGTGTATCTGCAGCGAGCGTGAATTGCGAAACAAGCAGCAACTCACCACCGATGTCCGTGAGCGCGAGATTCATGCGTCCTTCGCCATCGTCGAAGATGCGATAGCCCACGATGCGCTCGAGCAGCCGGTCAGCTACCGATTCCGTGTCGGCCGGTTGAACAGCAATCAGGGCGAGGATTCCACGACCTATCGATGCGATGGTTTCGGCGCCCACCGTGACCGAGGCATCGGTGACCCGTTGAATCAACGCTATCATTATTTAACAACCACCTCTCTATTCAACAACAGGCCATACAGGGTATTTAATCCCACATTCATCCCTGAATCATGCCCTCTAGGCTCATCTACACCATCAATGCGCACTTCAGAAGATAGTGGGTATATAGAGCGATTGAGAGTTAGTTGCCTGCTGCTAAGTGGGTTATTCACCCAAACAATCCCTCTGTCAGGGCCAGTTTGGGTAGTTAGACGCTTGAACGTCTATCCCATACTTCCCTGGTCATCGACAGATGCCCGGTTGAGCAGGTGCTAACTGCGCCCGCTACCTGCGTCTCGCGAAGCACGCCGAGCGTGGCGGCAAATGATTCACTTGAATTCACGCTCTCATTTACCATGGCGCGCCCACAGAATCCCAAGAAGGACGGCTGCACATGTCATCGCGGATTTCCCATCCGGTTCTGATCAGCGCTTACTTCGCCGTCATCGCACTCGCCTCTCCCGTGCTGACGCGAGCGGATGCTGATCCGGAGCATGGCCGCAAGCTCGCGTACACCTGCTACGGCTGCCATGGGATTCCCGACTACAAGAACGTGTATCCGACTTACAGTGTGCCGAAGCTCGAGGGCCAGCACGCGGAGTACCTTACGATCGCGCTGCAAGCGTATCGCAGCGGTGATCGTTCACACGGCACGATGCATTCGCAGGCCGCGACACTGAGTGATCAGGACATGCAGGACATCGCCGCGTTCCTGGCCGGGAAATCCCTGCAAGCGGGCGCAGCGCCGGTCGGCAAGGCGCCGCAGAAGGCCCAGGAGCTTTGTGTCGCGTGTCATGGGCCGGAGGGCGTCGGTATCACGCCGCAATATCCTTCGCTCGCGGGCCAGCACGCTGATTACCTCGAGCGTGCGCTCAAGGACTATCGCGATGGCGGACGCAAGAACCCCGTAATGGGTGGCTTCGTAGCGCAGCTCACGGATGAGGACATCAAGGAACTTGCCGAGTACTACTCAGGGCAGCGCCCCAGTCTTT
Organism: uncultured Gammaproteobacteria bacterium; assembly: GCA_963724625.1. GTDB lineage: Bacteria > Pseudomonadota > Gammaproteobacteria > Steroidobacterales > Steroidobacteraceae > DATBVX01. Next base: position 333,944 of record CAVRVO010000004.1, on the reverse strand, counting down.
CCACGGCGAGGCACGCAACCTGGTTCGCGCAGGAAGGTCACGACACGAAAGGTAAGTAGAGCGCCCGATTGCGCGCCCGCACTTTCGCGCTCAGCTGAGATGTCATGTCCGCAGATGGAATTTATGCGGTCGACACGCACTACATCCGCGCCGGCCACGACGCAAGTCACATCATTCTCAATAACGGCCGCGCCGCGTTCGTCGATAGCGGGCCGGGGAGCGGGATACCGTACCTGCTAGGCGCTTTGGCAGGGCTAGGGATCGCACCGGAGCAGGTCGACTACGTGCTGCTGACGCACGTGCATCTTGATCACGCGGGCGGTGCAGGGCTGCTGCTGCAGTCACTCCCTAACGCCAAGGCTGTGATCCATCCGCGCGGCGCGCGCCATCTCATAGACCCAGCGAAGCTGGTTGAGGGCAGCATTGCCGTCTACGGTGAAACACGCTTCCGCGAACTCTACGGGCAAATCGTGCCGATTCCCGCGGAGCGCGTCCTGCAGAGCGAGGATGGCATGCAGGTCGTACTCGGCGATCGCGAACTCGAGCTGATCCACACGCCGGGGCACGCTCTGCACCACTATTGCGTGATCGATCGGCAGGCGGAGTGCATTTTTTCCGGGGACACGTTCGGCATCTCGTATCGCCAGTTCGACACGGCTGCCGGCGAATTCATCTTCCCGACGACGACACCGGTGCACTTCGACCCGCAAGCCCTGCACGCATCCATCGATCGGCTCATGGGCTACCGCCCCAAAGCGATCTACCTGACTCATTTCAGCCGGGTCACGCAGTTGCAGCGTCTGGCCGCCGACATGCACGAGTGCATCGATGGCTTCGTCGCGATTGCGCGCCGGCACTCGAAGGAGCGCGAGCGCGGTGCGCACATTCGCTCAGATCTATTCGCGTACCTGCAGCAGCGGCTCGACGGGCACGGCTTCAGGGCGAGCCGGGCAACTCTGCAGGAGTTGCTCGCTACGGACGTGGAGCTCAATTCGCAGGGGCTTGAGGTCTGGCTGGATCGCGGCGCGCCGGGCTAGAAACCATGCCGCCACCAGCCCCGTTTCGCGCCTTCCGCATCCATGAGGATAGCGGGCAGATCATGTCGCGTTTCGAGTCGATTACCGTGAACGAACTCGGCCCAGGCGACGTGCTGATCAAGGTTCATTACTCGAGCATCAATTACAAGGACGCCCTCGCCGCTACCGGCGCAGGAAAGATCCTGCGCAAGTATCCCCTCGTCGGAGGTATCGATCTCGCCGGCGAGGTGATCTCAACCGACGATGCACGTTACCGGGTGGGTGACAAAGTACTTGTCACGGGATGTGAGCTCAGTGAAACGCACGATGGCGGGTACGCAGAGTACGCGCGCGTGAAAGGCGACTGGGTAGTCCCGGTTCCAGACACACTCGATGAATTCAGGGCAATGGGCCTCGGCACGGCGGGGTTCACGGCAGGGCTCGCGATACATCGCATGGAGCAGAACGGTCAGAACCCTGCCAATGGGCCAGTCGTCGTCACCGGTGCGACCGGAGGCGTTGGCTGCGTCGCGATCAACATGCTGAGCGCCCGCGGCTATGACGTCGTTGCGGTGACCGGGAAGGCCGAAGCGACCAGCTTCCTGCGCTCGCTGGGCGCCAAACAGGTTCTGCTGCGCCAGGAAATCGTCATCGGTTCCCGGCCCCTGGAGGCGGCGAGGTGGGCCGGCGCAATCGACAACGTCGGCGGTGAGATTCTCAGCTGGCTCACACGTACGGTGGGTCCCCGGGGCAACGTCGCGAGCGTGGGGCTGGTCGGAGGTGTCGAGTTCAGGACCACCGTGATGCCCTTCATCCTGCGCGGCGTAAATCTGCTTGGCATCAATTCGTCCGCGACGCCACGCGAACTGCGCCTCGAGGTGTGGAAGCGCATCGGCAGTGACCTGCTGCCACCCGATCTGCAGCACATCGTGACACGCACGGTCAGCTTCGAAGAACTGCCGGAAGCGTTCGAGGACTACCTCAAGGGCAAGGTTGTCGGCCGAACGGTGGTCGCGATCGGATAACGAGCTACAATAACGGCCCTGTTTTTCCGCGATACCGGCGCCGTGCCTGGATCTTTAGGGCCGCCGCGGCTAACGAGACAATGTCGAAGCATCAACTCTCCGCTGGCGCGCGGCTGCGCGCCGCGCTCGACATCGAGCGGCCCCTGCAGGTCGTCGGCGCCATCAATGCATACAGCGCGCTGCTCGCGCAGCATTGTGGATTTCGCGCCCTGTATCTTTCCGGGGCCGGCGTCGCGAACGCCTCGTTTGGCCTGCCGGATCTCGGCATCACAAGTCTCAACGACGTAGCGGAGGATTGCCGCCGGATCACCGGGGCGAGTTCCCTGCCACTGCTCGTCGACGCCGATACGGGCTGGGGCGCCGCGTTCAACATTGCGCGTACGGTGCGCGACCTCACGCATGCGGGGGCGGCGGGAATGCATCTTGAGGACCAGGTGCAAGCAAAGCGCTGCGGCCACCGTCCCGGAAAGGCGCTGGTATCGCCGCAAGAAATGGTCGATCGCATCAGGGCCGCGGTGGATGCGCGCGTCGACGATCAGTTCGTCATCATGGCGCGAACCGACGCGCATGCAGTCGAGGGCCAAAGCGCGGCAATCGACCGCGCGGCGGGCTACGTGGAAGCCGGCGCGGACATGCTGTTCGCGGAGGCGCTGACCTCGCTCGACGAGTACCGTGAATTCACGCGCGCGGTGCGCGTGCCAGTGCTGGCGAATATCACCGAGTTCGGCAAGACGCCGCTCTTTACGACCAGTGAGCTCGCCGAAGCCGGCGTACGTCTTGCCCTGTACCCCCTGTCTGCGTTTCGGGCCGGCGCGCTGGCGGCACTGCGCGTGTATCGAACGTTGCGCGAACGCGGTACTCAGAAAGATGTGTTGGATACGATGCAGACGCGTGCAGAGCTCTACGAAATGCTCGGCTATCACGAATACGAGAAAAAACTCGACGAGTTGTTCAGTCGCGGCACGACCGGGGACTGAGCGGCTCACGAGCGGAGAAACATGGTATGAACGAACCTGCCCTTGCGGCGCCGAAACCCAAAAAATCCGTAGCGCTTTCAGGAGTGCCGGCCGGCAATACAGCTCTGTGTTCCGTGGGGCGCACCGGAAACGATCTGCACTATCGCGGCTATGACATCCTCGAGATCGCCGAAGCGGCAGAGTTCGAAGAGATTGCTTTCCTCCTCGTGCACGGCAAGTTGCCGAACCGCACCGAGCTGGTCGGCTATCGCGCCAAACTCAAATCCCTGCGGGGCATTCCACTTGCGGTGCGCGCGGTGCTGGAGCAGTTGCCCGCCGCAAGTCATCCAATGGACGTAATGCGAACGGGCGCCTCAGCCCTCGGGGCGGTGCTTCCTGAGAAGGAGGATCACAATCTGGCCGGAGCGCGCGAAATCGTCGATCGCCTTGTCGCCTCATTTGGGTCGATGCTCTGCTACTGGTATCACTACAGCCATTCCGGACGGCGCATCGAGGTCGAGACCGATGATGAGTCGGTCGGCGGGCATTTCCTGCATCTTCTGCACGGTACGGCTCCCAAGAGCTCGTGGGTACGTGCGATGCATACCTCGCTCATTCTGTATGCCGAACACGAGTTCAATGCATCGACCTTCGCGGCCCGCGTTATTGCCGGGACTGGATCGGACATGTATTCGTGCATTACCGGCGCGATCGGTGCGTTGCGCGGGCCGAAGCACGGGGGTGCCAACGAGGTGGCGCTCGAAGTGCAGGAGCGTTATGACACTCCGGATCAGGCGGACGCGGATATCCGCAGACGCGTGGCAAGCAAGGAGGTCATCATCGGTTTCGGACATCCGGTGTACACGGTTTCCGATCCACGCAATCAGGTAATCAAGGAAGTCGCGCGCAGGCTCTCGGCCGAAGCGGGCGACATGAAGCTCTTCATGATCGCCGAGCGTCTCGAGGCCGTGATGGCCGAGATCAAGCACTTGTTCCCCAACGCCGACTGGTTCTCTGCGGTGTCGTACCACATGATGGGTGCGCCTACCGAAATGTTCACGCCACTGTTCGTCGTAGCTCGCTCGACAGGCTGGGGCGCGCACGTAATCGAGCAACGCATGGACGGCAAGATCATCCGGCCCACAGCCAACTATGTCGGCCCGGAGAATCGTAAGTTCGTTCCGCTCGGCGAAAGGCAATAGCCGAATGTCTGCTCATGAAATCAAGTCGGCGAAACGTCCGGCTCCCGATCAGGCGCTCGTCGATATCGCCGACTACGTGACGGGATTCGAGATCCGCAGCGAAGCGGCGTACGAAACCGCACGCTATTGCCTGATGGATACGCTCGCCTGCGGTTTCATGGCTCTGAAGTATCCAGCCTGTACCCGTCTGCTGGGTCCGGTCGTACCCGGGGCGACCATGCCTGGTGGCGCGCGCGTTCCCGGCACCTCTTACGAGCTTGATCCGGTGACGGCTGCTTTCAACGTCGGTGCCATGATTCGCTGGCTTGATTTCAACGACACCTGGCTCGCAGCCGAATGGGGTCACCCGTCGGACAATCTCGGCGGGTTGCTCGCGACTGCAGACTATCTGAGCCGCAAAGCCGCCGCTCAGGGTAGCAAGTCGCTAACGGTGCGCGACTTGTTGACTGCGATGATCAAGGCGCACGAGATTCAGGGCGTCATCGCGCTCGAAAACAGCTTCAACCGGGCCGGTCTCGACCACGTACTGCTGGTGCGCGTCGCTTCTTCTGCAATCGTTACGCAGATGTTGGGCGGAACCCGCGACCAGGTGATCAATGCGGTCTCGAACGCGTGGATCGATGGAGGCGCATTGCGTACCTACCGGCACGCACCCAATACGGGCTCACGTAAGAGCTGGGCGGCGGGCGATGCCACGAGTCGCGGGGTACGCCACGCGCTCATGGCGCTGACCGGCGAGATGGGCTATCCCTCGGCGTTATCGGCGAAAACCTGGGGATTCTGGGACGTGCTGTTTAAGGGCAAGCCATTCACGTTTTCGCAGGCGTATGGCAGCTACGTGATGGAAAACGTGCTGTTCAAAATCTCCTACCCGGCGGAGTTTCACGCGCAAACCGCAGTCGAGTGCGCGATGCAGTTGCACCCGGCGGTGAAGGATCGTATCGATGCGATCGACAAGATCATGATCGAGACGCAGGAACCCGGCGTGCGCATCATCGACAAGACCGGGCCGCTCGCCAATCCTGCCGACCGCGATCATTGCATCCAGTACATGGTGGCGATTCCGCTGATCTTCGGGCGACTGACTGCTGAGGACTACGAAGATCAAATCGCGGTCGACCCACGCGTCGATGCACTGCGCTCGCGCATGATCGTGCAGGAGAATCCCTCCTTTACACGCGACTACTACGCTCCGGACAAGCGCTACATCGGCAACGCACTACAGGTGTTCTTCAAAGATCGCTCGGCGACCGAACGCGTACAGGTCGATTACCCGATTGGCCATCGCAAACGCCGTGCCGAAGGCACGCCCGTGCTGGTCAGGAAATTCGAAACGAGCGTCGATACGCATTTTCCGCCCCGGCAGTCTGAGTCGATCAAGCGCATGTTTGCAGAGCCGCGCAGGCTAGATGCGCTTCCAGTCAACGAATTCATGGCGGGACTGGTGAAGAATTGACCGAGCCGGAGCGCCTGCTGCTTGCCGGTGCTCAAGAACTGGGCGTCGCGCTCAGCGCTCGGCAGCGTGAGCAACTCATCGATCTGCTGAGAGAGCTCGCGGAGTGGAACCGACGGTTCAATCTGACTGCGATCAACGATCCACTCGAGGCGGTACGCAAGCACCTGCTGGATTCGCTAAGCATCCACGCTCACCTGCGGGGCGAGAGGGTTGCGGATGTCGGTAGTGGTGCGGGATTTCCAGGTCTGCCGCTGGCAGTCGCAGACGCGTCGCGGCAGTTCACCCTGATCGAGGCTACGGGCAAGAAAGCACAGTTCCTCGAACACGCACGCATGAAACTGGACCTCGGCAATGTCATCGTCGTTAATTCCCGTGCCGAGCAGTTCAAGCCCCCATCACGCTTCGACTCGGTGATGGCGCGTGCGCTGGGCAAGCTGAATGAATTCGTCCGGGTTGCAGGTCATCTGGTCGCGCGAGAGGGAAGGCTCCTGGCCATGAAGGGCCAGGCACCACAGGCGGAAATCGAAGCACTGCCCAAAAGCTGGGAAGTAATGGCGATTCATCGCCTCATTGTTCCCGGACTCGACGCGCAGCGGCATCTGGTTGAATTGCAGCCCAAAGCGGCGCGGCGCACGCCCCGGCGCGGGCATTAGCAATCGGTCCGGTCAGCCTGTTAGGCTCGCGATTGCCTCCCATGAAACGCGTTATCGCAATCGCCAACCAGAAGGGCGGCGTCGGCAAGACGACGACGGCTGTCAACCTGGCTGCTTCACTTGCCGCGACCAAGCGTCGCGTGTTGCTCGTGGATCTGGATCCGCAGGGCAACGCAACCATGGGTGCGGGCGTGGACAAGCGCAGCACTCGACACACCTCGGCGGGCGTGCTGCTCGGCGAATACGACGCGGTATCAACGCTCGTGCCAGTCGATCCTGGCGACTTCACGTTGATGCCGGGGAACGATGAGCTGACCGCGGCTGAAGTCCGGCTCCTCACGGTGCTGGCCGGGCGCGAACTGCGGCTGCGCAACGCGTTGCGCGCCATCCGCAATCTCTATGACGTGATACTGATCGACTGCCCACCGGCCCTGAACATGCTCACGGTGAATGCACTCGTAGCCGCGGACGGCGTACTGGTGCCAATGCAATGTGAGTACTACGCGCTCGAAGGACTGTCCGCGTTGGTGGGTACCATCGAGCAGATACGCGGCAGCATCAATGCGGACCTGGAGATCGAGGGCATCCTGCGCACGATGTACGACCCGCGCAACAACCTGTCGACGGAAGTCGCGGCGCAGCTCATCCAGCACTTCGGGGATAAGGTGTTTCGCACCATCATTCCACGCAATGTGCGGCTCGCAGAAGCGCCGAGCTTCGGCAAGCCTGCGTTGTTTCACGACAAGGATTCACGCGGTGCACTCGCCTATCTCGCGCTGGCAGGAGAGTTGTTGCGACGGTATGACGAGCAGCCGGTCAGCGCTGAAGTGCTGGCACAAGATCCAGCGCAGTCGCAGGAGCCCGCGGTGACTGAGGACTCGGCGGGGAGTCTGGATCCCGCGGTGACACAGGATCCGGCGCGTTCCGGCACCTGACGTCTCACTGACACGCGATCCGCGCTTAGTCCCCTGGCTCATCGGACGGGGGCGAACCCGAACCTGGCAGCCGGCCAGCCTTTCGCAACGCCTCACGCAGTGCGAACTCGATCTGCGCATTGACGCTGCGCAGCTCATCGGCCGCCCAGCGTTGCAGTGCTTCGAGCACTTCTGCGCCGATGCGCAGCGGATACGCCTTACGTTCGCTCACCAGTGCAGCGCATTCACGTGTACAGGGTTCCCGTGTTCACGACCGGCTGCGCGGCGCGATCGCCGCACAGGACCACAAGCAGGTTCGACACCATCGCCGCGCGGCGCTCGTGGTCCAGCTCCACCACGCCCTTGTCGGCGAGTTGCTTCAAAGCCATTTGCACCATGCTGACCGCGCCTTCGACGATGCGGGTGCGGGCGGCGATGATCGCGCCGGCCTGCTGACGCTGCAGCATCGCCTGGGCGATTTCGGGTGCGTAGGCAAGATGGCTCACGCGAGCTTCGAGCACGCTCACCCCGGCGCTTTCCAGCCGCTCCTGGACTTCGCGCTGCAGGTGTTCATTGATCTCGCGCGAATGGCTGCGCAGTGAGATGTGATGCTGATCGTGCAGGTCATAGGGATAGCTGGTCGCGAGCTGCCGCAACGCCGCCTCGCTCTGCACGTGCACGAAGTTCTCGTAGTCATCGACGTTGAAGCACGCCTCTGCGGTGTCCTGCACCTGCCATACCACCACTGCCGCGATCTCGATCGGGCTGCCTTCCAGATCGTTCACCTTGAGCTTGCCCGATTCGAAATTGCGCACCCGCAGGCTTACCGATCGCTTCGCAAAGAAGGGATTGGTCCATCGCAGCCCGGCATCGCGACACGTCCCCGTGTAGCGACCGAAAAGCTGGAGCACGACACCGTGGTTGGGTTGCACGACGAAGAAGCCTCGCCAGCAGACAACGAGCAGTACACCCACGATCGTCGGTATGACCAGATCGGGGGGCTGCGTGTGGACCACAGCGTTGCCGAGAGCCCAGAGGTCCAGCCCGGTGGCGAGCAGCATCACGAGGATCATGGGGATCCCCGGCAGTGCAGAAACGGTTCGCTCTTCCATACGTCCTCCCATATCCACTTTGTTGGGCCTATGATATCTAAAAGATATGGAAGTGACTTCACAGATCTATTATTAGAATCGAAATGATCATGAAAAGTGCATACTTATCTACGCTATTGATGACTAGAATGATGACTATACTTGACGCCGTGAGGATGTACCTGGGAGTCGATCGCGCCGATCTGAGTCGACCATTTTCGCCATGCGAGTCGGTCATCGGCGGGATTGCCGGCTCATCAGTCGGCTACACTGCGCGCCCATGGCGGTGAAGAAGACGGGTCTGGGTCGGGGTCTCGAAGCACTACTCGGTTCTTCACCCGCGCGTCCGGAACCCGAATTCGCTCCGCCTCCGTCGGACGACCTGGCGAACATCCCCCTCGATCTGCTCCAGCGTGGTCGCTACCAGCCGCGCATGGACATGCGCACGGAGAGCCTGCAGGAACTCGCCGACTCCATTCGGGCGCAAGGCGTCGTTCAACCCATCGTCGTGCGACCGGTTGGCCCCCCCGGCGCCGGTGGCTCGCAGCGCTACGAAATCATCGCTGGCGAGCGCCGCTGGCGTGCCGCCCAGATGGCGAGTCTCGCGACGATTCCCGCCATCATCCGGCGCGTACCGGACGATGCGGCCGTTGCGATGTCTCTCATCGAAAACATCCAGCGGGAGAATCTCAATCCGCTTGAAGAAGCCCGCGCACTGGAGCGGCTCATCGGGGAATTCAAAATGACGCACCAGGAGGCGGCCGATGCAGTGGGCCGCTCACGCGTCACTGTGAGCAACCTGCTCCGACTCCTGGAACTTGGTGACGAGGTCAAAGGCCTGGTCGAAAAGCGCGAGCTGGAAATGGGTCATGCGCGCGCACTACTGGGCCTGCAGGTGCGCAAACAGCAGGCTGAGGTGGCTGTGCTTGTGGCCCGAAAGGGCCTGTCGGTGCGTGAAACCGAAGCCCTGGTCCGACGCATGCTCGATCACGCATCTGCGGGCAAGGAGCCGAGCGAACGGGCCGAGGATCCCAATGTGCGCAAGCTCCAGCAGGATCTCACCGATCGACTGGGCGCCAAGGTCGCCGTGCAGCACAGCGCCAGCGGCAAGGGCAAAGTGGTGATCAGCTACAACAGTCTCGACGAACTGGACGGAATACTGACGCACATCTCCTGAAGCGTTCGGAGCCGGAGAATTGACCGTCCAAGTGCCCGAAAGTGGGCCAATTCTCAGTTTCTGCAAGTCCGTTGATGCACCTCAAAAACCCCCCTATAATGCGCGGCCTTTGCGAACGGGGAGTACTCCTCGCCGCTTGAATAAATGCCACTTGCTCGCCGCGTAAATCCGCTCCGCGCAGTGGCTTTTTTGTTGCCGGCTTCTCCTCAAGAAGGCTTTCGTGAGCACGCTCGATGGGAGAGGCGCCCGGCGGGCCGCGATGCGGCTCGTGCTTGGGCAGGCGGCGACAACCATCGTCCTCGCGGCGATCTGTCTGATTGGATTCGACGCCCGGGCCGCAATATCAGCACTGCTGGGCGGCGGCATCGGCGTCGCAGCGAGTTTCGCGATGGTGCTGTTCATGTTCCGCGGGGCGCCGGACACGGACGCGAAGCGCATTATGCGCGGAGCCTACCGGGGTGAAGGCGTCAAGCTCGCGCTGACGGTCGTACTGTTCGTCGCGGTGCTGAAGTCTTACGAGATTGCGGCGCTGCCGTTTTTTGTCGCGTACATCGCGACGCTGCTCGTGTACTGGATTGCTCTGGTGAAATAGCTGCCTGAACCAAAACGAAGATTATGGCTGCCGAACAACCTGCAAACGCCAACGAATATATCGTCCATCACCTGACGAACCTCACCCGGCAGACGGGTGACGGCGCTTTCTACACTCTCAATCTCGACAGCATTTTCTTCTCGGTGCTCCTGGCATCTGTCTTCGGCTTCAGTTTCTGGTTCGCGGCGCGGAAGGCGACTGTGGGTCAGCCTGGCAAATTTCAGAATTTCGTCGAGCTGGTGGTCGAATTCGTCGACACCCAGGTGAAGGACACCTTCCACGGCACCAGCAAGCTGATCGCCCCGCTCGCGCTCACCATTTTTTGCCTCGTCTTCCTGTTCAACGCCATGGATATCCTGCCGGTGGATCTGCTGCCATGGGTCGCACATCACGCCGGCGTGGATCACTTAAAGGTCGTCCCTAGCACCGACCTAAACATCACTTTCGGCATGTCTATTACGGTGTTCCTGCTGGTGATGTACTACAGCGTTCGCATCAAGGGCCCGGTCGGCTTCGCCAAGGAACTCCTGTTCCAGCCGTTCGGCAAGTGGGGCATGCCCGCGAATCTGGTGCTCAATCTGATCGAGCACATCGCGCGCCCCGTGTCACTGGCGCTGCGGCTGTTCGGCAACATGTACGCCGGCGAAATGATTTTTCTGCTGCTGGCACTGTTCACGATCGGCAAGGGCGCCGAGGGCCTGCTGACGTGGAGTGGCATCGCCGGATTCGTCGGCCAGACGATCCTGGGCCTGGCGTGGGCAATCTTCCACATCCTGATCATCACGCTGCAGGCGTTCATTTTCATGATGCTGACGATCGTGTACCTCTCCATGGCGCACGAAGAGCATCACTGAGCGAGCAAAGAATTTGTTCTTGAAGAGGTAGAGGAGGAGTCATGGAAATCGCAAGTCTGGTTGCAAACGTACAAGGGTTCACGGCGCTGGCTGTGGGCATCGTCTTCGGCATGGGCGCGCTCGGAACCGCGATCGGTTTCGGTCTGCTCGGCGGCAAGTTTCTCGAAGGCGCCGCCCGGCAGCCTGAGATGGTGCCGATGCTGCAGGTGAAGATGTTCATCGTCGCGGGTCTGCTCGATGCGGTGGCGATGATCGGTATCGGCTTCGCGCTGTTCTTCACCTTCGCGAATCCGTTCCTCGCGGCGGTCCAGCAGGCGGCTGGCGGCGGCTGATCGCTGCCAGATCGCATAAGCGGAGGATCCAGAAGTGAGCATCAATCTCACCCTGATCACGCAGATGTTCGTGTTCCTGCTGCTCGCGCTGTTCACGATGAAATTCGTGTGGCCGATGATTCGCGGCGCCATGGACCAGCGCGCAAAGCGCATCGCGGACGGACTGGCCGCTGGTGAGAAGGGCCAGAAAGATCTCGGCCAGGCGAAGTCCAAGGCCGATGAGATCGTGCGCGAGGCGCGTGCGCGTGCCGTGCAGATCGAAAATCAGGCCCAGCATCGCGCCAACGAGCTCATCGACCAGGCGAAGAAAAACGCGATCGGTGAAGGCGAGCGGTTGCTCGCGGCGGCCCAGCAGCAGATTCAGCTCGAGGGCACCCGGGCACGCGAATCCTTGCGCAAGGAAGTCGCGACACTTGCAGTGACTGGAGCATCGCAGCTTCTCGAGCGCGAGATCGATCCGAAGACGCACGCAGCGCTGTTGGACAAGCTGGCGGCGCAGCTCTGAGCCATGGCTGAAAAGACCACCATCGCGCGACCCTACGCCAAGGCGCTGTTCGAGCTTGCAGTCGAACAGAAGAAGCTGGAAGCGTGGTCGCACGCTCTCGGCATTGCCGCGGCAGTGGTGTCGGACGCTCGGGTCAAGAAACTGTTGACGAGCCCTCATGTCACGACGCGAACAGCTCGCCGGTCTCCTGATCGATATCGGCGGCAAATCGCTCGACGTTGAAGGACAGAACTTCATTCGCGTGCTGGCCTCGAACCGACGGCTCGGTCTCCTCCCCGAGATCGCCGCGATCTTCGAGAGGCTCAAGGCAGAAGCGGAGAAGGTCGTGGACGTCACGGTGACGTCGGCCGCACCCTTGAGCACCGAGCAGCAACGCAGCTACTCGAGCGCGCTGCGCCAACGCCTGAAGACTGATGTACGGCTGCATTGCGAGGTCGATCCGGCACTCCTGGGCGGCGCGATTCTGCGGGCCAATGATCTGGTGATCGATGGTTCTCTGCGAGGCCGGCTCGACCGGCTCGCCACCGAACTCTTGAATTAGGAAGGGACGAACAATGTCCATCAAGGCATCTGAAATCAGCGACCTGATCAAGGCGCGCATCGAAAAGTTCCAGTCGGCCACTGACGCACGCAACGTCGGCACGGTCATCACCGTAACCGATGGCATCTGCCGTCTGCATGGTCTTGCCGATGCGCGCTACGGCGAGATGCTCGAGTTTCCGGGCAATACCTTCGGGCTGGCGCTGAACCTCGAGCAGGACTCGGTCGGCTCGGTCGTGCTCGGTGAATACAAACACATCACTGAGGGCGACACGGTCAAGACCACGGGCCGCATCCTCGAGGTGCCGGTCGGTCCAGAACTCCTGGGTCGTGTCGTGGACTCCCTCGGTAATCCGCTCGACGGCAAGGGGCCGGTGAAGACTAGTTCCACTGCGCCCATCGAGCGCGTGGCGCCCGGCGTGACACTTCCGCAAGTCCGTAGCGCAGCCGGTGCAGACCGGCTACAAGGCGATCGACTCGATGGTGCCGATCGGCCGCGGCCAGCGCGAGTTGATCATCGGCGACCGCCAGACCGGGAAGACCGCGCTCGCCCTCGATACGATCATCAATCAGAAGAGCTCCGGCATTAAGTGCATTTACGTGGCGATCGGACAGAAGCAGTCCTCGGTCGCGAACGTGGTGCGCAAGCTCGAAGAGCACGGCGCCCTCGCCCACACGATCGTCGTCGCGGCTACGGCATCCACGCCGGCTGCGATGCAGTACATCGCGCCGTATTCGGGCTGCACCATGGGCGAGTACTTCATGGACAACGGTGAAGACGCGCTCATCATCTATGATGACCTCACCAAGCAGGCTTGGGCGTATCGCCAGATTTCGCTGCTGTTGCGTCGGCCGCCGGGTCGCGAGGCTTACCCGGGCGACGTGTTCTATCTGCACTCACGTTTGCTCGAGCGTTCAGCACGTGTGAACGAGGACTACATCGCGAAGGTCACCAACGGCCGCGTCAAGGGTCGGACGGGCTCGCTGACCGGGTTGCCGATCATCGAGACCCAGGCGGGCGACGTGACGGCGTTCGTGCCGACCAACGTGATCTCGATTACCGACGGGCAGATCTTCCTCGAGACCGATCTGTTCAACTCAGGTATCCGGCCCGCGATGAATGCAGGTATCTCGGTGTCGCGCGTCGGTGGCGCTGCACAGACCGACATCATCAAGAAGCTCGGCGGTGGCATTCGTCTCGCGCTCGCGCAGTATCGCGAGCTGGCCGCCTTCTCACAGTTCGCCTCGGATCTCGATGAAGCGACCCGGCGCCAGCTGGAACGCGGCGTGCGCGTCACGGAAGTGATGAAGCAAAAGCAGTACGCGCCGCTGTCGGTGGCAGAAATGGCCGTGTCGATCTACGCGGTCAACAACGGCTACATGGACAAGGTGGAGCGCAACAAGGTCGTCGACTTCGAAGCGGCGCTGCAGTCTTTCGCGAGATCGAACCATGCGGCGGCGCTCAAGGCGATCAACGACAAACCCGTGCTCAAGGAACACGAGGCCACGCTCAAGAAGATCGTTGAGGAATTCGTGGCGACGGGCGCGTACTGATCGGAAGCGGCAATGGCCATCGCAAAAGACATCCGGGTCAAGATCGCGAGTATCAAGAGTACTCAGAAGATCACCAGGGCCATGGAGATGGTCGCGGCGAGCAAGATGCGCCGTGCGCAGGAACGCATGCGCGCCGCACGTCCCTACGCGGAAAAGATGCGCGTGGTGATCGGTCACCTCAATGAAGCCAACCCGGACTATCGGCATCCGTTCCTGGTCGAGCGCCCGGTGAAGGCCGTGGGCTTCATCGTCGTGAGTACGGACCGCGGCTTGTGCGGCTCGCTGAACGTCAATATGTTCAGGAGCCTGCTCGCAGCGGCGCGCGACTGGCAACAAAAAGGCGCGACGATCTCGTTGTGCCTCATCGGCTCCAAGGCGTTGCAGTTCTTCCGTCGTATTGGTTTGCCGGTGCTCGCGCAGGCCGTCCAGCTTGGCGATCGCCCGCATATCAAGGATCTCATCGGCACGGTCAAGGTGATGCTGGACGCATACAGTGAAGGCAAGATCGACCGACTGTTCCTGCTGCACAACACCTTCGTAAGCACGATGAGCCAGAAGCCTGCGATGACCCAGCTTCTGCCCGTGGTGACCATGGACAAGGATCAGCTGCAAGAACACTGGGACTACATCTACGAACCAGGTGCGGCGGAGATTCTTCCGGATGTGCTGATGCGCTACATCGAGTCACAGGTGTACCAGGGCGCCGTCGAGAACGTGGCTTGCGAGATGTCGGCGCGCATGGTTGCCATGAAGAGCGCATCCGACAACGCAGACAGCCTGATCGAAGAGCTTCAACTCATCTATAACAAGGCGCGCCAGGCCGCGATCACCAAGGAATTGTCGGAAATCGTGGGCGGCGCGGCGGCAGTTTGAGGAACGAGGAACATCGAATGAGCAGTGGCAAGATCGTTCAAGTCATCGGCGCGGTCATTGACGTGGAGTTTCCACGCGACCAGATCCCCAAGATCTATCAAGCGCTCAAGCTCGACGACGTCGACCTGACGCTCGAGGTGCAGCAGCAGCTCGGTGACGGCGTGGTCCGCACGATCGCGATGGGAGCCTCCGAGGGACTCAAGCGGGGCATGGCAGTCAAGAACACAGGTGCTCCAATATCGGTGCCGGTGGGAAGCGGCACGCTGGGGCGGATCATGGACGTTCTCGGGCACCCGGTGGACGAGGCGGGCCCAATCAAATCGCAGGAGCACTGGCCGATTCACCGTCCCGCGCCGAGCTATGAAGAGCAGGCGGGCAGTCAGGATCTGCTGGAAACGGGAATGAAGGTCATCGATCTGCTGATCCCGTTCGCCAAGGGCGGCAAGATTGGTTTGTTTGGTGGAGCAGGCGTAGGCAAGACCGTCACGATGCTGGAGTTCATCAACAACATTGCCAAAGCCCACTCGGGACTGTCGGTCTTCGCGGGCGTCGGGGAACGCACGCGCGAAGGCAACGATTTCTACAACGAAATGACTGAATCGGGCGTAGTCGACAAGGTCGCGATGGTCTTCGGCCAGATGAACGAGCCGCCCGGTAATCGCCTGCGTGTGGCGCTCACGGGGCTGACGATGGCGGAGTATTTCCGCGATGAGAAGGTAGCAGGCGGCAAGGGCCGGGACGTGCTGCTCTTCATCGACAACATCTACCGGTACACGCTCGCGGGCACAGAAGTGTCGGCATTGCTCGGGCGCATGCCTTCTGCGGTGGGTTACCAGCCGACCCTGGCCGAAGAAATGGGTCTTTTGCAGGAGCGCATCACCTCGACGAAAACCGGCTCCATCACCTCCATTCAGGCCGTCTACGTGCCTGCAGACGACCTCACGGATCCTTCGCCGGCGACGACGTTCGCGCACCTCGATGCCACGGTCGTGCTATCGCGTCAGATCGCAGCGCTTGGCATTTATCCGGCGGTCGACCCGCTCGATTCCACCAGCCGTCAGCTCGATCCGCTGGTCGTGGGTGAAGAACATTACAACACTGCGCGCGGAGTGCAGGCGGTGCTGCAGCGATACAAGGAACTGCAGGACATCATCGCGATTCTCGGCATGGATGAGCTGTCGGAAGACGACAAGCTTACCGTCGGCCGCGCGCGCAAGATCCAGCGCTTCCTGTCGCAGCCCTTCCACGTTGCAGAAGTGTTCACTGGTCAGAAGGGCAAGTACGTGTCGCTCAAGGACACGATTCGCGGCTTCAAAGGGATCCTGGCCGGCGAGTTCGATGCGTTGCCTGAGCAGGCGTTCTACATGGTGGGCACGATCGAGGAAGCGGTCGAGCAGGCCAAGAAGCTGCAGTAAGTCCATGGCCAACACCATTCACGTCGACATCGTCAGTGCGGAAGGAGAGATCTTCTCCGGTGCCGCGACGATGGTGTTTGCGCCGGCCTCGCAGGGCGAGATCGGCATCGCGCCGCGGCACGCGCCGCTGCTGACGACGTTGAAGCCGGGTGAGGTGCGCGTTCAGACGCCGGATGGCGAGGAGCAGCATTTCTACGTCGGCGGTGGCGCCATCGAAGTGCAGCCGCACCTGGTGACCGTGCTGGCCGACACGGCGCTGCGAGCCAGGGATATCGACGAGGCGGCTGCCCTCGCGGCGAAGCACCGCGCCGAAGACGCACTCAAGGACAAGGTGGATCAGATCGAGATTGCCGAAGCGCAAGCCGAGCTGGCTCGTGCGGCGGCACAGTTGAAAGCGATCGAGCGCCTCAGGAAGCTCAGAAAGTAGGCGTCTCGTATCCCGACGCATCACGGGAGGGACTCATGCGAGCCCCTCCCGTGCCAGATCACTTCAGCTTCAGTTCCTGAATGTACTCAATGAGCACGCCGTTGAAACTCAGTGTCGTCATCCTGGCCGGCGGGCAGGGCAAGCGGATGAATTCCGATCTGCCGAAAGCTCTCCAACCGCTGGCCGGCCGACCGCTCCTGTCGCATGTGATCAACTGTGCAGGGGCACTCGCCCCCGACTCGATTCACGTCGTGTATGGCCACGGTGGCGAGCAGGTCCGGCAGGCATTGGGCGACGCGTCCGTGCAGTGGGCACTCCAGGCCGAGCAACTCGGCACGGGCCACGCATTAATGCAGGCAATGCCGTCGATCGCGGACGACGAAACGGTGCTGGTGCTTTATGGCGATGTGCCGCTGGTCAGGAGTGAGACCTTGACGCAACTCGTCGCGCAGGCGGGTGAGCGCTCGATTGCCGTACTCAGCGTCATCCTCGACGACCCGGCGGGCTATGGCCGGGTCTTGCGTGATGCCGCCGGCAATGTGGTGCGGATCGTGGAGGAAAAAGACGCCACTGCCAAAGAACGCGGCATACGTGAGGTCAACACCGGTCTACTGGCTGCACAAGCACGGCACTTGCGTCGCTGGCTCGGGTCGCTCCGTAATGACAACGCGCAGTCCGAGTACTACCTTACCGATGTCGTCGTCGCGGCAGTGAAGGACGGATTCAGGATCAACGGTGTCGTAGCCCGCGACGTGACCGAGGTACTGGGTATCAACGACAAGGTTCAGCTCGCCGAGGTTGAAGCAGCGCATCGGCGCCGCAAGGCCAATGAGTTGATGCTGGCGGGCGTGACATTGGCCGACCCCGCACGCCTCGACGTGCGTGGCACTGTGAGCGTCGGGCGCGACGTCTATATCGATGTGAACGTCGTCCTGGTTGGCGACGTCAAGCTGGGTGACCGCGTTCGAATCGGGCCCAACTGCTATCTGCGCGATTGCGAGATCGGGGCCGATACCGAGCTGTTTCCGAATTGCGTGATGGATCGAGCTGTGATCGGCACGGGCTGCCAGGTCGGTCCGTTTGCCCGCCTGCGTCCAGGCACGGTCCTGCATCGCGACGTGCACATCGGAAACTTTGTCGAGGTGAAGAAGAGCGAGATCGGTGCCGGCAGTAAGGCGAACCATCTAACCTATCTTGGTGATGCCGTCGTCGGCGCCAAAGTCAACGTAGGCGCTGGAACGATCACCTGCAATTACGACGGCGCCAACAAGTGGCGCACCGACATTGGCGACGGCGCCTTCATCGGTTCGGGCACGATGTTAGTCGCGCCGATACAGATCGGAAGCAAGGCGACGATTGGCGCTGGTTCTGTCATTACGAAGCCGGCACCTGCCGACAAGCTGACGCTGGAGCGCGGCCGACAGGTGACGATCGAGGGCTGGAAGGCACCAGTCAAAAAGAAGCCTGAGACTTGATTCACACGCTGTCGTGTCAATCAATGCACACCGCGCACAGCTGTAGCAGACTCCTTAACTCTTGATCACCGGGCCGCAATCCCGATCACCCTCGAGATACCTAAAGAATGTGTGGAATCGTCGGAGCTGTCGCTGAGCGCAACATTGTCCCGATCCTCATCGAGGGTCTGAAGCGCCTCGAATATCGCGGCTACGATTCGGCCGGCATCGCGGTCCTGAATGGCAAAGGCAAACTTGAATGCCAAAAGGCGGTGGGCAAGGTTGCGCAGCTCGAGGAACGACTCGCGGCGCATCCACTGACCGGCAAGCTGGGCTTTGCGCATACGCGTTGGGCGACACATGGCGGGGTGACCGAGGCCAATGCGCATCCACACATCTCTGGCGACCGGGTCGCCGTGATTCACAATGGCATCATTGAGAACTACGAGCCGCTGAAGGCCGAGCTGGTAGCAAAGGGTTATCGCTTCGCGTCCGAGACGGATACCGAAGTCATCGCTCACCTGGTGCATGATCAGCTCAAGCAGGGTCACGATCTCCCCGAAGCGGTACGCCTGTCAGTGCAGCGGTTCACAGGCGCGTATGCACTGCTGGTATTTGACGCGCGCGATCCCGATCGCATCGTTGTTGCACGCATCGCGAGTCCGCTGGTGATCGGACTTGGGATCGGCGAGAACTTCATCGCGAGCGGCGTGCCGGCGCTCCTGCCCGTGACGCAGCGCTTCATCTATCTGGAGCAAGGTGATCTTGCCGAAATCACTCGCGACAAGGTGCGTGTGTTTCGGCCCGATGGCTCCACCGTCACACGTCCGGTGCATGAGACACGGTGGAGTCCAGAAGCCACTGAAAAGGGGCCCTATCGCCACTACATGCAGAAGGAGATCTTCGAGCAGCCAGCGGCGCTCGCCGACACACTTTATGGGCGGGTCGTGGACCGACGGGTGCTCGCAGAATCGCTCGGCCCGGCGGCCGGGGAACTACTGCCCCGGGTGCAACAGATACACATCGTCGCCTGTGGTACGAGCTATCACGCCGGATGCGTGGCCAAGTACTGGATCGAGTCACTGGCGGGCATTCCATGCCAGGTGGAGATCGCAAGTGAGTATCGGTACCGGCAGGTCGTGGTGCCGGCCGGGACGCTCTTCGTCACGCTCTCCCAATCTGGCGAGACTGCCGACACGCTCGAGGCGCTGCGCATGGCCAAGCGCGCCGGGTATCTCGGTTCGCTCACGGTCTGTAACAGCCCGCACAGCTCGATGGTGCGCGAGTCCGATCTCGTCATGATGACGCAGGCAGGGCCGGAAATCGGAGTCGCGAGCACCAAGGCGTTTACCACTCAATTACTGTCGCTGTTGCTGATCGCATTGATGCTGGGGCGACAGCGAGGCCTGACGCCACAGCGCGAGGCGGAGTTCGTCGGACATCTGGTTCACGCAGCGGTCGCCGTGGAGCAAGTGCTCGAGATGGACGGCAAGTTGCGACTCCTGGCGGAGGAGTTCGCCGAGAAGAATCACACCCTGTTTCTCGGCCGCGGGCCAATGTGGCCAATTGCAATGGAAGGCGCGCTCAAGCTCAAGGAGATTTCCTACATCCACGCCGAGGCCTATGCGGCAGGCGAGCTCAAACACGGTCCGCTGGCGCTCATCGATGAGGAAATGCCGGTTGTGGTCGTCGCGCCGAACAACGATCTGCTCGACAAGCTGAAAGCCAACATGCAGGTCGTGCGCGCGCGTGGTGGACAACTCTATGTGTTCGCCGATCGCGAGACCGGCCTCAAATCAGAGCCGGGAACGACGGTGATTGACATGCCACACACCGACCGGCTGATTGCACCGATCGTTTACACGGTTCCTCTGCAGCTGCTCGCTTATCACGTTGCCGTGCTCAAGGGCACCGATATCGATCAGCCTCGCAATCTCGCCAAGTCCGTAACCGTCGAATAGCCGGGTCGCCACCAGGACTCGCGGCGGCCAATCGCCGATGGTATTCTCCGCCGCCCATTTCGGGCTGTAGGAGTGCATGCGCATGATTCGCCTCGGTTCCTGGCGCTCTTGGATCGCACCCCTGGTGTTGGCCGCGGCGCTCAGTGCATGTGGCGGGCAGAAGGAACCGGCCCAGCAAGCGGTAACGGATGCGGAATCGGCGATTTCAGCGCTCAGGAGCGATGCCGCGAAACTCGTGCCTGATGATCTCAGCGCACTCGACGAATCGCTGGCCGCGCTCAAGGCAGACTTCAACCGCCAGGACTATAAAGCCGTGATTGCGGCGTCACCGGTGTTGATGACTCGGGTTGGGGCGCTGCAAGAAACGATTTCCACCAGGAAAGCGGAGCAAGCCGCCCACGCGACCCAATTGACGGACAGCTGGAATGCGCTGAGTACCGATGTGCCGGAAATGGTCGAAGCGGTAAATGCGCGCGTCGAGTCGCTGGTGCGAACCAAGAAGTTTCCGTCGGGGATGAACACCACGAGTTTCGAAGCAACGCGAGCCGCCGCCACTGACATGACGCAGACCTGGCAAAAGGCACTCGGCGCTTTCGCTAACGACAACATGGAGGAAGCGGTGGGCAGTGCCCAGGCGGCCAAGCAGAAAGGGGCAGAAGTGATGAATACCCTGGGGATGAAGCCGAACTCCTGACGCTCGGCACCTAAGTCCGAATCACGGAATGCCCCGGCCAAAACCGGGGCATTTTTTTTTGGGTGGACCATGAACGCACTCCATGCTTTTCTGTTTGGCATCTCACTCGCGATCGCGATTGGACCGATCGCATTGCTGATCATCCACAACGGGCTCAACCACGGTATGAGCGTCGCGGTGCGCAGCGGCCTCGGCGCTGCCACAGCGGATCTGCTCTACTGCGTCCTCGCCTTCATCATAGGAGCGCGCGTCATCGCGGCGCTCAGCGGCCATGAGCGAGCGCTTCACGTTTCAAGCGGAGCGGCACTGATTGGCGTGGGCCTTTGGCTCGCCGCGAGAGCGGCGCACCCGGCACAGACGTCTGAGAAGACTCAAAGAGATGCGGACAGGAATCGAGCGGGATTCTGGGTGACGCTGACATTGACGCTCGCGAACCCGCTGACGCTCGCAATCTTTCTTGGCTTCGCCGGACAACTGTCGCTCGGTGGAGACAGCCGTGCCGCTGTGTTCTTGTCGCTCTGTGTCTTCATGGGCAGCCTGCTGGTTCAGATGATGTTCGCCCTGTTGGGGGCCTCCCTCGGCAAATGGGTCACGGATCGGCGCGCAATCCGCGTGCTAAATTTCATCAGCGCAGTGGCCATCATCGCATTCGGCGCCAGGGGCGCCTTGTCATGAGATTGGCCGGCGAGCAGCGAGGCAGTGGAAGTGGAGACCCGCATGACCGGAATTCGCGCAGTCATACCGATTGGGACACTCGGCTTCTTGCTCATGGCCGGCACGAGTGGGGCGCAGGAAGCCCTCGACTCGCCGTTCAACGATCACTTTCGTTTGACTGCAGGCCTGTTGTCAGCGACGGCGGATACGGAATTGCGCCTCGATGCGGATGACGGTACGACCGGCACACCGGTGAGTGCGGAAGACGATCTGGGACTGGCGGATCGAGGTGAGTTTGCCGACATCGAGGCCGAAGTGCGCATTCGCGAGAGACACTTCGTGCGCTTCAACTATTTCAGGCTTGATCGCAGTGCCACGACAACGATCACGCGGGAGATCCAGTTCGGCAACGACACGTTCGAGCCTGGAGATGAGGTCGAAACGTCACTGGACCTGCACGAGTTCACTGCTACCTACGCGTACCGCTTTCTGCGCAAACCGCGCTTCGAACTTTACGGCAGCTTCGGGATACATCTGACGGAATTTGTCGCCGAAGGCCGGGTTCGCGCGCGCAATCTGCGAGAGGAGCAACACGAAGTTGCTCCTCTTCCCGCGGTGGGCCTGGGCGCAGAATTCGGTTTCACGAACCGCATCTTCATGAGCGCGTTCGTTGACTATCTGCAAGCAAACGTCAACGATTTTGAAGGCGAAATCCTGGACGCAAGAATTACCGCTCTCTATCGCTTTACGCACAACCTCAGCGCCGGTCTTGGGTATTTCTTGCTCGAACGCAAAGTAGATTCTTTCGATCCCGACGACTCCGGCCACTTCAAGCTCACGGACTCCGGCGGCGAACTCTTCCTGAGGATGAGTTTCTAAATCATCTGTATCGGCCCGAACCCGACGAGCATCCTGGCAATCCGGGAAGCCAAGCGGTCGTGGCGGTTCATTCCGGCTAGCAGCGGCGGTGCAGCTACTGGGTCGTGGGGTACATTTGCCGTGACCTTCTCGCTTCAGAGCTGATTGCGGAAGGTCTACCAACGCCTGCGGTATCAGCTGGCCCAACGGGTAAAGCGGCGCACGCCGGAGATCAACAGCACGGCACGGCTTGACCAGCGTACCAGGCCGGTCGGTCCAAGAATCGCGAGCAGACCAAGTCCCGCCGCAATCAACAGCGGAGCGGCAGTCAGGCGCTTCGCGATCTCGATTGCTCTGTCGGTATTGCGCAGGCGCTCCTGCAGGTCGTCCCCGATTTCCAGAAGCTGGGAGCGCTGTGCGGCGCACTTGAGCTGTAATTGCTGGCGACGTTGTCTTATTGCTGAAGCGTGATTGCTCATAGCCGCGCCGATAGCTGTTCGCGATCCTTCGAGAGCTCAGTACGCGTAGCGTTCAGTAAGCGAACTCGTCCTCGGATCTTGACCGACAAGATCACGAGCGAAATCACGCAAATGCCCAGTACCACGCCCGTCACGGCGAACGCCGCCGGCAGGCGGTGCGTGTCCCAAAACGCCAGGATGATCGTGATACCTACGAAGAAGATTCCGATGCCCGCTGAGAGCAGCGCAATGGAGCCCCAGATCAACAGCGCCGTGGCGCGTTGAATCTCTTCTTGTACTTCGGTGGTGAGGAGCTCGAGCCGCGTCTGCGCCACGGTGAATAGCGTCGCGAGCAACTTGCTCAAGGACCGGAACAGTCCAATTGCGGGCGCGCTCGGCGTCGAAGTGCCCTCTTCTGACATCGCGTGCTTGTCTATCGGCGACTGGCGATCAATCCCACGACGAGCCCGGCAAGTGCGGCAATGCCAACCGCCTGCCACGGATTCTTGCGAACATACTCATCGGCTTGCTCGGCTGCTTCGCGAGTGTGCGCCATCACGTCTTCCTGCGCCGATGAAAGTCGCTCTCTCGCGCCGCGAACGGACGCTTCGGCTCGCTCGCGAGCCGCTGCGACCTTCTCGCCGGCGATGCCAGCGGTGGCCTTCAGGAGGTCCTCCGCGTCTTGCACGACAGTTCTCAGATCATCAAAGATTGAATCAGTGGTTGCATGTGCCATGTGTCAGCGCCTCCGGCTGAGCTGCTCGCAGGGGAAATAGCGCAATCAATTGCGCGATTGCGATCGAGTATCGCGCACGCCCGAGTCCGAGGCCAGAGTGGAAAAACTACACGAAGCGCAAGCTTGACCAGTCGAGTCGGTGGCACCTCACACGTCCCGTCCGGAGATCACACCAATGCGCTTGTGGGCATGTCGCAAGCGACCGCGGTGCGTTGGGCAGCGAGCTCGCGTCATGCCCTGACTGACTTCGTCCCCGTGCGAAGCGCGTGATCTCGGCTCGTATCGATAGATTCAATGTGGGCACGTCCGCGTCGCGCAACCATGCAGCGCTGATCAAGCCCAGGCACTCTGCGTCGCTCTCTGTAGGGACTACCCTGAAAACCGAATGCGTTTGCATCGTAGAAAATCGCAGAAACTGACGAGGCAGAAGCCATTGGTGCCCGCTCCGTGCACCCGTTTTGGATCCAGGCGGCGCACGATCTAGCCCGTCACCGGGTTTTGCAACCCATTGAAGTAGAAATCAAAAAAGCAGGCTGTATTGATCGTCTGCGCAGGGTTGAAGGCAAGGACCGCAACGCGTCGACATATTATTGACGAGATGTCAAGCCCTCCTCGCAGGATTTTTGGGACGTAGGTCTCAATTACCGTAGTATCCAACGTGACACGGCTCACACTCCGTGTGGAATAAGTCATGTCGGGTCCGTACAATGTAAAGCAAGCGTTATTAGCGGCTTACCGCCATTTGTTGACGCCGCTGGTGCGGATCCTGCTGCGAAATGGGATCTCTTATTTGGAATTCGCAGAGGTTACGCGCGAAGTGTTTGTGAATGTGGCGGGACGGGATTTCACTTTACCCAAAAGAAAAATCTCGCTGTCGCGCATAGCAATCATGACGGGCCTGTCACGGAAGGAAGTGGCAAGGCTCGCGAAAGAGGGAGGGTCGGTCAGGCGGGTTCCACAAGACGGGGAACTAAATCGTGTCGGTCGCGTGCTGCAGGGGTGGTACACCGATAGCGAATTCACCGGACCGTACGGTGTCCCGCTCGATCTCAAGTTTGACGATGCGCCTCGCAAACCGAGCTTTACGGAGTTAGTACGTCGATACAGTGGCGACATGCCTGCTAGGGCAATGCTCGATGAACTCCTGAGAGTTGGTGCAGCGAGGCTTGAAAAGGATAGCGGTTTGATCCGCGTTTTGAACCGAGCATACGTACCCGAAAAACTTGCCGCAGAGAGTGTTCGGCATTTTGGTCTCACAGCACGCGACTTCGTAGACACGCTCGAGGTGAACCTACGGAAGGTGGGGCCGGGGAGAGGGCGATTCGAGCGACGGGTGGTCGCAGATGAGGGCATGAGTGCAAGTGATCTCGCCGACTTCGACTTGTTTGTGCGGGATAGAGGGCAGCAGTTTCTAGTTGAGGTGGATGATTGGGTATCAGCGCGGCCACGACCGCGCGCAGGGGAAGAAAGAGTAGACGCAGGCGTTGGGCTGTATATCTACATACGCAATGCGTCAGAAGACGAAGCGCTTGAGAAGAGCCTGGAAGGGGAATCCGATGTTGAAGATTTCGAGATTTCTTAGCACGCCGGTAATCCGCCGACGTGCTCTTGTCTGCGTAGCCGCTTGCGCCATGGTGGCACCTTCGTGG
Organism: uncultured Gammaproteobacteria bacterium; assembly: GCA_963724625.1. GTDB lineage: Bacteria > Pseudomonadota > Gammaproteobacteria > Steroidobacterales > Steroidobacteraceae > DATBVX01. The sequence continues at coordinate 308,898 of CAVRVO010000004.1, read as the reverse complement.
GCATCCATTATCGGTGGTGACACCAATTCCATCATAGGCAGTGATACACGTTCGATAGTCGGTGGTGACCTTAATTCGATCATCGGAAGCGATCTGGCTGCGATTGGCACTGTCGAGAGCATCAATCTTCACAAGGCATTGATCGTAGTTCTTGGTCAGGCCTTTGTCGTAGACCAAAACACAAAACTCAGCATCGCGGGGCGCTCGGTCACGAAGGGCACGAAACTATTAAAGTTTGTGCATATTGGAGACTACGTGGCCATCGGCGGTGCAAGGACCAAAAATGCGCCAGCTCGGGCCGGCAAGGTTGTTGCACTAGCGGTTCGATATACCGATGGCGCGACCCAGACGTATGTGAAGGGAGACATTGCTTCGCTAAACAGCGCTATCGGCCAGTTAGTCATCGGCTCCCTTACGGTGGACTATACGGCGGTGTTAAGTACGGTCGATGCCTCTTCATTCGTTGCGGGAGGGACCGTCGAGCTCGCAGGCATCCGACCAAATTCAGGCGGTGCATTGCTGGCTTCCTCTGCGAGGGTTCTGAGCTCTCGTAGCATCATCGGTGGGGATACTAATTCCATTGTTGGCGGCGACACCAACAGCATCATTGGTGGCGATACGAATTCAATTATCGGTGGTGACACCAAGAGCATCGTTGGCGGTGACACCAAGAGCATCGTTGGCGGTGACACCAAGAGCATCGTTGGCGGTGACACCAAGAGCATCGTTGGCGGTGACACCAAGAGCATCGTTGGCGGTGATACCAAGAGCATCGTTGGCGGTGACACCAAGAGCATCGTTGGCGGTGACACCAAGAGCATCGTTGGCGGTGACACCAAGAGCATCGTTGGCGGTGACACCAAGAGCATCGTTGGCGGTGACACCAAGAGCATCGTTGGCGGTGACACCAAGAGCATCGTTGGCGGTGACACCAAGAGCATCGTCTCGGTCGGTGATACCAAGAGCATCGTTGGCGGTGACACCAAGAGCATCGTTGGTGGTGACACGAAGTCCATTATCGGTGGCGATGCGCGCTGACAGCCGCGTACAGGTATCTGCTCGACGCTGAACCAGCGCTGAGATTCCAACCAGGTTTCCTGACCCCCGTAGGTCGCTCGGGCTTTCTGCACGTTTGCAGAGCTAGCCTGCGTTTTCCATACTTCCTGTTGGACGTCGTCTCGGGGTCCTTACTCAATCGACGACAAATCTCTATCAATTGACGCGAAATGCAGCGTGCCTCCCTTCGCGTGTAATGGTAATTGGCCACCTCTGCTGACTCGTCCAATGGCCGCTGGTAACAAGAAAATGACTCAAAAAGATGATCGTACCCGCGATCTGGTCTTGGCATCGGCGGACAGGATGATCGCTCCGCTAGTTCGTATTCTGTCCGCGGTCGGCGTTTCACACGCCGAACTCACTGCGATTTGTGCGCGTCATTGCGCGTCGACTCGGCGTTCCGGCCGCAAGAGAGTACTCAAGGTCGTCGCTCGCGACCCGCGCTATCCAGACATCATCACTCGGTGGGTCACACAGCCTCGATATCAGGATGCTGGGCGTCCTGCACTTCTCAAGACTTCCGGAAAGGCGCCCAGTTTTGCGTCCTTGGTTCGCGAGACTGAACCAACGCTATCGCCACGAGAGGTCCTGAGTGATTGGTCACGATCCAAGATCGTGCGAGTCACGCGCCGCAAGCGCGTTCAGCTTCTTGAGCGCTTCGTGCCCACTAGATCTGGCAAGGAGTTTGATCTTGGTTTCCTTGCGACCATGACTAGTGATTTTCTGCGTGCTCACGAATTTAATGTCCTCTACGGTAAGCGTAGAGGCCATGGGCTCTTCCAGCGGTTAGCCCATAGCTATGACGTTCATCCAAAGCTAGCCCGCGATTTCAACGCCTTCGCGCGCGAGCAAGCAGCTCTACTGTTGGAGGCGATTGACGACTGGCTAGCCAGACACCAGATGCCTCAACGTCAAAGACGAAAGCCAAACCGTCTAGGCATGGGCATATACGTAGTGAATGAAACTGTGCGCGATAGAGGGCACGGTGACCGCTAGATCGCCCGGCCGCCAAGAAGTCGCATGCCGACGAATTCTGGATCCCCTTGCGACTCTATTTTTGCGCTTGGGCGTGGGAGCTGGTGAATTTACGACGCTGTGTAAGATTTCGTATGTGCATGCGGCCGCGGAGGCAAATCGACTAGCGAATGGTCGTGTAAATCGCTCCCGCGTGGCGGTCGTAACAGGCCTGACACGGCCTGAGGTGGCACGTCTGTTGGCACCAACGAAACGTCGTATGACACAACGTGCGTGGCACAGGCACCGAGCTGCGCGAGTTTTGGACGGGTGGTATTCCGACACCGCATTCAAAGGAAAGCGTGGTCAACCATTGGCTCTTCCATTAAAGGGGTCACGGTCGTCGTTCGAGGCACTAGTGCGAAAATACGCTGGCGATATCCCGGTTAAAGCGGTTCTGCAAGTACTGTCGGACGCAAGTGCGCTCTCAATAACCCAGGCGGGGCTGATTCGAGTGAAGCGTCGAACGATTGCTTGGAGACAATATCATCCCCAAGTCGTAGAGGAGATTGGCAAGAAAGCGGAAAGCTACCTGCGCGTACTTCTGCACAATCTTGAGCATCCAGATGACAAGTGGTATGAGAACGGGGTCTCGCGAAAGCGAGTTAGTGCCGCTCTGGTTCCATATCTTCGACACGAGTTTGCAGTGAGGGGCGACGCGCTGCTGCGCATGATTTCAGATCAACTAAATCGACCTCCTCGCGATGTCAAAATGAGAAACGCGCGGCGCGTGACTCTTGGGGTAAATCTCTTCTTGCATCTGGTTCCGGACACTCCAACACGCGGTCCGACACTTAACCGAAGTTAGTGACTGCTGTTCCTCAAACTGAGCAGCTCATCCCGAAGCGAGCGACGCATGATCTTTCCAACATTGGTCTTCGGGAGTTCGCTCCTGAAGTAGATGTGGCGAGGCACCTTGTATCCCGTGAGCGACGTGCGGCAATGCTCCACGAGGACTTCGGCAGTAAGGTTGGGATCCCGCTTTACGACGAATAGTGCCACGACCTCGCCCGCACGCGAGTCGGGCTGGGCTACCGCGGCCGCTTCCAGCACACCGGGGTGTGTGACGACAACGCTCTCCACTTCGTTGGGGTACACGTTGAAGCCTGACACAAGAATCATGTCCTTCTTGCGATCCTCGATGTACACAAAGCCCTTCTCGTCCATGCGGCCGACGTCCCCGGTACGCAGCCAGCCGTCGGGCAGCATTACCTTGGCCGTCTCATCGGGTCGATTCCAGTAGCCACGCATCACCTGTGGCCCGCGGACGCAGATTTCGCCGACTGCATTGATCGCGAGCTCACCACCGTCATCATCGCGTATCGACACCTCGGTGGAGGAAATTGGAAGCCCGATCGAGCCGTTGAATTCCTGAATCGAAAACGGATTGATGCAAGCTGCTGGTGATGTCTCGGTCAGGCCCCAGGCCTGCGTCAGTACGTGCCCGGTGACTTTTCTCCAGCGTTCTGCAACCGCCTTCTGCACCGCCATGCCTCCGCCGAGGGTCACTCTCAGCGAGCTGAAGTCGACCTCGTCAAAACCCGACGTGTTCAGTAGTGCGTTGAATAACGTGTTCACGCCGCTGATATAGGTAAACGGGTGCTTCTTCAGCTCGGCGACGAAGGCGGGAAAGTCGCGAGGGTTGGTAATCAAGATATTCCTGGCGCCAGTCTGCGTGAACACCAGGCAGTTCGCTGTCAGTGAAAAGATGTGATACAGCGGCAATGCGGTGATCACGACGTTATTGTCTTTGGGCGTTCCGGTCGACAGCCAGGCGTGCGACTGCAGCACATTGGCGATCATGTTTCGGTGCGTGAGGATCGCGCCCTTCGAGATGCCGGTGGTGCCACCGGTGTATTGAAGAAAGGCGATGTCCTCGTGATCAACGTCGATCGGTGCGAGGCTCAATCCACGCGCCTCACGTAATACGTCCTTCAGCTTTACGGCGCCTGGAATTGTGTACTTCGGCACCTGCTTGCGCACATGGCGCACCACGAAATTGACCAGTAGCGATTTCGGCGCATTGAGCAAGTCGCCCACACCCGTGACAATCACGTGCCTCACATCAGTATCCGCAAGCACCTCTTGCAGTACGCTCGCGAAGTTTTCGAGTATCAGGATTGCGGTCGCGCCGGAGTCCTTGAGCTGATGCTGAAGTTCCCGCGCCGTGTACAGGGGATTGGTGTTCACAACCGTCAACCCAGCGCGTAACGCGCCGGCGATTGCGACCGGGTACTGAAGCAGATTGGGCATCATCAGCGCGAGCCGGTCGCCCTTCCTGAGGCCGGCACGTTGCTGCAGCCAGGCACCGAATTGAGCGCTCAACCGGTCGAGGTCACCGTAGCTCAAGGCGGTGCCCATATTGATGTACGCGGGCTGCGCGCGATACTTCTCGAAGCTCCGCTCGAAGAGCTCTCTCAGCGACCTGTATTCTTGCGGATCGATTTCCGCAGGAACGCCGGGCGGATAACTATTCAGCCAGATCTTTTCCACGCCGCGCTCCGGAAGAGATTGTTATGCGGCAACTGCCAGGGAAGCGCCTCGTGGCTTATAGCACCGGCCTCGAGCCGGCGGCAACGCTACGAATGCAGGAGCATCGGTCGCAGGGCCGGCCAGATCGCCTCCAGGAGCTGTGGCTGCGCCTGTGCGTTTGGATGCAGGCCGTCTTGCTGAATCATGTCGGGATCGAGGGCAACCTTGTCGAGAAGGAAAGGCACAAAGGGCACATGGTACTTGTCCGCCAGTTCGCCATAGATCGCATGAAACCTTTCCGAGTAGGTCGCGCCGTAGTTGGGTGGAATGCGCATCCCCAGAAGCAGCACACGTGAGCCGCCCTTCTGGGCGGCGTCGATCATTGCGACCAGATTCGCCCTAACCTCATCCAGGGGCAGACCACGTAACCCGTCGTTGGCGCCGAGTTCGAGAATCACGATTCCCGGACGTTGAATAGCGAGCGCGCGCGCGAGGCGGGCCCGCCCCCCATCAGTTGTCTCTCCACTCACACTGGCATTCACGACATGGTATCCGTACCCTTGGGTCGTCAGTTTCTTCTGTAGCAGAGATACCCAGCCTTCCTCGACGCGCATGCCGTACGCGGCGCTGATACTGTCGCCGAATACCAGGATATTCGGTGTTGGTGTGGCGTAACTTGCGGCGAGGTTCAGCGCGGCAAGAATCAGCCCGAATCGCAAGCCCCGAAGCATGAGCAAAGAGTCCGTTCTCAGAGCCGAAGAAGTCGACAAGCAGGTTAGCAGCCCGGAAGGTCCACTGACCATCCTGAGCAGCATCAATCTGAGCATAATCGCGGGCGAATCAGTCGCGGTCGTAGGAGCATCTGGCGCCGGCAAGTCAACACTGCTGGCACTGCTGGCCGGGCTCGATGAGCCCAGTCGTGGCCGGATCTGGTTGAACGGCGCTGAGCTCACCCGTCTCGATGAAGATGGGCGCGCGGCGCTACGGGCGAAACACGTCGGCTTCGTGTTTCAGGCGTTTCATCTCGTGCCGTCGCTCACAGCTCTCGAAAATGTGATGCTCCCACTCGAGCTCGCCGGGCGCAAAGATGCCCGTAGTGCTGCTCTCGAGGTCTTGGAGAAAGTGGGCCTCAGCACGCGTAAGGGCCACTACCCGAATCAACTTTCCGGCGGAGAGCAGCAGCGCGTCGCCATCGCACGTGCTTTCGTTACCCGACCTGCGGTGCTGTTTGCGGATGAGCCAACGGGAAATCTGGATACCGCGACCGGTGAGCGCGTCATCGACCTGCTCTTCGATCTCAACGCAGCGTCTGGCACGACGTTGGTGCTCGTGACGCATGACAAGTCGATCGCTGCACGTTGCCAGCGACTGATTCACCTGGACGGCGGCCGCATCGTCTGACGCCATGAGCGCTCTCCGCTTCGCACTTCGAACACTGGCGCGCGACTGGAAGTCAGGTGAGCTCAATGTGCTGCTGTTGGCGGTGATCGTGGCGGTCGCGGCACTGACTGCGGTCGGCTTCTTTACCAACCGTGTGAGCGAAGCAGTTGCGGTGCAGGCAGCGCAAGTGTTGGCAGCGGATCTGCGATTGCAGTCCAGCCAGCCGATCAGCGCTGAATATGCAACGGTCGCGAGGAAACAGGGGTTGCGGACCGCGAGCGCGCTCTCGCTGGTGAGCGTGATCTTCTATGGTGAGAAGAGTCAGCTGACCTCGGTTCGCGCGGTCGACGCGGACTACCCGTTGCGAGGGGCCGTGCGGGTCGCAGACCAGCCCTTTCGAACGCGGGTACACGACGCGTGACATACCGGCGCGCGGCGAAATCTGGGCTGATTCACGCTTGCTTGCGACATTGGATGCCGCCGTTGGCAGCCGGCTCAGCATCGGGGCCACGAGCCTGCTTGTTGCTCGCGTCCTGGACTACCGACCCGATCAGGGCTCCACATTCGCTGAGCTCGCCCCGAATGCTCTCATGAACCTCGCGGATGTTCCGGCCACGCAGCTTGTTCAACCGGGAAGCCGGGTGACGTACCTGGCACTGTTTGCCGGAATGCGTGCGCAGGTCACTACGTTCAAGGCGTATCTCGAAGGCGTACGCAAGCCGGGCGAGCGGCTTCTCGATATTACGGAGGCGAGCCCTCAGGTCCGTTCCTCGATGGATCGCGCCGGGCGGTTTCTCAATCTCGCCGGACTGGTCAGTGTGCTGCTAGCCGCCGTGGCCGTCGCGATGGCAGCACGCCGATACGCGCACCGACACGTCGACAGTGTTGCCCTGATGAAGTGTCTTGGTGCCAGCCAGCGTTTCATTCTGACGATCAGTGTGCTCGAACTGGTCACATTGGCGCTGATCTGCGCCGTGATCGGAACATTGGCCGGATACCTTGGACAAGAAGTACTCGCCTGGCTTCTGAAGGATCTCATGGTCGGGGAGTTGCCATCGCCCTCGCCCCAGTCCGCCTATCTCGGCCTCGTTACGGCGGTCGCCATTCTCACTGGCTTTGCGCTTCCACCACTCCTGCAACTACGGGTCGTGCCGCCGCTCCGTGTTCTGCGACACAACGTCGAACCACCACCACTTGCCTACGGCGTGACCTCTGGCCTGGCGGTCGCCGCGATCCTCGCGATGCTGTTCTGGCTGGTCCAGGATTTGGAGCTCGTGCTCTGGGTCACACTGGGGACGGCCGCAACACTTGCGCTCTTGCTTCTTGCGGGCTGGTTGCTGGTGCGCAGCTTGAACGGCTTGCGCAGCGCAGTCGGCGTAGCCTGGCGCTACGGCCTTGCGAACATCGCGCGCCGTGGCCGCGAGAGTATCGTGCAAGTGGTGGCGTTTGGGCTCGGGCTGATGGTGTTGTTGCTGCTCGCAGTGGTTCGCAACGATCTGCTCGAGGACTGGCGCGCAAGTCTGCCCGCGACTGCGCCCAATCAGTTCCTGGTCAACATTCGTCCTGATGACCGCACCGCCGTGCAGGATTTCTTTGCCGCGCGCGGTACCGAACGTCCGCGCATGTTCCCCATGATTCGCGCGCGCCTTACACAGATCAATGGCAAGGCTACGAGTGAACTCAAGTTCAAAACCGACCGCGGCCAGGGTTTTGCGGAGCGCGAGCAGAACCTGACCTGGGCAGCGGAGCCACAGCGAGACAACAAGATCGTTGAGGGACGCTGGTGGAGCGAGCGCGACGCGGGTAAGCCTTTGGTCTCGATTGCGACTGAGTACCAGGAAGATCTCGGAGTGAAGCTCGGCGATCGTCTGACTTTCGACATCGCCGGTGAGACTCTGGAAACGACAATCGCGAGCATTCGCAAAGTTCAATGGGACAGCTTTCAGCCAAATTTCTTCCTCGTTCTGCCGCCTGGCCTTCTCGACGGCGCAGCTGGGACGTATATGACCAGCGTATATCTTGACCCGGCGCACAAGCGCTCGCTCGTTGATCTCGTACGGCGGTTTCCGAGTATCTCGATATTCGATATCGATGCTCTGCTAAAGCAGATTCGCGACGTGGGCGACAAGGCGTCGCTCGCCGTTCAATACGTCTTCTTGTTCACTCTCGCGGCGGGGATCACCGTGCTGCTGGCGGCGATCCAGGCCACGCGGGATGAACGCCGCTACGAAAGCGCAATGCTGCGCACGCTCGGTGCGAGCCGTCGGACCGTCCTCCTGGGAGTCGCCGCGGAGTTCACGGCGCTGGGATTACTGGCGGGAGTGCTCGCCGCACTTGGTGCAACCGTCGCCGGTTACTTCCTCGCCACGCGCCTGTTCAACCTGCAATATTCGCTGGATCTCTGGGTGTGGACAGTAGGCATTGTGCTCGGCGTATTGCTGGTAGGAATCAGCGGTACGCTTGCGACTCGATCGGTAGTGAACCATCCGCCGATCGCCACACTGCGGCAGAACCAGTGAGTCGACATTTAGCCAATACGCACCGTAAACCACCCCACGGGCACGCGGTTGCCTCGCGCAGGGACTCCCTCGATCGCGACCGAGTAGTCACCTGGAGTCAACGCTGAAGTGTTGAATGCGAACCGCACTTCGCCGTTGGAATCGCGGAGCACGTTATAGATGCTCCCCGCGCGGGCCTGATTTCTCTTGTCGATAGTGAAGCGAAAAACATTCTGCCGGGTATACGACAGGTCGACGTGTAGCTCGATCAGTTCGGGGAACTCCTTCAGCTGCAAATTCACCGACGGGCCGCCAGACGGGCCGTTGCGAGCCGGCTTAATCGTGATCGAGCGCGTCTTGGCCGGCGCGTGGAGCGGACCGGCCTCGAGCTTTGCCTGTAGCGCCGCAATCTGCTTGCCGCGATCCGCGTACTGGGCACCGAGTACCCACAAGGCGATGACAAGACAAGCTCCGAGCGCGAGGCACGCGTAGAGGGCCTCACGGCGCTGCCACCAGACGGGTTTCGTCTCCTGCCACCCAGGTGCGCGGCCACTCGCTTCGAGCAACTTCATTCCAGCGTGCAAGCGATCCGCCAACTGGATTTCTTCGAGCACATCGGGATTTTCCCTACAGTAACGCTCGAAGTCCTGGCGGCCCTTGAAAGGGAGTTTTCCCGCCAGATAGCGCTCGATGATCTGGTTTTTCTCGATGAACTCCGGGTTCATGCGTTTCTCCCTCGAGGCGGCGGCATTTGCTCACACTTCTGCAGACGATTCCAGTGCCTGCACAGGAGTTAGAGTTTCTTCCTAACCCGTTGGACCGGCGTTGACGTTTACACTGTCAATGTTTCCCAACGCAGGAGCCTCTCGATGTCCCATCCCGCTCGAAGCGCGCTACCCCGCGCGGCGCTGCTTGCTTCCTCATTCGCCGTAACTCAACTTGCCTGCACGCCTGCAGGCAATGCGGCCGAGCGCGAAGACACCGCGATCACGATCTACAGTTCCGCGCAGCCCGGCGCGATTCCGCCCGAGCTTTACCGTCCCGTCCAGGGAATGCCGATGCCTGGTGGCAGGGCAATACCGGGCTATGCCGTGGTCCGGCATGAGCGCCCCGTTACGTTGACAACCGGGCGCAGCGACGTGCGATTTGTCGACGTCGCCGCTCTCATCGATCCCACTACCGTGCAATTCACCTCGCTGACCGACCCGAGCAACACGCGCGTTCTCGAGCAGAACTTCCAGTTCGATCTCGTGAGCACGCAGAAGCTGTTGATGAAATACATCGACAAGCCGCTGACGCTTGAGCGGGTGGTCGGCAACCAGCTCACAACGTTGTCTGGGACCTTGTTGAGTGCTGTCGACGGACTAGTGCTGCGCGGCACCGATGGACAGATCTACGCAATGCGTGACTACAGCAACATCCGTTTTCCGGAACTGCCAGGCGGGCTGATCACGCGCCCTACACTTGAATGGAACATCGCAGCCAAGCGTGGCGGCGAGCATCGTGCTCGCGTTGCCTATCAGACTGGGGGGATCACCTGGTGGGCTGATTACAATCTCACCTTCAGCGAAGGGAGCGACGCCAATTCCGGACTGCTCGACGTGGGTGCCTGGGTCAGCATTCTCAACCAGTCGGGGGCGGGCTATTCGGACGCCAAGCTCAAGCTGATCGCCGGGGATGTGCATCGCGCGGAGCCCCAGGCGCAACCGATGGCAAAGCGCGCTCGCGAGGTGATGAGCGCAATGGCTGCTGACGAAGCGGCTGGCTTCGATGAGAAGGCGTTTTTCGAATTCCATCTCTACACATTGGGGCGGCGTACTACGTTGCCGGACAACTCTACCAAGCAGATCGAACTCTTTGAGGTTGCGCATCGCGTGCCGGCGCGCAAGACGCTGGTCTACTACGGTCAGGGTCCGATCGGTTACTGGTACTCTGATCCGATGGTGGACCGCAACTTCGGCAATCAGTCAAACCGCAAAGTGGACGTGTACCTGGAATTCAAGAACGAAGAAAAGGTGGGCCTCGGCATCCCACTTCCAGCCGGGCGCATCCGTGTCTCTCAGACCGACAACGCGGACGGGACGCTGGAGTTCATCGGCGAGGATGTCATCGATCACACACCGAAAGACGAGAAAGTGCTGGTAAAACTGGGCTCGGCATTCGATGTGGTGGGTGAGCGCAGGCAAGTGGACTTCAGCGTCAATACCACGGCCAAGTGGATGGAGGAGGAAATCGAGGTCAAGGTGCGCAATCACAAGAAGGAAGCAGTCGATGTGATCGTGAAGGAAAACCTCTACCGCTGGACCAATTGGCAGATCAAATCGAGCAGCCAGGCCTACGAGAAAGAGGATGCCCGTACGATCCACTTTCCCGTCAGCATCGCCAAGGACGGCGAGGCAGTGGTCCGGTACCGGGTACGCTACTCATGGTGAACTGTCGCTGAACAGCGCGCCGTTTGTCAGGAGACAAGCGGCGGCGGGAACCGTGCGCCGGAAAAGTTTTCAAATCCGGTGGAGGTTTCCTGATGAACGCACGAATTACTGCTGCTCTTGCGACGCTGCTCTTCTCGCTCAACGCAGTTGCTGCGGCGACGTCACCCGAATCGGACCAGGCGAACACCGCGTCCAAGCCACACGGAGGCGACTGCATCTTTTCCCGGACCATCGACAGCTGGACCGTCCTGGACAACGAAACGCTCCTCATCTACGCGCCCAGCCGCAAGACGCCATATCTCGTAAAGCTTTTTCGGCCTGAATACTCGCTGAAGTCGGAGTTCAAGCTCGGCTTCTGGGACCGCGACAACGATGGTCAGATCTGCGACGTGAGCCGGGACGCGATCGTTATACCGGGGATGGGGTACGGGTTCGCGAGCCGGATCCCGATTCGGTCGGTGCAGCGGATCGACGTGGCCGAGGCGAATGAGCTGATCGCGAAATCAAAGATCAAGCCGGAGCGCAACCCGGCCGTGGTTAGCCCCGAGCAGTCGGATATGAAGTCCGACAAGGCTGGCGCGCAGCAGCCCGATAAGGACAAGGATCAGTCGAACAACAAGCCATCCGGAACCGCGTAACTCACAACACGGCCGTCAATCCGCCCTTCAGAATCTGATCACCACGCCGGCGCTCCCTTCCAACTGCCAGACGACGCTGCCGCTCACACGAAAGCGGCACACCGCGCCACCGCTGCTCACGCAGAATATATCCGTGTTGGAATCGAAGATGCTGATGAACCCGCGTCCTTCAAACTTGAGTGCGATGTTCTTGGTGACGAACCATTTCACCCCGCCGCCGAGCGTGGCGGCAAAGCGTGTCTCGGAATCCAGGTCGCCGCTGGGGCTGAAGCGTGCAGCGCCGATGGTGCCGACCAAATAGGGGGTGTAGGTGTCCTGCGTGTACTCGGCGACCCCACCGACCTGGAAGTACTCAATATCCAGGTCCACGCTGGGGCTCGTGTCCTGGAATTCGGATGGCTGGTGACTGTAGTACACCTCGACCATGCGATCGGGCGAATACTCGACATCGAACGCAAGCCCATAGGCGACAGACTCCTTGGCGTCCACGCTTTGCCCGGTAGTCGAATCCTCGAAGTTGCCGCCGAACCGGAAGCCCACAAACGGAGCGACCTCGAAATCCACGGCGCTCGCCATGGTGGGAAGGATGACGACGCTCCCCAGCAACAGCCGGATCAGTAAACTGCGCGACAACGCGTTCATGGGCACTCCCTGTCTCTGCAAGGCTGGGAGTTTGCCATGTTTTGCACAAAGGTTGCAGGAACCGGGCACTCACGCGTGCGAATGTCGCGCGGCGGCGACGTTACGGCACTTCAGACGGGTGTGCGATGTCTGCTAGTGTCTGGCAAGCAGCGAAGGGGAAGGACACTGTCATGAACAAGATCCTCATGGCCGTCATTCTGATAGGAGTTGCAGGCGTGACGCTCGGAGACAGTCCTGGGACGGCGATGAAACCGGTGACGAGTTTCGGCTATCTTGATACCGACAAGGACCTGCGAGTTTCACCGGGCGAAGCCAAGGCGGACTGGGCTGTCGCCCAGCGCTTTGATCAAGCGGATCGCGATCACGACGGATATCTCGACAAGGACGAATTCCAGGCGCTAGTTCACTGACGATCGCAAGCGATTACTGCTGGATAAGTCGAAACGTCACCGCGAACTCACCCCAGGAATCAACTGTGTCGCTCCCGGATCGTGCCGGGACGAAGTGCCACGCGCGCTGCACGTGCGCAATGGCAGCTTGATCGAGTCGTTCGAACCCACTGGTGTGCGAGAGTCTCACTTCCGCGGGCTTGCCGCTGCGCGTCACGTGCACCAGCAACAGCACACGGCCCTGCTCGCCCAAGCGCTTCGAAGTCGGCGGATAGGAAGGCATCATTTCGGAGCGATTCTGATCGATGCGTGGCGGAATGATCTCGGCCACTGCAGTTCGTCCCGCCGGCGGGGTCGTTGGTGTCGATGCGGGCAGAGTAATCGCCTGGCCTGATTCGGCCGGGAAGTCGATAGCTATTTCCGGTGCGGGGACCGTGTCCACATGCACGGGCTGAAAGGACGGCGGGGGAGGTGGTGGTTGCGCGGGCTCAAGCTGCGGCTCGTCGATCAGCTCGGCAAAGACCGGGCCGGTCGCAAGCATCAGTGGCGAATGCTCCAGGCCGCTACGCAGCACGTAGATCATGACGGCATGGATCAGCACCACGAACGAAACGCTCACGATCGATCGCGGTCCGATGGCTGGTTGTGCGTAACTCATGGCCTACTCCCTCTAGCTGATGCGAGCCACCGCCAAGACAAACTATGCTCACGCACCGGCTGGCGCATTCAGACCTGCTGAGGCTGAGTTAACGGGCGCTGAAGTGCATTGCCCCCGCACCCGTTGATGACCTCAGCAGCGAAATTAGATGCGATACGCCGTCGTGGCGTTTAGATGTGACGGTTTCGCTTGTAAGAATGGGCACGAACCGGGGCGGAATTTTCATCGCGCACAGTTCGAGATGAAGCGGTACTCTGGAAGCCGCCAGTAGGCACGGAGACCAATATATGGACAGACAGCTAAAGGCGTTTTTGGTGGTCGTTGCCCTGCTGACTGCAGCCGGCAGCGGGGCTCAGGAGGCGACAACCTCTTTCGCAGCCCTCGACAAGGACAAGGATGGGATGATCAGTGTCACGGAAGCGAGGACTGACAAGAAGGTCTCAGCGCAGTTCGCAGCAGCGGACAAGGACCAGGATGGCTTTCTGAGCCGCGCCGAGTTCGACGCCATCGCCGCGCGTTGAATGGCTACAGAACGTGGCCTCACGTGCGGGCGCGCCGGCGCCAGACATTGCAGCCGAGTGCGCGCTGTTCCTGGATGTTGATGGAACGCTGCTGGAGATCGCTCCTACTCCGAACGCGACAACCGTACCGGCAGGGCTCAAGGAATTGCTCGCATCGCTGCAGGAAATGGCAGGGGGGGCACTTGCGCTCGTCAGTGGACGGTCGCTGGAGCAACTCGACGGGCTCTTCGCGCCGCTCCGGCTGCCCGCTGCCGGCCTGCACGGGCTTGAGCGTCGCAGCGCGATCGGCACGCGCCAGGATGCGCTAGCGCCGCGCGAGATTCCGCAAGCAGCGCGCGAGCATCTGTTGCAGGCAGTTAGCCGCCATCCGGGCCTGCTGCTCGAAGACAAGGGGGCGACCCTGGCTCTGCACTATCGCCTGGTCCCGGAACTGCAAGAGATTGCGCGGCAAGCGATGGAGACGGCGCGGGAGTACTCCGGATCGGCCTACACGCTTTTGGATGGAAAAATGGTGATCGAGCTCAAACCCGCTGACGCCTCGAAATGCAAGGCAATCGCCGCCTTCATGCGCGAACAGCCGTTCGCCGGGCGAGCGCCGATTTTCGTCGGCGACGATGACACAGACGGAGCAGGATTCGAGTACGTCAATGGGGTCGGTGGGGTATCGATTCAGATCGGCGAGACTCCATCGCGCGGCGCGACATATCACCTGGCCGACGTCCCCGCGATGCATGCATGGCTTGCATCATTGCTACGCATTCCTGCAGAGGCTTCGAAGCCGTGAGCCAACAGACGCTCAATCTCGCAGCCATCGGCAATTGCCAGATTTCCGCTTTGATCAATACCGTCGGCCGGATCGTGTGGGCATGTCTGCCGCGGCTCGACGGCGATCCCGTGTTCTGTTCCCTGCTCGGCGGTGATTCAGATGACGGCTATTGCGATGTGGACCTGGTCAATCTCGCCTCCAGCGAACAGCGTTACGAGCGCAACACAGCGATCGTGGAGACACTGCTGCATGACTCTACCGGCGGAACGCTCCGCATCAGGGATTTCTGTCCACGGCATCGCCGGTTTAATCGCATGTTCCGGCCAATGATGATCGTTCGCATCGTCGAACCAGTCGCAGGAAGGCCAGTCATCCGCATTCGGATCCGCCCGCGACAGGACTACGGTGCGTCGCGCCCCCGCACCACGCTAGGCAGCAACCACGTGCGCTTCGAGGGCAACAACCTGACCCTCAGGCTCACGACCGATGCGGCGATCACCAGTATTCTCGAGGAACGGCCCTTCGTTCTGTCCAGTCGTATCGCACTGGTGATGGGACCCGATGAAACGCTGTCGGAAGGCGCGAGCACGTTCGCACTCACCATGCTCGAGGCCACACAGCGCTACTGGCTTGACTGGGTGCGTACCCTTGCGGTTCCCTTTGAGTGGCAGGAAGCGGTGATCCGCGCAGCAATCGCGCTCAAGCTCTGCACGTTCGAGGACACCGGCGCGGTGATCGCTGCGATGACGACATCGATTCCGGAATCTCCCAGCAGCGGACGCAACTGGGACTATCGCTTCTGCTGGTTGCGCGACAGTTATTTCACCGTGCAGGCGCTCAACCGCCTCGGCGCGACGCGCACGATGGAAGCCTATCTGCACTACATCGTGAACATCATCGAGTCCGCGACGGGCGGTCCGCTGCAGCCACTCTATGGGATCTCGGGAGAGGCGCGGCTCGAAGAGCAAGTGATCGAGTCGCTGCCTGGTTATCGTTCAATGGGCCCGGTGCGTCTCGGCAACCAGGCTTATCAGCAGATACAACACGACGTATATGGCGCGGTGATTCTCGCGGCGACCCAGGCATTCTTCGACGAGCGCCTGGAAGTTCCTGGCGACAGACCACTGTTCGAGTGCCTGGAAGGACTGGGCGAGCGCGCCGTGCTCCTGTACGACAAGCCCGACTCGGGACTGTGGGAATACCGCGGGCGTGCTGCTGTGCATACCTTCTCCAGCGTGATGTGCTGGGCGGGTTGCGATCGACTGGCGCGCATCAGCACTTCACTCCGTCTCGCCGATCGGGCCAGCTATTGGCGCGAGCGCGCCAATGTGATGCACGAGCGGATCGTGCAACTGGGCTGGGACGCACGCCAACAGAGCTTCACCGAGAGCTTCGGACGCCCGGCCTTGGATGCCAGCCTGCTTCTTCTGCAGGAGCTCGGCTATCTCAGCGCGAGCGATCCGCGCTTCCTGTCGACCATCAGTGCCGTCGAGCGGTCGTTGCGACGCACGTCCTACGTCATGCGCTATAACAGTGAAGACGACTTCGGCCTGCCCGAAAACGCCTTCAACTTCTGCAGTTTCTGGTACATCAACGCGCTCGCAGTCGTGGGACGGCGCGAGGAGGCGCGGGACCTGTTCGAACACATGCTCGAGCGCCGCACGCCACAGGGTCTGCTTTCGGAGGATCTCGATCCGCGGACCGGGGAGCTCTGGGGCAACTATCCGCAGACTTACAGCCTGGTCGGCATCATCAACTCGGCGATGCGGCTCAGTCGCACCTGGGAGGATGCGTTATGACGCGCATCGTCTGTGTGTCAAACCGGGTAGCTGTTCCAAAACGCGGGGCAGCGCCCGGCGGACTGACAGTGGGTGTCCTGTCTGCATTGCGCAAGACAGGTGGCGTGTGGTTCGGTTGGGGAGGCGAGCTGACCGACGAGGAGCCAGGCGAACCGGAGATCCTGATTCGCGACAACATCACCTACGTCACGATCAGGCTGCGGCGTCGCGAGTTCGAGTCCTATTACAACGGCTACGCCAACTCAACCCTCTGGCCTCTGTTTCATTACCTCATGCGCAGCTTTCGCTACAACGAACGCCAGCAGCAAGCCTACCGGGGCGTCAACCGAGCCTTCGCCGAACGGCTGACGACAGTGCTCGAACCGGATGACGTGATCTGGGTTCATGACTATCACCTGATTCCGTTGGCTGAACAGCTGCGCGAATTGGGCGTGACGCGGCCGATGGGCTTTTTCCTGCACATTCCGTTTCCACATGTCGAAATGCTGCGTGTACTGCCTACCTACGCAGAGCTGCTGCGCGAAATGGTGGCGTATGACGTGGTCGGGTTTCAGACCGAGAACGATCTGCAGAGTTTTCTCGCTGGGGTCGAATACGTCTGGGGACGCGATGCGATCGGCGCACAAGGCCGCATTCACATCGGGACCCGCAGCGTCAGGACCGGGGTGTTCCCGATCGGCATTGACGTGCCTGCGGTGGAGGCCGCTGCCAGCACGGCGGCGCAAAGCGATGCCGTTCGGCGCCTGAGCACGAGCCTGCTGGGTCGAAAACTCATGGTCGGCGTGGACCGGCTGGACTACAGCAAGGGACTCATCGAGCGCTTCGCTGCGTATCAAACGTTTCTCGAGTCGTATCCCGAGAATCTGGGCAAGATCACCTTCATGCAGGTCGCACCGCTCAGTCGCACCGACGTGCGCGCCTATGCGGAAATTCGCCAGACGCTCGAGCAGTCGGCGGGACGCATCAACGGGCGGTTCGCGGATGCGGATTGGACACCGATCCGCTATCTCAACCGCAACGTGCCGCATGCCGCGCTCATGGGCTTTCTGCGAGCCGCACAGGTAGCGCTGGTCACGCCCGCGCGCGATGGCATGAATCTCGTCGCCAAGGAATTCGTCGCTGCGCAAGATCCGGCGGACCCCGGTGTGCTGATCCTGTCACCGCTGGCAGGCGCAGCGCGCGAGCTGACTGGCGCCATCCAGGTCAATCCTTACGACGCAAAAGGCCTCGCGCACGCCATGCAAACCGCGCTGGCCATGCCGTTGGCAGAGCGACGCGATCGGCATACCGGAATGATGGAGGTTCTGCGCCGCAACGACGTCACGGCATGGTACGAGCGTTTCCTGGAAGCGCTCAACGACTCGGCAGGGCGGGGCGCCCTGGGAACACGATTCCCTCCAGTAACCCGCGCTGCGTCGTGACGTCGAGCGCATCCCAGTCGTGAGCAATCGTCTCGGTGGAGCGCAGATCGCGCTCACGCACTACCCGAGGAGTCGCCCTTGATGGTCGGTGTCGGGATGCGAGCTGCTTGGTAACGCCCCGTACCAAAAGATCGCGAATGGCTGCAATGACGTCGCTGTTGCTCGGCAACTCAGTGTGGCCCTCGGCGACGTAGTAGGTTCTTGCTCCCGGAAGGCAAGCCAGCGATAGCGGCACGGTACCGTCGCCGTTGCGTGTCACTTCAAACAGCAGTTCGTTGGCGCTGACCCGCATCGCGGTCACGGTGGGCTGATCAGCGCCTGCGATCAGGACACAGCGCTCATCGGCTGGCGCAAGCCGCGAGCGATATGCCGCAGATCTGGTCAGCAGGGTGGTTTGCAGTTTTGGTCCGGAACTAGGCCACGAGGAAGCGCGCCGCAAATCCAACCCGTCGAGGTGCTCCGGATCCGGGAGCATCTGGTAGAGGCCTTCGAAGGTCGCAAACACGTGCTGTGCGTGGGTGTCAGGGTCATGCTCGTGATCGAGAAGCGCGATCTTATGGACGGGCGGGTAGGCGCCGCGCAGCGCGAGGACCGCCGCGAAGGAGCCGTAATTGGGCGTGCCCAGCATGATCAGCTGCGCAATCTGTCGTTCACGGTCACGCACCATCGCAGCGCGTGCGACGAGTCCACCCATGCTGTGTGCCACAACTGACACCGGACCAGTTGATTCCGCACGCAGGCGCTGCATCAACTCTTTGCCGAGTGACAGAACGTTCTGCCGCCAGTCGTAGGCGTGAAAGCGCACGTCGAAGCCTGCGCACTCGAGCGCGAGCTTCAATTTCAGGTACATGAAAGTCTGCACACCGAGCGGACGCAGGCGATTGCCAAGCGGAAGCGCGAGCTCGGTGAGGCGCCCCGCGGCGAGCGCGTTGGGGTTCACCCATAAGACGTCGCGGCTTGGGCTCGGATATCCAAGCATGGAACCCATGATCCCGTGCAGGATGTAGACACGATGGGCTCGTGACCGGGGTCTCTTCCGCGCGGCCTTCGCGAGCCTCCGCAGGTCGGTGTAGAGCTCCTTCCCAAGGTGCCCTGCGACAGTCTCGTGCTGCGTGCCGGCAATCAGGCGGCGCCGCAGCTCCGCTTCAGGCAGGTTGAAATAGGGGCGTCTACGCGCGCCCGTACGAGCCGCCACGCGCTACTCCTCGTAACTCGGGTGCGGTCGGTCCTGGGTCTGTTCCTCGCGTGCGCATGAAGGCCTTTGGGCCGTGTTTTACCTATTATTCACCTATGCCCTCGCGATCCTAGAGGGCAGCTGCAGCCGATGTGACGCGCGTCTTCTCATTGCGCAGCAGGATCATTAATCTGGCGGGGCTACTAATAACAACTATATCGATCGCAGGACTCTATGCCCCAGACCCCCGCGTGGTATCCGGGAAAATCCGAGGCATCCATTGGGGATGACGCCGACACGCTCGAATTGCTGGCGCTCGATCCCGGACGCTCTATTACCCGGCAAACGGTCGTGACCTGTCCTTCTTGCGGCTTTCGCCGCGAGGAAACCATGCCCGAAGCCCAGAGTGCGTACTTTTATACCTGCACTCATTGCAGCAAAGTGCTCAAGCCCATCTTTGGCGACTGCTGCGTGTTCTGCTCCTATGGCACGATGATGTGTCCTACGGAACAGCGTCGCGCTCTAAGCGAGGCGAGTGAGCAGATCCGTCGTTATGTCGCCGATGGCGATCCAGCCAAAGACACCTGACTTCTGTGCGCCTCAGGGCGCGGCCTCCGCAATCACAATCTCACATACCGCCTTGATGGCGGGGATGCGCGTACTGCTCTTGCGCCACACGGCACCAATTCGTCGCTGCGGCGACGGTTCCGTAAACGGGCGCACTACGAGCGTGCGTGGGTTTCCGAACGGACTGCGCGTCGCCATATCGGGTAGCAGTGTGATCCCGTGTCCCGCCGCGACCATCTGGCGAAGCGTTTCCAGGCTCGTTGCCCTGTAGTCCTCGCTCTCGTGAGCCGAGGTCTGGCTGCAGACTTCCAGGGCCTGATCACGCAGGCAATGCCCGTCCTCGAGCAACAGAAGGGTTTCGTCGTCCAGATCAGCGGGCTTGAGCGTCTTGCGCGACGCGAGGCGGTGATCCGCGGGAAGCGCGACGCGGAACGGTTCTTCGAAGAGCTCGCGCGACTCCAGTCCCTCCTGGTCAACGGGCAGAGCCAGGATCCCCAGGTCGATCGCGCCGGCGTGCAGACGCTCCAGTAGAGCCTCCGTGCGGTGCTCGTAGAGCAGCAGTTTCAGGCGTGGCAGAGCGCGGCGGATGCGCGACGCCACGCGCGGCAGCAGGTACGGACCAATGGTAGGAATGAACGCCACCTTGAGCGTGCCCGAAAGGGGATCCGTGTTGTGGCGCGCGAGGCCGACAATTGCATCGCCTTCCTGCAGCATGCGCCGCGCACGAGCCACGATCTGCTCGCCGACCTCGGTGAGGGTGACCCGCTTGGGTTGGCGCTCGATCAACGTTACGCCCAGGTAGTCCTCGAGCTTGCGCAGCTGCGCGCTCAGCGTCGGCTGGCTGACGAAACTGCGCTCGGCCGCCTTGCCGAAATGACGCTCGTCGGCCAGCGCCACGAGATAACGCAAGTCCTTGAGTTTGAGGTCGCTCATGGCATCAATATACGCCATCTATCGAATTCATCGGAACAATTGATTAGCCACTCAAGCGTCCGCCTGCCATCCTGCGCGCCGTTCGCAGCCGGAGCTGCGTTTTGGGCACATACAGGAGACAGAACTCATGCTGGGTATTGGACAAAAGTTTCCCGAATTCGCACTCACGGGCGTGGTCTCGAATGATCTGCAAAACGCGTTCAAGGCGTTTTCCCACGACAGCTTCCAGGGTAAGTGGAAAGTGATCTTCTTCTGGCCGAAGGACTTCACCTTCGTATGCCCGACCGAGATTGCTGCGTTCGGCAGGCTCAACAAGGAATTCGTGGCGCGCGATGCGCAAGTGCTCGGCGTCAGCATCGACTCGGAGTTCGTGCACCTTGCCTGGCGCAAGGACAAGGAAGAGCTCAGATCTCTGCCGTTCCCGATGCTGGCCGACATCAAGCGTGAGCTTTCGAGTGCGCTCGGCATCCTCGACCCGGAGGCCGGAGTGTCACAGCGCGCAACCTACATTGTTGATCCCCAGGGCATCATCCGCTTCGTCTACGTCACCGACCTGAACGTCGGCCGCAGCCCCGAGGAGGTCTTACGCGTCCTCGATGGTCTGCAGACGGACGAGCTTTGCCCGTGCAACTGGAAGAAAGGCGAGGAGACATTGAAGGCCGCCTGATCGGAGCAGGCCACAGTCAGCGCTGCGGCCTGCATCCTCCTGATTACCCACTCCCGAACCCAATGGTCGAACCATGACGCTCGAAACCATCAAGGACTCGATTCCCGATTACGCCCGCGACGTGAAGCTCAATCTCGGCACAGTACTCACGGCCCAGGGCTCGCCCGGGCTCACGTCGGTGCAGCTGTGGTCGATCGCGCTCGCAACCACGATTGCCGCACGCAACGTGCCATTCGCTCGCGCGATCGAAGATCTGGCCCGCGAGCAGCTTGATGAGGCCCATCTCAACGCAGCGCGTGCTGCCGCGGCGATCATGGGCATGAACAACGTGTACTACCGGTTCCTGCACCTGGTGCAGGATGACGAATACCAATCCCTGCCGGCACGGTTGCGCATGAATGTGATCGCAAACCCGGGCATTGCACAGGACGACTTCGAGCTCCTGTCGCTCGCCGTATCGGCAGTGAATGGCTGTGGGCTGTGCATCACGGCGCACGAGCGCAAGCTGCGGGCGCATGGCGTGAGCCGCGAAACCATCCAGAGCGCCGTGCGCATCGCATCGACGGTGCACGCCGTCGCCGGCGTGCTGGAGTTTGCCCACGCTGCGTGATCCCGTCGCCGAAGAGCGACAGCGGATTAGACGTAGAATTTGCGCACCGGAGCGCTTCGCTATACTCGGCGCATGAGCGCCACGCCCAAACGCCTTTCGGCCGGCGCAGTCGTCGTGCGTGAGACACCGCAGGGATGGCGGTTTCTCCTGTTGCGCGCTTTCAATCATTGGGATTTTCCCAAAGGGCTGGTTGAAAACGGCGAGGATCCAAAGGCTGCGGCAATTCGCGAAGTGCGCGAAGAAACTACGCTCGAGGACCTGGCGTTTGCCTGGGGCGAGATCCATACCGAGACCGGCCCCTACAGTCGCGGGAAGACCGCGCGTTACTACCTGGCACGGACCAGCACCGAATCCATAAGCCTGCCGATGAATCCAGAGATCGGTCGGCCGGAACACAACGAATACCGCTGGGTCGACTACGCCACTGCCTTGCGTCTGGTGTCGGACCGTGTGCGCCCCGTCATGGAATGGGCGGCCGGTTTTCTCGAGCTCGCGGATCCTCCCCGTCACTGACGCTCGATTCTGCACCCCGAAAGCGGTAGCCTCGCGGTTTTTCCGGTGCCCCCGCATGTACCGCATTGTTTGGGAATTCGACGCCGCGCCCGAGCGCTTGAAGGAATTCGAGCTCGAATACGGCCCCGCGGGCAAATGGGTCGAGTTCTTCCGTCGCAGCCCGGAGTATGTCGCCACGGAGCTGTTCCGCAGCATCGAGTCGCCGAATCGCTTTATCACGCTGGATACCTGGCGGACGCGCGCGGGCTACGAGGCGTTCCGTAAGAGCAATGCCGAGGAGTACGCGAAGCTCGACAAGTGGTGCGAGCAGTTCACGGCTCATGAGAGGACACTCGGCATGGTCGACGACGGCAGAAGTGCCTGATGTATTCCACCCCGTGAATGGTTGAGGCCAAATCCCAGAAGCGTCGTGAATCGCCGGTCCAGGTGCTCATCGTCGGAGCTGGATTCGTCGGGCTGAACGTTGCCAAGGTGCTCGGCAATCGCGCTGGCATAGAGGTCACGGTTCTGGATCGGCAGAACCATCATTTGTTTCAGCCGCTCCTCTACCAGGTCGCGACCGCTGCTTTGAGTCCCGCCGATATCGCGGCGCCAATCCGCAGCATCCTGTCCTCGCGGCGGAACGTGCGTGTACTACAAGGTACGGCGCGGTCAGTCGACGTCGCGACACACACGGTGGCGACCGATATCGGGGAATTCAGCTACGACTACCTGGTTCTCGGTTGCGGATCGACACACACCTATTTCGGACATGACGAATGGGAAGCCCATGCTCCCGGGCTCAAGACCCTCTCGCAGGCGACTGAAATACGCAGGCGCGTCCTGAGCGCATTCGAGGCTGCGGAGCGGGAAAGTGACGCCGCGTGCCATCGCCGACTGCTCACCTTCGTCGTAGTCGGTGGCGGACCCACGGGCGTGGAGCTCGCCGGCGCGATTGGTGAAATGAGCCGCTACACGCTGGCACGCGATTTTCGCCACATCGACCCGCGTCACTCGCGCATCATCCTGATCGAGGCGGGTCCACGAATTCTACCGACGTTCTCCGAGGACCTGGCGCAGCGCGCCCAGCGCGACCTTGAATCACTGGGCGTACGGGTCAGGCTTTCGTGCACGGTCACGGGTGTGAGCGCGCAGGGTGTCGAGATGGGGGCAGAGAAGGTCGATGCCGCAACGATCATGTGGGCTGCGGGCGTACGCACAAGCCACATTGGCGCGACACTCGGTATCGAGCTCGACCGCGCCGGTCGCGTGACCGTCGGGCCGGATCTCACGATTGCAGGCCATCCGGAACTGTTTGTGGCTGGTGATCTCGCACGCTGTCAGGACGTCAAACACGACCGGCTGCTGCCGGGAGTCGCGCCGGTAGCCATGCAACAGGGACTTTACATCGGGCACACAATTCTCAACGACCTGCGCGGCCGGCAGCGCGAGCCGTTTCGCTACTTCGACAAGGGCCAAATGGCGACCATCGGTCGCAGCCGTGGAATCTGCGAGATCGGCCGCATGCATTTCGCCGGGCACTTCGCCTGGTGGCTGTGGTTGTTGGTGCACATCTACGGGCTTACGGGCTTTCGTAATCGCCTTTCCGTGATGCTCGAATGGGCGTGGTCTTATTTCACCTTCGGCCGTGGCGCGCGCCTCATCGTGCCGAGCGAGTGGAGGCAGTACGGCTCCGACGACTTATGACGGTGTACGATATCGCGTGCCGTTCGGCAGCCCGCGCGGCGTTCTGAACATTCAACAACTTCCGGAGACGGTCGCTTCATGCGCTCGAAACGAATCCGGCAATGGTTCATCTGGGGCCTGATTGCACTCATCGGCGCTGCCTCATTCGCCGGCGTCGCGCTGAAGCGCGGAGAGTCGATCAACGCCGCGTGGCTGGTAGTCGCCGCAGCGTGTATCTACCTGCTCGCGTACCGCTTCTATAGCGGCTGGATCGCCGCGCGCGTCGTTGCTCTCGACGCAACACGTGCCACACCGGCTGAAAGCCTGGAAAACGGCCGGGACTTCATGCCGACCAACCGCTGGATCGTGTTCGGCCACCATTTCGCTGCGATTGCGGGTGCCGGCCCGCTCGTCGGCCCGACACTCGCCGCGCAGTTCGGCTATTTGCCAGGGACATTGTGGCTGCTGGTTGGCGCGGTGTTGGGCGGCTGTGTGCAGGACATGCTGGTGATGTTCTGCTCGGTGCGGCGCAATGGCCGCGGGATTGGCCAGATGGCCCACGATGAACTGAGCCCGATTGGCGGCACCGCAGCTCTGGTCGCAACTCTCACGATCATGACGATATTGATAGCCGTACTGGCGCTGGTCGTCGTCAAGGCGATGGCGCACAGCCCCTGGTCGACTTTCACGGTGTTCACGACCATCCCGATAGCGATCCTGGTAGGGATTTACCTGCGCGTGCTGAGACCGGGCCGCGTGCTTGAGGCCACCGCGCTCGGTGTGCTGCTCTTGCTACTCGGAGTGCTTGCCGGCGGCTGGATCGATGCCAACCAGGAGCTGCGCGGCTTGTTCGACCTGGACGCACGCACGCTTGCATGGTTCGTAATGGTCTATGGGTTCATCGCCGCCGTATTGCCGGTCTGGTTACTGCTCGCGCCGCGTGACTATCTCTCAACGTTCGTCAAGCTGGGTGTCGTGTTGTTGCTGGCGCTCGCCGTCTGCGTGATTTCGCCGGAAATCAGGATGCCGCCGATCACCCGCTTCATCGACGGCACCGGGCCAATCTTCAGTGGCAAGTTGTTCCCGTTCCTGTTCATCACGCTGGCGTGCGGGGCGATTTCCGGTTTCCACTCACTCGTTGCATCAGGCACGACGCCTAAACTGCTCGCGCGTGAGACCGATATCCGGCTGGTCGGCTATGGATCGATGGCGCTCGAGTCGAGCGTCGGGATACTCGCGCTGATCGCAGCTTGCGTGCTCGATCCTGGCGTCTACTTCGCGATCAACGTGGCAGGTGGCGTGGTCGGCGCCGATCCACAGGTTGCAACGGCGACGATCACGAGCTGGGGATTCCCGGTGACGGCCGAACAGATGCACAGTCTCGCCCACAGCATGGGCGAGCAGACGCTGTTTGGGCGCACCGGGGGCGCACCGTCGCTGGCGGTAGGAATGGCGAGCATTTTCGGTTCTGCGTTCGGTCAGTCGCTGCTCTCGATGTGGTACCACTTCGCCATCATGTTCGAGGCGGTGTTCATCCTGACGGTGCTCGATGCAGGCACGCGCGTGGGTCGATTCATTGTGCAGGAAGCCTTCGGCAAGGTGAGCACGCAATTTGGCCGCACTTCCTGGTATCCCTCCGTCGTTCTGGCCAGCCTGGTGACCGTCGCTGGCTGGGGATACTTTCTCTATATAGGGGTCATCGATCCGAACGGCGGCATCAACATTCTCTGGCCGCTATTTGGCATCGCGAATCAACTGCTCGCCGCAATCGCGCTGGCGGTGGTGACCGCGATCCTCGTCAAGAGCGGCCGCATTCGCCATGCCTGGGTCACTGGAGCGCCCCTCGCCTGGCTGGTCACGGTCACGACCACGGCTTCGCTGCAAAAGATCCTGAGTGCCGATCCGAAACTCGGGTTTTTCGCCGCAGCGCGCGATCTGTCCGACAAGCTCGCCGCAGGGCTGTTGCCAGCGGAGCGGGCCGCCGCTGCGCCGCAGCTTGTTTTCAATCAGCAACTCGATGGCTGGCTGACCGCGTTCTTTCTCGCACTGGTGTGGATCGTCGTCCTCGACATGATCAGGAGTTGCGCGTTGCATCTTACCGGACGCGCCGAGGGCTGCCGTGAAGCTCCGTACCAGCGGACGCAGATTGCATGAACGGCAACCGCGTCAATCGATGGTCAATGCTGTGGGAGGGGTTGCGCTCGCTCACAGGCGATAACAGCTACGAACGCTACGTGAAGCATCTGGCGGCACATCATCCAGCCGAGTGCCCCCTGAGCCGTGCGAATTTTTACGCGAGTGAGCTCGAGCAACGCTGGAATCGGGACGGGCCGACGCGCTGCTGCTAGTTCGAAGCGTTCAGTCGCGGAAATTCACGTATTGCAGGGGCACGCCAGCTTCGGACTTGCGCAACAACGCGATCGCTGCCTGCAGGTCATCTTTCTTCTTTCCCGTCACACGCAGCTGCTCGCCCTGGATCTGCGTCTGGACCTTGAGGCTGGACTCCTTGAGGAGCTTCACCAGCTTGCGTGCCGTATCCGTGTCAACGCCATGCTTGAGAGTCACTTCCTGTCGGGCTGCATTGAGTGCGATCTGTGGCTCACCGACCTGCATACATGCGACGTCGATTCCGCGCTTCGAGATCCGCAGCCGCAGGATTTCCAGCATCTGCTTGAGCTGAAAGTCAGCGGGAGCATGCAGGGTAATTTTGAATTCCTCCAGTTCGAAGCGCGCTCCGGTGCCCTTGAAATCGAAACGCTGTGACACTTCGCGGCTCGCCTGGTCCACGGCGTTGGTGACCTCGTGCTCATTGAGCTCGGAAACGACGTCGAACGAAGGCATGTCACATCGCCGCAGCTGTCGTATCGATGTTGCGGTAGAAGATCACCGTCGAGTCGAAATGCCCGTCGGAGCCCCGCTGGTAGCGCGGGATGCTTCCAACGCGCGTGTAGCCCTGACGAGTGAAGAGTCGGTCACCATAACCGCCTTCGCGCGCATCCGCGAGGAGCAGGGTTCTGCCCTTACCGGTCGCCATCGCCTCGATCGCCTCGAGCAGTGCTCGCCCGAGCCCTTTGCCTTGCCACTGTGTATGGACGATGAGCTTCTGGATTTCGGCGCGATGCCGCGCATTGGCACGAGCTGTGAGCACGAGCTGCGCGCATCCGATGATCGAGGTTCCGTCGCGGGCGAGCAGGATCACGCGTTCGCCACGTGCGACTTCACCCAAAGCCGCCATCCAGTAGTTGCGGGCGTCCGCCGTGGAGAGGGGCGCGAGAAAGCCGATCGACGCGCCACTCTTGACCGCATCCTGCAACAGCTCCACCAGCTCGCTGAAGAGCTCGAGGCTCGGGGTACTGCGAATTTCGGCGATATTCCACATGTCTGCGCCCGCCCTGCTGAGGTGCGCAACGGTATCACAAGCTGCAGATCATGAAGGGGTTTCGGCGAGCAGGGACTCGACGGTCTGAATGAAGCTCGCCGTCAGTTCCTCGTAGTGCGCGCCCGTCGCAGGCCCGGAGAACCCCGTGTAGATGCGCCGCACACGACCCTTGCGATCCACGAACAGCGTGGTCGGGAACGCGTACACGCCGCTAAGCTGCGGCAGTGTCGTTGATGCGTCCTGCTTGTCGGAGATCCCCGCAATCAACGTCGTGTACTCGATGCCGAACTTGGCACGCATTGCTGCCACTGCTTTCGCGGCTGGCTCGAAATCACCCGAGTGCTCGAACATCAGTTCCACGACTTCCACGCCCCTGTCGCGATACTGGCGGTAGAGCGGCGCCAGGAAGGCTGCTTCGTCGTGGCAGTTCGGGCACCAGCTGCCGCCCAGTGCGACAAGCAGCACTTTGTTCTTGAAGCGCGCGTCCGCCATGGATACCGGCTTGCCAGTTTCGTCGGGGAACGTGAAACCGAAGCTCCAGGTATCATCGCGAATCGTCGTCAGCGTGTCGGGATCGGCCAGTTGCGCCTGCTCGTCGCGACGTCCGGTCCACTCCTCGACCGGGCTGAGGCCCGACCAGTGTTTGCCTTGTAACTCTCCTGTCGGTGTGATGCGCGCGTGATAGAGGTATGCGTGTGCGCCGTCGAAAGTTGACAGGTACAGCTGATCGTTGCGCACTTCGCCGGCGAGGTAACGGTGATCGCCGGTCTGCGTGAGAAAGGTCCCGGTGACTTCCTGGAAGGATTGCTTGAACTCTCCGATGGCGGGAGTCCGCTTGCCGTCTGTGTCCTTGAACGTTACCGCCCAGCGGCCGCTGACGTCGGCATTGTCGGTGGCCGGCTCCTTGAAAAATCGATAGGTCGCGTTGCGCTCGGCAACGAACGGGAGTTTCTGCTCCTTCAGTCCTCGCTTTACGAGCACCAGTTCACCCTCGAGCTTGCCGCGCTTGAGCCTGGCGGTGAGGTGATTGCCGAAGCCGGGCATGTCCATCTCAACGCGCGCGCCCTCGATTCGGACGGCTGGAACACGCACGTGCTCCGGTCCGTTGATCAGGTACGCGACGAGCCCGGTGCCTTCTTGCTTCAGCTCGAGCCCGAATGGCAACTCACCGCCTGGCACGGTGAGCACGGCTCGATAGATGCCGGGCTCCACACGTGCGCGCTCACCGCAGGAAAGGAGCAGCAGCAGCACGATCGCGCCGAGCGCGCGGTGTTGGAAAACGTCTCGCATGAATTGCAACCGACCAGTGAGTACTGCCGAGAAGGCTAACGCCCCCGCAGCGGGCACTCAACTCAGTGAGGTCAGGGCGCGGTAATCGGCTCGTAGCCCGGCTGCTCGGCGACCCGTCTCAGCCAGGCGCGAATCGCCGGAAAGCGGACCAGCGAAAAATCACCTTCCTCTGCTACGTGCGTATAGGCGTAGAGGCTGATATCGGCGAGCGAATAGTGGTCCCCGACCAGGAATTCGCGATCCGCCAGGCCTCTTTCCAGGACATCGAGTGCCTGATAGCCCTTGTCCACCTTATCTGTGAGTTTCTCGCCGAGCTCGGCGGGTGTCTTGCCAAGCGAATGCAGCCAGAATCGAACCGTACCGACATTGGGCTCGAGGTTGTATTGCTCGAAGCTCAGCCATTGCCACAATCGTGCGCGCTGCAGGCGATCCGCTGGGACGAGGCGTGAGCCCTCCGCGAGATACCAGATGATTGCGTGACTCTCGGAGAGATACCCTTGGCCTTCGATCTGCAGGAGCGGTATTCGTCCGTTCGGATTCCTGGCGAGGAACTCGGGCGTGCGCGTCAGCCCCTGTTTGATGTCCATCTCAACCAGGCGGTAGGGAATGCCCAACTGCTTCAGCACCAGGCGAACCTTGTAGCCATTGCCGGAGGGGAGATAGTCGTAGAGGGTGAGCGCAGTCATTTGGTGTTGTCCGGTTGTGCCAAAAAAGCCGCGGCGGGAGCGATTCCTCAGCGCCCGCCGCGACTCCAGTTCGCGCTTCCTATTGCGCGACGATGACCTCTGTCTCGGCTGGTCCGCGCGCCGTAGCGAGCCGCAGACGTTCATCGAGCTCTGTTACGAACCGTGGCGCCAGCACCAGCATTTGGCCGAGGTGCGCGGGCTGGCGGGCGGACACTACCGTGATTGAGCCGAGCGGCTTCACGGGGCTGACACCGACCTCGGTAGCAATGGCCGCTTGGGAGCTGCTCTTAACAGCATCACACAGGGCGCCCTTGGTTGCCGCACACACCGTAATGCTCTGTGTAATGCTCTGTGCCGCCGTGACCCCCGGGGTAGCGGGCTCATCACGGTCCAGCATCACCAGCCCCAATGAAAACAGCAGCAGTGACAGAACAAATCCAGCTCGTGCTTTTTCAAGTTCACTCATGTGTACTCCTCTCCGGCTCCGCCGGTCTGGCGGCGGCGCCCCGCGGGCACCTTTTTTGACGTGGACGCAATTTCCGATAGATTCGCTGCTCCAGCAAACGCTTTACTTGAATGCGCCTTAAGGGAACTTGAAGTGGCTTCTGCATACGATCGACTGCCTCTGAATGCGCTGCGGGTCTTCGAAGCGGTGGCCACGCGCCTGAGCTTCGCGGAGGCTGCCGAGGCGCTTCATGTAACTCCTGCAGCCGTCAGCATGCAGGTGCGTACTCTGGAGGAGTATCTGCAAGTGCCGCTCTTTCGGCGCAGCGGCCGCAAAGTGGCGCTCACACCCGAGGGAGAGCAGCTGCTGCCGGGCATCCGACGGGGGCTCGATGAGCTGGAAGCGGCACTCAACGAGTTGCGCAAAGACCGCAAGGGCGGTCAGCTCAACATCAGCATGCTGGCTTCATTCCTGCAGAAGTGGCTGCTGCCGCGCCTGCCGGATCTGCGCGATCGACACCCCGACGTGGAACTGCGCGTGCACACCTCGCGTGAGAGCGTCGATTTCTCGCGCTCCGACTTCCATGCTGCCATCCGCCTCGGGAGCGGTGAGTACAAGGGCCTTTACAGCGAACGGATCATGGACGAATGGCTGGTCGCGGTGGCCTCGCCTGAGCTGCTCGCCAAGCACGGTCCGCTGATGGCCTCACAACCGCTGGAAAGATATCCGCTGTTGCAGAGTACGGACGAACCCTGGATCAACTGGCGTGAAGTCGGCGCCGGCGAACCGAAGCCGGTCCGCGGTTCGGTGCTCGACGATTCGGTGAGCGTGATTATGGCGGCGGAGCAGGGTCTTGGGTTCGCGCTGGTGCGCTGGAGCCTGGCGGCGAGCGATCTGCAGGCCGGTCGCCTTCAGTTCGCAAGTCCGGTGGCGCTCCCGTATCGCTGGGCGTACCACTTCGTGTGCCCGAAGTCGTACGTCTCCATGCCCAAGATCGCGAAGTTCCTCGAGTGGTTGCGCGAGGCCGTCAAGAGCTTTCCGGCTCCTACGGCACTGATCGAGCAGAAGGGTCTCGCAATGCCGGTCTCGATTCCTGCGAAACCGCCCGCCGCGAAACCTTCGGTCGCGAAACCGGCTCCGACGCCCCGCACCAAACCGGTCCCGGCGGCACGCAGCAAGGCAGCAACGCGCGCTCGCAGATAAGACTTCGCGTCGGAGCCGCCGCGACCTGACTCAGGCCCGGAGCGTCTTCTCGAGCTTGCTCACGGTCTCTGGACCGACCTTGGGGCGCAAGTTGTCGAGAATGACCGGAACGAATTTTTTCGCCTGATCGCTCGTCATATTCAGCTTCGAAAAACCGGAGACGATCGTCGCCAGGAGCGCTGCATTGCCACCGGCGAGGGACGCAAGTCCGCCTAACAGTCCACCGCCACCCTTCGGTGCCTGCTGGACGAGTGCTTCGATTCCCGGCACCGATCCCAGCATCCGGTTGAATTCGGTTCCCCCGAGCTTGTCCTTCGCCGCCTTGAAGAGAATTGCAGCGCCACCCTTCGCCTGCGCTTCATCGATCCGGAGCTTCTGACTCAGCTCGGTCACCAGATCCTTCATGATCAGAGCTCACACCTTGAACGCAGGCCGTGGCATGCCATCGGCATCCTCACGCCAGGGCGCCCAAAGCAATGCCACGCGACCGACGGCGATGTCGGACTTGCGGGCGCTCAACGTTACTTCGCGAACTGCAATCGTCTGCGGATCGACGGAAGCCTGCAGTGCGGTGATTTCCTGCTCGCATTCCGCATTCAGCGCCGTGAGCCGCTGCTGCAGGACCTCCTGACTCTCGTTGGCACGCTCGACATCCTCGTGCTCGCGTCCGATCCGGCCGGCCGAGCGCGCGGCAGTCGCCGCACGTCCCACGGTACTGGCCGAGATGCGGCGCGAGCCGAACAGAGCTCCCAGCACCGTGGCGCCGATGGAGATGGCGCTGGTTAGTTTCTGTTGTGAGTACTGCGCCTGCTCGCGGGCGCTCCGGTCCTGCGCTCGTCGCAACTGGTCCTGCAGCGATTGAAGCCGAGGCGCGTACTTGCTGCGCAGCTTTTCAACCAGGGCGTCGCGCTGCTCGCGCAGCGCCTGGCCGAGTCGCGCGCGGAAGTCTCCTGCGCTTTCGCCGGCCTTCGAGCCGAGCTTGGGTTGATCGCTAGCGTAGATCGTCAGCTTGGCGTGCTGGTACAGATGATCTTCGAGCGATTTGGCCCATTGGGCGTAACTGGAGGAACGCACCGCCGTGGGAGGCGCGTCGGCGAACCGAGCACCGCTTGGCGGCTCGTTGTCGGTGCGACTCTTGAGATCCTCAACTACGGTCGCTTCCTCCCACAGCGCGTCCTTACCGTCGTCTGAAAATGGCGCGATGTAGGCCGCTTCATTCCAGACATCGACGCCCGATTTGGAATCGACGTAATGCAGGCGCGCCAAGCCAGCGACCATTGGTTTGTAGAGCAGTGCACCGCCATTGCCAGCGAGTGGCTTGAGGAAGAGCTCGCTGACATCCGCTGGCAAGACTGCTCGGGCGCTTGCGCCGCCATCCGCACCGGAAGCTTTCGGCGCCGATACCGGCGCCTGCGCAGTACCCTTGCGTCGCGCGGCCATCAACGTCTGAATCTCCGTCAGCGTCAAAGGTCCGCGCAGGTATGACAGCGCCCAGCGGCTCTGAAACAGCACTGGAGCATCGTCGTGTACGTTGCGCATCAGGAACACACGACCTGTCAGGTTCGAGATCAGGTTTTCGAGCGTCGCTCGGTCAAGACCCTCGCCACCCAGCGCGCTCTCGAGTCCCTCGATCACCCGCTGCTTGTCTCGCTCGGTCTGCAGCCGCCCGATCAACCAGGTACCCGCATTCGACAATCCCTTGTAGTCGAGATCGACCGGATTCTGTGTCGAGAGCACGACCCCAAGTCCAAACGCGCGTGCCTGCTTGAGCAGCGTGAGCATTGGCAGCTTCGAAGGCGGCATCGCCGTCGGCGGGAAGTAGCCAAATATCTCATCCATATATAGGAGTGCGCGCAGGCTCGAAGTGCCGGTCTGGTTGCGCATCCACGCAATCACTTCGTTGAGGAGCAGCGTCACGAAGAACATCCGTTCCGCATCGGAGAGATGGGCGATCGACAGGATGGAGATCCGCGGCTTGCCCTCTGCCGTGAACAACAGTCGCTGCACGTCGAGGGGTTCGCCCTCCATCCATGCGGAGAAACCAGGAGAGGCCAGCAGATTGTTGACGGACATCGCGAGGCCAGTCCGGTCCTTGGCCGGGAAGAACGTCTCCAGGTCGAACACCCCCACCTTGTCAAAAGGCGGCTTCTGGATCGCCGCTATGAGGGCTGCGACGTCGAGCGCCTGGCCGGCACTCCAGACCTTGTCGAGGATGTTGGCGATCAGGATGTGCTCGCGGCTCTTCAGCGGGTCGGCATCGATGCCAAGCAGACCGAGCAGACCGGAAGTCACCGCTGAAATCCGATCGCGAAGCGTGGTCGGATCCTCGGCTTGCGTACCGGCAGGTGGCGCAAAGGACTGCAGTACAGAAAGCTGGAGTCCCGCTTTGCTCCCCGGTGTGTAGATCGCGACATCTGCGCTCTCGCGCAGACGGGTGATACGTTCGGGCTCTTCGCCCCATTGCGCCAGGCCATTGCGCCAGGTGCTGGCAACTTTGGCCGCGTACTCATCGGGAGAAAGATTCTGGCGCGCGGCCTCGGCCGTATCGATCCAGGGGCGAAAGTCCGTGGGCGCGAGATTCGGGAAAGTCAGCAGCAGGTTACCCAGGTCACCCTTGGGATCGATGGCAATCGCCGGGATGCCATCAATCGCCGCCTCCTCGAGCATCGCGATGCACAGGCCGGTCTTGCCGCTCCCGGTCATGCCAACGCAGACGGCATGTGTGGTGAGATCCTTGGAGTCGTACAGAATCAGCTCGTCGCGCACCTTCTTCGCGGCCGGGTCGAATTCACGGCCCAGGTAGAAAACGCCGAGCTTCTCGAAGTCCGCCATCGCGATCGCCCCGCGCGGTACTACTTGTTGTTTGTCAGCTGCATTGTCCGCTGTTGCGACACTAGTCACTGCGCAGACCGGCGTCCAGTTGTTCCAATGGGCAAGGCCGGCAGGGGCGTTTGTCCCCTGCAGGCGACACTCCGGCGCGGAACCAAAGGCGTCCGCGGTGGTTGAAAACAGAGGGTGGTCCGTTGTGGCGGAGTGCAAATTTTGCCATGTCGGCCGCCGAGTTATGTGAGGAGGAGCGATGAACAAATCACTCATCATGGGTCTGATCGTCGGTGCCGTTGTCGTCACTGCAGGTGGCGCAATCGCAATGCGCTCATATGGCGATCGCTATGCGGAAGTACTGGACGTCAAACCGGTGACGAAGACCGTCAGTACACCGCGCCAGGCGTGTGCCGACGAAGTGGTGACGCGGCAGAAACCTGTCAAGGACGAGAAACGGGTGACCGGAACGGTAATCGGTGCCGTCGTCGGCGGCGTGCTCGGCCACCAGGTTGGGGGCGGTCGCGGGCAAGATGTCGCAACGGTTGCCGGCGCTGCGGCCGGCGGCTATGCCGGAAACCAGGTGCAGAAAAATGTGCAGGAAGGAAACACCTACCAGGCCACCGAGCAACGCTGCCACACCGAGTATGACTCGAGGCAGGAAACCGTCGGCTACGATGTGCGCTATCGGTTGAACGACAAGGAAGCCGTGGTGCGCATGGATCACGACCCCGGTAGTCGCATTCCGGTCAAGGACGGCGTCCTCGAGGTCACTTCATCCGGCTGATTCGAATCCAACTCGTCCGGCTGCAAGCCGGACGAGTCTTGCCGGATATCGCCATCCGCAACCTCGACGAACCGCTCCAAGCACTCGACGTTGGACCGTGTTCGCGAGCGAGAACTATTTCTTCTTGCGGGAAGTGCGCCGTTGGCGCGGCACTTTGGCGCCCGAGCGGCGGGCTTCGGACAAGCCAATAGCGATCGCCTGTTTGCGGCTCCGCACGCGTTTGCCGGACCTTCCGCTGCGCAATTTTCCCCGCTTCATCTCGTGCATCGCGCGCTTGACCTTGCGGGATGCAGTCTTGCCGTACCTGGCCATGATCGGTGCTCCTAGCGTTGGCAACACGAACTCACGGCCAAAAAACAATCAAGTTTCGTGCCAATGCTACCGATAACCTCGTGCCTGCAACTCGAACAGCTTCGCGTAGCGACCGCCGAGCGTCAGGAGTTCTTCGTGCGTGCCCCGTTCCACGATGCGGCCTTCCTCCAACACCACGATCTGATCCGCCATGCGCACTGTCGAGAAGCGGTGCGAGATCAGGATGGCGATCTTGTCGCGGGTGAGCGATCGAAAATGCTCGAAAACGGTTGCTTCGGCGGCTGCGTCGATCGAGGCCGTCGGCTCGTCCAGCACCAGGATGTCCGCGCTGCTGCGCATGAACGCACGGGACAGCGCGATCTTCTGCCATTGGCCGCCCGACAGCTCGCGCCCATCCTTGAACCACTTGCCGAGCTGCGTGTGAAAACCAGACGGCAATTCGCGCACGAAAGACGTTGCCATACCCTTGTCAGCCGCTTCGTGCCATAGCGCCTCGTTGGCGAATTCGCGCACGTCGCCAGCGCCCACGTTCTCGCCGACCATGAGCTGATAGCGCGCGAAGTCCTGGAAGATCACACCGATGCGCTGGCGCAGTGTGTCCTGGTCCCAATCATTGAGATCACGTCCATCGAGCACGATGCGCCCAGCGCTCGGCTGGTAGAGGCGCGTGAGAAGCTTGATCAGGGTCGTCTTGCCGGAGCCGTTCTCGCCTACGAGCGCGAGGCTCTCACCGGGGCGAATGTGCAGAGAAATCCCGGCAATGGCGGGCTGATCACTACCTGGATAAGTGAAGCTCACGTTTTCGAAGCGAATGCCGTCGCCGGGCATTGGGCCGCTCGCCTCGATGCCGCTCGGCGCGACGACTGGTTCCTCCAGGTACTCGTACAGCGTCGAGAGATAGAGATTGTCCTCGTACATTCCACCGATTGCCGCCAGGCTTGCCGATACCGCGGACTGGCCCTGGCGAAACAGCATCAGGTACATCGTCATCTGCCCTAGCGTAATGAGGCCGCGAACCGTCTCCACAGCGATCCACGCGTAGCCGCCATAGAGCACGGCGGTGCCGATGAGACCCATCGCAAAGCCCCAGCTATCGCGACGTATCGTGAGATCACGATCGGCGGTGTAGAGCCGCCGGAAAATATCCCGATAGCGGCCGAGAAACAGGTCGCCGAGTTCGAACAGCTTCACTTCCTTGGCGTGATCCTCGCGCGCCAGCACTGTTTCCAGGTACATCTGCATGCGCGATTCCGGCGAGCGCCAGCGGAACAAGCGAAACGCATCGCCCGAGAACTTCGTTTCAGCGACGAACGCAGGCAGGCCGGAGATCAGCAGCACGATTACCGCCCAGGGCGAGAAATGCACCAGCAAGACGGCATAACTCGCCAGCGAGATCGCGTTCTGCGCCAGGCCGAACGTGCGCATCACCAGGCTCAGAGGGCGGCTCGAAGCTTCGCGGCGTGCACGGATGAGCTTGTCGTAGAACTCGCTGTCCTCGAAGCGTTGCAGCTCGAGCGTGAGCGCCTTCTCGAGGATCATGACGTTGACGCGCTGGCCGAGCTGCGCGCGCAGCAACGACTGGCATACCGAAATACCACGTTGCGTGGCCGCGATTGCTGTGACGATGAGCGCTTCGAGGGCCACGAATTGCAACACCGGGCGATACGCGACCGTTCCAGCTTCGCCATGGATGCGAATGGCTGAAACCACGCTGTCGACTATGAGTGAGCCGACGTACGCAACCCCGGCTGGTAATGCTCCGGCGAGCACGGTCAGGATCGCCAGGGCGAGGGTGAGCCCGCGGTTGGTGGTCCACACGAGCTCTATGGCGCGCCGGCTATAACGGAACACCCCGAAAAAGCCCTGCGCCAGCGCGGGCGCCTGGGTGTTCGCGTAAAGATCTGCAGACAAAGGTGCTGAACGTCTCACGGGGCTGAGGAGGGGTCCTGTCTTTGGTCAAAGCACCGCAAAGCAAGTCCACCTGTGATGCGGCTCGCGTTCCGGAATGCTGGCTGTGTCGCAGAATTGCCTGTCAGATCAGCTAGGATTATCAATGCTCTACACCATGAATATAGCTGTGAGCCGAGAGGACGGCTGACAGCGGGAGACCTGGATGTCTGGTTCGAAGTCGCCTAAGCCGGATGCTACCGGCGATGAGGCACCTGCAAACACGCCTGCGCCTGAGAAGACGTCAGGCCGGGTGAGTTTTGATTCACGGGGCAATGCTGTCTGGGAGTGGTCCATGGCGACTGGCAAGTTCGGGGGCAACGTGGATACCGAGCGGTTGAAAAAACTCTACCCCGATCTGAAGATCCAGGACGATCCGCCGAAGAAGGCGAAAAACTTCGGCACCAGTGCCGACCAACGTGGGCCGGGCTTCGATCCGTATGACACCCACGCTCAGCGTCCTGCCAAATCCGAGCCTCGGGATCCTGCTTCAGGTATCGATCCCTACAACAGTACCTCCGCGCCGCCGGAGAAGACGCGCCCGACCAAGCCGAAGGACCTCAGGCGGTTGAGTGAGTGGATTCAGAAGCAGCGCGGCAACAAGAAAGACGAAGAATAGATCGTCCTCGCACGCTCGCAAGAGTATTCCGGCACACGACGTTCCGATTCCCGTCAGGGTGTCTGCCGGGCCGCAAGAATTCGCGTCCACGCTGCAACTCGGGCACGCGTATACGCTTGCGACTCCCCCGGGAAGAGATGCAAGCGCGACATCACGTCGGCTGGCGGGTAGATGTCCGGATCGTCGCGCACGGCCGGACTGAGCAGCTGCGTGGCGTCGCGATTTGCATTGGCGTACTTCGATGCGTTGGAGACCTCAGCGATGACGCCTGGTTCCAGCAGGTAATCCAGGAAACGGTGGGTGGCTTGCGGGTGCGGCGCCCCAACTGGGATCACCAGCATGTCCACCCACATCATCCCTCCTTCCTGCGGGACGACGTAACGAACTTCTGCGCCGCTCCTGCTCTCGAGCGCGAGCGCTCGCGCCTGCAGCATCTCGCCACTGGGCCCGACTGTCATGCAGATCTCGCCGCTGGCGAGATCGGTGCGGTTTCTGCTGCCGCTCTCGATGTACCGCACATACGGTCGCACGCGCATGAATGCTGCTTCGGCCGCGCGCAGGTCCGCGAGGTCTTCGCTCGCTGGATCGCGGCCGATGGCCAGCAAGCCCAGACGGAACATGATCGAGCCAGCACTGTCCTGCCAGGTGATGCCGCAGCCTGCGAGCCGGCGCGCGGTCTC
Organism: uncultured Gammaproteobacteria bacterium; assembly: GCA_963724625.1. Classification (GTDB taxonomy): domain Bacteria; phylum Pseudomonadota; class Gammaproteobacteria; order Steroidobacterales; family Steroidobacteraceae; genus DATBVX01. The sequence continues at coordinate 270,915 of CAVRVO010000004.1, read as the reverse complement.
GGGATCAAACATGAGGTTCCAGCTCGGCTCGGGTTGACGATGCAGTGTGCGGGCGAGCACCTTCGCGTCGTACGCAAGCCCCTGTGTGCCCCACAGGAATGGCACGCCGTATTGATTGCCTGGATCAATTCTTTCCAGTGCCGTCAGGATCACTGGATCGAGGTGCCGCCAATTTGGCAGCTTCGATTTCTCGAGTTTCTGCACAGCCCCGGCAGCGATCAGCGTGCGCAGGAAGTCGGAGCTCGGCACGACAAGATCACTGCCCGAGTGGCCGGTAAGCAGCTTGGTCTGCAGTGAGACGTTGTCTGGAATGTCGTCCATGACGACGTTGATTCCCGTACGGCGCTCAAACTCGGACAGCGTGTCCGGGCCGATCTCGCCTTCCCAGTTCGAGAAGTAGAGCGTCGCCGGCTCGGAAGCATGCGGGCCCGCGGATCGATCGGGGTTGCCGCAAGAGGCAAGAAGCGGGAGGAAGACCAGAATTGGCGAGAGGGTTTTCACCGGGTTGCTGGGCTCATGCGCCGACTCTTACTTCGGGCCACAGCCCCAACTTGGCCGTCGCGATCAGGACTTGGCCGGCGGGGCGAGCTTCTTGCGGTGCTTGCGCGTGAGTTCGACGAACTTCGAAGTCGGGCCCGCGTCCTCGTATACCGGGTCGCCGTGCTCATCCGTCGAGATCACCTTGCTCCCTTTCACGTAGGGCATCGAGGCCGCGAGTTCCTTGAGGGCCGCGCCCATCAGGTCGGTGATGATCTGTTCGCGGCTCATCCCCGGATACATCTCTGTGAGGGCCTGAATACGGGCTGCATCGTCCACCGGCAGGCGCACGGCATATTCGGTGGCGGTCAGGGTCGGCGGGGCGGTCTGCTGCCAGTGGTCAAGGAGAACTTTGAAGGACACAGGCCTCTCCGGGGTCAAAATTCGCGCCGGACCGCGATTATACGCGGCCGGGAACTGGCCATAGCCGCAGGCTTGGGGCCAATAACCAGCCGGTATTTACCCGCCTTCGACGCCCCTCCCTATAGTCGGGCGCGATGTATCGCTACGACGTCATAGATCAGGGGCTGGTGGACCAGCGTGTTGCGCAGTTTCGCGACCAGACACGCCGTTTCCTCGCGGGCGAGCTGAGCGAGGACGAATTCAAGCCACTGCGCCTGCGCAATGGGCTCTACATCCAGCGCTTTGCGCCAATGCTGCGCATCTCCATTCCCTACGGACTGCTGTCGGTGCGCCAGATGCGCACGCTTGCACACATTGCGCGTCGTTATGATCGCGGCTATGGCCATTTCACCACACGGCAGAACCTGCAGTTCAACTGGCCGAAGCTCGAGCACGTGCCCGACATCCTGGCCGAGTTGGCACAAGTCCAGATGCACGCGATGCAGACCAGCGGCAACTGCGTGCGCAACATCACCGCCGACCACCTTGCAGGCGTGACGCCGGATGAGATCGACGATCCGCGACCTTACTGCGAGATCGTCCGCCAGTGGGCAACGCTGCACCCTGAGTTCTCGTATCTGCCGCGAAAGTTCAAGATTGCCGTTACCGGGACGGCAGTCGATCGTGCGGCCTCACAGGTGCACGACATCGGTCTGCATTTGAAGCGCAACGAGGCGGGCGAGCTTGGCTTCGAGGTGCTGGTGGGCGGTGGACTTGGCCGTACGCCGATCATCGGTCATGTGATTCGCGATTTCCTGCCTCAACAGGATCTGCTCTCGTACCTCGACGTCATCCTGCGCATCTACAACGAGCTTGGGCGACGCGACAATCTCAACAAGGCACGCATCAAGATTCTGGTGAAGAGCCTGGGGCCGGTGGAGTTCGCACGCCGCGTGGAAGAGGAGTGGGCGCAGATTCGTGACCAGGGACTCAGGCTCGATAGCAGCGAAATCGAGCGCATGCGCGCGTTTTTCGCACCGCCCCCTTACGAGCAGCTTCAGGATGTCGACGTGATCGCGCAGCGTGAGGCGAGTTTCAAGGCCTGGTATCGCTACAACACCCGGCCGCACAAGGTGGCGGGCTATCGCGTCGTATTCCTGTCACTCAAGGCGCACGGTGAGGCGCCCGGCGACATGACCGCCGAGCAGATGGATGGCGTGGCGGATCTGGCCGAACGTTACAGCTTCGGTCTGATTCGCGCCTCGCACGATCAGAACCTGTTGCTGGCGGACGTGCGACAAAGCGACCTGTACGAGCTGTGGCGCGCACTCGATGTGCTCAAGCTGGCTACACCGAACATCGGCACGCTCACCGACATGATCTGCTGCCCGGGGCTCGACTTTTGCTCTCTGGCCAATGCGACGTCGATCCCGGTGGCGAAACAGCTCCAGGCGCACTTCAGCGACCTCGATTACCTCTACGACCTCGGTGAAATCCAGATCAAGATGTCTGGTTGCATGAACGCCTGCGGGCATCATCACGTCGGTCACATCGGCATTCTCGGCGTCGATAAGCACGGCGAGGAGTGGTACCAGATCACGATCGGCGGTTCGGCGAGCGAGGACGCGGCGCTCGGTAAGGTCATCGGCCCTTCTGTGCCGCAGGCCGCGGTGGCAGGAACGATTCAGAAACTCATCGATGTCTATGTCGAGCGAAGACACGAGGAAGAGCGTTTCGTCGACACGGTGCGCCGTATCGGTGTCGAGCCCTTCCAGGACCGCGTCTATGGAGAGAGAGCTGATGCGCGAAATTATTCGGCGGCGTGAGGTCGTCAGCGACGACTGGCGAACGATCGACGAGGACCCTGAGGGTGAAAACGGTGCCCTGATCCTGCCATTGGCTCGCTGGCACCTCGAGCGCGAGCGGTGGTCCTCGTGGAGCGGGCGCGTGGGTCTGCGCATCAGTCCTGCGGACCGGGTGGAACTGCTGCGCGCAGACCTGCCCCGGGTGTCGCTCATCGCCATCGAGTTCCCCTCGCCCAGCGAGGGTCGCGGCTACAGCCAGGCGCGCGTGCTGCGGGACCGCCTCAATTTCACCGGCGAAATTCGCGCCGTTGGGCATGTCAAGCGTGACCAGATCTTCTTCATGGCACGTTGTGGCATCGATTCATTCGAATTGGCGCCGGGCGTGAACCCTCAATCCGTGCTGGCAGCATTCGACGATTTCGACGTGGCTTATCAGCCGTCGAGCGTGCAGGTTCAGCACCAGCGGGATTTCTACGCTACCTGAGCGGCAGCTCGATCTCGGCGAACAGCTGTTCCACTTCAAGCGGCCCCGGTGCGGCCTGCGCGCGATCTACCACGCGCCGGTTGAGATGGGGCGCCAGCAGCTGCAGAAACTCGTACATGAATTTGCGCAGCAAAACGCCGCGGTGGAAACCGACCCAGGTCACATGCTCGGGGAAAATGTGGCTGGCGTCGAGTGACACGAGATCGCGATCCTCGTTCTCTTCGACCGCCATGCTGGCAACGATGCCGACACCGAGACCCAACCGTACGTAGGTCTTGATGACGTCTGCATCGCGTGCAGTCAGCGCGACGTCCGCCGTGAATCCGCCGCGAGCAAAAATGTCCTGTAACGAAGAAGGTCCGCTGAACCCGAACACGTAGGTGACGATCGGATGATCGGCCAGGTCCTTGAGGGTGAGCCGACCCTCCTTGGTCAGGTCGTGTCCGCGCGGCACGACCACGTGGCGGTGCCAGCGATAGCAGGGCAGCAGCACCATGTCAGAAAAAAGCTGCTGTGAGCCCGTCGCGATGGCGAAGTCGATGCGGTCGAGCTGTGCCATCTCCGCGATCTGCTCGGACGTGCCCTGGTGCAGGTGCAGGCGAATGTGCGGGTAACGCTCGCGAAACGCCTTGATGACCGTGGGCAGCACGTAGCGCGCCTGCGTGTGGGTGGTACCGATGGACAGGCTCCCGCGTGTTTCGTCCCGCAACTCCTCGGACAGGCTCTTGATGCTCTGAACCTCGCGCAGCACCGTGAGCGCGCGGTCGATGACTTGCTGTCCGGCGGGTGTGATCTGAGTGAGGTTACGGCCGTCACGCGCAAAGATCTGAAATCCGAGCTCATCCTCGAGCAGCTTGATCTGCTTGCTTACCCCTGGTTGCGAGGTGTGCAGCTTCTGGGCGGCGGCGGTGATGTTGAGTCCGTTCTGGGCGACGGCGGCTAGGTAGCGCAGTTGGTGCAGCTTCATGGCTGCAGACTGTATGCAAGATCGAACGGTAACTGAAGCCATAACCGTCGCCTCGGTCGCCATTACCAGCGGTTATGAGAGCGGCTGCCTGGTTTCATTTCATAACCGGACCGCATCGGATCAGAACAAACGCTTCGTATTTGGGCGCCAACCCGGTTGTTAGAGTCCTCTCGCCCCCCGCAGCCGGATAAGTCATGACACAGTCGCTGAGCCACGAGCTGGAACGTAAAGTCTCTAACGTACGTGCGTTGCTCCAAAGAGCCGTCACGGAGTTCGGCGACGTCGTCTATGCCAACAGCCTCGGACTCGAGGCGATGGTGCTGACCGACATCATCTGGACGCAGGTGCCGGATATCGAAATCTTCAGCGTCGATACGGGCCGGCTGCATGAGGAGACCTACTCGCTGCTCGATCGTGTGCAGCGCCGTTACGGCAAGCGCATCACTGTCTATTACCCGCAGGCCGAGCACGTCGAAAGTTTCGTCAAGAAGCACGGCATCAACGGTTTCTACGCGGGCATCGATGAGCGCCTGAGCTGCTGCTACATCCGCAAGGTCGAACCATTCCGGCGCGGCATTGCGGGCCGCAAAGCGTGGATCACCGGCGTGCGGCGCGAACAGTCGGCGCTTCGTGCCCAGGGTGAGCACGTCGAGTGGGATGACAGCAACGGTCTCTACAAGGTGAGTCCGCTGCTCGACTGGACCCTGGGCGAAGTACAGGAATACGTGCAGGCACACAAACTGCCCTACAACCCGCTGCACGATCGCAACTACCCAAGCATCGGCTGTGCCCCATGCACACGCGCCATTGAGGCTGGCCAAGACAGCCGTGCCGGTCGCTGGTGGTGGGAGAACTCTGAGGCCCGTGAATGCGGACTGCAGCCTCGGATTCGGGTGGTCGCGACCGCGGCGAGATAGAGCCATGGACTTCCTGCCGATTTTTCTCAACGTTCGCAATCGACTGGCGGTGATCGTCGGTGGCGGTGCCGTCGCGGCACGCAAAGCTGACTTGCTGCTGCAGGCCGGTGCGTCGGTCCGCGTCGTCGCGCCGGCTCTCGCAAGCGAGCTCGCGGTACTCCGCGACAGCGGACGCATCGAGTATCGGGCCGAGCTGTTTGCGCCTGCCGTGCTCGATGGCGCGGTCGTCGTGATCGCGGCGACCAATCAGCCTGCGGTGAATGCCGCGGTGGCAGCGGCGGCAAAGGCGCGCGGCATCCCCGTCAACGCAGTGGATGACCTTGAGCACTCGAGTTTCATTCTGCCGGCGATCGTCGATCGCTCACCGATTGTTGTTGCGGTGGGCACGAGCGGGAACTCGCCCGTCCTGGCCCGCATCGTGCGCGAGCGCATCGAAGCTCTGCTACCGCCGACGCTTGGGCGCCTGGCCGCTTTCGCGGGGCGTTGGCGCCGAAGAGTGGCACGGGGCCTCGCAACGGTCCTGCAGCGTCGTCGTTTCTGGGAGCGCGTGCTGTCAGGTCCCGTGGCCTCTCACGTGCTCGAAGGTCGTGAAGCGCTGGCGGAGTTTGAATTCCGGCGTGAGCTTAAGCGTTCGAGGCGAGCCGAGTCGTCAGGCGTGGGCGAGGTGTATCTGATCGGCGCCGGCCCGGGTGATCCGGATCTGCTCACGCTGAAAGCGGCGCGCCTGCTGCAACAGGCGGACGTGATTCTCTACGATCGCCTTGTGCCCGAGGCAGTCCTCGCGCGCGCACGCCGTGACGCCGAACGCATCTACGTGGGTAAGGAGTCTGGAAATCACCACGTCACGCAGGAGCGCATCCACGAGCTGTTGGTCCAGTACGCACTCTCCGGCAAGCGGGTCTGCCGCCTGAAGGGTGGCGATCCCTTTATCTTCGGTCGCGGTGGTGAGGAACTCGAGGCGCTCATCGAGCACCACATTCCGTTTACCGTCGTGCCGGGAATTACGGCAGCACTCGGTGCCGCAGCCTACGCGGGGATTCCGCTGACGCACCGGGACCACGCGCAGGCAGTCACTTTCGTGACCGGTCACACCCGTGAGTCCGGCGCACCGATCGACTGGCATGAGCTCAGTCGACCTGGACAGACCGTCGTGTTCTACATGGGACTCGGTCAACTTCAGAACATCTTTGGCAACATGATTGCTGCCGGCGCTCCAGCCGATCGGCCCGCGGCTGTGGTCGCACAGGCAACACTTCCAGAGCAACACGTCATCGTCGGAACACTCGCCACCCTTGCGCAGCAAGTCGCAGCACAGGCAGTGAAGTCGCCGGCACTCCTCATCGTTGGAGATGTCGTCAGGATGCACGCCACCCTAGCTGCGCGCGACGCACAGCAACCCCCGGCGTCGACGGTTGTTGCCGATCCGGTGGCGCGTCGAGCGAAGTCGGCATGACCCACGCTTTGAGCTTCTCAAGAACGGTGGGCCATACACCGCTCATCCGGCTTGACACCTTCAGTGCCGAAACCGGCTGCGAGATTCTGGGCAAGGCAGAATTCCTCAACCCCGGCGGATCGGTGAAGGATCGCGCTGCACGCGCGATCGTTGACGATGCCGAGCGACGCGGTGCGTTGCGCATGGGCGGCACCGTGGTCGAAGGAACGGCCGGCAACACCGGAATCGGGCTCGCCCACGTGTGCAACGAGCGCGGCTATCGTTGCGTCATCGTGATGCCAGACAACCAGTCACCCGAGAAGCGGGGGCTGCTGGAGGCCCTCGGCGCCCAAGTGCGCCTCGTCAAGACGGTGCCCTATTCCGACCCGAACCACTATCAGCGCGTCGCCGCGCGCACCGCGCAGGAGATCGAAGGAGCGGTCTGGTCGAATCAGTTCGACAATACCGTCAACGCGCTCGCGCACTTCGAAACTACCGGGCCGGAGATCTGGGCTCAAACCGGAGGCGACATTGATGCGTTCGTCGCCGCCACCGGCACGGGCGGCACGCTAGCGGGCGTGTCGCGCTATCTCAAGTCGAAGCGCGCCGAAGTGATCATCGCACTTGCCGATCCGCCCGGCAGCAGCCTGTACGAATTCGTGACCCACGGAGTGCTCAAGGCAACCGGCACGAGTTCGATCACAGAAGGCATCGGCATCGGTCGCGTGACGGCGAATCTCGCCAGTGCCAACATCGATGAGGCACTGCACATCGAGGATGGCGAGTCAGTGCACTATGTCTATCGATTGCTGCGCGAGGAAGGCCTGTTTCTCGGCAGCACGAGCGGGACCAATGTGGCGGCGGCGGTCGAGCTCGCACGTCGTTTGGGTCCCGGGCACCGGATCGTGACCGTGCTCTGTGACGGTGGAGCGAAATACCTCTCACGGCTGTTCAATGACACCTGGCTCGAGCACGAGGGCCTACTGCGCTTCGCTCGAAACAACGCGTCGACCAAGGGTAATGATGGTTGGGGGAGAACTCGTGTCGCGTGATTCGCAATTGGCGCTGATCGACGGTCCGGCGATCGACACCGATGTCGTCATCGTTGGCGCCGGCCCTGTCGGGCTGTTCCAGGTCTTCGAGCTCGGTCTGCTTGGCCTCAAGGCGCACATCATCGATTCCCTGCCGGCGGCCGGCGGGCAGTGCATCGAGCTCTATCCCGACAAGCCGATCTACGACATTCCAGCGGTTCCAGTGTGCACTGGCCGTGAGTTGGTGGAGCGATTACTCGAACAGATTCGTCCTTTCGATGCCGGGCTTCACCTGGGGCAGGAAGTCACCGAAGTGCACCGTCGCGACGACGGTCGCTTCCACGTGGTCACGAGCCGTGGCACGCACTTTCGCGCTGGCGCGGTCGTAATTGCCGGTGGCGTCGGTTCGTTTCAGCCCCGGCGCCTGGCGGTGGATGGAGCCGAGCGCCACGAAGGAAGAGCACTGCACTACCGGGTGCGTGACCCCGTGGCTTTCGCGGACCAGGATCTGCTGATTCTCGGCGGTGGCGACTCGGCGCTCGACTGGACGCTGAGCCTGGTGGAGCGTGCACGCTCCGTTGTGCTGATTCACCGCCGCCCTGAATTTCGTGCTGCGCCGGCCTCAGTGGCGCGCATGCTGGAGCTTCGTGATAGCGGTCGGCTCGATTATCTCGAGGGCCAGGTGCAGCAAATTCTGGAGGTGGATGGGCAGCTCGCGGGCGCTTCAGTTCGAACGCCGGATGGCGTCACCCGCCGCGTGAGCGCGACACAGATGCTGGTGTTCTGGGGCTTACATCCGAAGCTCGGTCCGATCGCCGAATGGGGCCTGGATTTGAATCGGCGGGCGCTGCGTGTAGATGCGGAGAAATTCCAGACCAGTATCCCGGGAATCTTTGCGGTTGGTGATATCAACGACTATCCGGGCAAGAAGAAGCTCATCCTGAGCGGCTTTCACGAGACTGCGCTGGCCGCATTTGCGATTCACTCGCATCTGGAGCCTGGGAAAAAATTACATCTCCAGTACACGACTACGAGCCCGATCATGCATCGTCGGCTGGGTGTCGCAACGCCAGTCGCGGATTCTGCGGTCGAACCTCTGCGCCGCTCCGGCACTGCCTAGCCACGGCTGCAGCAAAGTCTGCAGCAAGACCACCTTTTGACATCGTTGTCGTCCGCGACACGCACGCGGAGCCGTGTACACTTCGTCACGGAGCCCTGTCTTCGGAGGTCCCATGGCCGAGGCCCCCAGCCCCGCCACCGCGGCGACAATAAGCAAAGAAGAACGCAATTGGGCGATGCTCGCCCACCTCAGCGGCCTGCTGGCGTTCGCGACCTTGATCGGCGGCGTTCTCGGCCCGCTGGTGATGTGGATGATTCGCAAGGACGACATGAATTTCGCGGCGGATCAGGCCAAGGAAGCGCTCAATTTCCAGATCACGGTGTTCGTTGCGGGACTGATTGCTGGCGTGATGTGCCTGATCCTCATCGGTTTCGCGTTGCTCGGGATCCTGGTGATCGTCGATCTGATTCTGATGATCATCGCCGCAGTCAAAGCGAGTGAGGGCGTGAACTATCGTTATCCCTTCAACCTGCGCCTGATCTCCTGACCCACCAAAAGCGGATGTACGTTCCGGACCATTTCAGAGAGGCGGATCTCACGCGCCTCGACTGGCTCGTCTCACACGATGCGTTCGCAACACTTGTTTCCAGCGTGGAGGGCGCGCCGTTCGCTTCTCATTTGCCGGTGCTGTATCAACGCGATGGCGCGCAGGTCGCATTGACCGGGCATTGGGCGCGACCGAATCCGCAATGGCTCACCATCCAGGAACAGCGTGTACTCCTCATCATCCACGGCCCGCATTCCTATATCTCGCCACGCTGGTATACCGAGCCGCGCAGACACGTGCCGACCTGGAACTACGCGGTTGCTCACATCTACGGGAGCGTGCGTCTGGTTACGGATCGCACAGCGCTCGAGCGGATCGTCGCGACGCTCGCTGAAAAGTACGAGGGCGAAGCCCCCGACGCTTGGACTCTGGCGGGATCCGACCCGGCCAACGGTGCGATGCTGCGCGGAATCGTCGGCTTCGAGCTGGTCGCAGATGAGATCCAGCTCAAGTTCAAACTCAACCAGAATCATCCGCGCGGTAATGTTGAAGGGGCAATTGCCGGATTGAAATCAATGCCGGCCGATGATGCGCAGGACGTCATGAACCTCATGCAGGACGCGCTCGAACGCGGTCATCGACCGCGCTGAGCTGCGACCTCAGCATCACTCCCAAACGAGCGCCTAGAACTTCCACAGCACGCCGAGCGATGGAACGATCTCCGGCCAGTTGCGTACCGATGCGCCGAGATCGATCTCGCCGTCCGGCGTCTCGGTGACGTTGTACTGCACGCAACACGGATTGCGATCCCCAAGGGCATTGGTCACTTCGATGAACGTGTCGATCTCCCCGTGGGAGAGCGGGAATCGTCGGCTGACGCGCAGGTCGAGCGAGCGGAAATCACCGATGCGCTCGGCATTGCGCGCCCCGACTGCGACAGACTCGACCGGATTTCCGGCCGCGTCGGTGGTGGTCACGACGCTCAGCGCGGTCGTCGGCCAGGCGCTGTGATACGTGCCCGCCACGGTGACGTCCCAAAATACATCGGACCAGTGGACGCCGGCCTGTACCGCGCTACGCTGGTCCCAGCTGCGTGCCACATCGACTCCGTCAATACGATCCGTGGCCTCAGACCAGGAATAGCTCGCCCACCAGTTCCATGGACCCGAGCTGCGGCGGGACAACAGAATTTCGGCGCCGTGGGCGCTCGCAGACGACGGGACGATGGCAACGCGATCCGGTTGCAACTCGGGCAGCAGCCGAAGCTGGTCGAATGCGTTCTCGAAGCGCGTCTTCAGGTGTGAGTATTGCTTGCGATAGACCTCGATGCGCAGCTGGATCTGGTTACGCATGTCCTGCTCGAAGCTCAGGATCGTCTGGTCGGAGCGTTGCGCGCTGAAGAACCGATCTACGCCATCCTCGACCTGCAGTTCATCAATCGCCTGTGGCTGAAAAAACCGCCCCCAGCTCGCGCGGACACGCGTCCCGGTGCGTACGTCGAACAGCAGGTTGAGACGCGGGCTAAGTTGGGTGTCCGCCTGCAGGTTGCCATAGGTCTGACGATCCCAGCGCAGGCCGACCTCCGCAGTCAGACGCCCGGTGGCGCGGAAACGGCTGCTGATAAACGCGGCCAGCGAATTCCCACTTGGAGATGGGTCGAGGTCGCGAGTCGTTTCGCTGCCAGGATCGCCGGGAAGGGGAAAATCAGGTTCATTTGTGACCTCGCTCATATAGCTGTATTCCGCATTGAGCGCGCGCAGTTCGAGCCCTAACCGGTGCACGAACCGCGATGTCACGTATTCGTTCTCCAGGCGCATGCCGAGGATTTCGTATGCGCGAGAATCATGCACGGTGCCAAACTGGCGCGCCGGATCATCCAAAGTTCCGTCGCGATCGTTGTCGACGTCGGTGTACGAGGCGATGAGCCGACTGTGCGCGGCCGCCGACCAATCATGATCGACCTCCGTCCAGTAGTAGTTGTTGCGGTAGACCGCGCGCGCTTCCTCGTTGGTCGAGCTTGCGAGCGCCGTAATCCGGTCGATCGAGGAGAGCACGTTGAACGCGATCGTAGTGTCATCCGAAGGCGCGAACTCCAGCCGGCCGAACATGTCGTTGTAGTTCGGCTCGCCAATCTCCTTGCCGATCGCATCCGCGACCTCGTCCAGGTTGCTGCGCCTCATCGCCACGAGCCAGTTGAGCTTCCCTGCATCGCTCTTGCCCGCCGCGAGACCACCGCTGTGAAAGAGGCTCACCCCGAGCTCGAAGTACAGGTCTTCGGGCGCCCTGACCGTGCTGGAATCCACAACTGCACTCATCCGATCCCCCTGATCCACGGTGAAGCCACCCAGGGAGACATCAATGCTGCCGATCATGCGTGAATCGAGCACGCTCATCGGGCTCAGAAAGTCCTTGAGGTGGAACGGCTCCGACAGTGCCAGGCCGTTCAGCAGGATCTGCGTTTCGTTCTCGTCGCCGCCACGGATGTGAGCGAGGCCCGAAACACCGTTCGATGCCGCGCCGGGCAGGCGATGTACGGCTCGCAGGGACTCATCGGCGAGTTTCGGCAGGCTTTCGAGCTCCGCCTGGGTCAGGAATGTTTGTGAGTCGAGGGCTTCGTTGGCGAGACCATAGCGGCTGGTAGTGACGACGACTTCCTGCAAGGGTTCCTGCGCAGGCCTCGATTCCGCAGTCGCGGTTGCCGGCGGCGCGTCGTGTTCCGGCTGGGCAACTACGGCGTAGACGCCCTCGCCCACACTGGACAGGCCGAGGCCATGGGGCTCGAGCATGGCCTCGAGCATCCGGACCGGATCGGCGCTGACAGGTTCGCGAGTGACACGAAGTGAGCTGGGAACCAGCTGCGTGTTGTAGATGAGACGCAGGCCGCCCTGGCGCAATTCCTCGATCACATCTACGAGCGGTCGGCCCACGTAGTGTTCCGTGGCTGCCACCGCGCTCGTCAGCGTCGCAACCGTGATGCAGACGGCAACGAAAAGGGCCAGATGCGCACGCACGCAGTGACGGCGGCCCGGGAAAGGCTGAACAAACGTCCGCATCGTGGCCGATCGTGTGCGCACAGGCGCTTAGGGGCCACGATCATAACGCCATCCGCCGCGTTGCCGGAACGCGTTTGCGGCGATGCCAGATTGTCAGTTCGCTGTTGCTGGCAGTTCGATGAGGATCCGGTCGTTCTTTTCTGTGCTCGTCAGGCGCGTCGTTGACAGCACGGCCGCAAGTGCCGCATCCGGCGCCAGTCCTTCGATCGAGCCGCGCAAGTGTATGCCGGCTGCCTCTTCGCGAGTGGCCGGAGTCGCATAGACGACTTCCCGACCCAGCTCGCGACTGGCCCACTGCAGAAATTCGGGCAGGGTTCGATTTTCGATCGCAAATTGGGGCGCAACTCGGCCGATCCACGACCAGTCAGCGCCGCTCAGCGCGATGGCCTCACTGTGCGCTTCGCCGTCCGCGAGGATCGTCAGCTGCGTGCCAGCCTCGCCAACCACCCGCGCGCCGCCCGGCGCTGAAAACTGCACGCGCCCCTCACGTACGCGAATGCGCGTGTCCGAATCAACCAGGCGCACTTCGTATTGAGTCCCGACGTGCCGCACGACTCCTGCAGGCGTCTGCACCCGCAGCTCGCTGTGCGCCGTGGTGCCTGCATCGACATAGAGCGCGCCCGTATTCAGTGCAATTTCGTCGCGGGAGGCAAGTCGCACGATACTGTTCCGATCCAATCGGACCGAGATGCCATCGGTGAGACGGATCAGGACACCACCGTTGACGCCGGTCGAGAGCGTATCTCCGGCATGTAGTTCCTGTTTCTCGGCGAGTGGCTGCGCGCTGGCCGGACCCTCGGAACTCACCGTGCCGCCTTCGATCAAGCGCTCGATACTGGCGACGACGACTGACGGTGTCGGCGCCTGGTTCAGTAGCCAGACTGTCAGGGCCACCGCACCGAGGCCAGCCGCGATTGCGACCTGCACGAACCGACGGCGACGTGCGCGAGCGGTGACGACAGCCCGCCATTCCCGGTGAACCGCGGCGCGCACTTCGCGCTCCAGGTCTTCGGGCGGCTGGACCCGGGGACCGGCGACGTGCAACAGGCGGTCCAGGTCGCCATTGTCGGAGTTGGGTTCGTCAGTGCTGTTCATGATTGCTGCCGGTTCTCAAGACTTCGCGAATGTCTCGTGCCGCCGCACCAAACACTGTCTCGATCGCCTGGCGAAACGCTTCGCGCGCCCGCGCGAGCAAGGACTGCGCCGCGGTGTGGCCGATGCCCAGCCGTTCGCCAATTTCCTCGACCGTTCGACCTTCTACATATTTCCACTCAAGTGCATCGCCGTAGCGCGGCGGGAGGCGATCGAGGACCGAGCGCACCATTCGCCCCAGCTCCTCCCGGCTGTAAGTGAGGGCCAGGTCAAACTCTTCCGGGGCCTCGATGGACTCGATTGCCGCGCGCAAGTCGGGGCTGTCTTCGATCAGCACGACGCGATCCGAATACCGCTTGTGCGCACGCAGGTAGTCGACGACTTCTCGCCGGCAGATCTGGCACAACCAGGTAAAGAGTGCTGCCTCGCCACGGAAGTCGGACATCCGGCGCATCGCTTTGGTCAGCGTTGCCTGTACTACCTCGCGTGTGGCCTGGGAATCCGCATTCAGCCGCGGCAGCGCGAAGCGATACAGGCGCGCGAAATAGCCTTCGAAGAACGCCGTGAACGCCCTTTCCTCGCCGGCCAGCATGCGGCGGACCAGGGCTTGTTCCTGTGGCGTTTCGTCGGTCACTGCGCAGTCCTAATGTCTGCGTTGGACGCAGGAAGGAGTGGTAATCAATCGCTCTTCAGGCTTGCAGGGTTGCGCGGTGCTTCATGTCCAGCCAGAGGTTATAGAGGGCCGTAAGGGCTGGAAACAGGTTGGCCAGGATGCCAACCGAGTCGTTCTTACCGAAGATGAAATACGAGAGCAGCAACAGGCTTCCCGAGATACTCATGTACCAGAAGAGCCGCGGCAGGACCGGCTTGCCACGCCGCTTTGACGCAATGAGCTGCACGAACCAGCGCGCCGTAAAGAGCGCTACTCCCAGGTAACCAACCAGCTTCCAGGGGGTGATCACGACACCGAAGAATTGAGCGATGACTTCAGACACGGTGCCTCCGGCGGAATTTCGGGCAACCGTGAGGCTTATATCGGACCGATCCGCGAGCGACAACATCGACTGGTTCCGGCAGCTTGACGCTGCTTGCGAGGCGCGGCGATACTCCCCCTCCATGACAACGCGCGTAACAGCAGGCACAGCACCCATTCGCTGGTGGTGGCGTCACTCCTGACGGAGTGGGCGCCCGCGCGTTAAGTACCAGAACACTTACACAGGACCCATCTCCGACCTCAATCCGGGGATGGGTTTTTTATTGCCTGCTCCCGGGACGATCGGTAAGAGGAGCGCATGCAACGGCCCTTCGACATCGCAGCGGACCTCGATACGCCGGTCTCGGCGTATCTCAAGCTACAGCCGTTTCGCCCGCGCTTTCTGCTCGAGAGCGTCGAAGGCGGCGAGCGGCTGGCACGCTACTCATTCATCGGTTTCGGCGACTGCCTGCAGGTGCGGCTCGAAAACGGCGCTCTCAGCATCGATGGCGCGGTGGTCGCGCGCCCGACGTGCCGCGAGGAACTGCTCGCGGCGTTGCGCGCTGCGCTGGCCCGGGCGCCGGTGCCAAAGCCCGAGTTCGCGCAGGTTCCCCTGGCAGGGGGTCTGGTGGGTTATGCGGCTTACGATATCGTCCGCTACTTCGAGCGATTGCCGCAGCGGGCGCGCCGTGACAATGCGGCGCCCGACGCCCATTTCATTGCGCCGCGTTCGCTGCTGATTTTCGATCACCTGACGCGCAGCGTCGCGCTGCTGCACGATGGGAGCGAAGCCGAGCGTCAGAGCCTGCGCCGGGAAGTCGTACGCGCACTGCGCGGTGCCATTCCGCCGCACAACGGCTCGCCAGGATTCTCGCTGCCCGATTCGAGCTTCACTGAAGCCGAGTTCATGCAGGGCGTGCGCCGAACGCAGGAGTACATTGCAGCGGGCGATGTGTATCAGCTGGTGCTGTCGATTCGCTTCGCTGGTCGCCATTCATTGGCGCCCTTCGAAGTGTATCGAGCTCTCAGGCTGATCAATCCATCACCCTACATGTATTTCTGCGAGCTGGGCTCCCTCGCTGTAGTCGGTTCGTCCCCCGAGGCTCTGGTGCGCCTTAACGGGCGCTCGGCGTCGCTGCGACCAATCGCAGGGACGCGGCCGCGGGGAATGAGCGCCGAGGACGATGCGCGCCACGAAGCTGAGCTCAGGGCTGATCCGAAGGAGAACGCTGAGCACGTCATGCTGGTGGACCTTGCGCGCAACGACCTGGGTCGTGTCGCGCAGGCGGGCACCGTGCACGTAGCTCCCTATCGCGCCATCGAGCGCTATAGCCACGTGATGCACATCGTGAGCGGAGTCAACGGGACCCTGGCTGCCGGGCGCGACGCTTTCGAGTTGTTCGCGGCTACTTTTCCCGCCGGCACTTTGGTGGGCGCGCCGAAGGTGCGCGCAATGCAGATCATCGACGAGCTCGAGCCGGTGCGCCGCGGCCTGTACGGGGGTACGGTGGGGTACTTCGGGGCGCATGGTGACATGGACCACGCGATCACCATTCGCACGCTGGTGTTCGACGGCGATCAATACAGCTACCAGGCAGGTGCCGGAATCGTTGCCGACAGTGTTCCCGCTACGGAATACGCCGAGGTCCTCGCGAAAGGCGCGGCCCTGCGTCGAGCCTTGGAGCTCGCAAAGGCGGGGCTGTGAATCCGAGACTCCTTCTGATCGACAACTACGACTCGTTCACCTACAACCTGGTGCAGGCGTTCCTGGTGCTGGGCGCTGACGTGCGCGTGTACCGCAATGATGCGATCAGCATCGAGGAGGCACGCGCGCTCGAGCCGACCCACCTCGCCATTTCACCCGGGCCGGGGACACCGGACGATGCAGGCATATCCATGCGCATGATCGAGGCGTTCGCCGGCCAGATACCGATCCTGGGTGTCTGTCTCGGCCACCAGTCGCTGGTCGCCGTGTTCGGCGGTCGTATCGTGCGCGCCGGGCGCCTCATGCACGGCAAGACCTCTCCGGTACAACACGACGGCCGCACCATCTACGCGGGTCTCACGCAACCGTTCGAGGCTGGGCGCTACCACTCTCTCATCGCGCAACCTGACGCACTCCCGTCACAGCTCGAGGTGACCGCACGCACGCCGGAAGGCGAGATCATGGGTGTACGCCACCGCACGCTGGCCATCGAGGGCGTGCAGTTCCACCCCGAAAGCATCCTCACACCGGAGGGGCCGCGGTTGATGGAAAATTTCCTCGCGCACGCAGATTCAATCCAGGGGACAAAGCATGTCGCAGGCGCTGCGTAGCACGCTGGAACAACTGCTGCAGCGGCGGGACCTCACCGAAGCACAGGCCGGCGAACTGCTTCAGGCACTCACAGACCCGGAGCTTGCCCCGGCCCTGGCCGGCGCATTGCTCGCTGCGCTGCGGAGCAAAGGGGTCACGGCGGACGAGGTTCGGGGACTGGCCGGTGCGATGCGCCGCCTCGCACGCCGTCCGCGACTGTCTGCGGGCGCTCCTCTGGTCGATGTGGTCGGCACAGGCGGGGATGGCTCAGGGAGCTTGAATCTCTCGACCGGGACCGCCTTGCTCGCGGCGGCATGCGGTCTGCGGGTGGTAAAACACGGCAACCGTGCGATTTCGAGCCGCTCCGGAAGCGCGGACCTGTTGCAGGCCCTGGGCCTGAAGATTCCGCTCGATGAGGCGGATGCCGGCGCGTGTCTCGACGCCACCGGCTTCACATTTCTGTTCGCGCCGCACTACCACCCCGCCCTCAAGGCGCTGGCGCCGATTCGCAATGCGCTCGGGGTGCGTACCGTCTTCAACCTGCTTGGCCCACTCGCCAATCCGGCCGAGCCTGCCTTTCATCTCATCGGCGCATTCGACCTCAGCGCCGCGGAATTGCTCGCGCATACGCTCGCGCGGATGAACATTGAGCGGGCATTCGTGGTCCACGGGGAGCCGGGTTGGGACGAACCGACGCCGGTCGGACCGTTCAGCCTGTTCGATGTGCGGCCAGGGCGTGTGGCGCATACCATGCGAGACGCGACGGCCTTCGGCATGAGTGCATGTAGTGCCGCCGAGCTGGCGGGAGGCGATGCGGAGCACAATGCGAATGCGCTCCGCGCGGTCTTTGAGGGCAAGGATCGAGGCGCGCACCGGGATGCGCTATTGCTTGGCACCGCACTCGTTCTCGAGCTCACGGGACGAGTGGCGGACCCGCGCGAGGGAGTGGCGTTGGCGGCGGATTCCATAGATTCCGGCCGGGCAGGCAAGCTCCTCGTGCAGTTATCGGGATTCGGGGGGCGATCATGAGCGGGTTTCTCCAGGAATTGGCACGTTCGACGCTGGAGCGGGTGAGCAAGGCGCGCAGCCTCGAACCACGGGAGGCGCTCTGGCAGCGAGCCTCCGAAGCGCCAGCCGCGCCGCCGCTGAATCTCAGCGCGTCCGGCTTCGACGTAATAGCGGAGCTCAAGCTGCGTTCGCCAGCGAAGGGCGTACTACGCACGGCCAGCGAAGACATCTGTGCGCGTGTCGCAGCCTATGCGGATGGTGGCGCAACGGCGGTCTCCGTGCTGACCGAACCCTACCGCTTCGATGGGTCGATGGCGCACCTCGCCCGCGCCTCGGAAACGCTTGCACCGCGGCGCGTGCCGACCCTGCGCAAGGACTTCATCATCGACTCGTACCAGGTGATGGAAGCGCGCGCGCTGGGCGCGGGCGGCGTCCTGGTCATCCTGCGCATGCTCGATCATGGCCGGATCGTCGAGCTGCTTGATTGCGCCGCGATGCTGCACATGTTCGTGCTGCTCGAGGCGTTCGACGAAGAAGACCTGGCCTGCGCCCGCCAGATCGTCACCGAGCGTGCTGGTCGCCGTGAGCAGATCCTGGTCGGGGTTAATGCACGGGATCTCGATACGCTGCAGGTGGTGCCCGGGCGACTCGAGGCGCTCGCAGCCAAGTTGCCGTCCGGCGTGCCGCATGTTGCCGAGAGCGGCGTCAGCAGTGCTGAAGACGCCGCGCAACTGGCGCGCGCGGGCTATCAGTTGATTCTCGTCGGCAGCGCACTGATGGCCGACGATGAGCCGCAGGCGCTGCTGAGAGAAATGCTCGAGGGTGGCCGCGCCGCGCTCACGGCTCGTTAGTGGTGGGGCAAGTGTTCATCAAGATCTGCGGCATGACGAGTGAGTCTGCGGTGGTTGCCGCAATCGAATGCGGCGTTGATGCCATCGGGTTTGTGTTTGCGCCGAGCGCACGGCGCGTCACGCCGCAGCGCGCCGCTGAATTGAGCGCGCAAGCGCCGCGCGATCTGCTGCGCATCGCTGTGACCTGCCATCCGGAGCAGCGACTGGTCGATGAGATCGTGCGCTACCTCGAGCCCGACTGGCTGCAGACAGATGTCGATGATCTCGCTGCGCTCGAGGTTCCCGACGAGCTGACGGTCCTGCCGGTGTTGAGATCAGATGAACCGGAGCCGCTGCACCTTCCGCCTCGGCTGCTGTTCGAGGGGCCGGTGAGCGGGCGCGGTGTGAGCACCAATTGGCAGCGCGCCACCGGCCTTGCGCGCCGCTCTGAGGTCATTCTCGCGGGCGGCCTGCATGCCGGAAACGTGGTCGAGGCGATCCGGAGGGTGCAGCCATTCGGAGTCGACGTGAGCACTGGCGTGGAAAGTGTGCCTGGGGTCAAGGATGCACGTCGGATGGCGGAATTCGTTACCGCGGTACGCAGCGCAGCCGACCCGGCCCTCGGGCGAGAACAAAGTGAACGGCGCAATGGATAAGAGTCCGCAAGGCGCGACGCTCGAGCACCTGATCAGCCATGCGCTGCCGGACACGCGTGGACGCTTCGGTCCGTATGGGGGCCGCTATGTGCCCGAAACTCTCATGCCTTCACTCGAGCGGCTCGAAGCAGGCATCCGGCGGCATCTGCATGCGGCCGAGTTCCAGGAGAAATTCCAGGAGGAACTGCGTACCTGGGTCGGTCGCCCGACCGCGCTCACGAACGCGCACCAGCTGGGACGGCGCTGGGGCGCGCAGGTGTGGCTGAAGCGCGAGGATCTCGCGCATACGGGCGCGCATAAGATCAACAACGCGATCGGGCAGGCATTACTGGCACAACGACTGGGCGCAAAGCGCATCGTCGCGGAGACCGGCGCTGGCCAGCATGGTGTGGCGAGCGCCGCAGCTTGCGCACGGCTCGGGTTGCCCTGCACGGTTTACATGGGCGCGATCGATATGGAACGCCAGGCACCCAATGTCGGCCGCATGAAACTGCTGGGCGCGACGGTGGTACCGGTGACCAGCGGCGATCGGACCCTGCGCGCGGCGATCGACGAGGCGCTGCGCGACTGGGTGTCCGATCCACTTCACACGTACTACCTGCTCGGCTCCGCCGTGGGCCCGCACCCCTATCCGTTGCTGGTCCGGGAGCTGCAGTCGGTGATAGGCCGCGAAGCGCGCGCGCAGATGCTGGAGCAGGTTGGCGCCTTGCCCGATGCAGTCATCGCCTGCGTGGGTGGAGGTTCGAACTCCATCGGCATGTTTCATCCGTTTCTCGCCGATTCGAGCATCGAGCTCATAGGCGTGGAGGCGGGCGGACGCGGCGCGGGACTGGGGGAGAATTCGGCGACTCTCTCCTTCGGTCGGCCTGGCGTGTTGCATGGCAGTTTCTCGTTTCTCCTGCAGGATGAGCACGGGCAGGTGCAGGAAACGCATTCGGTGTCAGCGGGCCTCGACTACCCGGGTATCGGCCCGGAGCACAGCCTCCTCAAGGAACTCGGCCGGGTTAGCTACGTGCACGCATCGGACGAGGAGGCCCTTGAGGCGCTGGCAGAATGTTGTGCCAGCGAGGGAATCCTCGCCGCGCTCGAGAGCGCGCACGCACTGGTCGGCGCACGGCGCTGGGCGCGGGCGAATCCCGGCAAGCGCGTCTTGATCTGCCTGTCCGGGCGCGGGGATAAGGACATGCCGACACTGCAGCGCACCCTCCTCAAGGAAATCTCTGCTTGAGCGTTGTGGGAGAGTCGATCGCCGAGGCAATACGCCAAGCGTGCGCGCTGCGGGGTGTTGCCTTGGTGGGCTATCTCACAGCCGGATTTCCCTCACGTGATCGTTTTCGCGAGCATCTTCTCGCCATTGCGTCGGCTGCGGACGTCGTGGAGATCGGCGTGCCGTTTACGGACCCGATGGCCGACGGCATGACCATCCAGCGTGCGAGCCACGTCGCGTTGCAGGCGGGTGTGACACTGCCGTGGATCCTCGAGCAGTTGTCGAGCCTCAAGCCGCGCCCGGCGGCGCCGTTGCTGTTGATGAGCTATCTGAATCCATTGCTCGCGTTTGGTCTGCAGCGTCTCGCTGCGGCCGCGGTCCGCTCCGGCGTAGCAGGGTTCATCGTTCCAGACCTTCCACATGAGGAGAGCGAGGATCTCAGGCGCGCTTTGACCGGGGAGCGGGTCGCATTGGTGCAGATGGTCACGCCGGTCACGCCGCCGGAGCGCCTCAGGATCCTGTGTGCCGCAAGTCAGGGGTTCGTCTATGCGGTCACTATGACCGGCACCACCGGAAAATCGGTCGCGGTGCCGCAGGACGTCCTCGATTACCTCGATGGCGTGCGCGCCAGCTCAGGGCTTCCGGTCTGTGCCGGATTCGGCATTCGCGGCGCCGAACAGGTCCGGCGGCTACAAGGACACGTCGACGGGGTGGTGGTCGGTTCCGCGTTGGTGGAGGCGCTTGAACAAGGGAGCGATCCCCGCACTTTGTTGACTTCGATGCGTCCCTGAAGGGCTGCCGGGCGGTAAGCAGGAACGATTTGCGACTGATGCGCTATTTCTGTAGAATGTATTTCGTGATAATCTTTCTATTGAAATAAATGGCCACAGTCGTCACAGAACCCAAAAGTGAACCCAGGCGCGTATTGACGGGCGCCGTGCTGCGCGCGGCAGAGCTGTTGGAGTTGAACCAGGCACGGGTCGCCGAGATCCTCGGGCTCAGCCCTGCGACGGTGTCGCGCATGTCGAGCGGCACATACGCACTCGATGCCAGTAAGAAGGAGTGGGAGCTGGCGGCACTCTTCGTGCGGCTGTTTCGCTCGCTCGACTCGATCGTTGGCTCTAATGATGCAGCGGCTCGCGCGTGGCTCAACGGCAATAATCGCGCGCTCGGTGAAAAACCGGTTGAATTGATCCGCAGTGCCGAGGGGCTGGTCCGTGCCGTCCACTACCTGGACGCCTCACGCGGTCGGGTCTGAGCTGTTTCGTCTGCGGCGCCGACTGTGGCGCGCTGTTGAGACGCAGCATATCGCTTCGACGCTGCGCCTGGTCGCCACGGCGCAAGAGCAAGACACTCTCGAGCTCATCCTGGAAGCCAGCAAGCCACCCGTGCCCGCGGAAGCGGCACGTCTGCACTACCTGCTGGCAACGCCGTTTCGCTACCCCTCGCCGTTCGGATCGCGTTTTCGAGCGCCCACTGAGCCCGGAGTCTGGTACGGCACGGAAGTTCTGCGCACCGCCTGTGCTGAACTCGGCTACTGGCGCTGGCGATTTCTGATGGACTCCGAGGGCCTGGAGGCACTCGGTCCCGCGCCGCAGACGGTATTCCAGGCAAGCATCGACACACGCGCCGTCGATCTCACGCGCGCGCCGTTCCGCCGCGATCAGGCGCGCTGGAGTCATCGCTCGGATTACGGCCCGACACAGCAATTCGCGGACCTGGCGCGTTTGGCAGAGGCTGGCGCAATCCGTTACATGTCGGTTCGCGATCCAGAGCATGCGGCTGCGGTCGCGGTGCTGCGCGCCGATGCGTTCAAGCCGCTGCGTCCCATTCAACAGGTCACCTGGTTCCTCACGCTCAAGCCCGAGCGTGTTATCTGGCGGCGTGAAGGCGAGACATTCGAATTCGATGCAGGCGCGTGGCAATAGATCTGAAGTTGACCCCCGCTGCCTGCGGCGCTAGGTTCGCCGCAAGCAGCGTCCATCACACCCCACCGCAATGAAACTGGTTTATAGCGCTGAATCCGTGGTGCAGGTCGCACACATGCGCAATCTGCTCGAGAACGTCGGCATCCGTTGCGAGCTGCGCAACTATCACCTCGGCAGCGCCATCGGCGAGATCCCGGTCGTCGAAGGCTGGCCCCAGTTGTGGGCCGTCGACGAGGCCGAGCACACCCACGCCGAACGCGTCGTGGCGGCAGAACTCGCCGGAATTCATCAGTCGGGCACGGCCTGGCAATGCCCGGCGTGCCGCGAGCGGCTCGAACCGCAATTCACCAGCTGCTGGCGCTGCGGCTGCGAGCGCGGCCCCGGCGCGACCTGAGCGCAAGTGGAAATCATCACCATCGGCGCGCGCTTCTGCGGGCCGCCTGACTCGGGTAACGGAGGCTATACGTGCGGCATGATTGCCGGGCAATCGCAGGTGCCGCTGCGCGTGCGGCTGCGAAAGCCCCCACCACTCAACGCACCGCTCATCGTCCATCGTGGTGAGGACGGCCGGCTGGCCGTAAAGCGCGACGGCGAACTGATTGCGGAGGCCGAGCCACACATGCTGCAGCTGGAGGTGCCAGCCGCCCCTTCCTATGTCGCGGCGCTCAATGCATCGCGCTCCTATCCGGGCTTCAAGCAGCACGCGTTTCCGACCTGCTTCGTGTGCGGTCCACAGCGCGCGCGTGGCGATGGGTTACGCATCTTTCCCGGTGCTTGGGGTGACAGTGGCATCGTCGCGGCGCCATGGATTCCGGACGAGTCGCTGTGCGCCGCCGACGGCAAGGTGTGCACTGAGTTCATGTGGGCCGTGCTCGACTGCCCCGGGTACTTCGCGGCACGCGACGACTATCGCGTGATGCTGCTCGGCGAGATCGCGGCCAAGGTCGATCGACGTGTGCACGCATCTGAGTCGTGCGTCGTGCTCGGCTGGCGCGTAGGCAGCGAAGGGCGCAAGCACCAGGTCGCGACGGCGGTCTATGACGATGATGGCGAGCCCTGCGCCCGCGCGCTCGCCACGTGGATCGAGCTCAAGGAGCAGATCCCGTTGACACGCCTTCAGCCCTAGTCCCGGACCCGCTCGGCTGTGCGCGGGTGCGAGGACAGCCAGCTCAACGAGCCGGCATCGGCTCCGCTGTACTTCTTATCCAGACGCCCGAGTATCGCGCTGAAGTAGCGGTGGGAAATGCCATTGCGATCCATCCACCTATAGGCGTAGTCATCTGCCTCGGCCTCGAATTGCCGTGAATGTTTGGCCTGCACGAGCGCCGTTGGCACTCCGGCGACCAGGACCGAAGCGGAGCTGACATCTCCCGTCAATCCAATCATCAGCAACGAGGTGGCGGAATTCTGCAGCAGCATTCGCAGGCTGTGCCGATGAACCACATGCCCGATCTCGTGAGCGAGGACCACCTGCAGCTCCTGATCGGCCTGCGCGAGCTCGACCAGTTCGTCAGTCATCACCACGATTCCCGATGGCAACGCGAACGCGTTCGCGCCCAGTTCGCCGCCCTGCCGGAACTCGAGGCGATATTCGTGTGCATCGTCCAGATCGCGCGTCATCGCCGCGAACTCTTCCCGCAACTGCTGCTGGCGTTCGGGCGGGAGCTTCGAGGGAGAAAGGTACCCGCGATCGAGCAGTTCCAGCGCCTGCGTACCGATGAGCGCATCGGCTCGCGGCGGAAAAATCGCTGCTACGTGGCGGGCCGCGGCCGGTATTCCGTACTGGATTCCAGCCCACACGATGGCGACCAGCGCGACCAGCGCCACGACGGCATGACTCCACCGGTTTTCCAGCCGATGCACGTCGTGCTGGACGCTGGTGGCATCGAGTGCTTCGAGAGCAGCGTCGATCGCGTCATTGTCGAGTACCTGGCACGCCGACCCATCCGGGAAGCGCAACGTGCGAGGAGTGTGGCCGATGCGCTCGGAGACTTCGGTCTCGCTGAGCCGGTATTCGCGCACCTCATCGGGACCCGTAAGGCGCACTCTGCCGTCCCATCCGATCTGCAGCTCGACCGGGTGCCGGACCGAGCTCTTGCCATCGAAGTACTGGCCCTGGAGGCCCGTCATAACCCCAGGTCGACGTCGAACATGTCGCTGATTTCCTCGCCCGTTGCTGCCGCCGCCTGTGATTCGCCGGCGATGAACTCATCGAGACTGCCACGGACCTCGAGCGCGAGCCGCTCGAAGCGATACTGCGCCATACGCACGTGCGCCCAGGGGATGAAGAGCCCGAGGGTCGCAACAATTAGCACCGTATTGCTGAGGTAGAGCCAGAACAGCCGTCCGGTCTGCATGCCGCTGAGCAGCCGATGCCGATGAATCGTCACGTTGCCGAGCGTGGCATTCTGCAGGCACTTGTTGAGGAACGCCCCGACGAGGAGCAACAGCGGCAGAAAGACGATCACCAGCTTCGGCACGCTGGAGCTGAATTTCTTCGGATCGCTGAGCACATCGATGCCGTAGCCGCTCCAGGCGCGAAACAGGGCAACCCCGATTGCGATCGCAGCAATGTAGAGCAGCGCTGCCCGAAAATAGATCCAGTAGAAGACGCGCGGCCCCGCGAACAGGTTGAGCCGCGCCGTGCCGTAACTCGTGTTGTTGATGGCAAACCGGTAGCGGGCGTACGCAAAGTACGGATAGAACAGTCCCAATGTGATGCCGACGAGCATGGCGAAGCCGATGAAGACCTTCGCAGCGCCGTTGTGATCCTGCTCGAAGGTGAAGCGGATATTGCGATAGGAGCTCATCCGTGCGCGAAAAGTCAGTGCCTTGACCGCGAGCCACGGCACGAAAAAGAAGAACAGGAGCGCCAGGAACACACCTGCCAATTCTGAAACCGCCGACACGATGAAGTAGACCAGGAACATGCCGAAGGCGATCAGGCGCCCTTTGAGAATCTGGCGTGGCTGCCCGTGATACTCGAAGACATCGCCGGCGAGATGCGTGTTGCCATAGAAATAGCGCATGCGGCGCACTTTGGCCCACGCGGAATAGATTCCGAGCGTGACCACGCTGAGCAGCAGATTCACGATCCAGATGCGGAAATATTCGCTACCCGAACCCGTAAACCGGAACTGTTCGACTGTCGTGTTGCTGTCGGGAGGCGCTTCGGACCCAGAGGCTGCGGCGTCGGCGGATTGCGCTTCCATCAGTACACCTGTCAGTCGCGTCGCCAGATGGTGTAGAGCCAAAGGGTTCCAGCTACGGACAGGGCCCAGCCCGGCCAGCTCGGGTTGTGTCCCACTGCGAGCCAGACGATGCCGCCGAGCAGCAGCACGCCCGCTACTGTGATCGCATCTCGGCGCGCATTGGTCTCGCGCACCGTGCGCTTGAGCTCTTCCAGCCCCGGCGTTTCCACCCTGAGGCGCAGGCGCCCGTCCGCGGCCTGCTGGATCATGCCTTGCACGATTTGCGGCAACGTCTTGGCCGCCTCAGCAAGGTCCGGAAGCTGCGTGCGCAATCGTTCCATGATCGCGCGTCCGCTGACGCGCTCGCGCATCCATTCGCGCAGGATAGGTTGCGCGGTCTTCCAGATGTCCAGCTCCGGGTAGAGCTGTCGCCCAAGCCCTTCGATATTCAGCAGCGTCTTCTGCAACAGGATGAGCTGTGGTTGGATTTCCATGTTGAAGCGACGCGCGGTCTCGAACAGTCGCAGCAGCACCTGCCCGAACGAGATGTCCTTGAGCGGCTTGTTGAAGATCGGCTCGCAGACCGTGCGGACCGCGGATTCCAGCTCATCGACGCGCGTTTCGGCGGGCACCCAGCCAGAATCGACGTGCAGCTTCGCGACGCGGTGATAGTCGCGATCGAAGAACGCCAGGAAATTTTCCGCGAGGTAATACTGGTCGCGCGGGCTCAGCGTACCGACGATGCCGAAATCCACCGCCGCGTAGCGCGGATGCTCCGGATCATCCGCAATCACGAAGATGTTGCCGGGGTGCATGTCGGCATGAAAAAAGTTGTGCCGGAAGACCTGCGTGAAGAAGATCTCCACGCCGTTTTCGGCGAGCCGCGCGATGTTGGTCTTGAGGCTGCGCAGCCGGGCCACATCACTGATGGGAATGCCATAGATGCGCTCCATCACGATGACGTTGCCGCGGCAGTAGTCCCAGTACACCTCCGGAACGTAGAGCTGGTTCGACCCGGCGAAATTGCGCTTGAGCTGGGCCGCGTTCGCAGCCTCGCGCATCAGATCGAGTTCATCGAAAATGGTCCTCTCGTATTCACGCACGACTTCGACCGGCCGCAGGCGCCTGCCGTCGGTCCAGTAGCGCTCGGCGAGACCCGCGAGCGCGTGCAACACCTCGAGATCGCGCCCGATCACCTCGGCCATGCCTGGACGCAGGACCTTGACGACGACCTTGGCTCCGCCGCGCAGAGTGGCCGCATGCACCTGCGCGATCGATGCGGCAGCCAACGCGTTCTCGTCGAACGTTTCGAACACCTCGTCGGGTGAGCGCCCGTACGCGGTTGCGATGAGCGCGCGTGCTGTCGCACCGGGGAACGGTGGCACCTGGTCCTGCAGCTTGGCGAGCTCAGTGGCGATGTCGGCTGGCAGCAAGTCCGGGCGAGTGGAAAGAGCCTGGCCGAACTTCACGAAGATTGGCCCGAGCTCCTCGAGTGCCAGGCGCAGCCGCGCGCCTCGCGGCAGGCCGCGGTCGCGCGCGAACCACGTCCACGGCGCGAGATAGAGCGCGAGCCGGAACGGGCGGTATAAGTGCGTGGCCGAGATGAAGTCATCGAAGCCGTGGCGAACCAGGACGTGCTGGATCTGCAGTAGCCGGAGGACGACTCGCAGCTTCATCGCTTTGCAGGCCTCGCGAGCCGCGCGACGCGCGCCTCGAGACGGTCGGCGGCCTCGCGCTGCTCGTCGACTTCGCGCAGGAATTCGTCCATCTCGGTTCGCGTCACGAGGTCGCGGCCTTCTTCCTGCAGGTACTCGCCGACGTTGGCGGCGAAAGTTGCCGCAGCATTGCGTCCCCACCCGCTGACGCCACGTATGAGGTTGCCGACCTGGTGAGCCGCGACGTCACCGATTTGGCGCGACAGCTCCTCCTCGAGCTCGGGGCGCGCGGCGCGCAGCAGCTCCTGGAACCCTTCAGCGATTTCGGCATCGCCGTTGATCGTCACCGGGCTGCTGCGCAGGCGCACGCCAGCATCACTGCCGAGCAGCGAAAGAAGGCTGAGGGGCGTTCCCGAAACGGTGGCATCCGCCGTCTCATCGACTGCACTACTGAGTGTGACCTGGCCCGAATCGATGCTCGCCAGCACCTTCAACGGCAGCCCTTCGACATGCACCGCCAACGAGCGGCCTTCAAGCCGATGCGCCAGGTCTTTGGCCTGCGTCGACATGGCGACGTTGCGGTTCAGGAGTCCTGCGAGCCGATCCAGCAGCATGCGTCAGTAGCCGAATTCAATAACGGATTTCAATAACGATAGCCGCGGTGGACGGCCACGATGCCGCCGCTCAGGTTGTGATAGCGGCAACCTTCGAGGCCGGCATCCTGCAACATCGTGAGCAACGCCTCCTGGTCGGGGTGCATGCGAATCGATTCCGCCAGGTAGCGGTAGCTGTCCGCATCGCTCGTCACCAGCTTGCCGAGGAACGGCAGCACACGAAACGAGTAAGCGTCATAGAGCGGCTTCAATCCGGGCAGCTTCGGGTGCGAGAACTCCAGGATCACGAGCTGGCCGCCGGGGCGCAGCACACGCCGCATGGAGGCGAGCGCAGCGGGTTTGTCCGTGACGTTGCGCAGGCCGAACGCGATCGTCACGCAGTCGAAGCTCTGATCGGCCAGCGGCAATCGTTCGGCGTCCGCGATGCAGAACGAAACGTTGCTGGCGATGCCGGCATCCAGGAGTCGCTCGCGACCGCGTGCGAGCATGGCGGCATTGATATCCGAGAGCACGATAAGACCACCGCGCCCGACCTGGCGCGCGAGCCCGATCGTGAGATCGCCGGTGCCTCCGGCAACGTCCAGGGCCCGCTGGCCCTGCCTGAGGCCGGTCAGCGACAACGCGAACTGCTTCCAGAGCCGGTGCATTCCGCCCGACATCAGGTCGTTCATCAGGTCATATTTGCCGGCGACGGAGTCGAACACGCCGCGCACACGGCGCGCCTTTTCATCCCATGCGACCTGTTCGAATCCGAAGTCCGCTTTGCGCCCGGCGGAATCCTGGTTGTCAGTCGAGCCCATCGCTAGGATTGTACTGGTCCGGCAGGCTTGCGCTCGTAGCCGTACTGCGCGAGCCGCGCCAGGTAGTGTTGCCACTTCGCCCCGAAGTCGCGACCCAGTTCGTACAGGTACTTCCAGGAATACAGGCCGGTATCGTGGCCGTCGTCGAAGATCAGCCGCACCGCGTACTGCCCGGTGGGCTCGACTCTGGTGACCTGGACGTTTTCCTTCGCGAACTGCAGTACTTCCTGTCCGGGGCCGTGACCTTTCACCTCGGCGGACGGCGAATAGACGCGCAGGTACTCGAATGGCAGCTCAAAGCGCCGCCCATCATCGAAATGCACCTCCAGCACGCGTGACTTGCGCCTGAGCTTGATCTCGGTCGGCTGGGGATCGGACATGAGCCGGATTATTGCCCATCCGTGGTGGGCGCTTGGCAGCCTCTAAATAGAGGCAGGCCCGGTCCCGCTGCACTGCAGCAAGAGAGCCTCACCCGCTGTGCGGGATTCCCGCGGCCGTGACTTCGTCGGCGCGGTGCCTATACTTGCGCCTTCCGTTCAACTGCAGGGAAAGGGGGCGACCATGAGCATTGCGCCGACCGTTCACCAGGCCCTGAAGATGAAGGAGATCGACCACGAGATCCTGCGGCATCCGCATGCGGCGTCGAGCTCGCGGGTTGCCGAGGCTGCGCACGTCACGGGTGACTGTATCGCCAAGGCCGTGGTGCTCAAAGATGAGCAGGGCTTCGTGCTGGCGGTGCTGCCTGCGACGCATCGCATCCTCACCGAGGTGCTGAACTCGACCCTGCATCGCAAGCTCGGGCTCGCGACTGAAGAGGATCTCAGGCGCCTGTTTGCGGATTGCGAGCGCGGCGCGGTTCCTGCGCTTGGCGCAGAATACGGAATACCGACGGTCGTGGAGGCCTCGCTCCGCGATCAAAGCGACATCTATCTCGAAGCGGGAGACCATGAAGAGCTGGTACATGTCACCGAGAAAAGTTTCGAGCGGCTCATGGATGGTGCGCAGTTCCTGCGCTTCAGCCGCCACTACAGCTGAAGAAACTGCAGGTGAAACCGGCTCGCAGCCCGCCGGTCAAATCCAGGGGTCGCAGGCCACCCACGATTGAACCTCGCGGGGGACGGATCGAGAAGTCCGTCCCCCTCATCACACTCACCCCCGACAAACGAATGAATCCTACGGATACGAAGCATCCGGATTACTTTCACCGCGTCGTCGATTGCCAGTGGGCCTGTCCCGCGCACACCGACGTGCCCGAATACATCCGCCTCATCGCGCAGGGCCAATTCAGCGACGCCTACATGGTGAATCGCGAATCGAACGTGTTCCCGGCGATCCTGGGGCGGGTCTGCGATCGGCCCTGTGAACCTGCCTGCCGGCGCGGCCGTGTGGAGAAGAAACCGGTCGCGATCTGCAGGTTGAAGCGGGTCGCCGCGGATCTGCGCGATGACATCAGCGACCGGCTGCCGAAGATTCCAAAGCTGAAGAACGGCAAGCGCATCGCCTGTATCGGCGCCGGTTGTGCCTCGCTCACGGTGGCGAACGACCTGCTGCCGCTCGGCTACGAGGTCACGATCTTTGAAGCCTTCGGCAAGCCGGGCGGCTTGATGCGCACCAATATTCCGTCCTTCCGGTTGCCGGCCGAAGTGCTCGACGATGAGATCGGCCAGATTCTCGGCATGGGCGTGGATCTCAGGCTCGGCCAGCGCATCGACAGCCTGCAGGCGCTCCTCGCCTCGGGCGAGTTCGACGCGGTATTCGTGGGTTCAGGCGCGCCGAAAGGAAAAGAGCTCGTGCTGCCGGGCCGTCACGATACCGATCGCATCCACATCGGCATCACCTGGCTGGAATCGGTCGCCTTTGGTCACATCGAATCGATCGGCGAGCGCGTGCTCATCATCGGCGTCGGTAACACGGCGATGGACTGCTGTCGCACCTCGCTGCGTCTCGGCGCGAAGAGCGTCAAGGTCATGGCACGCAAGCCGCGCGGCTTCTTCAAGGCGTCCGACTGGGAACTCGAGGATGCCGAGGAGGAAAACGTCGAGATCGTCATCAATCATTCGCCCAAGGCGTTCGTGATCAAGGACGGCAAACTCGTCGGCATGACGTTCGAGAAGATGGAATACGACCTCGATGGCGGGCGCATCAAGGCGGAGCGCGTCCTCGGTGAGGAGTTCTTCCCCTGCGACGATGTAATCCTGGCGATCGGCCAGGAAAACGCCTTTCCCTGGGTGGAGCGCGACCTCGGTATCGAGTTCGACAAGTGGGATGTGCCGGTGGTCGACAAGGTGACCTTCCAGTCGACGCGGCCTGGAGTGTTTTTCGGCGGCGATGCAGCGTTCGGACCCAAGAACATCATCTGGGCGGTTGAGCACGGGCACCAGGCCGCGATCTCGATTCACAAGCATTGCCAGAGCGAATCACTGACCGACCGCCTGCCGAATGGTGTCAACCTGCAGAGCCGCAAGATGGGAATGCACGAGTGGTCGTACGCCAACGACTACAACCCCGCGGAGCGGCGGCTGATGCCGCACGTGAGCCTCAAGGAGCGCTTCAAGAAGCTCAATATCGAGGTCGAGCTCGGCTTCACTCCCGAGCAGGCTGCGGACGAAGTGCAGCGTTGTCTGAACTGCGACGTGCAGACGGTGTTCGAGGCGAAGTTGTGCATCGAGTGCGACGCCTGCCTCGACATCTGCCCGGTGGATTGCCTCACCATCACGGCGAATGGCGAGGAGGCTGAGCTACGCGAGCGACTCAAGGCGCCGGCGCGCAACCTGCAACAGCCGCTTTACGTTTCGAGCGCGCTGCCCCAGACCGGCCGCGTGATGGTGAAAGACGAAGACCTGTGCGTGCACTGTGGACTCTGCGCCGAACGCTGCCCTACCGCGGCCTGGGACATGCAGAAATCCACTATTCTCATTCCGCACGCCATCGATGAGGACCGTTCATGCCCGACCGAGCAGCGCCAGAGCGCATAAACGACTTCGCCGTCAAGATTGCGACCGTGAACGGCACGGGCTCCGCCAGTGCCAATACGCTGCTCATGAAGTCGATCTTCCGCATGGGCGTGCCCGTGATGGGCAAGAACTATTTCCCATCCAACATCCAGGGCCTGCCCACCTGGTACGAGATCCGGGTCACCCGGGACGGCTATGTCGCTCGCTCCGGGCGCATCGACCTCATGGTATCGATGAATGCCGAAACCTATGCCCGCGACCTCAAGGAAGTGAGTACGGGCGGCTATCTCATCTACGACTCGACCTGGCCGCGATCGACTCTCCTGCAGCGCGATGACATCACCATCATCGGTGTGCCGCTGGCGAAACTCTGCAACGAGAATTTCCAGGGCGTGCGTTCGCGCATCCTGATGAAGAACATCGCCTACGCCGGAGTCCTCGCCGCACTCCTCGACATCGACATGACGAAGCTCAAGGAGCTCCTCAACGAAACTTACGGCAAGAAGGCGAACCTGGTTGCAGCGAATCTCAAGGCGGTCGAGCTGGGTTACAACTACACGAAAGAGAATGTGCCCTGCCCGTTGCCGCTGCGGGTCAAGCCGATGGACAAGACGCGCGGCCACATCATGATCGACGGCAACACCGCGGCAGCGCTGGGTTGCGTCTACGCTGGCGCCACGGTTGGCGCCTGGTATCCGATCACGCCGTCAACCTCGCTCATGGATGCCTTCAAGAGCTTCTGCGAGAAGCTGCGGGTGGATGCCGAAACCGGCAAGAAGAACTTCATGATCATCCAGGCCGAGGATGAGCTCGCCGCGATCGGCATCGTCCTGGGTGCGACCTGGAACGGCGTGCGTGCGTTCACGCCGACGAGCGGCCCGGGCATCTCGCTGATGAATGAGTTCCTTGGGCTCGCGTACTACGCGGAAGTCCCGGCGGTGATCTTTGACGTCCAGCGTGTAGGTCCCTCCACTGGCATGCCTACGCGCACACAGCAGGCAGACATCCTCCTGTGCGCGTACGCATCGCACGGCGACACGCGCCACGTGCTGTTATTCCCTGCGAATCCGGAGGAGTGCTTCTATCTCGCAGTCAAGGCTTTCGATCTCGCCGAGCGCCTGCAGACGCCCGTCATGGTGCTTTCGGATCTCGACATCGGCATGAACGACTGGATGTGCCCCGATCTGAAGTGGGACGACGCCTATCAGCCGGATCGCGGCAAGATCTACAGCAAGGAAGAGGTGCTGAAGCTCGATCGCTTTTTCCGCTTCGTGGATCGGGACGAGGACGGCATCACCTATCGCACGTTGCCGGGCGTGCATCCGAAAGCGGCGTATTTCACCCGCGGCTCAGGGCACACGCAGTACGGCGGCTACACGGAAGATTCCGCCGAGTACCAACTGGTGCTCGACCGGCTGAAGCGCAAGTTCAGCACCGCTGCGCGCCTCGTCCCGCACGCGATCATCGAGCAACGTGGCCTCTTCGACGTCGGTATCGTCGCGGTGGGGAGCTCCGACGGAGCCGTACACGAAGCGCTCGACATCCTGCAGGCACGTGGCGTGGGCGTGAACTACATGCGCATCCGTGCCTTCCCCTTCGGCAGGGAGGTCGACGATTTCCTCAATCGGCACGAGATCGTGTTTGTCGTCGAGCAGAACCGCGACGCACAGCTGCGTTCATTGCTGACGCTCGAGACTTCGGTCGACAAGGCCAGGCTGCGGTCGATCCTGCACTACAGTGGACTGTCGATCTCCTCGGAGTGCATCGTCAATGGAGTGATGGCGGAAGTGGGAGAGGGTCGCAGCCGCATCACCGGTGCGGCAAGCTGAAGGAGTCCTAATGAGCTATCTGCTGAAGCCGAAAATTGCCCACCCGAGCCTGCCAAAGAACGAGCTCGGCCTCACGCGCCGCGATTATGAAGGGACCATGTCGACGCTCTGCGCGGGCTGCGGTCACGATTCCATCACCGCGGCGATTACAGAGGCGTGCTGGGGCATGTCGCTCGAGCCACAGAATCTCGTGAAGCTCTCCGGCATCGGCTGCTCCTCCAAGACCACGGCGTACTTCGTCAGCGGCGGACATGGCTTCAACTCGGTTCACGGCCGCATGCCGTCGATCGCGACCGGCGCCTACGCCGCGAACCGCGACCTGTACTACATCGGCGTTTCGGGCGATGGCGACACGCTCTCCATCGGGCTCGGTCAGTTCTGCCACGCGATCCGCCGCAACATCAACATGCTGTACATGATCGAGAACAACGGCGTGTACGGTCTCACCAAGGGGCAGTTCTCCGCCTCTGCAGATGTCGGCAGCACCGCGAAGAAGGGTGAAGCCAACACGCAGCAGCCGATCGATCCCGTGCTCACGGCACTCTCGTTGGGCGCGACGTTCGTGGCGCGCAGCTTCTCCGGTGACAAAGAGCAGCTCGTGCCGCTGATCCAGGCGGGGTTCAGGCACAAGGGCTTCGCGCTCATCGACGTACTGTCACCGTGCGTCACCTTCAATGATCACGAAGGCTCCACCAAGAGCTACGCTTTCACGCGTGAGCACTATCACGAAGCAGTGCACGCCGATTTCATTGCGCCGATGCAGGAAATCACCGCGAAGTACGCGGAGGGCGAGGCGCTGCCGGTGACCATGCACGATGGCAGCCAGGTGCGCCTGCGCAAGATCGATCACAACTACAACCCGGTCGACCGGCCGGCGGCTTATGCGTACATTCAAAGCAAGCTGGCCGAGCGGGAATTTCTCACCGGGCTGCTGTACGTTGAGCCAACGACGTCGGATTTTCATGACCACAACGACACGCCGCCGGTGCCGCTCAACAGCATCCCGTATGAGAAATTGAGCCCTGGCTCGAAGGGCTTGCAGAAAATCCTTGGCCGCTACAGGTAGTCAATCATGAACAGTACCGTGCCCAGCGTCATGTCGCGTGTCGGCCGTGTATTTCTGTGGCTGGTGCTGATCATCGTCGTGCTCGCTGTTCTCTGGACGATGTTCACCTTGAGCTGGAGCTACGGCGAGGGGGAACGCGCCGGCGTGCTGCAAAAGTTTTCCCGCAAGGGCTGGATCTGCAAGACCTACGAAGGGGAGCTGGCGCTGTACGTCGTGGGAGGCGTCTCGCCGGAGATCTGGTACTTCAGCGTGCGCGATGAGTCACTGGCTCCAGCGATAAACCAGGTCATTGGCGAGCGCGTGAGGCTGCACTACAGCGAGCATCCGCTGGTGCCGACTTCCTGCTTTGCCGAGACGCGTTACTTCGTGGACCGGATCGACCCGATCAAGGATTCGAGCAACTACCAGGTCGTCCCCGTTCCGCAGCAGTAATTGCCGCGACGGCGGTGCCGTCTCGGTGTCGTCGAACGTCGTCTGAAGCAATAGCGCCAGTTCCAGCGCAAGAATCGGAGTGTGTATCGGATCGGTGCGGCGAATAATCGCGCGTAAAGGAGATCGACGCATGCTTACGCTCTACGATTACCTGCCCTCGCAGAACGGTTACAAAATCCGCCTGTTGCTCAATCAGCTGGATCGACCCTATCGCACCGAGATCGTGAGCATCTTCGAAGGCGAAGGTCAGCGGCCGGAGTACCTGGCGATCAATCCAACCGGCGCCGTGCCGGCAATCAAGCTCGAGGATGGGCGCGTACTCGCGGAATCGAACGCGATCCTGTTCCACCTGGCTGAGGGCTCGCGTTTTCTGCCCGCGGACAGCTTTCAGCGCGCCAAGGTCCTGCAATGGATGTCGTTCGAAGCGGATTACATTCAATCCACCGCGGGCTCGCTGCGCTACTGGACGCTCACCGACAAGCTGGGCTCGTCGCCCCGGCGGCAGATGATCGAAGCGAAACGGCAAGGTGCGTTGAAGGCACTGGCGGCACTCGACCGTGAGCTGGCGCAACGTCCCTTCGTCGTGGGCGAGGACTACACGATCGCGGACATCTCGCTGTTCGCATACACGCACGTCGCGCGCGATGCGGACCTGCCGCTGGGCGATTATCGAAACGTGATCGCCTGGATCGACCGTGTACGCAGTCAGCCGCGCTTTCTCGATCGCGTGTATCCCTATTCGATCGATCCTCATTCCTCGAACGAGCTGCCCTGAGCCGAGCACGGTATTCGGGCTTGCCGGCAGATTGCGCCACATTTCGCCACAAACGCACCAGCATTGAGCGTTGAGATGTCAGATTGCCAGGGCATCGTCTCTTCTGTGCCTCGCGTCCAGCACTGATCAGGGAGATGGACATGAGGATCGCAACGCTCACCCTGTTCCTCTGTTTGGCAAGCAGTTCTCACGCCGATTCGAAGGAACGTCCTACCGACGCAGATCTCGCCCTCAGCGCGCTGGAGAGCTACGCTGGAACTGGTCGTCCAGGTGAGGTGATTCAAGCCGCAAGAGAGAAACTCGAAGCCCGAGCCACTCAAGCTCCAGATGAGGACACAAGTGCGGCTCTGATCTTCAACAAAGGGCTCACTTTTTATGACATTGATCAACTCACCACGACGAATGGATTGGAGGTCGCGTACCCGGAATTGAAGGCCGTGGCCGGGAGCGACGGGCGCGTCTACACGATGTTTGTCGGCGCCCGCGATCTTCTGTTTCTGCCTGGGACCGTTGGCGAACGTCTCAAGTTTGCCGTGGGTCAGCAGCGAGCGGAGTTTCTGCAGCTATCAAAAGCGGTGCCTGGTGATGAAGGCGACACTTATCGCGAGCTAGCCTACAACGGCTCAATTCTGTGCTATCGAATCGATGCAATCGGCAAGGTCAGGTCCGTGAACGCGATGTCGAATGATCCGCGGGTTGCTGCCACATTCCTGCAGGAGCGCACAGGGGATTCTGACCCGGTTGCGGCGTACCGAAGGGTCCAGAGGGACTTCGAAGAAAGACGTGGCCCGTCACCCATCATCATAAAGGGGCCGCCGCCGAGCGAAGACAGCCCGATGCACGGATACACACTCGTGCCGCCAACGGAATCACCGCCAGAGCGCTGACTGGAGACGTAGTGGGCCGCGCACTCCGCGCTGCAGATAGACGGCGTCTAGCGCGCGAGCCAGCCGCCGTCGACCGGAATGATCGCGCCGTGAACGTAGTCAGACGCTGCTGAGGCGAGAAAGACCGCAGCGCCAGCAAGATCGCCGGGCTTGCCCCAACGTCCCGCGGGAATGCGCTTGAGAATATCCGCATTGCGCTCGGCATCGGCGCGTAGCGCCTTCGTGTTGTTGGTCTCGAAGTAGCCGGGTGCGATGGCATTCACGTTGATGCCCTGCGCCGCCCATTCGTTGGCGAGCAGGCGCGTGAGGCCGGCGATGCCGCTCTTGCTCGCCGTATAGGATGCGACGCGAATCCCGCCCTGAAACGAAAGCATCGAAGCGATGTTGATGATCTTGCCGCGCTTCGGGCCTGCGAGCATCGCGCGCGCAGCTGCCTGGGAGAGAAAGAACACTGTCTTGAGGTTGACGTTCATGACCGTGTCCCAGTCTTCTTCAGTGAAGTCGAGCGCGGCATTGCGGCGAATGATCCCGGCGTTGTTCACCAGGACGTCGATGTGCCCCAGTTTGTCGATGACTTCCTTGACGACAGCACCGAGGTCCGGCTTTACGCTCAGATCGCACTCGATGGCGTGAAGCTTGCGTCCCGCGGCGCGCACGTGCTTCGCCGTGTCGTCCGGCCGCGAACGCCCGACTGCCGCGATATCCGCCCCCGCCTGCGCAAGCGCGATGGCGATCGCCTGGCCGAGACCAGTGTTGGCACCAGTCACGATCGCGACACGTCCGCTCAGATCGAACAAGTCTGACATCGTTGGTTCTCAGCGCAGGTCGATGGTCGGTACCTGGTCCATGTCCTTGTAGTCCTGGTTGTCGCCTGCCATTGCCCAGATGAACGAGTAGCTCGAAGTCCCGGCCCCGGAGTGAATCGACCACGGTGGCGAAATCGCCGCCTGCTCGTTCGCCATCAAAAGGTGGCGCGTCTCATGCGGCTGCCCCATGAAGTGAAATACACGGTCGGCCGGCTTGAGGTCGAAGTAGAAGTAGATCTCCGAGCGCCGGTCGTGGAGGTGACAGGGCATGGTGTTCCAGACGCTCCCCTTCTTGAGTGAAGTGAGCCCAAGCAGGAGCTGGGAGGACTTGCAGATGTCGGGATTCACGTATTGGTAGATCGTGCGTTCGTTGGAGGTTTCGACCGCACCCATCGGCATCGGCTTGGCTTCGGACACGGGAATGCGCACGGTCGGATGGCGTGCATGCGATGGTGAGCTCGCGAGGTAGAACTTTGCAGGATTCGCCGCATCCTTCGATTCGAACACGACATTGGCGCTGCCCGCACCGATATACACGCCGTCGCGCGGTTCGAGCTCGTACTTCGAGCCATCGATGCTGACACGCCCCGCGCCGCCGACATTGATCACTCCCATCTCACGTCGCGCGAGGAAAGGATCGGAGCCCACCTCCTTCATCGTCGTGAGCTTCAGTCCCTCCTTCACGGGTTGGGCTCCT
Organism: uncultured Gammaproteobacteria bacterium; assembly: GCA_963724625.1. Taxonomy (GTDB): domain Bacteria; phylum Pseudomonadota; class Gammaproteobacteria; order Steroidobacterales; family Steroidobacteraceae; genus DATBVX01. The sequence goes on along the minus strand of CAVRVO010000004.1, from coordinate 233,044 downwards.
CCGATGATGAAGCGCTCGACATGACTATAGGTGAGGCAGATCTCACCGGGCACGAAGATCTCGCTGGCGAGGTACAACTCGCGCAACTGCGCCGTATCGAGTGACTTGATCATCTCAGGATGGGTGGCCTGCAGCACTTTGATCCGCATGACTTCGCTCCGGACAGAAAAACGCAGTGGCCTTTCACGCCCCTGCAGGTTGATCGAGCTTGTAGGCGCGCTTCGGCAGGTGATATGCGAGATCCTGCGCGATCTGGTGGGCATCGTCCTCCGCGAGTCGGTGTTCGCACACCAGCCGGGCGAGGAAGGCGCAATCGACGCGGCGGGCGGCGTCGTGCCGTGCCGGTATCGAAAGGAACGCGCGCGTGTCGTCGTTGAAGCCCACCGTGTTGTAGAAGCCGGCGGTCTCCGTGGTCTGCTCGCGAAAGCGGCGCATGCCTTCCGGGCTATCGTGAAACCACCACGCGGTCCGAGCTTCAGCGCCGGGTAGTGGCCGGCGAGAGGCGCGAGCTCGCGGCTGTAAGTACTTTCATCGAGGGTGAAAACGATGATCGAAAGACGCTTGTCGTTACCGAAGCGATCCAGGAGCGGCTTTAGCGCGCGCACGTAGTCGGTTGGCAAGGGAATATCGGCACCCTTGTCGCGGCCGTAGCTCTGGTGCAGCCAGCGGTTGTGATTGCGAAACGAGCCGGGATGAATCTGCATGACGAGGCCGTCGTCGAGGCTCATGCGCGCCATTTCGGTCAGCATCTGGCCGCGGAACAGCTCGGCCTCTGCCGCGCTGAAGTCGCCCTTAACGATGCGCGCGAACAGGCGTTCCGCTTCCGTCGCCGAGAGATCCGCGGTCGTGGCGCTCACATGGCCGTGATCCGTCGACGTCGCGCCTGCGGCTGCAAACACGGCGCGCTGCTTGCGATGCGCTTCAAGATAGCCGCGCCAGTCGTAGACATCCTCGCCTGTGAGCTCCGCGAACTGCGGCAGCGCCGCCTTGAACCCCTCGTGCTCCGCATCGATCACCGGATCGGGTCGATAGGCCGTGATGACCCGGCCGCGCCAGCCACTCGCACGGATTGCATGATGGTGCTCGAGCGTGTCGAGCGGCGATTCCGTAGTCGCGAGCACCTCGATGTTGAAGCGCTCGAACAGAGCGCGAGGGCGAAATTCGGCCGTCACCAGCTTGGCGCCGATCACATCGAAATAATGATCGGCCGATTCCGCATCGAGCCGCACATCGAGACCGAATACCTTGGCGAACACATACTCGAGCCATATCGCCGACGGTGTGCCCGCGAAAAGGTGGTAGTGGCGGGCGAACAGCCGCCACGCGACGCGCGGATCGGCGGTCGATGGACCACGCTTCGAGGCCACCCCCACGTCATCGAGTGCGATGCCCTGGCTGTAGAGCATGCGAAACAGATAGTGATCCGGCGCGAGCAGCAACTCCGTTGCATTTGAAAACGGTTCATTGCGCGCGAACCATGCAGGATCGGTGTGCCCATGCGGGCTGATGATCGGCAGGTCTCGCACGGCGTGGTACAGCGCGCGAGCGACTGATCGTACGGCGGGATCAGCGGGAAACAGTCGATCCTCGTGCACGGTGAGCCTTCTCGCCGCGGAGCGAAGCGGTTTTACTTGCGTGCGCGCTGGCATCGCGTCAGCTCGGTCCAGGCTTGGTGGATGAATCCCGCAGCACCAGATGCGGAAACACCGTTGATTCCGCGCTCGCCGGCTGCTCGTGCCCGTGAACCTTGGCGATGAGTTTGTCGGCGGCGATGCGGCCCATGTCGCGGATCGGGAGGCGGATGGTCGTGAGCGACGGCCAGATGCGCGAGGCAATGGGCGTGTCATCGAACCCGACCACCGAAAGATCCGCAGGAATGGTGAGCCCTTTCATGTGCGCCACTTTGTAGACGCCCGCGGCCATCTCGTCATTGCCCGCGAAGATCGCGGTCGGTCGCGGGGCGCGCGACAGCAACACCTCGGCAGCGGCGACGCCCGATTCGAAGGTGTACGCGCCCTCGACCAGGTATTCCGGCGGCACGGCCAGGCCATGCTCGGCGAGGCCAGCCGTGAAACCGGTAAAGCGCTCATGTGCGGACCGGAATCCGGTTGGGCCCTTGATCATAGCGATGCGGCGGTGGCCCAGCTGAGCGAGATGCTCGCCCACCTGTTTCGCGGCATCACGGTCCAGCGACAGCACGATATTGGCCGGCTCATCGAGCGGCACGGAAAGGAGGCGCATGTAGCGGCAGTCGACGTCCTTCAGCATGCGGATCAACGTCGCATCCTCGGAGACCGGCGGGACCAGGATCACGCCGTCGAGCTTCTGGCGCGTCACGAAATGGCGCACGTCGGCGACGAACGATTCGCTGGTGCGGTCGCAGGGATGGACGACCAGCTCGAAGCCGGAGCGGCGAATGGGGCCGAGCGCACCTTCCTGGATGTTGACGATGAAAGTCGCGTTGGGGTTGTCGTAGACCAGGCCAATGAGAAATGAGCGCCGGAAGGCCAGGCCGCGCGCTTGCGGGTCGGGCGTGTAGGCGACTTTCTGCATGATCTCGCTGATGCGCAGGCGCGTCTCTTCGCGCACGAAAGGTGACTGGTTGATGACGCGCGAGACGGTCTTCTTCGAGACGTTCGCCAGGCGTGCGATATCGTTGATCGTGTGCTTGTGATTCTTCGGCCGGTGCGCCGAAGCTCGCGTGGCATCGCTGGCGGCTCGGCTCGGCACCACGTCGGGCGCGCGTGCCCGGGTGCGGGTTTTTTTCGCCATCGCTCTCGCCGTCATGAATACCCTTTACAGAATAACCCGCCATCACGCCGGTGGGGCGCTACGGGCGGCCAGACCAACATCTGGCCACGAATGACACCGGTTACCATAGCAGTTATCATCGGCTCCTTCCCAGCTTTTTGTGCCATTCTTTTGGAGACATGACAGCCCAGCCTCACATTGCGGCTCCCGCAGCCTGGCGCATCGATCCACGCGATGATGTCGTTGTCGCATTGCGTCCGATCGAGGCCGGAGAGCGCGTCCCGGTGGGGGATGCAACGGTCTTAGCGCTCGAGGCAATTCCGCCCGGCCACAAGATGGCGTTGCGCGCGATCGCTTCCGGCGCGCAGATCCAGAAGTACGGCTGGCCCATCGGTCGGGCGCAGCAGGCAATCGCAGCGGGCGCATTGGTGCACACGCATAACCTGGCGACGCAGCTCTCGGGCATCGAGTCCTACGATCTGCACACGCGCAATTCGCAATTGCGGAATCCGACTGAGAGCGGTGCGACATTCCAGGGCTATGTACGCGCGGACGGTCGAGCCGGCACGCGCAACGAGATCTGGATCCTGCCCACCGTGGGTTGCGTGAATCGCACGGCCGAACGCATCGCGCGCCTTGGCACGCAACGCTTTGGAATGCGCGTCGATGGCATCTACGCCTTCACACACCAGTTCGGATGCTCGCAACTTGGCGATGATCTCGAGCGCACACGGGGACTGCTTGCAGCGCTGGCTCGTCATCCCAACGCGGGTGGCGTGCTGATCCTTGGCCTGGGGTGCGAATCGAATCAACTCGGGGCACTGCTCGGCGAACTTTCAGAAGTCGAACAGCGCCGCATTCGCGCCTTCGCTGCGCAGGCGGCCGACGATGAAACCGAGAAGGGCCTCGAGGTGCTCGAGGAACTCGTCAATCAGGCGGCGCAGGAAGTGCGCACGCCATGCGGTCTCGACAAGCTGACACTCGGCCTCAAGTGTGGCGGCTCCGATGGTCTGAGCGGCATAACCGCCAATCCACTGGTAGGCCGAATCGCTGATCGGGTGACAAGTGCCGGCGGCGCCGCGGTGCTGACGGAGATCCCGGAAGTGTTTGGCGCGGAACATGTGCTGCTCGAACGTGCCGCCAGCGAGAATGTCGCGCGCAATGTCGTGACACTGGTAAATGGCTTCAAGCAATACTTTCTCGATCATCACCAGCCGGTGCACGAAAATCCGTCGCCTGGAAACATCGCCGGTGGCATCACGACGCTGGAGGAGAAATCCCTGGGCGCAGTTCAGAAAGGCGGACGGGCGACTGTCACGGATGTCCTTCGTTATGGCGCCAGCATCGCGCGTTCTGGCCTGTCATTGCTCGAGGCGCCGGGCAACGACGCCATTTCCTCGACCGCGCTGGTCGGAGCCGGAGCCAACATTCTGCTATTCACGACCGGTCGTGGCACACCGCTCGGCTTTCCCGCGCCGACACTCAAGATCAGTTCCAACTCCGCACTGGCGGTGAAGAAACCTCACTGGATCGACTTCGACGCCGGACGGGTGGTTAGCGGGCTGGGCATGGATGCAGCTGCCGAGGAGTTGATGGAGCTCGTGCTCGCCACTGCGTCCGGACAGGCCGCGCGCAACGAAGCAAACGGCGAACGCGAAATCGCCATCTGGAAGGGCGGGGTCACGCTGTGACTGCGCGAAACCGCGCTTGAATCCCTATCTCTGTCGCGCCGAATTGCCGCGCCTGCCGAGTGGCGTGCGTATTCCGGAGTATGACCTCAACGCCGTTCGCATCGGGGTCGTGCATTTCGGGCCCGGTGCCTTTCACCGGGTCCACCAGGCGAACTATCTGGACGACCTCCTGCACCAGGATCCGCACTGGGGCATATGTGCGGTGGCGCTGCACAGTGCCGGCGTTCGTGATGCGCTCAAGCCGCAGGATGGGCTCTATACGACCGCAATTCTCGACGCGGAGTGCTCGTACCGCGTCATCGGCGCGCTCCGCGAGGTGCTGGTTGCGCCAGAGGATCCCGCGGCGGTGATCGCACGCATGGTGGCGCCCGAGACGCGCATCGTGACTGCGACTGTCACTGAGAAAGGCTACTGCCTGGGCGCGGGCGGGGTTCTCGATTTCGAACACCCGGAGATTCGCCACGATCTGCAGTCGCCCGACTCGCCCTCGACACTGATCGGGTTTCTGGCCGCGGCGCTGCGCCAACGTCGCGATGCGAAGCTCGAACCCTTCGTGGTCGTGAGCTGCGACAACATGGTCGACAACGGGCAACGCTTGCGTCGGGCCGTCGTGCAGTTCGTGCGACACTCAGATCGCGCACTTGCCGACTGGATCGAAGCGCAGGTGCCTTTCCCGCGTACCATGATCGACAGCATCACTCCCGCGACGAACGACGCTCTGCACGAACGCGTGGCTAGAGCCCTTGGCGCAGAGGATCGCTGGCCGGTGCAGCGCGAGAATTTCGTGCAGTGGGTAGTCGAACAGGATGAACGCAGCGATCTCAGCGCGTTGCAGTCGGTCGGCGTGACGTTGACCGATGACGTCGCGGCGTGCGATCGGGCGAAGCTGCGCCTGCTCAATGGCGCGCATTCCTCATTGGCGTACCTCGGATCGCTCGCGGGCATCGAAACCGTGTCGCAGGCGATGCAGGATCGGGAACTATCGGGGTTTGTCCGCAGGCTGATGACAGAAGACATCCTCCCGAACGTGGTCGCGCCGCGCGGGCTCGATCTGCCTCAGTACATAGAGACGATCCTCAATCGCTTTCGTAATCCGGAGATTCGCCATCCGCTGGCACAGATCGCCTGGGACGGCTCGCAGAAGCTGCCGTTTCGCCTGTTCGGCACCATTGCTGACAGCATCACGGTCGGTCGGCCGATCGACAGGCTGTGCATTCCGGTGGCCGCGTGGATGCATTTCGTGCGCACCCGCGCAGAGAAATCGATCCGCGTCGTCGATCCTTTGGCGGAACAGCTGTTTGATATCGGCCTTGCGTGCCGCAACAGCGCAGCGAGCGACGTACCGCGTTTTCTGGCACTAGAGGCTGTGTTCCCGGAGGAACTGCGCAGCGCGCGTCGCTTTGTGATCGCGCTGAATCGCGCCTACGACCGCCTGGGAATTGCGTCAGACGTGCGGAGCATACTGCGCTGAGTATCGCGCAGCGCTGGTGAGGGCAGCGCGCCTCAAGAGCCGCCCAGCCGCTGAATCAATTGTTGCACCTGCGGGTCATCGGGAAACAGCACCGCGAGTTGCTGCGCCCAGCGCCGTGCTCCCTGCATGTCACCGTTCTCGATGCTGAACTGAAAGAGCGCGGTCACGACCTCGCGGTTGGCGGGGTGGCGTTGCTGGGTGGCGGTCAGAACCTTGAGGGCACCTTTCACATCACCACCCGCATGTAACGCAATCGCGTGCACATAGGCGTAACGCGGGTTTTGCGGCTGCAACTCGGCTGCCAGCGCCAGTTCTTTCTGCGCTTCGGGCAAGCGCTTCTGACGCACGAGCGCGAGTCCAAGCACATGGTGCAGCTCCGCGATGCGTGGCTGAATCGTGATTCCCTGCCGCAGTGTTGCTTCGGCCTGACCCTCCAGGCCCTGAGTCCGATACAGATCCGCCAGGTTGATGTAGGCGGGAATGAACGACGGTTCGAGCTCCATCGCAGTGGCATAGGCCTTCTGCGCCGCCGGCAAGTTGCCGAGCCGCGCTTCGAGCGACCCCATGTTGACCTGGGATTCGGCACGATCGGCATTTGCAAGCTCGATCCGACGATGCTCCATGACCGCGGCGTCGAAAGACTGTTGCGCATCTTTCGGCAGCTCGGCGCGAGGCAGATCCAACAATACATCCAGGGTCTGCATTCGCACCGTGCGAACCGGATCGGCCAGCAGCGGCGTGAGCAATGCAACGCGACTCTGCGGCGCAAGTGTCGCAGCACCCTCAGCCGCAGCGCGTCTTACCAGAGGATCTGCATCCTGTAGCGCGCTCTGGATCGTGCCTACGGATTTCTCACTGAGGTACGAGGCCATCAGGTCTAGTGCGGTTGCGCGCACGATCGCCGGCTGTCCCGCGTCTTTCGCCGTCAATCGCAACAGCCCCTCGGCATCCACACCGGATTCGCGACCGGCGTTGATGGCTTGTGCGTAATGCGGGGAATCGTGCCTTCCATTTGGAAACCACTTGGCGACGATATCGCTCGCCCAGCGTGCGTCGTTGCTCGTGTGGCAGCCATTGCAGGCGTTTGGTGTGCCGAGACTTGCGCTCAGGTCCGGCCGTGGCACACGGAAACTGTGATCGCGCCGTCCATCGATCACCATGTAGGTGCGCTCGACCATATGACATGAGACGCACTGTGCACCAGCGCTTCCCGGCGGATGGTGATGATGCTCGGCCGTGTCGAAATGTGCGGCCTGGTGGCACTGCGCGCACAGTGCATTGCCGGCCGCGCGGAGCTGGGAGCTGTGCGGCTCGTGACAATCCGAGCAAGTGACTCCTGCCGCATACATCCGGCTCTGCAGGAACGAGCCGTATTCGTACACCTCATCGTGCATCTGGCCATCAGCGAAATAGAGATCGGCATCGAGGAGCGCGACGCGATGCGTCTGAGCGAGCACGTCGCCGTACTGGTAGTCAGGCCAAAGCTGTGCGCGGCGCGAATGGCAGCGAGCGCAGGTTTCCACTTCCGTGTGAGCAGCGAGTGGCTTGGCACGCTTGGCGATCGGGTCGCCCGCCTTGAAGGTCCAAAGACCACCCGAGTGATCGGCCAATCGGAACACGAGCCCATGATCCGACGCAGTCTTGTCGCTCCCGCTCTGCGCCCACGCGACGTGCCGTGAGCCCGGGCCGTGGCACGCCTCGCATGCCACGCTCACATCGCTCCACCTGGTGTCGAAGCGACGCGTATCCGCGTGATAGTTCTTCTCCAGATTGGTGGAATGGCACTCCGCGCACTGGTGATTCCAGTTCTGAGCCGGGTGCGTCCAGTGCAGCACGTCGCGATGATCGATCTTCTCGCTCGGATACAGATCAAACCAGCGCTGCCCGCCCTGCTCTTTTGAGCGCGTATCCCATGCGATGCCGAGGGCCTGCAATCTCCCGTCAGGGAGTGGAATCAGGTATTGCTGCAACGGCTCGACGCCGAAGGTGTAGGTCACCTCGAAATCCGCGAGCTTGCCGTCAGGACCATCGGTGCGAACGTAGTAATGGCTGTCGCGGGTGAAGAAGACAGATTTGACACCATCTTTCACAAAGTTCGCGTTGTCGAAGTTCCCGAGCACCGTGGACGTGGAAGCTGGCTGCATCGCGAGCGCATGGTGCGATTGTCGCCAGAGCTCAGTCTCCTGAGCGTGGCAACTCGCGCACTTCTCACCACCTACAAAGGTCGCCGCGACCTGGGGCGCAGGTGGAGTCTGGCTGTTCTCATTCCGGTTGCGTTCACATCCCGCCAGGACCAGAAGCGGCAGCACTGCGAGGGCGATGCGATTCACGATGCGTGAAGAGAAGATCACGCGACCGGTGGGCAGGGATGCTTCGCGTGTACCCGTTCCGGTGAGGGCGGGTACTTGGCAAGCAACCGCTCGGCGCGTGTCGGCCGCGCCGCGAGCTCGCCGCCGCAATTGGGACAGACACCGTGCAAGCGTGTTTCGGCGCAGGAGCGGCAGAACGTGCATTCGAAGGAACAGATCATTGCCTCGTGAGACCCGGGTGGCAGGTCACGATCGCAGCATTCGCAGTTCGGTCTCAGTTGCAGCATGCCGCTCAGTGCTCCTGTCTAGTCCTCGGTCCAGGACTGCAGCTCGATGATGTTCCCCTCAGGATCGGTCACGTAGCACCAAGTCATGCGTCGGCCGGTGGCGGTCGTGAGTGTCACGATCTCGCCCACCGTGCTGCCGCCTGCCGTCAGGACGGCTTGTTGCGCATCGGAAACGGACGCGACTTCAAACGCAATGTGCGCGAATCCGGGGCGATTCACAACGGGAGCCGGACCTTCAGCAAGGCGCGAGTAGCTGAAGATTTCCAGCGTCGGACCCTCGGATCCGTGGCCGGGCAAGCGCAGATGCATGCCGCGCAGCGCCGCACTCTTGACGCCGGTTCCGGCTTCGAGCACAGGTCCGGAGAAATTGCGCTCGGGTGGTACGCGCACGCAGCCGAACACCGACTCGTAGAATTTCACCAGTGCCTCCCAGTCGCGCGCGATGAGATTCGTGTGAACGTAGCGGGCACCCTGAATCATGTGCTGCTGTTACCTGACTCGCTCCCAGAGCAGGTCCACCACTTCGCTCACTCCGCCGATCGATATCGGTGGCGTGCGCAGAGTCATGCGCTCCCCTTCGAAGCGAACCAGGCGCACCAGGTCGGTATTCACCCAGTTCGGCACCAGGGAGAGTTCTACGTGATGAGTTACCCGGTCCTCGGACAACGTGTAGCGCCCGGCGTACGCGATGAACGTCGAGAACGCTGCGCCTCTTTCTTCCGCGGGTGAGGAGACGCGATCGGCAATCGATAGTGGCTTTCGCCCGCCGTGGCTGATGATCGCCGACATCCGACCTTCAGCGGTATAGATGAGGAGCCCGGTCGGATTGATGCCAAACGGATCAGCAACGGCAGCGCCCGCCTCGGTCGTGGCGGAAGCGCGGGCGAGCTCCCAGGTTCCGACGATGTCGAGCGCGCTCATACCGCGTGTATCGTCCCGAGCAGTGCGGACAATGCACTGACAACTGCCGGTTCCATCGCCGATTACCCTCTTTGTGTGACCCGGTTCATCCGGGCCAGGCGCCTAGCACCAGGCCGAACGCGGCGAACTGGAGGATGTGATATCCGCCATCGATGAGCAGAACAGCGAAGCTGCGGTTTGCGAACTGATAATTGACCCCCAAGCTCGTGGCAACAAAACAGGTGCCGACGATCGCGCCGACCTTGAACCCGGAAACCGGGTCCGCCTCCGGTCCCAGAATCGCCGCGAGACAGGCTGTGGCGATGAGGCTGAAGAGGTACGCCAGGCCAAAAACTCGCACCGGGTGTCCCCGCTTGCTGGCGGCGACGCCCATCTCACGCTGCCAGCGCTTCAGAAACAGCAGTGGCGAATACCAGGGTGCGCCAATGACAAACGTTGCAAGGGCAGCCACGGCGACTGCCAGCCAATTGACCGTTTCGAACACGCTTCTCCCCTTTACCGACTCTGAAGTCTTGACTCAGGTGCTGCTGACCAGAAGTGTGCCGGATCTTCGTTGGAGCTTTGGCGGCCATCCTGCCGCGCCTTTCCCCAATCAACAAGCGGGCAGGCCTACTTGAGCAAAGCCGGCAGCCAGAGTGAGATCGGTGGGACGAAGGTGACGATGAAGAGAACGGCGAGCGATGCGAGGTAGAATGGCCAGATCGTACGCAGCGTCTCAGTGACGCTGATCTTCCCGATCGCGGTGCCGACGAACAGCACGGAGCCGACAGGCGGCGTAATCAGGCCGATGCCGCCTTTGAGAATGAGGATGACACCGAAGTGCACCGGATCGACGCCAATGGCCTTGGCGATTGGCAGAAAGATCGGTGTGCAGATGATGATGAGGGGCGCGAGGTCCATGAAAGTGCCGAGCGCGAGCAGGGTCAGCACCATCACCAGCAGGATCAGGTTCTTGTTCTGCGAGAAGCCGGACAGAAACTCGACCGCCGCCGCGGGCACCTGCAAGTAAGCGAGCAGCCAGCCAAACGACGCCGCCGCGCCGATGATGAAAAGAATCAGGCCCGTGGTTCGGATCGCGCCGGAACAGGTCTCGAGGAAGGTCCGCCACGAGAGGTTCCGATACACCAGCCCGGCAACCAGCACTGCATAGATCACGGCGATCGACGCGCTCTCGATTGCAGTGAAGATTCCGGCACGGATGCCGACGAAGATGAGCGCCACCAGCAGCAGCCCTGGAAGCGCTGCGACGAAGCGAAGCACTACCGCCTTGAAACCAGGGAATGGCTCGACAGCGTAATTGCGACGGCTCGCGATCACCCAGCCGGTCACCATCAGCACCGCGGTGAGCAGCAGCGCCGGCATGATTCCGGCGGCGAACAGGTCTGCAATAGAGATCGATCCGCCCGCCGCCGCCGAATACAGAATGAGGTTGTGCGACGGCGGCACGAGCAGCGCGACGACCGCGGCCGAGATCGATACGTTGACAGCGAAATCACGATCGAAGCCGCGTTTCACCATCTGCGGAATCATGGTGCCGCCAATTGCTGAAACATCGGCGATCGCCGAGCCGGATACACCGCCGAAGAACAGCGACGAAAGCACGCTCACCTGCCCGAGACCGCCCCGCAGGTGGCCGACCAGTGATGAGGCGAACGCAATCAGCCGCTCGGAGATTCCGCCGCGCATCATGATCTCGCCGGCGAAGATAAAGAGTGGTATGGCGAGGAGCGAAGTGATGCTGGCACCGGCGGCGGTCTGCTGCACGATCACGATTGCGGGCAACCCGAGATATAGCACCGTCGCCAACGCCGCGGCGATAAGGGCGAAGGCGACCGGTACACCCATGACCAGCAGAACCAGCATCACGCCGAAGAGAATGGCGGTCGCCACCGTCAGGCCCCGGTCCGCGACGTCGGCGAAGTGATCAGCCGTTCGATCGCGAACACGACGATCAGGGCGCCGCCGATGCAGAACGGCAGAAAAACGATTCCCTGCGGTAACGGGGCGCCTGCCATTGGCACGCTCCAGCCATCCAGGAGCAGCCGGCCACCCCACACGGACAACATCAGGCCAATCGCCGCCGCGATCAGGCGCGCAATGGCGAGCAGTACGCGGCGCAGACGCACGGGCGTGTGCTCGACCGCGATGAAAAAGCCGAAGTGCGCATCATTGCGGGTGCCGAGGGCGGCTCCCGCCATCATCACCGTGCTCATGAGAAGAAGAGCCACGGGCTCGGTCCAGCTTGGTGAGTCGTTCAGAACGTAGCGGGCATAGACTTGCCAGCCTTCGACGACCGCCATGCCGACCAGTGAGATACCGGCGATCACGGCGGCAATCCGCGCCAGCATGGTCAACCCGGTGCTCACCCAGCTTCTCGCACCATCAGGCTGGTTTTCCGCGGCGCTCATGCTGCCGAACGAATGTCCCGGTACAGCTCATCGAGCTGTGGGTCCTGCAGGTAGGCCTCGAGGACGTGTGCCGTCGCCCGATGAAAGGCGGCCCTGTCCACCTCATTCACGCGCACGCCGGCGGCGATGACTTTGGCCTTGGAGGCTTCTTCCGCCTTGTCCCACAGCTCCCGCATGTACGTGACCGACCGGGTTGCCGCAGCCCGTACCAGCTCCTGGTCGGCGCCAGAAAGCGCATCGAAGCGGCTTTTGCACATCAACAACGCTTCCGGCGAATAGGAATGTTCGGACTGGGACCAGAAGCGCGCGACCTCGAAATGGCGGCTGGTGTCGAAGGTAATCCAGTTGTTCTCGGCACCATCGATCAGGTGGGTCTGGAGCGCCGAATAGATCTCCCCATATGAGAGCGGCGTCGGGTTGACCCCCAGCGCGCGGCCGAGGGCTATGAAGATGTCAGAGGGGGGAACCCGGAGCTTCAGGCCATGCAGGTCGGCCGGCTCGTGCACCGGGCGCTGCACATTGTAGAAGCAGCGAGCGCCCGAGTCGTAGAAGGCGAGACCGACGAGGTCCCGCGTCTCAAAACGGCGCAGGATCTCTCGCCCTGTGGGGCCGTCGAGTGCCCGGCGCATGTGAGCCGTGGAGTCGAACACGTACGGCGCCGACAGAACCCGGGTGGCGGGAAACGCATTGTTGAGCGCCGCCATGTTCACACGCGTGATATCGAGAACGCCAAAGCGCGCCAGGTTGATGGTGTCGTTTTCGCGGCCGAGCTGGCCGGAGTGGTACACGCGCAGGTCGAGGCGGCCGCCAGTTTCCCTCGCGATCGTTTCGCCCATCCAGCGCATCGCTTCGACCGTGGGATATCCAGCGACGTGAACGTCCGCTGCAGTCAGGACCGGGTTGCGGCTACCTGCAAGAGAGGTTCGAACTGTGGCGATGGCTGCGCCGGCGCCGAGCAGCCAACGGCGTCGCGTCAGCACGAGGTGCCGGCCTTCTGGTCCGCGCTCTTGTGGCGATCCTTCTTGCGCGTTGCGCGCACCGCGCGGCAGTTGATGTCGCCGAACTCACCGAAGCTCAGGCGTGCGCTTTGACCCTCGCGGATCTGGTGAACGCCGGTGGTTGCGCCCGTCGAGATCAGGTCGCCACTCCTGAGTGGACGGCCCAATCGGGCGCAGCGCTCCAGTGCAAACGCGAGTGCCGCGAGGGGGTCCCCGGGTACGGACGCGGCGCTGCCTCGGCCCACTGAAACGCCTTCGATGAAGGTCTCAGAGGGGATCGACTGCAGCGGACGTCCTCGCCAGCTGCTTACCAGAGGGCCCACAATGACGCCCGAATTGTTGCCAAAATCAGAAACAATAGCCAATGGTCCCAGTTCATTGATGCTTGAAAGCGGGCTGCCAGCCGTCTCGACGCCGACGTGGAGAGAGCTGACGAGCGCCGCGGCTTCCTCGGGGCTCCAGCGGCTTTTCGTCGCAAGCGCGTCCTGCCCGAGGCGAAAAATGAACTCGGCTTCGACCGCGGCAAAGCCATCTTCAAAGACCGGGAACTCGACGACTACTTTCGCTGATGCGGCCCGCACGCCGGCGCGAAATACCGGTCCCACCAGGCGCTCCTCTCCCAGCCTCTCCTTCCATCCCGGTCCCAGCATCGCGACTTTCCAGCCCGCAACCGCGTCAGGCCAGCGATCAATTGCCTGCGCCTGGATCGCGTATGCGCCATCGAGATTCGGCGGGAGCGATCCGGGAAATTCGCGCACCGGCGTCGCATTGAGACGCGCCTCAACGAAGCGATCGGCGATCGCCGCGGCTTGCAGTTGTGCATCAGTTCTGGCGCTGTTCATCGCTGAAAAGTGGCGTTTTCGGGTCGCAAATCTGTATATAGGAAACCGGTGTCATTTACAATTCAGCGGCGGCGCCAGGCAACTCCAGTCGAACAGCCACGAGGACTCTGCATGACTCGGCAATCACTTCCGGTTCGCTCGCAATTTCGCCCTGGGGGCTCGACTTTCCTGCGAGCGAAAGCGCTCCTTGCTGCTGCGCTGTGGCTGAGCTCGCTCGCTTGCGCGGTGGGGGCTACGCCTCCCGCTGCTGACAAATCGCTGCCCGCGTTTCCCGGCGCGCTCGGTTGGGCAGCGCACACCCCGGGCGGTCGTGGCGGGGCCATCATCAAGGTCACGACGCTTGCCGGCCGCGGACCCGGATCGTTCGTGGAGGCGGTAGCCGCCCAGGGCCCACGCATCATCGTTTTCGAAGTCGGCGGCATCATCGATCTGGAGAAGCAGACGGTCACGATCAAGGAGCCCTTTGTGACCATCGCGGGCCAGACGGCGCCATCGCCCGGCATCACGCTCATTCGCGGTGGGATCGACGTCGCCACGCACGATGTGATCGTGCAGCACATCCGCGTACGCACCGGGAGTGCCGGCGAAGCGCACATGAGCGGCTGGGAAACCGATTCCCTGTCCACTATCGGTGGCGCCCACGATGTGATCGTCGACCACTGCTCGTTCACCTGGGCAACGGATGAGAATCTCTCGGCCTCGGGGCCCCGGTTCACCGGCAAGACTCCGGATGACTGGCGGCAGGGCACTTCGCACCGGATCACCTTCAGCAACAATCTCATTGCTGAGGGGCTGGCGGATTCGACTCACTCCAAGGGCGAGCACTCGAAGGGCTCGCTGATCCATGACAACGTCACCGACATCCTGATCATCGCCAACCTTTACGCGCACAACCTCGAGCGCAGCCCGCTGTTCAAGGGCGGAGTGCGTGGCGCGGTAATCAACAACCTGATCTACGACCCGGGCCAGCGCGCGGTTCACTACAACCTGATCGCGGAGGAGTGGGGCAGTCATGAGTACCAGACCGGCCAGATGACGCTGGTGGGCAACGTCCTGCGTGCCGGGCCGTCAACGCCTTCGGATCTGGCTCTGCTCATGCTGGGTGGCTCCGGTGATCTCGAGTACTACGCGGCCGACAACATCGCGGTGGATCGCCTCGGTAGACCGCTGCCGGAGCTCGGTCGCTACACGACCTCGAATGCCCGGCTCATTCGCCTCGACAAGTCCCCCGCGCTCCCGGAAGGAGTGAAGCTCCTGCCTGCCGCGGATGTACAGGACGCGGTGATTCGAAATGTCGGGGCCCGGCCGTGGGATCGGGACCATACCGATAGTCGGATCCTTGCCGACACCATCGAAGGCCGTGGCCGCATCATTGACAACGAGCAGCAAGTGGGCGGCTACCCGGAGCAGGCCGCAACCCGCCAGGCTTTTGACCCGGCGGGCTGGGACCTGCGTTTCATGACCCGTCGTTAGACGGGCCCGGGGGGCTCACCACGGCAGTGGACCGGACAGCAGTGCCAGTAGTGGCACGCTCCAGGTCGGGTGTATTTCGCGAAACAGGGTCGGTGTCCAACCGACATCCGTCAGCAGATCCGGATCGTTGACCGCGTTGTACGCGGCCACGACGTCGACGCGATTGCGGTTCAGGACGCCATTGAGAAGCGTGCCGGACTCGTCGATCGCAGTGCCGTTGAAGCGCTCGATGAACGCATCCGCCGTGACGCCCTGGTCCGCGACGAAGAAGTTGTTCTCGGCGACGATGGCCGACTGGATGCCGACACCCCACGTGTAGACGTAGCTGGCAGGGTTCGCGATCCGGTAGAGGTTGTTGTAGACGTGAACCTGGCCGAACCGGACCCGTGGCGCGCGCTGACCGACGTCGTCATACACGTTGTGATGGAACGTGATGCGGAGCTTGCCGACGTCTGCAGGAGCGTTGTCGGATGAGCCGATCAGGCTGACCTTGTCGTGGTTGAGGAAGCGATTCCACGACACGGTTACCAGGTCCGAGGCGTTGGTTACGTCGAGGAGCCCGTCGTGAACCTGGAAAATCACGCCGAAACGCAGCGGCAGAGTGCTGTCTGCAGTCTCACGGTCCTGGAACATGTTGTGATCGATCCATGCGTGATCGGAATCGCGCAACGAGATCGCGTCGTACAGGGAATTCCACGCGCCCAGTGCGCCGTCGGTTGGCGCCCAGGCCGGATAGCAGTCGTAGACATCCTCGAACGTGAGGTTGCGAATGATGATGTTGGTGCGGCTGCCCGCGACGCCGGCAGTTCCGCGGATATCGAACCACGCACCGCGGATCTTGGCGTTCCGCCCGACGCCGACGATGGTGGTATTGGAGCCAGGCCTGATTCTCACCCGCGCCTGCTGCGCATCTCGTGAGGCGAGGCGCGCGACCTCGAGCGGTCCGGTCGGATTCACCCGGCCCCAGGGGCCGTTGGGATCATAAGTGGCGAGAAACGCATCCCAGGAGAAGACCGTACCTGTGGCCGGATCGCTGCGAATGTAGTCATCGCAGGTCAACGGATTGTTGTCGTCATCGACGTTGCCGTCGATCGTGCCGTCAACGTAGATGATCTTGGCGACGTTGGACGGATTCGACGGGGAAGTCGATGACGGCACACCGTTGTTGAGCGCCGCAATGAGTTCGCGCCGATTCGTGACCGTGTAGACCTGGTCCACCGTGGCGAGTGAGCCGCCGGTCGTGCCGGAACCGAAGGCGGCCCAGCCATCAGTTGCGTCCAACGTCTCGCGGCCCAGATCGCGCTTGCCACTCGCGACAGCCGGAGTGGCCGCTGCGATTGCGATCACGCCCGCCACGTGAACGATGAGTCTTCCGATACGCATGATGTTTCCCTCCTTGTTTCTATCGGCTACGCAGGTCCGCGCCCGCCAGCGCCGTGGGGACCGCGTAGTGGTTTGCTCTGCTTGCTGGGCGGAAATGCCGGTCGGTGAAAGGAGGCGGCGGAGAGTCCCTCCGCCACCTCACTCGGATCTCACCGAGCGCTTACTGGTTGCCGAACGAGAAGCGTGCCCCCAACAGGTACGTGCGCCCCTGGTGGTGGTAGTACGAGAGCCGGCTGGCATCCTGCTGCACCCACTGGTCCTGGAACTCGTCGGTGAGATTGAGCGCCTCGAGTGTCAGCTCGAAGCCCTTGGTCACCGTCAAGGCCGCTGAGAAATCCAGGTTGAAGGTCTCCGCCGTACCCTCGACATCGTTACCGTTGCGGCCGGGTACGGTCGTCAGGTAATCGTCGCGGTAGCTGGCGGCGACGCGCGCACTGAAGCGCGGGTTTTCGAAGTACAGCGTCGCGTTGTAGGAGTGCTTGGACAGGTTCGTCAGGTCGGTCCGCGTCACCACATTGCCGGTTTGATCCAGGTAGTCGATTTCCGATTCCACGCCCGTGTAGTTGAGCTGCACGCCAAAGCTGTTGAATGGCGCCGGCAGGACGGTGAAGGGCTGCTGATAGCTGATCTCGAATCCCTTCAGATTTCCGCCCGGAGTATTGGCGGGCAGACTGAACTGCCAGCTCGACAAGCAAGTCACCGGATCGGGAATTGCAGCACCGCAGGTGGCCAGCGCTACGCTATCCGGCAGACCGAGCGGGTTTTGCGAAAAATCACCGGTGGTGCGAATGATCTGCACGAAACTGTCGATGTCCTTGTAGAACAACGCCAGCGACAGCAGCGATTCGGGCGCGAAATACCATTCAAAGCTCATGTCATACGACTTGGCCCGGAACGGTTCGAGATCTGGATTGCCCGCGGTCACCGTCTTGTTCGCGCCGGCGATCGTCACCGCGGCGCCCGGTGCGAGGATCCCGATGCCCGAGGCGGGTTGACCACTGCCGTTGGGCCGTACCATGACCTTCGCGGCGGCGGCGCGGATGTAGAAGTCATCCGTCAGCTCCCAGACCAGGTTTAACGACGGCAGAGTGTCGTCATAGCTGCGCTCGACGGTAGTCAGCAGCGGCGCGCCGGCTGTGAACGTGTATCCCTTGGAGGTCTGCTTGGTTTCAACGTAGCGCACACCGAGGTTGCCGCGCAGCGTCATCGAGCCCAAGGGGAAATTGAAGTTACCTTGCACGTAACCGCCGGTGTCCTCCTCGTCGATCTCGTAGTTGCTGCCGAGCGCGGTCTCGATACCTGTTCGCCAGACGGAGCGGTTGTTGAGATCGAAGAGCGAGTTTGCCGCATTGATGTCCGGCGTGAGCCACGTGCTCACACTGCCGGCGGGCAGATCGAGTCCATTGTCCAGGGTCGTGAGCTTGCTGTAGTCGGCGATCGGCGTGCCCATCACGTTGGCCGGGATGATGGCCTCCTGGTTGGTCGTCGTGCCGTTGGAGCGCTGCTCGGATGTGGTCTTGAACGTGAACTTCTTCCATTGCGGGCCAAACTTGAGACCGAAAGTTTCATTGATGTCCCACTGCAGATCCACAGCCGCGTCCTGGAAGCTGTTGATCGAGCTTTGAGGCCGCAAGCGCACCTGTGTCAGCGTCCAGGTCGCTGGGTTGGTGACGTCCCTGGTTCCGTACGTGATGAGCGGGATGCGGCTGTTCGCTCGATAGTCATAGCTGTAGCCGTCAACATCCGCGGCATCGAATAGCAGCGTGGTCTGAACCGGGTTGTCGTGATTCGCTTCCGAGAAACCCACCAGGGCGCTCAGCTTCAGGCTGTCGGAAAGCTGGAAGGCACCGTCCAGAGTGATGTGCGTGAAGTCGGTCTCCAGCTCGTCAAAACGCCCTTCGGAGCGGATGTCCACGTCCTGGAATACGCCGTACACGAGAGTGTTGGTGCCATCGATCTCGGCTGCCACCGGATTGACGGTGTTGATCGCAGCGCCGCCATTGGTGCTGAACACGGGAGACTCGAGAAAGATCTCGTTACGCTCGGCTTTGTAATTGGCGTAGAGCGCATCGAGGCTCAGTAGCACGGCATCCGTGGGCTGGAACTGCAGCGCGGCGGTTACCCCGAGGCGTTTTTGTTGGTGCTCGTACTTATCAAAGCGCGGGATGCGCGGATGGAAGGCGCGATTCAGGTCCGCGTAAGTCACTGTGGACGCATACGTCGGGTCAAGTGCGCCGAAACATGCGGCTGCAGGTGCGGCAGAATTACAGGCGACCGGTCCGCCGGGCGTTGCTGCGGTTCCCGGTGGTGTGCCGGGCGGTGAAAGATCCGACTGCTGCCAGCGCACGGTGCTCGCGCCTTCATCGCCCAGCTCACGCTCGGTGTAGGCCGCCGAGATCAGTGCGCCGAACCTGCCTTCCGCCCACGTATCGCTTGCCAGGAACACCGCGCGCGGGTCGAAGGAGCTGGAAATATCGTTGTACGCGCCCGTGACTGACGTGAGGACCGTCAGTCCCTTGTAGTCGAAGGGGCGGCCGGTGCGCAGATCAACGGTTGCGCCCAGCGAGCCTTCTTCGATCTCTGCAGACGATGACTTGCGGATGGTGACCGAATTGAAGAGCTCGGAGGCGAAGGTATTGAAGTCGAAACTGCGATCACGATTGGTGCCACCCGCAGCGTCGGTGCCACCGTTGGCGCTCATTGCCTCCATGCCGTTGATGCGCACGCGCGTGAATTGCGGTCCGAGGCCGCGCACCGAAATCTGTCGGCCTTCACCGGCATCGCGGGCAATGGACACACCAGGAACGCGCTGCAGGGCTTCGGCGAGATTCAGATCGGGAAAGTCAGCGATGTCGTCGGCCATGATCACGTCTTCGGTGCCGTTCGCGATCTTCTTGCGGTCGAGCGCCACCGCCAGACTCTGGCGATAGCCAGTCACGATCACTTCGCCGAGCGGCACGTCAGGGTCCGCAGTACTCGTAGATTGAGCAGCGGGTGCGGCGGCGCCCGCCGGCGCTGCCTGGGTGGCGGCTGGGTCTGCGGATTGATCGGCTGCTGCCGCCCAGGAACAGGAAATGAGACCGGCCACAATTCCCATCAGCCAGCGACGCAGCGCCCGGCCAAGATTGAGCTTCAACATCTCAGTCATCCCCCTCGTTACGCATTCGGCCTGGTTACGAGTCCACCCTCTCGATTTCTGACACCGGTAGCATTTCTTTACGTCACAGGAAATGACACCGGTAGCATCGCGAGGCTATCAGAGGAGCAGGGCTGACGGCAACATGCGTCGTGGCCGCGCAACAGCTGGTGCGCTGCGACTGTGAATCCAAGGAAATTGACAGCGCTCTACCGTGGCAAGCGGCAGACGAGCACCTTGGGGTCCATCGGGGCGCCCAGCACAAACCCATCGCTGGTGACCGCGGCGTCACTGCCAGCCGACAGATCGTCACCGCTCGCGAGGTAAACCTCTCCGAGACGCCGCGGCGCGAGGGGATCCGGCGCGATGCGCAGGACCTGCGTGGGTGCACGAACGCGCGCATCGCGCAGATGTTTCATCACAGCGACGAGGTTCGGGTATGCGGCAACCCAAATACCGCCGTCCTCCGCGACATCGAGGTTTTCGGGCGTGCTGTAGACCTTCACATCCTCGATCGGCGTGAGATCGCCATTGGTCGAGTCGCGTGAGTAGATGCGCACACTACGTGCGCCCGCCTGGCTCACGTAGATTCGGCCGCCGTCCGCGCTTGCCGCGATGCCACTAGCCAGGGCGACTGCATCGTCCACGACGCGCATCGTCGTTCCGTCGAAATACGCGACTGTAGACAAGGCGCGTCCCAATGCGATCTCCGTGAAACGCTCGAAAGGGCTGCGCGCGCCGGAATCATTGGCGACATAAAACTGGTGTTCGCCGACGGCCACGATCGCGCGTGGGCTGAAGAGCAACGGATTGTGCAGAGTCTCAGCGTGTTCGAACTGTCCGTCCGCATTGCTCGTGAAAATCTCAATGGCATGCGTCGCCCGCGCCGGATTGTTCAAGACGAAGAGCCGCTGAATACCCTCCGGGGAGGTGTAGAGGCTCAATCCGCCGGGACGAAAATCGCTCGGCGCATCCACCAGCGCTGAAATCGCCCGCAGCGGACTCGACTTCAGGTCGACGCGAAGAATCGTCCCCGGGACGTCACTGCCTTGCTGCACCGATCGTCGGTCGAGCGCCGAGAGATATGCGATTTCGCGATCGCGATCCACGCGGATGTCTTCGGCACTCCCTGCCAGGGGCAGCGGCTCGCAGGTCCCCGCAAAATGTGGCGCGACGCGCAGAAAAGCACCGACGCGGTTCAAACAGAAGAGCGTAAAAACTCCCAGGATGATCACGAGCAGTGCGAGGCTCGCCAGGATGCGTCGAACAGTGCGCGACATCGAGAGGCTCCCGCGATATGTCACAAGGCCGTTTGGAACCGCTGAAATCTGCACTCAGCAGGCAAAATCAGCCAGTCGCGTCGTGATGGGTTTCACCTTATCCCTGATTCGGGTGGCGAGGGGAGCGGCAATTTGTTGCCATGTGCATGCGGAATGTCTGCGGTGGTGACGAGGGCGCCTGGCAGACAGAATATAGCTACAAGAACCGGGGTCCGACGAACAACAAGAGCTGCCGGCCATACCGGCAGGGCCAATCGATGCGTTTCCATTGGTTTTCCTCGATTGCGTTGGTGCCATTGCTGCTGACCTCCAGTCCGCAAGCGGGCGCCAGCGATCTGCATATCCGCTACGCCGAGCCGATCAGTTTTCAATCCAACTCCGCCTCGCGACCCTCCATCCGCGACCTCACGGCCACAGGGCGGCTGTCATTCCAGGCCTACGGGCGCCAGTTCGATCTCAATCTCGAGTCCAATGCGCGCCTGCTCGGCGTGGCCGCAACTCAGCAGCAAGGCTACGCTGCGAGCTATCAACTGTTGCGCGGAAAAGTCCAAGGCCTGCAAGGCTCGTGGGTTCGGATTACACGGATCGGCGAGGAGCTGCATGGCGCGATCTGGGACGGACACGATCTATACACGATTGCGCCGGCTCGCATCGTGAATCGCTTCGCTGTCGACCGGCTCGCAGTGGACGGCTCGGCGTCCGTGGTGTACCGGCTATCCGATACGGATTCGGACACGAATCCGCTGTCATGCGGTGTGAACGCACCGGATGAGAACACAGTCGCGCTATCGGCCTACCAGTCGCTGCTGGGCGAGCTCGAGGCAGACACGCAGATTGCACCGAGCAGCGCCGGCGCGCAGCTCGACTTGGCGGTCATCGGCGACTACGAGTTCTACAGCACTCATCCGCAGAACGCCGAGGCTGAACTGCTGGCGCGCATGAATGTCGTCGACGGCATCTTCAGCGACCAGGTCGGCGTCAGCATCCGCGTATCACAGGTCAAGATCTTCACCACGCCCGCAGAGCCCTTCACCACCAGCACCGGTGCGGACTTGCTGGAGCAGCTTGGCCGCTATCGCGCCGAAACGCCCGTGTTGCGCACGCCGGGTCTCGTGCATCTCGTCACCGGTCGCGACATCGTCGGCAGCATGGCGGGCATTGCGTATGTCGGCACGGTCTGCGATGCCTCGCATGGCGTGGGCATCAGCGAGGGGCAGTACGACCTGACCATGGGAGCACTCATCGCTGCGCACGAAATCGGGCACAACTTCGGCGCATCTCATGATGCAGAGGCCGGCTCGCCGTGCCAGAGCACACCGGCCACGTTCCTGATGGCGGCGCAGATCAATGGCAGCAACACGTTCTCCCAATGCAGCCTGGAGCGGATGCGTCCCAGTGTGTTGGGCGCTAGCTGCATCACTCGCGCGCGCGTGGTCGACGCGTCGCTCGAGAGTACCCCGGCCATGATCGAGGGGACGGCGGGAGCTGCTGTGAGCCTGTCAGTCGAGGTGGATGCAGTCGGCTCGGCTCCGCTGCAAGACGTCCTCGTATCGATATCGCTGCAAGCGCCGGTCGCTGTCGAATCAGCCATCGTTCCCGGCGGGAGCTGTGCGACCGGCGCAGGAGGCGCCACTTGCGAGCTCAGCATTATCGAGGCGGGTGGATCCCGGCGCATCAACGTGATGCTCCGCTCCTCGAGCCCAGGCACGTTCTCCAGCACGGTGAGCGTGAGCACGCCGAACGATGTCAATGCTACGAACGACCAGCGAGTGATTTCGCTTATTGTCAATCCGGCTGCCGCAGCGCCAACGGCCGCCGCCGGCAGCGGTGGCGGCGGCGCCACGGAAATCGCCCTGATGCTCACGCTTTTTGGCGTCTTGCGGCGCCGGTTCAGGCGCCAACGAAGTTGTGGGACGGCTTGTAGAGTGGGTGCGCGATTGCCGTAGAATGGTCCCCTGACCCGCACATCCGGCGACTCTAATGGATTCCATTACAGAACAATTTTTTGACGATGCGTTCGGCAAGACGGTCGAACTCGGCAACAAGCTTGCCGAAAAGCACGACAACGCCGACCTGTGGGACATCGCGGATGGGCTGCTCGCCGGAGCCATTCAGTACTGGCTGTATGCACGCCAGCCCTGTGGCAATCCGCGCTGCGACGAGTGCCAGCCGATCAGCACGGCGGAAGGTCGCCTGAGTGAGCTGCGGCGCCTTGCCGCGCAATTCGCGGAAGAGAGCGAGTACTACCACTCGCCATCCGATTCCAACGTCGGCCGCGCCTGAACGGCGTCCAGGCAAGCAATCGCCGCTAAAC
The DNA here is from genome assembly GCA_963724625.1 of uncultured Gammaproteobacteria bacterium. Taxonomy (GTDB): domain Bacteria; phylum Pseudomonadota; class Gammaproteobacteria; order Steroidobacterales; family Steroidobacteraceae; genus DATBVX01. The sequence continues at coordinate 209,780 of CAVRVO010000004.1, read as the reverse complement.
CGGCGGCGGGTGCGTTTCCTTGCTCGGCAGCGGAATGAACTCCGTTTCTCCCGGTACCTTGGCGAAGCGCTGCTGCACCCAGTCGCTTTTGGCCTGCTCCATGCGCTCGCGGCTGCTCGAGACGAAATTCCACCAGATGTAGCGACGACCCTCGAGCGGTGCGCCGCCGAGCAATAGCAACCGCGATTCCTGCAGCGCATGGATCTTCGCGGCCGAGGCCGGCTCCAGCACGAGCATGCTTCCTGGCGCGAATTGCACGCCGTCAAGAGCAATGAGGCCGGCCGCAACGTAGATGGCACGGTCCTGGTGCTCGAGCGGAACTTCAAAGCTCGCTGCATCGGAGAGCTGGAGATCGACGTACAGCGTCGGCGAGAAGACGTGCACCGGTGAGCGTTGCTCCAACGCCGTACCCGCAATCACGCGCGCTACGACGCCCGGCGCCCGCACCTCGGGCAATGTCGCGGCGGGATGATGAAAAAAAGCCGGCTCTGCTTCTTCAGCCGATCTCGGCAATGCAACCCAGGTCTGAATGCCATGGATTCGCGAACCGCTGCGGCGCGGTTCATCGCCAGTGCGTTCCGAATGCACGATGCCCCGACCCGCGGTCATCCAGTTGACGTCACCGGGGCGGATCGGCTGAACGAACTCGAGACTGTCCCGGTGCACCAGCTCGCCTTCGAAGAGATAGGTCACAGTCGCAAGGCCGATGTGAGGATGCGGGCGGACATCGATGCCGAGTCCCGGCGCAAATTCCGCGGGACCGATGTGATCGAAGAAGATGAACGGGCCCACCATCTGACGCCCGGGTGCGGGCAGGACGCGTCGCACCTCGAATCCGCCAAGATCACGAGGCCGCGACTCGATCACTCGTTCGATACCGGCGCCCACGTTCGTTCTCCTTAACCCTTGTGTGACTCGAGAAAGTCCTTGAGCGCGCGCCCGGTGTGCGAGCGCCGGCTGCGTAACAGCATATCAGGCGGACCCTGCACTACGATTCTGCCTCCGGCGTCGCCACCCTCAGGCCCGAGATCAATCACCCAGTCGGCTTCAGCGATCACATCGAGATTGTGCTCGATGACGACCACAGTGTTGCCCGCATCGACGAGCCGGTGCAGCACCCGCACCAGCTTCTCGACGTCGGCCATGTGCAGCCCGACGGTGGGCTCATCGAGCACGTAAAGGGTTTTTGCAGCGCCATTACCTCGCGCCGGCCGGTAACTCGGCCTCACCTTTGCGAGCTCCGTCACCAGCTTGATTCGCTGCGCCTCGCCGCCCGAAAGCGTCGGACTCTGCTGTCCCAAAGTGAGATATCCGAGTCCGACATCTTGCAGCATGCGCAGCGCGTGATGAATCGAAGGATGCGCAGCGAAAAAGGGCGTTGCCTCATCCACGCTCATCGCCAGGATGTCGCCAATGCTGCGCTCCTTGAAGCGTACCGCGAGAGTTTCAGGGTTGAAGCGCCGTCCGGCACATACATCGCAGAGCACGCGCACGTCGGGCAGGAAGCTCATCTCGATCTTCTTCATGCCCTGGCCTTCACAGCCCTCGCAGCGTCCCCCTGCGGTATTGAAGGAGAAGCGTCCCGGGCCATAGCCGCGGATGCGCGCTTCGGAGGTTTCCGCAAACACGCGCCGGATTGCATCCCAGAACCCGATGTAGGTCGCGGGACAGGAGCGCGGCGTTTTGCCGATCGGCGTCTGGTCGACCTCGAGCACTCGGCCAATCTCGCGCCAGCCACGCAGGTCGCGACAGCCGGCGAACCCGTTGCGTTCCTTGCCATTGCCGTGCGGGGCGCTCAGCAATCGCTTGAGATTGTCGTGCAGTACATCGCGCGCTAGCGTGGACTTTCCCGAGCCCGAGACGCCGGTGACTGCGATGAGGCGGCCGAGCGGCACCTGGGCGTCGACTTCCTTCAAGTTGTGCAAGCTGGCGTTGTCGATCACGAGCACGGGATCCGAGGAGCGTACCGCGCGCTTCGGAACCAGCGGGTGCGCCAACGGCTGGGCGAGAAAGCGCCCGGTTACCGACTGCGGATTACGGGTGAGCTCGCGTGCACTGCCCTGGCCGACGACGCGTCCTCCAGAGGCACCAGCTCCGGGGCCCAGATCGATGACGTGATCCGCATGGCGGATTGTGTCCTCGTCGTGCTCGACCACGACCAGCGTGTTGCCGCTAGCGCGCAACTTGTCGAGCGTATTGAGCAACACGCGATTGTCGCGCGGGTGCAGGCCGATCGTCGGCTCATCGAGCACGTAACAAACGCCCTGCAAATTCGAGCCCAATTGCGCCGCGAGCCGGATGCGTTGCGCTTCACCGCCCGAGAGTGTGGGCGCCGACCGATCGAGTGACAGGTAGCCAAGCCCCACATCGTCGAGAAAGCGCAAACGTGATTCGAGCTCCGCCATTACGTCGCGCGCGATGTCCACTTCACGGCCGCGCAGGCCAAACTTTCCGATCACGGCCTGTAGTCCGGACACTGGAAAAGAGGTGAGCTCGGCGATCGAGCGGCCGCGCAAACGCACGTTGAGGGCGATCGGATTCAGGCGCCGGCCCTGGCAATCGGGGCAAGCGGGGGCCGAGCCATCCCACCACTCGTTCCACCAGATCTCTTCGCCTGATTGCTCCTCGTCGAATCCATAGAGCTTCAATCCCGTGCCGAAGCAACCCTCGCACCAGCCGTGGCGCGAATTGAAGGAGAAGAGTCGCGGATCGAGATCCGCAAAGCTCGTACCACAGGAGGAGCAATTGCGGCGCGTCGAAAAGACGGTGATAGGTGCTTGATCGGTGCTGCGCTGTTTGGTGACCTTGGGTTCGCGCAACAGGTGAAGGACTCCCTTGCCATGCTCGAGGGCCTGGTCTACGGCGGCTCGCAGCTGCGCTTCCTCAGCAACGCTCACGCGCAGTGTCGCGATCGGCAGCTCGAGCGTGTGCTCCTTGAAGCGGCTCAGTCTCGGCCACTTGGCCGTCGGCATGAGCTGCCCGTCGACACGCAAGTGTCCGAAGCCTTTGGTCGCGGCCCATTTCGCGAGGTCGGTGTAGAACCCCTTGCGTGCGACCACGAGCGGCGCGAGGAGCGTGACCGTCTTGCCGCGTTCCTCGCGCAGGAGCCTCGCGACGATCGAATCCGCGCTCTGCGGTTCGATCGGGAGGTTGCATTTCGGGCAGTGCTGCGTGCCGAGCTTGACGTAGAGCAGGCGCAGGAAATGATAGATCTCCGTCAAGGTGGCAACCGTGCTCTTGCGCCCGCCGCGACTGGTGCGCTGCTCGATCGCAACCGTCGGTGGAATGCCGAAGATGGCATCGCAGTCTGGCCGCGCGGCGGGCTGCACGAATTGCCGGGCGTAGGCGTTCAGGGACTCCAGGTACCGGCGCTGCCCCTCGGCAAAGAGAATGTCGAAGGCCAGGGTCGACTTGCCGGAGCCGGAGACACCGGTAATCACCGTGAAGCGATCGCGCGGAATTTCGACATCGGCGATCTTGAGGTTGTGCTCGCGTGCATTGTGGACGCGAATCGAGGGCGCTTTCCTGACTGGAAGCCGCCTCGGCTCCGAGGCCATGGTCGAAGCCAAAGATCTGGAGAGATTCGCTTCGTACTGGAGCAGAGCTTTCCCGGTATGGGAATTCACGCAACGCTTCACATCTTCCGGAGGCCCGGCGCACACGAGCTCGCCGCCCGCGTCCCCGCCTTCCGGCCCCAGGTCTATGATCCAGTCGGCGGCGCGAATCACATCGAGATTGTGCTCGATGACGATGAGCGAATGACCGGCGGCGACCAGGGTTCGAAAGGCGCGCAGGAGTTTTGCAATGTCGTCAAAGTGCAGTCCGGTGGTCGGCTCATCGAACAGCAGCAGCTTTCCCGCCTGCGAATCACGCTTGCGCGTCGCGGCCTCGGCAAGATGTCCGGCTAGTTTGAGGCGTTGCGCCTCGCCACCCGAAAGCGTCGGCACCGGCTGACCGAGCCGCACGTACTCGAGACCGACGTCCCGCAGCGGCTGCAAGCGTGCGAGCACTGCATCGCATTCGGCAAAAAACCCGAGTGCCTCGCTCACAGTCAGCTGGAGCACGGCGGCAATGTGGAGCGCGCGTCCGTCAGCACCCGTGATCGTCACTTCGAGCGTTTCATCCCGGAAGCGGCGGCCATCGCAGTCCGGACAGCGCAGGTACACGTCGGACAGAAACTGCATTTCAACGTGCTCGAAGCCGTTACCGCTGCAGGTGGGGCAGCGTCCGGTGCCGGAGTTGAAACTGAAAGTGCCTGGGGTGTAGCGGCGCTGCTTGGCGAGCGGCTCGCGCGCAAACAGTGTGCGGATGGGATCGAATGCACCCACGTAACTCGCCGGGTTCGAACGCGTGGTGCGTCCGATTGGCGATTGATCGACGAGCACGATATCGCCCACCTTCTCGTGGCCGTGCAGCGTCGCGAACTCGCCGGGAGCCTCGGTTGGTTTGCCGTGCGCTTTGCGCAGTGCCGCGTACAGCACATCGTGCACCAAGGTCGACTTTCCGGACCCGGACACGCCGGTGACGCACACGAGTCGCTCAAGCGGAAAACTCACGTCGAGGCCCTTGAGATTGTGCTCGGCCGCTCCCGTGAGTCGCATTGTCGGCGTGCGCGACGTAACCGCCCGGAAATGTCGATCTTCGGCCGCGTGCTTGCGCCCGGTTAGATAGTCGGCGGTGAGCGAGTGCGGTGCCGAGGCAATTTCCGCGGCGGGCCCGAAGTAGACGATCTCGCCACCATGTTCGCCGGGACCCGGGCCGAGATCGAGAATGCGATCTGCTGCGAGCATCACCTGCGGATCGTGCTCGACGACCACCAGAGAGTTGCCGGCATCGCGCAGACGTCGCATCACCTCGATCACCCGGCCCATGTCGCGCGGGTGCAAGCCGATCGAGGGCTCATCGAGCACGAAGAGCGTATTGACGAGCGAGGTGCCGAGCGCAGTCGTCAGGTTGATGCGTTGAACTTCACCACCCGAGAGGGTGCGCGACTGGCGGTCGAGCGTGAGATATCCCAGGCCGACATCACACAGGAACCCGAGCCTGGTGCGAATGCCATCGAGCAAAACGTCAGCGGCCTCATCGAGCGGGGCAGGGAGCTGCAGACGTGCAAAGAAATCGCGGCAGCGATCGATGGGCAGCAGCATCACATCGTGAAGAGTCAGTCCTGGCAGCGCCTCGAACTGCGCCCCTGTCCACTTGACACCCTCGGGGCGAAAGCGCGGCGCTCCCATGCCAACGGCCTGGGAATCGGCAACGGAACCCAGCCGCCACAACAACGCGTCCGCACGCAGCCGGGCGCCGTTGCATCCGGTGCAAGGCGTGTAGGCCCGATACTTCGACAGCAACACGCGGATGTGCATCTTGTAGCTGCGCGATTCGAGCCAGGCGAAGAAACGCTTCGCGCCATACCAGACCTTCTTGTTCCAGGGACCCTCGCCGTCGATGACCCAGCGTCGTTGCTCATCGGTGAGCTCGCGCCACGGGGTCTCGACTGGAATGCCGCGCTTGCGCGCGAATTTCAGCAGGTCGTCCTGGCACTCCTCATAAGACTCCGTCTGCCAGGGTCGGATCGCGCCGCCCTTGAGTGACTTGGACTCATCCGGAATGACGAGGCCGTAGTCGATGCCGATGGTGCGGCCGAACCCCCGGCACTGCTCACAGGCTCCGAGCGGAGAGTTGAACGAGAAGATATGTGGCGCCGGATTCTGGTAGCTGATGTCGCAATCCGCGCAATGCAGATCACTCGAGAAGCGCCACGGCTCTCCAGCCGGTGTCTCGCCCTCTGCGATATATACGCTCAGGCGGCCGCGCCCGACTCGCAGCGCCGCCTCGATCGCATCGAGCACACGCGCACGTTCCGCCCCGCCGATGCGCAGGCGATCCTGGATGACTTCGAGCGTCCCGCTCTTGCGCGCGTGAATGCGTGTGTAGCCCTGCTTCTCCAGGAGCGACTTCACCTCAGATTCGGTGAAGTTCTTTGGCACGGTGACCGGAAAAGTGATCAGGACACGCGGATCGCCTGCGGCCGCGGCGCGCTCGACGATCGCCGAGTAAATGTTGTCGGGCGTATCGCGGCGGACAGCGCTGCCACAATTGCGGCAAAAAAGTTGTGCGGCACGCGCGAAGAGTAGTTTCAGGTGATCGTTGAGCTCCGTCATGGTGCCAACCGTGGAGCGCGAGGTGCGCACCGGGTTGGTCTGGTCGATAGCGATCGCTGGCAGAATCCCTTCGATGCGATCCACCTGCGGCTTGTCCATGCGATCGAGGAACTGGCGCGCGTAGGGTGAAAAAGTCTGCACGTAGCGGCGCTGGCCTTCGGCGTAGAGGGTGTCGAAGACCAGCGACGATTTACCCGAACCGGAAACGCCGGTCACGACGATGAGCTCGTTCAGCGGGATGCTCAGCGTCAGGTTCTTGAGATTGTTCTGGCGCGCGCCGTGGATTTCGATCGCATCGACCGAGGACGCGGGCGCGACCCGGGTGTCGGCAGCCTCGTAACTTACGGGATTACCGTCTGCTGCGCGGACAGGTGCTGTGCAGCCCATCGTCAAGGTGGCGCTCGTGGGTTTTAATGAAAACGGGAAAGGTGGAAACTGTACCAGAGACGAACACTGGAGAGAGGATCATGAACTATCACGGCGGATGTCATTGCGGGCGCATCGCGTTCGATGTCGAAGGGGAGATCGGGCAGGTCATGCAGTGCAACTGCTCGATCTGCAGCAAGAAGGGCTATCTGCTGTGGTTTGCACCGCGGGAGAAGCTCCGTCTCGGCACTCCCGAAGCCGACATCGCGACATACACCTTCAACAAGCATCGCATCAAGCACCATTTCTGCCCTAATTGCGGTTGCTCGCCGTTCGGCTCGGGCGCGGACAGCAAGGGCGCACCCATGGCTGCCGTGAACGTCCGCTGCCTGGAGAGCGTGGATCTGGGGACTTTGAAAGTTGTGCCATACGACGGGCGTAGCCTGTAGCGATCTGGATCCCATCACCACCCCACGCGAGGTCTGACAATGACAACCATCATTCAGCCGGCTCTGGCGATGGTCGCGCTCACCTTCATGGTGTGGTGCTACATGTATTTCAAGCGTCTGAGCTTCATCCGCGTCCATAGCATCGACCCGCAAAGCGTCGCAACGCGCGCGCTCGGCGCAAAAAGCCTGGCAGCGGTTTCGGCTCCCTCCGACAACCTCATGAATCTTTTTGAACTGCCAGTCCTCTTCTATGTGTTGGTCGTGCTGCTGCTGGTGACGGGTCAGGCGAGCCAGGGATTCGTTGCCGCGGCCTGGGCGTATGTCGTGCTCCGCGCGCTTCACAGCTTCATTCATTGCACCTACAACCAGGTCCTGCACCGCTTCACGGTGTACGCCGCGAGCTCGATCGTTTTGTGGGCTATGTGGGCGGTATTCGCGATCAGGCTCCTGTCATGAACCTGCAGGGTGGTTGCTTCTGCGGACGAGTCAGGTACGAGGTGAAGGGCGAGCTCTTCAATCGGACTAACTGTCATTGCTCGATCTGCCGGCGCACTAGCGGCGCGCCGTTTGTGGCGTGGTTTACGGTGACGCAGGCAAACTTTCACTGGCTGAGCGGACAGCCAGCTGCCTTTGAGTCGAGCCCCGGAGTTACGCGTGCCTTTTGTCGTGATTGCGGCACGGCACTCACGTTTGTGCGTTCCGATCACGAGGGTGAAGTCGACATCACGACCTGCAGTCTCGACGCGCCGGCTGAAATCCCGCCGGAGGATCATACGTTCGTGGGCAGCAAGATTCCCTGGATCGAAATGAGTGACGGCCTGCCGCAATATCGCGGCGTGCGCGAGGCCTCCAAGTAGGGCTGGCGAGAGCCTCATGTTCGTCGGACACACTGCCGTGGCGCTGGCGGCGAAGAGCAAGGCTCATGATGTCTCCCTGGGCTGGCTGCTGGCCGCGGCGCTCGGACTCGATATTCTCTGGCCCAACTTTCTACTCCTCGGCATCGAGCACGTGAGAATCGTGCGCGGCGCATCTGCCTTCACTCCGTTGGTGTTCGATTCCTATCCCTGGTCCCATAGCCTCTTGATGGCATGCGTGTGGGGGCTCTGTGCGATGGGCATTGCGCGCTGGCGCGGTCGCCCCAGCGGCATCGCGTTCCTCATCGCAGCAGTTGTCGTGAGCCATTGGGTGCTCGATGCGGCCTCACACACCGCGGACATGCCGCTCTGGCCCGGCGATTCGCCGAAGCTCGGCCTCGGACTGTGGAACTCGATCTCCGCGACGTTCATCATCGAAGGGCTGATCTATCTGATCGGAATTTCGATCTACATCCGCACTACACGTGCAACTGATCGCATCGGATCGATCGGCTTGTGGGCCTTTTTGATCTTTTCCGCCCTGATGTGGGCGTCCGGCCCGTGGGCGCCGCCGCCGCCGAGCCCGCGCGCATTGGCGTGGTTTGCTCAAAGCGTGTGGTTGCTCATCCTTTGGGCGTGGTGGGTGGATCGCCATCGCATCGCACGCAGCCAGGTTTCGTTGGAGACATGATGGAGTGTTTGAGCCATGGCAACCGAAAACCCGCGCCCACCGCTCCCGCCCTTTGATCGCGAAGCTGCCGTCCGCAAAGTGCGGCTGGCGGAGGACGCCTGGAACGGGCGGGACGCGCAGAAAGTGGCGCTCGCTTACACACCTGACAGCATATGGCGCAATCGGGCCGAGTTCTTTCGCGGCCGCGAAGCCATCATCGAGTTCCTCAAGCGCAAGTGGGCACGCGAACTCGATTACCGTCTGATCAAGGAACTGTGGGCGTTTCACGACAACCGCATCGCGGTGCGCTTCGCGTACGAGTGGCACGACGACAGCGGGCAATGGTTTCGCTCCTATGGCAACGAGAACTGGGAATTCGATGCGGGTGGATACATGGCCCGGCGCATCGCGAGCATCAACGACCTCCCGATCAAGGAATCGGAGCGCAAGTACCACTGGCCCGCGGGGCGGCGACCAGACGATCATCCGGGGCTGTCGGATCTCGGGCTTTAGTCGGGCTCGCTCGGCTAACGTGCGGAACAACCGCTGCAGCTGACAATCGAATCGGCTTTGCGCCTACATGCAACGAGCAGGTGATGCTCTAGGTTGCTCGCCCTACTTGCCCGCGCAGTCATGACCAGTCATGACGATAATTCAGGAAGGACATGAATCTATTCAGGACTTTCACACTTTCGGTTCTCTGCGCGCTGGCTCTGGCCGCTTGTAGCGGCAGCAACGATTCGGACGGTTCCTCTGCCGCAGGCCCGCCGCGCGGGACATTGCTGCAAAATCCACCAGAATCGCGCGGTGTGTTTACAGCCGCCTCGCTCTTGCTGCAGCTGAACTCCGAGGCCAATCAGCAACTGCTCGCACTCGGCGGAGATCCGGTGTGCGACATCGCCGTCTACCACATGCGCTACACGACAGTGGGCGGCGCGAATGAGGCAACCGAGGCATCCGGGGCGCTGATGGTGCCTACCGGGGGCGATGCCAAGTGCACCGGACCGCGGCCGATTCTCCTGTACGCGCATGGCACGACCACCGATCGTGCTTACGATATTTCGAATGTCCAGAACGACCAGAACGCAGAAGGCATCGTTCTGGCAGCGTTCTTCGCCTCTCAGGGCTACATCGTCGTTGCCCCAAACTACGCCGGCTACGACACCTCGACGCTTCCTTATCATCCTTACCTGGTCGCGGATCAGCAGTCCAAGGACATGATCGACGCGCTGACTGCCGCTCGCAGTGCACTGCCCGTCAGCCCCGCAACGACGACCTCGGATGGCGGCCGGCTATTCGTTACGGGCTACTCGCAAGGCGGTTACGTCGCGATGGCAACGCAACGCGCAATGCAGACTTTGGGAATGACGGTGACGGCGTCTGCCCCTTTGTCCGGTCCCTATGCCCTGGCTGCGTTCGTTGACGCGGTCTTCAACGGTCAGGTCAACGGTGGTGCGCCGGTGTCCTGGACAATGCTGGCCACGGGATATCAGAAAGCCTACGGGAACATTTACGCAAATCCCGCCGACATTTTTGAGTCCCGATACGTGAGTGGCATCGAGAGCCTGCTGCCGAGCACCTCATCACGAGGCGACCTGGTCGCACAGGGCAAGCTTCCAAGCTCGGCCTTATTCAGCTCCACGCCGCCGGATCCGACATTCGCAGATATCACCCCGGCTACGCAGCCCGCCGCCCTCGCTCCGGTATTCGCGCTCGGCTTCGGCACCGACAATCTGGTGACCAATAGCTATCGCCTCAGCTACCTGACGGACCAGCGGGCCAATCCGGATGGTGGCTGGCCGACGACGACCACCGGAGTTCCGGCGGCGAGTCCGGGCCTGTCCGTACGTCAGGCGCTCAAGCAGAACGATCTGCGCACCTGGACGCCCACGGCCCCAACGCTCCTGTGCGGGGGCAATTCGGACCCGGTGGTTTTCTGGCTCAACACGCAATTGATGCAGGGCTACTGGGCATTGGTCCCGCCTTCCTCTGCTTCGATCACCGTGCTGGACATCGATTCGAGCACGTCGGGGAGCGAGCCCTACGATGATCTCAAAACGAAATTCGCACTCGCGAAAGATCTGGTCGCTGCGGCAGCCATAGTCGATGGAGCGACGGATGGCGGCGCGAGTGCGGTCCTCGAGGCTTATCACACCACGCTGGTAGCGCCGTTCTGCCTCGCCGCGGCTTCAAAATTCTTCGGTGCTCAGCCCTGATCTGGCGATCAGTTCGAGCGCTCTGCCGCTTGCGGTCTGACAGCGATGCCCAGACGTTCCGACACGTAGCTCTTGATCGCGCCGGCGTCTACATGAACGCCGCTGAGCCCAACGTGACCATCAGGGCGCAGCAGATAGAACGACGGCCGCGGTATATGCGCGCGTGCCAATTCCGCATCATTGATGACATCGGTGGGTACCGCATAGGTGCGGAGCAGCTCGCCGAGGTGCCGCAATCCCTCCGGACGTGGCATTTGTCCGATCACTATCAGCGTCAGGCGCGTATCGTCGAGCTTCTCGAACAAGTCCTCGATCGGGCCGTCCACGCTGAACTTGAGCCGCAGCCAGGGAAACCGGTCTCCCGGGTGTGGCGCCTGATCCGGCGGCCGGCTGAGGGATTTCGACAACCGGCTGCTCCGGTAGCGAATACCGGTCTGGGAAACGACGCGAAATGCCAGGGCCTGGATCCTTGGCATCCCCATCGCGAACGCTGCAATCCGCGCGAGTACTTGAGTGCGGAGTAAACCGGCCAGCCGGCCGTGAGATACGACCAGCCGAAATGCCCGGTCCGTCGTATGCAGGAGCCGTCGCGCAATCGGTATGCGCTCTTCCTCGTACGAATCGAGCAGCGCCACATCAGCACGACCCTGGACAACGAGTGCGAGCTTCCATCCGAGGTTGTACGCATCCTGCAGGCCGGTGTTCATCCCTTGCGCGCCAACCGGACTGTGAATGTGCGCTGCGTCGCCGAGGAGGAAGCAACGACGGTCTCGGAAGCGCAGGGCGCTTCGATGATGAATGCGGTAGGTGGAAAACCAGCTGCAACTCTTGAAGGACAAGCCCGTTCCGCCCTCGCTCCGTAACGATGGAATAACGGCGTCGAAGTTCACGCCATCCGTGCCGCGCAGATCCGGCGGAAGAATGCCAACGATGCGCCAGTGATCCTGGCCACGCATCGGGAAGAACAAGTGAAACCCCTCGCGCCACAGGAAGACATTGACCTCGTCTGCAACCATGCTCCCTGTCACTTCGGTATCCGCGACGTAGAACACGTGCTCGTACGGTGCGCCGGCGAATGTGATACCGCTCAGTTCTCGCACCGTAGCTGTGCGCTCCGTCGCACCCGGCGACCCACGCCGCGGTGATCTCCCGGAGGGCGCCGTCAGCGCGCTTCAGAGTTACCGATACTTTTTCCGCGTCCTGGCTGAGGCCAACCAGCTCGGTGCTCCAATGCATTGGCACCTTCCAGTCACGAAGCCGGTCTCCCATGATCAGTTCATTGTCGTCTTGGCCGAGGATCAGAATGAACGGATAGGGCGTCTCGAACTGTCCCGCTTGACCGACAGGTACGCGCGCCATCCTGCGACCTCGTGCCCAGATATTGGCACCCGTGGCGCGCTTGCCGAGCTCGAGCGCTCGTTCGACGATTCCCAGCCTCGAGTAGATCTCCAATGTTCGGGCCTGCACGCCCAGCGCTCTCGTCTCGCGCGAGGGCCCCGCGTGCCGATCGATGATCAGGACGCGTATCCCGCGGCGAGCAAGTTGATTGGCGAGCATGAGGCCCGTCGGTCCGGCCCCGACAATGAGCACATCAGTGTCCACGAAGCTTTCTTCTTCTCGCAAACTATGGTCGTGCCAGATGCCGGTCGAGCCGCAAGCGGAGGTGCCTCTTGACGTCGGGCCACTCGCTCGCCAGCACGCTGTACATCACGCTGTCACGAACCGTACCGTCGCGTCGACGATGGTGATGGCGAATGACGCCGTCCTTCTTCGCGCCCAATGCCTCGATCGCTCGCTGTGAGGTGAAGTTGAAGTTATCGGTGCGCAGGCCGACGACTTTGCAGCCCAGAATCTCGAAGGCGTGCTGGAACAGCAGGAGCTTGCAAACCGAGTTCACGTGGGTGCGCTGCCAGCTGCTCGCGTACCAGGTGTAGCCGATTTCCACGCGGTCGATTTCGGCGACGATGTCGTGATAGCGAGTGCTGCCGACGATCGTTCCGCCGCGAAGTTCCCGCACCGCCCACGGCAGCATGTGACCCTGCTCTTGCCCCGCGAGCGCAGCGGCGATGTAGACGTTCACCTGGTCAGGCTCGGGCACCCAGGAATACCAGAGCTTCCAAAGCTCACCATCCGACGCCGCCGCACGGAGGCCCTCTTCGTGTTCCGGCCGCAACGGCTCGAGCCGGATGCCGTTACCTTCAAGCGTTGTCGGTTTGAGATGGATCAATTCGGGTCTCCGGAAAACGTGGGCAGGCGTGCGGGTCCTGATCCAGTCTAAGGTTTGACCAGCTGCTGCTTTCCATCCTCGTTCGCCAACTTCAACGAGCTGTCCGCCTCTTCCGCTTGCAGAATGACCTGGGTTGCGTCCGCGCGACCCACCAAACCGAGCCCACCGCCTTGCACTGACGCCCCGATTTTTACTTCAGGCCGCCCGTTGGGATCGATCAAGCGCAGCATCACGGTTTCAGGATATTTCTGACCCGTGGGCGCGAAGGTTTCCGCGGCGTGCACTTTGATGCTGGCGCGTACTCTTCCCTGATCGTCGACGATCTCGAGTGCGCGACCTCGCAGGACCGGTGTCGTGCTATTTGCCAGGGCCGGCGCGACGTGCGGCAGGAGCAGGAACACCAGGAGTGCAGAATTGACGATGGTCAAAGCGATGAGAAGTCGCTGAGTCATGGTCTTTCCTCCTTGATCAGGCAGTCGGATCGCCCGTCTTCACCTTGTTGATCCACTCTTCTGCGCTGATCGTGCCAACGGCCTGCGCCTTCGCGGCATCGCGAGCAGTGAGCACGTCCTGAACCACGTCGACACGCTTCCATTCCGCGAGCGGCGTCTCGGTAGACTCACGCGGCACGTAGCGTGACGCCTGCGTCTTTTGATAGCGATGAATGTAACGCGGGCAGTTCTGCCACACCTCCGAGAGTTTCACGCGGACGAGGAGATCAGCCTCCTTGTAGTAGCGGCTCATCATCGGGTCATCGCGCGAAATACTGGCCGTGCCCTGAACGCGCAATCGATGTGGGCGCTCGAAAGAGAGGAAGAGCATCCCGACTTGTTTGCTAAGCGCGACGTTGCCCATGGAGAGGAACATGCCGTTGCCGTCGTAGCTCGGGAATATCAGCGTCGTATTGTCGAGTATCCTGACGAAGCCCGGATCGCCGCCCTTGTATGAAACCGTCGGGCGCCCGTTGTGATCGACGGTGGCGAGAAAGAACATGTCCATGGCTTCGATGAAGCCTTTGGATTCCTCATCGAACTCCGTCTTGCACGCGATCTGCTCGATGCGGTCGGCCATCTTGCGGGTGCTGAATGCATCCTGCAGTTCGCGATGCTGATCGCCGTAGAGTCTGCTCATGATTGTTGTTCCTCAGTCGGGCTTGCTGTCAGGAGGCGGGGGGTCGCGGCGCAGCTCGAAACTGCTTGAAGACAGCGTACGTGCAAAAGCACGAGAGAATGATCATGAAGATCCCGGGACCCAGCTGCGCGGCGAGCTGCGATGTAGTGTAGAGCTCGAAGTACCCCGCAACGGCGCTGGCGTACAGTGAGTATGACCAGGTTCCGATGAGCGCTGCGGTCAGCAGATAGACAAGATAACGCGACCAGGCTTTGAGCATTGCGACGCCCACCGTGGCGACGAGTGCCACGGCTCCAAGCAGCGCAAATGGCACCGAGTGTTCCGTGACCCCGATCCACGCGCTGTAGGCACCGCAGAGCGCGAGCAGCGCCACGGTGATCAGGATGCCCACCGGCGTTTCCAGCCTTGCCATTCGATCCCGAATCTACCAGATGCGCACGCGTGCGTCGGGCGAAAGGTAGAGTTTTTCGGTCTGTTTCACGTCGAAGGCTCGATACCACGCGTCGAGGTTACGCACCGTGTCAGCTCGATACTCGGCGGGCGCATGACCATCGGTGATGACTTGCTGGCGCAGCGCCGATTCGCGGGTCTTGTCGCGCCAGCTTTGCGCGTAGCTCATGAAGAACTGTTGATCGCCACTGAAGCCGTCGACCACGGCTGCCGGTTTGCCATTGAGTGAGAGCTGCCAGGCGTCGTATGAGGCGCCGAGGCCGGCAAGATCGGCGATGTTCTCGCTCAGTACCTGTTGGCCATTGAGAGCCAGATCTGGGAACGGTCGGTACTGATCGTACTGCCTGGCGAGGCGCCGGGCGGACTCCTTGAAGTGCGCGAAGTCCGCGGGTGTCCACCAGTTCTGGAGCTTTCCGGTGGCGTCAAAGAGTGCGCCCTGGTCATCGAAGCTGTGGCTGATCTCGTGCCCGATAGTCGCACCGATGGCGCCATAGTCCATCACGGCGGGTCGATTGGGATCGAAGTACGGCGGCTGAAGAATAGCGGCGGGAAAGTTCATCGCATTCATGACCGGAAGATTGACGGCGTTGACCGTTTGCGGGGTCATGACCCATTCGGAACGATCGACGGGCTTGCCGAGCTTGGCGAGGTTGCGACGGGTCTCGAAGCTTTCAGCGCGTTGAGCATTGCCCAGGGCATCGCCCGGAAGAATCTTGAGCTCCGAGTAGTCGATCCACTGATCGGGGTAGCCGACGCCAATCTTGAGGACCGCCAACTTGGCTTTGGCCCTGGTCTTGGTTTCAGGCGCCATCCAGTCGAGCTTATCGATGCGCTGCGCGAACGCGGCAATCAGGTTGCGCACCATCGCTTCGGCGCGTGCTTTCTCCTGTGGCGAGAAGTAACGCGCGACATAGAGCTTCCCGACCGCATCGCCCAGCGCCGTGTTGGTAACGCCGATGCCACGCTTCCAGCGATCGCGGAGCTTTGGCGTACCCGTGAGCGTCTTGCCGTAGAACTCGAAACGTTCATTGACGAATGCCTTGGGCAAATATGGCGAAGCGTGCTCGATCGCGTGTAGCGCGAGGTAGTCCTTCCACACGTCAAGCGGCTGGCTCGCCACGAGCGCGGACAATCCAGTGACGGCTGCTGGCTGCCAGACGATGAAGTGCGTCTGCTTACCGAGCTCGGCCGCGGCGAAATACTCCTGCCAGTCGAGTCCGGGAGCGCGCGAGTCAAAATCCTTGCGGGACCAGTGGTTGTTGGCCTTGATGACGTCGATCGAGTCGACGCGGCTGCCATGCACGCTCGCCATGCGTTTTTCCAGGTCGAAAACCCGCGCGGCTTTCGCGTCTGCGTCCGCTACCTTTGCCAGCGTGAGTACCTTGGCGAGATGCGCACGGTACTTGGTCTGGATGTCAGCCATCGATGCGGAGCTCTTCAGGTAGTAGTCACGATCCGGCATGCCGAGGCCGCCCTGCAAGAGGAACGGCGCGTAACGGCTCGGGTCGTCCAGGTCCTGCGCGACCCAGAGACCGAGCAGCTTGTCGGTGTAGAACTCCGTCGCGTTGAGGGCATCGACGTCGGCGCGCAACTGGCTGCCGAGATAGCGACTCAGGCTCTTGCGATCATGGATCGCCGCGATCTGCTTGAGCAGTGGATCGAGCGGCTGCAGTCCACGTTGCTCGATCGTCGCTTCATCCATGAAGGTGTTGTAGAAGTCAGCGACCTTCCGTGCATCGGCGCTCGCGTTGTTGTCGTGCGCGGTCTTCTGAATGATCTCGAGCGTTCTTTGATCGCTGCGCTCGCTCAACAGCACATCGTCGCCAATTGAGGCTCGGTCCGGCGGAATCTGCATCGCCTTGAGCCATGCGCCGTTTACATACTGGAAGAAGGCATCCCCGGGACGCACGCTCGAATCGACGACGGGCAAAGTCCTCGCGAACGCGCCTGAGATAGCGACAATGAACAGGGCAATACCGGCAATCAGGGGGCGTCTCACGCGCGTGCTCCTTTGCGTCAGTCAGTCGCCCGTGTTCGTAGCGCGGGTGTCGGATACGCTCCCCAACGCCAGAGCGCGGCGGCGAACAGGACATTCAGACCCAGCCCAAGCATGCCAATTTCTGGCCCGTAGAGCGCGGTGTTCTCAATTCCCAATGCTCCGGTTCGGGTTCCAAAGCCAAAGAGCACATAAGCTCCGCCGTTCCACAGTCCATGCGCCAGGCTCGCGACCAGCACTGAGCCGGAAATCCCGCGCAGCAAGCCCCAGATCGCGCCCATGACGGCTGCGTTGAGGATGAACACCGGGATCTGTGCAGGCGGCGGGTTGAAGCCTGTGTCCAGAAGCACAGGGGACAAGTGCCACAGGGCAAACGCGATGCTGCTGTAAATGAGTACGCCGCGTGGGTTCTGTCCGGCACGAACGAGTGAGCCCCAAAGCCAACCGCGAAAGAATCCTTCCTCGGTGATGGCAACGATGAGAAATGTGGAGGAGGAAACCAGCGCGAAATTGAGCCAGACCTTGGGCCACTCGGTCTTCGAGATATCGATCGCGCCGGCAACGGCAGCACTCAGCACGATGACTCCGATCACGATGATCGGATGAAGCGTCGCGAGCGCGTAGTGCTTCCATTGTCCCCACACGAAACCCATCTGGGTGCGCGAGAACCGCCCCAGGTACCAGAACAGTGCCAGCAGTGGACAGAGCGGCAGGGCACTGAAGGCGGTGAGGCCGGTGGCGTCCATCGCGGTCGTAATCGCGATCGCCAGTAGAACTCCGAGCACAGGTCGTTGCAGAGACATCGGACATATCGGACATGTGTACCGGGCGGCCCTAATACAGGCCGAGATGTTTGACCATCAGCACTCAATCCCGCATGGACCGCTGCAAACCGCTGCCAAATGGCAATCAGTCGTTCAGGAACCGCGGCCTCTCGCCGTGATTGATTATTCGGGCAACGAGGCCGTCTGGAGCTGCTGCCCCACGTCGATGTGATTTCCGTCTGGATCAGAGAACAATGGCCTTCAACTGGCGCTGATAGTCAGCTTCGTCAAAATGCCCCATGGACTTCGCTATCAGACCGTTCGCCCCAATCGTCCATTCCTCGTACCCGCTGATACGCACGGCATTGCCGGTACCGTCAGGGCCGGTATTGTTCCCAGTCAGGGTCCAGCGATAAACAGCCTGGTCACCATCGAGGCTGATAGCGTCCATCGCTACGACCATATCAGGGAAAGCGGTCATGAAGCCCTGTGCGGCTGCGGTGATCGCTGCCCGGCCGACGGATGGGGTTCCGTCGTTGATCTGCAGCGACCCGCCCTCGGCAAAGAACTCCGCAACGCTGGCCGGATTCTGACTGCACCAGGCAGCGGTGTACTTCGTCGCGAACTCTCGCAACCTGATCGTGTCCATTGGCATCCCTCTCGGCGGTTGCCGCCACTCGGACTCGAGCTGCGCGTAAATGAGGTCGGTGACCCAGGCGCCCTTGAACCACGTGCTTTCCCGGAGTTCACCCTCCCGCCGGAAGCCAAGGCGCTCAAGCAGACGCTGCGCTCGATGATTGCGCACATCTGTCTGGGAGAAAACTCGGTGAAGCTCGAGTTTCCCGAACGCGTATTGCAGGACGGCTCCCACGGCCTCGGCCGCATACCCCTGACCTTGATGAGCGCGTCTCTTTCTCGGCGGTTGCCGCCATTCGGACTCGAGCTGCGCGTAAATGAGGTCGGTGACCCAGGCGCCCTTGAACCATGTGCTTTCCCGGAGTTCACCCTCCCGCCGAAAGCCAAGGCGTTCAAGCAGACGCTGCGCGCGATGATTGCGCACATCTGTCTGGGAGAAAACTCGGTGAAGCTCGAGTTTCCCGAACGCGTACTGCAGGACAGCTCCCACGGCCTCGGCCGCATACCCCTGACCTTGATGAGCGCTGGCGAACGTAAACCCAAGCTCGGCCTGTCGAGGGTCAGCCTTTCGCGTGCGAAGAGCAACGTCCCCAATCAGAGTGCGAGAGGACGCAAGACTTACGGCGAACTGAAACCAGGTGCCAGGTGTCCCGGGCGCAGGTTGCAGGTTCGCGATCAACTGCCTCGCTTCGCCCAGCGAATATGGGCACTCCCAACTCTGGTAGCGAGCCACTTCGGCATCATTCCGGTATGAGGTGAGCGCCTCAGCGTCGCCCAACGCAAAGCGCCGGATGACAAGGCGCCTGGTCGTCAAGTGCTCGAACGACGGATCTTCCATCTGACTACTGCGCTACAGAAAGCGTCAACGCGCCGTAGGTGATCATTCAGTACCGCGCTCGATAGGTTCGCCTAGGCCGGAAGCGCTTCCACGACACTCACGACTGACTCCGTGGGCACTACGCGGCTCAGACGGAAGTCGCTCCTACGGAGGAGGGCGGCATATTCGGCCTCGGTGCGTTCCTGGCCGCCCGGCACTACCAGCATGACCATGTCCTGCACCTTGCCCTGATGAGGAGTGTCGCCCGTCGGTAGGACGGTCTCGACGATCAGGAGACGGCCATCGGGCTTCATTACCTTGCGGCAGTGACCCAGGATGGTGAGACACTGATCCTCGTTCCAGTCGTGGATGATGTGCGACAACAAGTAGGCGTCACCACCCGCGGGAACCGTCTTGAAAAAATCACCCGCCTCGATCGTTACTCGCTCTTCTACGCCGCGTGCCCTGAGCAAGGCAGGAGCATCGCGCACGACATGCGGCCGATCGAACAGAACACCTCGCGGCGCCGCGTGATGCGACAGGATCGCGGCCAGCATGTTGCCTGTCGCGCCGCCTACGTCCACTACAGTCTTGATCCCTGAGAAGTCGTACGCCTTGGCGACGGTCGGCGGCTCGGCGCCGTGGAAGCCAACCATGGCCTCGCTAAAGAAGGACGCGTCCTCGGGATGCTGCGCGAGGTATTCGAACAGAGGCAGCCCATTCGCCTTCTCAAAGCCAGTCTTGCCAGTTTCCAGCGAATAGATGATCTCCTCCCAGCTGTGCCAGAACGCCGGGCTGCAAAACGCGATCAACGTCGCTCGCGCTGAGCCGGGAGCCCCGCTCTTGAGCGCCTCACCCAGAGGTGTGAGCGCGAAACGCTGCGCGTCTCGCTCGGTGAGGATGCCGAGGCCAGCCAGTGTCCGCATCAGGCGATGCAGCGATGCGGCGTGCGAGTGCGTCGTGCCGGCCAATTCGACAGCGCTTTTGGGTCCGGTGGCCAGGTGATCGGCGATGCTCAGTCTTGCTGCCGCATACACGACCGCCGAGATCCAAGAAGCCGCCCCCATCTGTATCAGCTGCGCGTGCGGCGGCAAGGCCTGCGACGCAGCGGCCTGGTCATTGGTCATCATCGTCTCCTAGGTTTCATCTCTCACGGGCCACTGCGACCGGTCGTTCGGCAAGTCTACGCCCCATCTGCGAACGAACCTCGTATCGTCACTGGCTCCCCCAGCGTGTTGCTAGATGTCGCTCGACGTTGAGCCGCTCTCGGACTCATCGCTATGCCACCACTCTCGAAATTCCTGGCACCGGCCCCGATCATCGAATCGCAACAGGAAGATCCCGTCTACTTTAACGCGTCTCCCGGATGCGATTCGCGTGAACTCGCACGACCAGTGTGCAACGTAGGGTTCCGAGCTACCTGCCAGAAGGCTGGACTTGAATTGAATATCGCGTTGTCCGGAGAACGCCGCACCGACAGCGGACGCAATCGCCTGGCGACCGAGTTGCGGCTCCCGAAAGGGCGTCCAATGGTAGATAGCGTCCAGCGAGAACAACTCCGAGAACGCAACGGCATCTCGCGCCTGCCAGGCTCGCCCATAGCTCAGCAGCCAGCTATCAATAGCCCCCGGAGATACACAAATACCTCCCGCGGGGTCGACGTTGTCAGGCGTCATGTTGAGGTCGCGCGGTCAATCTCGGCAGTACCCTTCGCCGGGCCGGATCGTCAGGCAGTCCGATTTGTCACTGAGCCACTTCATGCCGGTTTCCATGCCGTTTGTCGCGCGAATGGACTCCTTTGCGCCATTGCGGTCGAAGTGGATCTCGTTGCCGACAGCGCTTCCCTGGTACGTTCGTGGGCCGTCAAGATCCTGAATCGTGATTTCGTACTTACCCTTGCCACCTTCGAACCGAAGAAATGTTCCCTCAGGTCCGTTCCATTGGCCAAGCCACTTGTCCGTTGCAGGGTCGGGGCTTGTAACGTTGGAGCTCGCAGCGTTGCCTGAGTCAGTGCTCGCGTCGCGCTCGGTACAGCCAAAGAGTACTAGCGTGAACGCAAGAAACCCGGCGAGAGACTGATGCGTGCCTTTCATGTAACCCCGCTCAGACAGCGGCTGACCAGAGGCGCCGATACCTCAATGATCTCACCATCCACTCCAACCTGATTCGGATTCGTCACCTCTACTTTTGTCGCCTCAACGGAAATCACACAGGCATCCTTACCTGGGTCTTCTGAGAAGACGGTCTTGCTTAACGCGTCGAAGAGCCGTTTCAACAGATTGTCGATGTCATTTCCGAACGGGTTGCCGTCGTGGAACTTTTCTTTCGGAAGCTTGAAGGTAACCCGCACAAGACAAGCCCCTTTGACTTTCTGCAACCGCGCAGTCTGTTCAACTATCGCCTGAGTCCACTCCAGGCGTCCCTCGGTGTGCCCAGTGGATTTCGTGTGTGGATATGGCACACCCCGAACACGAATTCGCTGAGCCTTTACCATGCGAGTACGCGCCTTAGACGTCGCTCCGGTCATTCAAACACTACAGACGCTCGGTGACCCTTTCGCGTTGGATCATATGCGGTTGGCAGTTCTACTACTTTGGTGATCCCTTCTCGCAGAGCCGTGTCTAGCGTCACGATGTGAAGCAAGTCCTTCGGAATGTCGTAAAAGTCCATTAGATACTTCGCGGTGGATACCAAGATCAAGTCCGCGATCTGCACGGTCTTCTTGTGCTTGGCAAATAACTCGAAGAATCGATCAACGCTGACAATGATGTCTCGGTTGGTCGAAATGTCGTGCACTCGGATATTCCGTGAGAACGACCGGAGCGTCATACTCTCAATACGAACAAAGTCCGAAAGTTTCTTCTTAGCTTGGTTAAAGGTTACGGCAGAGGTAAACCAGCCCTCGGAGTAGTACTTCTTCGCTAGGGTTTTGAAGGACTCCGCGATGCAGATATCTGGAACAAATACGCGAGCCTTGCGATGCGCCAGTTGCGAGTCGATTTCACTCCACCATGCGTGGCACGCGACAACGCGCTCACGTTCGGCTCCGTGTGGCGCAATAGACTCTGGGATGCACCTATTCACCAGAAAGTTCGCGTCGACCAGATAATAGTTACGACCATTGAGGGGCGCCTTATCAATCTTGCGGACCTTCGCCACATCTCACCTACGTGCGACGCCTAAGGTCCCGGCTCAACGGCCGGCCGATGCGAATTGGATGCTGGCACTTTATCCCTCCCCGGACCGCTGCAGCTGGTTGTTAGGCGTCGAAGCGACGGACGTCTGCGGTGTGAGGTCTGAGCTGCTCGGGATCCGGCAGTTCATGTGGCGTTTCTGCGCCATCAATCGACCAGACATCGATTCCCGCCAACATACCGGCACGCAAGAACACGTACGCCCCGCAAAGGTTACCGCGCTCGGTGAACCAGCAGTAGTCAGAAACTACCTGCATCTTAAAGCGAGGTAACGGAGTCACACCGTCGACGCTGAAATCGACGCTGGCACATCCGCAGCCACAACGCGAAATGACGCGAGCTCTTTCTACTTGAGGAAGAGCCGCAGCTGCGCGCGCGTTGCCATGTTCAAGCATCCACACTACAAACGCCGTTTCCGTTGCGCTCAGAGGACGGTCTTCCGGACTGACGCGAGGGGTTGGCACGATTTCGGCTCTCGACGCCTAACTATTAATTATGGGACACATAGGTATTCCCATATTGCCCCGGTTGAGTCCAATAATCTGCTGGCTCGCTCTCGAACGTCTTGATTCACCTAATGCAGTTCGTGCGGGGATTCCCGTAACACTCCGGGAAGTTCTGCGACATGCGTAGGCATTAGGGGTAGAGTTTTGACCATGGCGACACAGATTCACGCCGATCGTAGCCAGCGGGCACTGGTGCATGGGGCCCGTTTGCCCTGGGTGGCCTCACCCGAGGCCGGTGTCGAGCGCCGCATGCTCGAGCGCGTGGGTGATGAAGTGGCGTTGGCTTCGACCATCGTGCGTTACGCGCAGGGGAGTTTCTTCAGTCCCCATACCCACGCGCTGGGCGAGGAGTTCATGGTGCTGGACGGCATTTTTTCCGACGAAGAGGGCGACTATCCGCCCGGGACCTACGTACGTAATCCCCCCGGTTCCAAGCACGCGCCGTTCAGCCGCGAGGGCTGCATCATTTTCGTGAAGCTGCGGCAGATGCAGACGGATGAAGTCGAGAGCGTCAGGCTCTATGCCAACGATCGCCAGTGGACTGAAGTGGCACCTGGGTATGAACGCGCATTGCTCTATTCAAATGGGCGCATCAGCGTGTGCGTCGAACGTGCGAGGCCGGGCGCGCGGGTTCCGCCGCGTGCGATGCCCGGAGGAGAAGAGGTGTTCGTGTTGACTGGCACGCTGCAGTTGCTCGAGCCCGATCGGCCGGTGCTCGAAGCCTGGAGCTGGCTGCGGCAGCCCGGCGCTCAGCATTCCGAATTCGTCAGCGAGACCGGAGCGCTGTGGTGGGTCAAGCGAGGGCACCTGCCATAGAGTTTCGAGGAGCGATCGATGCACAAGAGCAAGCTGGCGGGGTTCATCATCGACTGCGAGACGGATGATCTCGATGCGGCCGCGGCGTTCTGGAGCGCGGCGCTCGGGTTGAAAGCCGGTCGCACCGACGATCCGGATGACGAAGGCTACGCACGCCTGCACGACCATCAGAACGATCTGCACATCGAGGTGCAGAAGGTCGCGCACCCGAGCCGCGTGCACATCGACATCGAAACAGATGACATCGAGGCGGAAGTAGCGCGACTCGAGAAGCTGGGTGCGCGGCGTGTTGAGAAGATCAAGCGCTGGTGGGTGATGGAGGCGCCGACCGGGCAGCGCTTCTGCGTCGTCAGGAAGTCATCACCGCAATTCGAGACCAAAGCGACGCAATGGAAGTGAGCCTCGCCTAGAGAATGTAGCGACTCAAGTCCTCGTTCTTCGCCAGCTCACCGAGATGCTCGTCGACGTACTTGCCGTCGACGAGGAGATTCTGTCCCTTGCGCTCGGCCGCATCGAATGACACCACTTCGAGCAACCGCTCCATCATGGTGTGCAGTCGTCGGGCGCCAATATTCTCGGTGCGCTCATTGACCTGATACGCGATCTCCGCGATCCGCCGCACTCCGCTGGGATCGAAACGCACCTCGAATCCTTCGGTCGCGAGGAGCGCTATGTATTGGGCGCACAGCGATGCGTCGGGTTCGGTGAGGATGCGTACGAAGTCCTCGACCTTGAGTGCGAGGAGCTCAACCCGGATCGGCAGTCGGCCCTGCAACTCGGGGATCAGATCGGACGGCTTCGACATGTGGAAGGCGCCCGAGGCGATGAAGAGGATGTGATCGGTCTTCACCATGCCGTACTTGGTGGTGACCGTGCTGCCTTCGATGAGAGGCAGCAGGTCACGCTGCACGCCCTCACGTGACACATCGGCGCCGACGGTTTCCTGCCGGCGGGCAAGCTTGTCGATCTCGTCGATGAAGACAATGCCGTTCTGCTCGGCGGCATTCACCGCCTGTGTCTTGAGCTCTTCTTCATTGATCATCTTGGCCGCTTCTTCGTCGGTGAGCAGCTTCAAAGCCTCCTTGACCTTGACCTTGCGCGTGCGAGTGCGCCCGCCGCCGATATTCTGGAACATCGACTGGAGCTGTTGCGTCATCTCTTCCATCCCGGGCGGCGCCATGATTTCGACGCCGACCGGCATTGAGCGCAGATCGACCTCGATCTCGCGCTCATCGAGGTCGCCTTCACGCAACATCTTGCGGAATTTCTGCCGCGTCTCGGCATCGCGCGGCGGGCTGGGCTCGTCGGTCGAGAAGCCCATCTGTCGCGGGCGCGGCAGCAGGATGTCGAGGACGCGGTCCTCCGCGGCTTCCTGCGCCCGGTCGCGAACCTTGCCGACTTCCTGCTCGCGCGTCATCTTCACCGACACATCGACCAGGTCCTTCACGATCGAGTCGACGTCGCGGCCGACATAGCCGACTTCGGTGAACTTGGTGGCCTCGATCTTCACGAAGGGCGCATTGGCGAGCTTCGCCAGGCGTCGCGCGATCTCGGTCTTGCCGACGCCGGTCGGCCCGATCATCAGGATGTTCTTGGGCGTGATTTCCTGGCGCAGCGGCTCCGGCACCTGCAGGCGGCGCCAGCGGTTACGCAGCGCGATGGCGACCGCGCGCTTGGCGGCCTCCTGCCCGACGATGTGCTTGTCGAGCTCATGGACGATTTCCGGTGGAGTCATGTTCGACATCAGTCAGCCTTCAATTCCTCGATGGTGAGATTGCGATTGGTATAGATGCAGATATCCGCGGCGATGTTGAGCGCCTTCTCGACGATCTCGCGGGCGCTCAACTTGCTGTCCTCGAGCAGGGCTCGCGCGGCAGACTGCGCGTAGGGGCCGCCGGAGCCGATCGCCATCAATTGCTGCTCGGGCTCGATCACATCACCGTTGCCAGAGATGATGAACGAGCTTTGCGTATCGGCGACACACAAGAGCGCTTCGAGCCGTCGCAGGTATCGATCGGTGCGCCAGTCCTTCGCCAGCTCGATCGCGCCGCGGGTGAGATTGCCGTACTTCTCGAGCTTGCCTTCGAAGCGCTCGAAGAGCGTGAATGCGTCCGCGGTTCCGCCGGCAAATCCTGCCAGGACCTTGTTCTGGTAGAGCCGGCGCACTTTGCGCGCATTGCTCTTCATCACGGTCGAGCCGATCGTCACCTGGCCGTCGCCGCCCATCGCCACCACGCCGTCGCGTCGCACGGAGAGAATCGTGGTCCCATGAAAGTTGGCAGCTTCAGGCATCGGTGAAATCTCCTCGCCGCGGAATGCGACGCGCGACGGGAAATCAGCGGGTACGCTTGCGTCGCGCGCGCGGGTGTGAAGCGTCGTATATACGCGCCAGGTGCTGGAAATCAAGATGCGTATACACCTGCGTCGTACTGATATTGGCGTGGCCGAGAAGTTCCTGCACGCCGCGCAGGTTCCCGCTCGATTCGAGCAGGTGCGTGGCGAAGGAATGACGGAAAAGATGCGGATGGGTCTTCACGCCGAGGCCGGACTGTCGCGCCCAGTGGTCGATCCGCAGCTGCACGGCACGAGCGCCGATGCGATGCCCGTTGCGGCCCACAAATAGCGCAGCCTCGTCAACCGCCGCGATGGCAGCGCGCTCCTTGAGCCAGGCCTTGATGGCATCGACGGCGAATCGACCGATCGGCAGGATCCTGGCCTTGTTTCCCTTGCCTGTGACCCGCAGCGTGCGATCGGCAAGATCGACCGCGGTCAGGTCGAGCGAAATCAGTTCCTGGAGTCGCAGGCCCGAGGAGTAGAGCAGCTCCATCATCGCTTTGTCGCGCACTGCCAGTCCGTCGGCGGTGCGAAAGTCGAGCAGTTTCGCCATTTGATCGGCATCGAGCGTGTGCGGCAGGTGCTTGGCGCCCTTGGGAGCGCGCACTTCCAGCGCGGGATTGCTCTTCAGGACGCGTTCGCGGATCAGGTAGTTGAGAAAAGTGCGAACCGCGGAAAGCTGGCGCTGGATGCTGCGCGGCGAGAGTCCTCGCGCGTGCTGTTTGGCGGCGAACACGCGCACGTACTGGCTGTCGAGCGCCTTCCAGTCCGCGAGCTTCTGCGTGTCGCAGAAAGCCACCAGAGCGGCGAGGTCGCGCGCGTAGCTCGACGCAGTCAGTGCACTCAGCCTGCGCTCGGTGCGCAGGTGCTTGATGAATCGTTCAGTCCACGCAGGCGCGCCAGCGTTCATCCGAACCGTGCGAGCGCCTCGCGGATGTGATCGCCGATGCGGCCGAGGAAATCGGTGCTCATGGTCGGGTGGAAGCGGTCTGAATCGCTGCTACCGACCGCGAGGAAGCCGTACTCGGCGTGTGGACCGAGCGGTGCGAGGGCGACCGAGCCGATCTCGATGTTGCCGGCGCCGAAGAGATAGTCGCGTTGCGCATCGCGCACCTGGCCGCAGCGCGGCTTGGCCGCGGCGAGGAAGGTGTCGAACATCTTGAGATCCGCGTGCTCGCGTGCGAGGAGCCGCAGAAACCGCCCTTCCAGTGCCTCGAGTTCCGGAAGCGGCGCCACGAACAGCACCAGCACCGCGTGCATCGCCTCGAAATCCTCACGCAGCGAGGCCTCGATCGAGGTCACCGTCTCGGCCATGCTACGGGCACGAATCAGACGGCGATCGAAGCGATAGATCTTGTCGGTCAGTGCTTCGTTGGCGCGCGCGACATCGATCAACTCCTTGAGCTTGCGCTCCAGGCCCTGGTTGCGTTCGCGCAGCACATCGACCTGGCGCTCGACCAGCGAGATCGTCTGGCCCGAATTGTGCGCGTGCGGAAGTCGCAGGCGTGCGAGCAAGGCACTGTTGCGTTCGAAGAAATCCGGATAGGTCTGCAGGTATTGACCCACCGTGTCGTCGTTGATGCCCTCGCTCTTCACTCCCCGCGCCGGCTGTGTGCTCATCGTAGTGTCATCCCCTTGCGTTTATTGATCAGACTTCAACCCGGCCCTCGTAGGCCGTCTCGGTTGGTCCCGTGAGCCAGATGTGCTCGCCCTCACCGGCCCAGCTCACGATGAGCCGGCCGCCGCGCACATTGACTTCGACTTCCTCCCCCAGCAAACCATGGCGCCGCCCAACAGCAACTGCGCCGCAAGCGCCGGTTCCACAGGCGAGTGTCTCGCCGGTACCGCGCTCGTGCACCCGCAAGCGAATCTGCTTCGGGCTCACCACTTCCATGAATTCCACATTGGTGCGATTCGGGAAGCGGCTGTGATTCTCTACGGCAGGCCCCAGCCTGTCCACGGGCGCGTTGTCGACCGAAGCGACGCGGATCACCGCGTGCGGGTTGCCGATCGACACGGCACCAATCTCGACTTCACCGCCCGCAACCTGAAGCGGATAGATATAGGCCTCGCCGCTCGCCTCAAAAGGCAGCGAGCGTGGATCGAAATTCGGGACGCCCATGTCGACCGACACCAGGCCATCGTCGCGTACGCGTGCGCGCACCAGGCCACCGGGGCTATCCATCATGATTTCGCCCGGACCGAGTTTCGAACGACGTGCGATCAGGGCGGCGATGCAGCGCGCGCCATTGCCGCATTGTTCGACCTCACGGCCGTCGGCATTGACGATGCGGTAGTAGACGCGGGTGTCCGCGCGGCGCGGCGGCTCGAGGATCAGGGCCTGGTCAAAACCGATGCCGGTGTGTCGGCGCGCCAGCTTGCGGAAGGTTTCAGCATCGGGAAGCGGGCCGCGCGGGGCGTCGAAGATCATGAAGTCGTTGCCGAGTCCATGCATCTTCACGAAGTCAATCTGCATGCGGCGAGGATACCTCAAGTGCCGCCCGCTCTCGATAGAGGCACAGGTCCATCACGACGAACATTCCCGCCGCGCGGGCACGTTCAGCCGCCGGTTCGTTGATCACGCCAAGCTGCAGCCACAGTGCTTTCAGCTCGAGTCGAATGCAATCATCCACAATCGCGGGCACCGCCTGCGGCCGACGGAACACGTCAACAATATCGATCGACTCGCCTGGCTTCAGCGAGGCCTTGGCGGCAGCGAGGTCGGGCAGCGCTTTCTCACCGAGTACCGCCTCGCAGTTTGGATTCACGGGAATGACCCGATAGCCATAGCCCTTGAGGTGGCGCGCGACGCCAAAGCTCGGACGCGCAGGATTAGGTGAAAGCCCGACCATCGCGATGGTGCGGGCGGAGCGCAGCAGTTGCTGAATCTCGAGCCGGGAAGGGTTCTGAAACGCCATACAATGACCCCATGTACTCCGATCTACGCGACTTTCTCGATCAGCTCGAATCACGCGGCGAGCTCAAGCGCATCCAGGCGGCGGTGAGCCCGCGGCTGGAAATGACCGAGATCTGCCGCCGCACGCTCGCCCAGGGCGGGCCGGCACTCCTGTTCGAGCGGCCGCAAGGATACGACGTTCCCGTGCTCGGAAACCTGTTCGGCACAGTTGAGCGGGTGGCGCTCGCGCTCGGACAGCAAACCGTCGCGGACCTGCGCGAGGTTGGAAAACTGCTCGCATACCTGCGAGAGCCGGAACCGCCGAAGGGACTGCGAGACGCATGGGAGAAGCTCCCGGTGCTGCGCAAGGTGCTCGACATGGCGCCGAAGGAAGTCCGCAGCGCCGCGTGCCAGAGCGTTCAACTGGAAGGGACCGCAGTGGATCTCGCGCGCTGGCCGATTCAGACATGTTGGCCAGCAGATGTCGCGCCTCTCATCACCTGGGGTCTCGTAGTCACGCGCGGACCCACCCGGGATCGTCAGAACCTTGGCATCTACCGCCAGCAGGTGATCGGACGCAATCGGCTCATCATGCGTTGGCTCGCACATCGTGGCGGTGCGCTGGATTTTCGCGATTGGCAGATCGCCCATCCAGGCGAACCGTTTCCCAGTCGCGGTGGTACTCGGTGCCGACCCCGCGACGACGCTGGCCGCCGTGACGCCGGTGCCCGACACGCTCTCTGAATATGCGTTTGCGGGACTCCTGCGCGGCGGCCGTACCGAACTGGTGAAATGTCTGAGCCATGACCTGCAGGTTCCCGCGAATGCCGAAATCGTGCTGGAAGGATTCATTCGACCGGGCGACAACGCGCCCGAGGGCCCCTTCGGCGATCACACCGGCTACTACAACGAGGTCGAGAACTTCCCGGTGTTCACGGTCGAGCGCATCACGCATCGCGAACAACCGATCTATCACAGCACCTACACCGGGCGGCCACCCGATGAGCCCTCGATCCTCGGGCTCGCGCTCAACGAGGTGTTCGTGCCACTGCTGCAGAAGCAGTTTCCCGAGGTTGCCGATTTCTATCTGCCGCCGGAAGGCTGTTCGTACCGGCTCGCGGTGGTGACGATCCGCAAGCAATACGCGGGTCACGCGCGGCGCGTGATGATGGGCGTGTGGGGATATCTCAAACAGTTCATGTACACGAAGTTCGTGATCGTCACGGACGATGACATCGATGCGCGCAACTGGAAGGACGTGATCTGGGCCATGACGACGCGC
Source organism: uncultured Gammaproteobacteria bacterium (assembly GCA_963724625.1). Classification (GTDB taxonomy): domain Bacteria; phylum Pseudomonadota; class Gammaproteobacteria; order Steroidobacterales; family Steroidobacteraceae; genus DATBVX01. Next base: position 180,015 of record CAVRVO010000004.1, on the reverse strand, counting down.
ATGGACCCGGCGCGCGACACGGTGATCATGGAGCACACGCCGATCGACTACCTGGACTTTGCTTCGCCGGTGTCGGGGCTCGGCTCCAAGATCGGCTTCGATGCGACCAACAAGTGGCCCGGAGAGACGAGCCGTTCCTGGGGACTGCCCATCATTATGTCGCGCGATGTGATCGCGAGGATCGACGCCCTGTGGGGCGAACTCGGCATCGACAAGCCTTTGACATAGTGGCGCAGTTCACGGACAGACCGTGATCCGGCCGGTACCTTCGCCCGCCGAGAGATGACAGTCCGCAAAGGACCACGCCAAACCGCGGCCGGCGTGCGCGTTTCGATTCACTCGGATCGGGAGACCTTGCAATGAAGCGAATTCTGCTCTGCTGTCTGCTGGGCCTGACGAGTTCTGCCTTTGCCCAACAGGAACCCGTGCCTGCGCCGGATGCCTCCGCGCCGGGCGATGAAGCACAGGAACAGTTTCACCCGCCGGAGCTCAAGTACCAGACGGGCGATGTGCTGCTCCCCAACAAAGTCGCGACGCTGCACCTGGCGCAGAGTTATCGATACCTCAATCCCGCTGAGACCGAGAAGCTTCTCGTAGCCTGGGGCAATCCGCCGGGCGACGAGACTCTGGGTGCTGTGGTGCCGGCTGATGTCGATCCGTTCGAGGAAACCGGCTGGGCCGTGATCGTGACCTATCTCGACGACGGTCATGTGGACGATGCCGATGCCAAGAAGATCGACTACAACGACCTGCTCAAGGACATGAAGGAAGGTACCCGTGACGGCAACAAGGACCGCACCAGCCAGGGGTACGAGCCGATCGAGCTGCTGGGCTGGGCCGAGCCGCCGCACTACGACGACCTGGCGCGCAAGATCTATTGGGCGAAAGAGCTGAAATTCGGCTCGAGCGACGTCCATACCCTCAACTACGACGTCAGGGTCCTGGGTCGAGAAGGTGTGTTGTCCATGAATGCGGTTGCTTCCATGCCGCAACTCTCGGGCATCGAACGCGACATGAAGGACTTGTTGCGAGTTGCCAGCTTCAATGAAGGCTACCGCTACGAGGACTACAACCACGGCACCGATCGTATGGCCGCATACGGGTTGGGTGCGCTCGTCGCCGGCGGTCTCGCCGCGAAAGCGGGCCTGTTTGCCAAGCTCGGCGTGCTGCTGCTCGCATTCAAGAAGTTCATCATCCTCGGACTCGCCGCCATCGGCGGCTTGCTTGGGAAGTTGTTCCGCGGGAGGAAGGCCTCGGAGAGCGCCTGAGCACCGGGAAGCACTAGACTTGAGGCGTGAACCCGGCTGACGAACCGCTGCATCACGTCACTCTTCTGCCGGAAGGGCGCACGTTCAGCGTGCGCCCGAACGAGTCGATCCTGGACGCGGCGCTCAACCTCGGTATCAATCTGCCGCACAGCTGCAAGGGTGGCAGCTGTTCGTCCTGCCGCGCGAAGATCCTGTCGGGCTCGATTCAGTATCCGTTCGGGCAACCCCTCGGCATTACGGCTGAGGAAGTCAAACAGGGCTACGCCTTGCTCTGCGAGGCTCACCCCACCAGCAACGTGAGCGTCAACATCCGCGAGGTCCGGCTCGCGGATGACATCCAGATCAAAGATCTTCCCTGTCGTATCGCCCGCAAGGAGCTGCTGGCGCCCGATGTGATGGCGCTCTATCTGCAACTGCCCGCGATCGAAGCACTCCATTACCTGCCGGGGCAGTACCTCGACATCATGTTAGCGGGCGAACGGCGCCGGAGCTTTTCGATTGCGAGCCCGCCGCACGACAGCCGGCCGCTCGAGCTTCACGTCCGACGCTCGCCGGGGGGTGAGTTCACTCAGCGGGTGTTCGCCGACATAGAGGAACGATCGTTACTGCGCATCGAAGGGCCGCTCGGCCAGTTCGGCTATGGTTTCGGTCCTGGGCACGATGCGAAGACGCCGGCACTCCTGATCGGCGGTGGCACGGGATTCGCTCCGCTGAAGTCGATCATCCGTCATGTATTGGAGCGAGGTCCGACGCGGAGCCTGCATCTTTTCTGGGGCGCGAAGGCGCTCGTCGATCTCTACGAGCATGATCTCGTGCAACAGTGGACCAAGGCGCACCCGAGTCTTCGCTACACGCCGGTGCTGTCGAACCTTGATGCCGATGATTCATGGCAAGGCCGGCGCGGCCTCGTGCACGAGAGCGTTTTCGATGCCTATCCGGACATGAGTGGCGTCGAGATCTACACCAGCGGCCCGCCAGCACTGGTGGAGGCGGTCAAGAGTGGCGCGTTGCAACGGGGATTACCCCCGGAGCGCCTGCACTTCGACTCCTTCGAGTACGCACCGGATGCACTCGCGAAGATGCGACGGCGTGGTGCATGAAACCAGCAGCAGCGCTCAGGTGCGCCAGCCACCGCCGTCGGCGCGAACCTGCGTGCGACGCAGCTTGATCTTGGGAAGATTCGCCTTGCGGCCGATCGCCATGGCGAGGCCGTCATGCAGTACGCGAGCCGCATGCTCCTTCTCGCCCAGCTCGTCGAGAAGAGTTCCGAGCAACTGATACGTCACCGGATCGCGCCGGATCATCAGGCTGGTCTCGAGGTAGCTGCGTGCCTTGCCATAAAGCTCGGCACGCATGCTGAGTCGCGCGCAGCTCACCAGCAGAACGGGATCCTCACGTCGCGCGCGCAGCCACTTCTCGGCGACTGCGAGGGGCTCGAGCGGATCGGGCAGTTCCAGCTCCCCATAGAGTGCCGCCAGTGCGTCGTTCCACTCATCATCGAGAAAGTCCCGCAGCAACTTCTCCGCGACATCGTGCTTGCCGTACTTCATTGCGCCGCGCGCGTACGCGAGCAGAATGTCCGGACGGCGCGTGGCGGGCTTGGAAGCATCGTTCCAGGCCCGATCCAGTCGCTCCGCATCACCACTCTCGGCCGCAACCCGCAACATCTCGAGGTAGGCCTGATCCATCAGCTCATCGACCGCGGCGGTACGAACGCCGCGCGCCCCGCGCAGTTTCGATTCGAGTGCCCGCAACTTTTCGAGCTCGCCCGACTGTCGATAGAGCCGTGCGAGCAGCAGCAGGCCACGCGGATTCTGCTGACCGGACGCATCGAGCTCTTGCAAGGTTTCGCGTGCGGCCTCGAACTGACCGTTCTTGAGCTGCATCTCCGCCTGGGTGACGAGCACTGGCGCGATCTCGTCGGGTGCCGCTTCGCGCGCCATGCGCAGCCATCCAGCTCGTCGTTCGTGCGCGCCCTGCAGATCCGCGGCACGCGCTGCGATCAGGTAATTCACCGCCGGCTGCACGTTGTCGCGCGCGCTGCGCGTAATAGTAATCTCGGCCGTCGGCCAGTTGCCTTCAGCCAGTTCGAATACGCCACGGGCAAGGTCGAGGCGAGCACGCTGATCGCGTTTTGCTGCCTGCGCTTCGCGACGCAGCGTGCGCAGTCGCACCAACCTGAAGAGAAGCCACAGCAACAGGAACGTGGCGAGGATCAGCAGGACCAGCGTCACCACCGACATTTCGATCAGCACGCCCAGGAAGCTGATCGCGACATATCCGGCGTCGATGCGCAGGGCTGAGGCGATCGCCGCAGCGGCAATCAGTGCCCCGATGAGGTAGGCGGCGCGCTTCACGTGCGACCTCGGCTGCGTGCCTCGTGCGCTTCCAGGAGCTTCAGCGAGCGGGAGATGTCAGGAAGCGCAGGGGCGATCGGCGCTTTGTCGAGCATCGCCAGCTCCTGGCGCAGAGTGGCAACACGCGTGTCGGCCGGGTCGAACGCCTGCTCGAGCCACACGCGTGCCGCCAGGAGGTTGGCCTTGTAAGCGCTCTCATCGCCACGGAGGGCGGCCAGGCGCGTGGCGAACAGCAGCAGCTGCATGTGCTGGCGTCTCACGTTCTGCTCTTCGAAGGAGACGAGCTCGACTGCGTCATCCCCGATCCGACGAATGCTTACCATGCCCACGAGTGATGCGCGAATCACCTGCCAGGCGCGCGCCAGCCCCGGAGGGGAACCGGCAACCGGGCTATCGGGCGAATAGTCCTCCTTGATTGCCCCCAGTACCGGGAGAGAGCCCGCGATCTCTTCCGCACTCGCAAGACGTGCCGTGATGCCGGGGAGGTCGGGCTGCACGACATTGCGCAGCGCCTGGATCTCGGATGCAAGGGCGCGTCGCGTCGGATTGAGTGATGGGTCCTTGAGGGACTGCAGGCGCTCATCGGCTGCTTGCAGGGCCGCGAGCGCCGACCCCCAGTCGTGGTCGAGTGTCAGGCGGCGGTTGGCGATTTCCAGGAGGTAGCGCGCCTCCGCGTTGGTCCAGGCGCGTTGTGCTCCCTCGGTGCGATCACGCAGCTCGGCGAACGAGTCGCCGAGTTCTGAAAGCCGCGGCCCCAGGGTGCCGAGCTCCTCCACCCGATTGGTGTTGGCAGCGAGCCGGCCCGCCAGTGCAGTGAGCTCTTCGTGCAGCTTCGCATTGTCCGCGACGAGCTGCGATTGCTGATCGTGAATATCAGTGAGCGTTCGGCCCGCGCGCGCCGCCTGCCAGATGGCGAACGCAGCGAAACCAATCGCGATGCAGGCCAGGAGCACCGCGAGCAGACCGCGCACCGAGACGCGCTCGAGCTTGTTGCGGTTCTCGTGGCGACGCTCCGCGTGGCGACGATCGCCGTTTGCGGACGGCATCGGGCCGTCGGGCGATGAAACGGGCTGCTGATCCATGTGGAGAGGCGAAGGAGTCCGGAATGCGCGACTAGTATGACGCCGCGCTTCGGCCATTGCATCTGGCTCGCGTTGCTGGCGAGCCGGCGCGCGATCTCAACCGCGGAATCTGCGCAACACTTCCGTCGCCAGACGGCGACTCACCGGCAGATCGGTTTCGATACCGCGCAACCGCACCGAGTATTGACCCTCGCCGGAGCGTTCGATGGAGGAGATATGCCGCACAGCGACCAGCGAGTTGCGGTGGATGCGCAGAAAGTCAGGATCGAATTCCTCTTCGAGGGACTTGAGGGACTCCTCGATGAGATCTTCGCCGCCACTATGGCGCACCGTGACGTATTTCTGATCGGCAAGAAAATACAAGACATCCTCGATCGGGATCAGGCGCAACTCGCCGCGGATGCGGACTGAGAGATGGGTGCGTCGTTGCCTTGGGGCGGCAGCCTTGGCAATCGCCGCCAGCTGTGGTTTGGTCAGCCGCGCGGCGCGGGTCAGCGTGTCGGCGAGTTTCTCGCGCCGAACTGGCTTCAGCAGGTAGCCGACCGCGCTGGTATCGAACGCCCGCAGCGCGTACTCGTCGTACGCCGTGATGAAGATGACCGCCGGCGGCTCCTCGAGCTGCCCAAGATGGCGCGCTGCTTCGACGCCATCCATTCCGGGCATGCGAATGTCCATCAACACCACGTCAGGCGCCAGGCGCACGGCGAGCGCGATGGCCTCGGTGCCGTTGCTGGCCTCGCCAGCGAGCTCGCAGCCGTCGATTTCCTCCAATAGTCGCTTCAGGCGCTCGCGTGCGGGTGGTTCGTCGTCGACGATCAAGACCCTCATTGAACCGCAACCTCGGCCGGGTGCACGCGCGGGAACGTGAGCTTGACGACGTACTCGTTGCCGCGATTCTCGACATCCATCCGCGCCCGCCCCTGGTAGGCGAGCTCGAGGCGCTCGCGGATGTTGTCGAGCGCGATGCGGTTGCCACTGCGCGGGCTGCTGCCGGGATCCTTGTGTACGGGGTTGGCGATCGAGAGCTCGAGCATGTCGCCATTGCGCTCGCCACTGACGACGACGGTGCCGCCATCCGGCAACGGTTCGATGCCGTGATAGATCGCATTCTCCAGCAGCGGTTGAACCACCAGGCTGGGCACCAGCGTATCCATCGGCAGAGCCTGCACGTTCCATTTCACCTTGAGACGCGCACCCAGGCGCAGCTCCTCAATACGCTGATAAAGGCGCGCGACCTCGAGTTCCTCCTTGAGGGGAATCTGGGTGCGCGTTTCGCGCAGGTTGGCCCTGAAGAGGTCCGCCAGGTCCTCAACTGCTTCCTCGGCCATGGCCGGATTCGAGCGGGTGAGCGAGGCGATCGTGTTCATGCTGTTGAAGAGGAAGTGCGGGCGGATGCGCGCCTGGAGCGCATCGATGCGCAGGCGCGCACGACCTTCCACCGTGCGTCGCCATTCGTGCGCAATGTAGAAATACCGCAGCGCCAGGGCGCTCACGATGAAGGCGATGATCAGGTTGCGCAGCAGGAAGTTCGCGTGATCTGTCGGGAACAGGCTCCCGACGCCGCTGTCCAGGCTGCCGACCCAGCGCTGCCCCAGCCAGAACGTGACCTCCGAAATGATCAGTGTCACCGCGAGCAGCAAGCCGAGCGACACGACCGAAGCGCGTTGCACGCTCATGCGTGCAAGCAGGGGCCGGGTGGAGCACAGCGCCGCGGCGCTGCTGAGCCCGATCCAGAGCAGGAAGAGCGAGGTGCGGGCGAGATCGATCCAGAACCCGTACTTCAATTCTTCGCGGGCGAGGGTGAGGACCAGGGCCACCAGCTCGGCGATCAGCACTACGGCGAGCACGGTCTGCGTGGCGCAGAAGTCGGGCAGATAGAAAGAGGGCGCCGGTGCCGAAGGAGAGTCGGATACCGGGCGGTTCATGGCTCAGCCCGCCGAGGAACGTCCCGCAGCCCGCGCCTCGTCGAACAGCGCCGCCTTGAGGCGATACAGGCTCGAGATGTCCTCATCGCCGAATCCCTGCTCGATCAGGCGCCGGTAGTGCACCAGGGTCATTTCGATCACGGGTAACTGCACGCCGCGGGCTGCGGCCATTTCGCGGCAAATCTTGAGGTCCTTCTCGTGCAGCAGGACGCGGAACCCGGCGGGAAAACTGCCGCGCACGATGTTCGGCGCGCGATTGACGAAGTACCAGCTGGAACCCGCGCCCTTGCCCAGGGTGTCGATGAGCTTGTCGAGGGGCAGGCCTTCGGCACGCGCGAACGCCATGGCCTCCGCGACCGCCTGGATCACGCCGGCGCACATGATCTGGTTGGTGGCCTTGGCGGCTTGACCTGCGCCACTCGGCCCAAGATGCGTGACCGTCTTTCCCATGGCGCGAAGCGCCGGCTGTGCGCGCTCGAAGGCGGCCGGCTCGCCCCCGACCATGATCGCAAGGGTTGCATCGCGCGCGCCCTCGACACCGCCGCTGACCGGGCAGTCGAGAAAGTCGATCCCTGCAGCGGACAGTTGCGCGGCAACGTCGCGTGCAGTGGTGGCGCTCACCGTCGAGCAATCGATGACCAGCGCGCCTCGCGGCAGTGTTGGCGCCAGCGCGTCGATGACTTCCCGCACATCGGGGTCCGCCGACACACACATGACGATGGTGTCGCAATGGCTGGCGAGATCTCCTGGAGAACGCACCGCGGCACAGCCGGTTTCCCGTGCAAAGACTTCGGCCTTCGCGAAGGTGCGATTGAAAACCGCGGTGAGCAGACCGGCCTTGTGGAGATTGGCGGCCATGTATCGGCCCATGGCACCGAGCCCGATGAAGCCTACGCGCATGTCAGCGCTCCGGACGCGTGGATGGATGCTCAGCGCACCGGAAGAGGTCCGGGCGCTGCGCGGGCGGACACTCTAGCAGGCCCGCTGCAGGAACGTTTGCCTCGGCTCAGCTTCCGGCCTGACCGCAGACTGTATCCATGTCCTTGCGGGAGCTCAGGCGCGCCTCGTCGATTTCCTGCGAGGTGAGGTACTGCCGCTCGCCGTCCTTGCCGACGCGGTAGAGCTTCTGCGATTCGATGGCGACGCGGTAGCGCTCTTTGGCCGCCTTGCACTGATCTTCGCGCGACTTGCCGACGTCATTCTGCACGGCTTTCGCCGCGTTCTGGTCAGCGTGTTGCTGCGTTTCCTGGGCAGCAAGCTTGGCACGCTGATCGCTCTCGGCTTGCATGCGTGCGGCGATGGCGGCCGAATCGGAGGCGTGCGTGGTAATGCCGGAGACGCGCACTGCGTTTTCGACTTCCGGGCGATCGCTGTAGTGCACCCGACCCTGCGCGTCGACCCAGCGGAATACGTCGGCTGAAGCCGCCATCGACAGGCTGGCCAGCAGCAGACCCCAGGCAATTCGCTTAAGCATTTTTCACTCCTCCAACCTCCGGGGAGGATGCCGCCACGCGCTCGCTATAGCGCGTTTGCGTCTGTCTCCCCAGTGCGAATTCGCACCGCGTGTCCGAGGTCCATCACGAAGATCTTGCCGTCGCCGATCTTTCCAGTGCGGGCGACTGCAGTGATCGATTCCAGGACCTGTTCGACCCGGTCGTCCGGCACCGCGAGCTCGATTTTCACCTTGGGCAGAAAATCGACCACATATTCGGCGCCACGATACAGCTCAGTGTGGCCTTTCTGCCGCCCGAAACCTTTGACCTCGGTCACAGTGATTCCCTGAATGCCGAGTTCCGCAAGGCTTTGACGTACATCGTCGAGCTTGAAGGGCTTAATGATCGCTGTGACCAGCTTCATAGATTGACCTCGTGGAGCGGTGCGCCGCAGCGATCTCACACTCTACGGCGCCGCAGTTTAACAGTGGGCCTGGGACCATGCCGCCCTCAGCGGACGGCATGGTCAATAAAGGTAAGGTAGATCAAGAGATTAGCTTGTGTAAGCGCGCTCGCCGTGGGCCGTGATGTCGAGCCCCTCACGTTCTTCTTCCTCGCTGACGCGCAGCCCCATCACCAGCTTCACGAGCGAGAAGGCCACGAAGGCGACAACCGCAGTCCAGACGATTACGAGCCCTACGGCTTTGGCCTGGATCACGAACTGCGGCCAGATGCCCGGGTAGTCGACTTTCACTGTCACCCAATCGACGACCAGTCCCGGTCCGCCGAGCGACGGCGCATTGAAGATACCGGTGAGGAGCGCGCCCAATGTCCCGCCCACCGCGTGGACACCGAACACGTCGAGCGAATCGTCCGTCTTGATGAGCTTCTTGAGGCCGGTAACGCCCCAGAGGCAGACCACACCCGCAGCGAGTCCGATGACGAACGCCCCGGGAATGCCGACGTTGCCTGCGGCCGGCGTGATCGCCACCAGGCCTGCCACTGCGCCCGAAGCAGCGCCGAGCATCGAGGGCTTACCCTTGATGATCCACTCCGCGAACATCCATGAGAGCACTGCGCATGCCGTGGCGAGGTAGGTGTTGAGGAATGCGAGCGCAGCCGTGCCATTCGCTTCGAGTGCCGAACCCGCGTTGAAGCCGAACCACCCAAACCACAGGAGCGACGCGCCCACCATGGTCAACGTGAGGTTATGAGGCGCCATGGATTCGCGTCCCAGGCCGATGCGCTTGCCGAGCACGACCGCACCGACCAGGCCGGCGACACCGGCATTGATGTGCACCACAGTGCCACCCGCGAAATCGAGTGCGCCCCACTGCCAGATCAGACCTGCAGTCTTGTTGGTGGCATCGACGACGTCAGGCGAGGTGTACGCATCCGGACCGGCCCAGAACCAGACCATGTGTGCGATCGGGCAGTAGGCGAAGGTGAACCAGATCGTCAGGAACAGGAGAATCGCGGAGAACTTGATGCGTTCGACCAGCGATCCGAGGATCAGGCAGCAGGTGATGGCTGCGAAGGTGGCCTGGAACGCGACGAACACCAGCTCGTACATCGGCGTTCCCTTGCTGAAAGTCGCGCCGAGCGCCGCGCCCGACTGCCAATCGAACGTACCCTCGAGGAACAGTCGGCTGAATCCGCCGAAAAATGCGTTGCCGGTGGTAAACGCGAGCGAGTAGCCGTACACGCACCAGAGCACGGTGATCAGCGAAAAGCCGACGAACACCTGCATCAGCACCGACAGCATGTTCTTGGTGCGCACCAGGCCCCCGTAGAAGAGCGCCAATCCCGGGACCGACATCAACAGGACGAGCGCTGTCGAGGTCAGCATCCAGGCGGTATCGCCCTTGTTGGGCGAGGGCGGTGGCGCCGCGGCGGCCGCGTCTTGAGCAAAGCCGAGTGCCGGCAGCAGCAGCACACCCACGGCCGCCAGGAGCAGCAGTGCGAACCAGCGGCACGTCTGGCTGCGCACGAGTCGGGGAAAGTAAGGGACTGCGGTTAGGTGTTGCACGGGTACTCCTCGTTTGCCGGTTCTGGTCATATGGCCGCCGCGCCGATCTCATTGGTGCGAATGCGCACCACCTGCACGAGATCCAGCACGAAAATCTTTCCGTCGCCCTTCTGGCCGGTGCGCGCGACATTGCCGATCGCTTCGATCACCGGCTCGAGCACCGCATCCTCGACCGCGACCTCGATCTTGGTGCGCGGCGCGAGGTCGATCGGGTACTCGGCGGAGCGATAGAACTCGCGGTGCACCGGTTGCTGCCCCAGTCCAAGCACGTCGGTGACGGTCAGCCCCTGCAGGCCCAGGTCGGCAATCGCACGCCTCACGTCGTCGAGCTTGAATGGCTTGATGATCGCCGCCACGAGCTTCATGAATTTCTGTGCGGTCCGCGCAGATTCGACGCGGTGCTGATACCCCCTGAGCGCACTAAGCTGCGCGCAGCTCCCGATGCAGCTTCTATGCCACGGAAATTCTCAGCGCTCGCGGGTCGCGGAATCAGTCGCTTACCGCCCGCGCGCAGTTGCGCGGGCAGATGCCCGCACTGTTTTGGCGCGTCGATTCGCTCGCCATGCATTGATAGGGAGCAGGACTTGACGGGCGATGAGCGTCTTTCGATGCTGCGGGCCTCGTCAGATAGGGAACACTCATGGATCCGAAAATCATCGACGACCTGGCGCGGCGTCTTGCCGGCTCGGTTCCGGAGAGCCTGCAGGCCCTCAAGCGCGATCTCGAAACCAATTTCAAGTCAGTGCTGCAGTCAGGACTGGCGCGTCTCGACCTCGTGACGCGCAGCGAATTCGACGTACAGGCCGCAGTCTTGCGGCGCACCCGCGAGAAGATCGAGGCGCTCGAGGCACGGATCCGCGAGCTCGAGGCTGAAACGCAGAAGTAGTCCACCCCGCAGGGACGGCGCGGCCACGGAGGGCTGCGAATGCTGGCAACGGTCCTGAGCCGCGCTCAACACGGCATGGAAGCCCCGCAGGTGTCCGTCGAGGTGCATCTCGGCGCAGGGTTGCCGGCCCTTTCCATCGTTGGGCTGCCAGAAGCCGTGGTCAAGGAGAGCAAGGACCGCGTGCGTTCGGCGCTCGCCACGGCGCACTTTGAATTTCCGGCCGGCCGCATCACCGTCAATCTCGCGCCGGCCGATCTGCCGAAGGAGGGCGGACGATTCGACCTGCCGATCGCGCTCGGAGTGTTGGTCGCGTCCGGGCAGATCCCGGCTGAGGCACTCAGCGCCTGCGAGTTCTACGGCGAGCTTTCATTGAGCGGCGAATTGCGAGCCGTGCGCGGCATGTTGCCAGCAGTCTGCCAGGCCGCCCGGCAGGCGCACCGCATCATCCTGCCGAGAGCGAACCTCGATGAAGCGACATTGGTGCGCGAGGCGCGCATCGCACCCGCGACTCATCTGCTCGAAGTCTGCGCGCACATCACGGGACAGACGCCACTCGCTTTCACTATTGCGCCGGAACGGACACTGAGCGTGGCGGGAGATGTCTATCCTGATCTCGGCGACGTACGCGGACAGGCGCATGCCAAGCGGGCGGTGGAGATCGCGGCAGCTGGAGGACACAGCCTGCTGTTCATAGGTCCGCCGGGCGCGGGTAAGAGCATGCTGGCGCATCGGCTGCCTGGAATTCTGCCGCCGATGACCGAGCGCGAAGCGCTCGAAACCGCAACAGTGGCGTCGATCAGCGCGGCGGGGTTTCGCGTGCGTGACTGGGGCCGGCGACCGTTTCGGGCGCCGCATCACACCGCTTCCGCTCCAGCGCTGGTGGGCGGTGGATCGCATCCGCGTCCCGGCGAAATCTCACTGGCGCACAACGGCGTGCTGTTTCTCGACGAGCTGCCCGAGTTCTCGCCGCGCGTGCTCGAGGCGCTGCGTGAACCGCTCGAGACCGGCAGCATCACAATCTCGCGGGCCGCGCGGCAAGCAGAATTCCCGGCACAGTTCCAGCTGGTAGCGGCGATGAACCCGTGTCCGTGCGGATATCTCGGCGATCGCGATGCCCGTTGCCGTTGCAGCGAGATGCAGATCCAGCACTACCGTGCGCGAATCTCGGGTCCGCTGCTGGATCGAATCGATCTGCACGTCGAGATGCCCCGGCCGGAAGCCTCACACCTTCGAGTGGCGGCGGTTGGTGACGAGAGTGGCGTAGTAGCGGGGCGCGTCGCGCAGGCACGGGCGCTGCAAGGGATGCGAGGTGAAGCCATCAATGCGCATCTGCGGACCCGCGACCTGCAGAGGCACTGCGTTCTGCAGCGCGCGTCAGAGCGACTGCTCGAACATGCAATGCGCCGCCTCAACCTGTCGGCGCGCGCTCACGACCGGATTCTGAAAGTCGCCCGCACGATCGCTGATCTCGAACAGGCCGAGACGATACTCGAGCATCACCTGGCCGAAGCGATCCAGTTGCGGCGCGCAGAACGCGCGCCGGCGAGATGATTCTTGCCGGTATCGCCGCTGCGCGCGCGGACCGCGTCGATCAGTGAGGACCTCGAGCGACCGAAACGTCTCGAGAATCAGAAGAGGTGACGGAGTTCGCGGCTGGAGGGTGTAGGAGCGCCGCATTATGTCCGCGGGTGGGGAGGTGTCACCCGAGGGAGGCATATGGGTACCTGGATTCTGATCTTGACCCTCTCAGGCAATGGAGCCGACGGCTTGGGGCCGGACACGAACGTTTCGTCTGTGACTGGCTTCGTTTCTCAGGCTGCTTGCGAGAAGGCGGGCCGGGATTGGAAGCGATCCGCGGCGCGTGAGACGAGGGCGGTATACCGCTGCGCACAGAGCGACGAGAAGTAAGAGCCGAGCGACCTGTTTGATTAGGTGCCGGGCGAGGGCGTGAACCTTGCGCGGGTATCGTCTCTGCGCTGGCCGACTCCCCAAACGCTATCGGTTACGTCGACCTTCAGCGCGAGTGCTCGACCATGTAGTCGACGCCAGCGCGAACCACCTCATCGGGCAGGTCGACGCGGCCGCCCTTCGGCGGCATCATGCCATTCGTTCCCGTGAAGCCCTCGATGGCGTGCATGTGCAGAACATCCATGCCCTTCGCGATGTGCGGGGCCCACGCGGCCTTGTCACCGAACTTGGGTGCGCCCGCCGATTCCGGCGCCATGGCACGCTGTGCAGGCGGCGTTGTAGACCTCTTCACCGGTCTTGGGCTGCGCAGCTGGCGGCGGCGGGCGCGGCAGCCGGTTCTTCCTGTGCGGCGAGCGCCGAGTTGTCCGCGCCAGCGACGGCGACGTGTGCGAACGGCCTGGTGCGCGCATCGACCGCGTGCATTTCCATCTGTTCTGCTTTCACGTGTTGCACCTGAGTCGCCGCGCCGACCATGCGCGCGAAGACGAACAGCAGGATGGCGATCGTGATCAGGATCCCGAGCACCAGGCTGAAGTGATTCATGAACTGGGTGTCCTGCTTGTCGGTCACGTTGGCACCGGAAATGATCGCCCGGGAAGCGGGCGCGCAAGTATAAGCGATTCCTTTTGATGCCTTAAACCCCTGAATGGACGGCAAAAGCAGCCGAGGCTATGATTCGCGCCCTTCCCATTCCGCGCGCTCGTAGCTCAGCTGGATAGAGTACTGCCCTCCGAAGGCAGGGGTCGTGGGTTCGAATCCCGCCGAGCGCGCCATAAAACAAAGGTCCATTCCGGTCACATAGGTAACGGTTTATACCGGAGACATAGGTAACACTTTTGCCTCGAAGGGATTCGGGGCGCATTCGACACGCCCGGTCTGCGTGATCAAGAACCCTAGGTCGTAGTGCATAAAGCTCACCAGCCAGATTTTCTCCGCGACTTCCTTGATGCCGACGTTCTGTCCGGCGAACACCGCGCTTAGGTTGATTTTACGGCGCACGCGCTGATACTCAGACGCCCGCACTGACGTGAGGGTTCGGTCGTGGAAGGGGTACTCCAGGTCGTTTAAGCCGGTGTAGGGTCGTGGGCTTTGCAGTCTGTGGGGCTGCCACTCTATATATCTGTGCGTAATGCTCTAATTCTTTTGCGCGTTCTTCCTGCTGCGTAAAAGACTCACTGCGAACTCAATTTACTTGAGCCAACGTGCGCCTCTTTTTTTTCCCTTTCCTGCTCGATAGATTCACTGCGAGCTCAATTTACGTGAGCCAACGTTCGCCGTGCTCATCCGCCGAGAGCTATTGTCATGGCGACGAGCGCAACACCAACGGCAACCAAAGCCAATCCAATTCGCAGCGCATGACTGCCAATCAAGCGGCCGTAGAGAAAGCCGGCGACAAACAACATCACGATGGCAATGCCATCGGAGGTTCGCAAAGCCAGCATATTTGTCCTGCATAAAAGCGAACGGAGCGATCATCGGGAGCGTGCTCAGGAACATGAGCAAAAAGATCCCGATCGCGCGTCGCCAATCGTCCCAATCAAGATGCACATGTTCCGGCGGCGCTGGTAAGTGCTTCAGTCGCTGATGCAGCGTTTCCAGTTCCTGCGGCTCCACAATAGACGCCACCACTGATGGCAGCGAGTCCGCGATCAACTGCCGCGCCTTGGTCGAATCGCTGGCTGTCCGCACGGCGCGCAAGGTCACAAGTGCGGTGCGCTTTTCCGCCAGGCAATCCATGAGGTAGAGCACCGCATCGATGATTCCCCAGGCCACATTGCACCCCACGGCACCGACCAGCATCGCGTGCATTTCCTGGCGTCCGGTTGTGGCCACGCTGAGCGAGCCCAGAAAAGCCAGCAGCATGACAATCGCGGTGAGGATCTCGGACACGCGATCGATCGGGTTCAGAGCGAGGATCGAGTCGTCGATTATCTTCTTTAGCATAACTGCCTCGTGCGCCTGGTCCTTGTGGAACGTTCTGGCTCCACAAGCCAACCGAATGCGTTGGACCAAGGAACGCGACACCGGCACGTCGCTCATGTGTATTGATTTGCGACTTCGATCTGACACCGTTCTTGAGAAGAGTCCGAGGCGGTTGGATCGCGTAAGGCCGCTGGCTGCGGCAGCGACGCGCGCATGATCCAATGCGTGTCCCCCGGCGAGAACGGCTTTGCAAAGCGGACCCAGAACTGATTTGCGTCCTTGTCCGGACTCGTGAGTTCGCCGATGAAGTAGTTGTGCAAGCTAAGTGCTGTGAAGTTCGCGAGCGGGTTGTTGGCCTGGGCGAGGTCGTCCGCCCCGACCGTCTGCTCTGCGCTCGCCACCGTCGCCATACTGCAGAACACAGCCGCGATGAAAGTGATGCCGCGACGCGTGCCGTTGGTATTCATTGACAAGAGGCCGATTAGAATGCCCCGGTCAGAAAAACCAGCAGCCCGGAGTAGCCAAAATCCATTTTGCCCTGGAAGTTCGTCTTGTCGATGCCCACGTGTGACGAGTACTTGTCCCAGCCCGCGCCGATGCCGACGTGGTTGTTGTACATCCAGGTCGCGCGGACTCCCAGCTCCCACCAGTGGCCGTCGTAAGGGTTGGCCCTGTATTTGAAGAATTGCGCCGAGGCGTCGAGGAACCAGTGCGGCGCGACCGCCCAGCCGCCACGCAGACCGATGACCGGCAGCGGAGCCGGCAATGAGCTCGACTTGCTTTGAAAACTTGCGGCCTGAACGGTGCCATCCGCAAGGGTGACAGTGGCGTCGCCGGAAATTCGTATCGTCTGCTCCGAGTAATGCACGCCCGCGGACGCCGCGACCTCGTAGGTGGGCTCGAGCATGAAGAGGTATTCGTAAGCGAGCGCGTAGACGGTGAATTTGTTCTCGGCGGTTGCCTGGGCCGCCGCCTTGAACGTGTAGTCACCCCACACGACGTCCTTGTCGAGGCTTCTCGTCCTCTTGACGTCGTCGTCGAAATACAGGAAGCGAAGGTGGTGGCGCGGCAGAAAGCGCCACAGTACGTCGGCGCGGATGCGAGTGGCGTCGCCACTCGTGCCGAAGGTCCGGTTGAAGTCAACGTCCTGGCTGAAACCCGAGGCGGGACTGCTGGCGGTGCCGTTCAGGCTGGCGTTAAGATCCGTGGCCAGGACGAACGCACCCACATTGATGACGAATCGGTCGGTGAGCAGGTCCTGCGCTGGCGTCGCTTCCGCGCTGACCATGACCCCAGGCGACGAGGTCTGCGCCAGGCTCGCGGTGGCCCTGACCGCGCAGACGAGACCAGCAGACGCCAGCAACGCGAGCTTGATCGGTATTAGTGAAGGCATAACCCGGGCGGACTCCCTCTGCACCCGTTGGTACCGTTGTAGTTGCGATCCGCTTTGACCATGTGACGGTGGAGCCGAGTTTGACGCAGTCTCCGCCACGAACGGAGGCGGCAAAGAACAGAGTGACGATTTAGCCTTGACGAACAATCATACCAATTCGAGGGCTTCAACCACGCGGACAAACCGCGGCGTACCTTTGCGGCGCTCGCCCTGCTTTCCCCGTGTTCGCGTGCACGACTGCGGGTATCGGCGGCATTTGTGGGCCACAACGAGAGTGCGGTTCCCGCTGATTGCAGGTCAGGACAATCTGTTCATGACAAAGGGAAGACACCTGTGCCTCTGGCCTAACGCGAGTTTCCTGTCAGCGCTCGTCGTCGGTATCGGCTACCTGGGCCATTCCAGCGTCGCATGGGCTGCAGAAGCCACCGCCGACCTGATGCAGCCGAAGCAGTATCCGGCAGCCCAGGTCTTCACGTTTCTGTTCCTGATGCTCGGCCCGTTCAAGATCATCGGTCCCTTCTTGCAGATCGTGAAGGGAGCGGATGCGACGTTTGTGCGGCAGATCGCCGTGCGGTCGACCCTCTTTGCGACCCTCGTTCTACTAATCGCGGCAGTCGTCGGCCAGAGCGTCCTGACCAGTTACGGCATCCCATTACCCATTCTCGCTCTCTCCGGCGGGATCATTCTGTTGCTCGTCGCGCTCGGGCACGTCCTTCGTGAGTTCGCACCACCGCAGCCGCCTCGCGAAGTGACTTCGGAGTCGGCCTCGTCAGCAACCTTGAACATGGCTTTGTCGCCGCTAGCCTTCCCGACGATTGTCACGCCGTACGGTATCGCCGCGCTCATCGTATTCCTTGCACTCAGTCCAAACCTGCAAGCTCGACTGGTCATCGGCGTCATCCTTTCGGCGATCATGCTGTTGAACCTGATCGTGATGCTGCTGGCCCGGCGCATGCGGCCGTGGATGGGCGCGTCGCTGCAGGTCCTTGGCGCAGTTCTCAGCGTCATTCAAGTGGCACTGGGACTGCGAATCATCCTCTTCTCGGTCAAGGCGATGGGGATATTGTGAGGATGACCTTCCGCGCGCTGTGGCGTGCGGGATCATAGGCCAAGCAGCGCCTCGCGGACGGCAGCGAGATCGACGTGATCCATGCTGGCGGACATGACGCACGATCCTCCTCGAAGCGGGTGCGGGCGTCACGCTCCTCTTCCTATGACTCGATCGGTTACGCTTAGGCCTTGGCAGAACTCCATTCTCAGATTCCCTCGTTGAGTGATGCCGAGCCGACCGCTCAACTCGCACCGAAGCTCGGCCTGTTTCACGCCACGATGATCGTCATGGGTGGCGTCGTGGGCTCGGGAATCTTCATGAATCCCTATGTTGTTGCCCAACATCTTCACTCACCCGCGCTGATCCTGGGTGCCTGGGTCACCGGCGGCGTGGCTGCGCTCCTGGGCGCCTTCATCTTTGCCGAGCTGGCGGCACGGCTTCCGAAAGCAGGAGGCGAGTACGTGTACTTGCGGGAAGCGATGCATCCCGCGGTGGGCTTCTTCTACGGCTGGCTCGCCCTCATCGTGATGAACGCGGGCGGTTGCGCCGCGGTGGCGGTGACGTTCGCCAGGTACGCGAAGGAATTCATTCCCGTCCCGTTGCCCGAGCGCGCCACCGCAGTGACCGCCATCGTCGTGTTGGCGGCGGTGAACTGTGCCGGCATCCGCGCGGGCAGCGCGGTGCAGAGCGGCCTGATGCTGCTGCGGGTGGTCGCGATCGCGATACTGGTGATTTGCGGTATGGCGTGGCTCATGCAGACGCCTGCGGCCGCAGCAGCGCTCTCGGGCCCGATATTCGATCGTAAGCCCTCGCTCGATTTGGTATCGGCATTCGGCTCCGCCATGATTCCGGTCTTCTTCGCCTATGGCGGGTTTCAGACGGCGAACTTCGTGGCCGCCGAAGTCCGCGAACCGCGCAAGACTCTGCCACGCGCGCTCCTGATTGGGATGATCAGTGTCATTGTTCTGTATCTCGCCGTGAATCTGATCTGCCTGCTGGTGCTGGGCACCGCTGAGCTCGCGGCCACGCCCGCGCCCGCGTCAGCCGTCATGCAACGCATCGCGGGCGATCTCGGGGGCAAGGTCCTGGCGGCGGGCATCGCGCTTTCCACCCTGGGATTTCTGAGTCAGTCGGTGTTGACGTACCCGCGCGTGCTGTACGCGATGGCGGCCGACAACCTCTTTCCGTCGCAAGTCGCGCGTATTCACCCAAGGACCCAAGCCCCGGTTATCGCGATCGTGCTCAATTCCGCGTTGGCGCTCGCCGTGCTCCTGATCGGACGCTACGAGGAGATCGTGACCTACGTCGAGTCGGTGGATCTCGTGTTCTTCGGCCTCACCGCGCTCACCCTGTTCGTTTTTCGACGCCGTGACCCGTACACCTCCGATCAGACGTTTCGCGTACCCGGCCATCCCTGGACCACGCTCGCGTTCATCGCGATCTGCTTTTCGATTGCGCTCCACATCCTGTTTCGCCATCAGGGCAACACACTCATCATCGCTCTGATCCTCGCGGTGGGTGCCGTCGTCTACCGCTTCCGCAGGCGCCGAGCATGACTTCGGGACGGACCCACGCGCGATCCGAGTATCTCACCTGGGTCAAAACGCAGGCCTCGGCTCGTTTCAATCTGGCGACCAGCGGCATTCTCAACTACCCGCTCGCGGACCTGCCGTTCAGCCCCGCGGAACTCGCGATCGAGGAACCGAACCCCTATGGGCACGTGCTACTCCGCGAGCGCATTGCCCACCGCTACGGCGTGCAGCCCGAGTGCGTGGTCACCGCGAATGGCGCTTCGATGGCTAACCATCTGGCCCTCGCAGCCCTCGTGGAGGCGGACGATGAGATCCTCATCGAGGAGCCGGCCTATGAACCCCTGGTGTCGCTCGCCGCGTATCTGGGCGCCCGCATCCGGCGCTTTCCGCGCAGGCCCTCCGAGGGATTTGCGATCGATCCCGCTGACATCGAGAAGGCGATCACCGCGAAGACGGTGTTGATCCTGATCACCAACCTGCACAACCCTTCGGGCGCACTCACCGACGAGGACACACTGCGCCGAATCGGTAAGAGCGCCGCAGCGCGTCGGCGCGAAAGTCGTCGTGAATGAAGCCTATCTGGATGTCCTCTTCGACCACCGTCCGCAATCGGCCGCGTGCCTCGGTGATCATTTCGTGGTCACCAACAGTCTCACCAAGGCATACGGACTGAGTGCACTGCGTTGCGGGTGGATTCTCTGCGAGCCAGGTTTGGCGGATCAGATGTGGAAGCTCAACGATCTGTTTGGTCAACTTCAACCGCATCCGATCGAGCGCCTGAGCGTGCTCGCCTTCGATCATCTCGACCGCATTGCCGCGCGAGCGCGGACGTTGCTGCAAACCAATCGCTCGGCGGTAGAGCGCTTCCTGGCTGGCCGGGATGACTTGGAGATGGAGACGCCGCGTTGCGCGCACGGCACGACCGTGTTTCCCAAGCTCAGGAGCGGCGACGGTGACGCATTCTGCGCGCGTCTGCTCGACCGCTACGAAACGAGCGTGGTGCCGGGGCGTTTCTTCGGGATGCCGGAGCATTTCCGCATCGGACTGGGCGGCGACACGGTCATGACAGCAGCGGGGCTGGAGCGGCTGAGGAGTGCCCTCGATGAGTAGGCTTCAGAACGTGAGCAGCAGTGACGCGTACCAAGCGTAGTGGTTCGTTTCGGCGGCGTTGCGCAGTGTCGGGCCCGCAGACGCGAGGAAGTGGTAGTGCTCGCTGATGTCGTAACGCAAACCCGCACCCATGGCCGTGGAAGAACGCCCGCCGGGTGTATCGGCAGTCTGGTACACGAGCTCGAGGCCGAGCTGGAGGCGGGCGGCGAAGTTGCGCGTCACGGCCCATCCGGCGAGACAGAAGTCCTTGAGATCCTCCCCGTTCTGAAGGACGCAGCCGCCGCCGCCGAACGTCGACCACGGATCCAGGTCCCTCTGCACCCAGACAGGCAGAAGAAGCGCGGAGTGCTGATCACCCACGCGTGACGAAGCGCTCTTTACGAAGTAGCGCGGGAACACCGCGACGTCCCAGCCGATCTGGTCCTGATGCAGGAAGCGATACTTGGCAGCCAGTTCGATGTTTCCGAGACCGCTCGCCGAGTCGGAGCCGACTGGATTCTCGTAGGCGACGGGCACAACCATCGTAAGCTGCAGATCGGGCGTAGCGCCGTAATTGAAGTCGATTCCTGTCGCAGCCTCCGAGCCATCGTGCGCATCGCTGCCGCTGGCGAACAGGTAGATCTCGAACTCCTTGAACGGCGTCGGTTCGGGGTCGTCAGTGATGTACGGTGGCCCCGCCCACGCGGGCCAGCTCAGCACCGTCAATGCGACCAGCAGCGCGTGACCCGATCGCGCCGCAATCATTGGTCACGCTGTTGCAATGAGCCCCTGGGGTGAGCGCCGGCGCGCTGGGGAAGTACGAGAATGCAGACGAGAATGAATGCGGCGATGATCGCCGACGCGAGCGGTCGGCTGAAGGCGAGGCCGCCCTGGGCGAGCGGCTTATCGAAAAAATCGCCCACCGTCGCGCCGAGCGGCCGGGTCAGAATGAACGCGGCCCAGAACAGCAGCACGTGTGAGATCTTGGTCCAATAGTAAGCCGCCGCAACCACCGCGAGCGCTGCGCCGAATACCACGGCACCACCGAGATATCCCGGTCCAGAGTCAGCCACCCAGTCTCCGAGTGCCGTACCTAACGTTTGCGAGAACGTGATCGTGGCCCAGTAAAACGCCTCAACTCTTGGCGTATTGACCGTGTTCACTGAGACGGAGCCTTCAGAACGATACCAAAGGCCCAGTACCGCGAGGACGCAGGTGAGCAATAGCAATGATCCGCCCGCGTAGCCAATGCCCAGCGAGCGGTCCGCGAAGTCCGCCATCGTGGTCCCCGCCGTCGTGGAGGCGATAATCGTGGCCCAATAGAGAAAGGGATGAAACTTCTTTGCAGTGATCTGCAGCGCAACGAGTACCAGCAGCGCCGACAGGAAAATGATCGTGCCGGTCAGGTAGCCGAGGTTCCACGTCATCGAGACAGTGTCGCCGCCGGTCTCGCCGAGCGTGGTAGCTGCAATCTTGATGATCCAGAAACCGAGTGTGACCGCGGGTACTTTGCTGGCGACGGCGGTGGTGCTGACGTCGCTGGAATGATTACGCGACTGGTGATCGGTCATTTTCACTCATAGGGTGCCCAGAAGGGGACGACGTTGGATTGCGCGGCCAGAGTGGTCGCTGCCTGCTTGAAGGTTTGATCGATCTCGGACACGTATTGTTCCAGTAACTGCACACTGGGTTCCGGAATCTCGTACACGCCGCGGTGACTTTCGCCTCGGGCCATCGCGAGGAGCTTTTTCAACTCATAACGTGCGTAGGCGCGCAGCGTTTGCGTCAGGTCTTCACGCGAGAGGCGGGTACGCTCCCAATCATCGAACCGGCCGCGACGGATCCGGTAATAGCCGTCGAACAGTCGATCCACGTAGCAGCGCCATCGTTCCGGTCCGGCATCGGCGTGCTCGTCGCACGTGCCCCAGAAACCGAAATTGCCCTCAAACGTTTCCCGGCAGGCATGGCGATGGGCAATGAGGAGCTCACGCATGCCGCTGACGCATTCGAACCGGTCATCGGTCTCAAAATGCAGTTCTCCGGGGTGAAGCCTCAGCCACGAGATGAGTGCGGTCGTGTCCTGGTTAGGCACGCCAGGCAAGGTGCGTGCGTGTTTGCGGCTGCGTGCAAAGCGATCCACGCGCAGAGTTCCGTTGCCGTAGCTGCTGCGGCGAAAGAGCTCACCGTTTGAGTCCCGACCGCGCAGCCCCGGTCCGTCCCCGATCATGGCGCGGTCGATGGCACCCGCATCGATGAGCGCCGTCGGCGTTCCGATGTACTGCGCACAGATGTACTGATCCGTTACGAGATGGCGGAAGAGGACATCCTCATGCGGTGAGGGCAGTGGGATAAATTCCGGCATACACATGTAATCCTCTTATGATCATCACCCGCTTCAGTGCGGGTCGCCGCTTGGCCTTGAACGTGCCGGCAAGTTCGCACGGAGTCACCGCCCCCCGAAGCTGACTTGCCAACGGACTTCGCCTCCACCGGGCAACGGCACGAACGCGAGCGAGGCGTTCGCACTGTCGAGACCGAGGAAGGCATTGGTGAAAAACATTCCGCAAAAATTCCCCAACGCCATGCTGACCAGCGTATCCGAAGGGAAATGCGCGCCAGCTTCGACACGGGCCCAGGCCGTGCCGATGGTCAGGGCGTCGAGTCCAACATTCATGCTGAGACGCGCGGCACGACTCATCTGAATAGAGTCGAGGTTCTCGCTCGCGAGCCGCGTGTGCACCGCCGAGCTCGTGGTGTGACCCGACGGGAAACTCTCGTCGTCCGCGCCGCTGGGGCGTTCGCGCTTGGTCACATCCTTGAGCAAGCGAGTGGTCCCAGTGGCGACCGCCACGGCGGCCACCTGAACGCCGATTCCCTTCGCCTTATTCAGCAACCACTCTGATTCTGAGCTGCCACTCGGCGTGAATGCGGCCGTGGTGAAAAACGCGATGGATGATGCGCTGCGCAGATCGTCGCTCCAGCGCTCCGCGTCAGCCGTTGAACCGAAGATAGGGGTCTCGGTGCGTGCCCAATCAGAAATCCTGTGATCCCAGTTATCGATCTGCAGCGTCGCAGCGCCGACGAGCGGCGCCCAGACCCACGGATCGGTCACCGCATTGATCGCTGAAGTACGGATTCGTTCCCAGCCGGGTGCGAGTGTCGCGTCTTCACCCCAGGCGCGACCGTTCGGAAGCGTCGTGCAGCCGGAAAGAGATAACGCGATCACGCCAGCACACCCAAATGAGGCGGCAGCGCCCATTTGAGAGAGAGACGCTCGCCGGGCTGAAAATCAACCGGACTTCTTGCGTACCAACGCCACGGCCTCGGCACGTGATGGCACGCGCAACTTGGCGAGAATCGCAGAGACGTGGTGATCGACGGTTTTCGGCGACAGGAACAGCCGTTTCGCGATCGAGGAGTTTCGCAGGCCCTCGGACAATAGTTCGAGAATCTCGGCCTCGCGCTTCGTCAGGCCGTGCGGATTGTTGCGCGTGGAGTCGCGCAGGCCGCGTGGAACGCTACGCACTCCCGACTCACGCATTCGCTTGCGCAGAAACGCGGCCGCCGGGCCCGCGCCGAGCCGATCGAAGATCGTGAGTGCCGCGCGCTGTTCCTCCTCGGTTCCGTTCCAGCCGAGCAGGCTTGCGTGCTCATATGCACACCCGAGCGCCTGCCACATCTGCGCCGCGCCGCGCCAGTCGCCAGCGATTTCCATCTCATATGGCTGAGCAATATCGGTCGGCGGCTGCGGCAGTGCCTGCACCCGGAAGAGCCATGCCGCGAGTTCGCCTCTCATCCGCGGATCCTGGCGCTGCTGAGCGAGTTCATACGCCGGCTGCACGGCCTGGATCACCGCGTCACGATCGCCGGTCAGCCACGCGCCCTCGCCGACGACTGCCGCGACCCTACCGACGCGCTGCAAGTCCGGCTGCGGGCCCGCCAGCGAACGTGCCTCTGCAAGCGGGGAACTTGCATCGGGGTCGCCGCGCCGAATTCGCAGATGCGCGAGGACCTCCAGCACCGGAATGCGCGTGATGGGTGTAGTGCGCGGATGGCGCAATACGGCTTCGACATCATCGCCCGCCCCATCCCAGTCGCTTTGCTCGAACCGCATGCGCGCGCGGCCCGCGATCATGTAGAGCCACCAGGAATCCAGGTCACGCTCCTCGCAGTACGCGAGCCCCTCGGCCTGATAGCGAGTCGCCTGCTCGTAGTCACGTCGAGAGATCGCCATCGAGCACAGGTTCGTATACGCGCGAGCCACTTCCTCTTGCGACCCACTGGCAAGTGCGAGCTGCAGACCGCGCTCGAAGTTGGCCCAACCCGAGGTGTCGCCGCGGATGAGGCGCCCGAGCCCGAGCGTGATCAGCGCATGAGCCATGAACTCGTCATGCCCCATTTTCTCCGCCAGCTGGATTGCACGCTGCGCCAAACTGATTCCCGAGTCGACGTCGTGCGACTCCGTGTCGAGATGAGCGAGATTGTCATAGGCCATCGCCAACTCGAGGCTGGGGGGCAACAGCTCGAGCGTCGCGATAGCCTCGACGGCGTACCGCCGCGCTTCCTCGCGGCGACCTGCAAACCAGGTCAGCCGGGAGAGCCACCGCAACGTATCGCCTTCCTGCATGCGCGCGCCCGAGGCGCGCCAGACTTCCAGGGCGGAGCATCTCGCATCCGTGGCACGCAGGTGCTGACCCGTCAGGTAGCACTCGTACGCGAGATGCTCATACAGCCGCGCACGCTCCTCGGGCTGCAACTGATTCGCGTACCGTATTGCAGCTTGATAGTGCGCCACCGCCTCAGAGTGCGCGCCGACCGACGCGGCTTGCGACGCGGCGATGGGTGCGAAACGCAGCACCTGCTCCGCATTGCGCGCGCCATCCGCGTGATGTGCGAGGCGTGCCGCGGGAACATCAGGCCGCTGTGCAAGCACCGCCAGCACCTTCGAGTGCAGGGTCTCTCGGCGTGGCCGCGTCAGCGAGTCTTCCAGCGCGCGCCGTGCGAGTTCGTGGCGAAACGCCAGCGAGGCGTCGTCGTAGCGCACCATGCCGATGCCGAGACATTCTTCGATGCCTGCTTCATCCGCCCGGCTGGCTTGTTCAAGCAGCCAGCCTTCAGTCTTTCCAGGGACCACACAGACCAGCTCGGCGATTTCACGCGCGGCCGGCGACAGCTTGGCGACGTGCGTAAGCACCGCCTCGCGCACCGTGACGGGTATCGTATCGGCCGCCGAGGCGAGCACCTCGGTTACAAAGAACGGATTGCCGGCCGTGATCTTGTGCAGACCCTTGGAAGGCCGTCCGGCCTGCGCGGCCAGGTGCGTGACCGCGGCTTCCGAAAGTGGCGCAAGAGGCAGTCTGCGCGTGCTGGTACGCGGCAAGTCTCCGATCACTGATCGCAATGGATGCTGTGGACCCACCTCGTCGTCACGATAAGTGACAACCAGCATGGCGTGGGTACGATTGATGCGACGGCCGAGGTACTTGAGCAGATCGAGCGTCGCGTCGTCGGCCCAATGCATGTCCTCGAATACGACCAGAGTCCTGCTACGCTCCAGCTCATCCAGAGCTGCCGTGAAGATTGCATCGCGATTACCGCGGGAGTTGACGGCTGTCAGCAGTGCACCTTGCGTCTGCCGCGCGATGTCGTGCAGTGGTCCGAGAGGGCGCGGTGTAAAGAGGGCGTCGCAAGCGCCCCACAGTACCCGTGCGGTGCTTTGCTGCTTCGAGAACCTCTCGATCAGTGCGGTCTTGCCGATGCCCGCTTCGCCGTGTACGAGCGCGACACAGCCGCCGCGCTCGGCGGCACTGCTGAGCCACTCGGTCAATTCAGCGAGACTTTGCTCGCGCTCGAGCAACTCCATCGAATGACAGCTATAGCCAGCCGTTCCGCTTGAAATAGGCGTACGGCAGGATTGCGGAGACGATCATCAGGACGATGGCCATTGGATAGCCACCGATCCAGCTGAGCTCCGGCATGAAGTGAAAGTTCATGCCATAGATGCTGGCGATCAGCGTCGGTGGCAGGAACACGACCGCGGCCACCGAAAAGATCTTGATGATGTTGTTCTGCTCGATGTTGATCAGGCCAAGCATCGCTTCGAGCAGGAAATTCGCCTTGCTGGCGAGGAATGACGCGTGATCGGAAAGCGCCAGCACGTCGCGACTGAGGGTCCGGAAGCGCCCGCGCACGTCATTCTGCAGCGTGAGCACGGTCGTTTGCTGCACGAATGTGAGCAGTCGGTTGACGCTGACGAGTGACTCACGGGCCTTCGAAGTCAGATCGCCGTTCTGCCCCACGCGCGCCAGCGTGGCACGCGTGTCACGCGTCGTGATGCGTGCTGAGCGCTTTTTCTTCGGCGGCGTGAACACGTCGCTCGAAAGCTGATCGAGATCCGTACCCACCCGCTCCAGCACGTCTGCCATGCGGTTCACGATCGCCTCGACCAGTCCGGCAAGGATCATGGGCGAGGAGCTGCAGCTGTTCGGGTGCCGTTCGGCGAATGAGATGAAGCGCTGGAAGGGCAACGGGTCGACGTAGCGGTTGGTGATCAGGCGATCCTTGGCCATGATGAAGGTGATCTGCGAACTCTCGGGCAGGTCCGTGTCCAGGCGCGTAACGATCGTGATCGTCATGTAGATCGCGTCCGCCTCTTCGTACATGCGATTAGAGGCTTCGATTTCCCGCATTTCTTCGCGTGTCGGCACGTCGACAGCGAAGGTCGTCTCGACCAGCTTTTCCTCCTCCGGCGTGGGCGCGATCAGGTCGATCCAGAGCGCCTCAGGAGGGATGGCATCGACTACGCTGCTGCGCGCGAGTCCCTGGGGCTGCGAGACGTAGGAGTTGAGCACGGGCGGCCTTGCCGCGTTTTGCGGCGGTTACTACTTCTTCTGTTCGCGCGCGACGAGGTCGTTGATAAGCGCGATGAGCTGCGCCTGGCCGCCTGCCGTCCCCACGTCTGCAGTGTATTTACCGTTGATCACGAACAAGGGCACACCTTCCACCTTGTAGCGGCGCGTGAGCTGCTCGGCGCGCTGCAGGTTGGTCTCCACCGCGAACGAGTGATACGCCTTGCGGAAGTCCTCCTCCTTGATCCCGTGACCGCGCACGAACTGCATTTGCATCTGCTCGGTCTCGATCGGGTCGTTGCTTGCCAGCATGTTGTGATTGACCTGCACTTCCTGCATCACGGCACTGTGCAGTTCCTCTTCCTTGCCGAGGGCCTGCAGCGTGTAGAACAGTTGCGCGTGTGCGCGGTGCACCGGACCCCACATCACGGGCAGCACGTTGAACTGCACGTAAGCCGGCTTCTTGGCTTTCCAGCTCTGCAGATAGGGCTCGAGCGCATAGCAGTGAGGGCACGCATACCAGAATGCCTCCACCACCTCGACCTGGTCAGGTCCGGCATTGGTCGGCTGAGCCGGCAGGAGCAAGTGGTAGTTGACGCCTTGCGCCCACTGCGATGCTGCTTCCGGTTTCGGCTGTGTCATTGCGGCTGCGAGCAAGGTATTGGCCCGCGTCGCGGCTGGCTCGTCGTCCGCGGTCTCCACCGCCTCACCCGCTTCGATGCCCGCACCTGACTCGGGTGAGGAGCCTTGGGGTGCCGGTGCAGCGGGCTTCGGCTTGGCGGTTGCGGTGTCCGTGTTGGACGCTGCCGCGGGCGCGGGGGCAGCTTGTTGAGCAGGAGCGGCTGCCGACCCTGGTGCTTGCTGTCCGCCACAGCCAACGGTTGCAACCAGCAACAGACCGACAAACACGCCAATCTTCTTCATGCAATCACTCCGGCAAGACTTCGGGGCGAGGGCTTCGACCGCAACGAGCGGCGCTCAGTTGCGCGGTGCGCTAGCGCATGCCCTGGACATAGGAGGAGACATTACGGATTTCCTCGGCGGTCATGCGTCCGGCGATGGTGTGCATGATTTCGGCGTTGGCGCCCGGACGTGCACCCGCCGCATAGTCGTTGAGCTGCTTCTGCGTATAGACGGAGTGCTGGCCGCGCAGCGCCGGATAGCTGGCCGGCGAGATGCCTCGACCCACCGGGCCATGGCAGGCGATGCAGGCAGGGAGATTGCGTGCGCTGTCACCACCGCGGTAGAGCTTCTGGCCCGCTTCCCAATACGACGGATCAGCTTCGAGGCCGGCGCTCGGTTTCTGGGTCGCAAAGTAAGCAGCCAGGTCCGCGATGTCCTGGTCCGACAGCGGCGCTGCCATGGGCGCCATCACGGGATTGTTGCGCTTACCTTCCTTGAAGAACTTGAGTTGCTCGGCAAGGTACCGCTCACCCTGCCCGGCAAGATTCGGCCAGTCGGGAGTCGTGCTGTTGCCGTTGGGGCCGTGGCAGGCCGAACAAACGGCGGCCTTGGTCGCGCCGTCCCCGGCGCCATCGGCGGATGCTGAAGCGGCCATGCTGATGCCGGCCAGGGCGGCCACCAATCTCCACAACTTCATTCCGGGAGCTCCCTTGCGGTTCTTGAGCTTGTCCGCCGGTCGCGGGCGTGCCGACGGGCGGCGAATTGTACACTAAACTCAACGGTTTAAGTCCACGGCCAGCCCCTCATGTCCAGCTACCCACAGATCCGTTTTCTGCTCAGCGCTGCGAGCGCACAGCAATTTCCCCCGGATGTTGGCAGCGAAGTCGCGGTCGCGGGGCGCTCGAATGCGGGTAAGTCCAGCGCCATCAACGCCATCACCCAACGCAACAGTCTCGCCCGAAGCGGCAAGACGCCAGGCCTCACGCAGCTCGTCAACTTCTTCGAGTTGCAACAGGATCAACGGCTGGTCGATCTGCCCGGTTATGGATTCGCAAAGGTGCCGCCGAAAGTGCAAGCGCACTGGCATCAGCTCGTGGGTGAGTATTTCGCCACACGCAACTCCTTGAGCGGTTTGCTTCTCATCGTAGATGTGCGGCGCGGGCTGAAGGACGGCGATCGGGCGCTGCTCGACTGGAGCGCGCGACGGGAGTTGCCGGTGCATGTGCTGCTCACCAAGTCAGACAAGCTGACGCGCAACGAGGCGCGCAAGGAGCTCGGGTCAGCAGCGAGCGAGCTCGGGGCAGGCGCCTCGGTGCAGCTCTTTTCATCGCTCAACAAGGAAGGGGCGGAGCAGGCCCGGCGTGTGCTGGAAGCACTTCTCGGGCATAAAAAACCCGGTGGATCGGGGGGCCGAGCCACCGGGTCAGACTAACCCGGCATGGGGATGACAAACCGGGTAAAGACCCGCTCAGGGAGGAAAGCGGGGAGCGTCCTAGACGCTCGTGAAGTTAGATGTGGTCAGCTTCGCGAAGTTCCAGCCCGTCTTTATTAAACGCGTAAAGAAATGTCACGGGACTGTCAGAAAGTCCATGTGAAGCTGAGCGAAATCATGTCCACCGAGTCAGTGTCCGGGATTTCGAAACGCTCGTACTCGGCACGCAATGCCGCGGCGCCGAATGCGAAGCCGGCGCCGATGCCGTATGCGAGGTCCGTGCCGCTGTCGCCATTCGACGCGATGCTCGAAATGTCGAGGTCCTGGTCCCAGGAAATCACG
Source organism: uncultured Gammaproteobacteria bacterium (assembly GCA_963724625.1). Taxonomy (GTDB): domain Bacteria; phylum Pseudomonadota; class Gammaproteobacteria; order Steroidobacterales; family Steroidobacteraceae; genus DATBVX01. The sequence continues at coordinate 150,554 of CAVRVO010000004.1, read as the reverse complement.
CCGACCTTGGCGAAGAGGTCCACGAAAGGAATCGGCAGGACTCCCACCGCGAATGCGTCGATCCCAGTCGTATCGGCCTTCACGTTCACCCCGGAGACGTTATCTGTGGCGCTGCCGAGATCGACGTAATTGGCTTCGATTGCAAATATCTTGAAGACACGATAGCCGGCAATCACCTTGAAGCCGGTGTCATCGCCTTTGAAGTCGTCGAGACCGAGGTTCCCAACGTCATTGGCCTTGACATAGCCCTGGCCGACGCCGGCGCCAACATAAAAGCCATTATCCGCAGCGAACGCAGGCGCCGCGAATAGACCCGAGACCACCATTGCGGCAATCGTTGCGCGCCACATAAGAACCTCCTTGCAATCGAACCTTGAAGTTATTGGCAACGCGCGCTGACCGCCAGCATCGCAGGCCGTGACGAAATAGAGCGTCAGCGCTCGTCGGAGTTCAGCCAGGGGCGCCGAAATCGGGTGCAAGAAGTTCAAAACGCGCGTCTATTGCGCAGCGCCGACAATCAGTGGGCTTCGTCCCAATTGCTACCCACTCCGACCTCGACCTTGAGCGGCACGCGCAGCTGTGCTGCAGCGCTCATGTGTTGCCGGACGCCTTCACGCACCGAATCCACTGCATCGGTCGCCACTTCGAACACCAGCTCGTCGTGCACCTGCATGATGATCCGCGCGGGCACCGACTCGCTTTCGATCCAGCGCTGGGCGCTGATCATGGCGCGCTTGATGATGTCGGCCGCAGTGCCCTGCATCGGCGCGTTGATGGCGGCACGTTCCGCGTACTGGCGCATCTGGCCGTTGCGCGAATTGATGTCGTTGAGATAGAGCCGACGACCAAATACCGTCTCGACAAAGCCCTGCTGGCGCGCCTGCGCGCGAGTCTCGTCCATGAAGCGCTTCACTCCCGGATAGCGCTGAAAGTACAGGTCGACGTAGAGCTGAGCTGCGCCGCGCTCGATGCCAAGCTGGCGGGCGAGACCGAACGCCGACATCCCGTAGATCAATCCGAAATTGATCGCCTTGGCTGAGCGGCGCTGATCGTGGGATACCTGCTCGAGCTGAGTGCCGAATACCTCGGCGGCGGTTGCCTGATGGATGTCGCGTTCCTGCGCGAACGCCTCGAGCAGGCCCTGGTCTCCGGAGAGGTGCGCCATGATGCGCAGCTCAATCTGCGAATAGTCGGCCGCCATCAGCACCTGGCCGGGCGGAGCCACGAACGCCTGGCGGATGCGGCGCCCTTCCGGTGTGCGGATCGGAATGTTCTGCAGATTCGGATCGGTCGACGACAGACGTCCCGTTGCGGCGACCGCCTGATGGTAGGAGGTGTGCACGCGACCCGTGCGCGGATCGATCTGCAGCGGCAGCTTGTCCGTGTAAGTGGATTTGAGCTTCGCGAAGCCGCGGTACTCCATGATCAGCCGCGGCAACGCATACGATTCGGCCAGCTCCTCGAGGACGTCCTCCGCAGTCGATGGCTGGCCGGTTGGCGTCTTGCGCATCGAGGGCAACTGCAGCTTGTTGAACAGGATCTCCTGGAGCTGACGCGGTGATTCCAGGTTGAACGGCGCACCCGCTTCCCGATGGGCCTCGACCTCGATCTCGCGCATGCGCTTGGACAGCTCGCCGCTCTGGCGCTTGAGCATCTCGCGATCGATCAGCACGCCGTCCTCTTCCATGCGCTTGAGCACATCGACAAGCGGCTGCTCGATCTCCTCATACAGTCGTTTCAGCGTTGGTACCGCTTCGATCTGCTGCCACAGCGTGCGGTGCAGTTGCAGCGTGACATCGGCGTCCTCTGCCGAGTACTCCGCAGCCCGATCGACCGGCACCTGGTTGAACGTGAGCTGCCGCGCACCGCGGCCCGCGACGTCCTCGTAACGGATGGTCTTGACGCCGAGATACTTCTCGACGGTTGAATCCAGACTGTGATTCGTGGCGGTGCTGTTGAGCACGTAGGACTCGAGCATGGAGTCGTAGCGCAGGCCTCTGAGCTCGATGCCGTAATTAGCGAGCACGTGCGCGTCGTATTTGAGGTGATGGCCGAGCTTCGGACGTTGTGGGTCTTCGAGGATCGGCTTGAGTTTCTCGAGAACCACATCGCGATCGAGCTGATCCGGTGCGCCAGCGTAATCGTGACCGACGGGGACGTAGGCTGCGCGGCCGGGCTCGGCGCTGAAGGAAATCCCGACGATCCGTGCCTCCATGTAGCTGAGACTCGTCGTTTCAGTATCGAAGGCAAAAAGAGGCGCCTGGCGCAGAATTTCGAGCCAGCGCTCGAGGTCCGCTTCCGTAACAATGGTTTCGTAATTCCGGGCTGCCGCAGCTGGCACGGGAACGGCCGCGGTGGGCGTCTGAACTGCCACCGGCTGAGGCACGGCGGGTGTCTCGTTGGGCGAGATCTGCCGCAACAGCGATTTCAGCTCGAGCCGTGTGTAGATCTCCCGCAGTCGCTCGCTATCCGGCGCTCTGGGTGCGAGATCCGCAGGTGTCACCTCGAGTTTGACGTTGCAATCGATGGTTGCGAGCTTGCGCGAGAGCTCCAGCGTGGTCAGATTCTCGCGCAGGCTTTCGCCGACCTTGCCTTGGACACTCGCCGCATTGGCGATGAGGTTGTCGAGCGTTGTGTACTCATTGAGCCACTTGGCGGCGGTCTTGGGCCCGACCTTGGGCACTCCTGGAATGTTGTCGATGTTGTCGCCGATCAGGGCCAGGTATCCGACGATCTGTTCGGGATAGACGTCGAACTTTGTCTTTACGCCAGTGCGATCGAGAATCGTGTCGGTCATCGTGTTGACGCAGGTGATGTACTCGTTGACGAGCTGTGTCATGTCCTTGTCGCCGGTCGAAATGAGGACATGACACTTTTCGCTCGCGGCGCGGGTCGCGAGCGTACCGATGACATCGTCGGCTTCCACGCCTTCGATGCGCAGTAGCGGCAGTCCCATCGCTGCGACGATCTCAAGAATGGGGGCGACCTGTTTTCTCAGGTCGTCGGGCATCGGCTGGCGATCCGCCTTGTACTCCTCGAAGAGCTCGTCGCGAAATGTCCTGCCCGGCGCGTCAAACACGATCGCGATGAGCTCCGGCGACTCATCCTTGATCAACTTGAGGAACATGTTGATCACGCCGAGTACGGCACCGGTGGGTTCGCCGCGTGAACTGCTGAACTGCGGCAGCGCGTGAAAGGCGCGATACAGATACGAAGAGCCGTCGACGAGGACGAGTTTTTGCGACCCGCTCATGCAGTGGTGGGCTCAGGGAGCCTTGGATTCTTCCTTGTTGCGGTTCTTCTCTTCTTCCTTCGTGACCGAGGCCGGGATCGGAATCGTAGTTTTCTTCACGGGCTGCTTCTGCTCATCGGGCAGATACAGCGGGCCCTTCTGGCCACACGCGGCCACAAGCAAGGTCGCGAGCAGCGCTGCCGCGATGGATGAGGAGCGAAGACATGAGGCGTTCATGATTTCGCCCTGCCCGGGACTGAAATCCTTGGATCGCGGTCGATCACCGCGAGCGTGATGCGTGAAATACACACCAGGCGCTCGCGCGGATCGCGAATCTCGATCTGCCACACCTGCGTGCGAGTGCCGATGTGCAGCGCCCGGGCCGTACCAGTCACGAGGCCCGAGGACGCCGGACGCAGATGGTTCGCATTGATTTCCTGGCCGACACACACGCTCTTCTCGAGATCGAGACACATGTTTCCCGCCACACTACCCATAGTCTCCGCGAGCGCGACGGAGGCTCCGCCATGCAGGATTCCCATCACCTGCACGGTGCGATGGTCCACCGGCATCGTGGCGCGCAGAAAGTCGGGCCCGACTTCGGTGAAGCGAATCCCGAGGTGCTCGACCATCGTCCCGGGCACCCACTGGGCGAGACTTTCGATCGTGAACGGTCGGAACCAGATGCTCACAGGCGGAACCGGGGGAATAGTCGGCGAGAGCGGATGATAACACCGACACCCTGCTACGATTGGCTGCCCTGAGACGCGAACCCATGCCCGAATACCGCGCCCCCATCGACGATATCCGCTTCGTGCTCAACGAGCTGGCAGGCCTGCCTCGGCTGACCGCAACGGTTGCGGCATATCAGTCCGCTACCCCGGACGTTGTCGACTCGATCCTGGTCGAGGCAGCAAAGCTCGCAGGCGAAGTCATCAGCCCGCTCAACCGCAGTGGCGATCTGAAAGGGGTCGAACTAAGAGACGGTCGCGTGCGCGTTCCCGATGGTTTTGCCGAAGCTTATCGAGCCTTCGCGAGCGGCGGTTGGGTGGGCTTGCGTGGTGATCCGGAGCATGGCGGACAAGGCCTGCCACATGCCCTATCGGCGCCGACAAGCGAAATGTGGGCCGCGGCGAACACTGCTTTCGCGACCTGCCCGGAACTTTCATCCGGCGCGGTCGAGGCGCTCGAGACGCACGCGACGCCGGAGCTGCGAGACCTCTACATGCCGCGCATGCTGAGCGGCGAGTGGACCGTGACGATGTGCCTCACGGAACCCCAGGCCGGTTCGGATCTCGCTGTCATCCAGACGCGTGCAGAACCGAATGGCGATCGTTTCCGGCTCTTCGGTCGCAAGATTTTCATTACCTGGGGTGATCACGAGCTGACGCCCAACATCGTGCACATGGTGCTCGCGAAGGCCCCGCATGCACCGCCGGGTGTCAAAGGCATTTCATTGTTTCTCGTGCCGAAGTATCACGTCGCCCCGGACGGCAAACTCGGCGCGCGCAACGACATTCACCCGGTATCCGTCGAGCACAAGCTCGGCCTGCACGCGAGCCCGACCTGCGTGCTGGCACTCGGTGATCATGGCGGCGCGGAAGGGTTTCTCGTCGGGCGCCTGCACGAAGGGCTGGCGTGCATGTTCACGATGATGAACTGCATGCGTCTCGGGGTCGGGCTGCAGGGCATCGGCATCGCCGATCGTGCCTATCAGCATGCCGTTGCGTACGCACGCGAGCGTGTTCAAGGACGGTCCACCGACGGCAAGGAACGTGTCGCCATCATTCGCCACGCCGATGTGCGACGCATGCTGCTCACGATGCGTGCACTGACGGAAGCGAGTCGCGCACTTGCATATGTCGCCGCCGTGCATCTCGACCTCGCGAAGCACGCACCGGATCCGGAGGAGCGCCGTCGGCACCAGGCGCGCGCAGACCTTTTGACGCCGATCGTGAAAGCCTGGGGCAGCGAGATCGCGCAGGAGGCAACGGGATTGTGCGTGCAGATTCATGGCGGCAGCGGCTTCATCGAGGAGACCGGGGTCGCGCAGTACTTGCGCGATGCGCGCATCACGACGATTTACGAGGGGACGAACGGCATCCAGGCACTCGATCTCGTCGGCCGCAAGGTGCTGCGCGACGGCGGCGGCGCACTCGAGGACATGCTGAGCGAGATGCGCAACGATCAGAAGTCGCTCGCCGGGGGTGACGCAGCGCTCGAGCGGATGGCGAACGCGCTCGGCGCGGGAGTCCGCGAGGTCGGCGAGTGCGTGCGACTGCTGTTGCGCAATTCCGCCACCGATCAGAACTTTCCCGGCGCGGTAGCGTTCAACTTCCTGATGATGGTTGCCATCGTTGCCGGTGGTTGGCAGATGGCTCGCGCGGCACTGGTTGCCAACCGCAAGCTCGGTGCGAAGGAGGGCGACACATCGTTCCTGCGCGCCAAGCTCGCGACCGCGCATTTCTATGCGGATCATGTCCTGCCGCGAGCTCTGGCACACGCGGCAGCGGTACAGGCAGGCAGCGCATCCGTAATGGAACTGGCAGAAGACCAGTTCTGATGCTTTGTCATTCGGGAAGCGAACCAATGCAGTATCTGTTTCCACCCGCCAACCAGGTCTCGGTCGCGATTGCGGACACCGAAATGCACTTCCCGGTGCGCCGGATCTTTTGCGTCGGGCGAAATTACGAAGCGCATGCACGCGAAATGGATCCGAACGCGAAGCGCGAACCACCCTTTTTCTTCACCAAGCCCGCGGATGCGATCGTGCCCGATGGCGCGACGGTGCCGTATCCTTCGCGAACCCGGGATTTTCATCACGAGATTGAACTCGTGGTGGCGATCGATCGCGCGGGGCGCGACGTCCCGGCCGGCCGCGCCGGTGAGCACATTCTCGGCTACGCCGTCGGCATCGACCTGACACGCCGCGACCTCCAGTCCGAAGCGCGCAAGGAGGGCCGTCCCTGGGACATTTCGAAGGGCTTCGACCATTCGGCGCCGATCAGTGCCATCTGCTCGGCCGTTACCGTCGGGCACATGAAGCGCGGGCGGATCTGGCTCAAGGTCAATGGCGTCATGAAGCAGGACGCCGACATCTCGGAAATGATCAGCAATGTTCCTGAGCTGATCGCCGAGCTCTCGACGCTGTTCGAGCTCAAGCCTGGCGATCTCATTTACACCGGCACGCCTGCGGGCGTTGGTCCGCTCCGGCCGGGCGATCGCGTCGAGGGCGGAATTGACGGGCTGGCGACCATCACTATTACCATAGGTCCCCAGATCGGGGGTCCATCGCACGGGTCGTCCGCATGAAGCTCTACACCTTTTGGCGCAGCTCCGCGGCATATCGCGCACGCATCGCCCTGAACCTCAAGGGGCTCGATCACGAGCTCATCTCGCGGCGTCTGCGCCAGGCGGAACATCGCACCCCCGAGTATCTCGATCTCAATCCCCAGGGACTTGTTCCCTCGCTCGAGGATGGCGGCGTCGTTCTCAGTCAGTCGCTCGCGATCATTGAATACCTCGACGAGCGCTTTCCTTCGCCACCTCTGTTGCCTGCCGACGCCGTGAGCCGTGCGCAAGTGCGCTCGATGGCACAGAACATCGCCTGTGACATTCATCCGCTGAATAACCTGCGGGTGCTCAACTTCCTGCGCGATGAGCTGCACCAGGACAAGGGGGGCGTGGACAAGTGGTACGCCCATTGGATTGCTGAAGGGTTTCGCGGACTCGAAGTGCTGACGCGTCGTCACACAGGCGATGGCAAGCACTGCTTTGGCACCGGAGTCACGATGGCGGACGTGTTCCTGGTGCCGCAGATGTACAACGCGCGCCGCTTCAATTGCGATGTCGCGCCGTATCCGACGTTGTGCGCGATCAGCGCGTTTCTCGAGACGCTGCCGCCCTTTGCAGCGGCACGGCCCGAAGTCCAACCCGACGTCGACGCCTAGCCTTTCGGACCTAGCCTTTCGGATAATACTTCTGCGCGATCCGTCGATAGGCATCGCGAAACGGAATCCCTTCCTTCACCGCCAGCGCGTTCGCTTCGGCGGCTGCATCCAGCGATGAGTCGAGCTCGATGTTTTCGGGCCTGAAGCGAATACCGGCGAGAGCAGCGGGAAGGATGTCGAGCGTCTGCCGACAGATATCGATGCTGCGAAACAAGGGCGCTTTCAAAAGCTGCAGATCGCGGTGATACCCGGACGGAAGCTTCGCGACAATACCGAGCGCTTCGAGGAGGCACGCTTGCGCGGTCGCGGAGCGGCCACGGATCAACTCGAAAACGTCTGGATTGCGCTTCTGCGGCATGATCGAAGAGCCGGTGGTGAACTCGTCCGGCAGCGTCACGAACGCGAATTCCTGCGTATAGAAGAGGAGTAGGTCAGCAGCAAGCCGGCCGAGGTCCTGCATCAGCAGGCAGATCTCGAACAGCACCTGCGCCTCGGCCTTGCCGCGCGAAAGCTGCACCGCGGTCACCGGCTCGTGGGTAGTCGCAAAACCCAGTCGCGAGCGGGTCGCTTCGCGGTCGATCGGCAGATTTGGCGTCCCATAGCCTGCCGCAGAGCCAAGGGGATTCTTGTCGATCCGCCGCAGTGCGTGGCGCAAGCCTTCGGCATCGTCGCGCAGTTCCGCCGCGAACCCACCTGCCCACAACGCAACGCTGCTCGGCATGGCTGGTTGCATATGTGTGTAGCCGGGAAGGACTGTCTTGCGCTCGCGCTGGGCCAGGTCGTCGAGTGCCGCAGCCACGGCTTCCGCGCCGGAGCTCAGGCCCTGCACGGCGTCGCGCAGGTAGAGTCGCAGCGCCGCGAGGACCTGGTCGTTACGCGAGCGACCGAGATGCAGACGCCCGCCGGACTCACCGATGCGCGCCGTGAGCAGGTTTTCGAGCGCGGTCTGCCCGTCTTCCTGATCGAGCGACACGTGCCATTCGCCGCGTTGATGCGCAGCTCCGATCTCGGTCAAGGCCTTGCGAATCAGTTCCAGGTCCGAGCCCGCGAGCAGGCCGGCCGTTGCGAGCATTTCCGCGTGCGCGAGCGAAGCCAGTACGTCGTACCTGACGAGTCGCTCGTCGAGAGCGTGGTCCTCGCCCGCCGTGTATTCGAGCACACGCCGGTCGAGTGGCGCTCCCTTGTCCCACAACCGGTTCATCTGCCGGCGCTCTGCAGCTCGGCTGCGCTCAGGGCGTTCACGTCGGCAACGATCAGTGTGCCGGTGCCCTCGTTGGTGAACACTTCCGCGAGCACGCTGTCCTGCGCCTTGTAGGAAATCACGTGCACGCGACGCACGCCGCCCCGAATCGCCGACTCGATGGCCGCGGCCTTGGGCAACATGCCATCGCTGAGACTTCCCTTCTCGCGCAGGCGCTTCAAGCCGTTGAGATCAGTGAACGAAACCACCGAACTCGGGTCGTCGAGGCGTTCGAGGATTCCGGGCGCGCCCGTGCACAGAATCAGCTTTTCCGCGCTCAGCTCGGCGCCGATCGCGGCTGCGACCGTATCGGCGTTGATATTGAGCAGTACGCCGTTGGCATCCGCCGACAGCGGGCTCACGACTGGCATCAAGCCGTTGTCGAGCTGTTTGCGCAGCACATCGGCATCAACCGCATCGATGTCGCCCACGAAGCCGAAATCGACGGTCTGCGGGTTGTCGCCCTCGAGCTTCACCGGCGGTCGCCGATGCGCACGCACCAGACCCGCGTCGACGCCACTGATGCCCACCGCGTCGATGTCGAGGTCGCGGCAGATGGCGAGGATGCGGGTGTTGATGAGCCCGTTGAGAACCATCGTGGTGACGTCGATGGACTTTTCGTCCGTGATGCGTCGGCCCTGCACCATGCGCGTCTGGATGCCGAGAGCATCCGAAAGCTCGGTGAGCTGTGGCCCACCGCCGTGCACCAGCACGACCTTGATGCCTACCTGGTGCAGGATGGCCACCTGTTCGATCAGAGCACGTGTCGACTCGAGATCGCCAAAGACTGCGCCGCTCGCCTTGATGATGAAGACCTTGCCTTTGAACATGCGGATGTAGGGTGCGGCGTTGCGCAGCGCGCGCACCGCAACGGTCTGGTCGGGACGGTAGTTCATGGGCTGATTCGGCCTCCCGCTGGAGTGTCCTTCAACATTCGGTGCAGCACTGCCATTTGTGCCACGAGGCGATTATGAGCTTGCTGTTTCACGGCGCTACGCGGCCCGTCGAGCACTTCATCGGCCACGGCCACGTTGCGCCGCACCGGCAGGCAATGCATGAAGCGGCAGTCGGCTCGCGCGCCGGCAAACCAGCTCTCGCGCGCACACCAGTCGCTGAGCCCGGCACGCAGTTGCGCATCGGCCTCAGCATCGCCGTAGCGAGTTGTGCTACCCCATTCCTTCGCGTAGACCACGTGCGCACCACGCAGTGCCTGCTCGCGGTGCTCGGTTTCATCGACGGACCCGCCGCTCGCGGCGGCAGCGGATCTTGCCTTGTTCATGATTTCGGGTGGCAACGCGTAGCCCTCGGGACGCAACACCGTCACCTGCATGCCACGCAGTGCGGCCATGTGAACTACGGCAGCGGGCACGGCGAGCGGCAACGCGCGCGGATGGTACACCCACGACAGCACCAATTTCCCATGCTCGGGCACGCCCAAGTCGTCGAGCGTCCTCCAGTCGGCGAGCGCCTGGCATGGGTGACTGATGGCGGACTCCAGGTTGATGAGCGGCTTGTCGCAGGTCTCGGCCATCGCCATGAACTGTGAGTCGGCGAGATCCGCCTTGAGATCCCTGCCATCGGCGAACGCACGGATGCCCAGGGCATCGCTGTACGACGCGAGCACCGGAATGCATTCGCGCACGTGCTCGGCGGCTGCGCCGCTCATCACCGCACCAACGCGGGTTTCGAGCTGCCAGGTTCCCTGGCCCGCCGTAATCACGAACGAGTCACCACCGAGCCGCTTCATCGCCACTTGAAATGATGCCAGTGTCCGCAGCGAGGGATTGAGGAACAGAAGGCCCAGAATCCGGCCTGCGAGTGCATTCGGTTCCGGCCGCTCGCGCAGGCGTTGTGCGAGCGCGAGGAGATCGAGAATCTGCTCGCGGCTGAAGTCGGCCAGGTTGATAAATTGGTCCATGGTTAGGAGGGGCGCTGTTCACCAGCAGGGAGTCTGTCAGACAGACTCCTATGCACCCACCGCGAGTTTCTGGCTGCCAAGGTCCTGCAACGCATCGCGCAGCACGTCGACGTGGTCTTCGTCCAGTACGAAGGGCGGAAGCAGGCGCAGGACGTGTGGGTCGGCGCTCGTGCCGGCGAGAATGTTCCGCTCCAGGAGCTGACTCTGCACATCCTTGGCTGGCCGGTCGGTTCGCAAGCCCAGCAGGAAACCGGCACCCTGACTGCCCGTGACCGGTCCGACGATGCAGCTTTCACGAATCAGCCTGGAGATGCGACGCACGTTGGCGAGCAGACCCTCGGTCTCGATGATGTCGATCACGGCCTCGACCACGGCGCACGCCATCGGACCGCCGCCAAAAGTGGTGCCGAGCGCATCGACCTTGAGCTGGCGCGCGACCCCGGGCGCCATGAGCAACGCAGCGCACGGGAATCCGCTGCCGAGCGCCTTGGCGGTCGTGATCATGTCCGGCGTCACACCATAGAGGTTGGCCGCGAACGGCTCGCCGCAGCGGCCCATGCCGCACTGAACCTCATCGAAGATGAGGAGTGCGCCCACCTCTGAGCACCGGCGCCGCAATGCGAGCAGATACTCGCGCCCCATGTCGAAGGCACCGGCGAGGCCCTGCACGGGTTCGATGATGACCGCGGCAGTCTCCTGATCGATGTGCCTGGCTAAGGCAGCTTCATCACGTCGCGGCATGAAGCTCACATCGAAAGGCGTGCGCGGGAATCCGTACCACTTCTCGGCCGCGCCCCATGTGACGGCACCAGCCGCCGCAGTGCGACCGTGGAAGCTCTGTTCGACAGCGACGATCTTGCTTCGCCCGCTCTGCCTGAGCGCGAGTTTCAACGCGTTCTCGTTGGCCTCGGCACCGGTATTGACGAAGAACACGGTGTCGAGATCGAGCCCCGCAAAGCGCACCAGCCGGTTCGCCGCGCGCTCGCGCACTTCCATGGCGACCGCGTTGGTCTGGAACACGACGCTTTGCGCCTGCTGCTGGAGTGCCTGCAGCCAGCGCGGATGTCCGTAGCCGAGGGCAGCGACCGCATGTCCACCATAGAGGTCGAGCACACGCCGGCCATCGCGCGTGTTGAGCCAGACGCCGTCTGCACTGACGATCTCGATGGGGTATTGCGCAAAAACCGGCGCGAGATGCGAGGTCATGTTCAGGTCCAACCTGCGGCCGGCGCCGTCAGGCCCGTGGTCTCTTCGAATCCAAGCAGGCGGTTCATCCATTGCACGGCACCACCCGCGGCGCCCTTGTTGAGGTTGTCGATCGCACACATCACGGCGACCGAACGCGCGCTCGTCGCAGCGCCGAGGTGCGCATAGTTGCTCGCCACCACATCCTTGATGCGCGGCGCATCGGCTTTCACACGCACGAACGGCGCATTCTCGTAGTACGCCTCGAGTGCCGCGCGGATCACGGCGCTGTCACATTCTTTCTTGAGCCGCGCCTGCACCGTGACATGAATGCCGCGCGCGAACGGCCCGGAATGTGGCACGAAGGCGAACTCCGCTGCTATCCCGGTCGCCGCCTGAGCGCACGCTGCGATTTCCGGCGTGTGGCGGTGCGCGAGCGCGTTGTAGGTGTAGAAATCGCTGTGTCTCAGCGGATGGTGCGTGCCTTCCGTCGGCTTGCGACCGGAACCAGTGCTGCCGGTCACGCCCGCGACGAAGAGCTGCGGCTCCGCGATGCCGAGCGCGAGGAGCGGCACGCTCGCGAGCAGGATGGCGGTCGCGAAACAGCCCGGATGGGCGATATGCGGTGTGTGCGCCGCCTTGAGATGCTCGGGCACAGCGCAGGTGAAGTCCTTGATCCTGTCCGGCGCTCCGTGCTCGTGCTTGTAGATCTTTTCGTAGGCCGCTGCCGATGAATGACGGAAGTCGGCCGAAATGTCCACCGCATGCACGCGTCCGCCTGCCTCTTGCGCACGCTTGAGTAGCCCGTCCACGAGTCCGGCCGAAACGCCATGCGGTGCGGCGGAAAACAACGCGCTCGCTTTCTCACGGCTGATCGCGGCCGCGATCTCCTCGTGCGAAGCGAACTTGAGTTCGGGGTAGGCGCTCTGCAGGTGCGGGAAGGCCTTGGCGACCAACTCCCCTGGCTGGCTGTCCGACAGGATCGCCGCAAGCTTCAGGTTCGGATGCCCGGCAATCAGGCGCAGCAGTTCGCCGGCGACATAGCCCGTGCCGCCGAGAACGAAGGTTGGAACGCTGGTGCTCACTCCGCGACCGCCTGTGCTGGCACGGCTTTATCGAGCCCGACGCTCGCAATCACCTGATCGCCGAGCGCAGCGCCATCCGTGATCGCGTTGAAAGCGGCGACGTTCATCTGCTCGTGAATGATCTGCACCCCAACCTGGTTGTCGGTCGAGGGACCGGTCACGACACAAGGCTCGATGTGGAACTTCTCGCGTAACAGCTTCACGCCGCCCCAGGCGGCGACCGGATCGTTCGCGGACAGGACCAGCCCGGTGATCGCGTTGCGGATGTCGTCGCATTTCAGGATCGCTTCGACGCCGTAGGTACCGAGAATGCCGTCGCCGAGTTCGAACACGATGACATCCGGTTTGCCCGAAGCCATCTCGGTCAACATGCTGCGGGTAAGCGCAGGTCCGGTTTTCGGCGTCGTGGTCACGACCCCGAGATCGGTGAAGATCATTGACCGGCGCGCGCCCGCGTCTTCCATCGCAAGAATATCGCGACGCAACGACACACCGGTCGCCTTGAAGGCATCGACAACGAGCCCACGATGTCGCATGCGTGAGACGATCGCGCAGGCCGCGGCGGTCTTTCCGGCCTCCATGCAGGTGCCCGCGAGTGCGACGACCGGAATGTTCCGCGTATTGAGCGGCGCATTGAAGTCGAGCGGCTTGAAACCGACGCGCGCCGGCACGCCGATACGCTCGCCGAGGTAGGGAAACTGCAGGACGACGCCCAGCACGCGGCACTCGAAGGGCTTGCCCTTGTCGGGGGTTGCCGAGTCGCAGATCCCGAGCACACCGCCGATGTTGAGCAACTGGATCACATCGCCCGGCTGCACCGACTCCGGCAAATGGCCGGAGTAGCCGAACAGCGCTTTGCGGTGACCGAGTGCACCCACGATGATATCGCCGCGCGCTAGCTTCGCCATGCGTCCACTGGTGAGCTCGAGCGTGTTATAGGTGGACTTGTTGTTGAGAATCTCAACCACCAGCACTACTCCCTCTTCGCAGGGAATGTCAGTCGAGATGCGCAGCTCATGACCCAGGCCGCAGGCCTGGGTCACAGAGGCGATCTTGTCAACCACAACGCTCTTCATCAGCTCAGTCCTCCACTCAACGCCGCGCGAGCTCGCCCGCGCGCTGGTAAAAAATCCCGGTCAGCGCCTGGATCCGTGAGAAGCCGAGTGCATCTGCCGGTGTCCATTCGCCGGCCGCTTCGCCGTACACACCTTTGGAGGCTGCCATCAACGAGTACGGTGAGGTCACACCCTCCACGAATGCGTTTCCCGGCCGCAGTAGCACTTTGACTTCGCCACTCACGCGTTCCTGCGAAGATATAAGGAGTGCCTCGATGTCCCGACACACTGGATCAAGATGTTGACCTTCGTGCACGAGATCGCCGTAGGGCTGTGCCACGAGATCTTTGATGCGGGCCTGACGTCCGGTGAGCACCAGCTTCTCCAGCTCGCGATGGCTTGTCAGCAGCACGTCCGCGGCCGGAGCTTCGAAGGCGACGCGGCCCTTGGTGCCGATGATGGTGTCGCCAAGGTGAATACCGCGCCCGATCCCATAGGGCGCAGCGAGCGCTTCAAGCGACTCGATCAACGTCACCGGCTCGAGGGCGCGACCGTCGAGGGAGGAGGGCACACCCTGTGTGAAGCCGATTGTGTGCCTCGCGGGTTCGCGCGGCTGGCTGAAGGCGTCGCGCGATAGCACCCAAGCGTCATCCGGAATGCTGTCGTTCGACGTGAGGGTTTCCTTGCCACCGATCGTGACGCCCCAGAGCCCCCGGTTCACTGAATACGCGGCACCGTACGGCGGCACAGGAAGCTTGCGCTCCTCGAGAAACCTGAGTTGCTCAGGTCGCTTGAATGCTCGATCCCGCACGGGGGCGAGGATTTCCAGTTCCGGGGCGAGCGTGCGCAGCGCCACTTCAAAGCGCACCTGGTCGTTGCCCGCAGCCGTGCAGCCGTGCGCGACGATCGTCGTTTCCAATTGCTTCGCGATCTGCGCGATCGTTTGCGCCTGCATGACGCGCTCGGCGCCGACGCACAGCGGATAGAGCTGGCCACGCCGCACATTACCCATGATCAGAAAGCGCAGGACGTGCTGGAAGTAATCCGCGCGCGCATCGACGAGATGGTGATGCGCAGCTCCGAGCGCCCGCGCCCGCTCCTCGAGCGTCCGCGCCGCCGCGGCATCGATGCCGCCGGTGTTCACTGTCACCGTGATCACCGGACGGCGCTGGTTCTCCTTGAGCCACGGCACCAGGAAAGAGGTGTCGAGACCACCGGAAAACGCCAGCAGGATGGGCTCCTGGCCCTTGGGTGTTGAGTTTGTCATGGACTCAGACGCGAAATGTGGAATGCAGGCGGCGCAAGAGCTTTTGTTGCTGGCTCGCACCCTGCGTGGCGATGAAGATCGTGTCATCGCCTGAAATCGTGCCAACGACTTCGGGCCACTGGGCGCGATCCATCGCCACGGCGACACTCTGTGCGGCGCCGACCGTGGTCTTGAGCACCGTGAGAGAGACGCCCGCGGGGCGGATCTCGCGCACGAAGTGGGCGAGCGCGTCGAAATTGCCGTTCACCGGCTCCAGTACCTCGCTCATGAGCACGTAACGATCGCCGGCTTTGAGGACGCCGAGTTCCCGGAGATCCCTGCTGACGCTCGACTGGGTGGCGTGATGCCCCTGTCGGCGCAGCACGCGCACCAGGTCCTGCTGTCGTCCGACAGCCTGCTCGCGCAGGATCGATACGATCGCTGCGCGCCGTTCCAGTTGTTGCCTCGTCTCTGACACCGTTCCGGGCTCCGCGGCTCCGCCGCCACGTGCATAAAGTTGCGCGCATACTGCATAAATATGCAAGTGCCGTCAAGGGCGTGTGCCCACCCGTATACTTCGGCCGCACCCCACTCACCACAGGTCCTCCGCTCCGTGACCACACTGCTGGAAACCGTCGAAGTCGAAACCGGTCGCAATCCCACCGCGAGCGTCATCTGGCTGCATGGACTCGGCGCCGACGGGCACGACTTCGAGCCCGTGGTGCCGGAGCTGGCCGGTCCCGGCGAGCGGGCGCTGCGGTTCGTCTTTCCGCACGCGCCAGTACGGCCGGTGACACTCAACAACGGTTACGCGATGCGCGCCTGGTACGACATCATCGGAATCGACCGGCAATCGCGGCAGGACGAGGTGGGGATCCGGGGCTCGGCCGCGGCAATCCGGGCGCTGATCGCGCGCGAAAATGCACGTGGCATCACCGCCGCGCGCATCGTGATCGCCGGCTTCTCACAGGGCGGTGCGATGGCACTCTTCACGGGCCTGCGCTATCCGGAGACGCTTGCGGGCCTCATTGGTCTCTCGTGTTACCCGGTGCTCGCATCAACGCTCGACGCAGAACGTCAGGCCGCCAACCAGAAGACGCCGATCTTTCTCGCGCACGGCACGTTCGATCCGATGGTCGAGGTGGCGCTTGGGCAGGAAGGACGCAAGCTGCTCGAGAGTCGCGGCTATGACGTGGAGTGGCACACCTACCCGATGCCGCATTCGGTGAGCCCGGAGGAAATCGAGGCCATCGGCGCCTGGCTGCGGCGAGTGCTTTAGTGCTGCGCCTCAGCGGCGGCTTTCTCTCTCTCACAGCGCGGGCACAGCGGTCGGAACTTCACCTGTAGCTGCTCGAGCATTTCGGCGCTGTCCTTGCGGTAGAACTCCCGCGCCTTCGGCAGCTTCTCGTCATCCGGGTAGCCCAGAGTGACGATGCGCACGTTTGTCATGCCGCCAGGTTCGAGCGGCTGGAAGTAGATCACCCACCACATGCCTTCGGTCAGATAGCCCGTGTCGGTGGCGGACCGGTAGGCCTTGATCGACATCATCCGTTCGGGATCGAAGCTCAGGATCTGACGAACGATCGTATTGTCATCGCCAAGCTGGCCGGACGCCTCGTCATTGACACGCATCAACCCACCCACCTTGAGGTCGATGTCTGCGTGCGGGGCCATCCAGGACTCGAGTCCTGCCGTGGTCGTAAACAGCCTCCACACCTCGCTGACGGGTGCATTGATGATCGCTTCACTGACCACCCCTTCTTCAGCCGCGACCGCGCGGTCGAACGCCAGGAGAACCATGACATAGAACAAGGCGGCTGTAAGGCGAGGGGTTCGTCTCATGACTCTTCTCAATGTGCCTGTGGATCAGCGTTCGATCTTGAACTCGAGGTCCATGCTGCGATTCTCGCCAGCTTCGCTCTTGATCGTCCACTTGTCATTGATGGTGTAGCGCAGCTTCAAGGTATTGAGTGCCTCCGTGAAGCTGATGCCGTAGCTCACGTAGAAGCGCGGCGAGAGATAGCGCCCGAGTACCAACTGGGCCTCGGCATTGCTGCCGGTTTCGACGTGCACATCTTGGAGATTGAGGCCCAGCTGCTGCCCCAGCTGCGAGGCGAGCAGCGCGCTGCCTTGTGCGAGGGCCTGGGTACGCGCTGCGGATGAGGACGGAGCGCCACCTGGATTCTGGGACTCCTCGAGCGTGCCGCCGGTCAGGATCATCGAGGCGATCTGCGTCTGCGGTAACGGCGGGTCCGACCAGAATGTGAGGCGCGGATTGCGCAATGTGCCGCGCACGTTGACGCCGACCTTGGCTTCGGGAAATTCCTTGCTGGCACGCAGGTCAACGCCCGGGTCGGACACCGGTCCGCCACTGAAGATGAGGCGGCCCTGTTCGATGTCGAGCTCGCGCGTATAGGCCGAGTATTTGCCAGTCTCCTCGGCAATCTTGAGCTCTCCTATGGCCGTGCTCACTTCATTCGGAGCAGCCGAGGCAGTGATATTCCCTTCCACTCGCGCTTTGAGTCCGAAGGAGTCGACTCTGACGTCATTTCCCAACGCGATCAGAATGCCCGCGCTGACCTGGAACCCGCCGGTCTCGCTCGGTTCTTCGCCGCCGACAATGACCTCATCCGAAGACGCCAGGGTTGCCTTGCTCAAATCCGCTGGCGCCAGCATCGCCTTCGGGATGCGAACCGCGCCATCGACACCGATCTCGCGCCCTTCGATGCGAAAGCGCAGATCGGGAGAGACACGCACCTGCGCTTCCGGAACATTGACCAGCTCGAGGTCCTGCCCTTTGAACCTCAACTTGCCATGTGGCGCGCGATCGCGCCACGCTATCTCGCCGTCGAGCGTGGCGGTTCCCGGACCAGCGCGCACACTTGCCGCCAGCGTCAGCCCGTTCCCCTTGAGATCCACCCGCGCCTTGAACTCGCGGAGCTGCATGTTCGTCGTGTACGCATCGATCGCGCCGTCGTCGATGACGAGCGAGCCATTGATCTCCGGCGCTCCCAGCGTGCCGGCCAGTTGCACATCGCTCGTCAGTCGGCCGCTGGCGCGATCGATCTGGGGGAAGAGAATCGGCAGGAATCCCAGCTCATGTGTCTCGGCGTGCGCCTTGCCGCTGAGCGGCATCGCCTTCCAATCTGCGGAACTTCGCCGATCGACGGAGACATCGCCCGTGAGGCCGGCGGCATCGGTTGCGGCGAGCCGTATCGTGCCGTCAAAGCGCTCCGGCTTGGCGGTCAAGTGCGCCTCACCGGATCCGACCGTGATGCTCTCGACCTTGCCATTGGGACGCTCGTAGCGGAACACGCCGTCGGCGAGCGTGGCCTGCGCCTCGCCAGTCCAGGGCTTCCCGGTGTCCGCACTGGCATTGGCGCGCATCGCGAGCACCCCCGAGTACTCTGAGCGCCGCGGCAGACCGGCCGCAAGGATCTTCAACGGCAATCCGCTCGCCTCAAGAGCGACCTTCCACGGTCCGGCCCTGCTCCACTCGCCCTGCCCGCAGGTGTGTTCCACTGAGCCACTCAGGCACAGCTGCGCGAGCTCCAGGCGGTCGCGACTCGCCGCAAAATGGGCTGGCGAGGCGAGCTTGAGATGCGCGTCGCCAATGTTGAGGTCGAGGTTGCTGATCATTCCGGAGAGCGTTTCGTCGGCGTAGCCGGACTGCGCACGCAGTGACAGGCTCGCATCTTGCGCATCTGCTTTGACGCTCACTTGATGCTCGCTGGCCCGACCATCGATTGTGATGTCCAGTGAGTTCAGTTCGCGTGTGCCCCACTTGAGGGCGCTGGCACTCACTTGAAGCTGCGAGGCGCCGCGATCGGCGAGGTCCAACTTGCCCTGTGCCTCCAGGCGTTCGACGCGATAGTCGCCGTATTCGAATCTGGCAGCGCTGAAGTTACCGCTCACTTGCGGCTCGGCGCGCGTGCCGCTCAGCGCGCCACGGGAGTTGAGTGATCCATGCGTATCCGGCAGGAGCTGCGCGAAGTCGGGAACCTTCAGGTCCCACGACAGCGATGGCTGGGCTCCGTACTCGCCGTGGGCCTGCAAGTGAGCCGCTCCGTAACTCAAATCAGTGTCATCCACCTTGAGCGTCTCTTTGACGAGACGCACATGGGCGTGGCCCGCGAGCGCCTGATCGCGCAGGCGGCCGTGCAACTCCCGCAAGTGCACCTCCAAGTCGGCGGAGCGATCGAAGCCACGTCCCTCGGCATCGAGCTTGAATCCCACGCGCCCGGGAAAGCGGGCGTCGATCTGCTCTGGTGCGATACCGTCGACGTCAGCGCTGATCTTCCACGGCGCCTTGCCGCCGAATCCGAGCGAACCGTTCGACTGGATCTGCCCACCGAGCAACTGCGCACGAAGCTCGTGCCACGTGATCGAGTCCTTGTCGAACAAGCCGCGGCTCGTGAACGTCGCGGTTCTCGACCAGCCGGTCGCATCGGCGCTCACGCTGTACTCGTAGGGCACCTTGCCGTCGAGCGTGAACTGGCCGCGCTTGCTCTGAACGAGCGCCTTGCCAAGGAACGGATAACGGAGGGCGGTCCAGGTCCCATTCAGATGCAACTGCGGCCAGCCGCCAAGAAAACCGATATCGCCCGACGCCGAAAGAGTGGTGCGGCTCGATTTCATCAGCACTTGAAGGTCGTCTGCATGCAGGGTCCGCTGCGCGAACGCCCCAGTGACCTTGATTTCGAGCGGGCCCGTTTCGGGAAACTTCGGTAACAGCGTGCCGCCCAGTTGCAGACGCTCGCCCGCACCCTGGCCGGCAAGCCTTGCGGACGGAATGTTCACCGGCGAGTTGGGTGACCAGGGCTTGAGGGTGAAATCCCGCGCCTCGACAGTTGCTTCCCAATGCCAGTCGTGCGTGAGCTCCAGTAATCGTGCGTCGAACGTAGCGCTGAGGGGCTCAGTTACTGCGCCCGAGGCCACCAACCGATTCAGATCGCCATCCGCTTGCAACTGGCCCGCCCAGCGCGGCTGATCGCCGGGGCTGTAGCTCCAGTCAATCTTGCCCTTCAGGCGCAGTGGTTGACCGGTGGTGAGCATCGCGTCGCCGGCGAGCAGCAACCCCTCGCTGATTACGGACGCGTGTTTGACCCTGACCCGATCGCCGGTCAGCACCGCGGCCGCCCGGGTTTCCCTGGCCTCGAGTTGCCGACCGCTCACGAGCGTCAGCGTCGCCTTCCCGACCGAAACGGCGCGGGCGTTTACTCGTAGCCACTGCGGCAAGAAGTGCGGCGGCCGCGTGCTTTCAGGGCTGGTGCGTGTCTTGAGCTGGATCTGAAGGCTGGCGATATTCACGTAGTCGGCGTCGATGGTCTGCAGAAAGACTCTGCGCAGGCGCACGTCGGCATTGATGCCGGTGGCGACGATGTGCACGCGCTCGTGATCGAGCTCAAAACGTTCGATGTGGATCGGACCGCGGAGTTGGCCGGTGAGACCGCTGAACTCCATGCGCACTGTACGTAGCCCAGAGACGCGCCCGGCCAGCCACTGCAGCCCCGATTGCGTGTAGCACACCCAGTACACGGTAAGCGCGGGCACGCTGAGGCAAACGAGCAGCGCGAGCGCAATGATGATGAGTGTGCGACGGCGCATTTACAGTCGCGGCTGGATGTTCAGATGCAGGCGCGGGCTCATGTGCGGCTCGGACAGTGCCTGCGCAATGTCGATACCCAGCGTCACGACCGGAATTCGCCAGCGAAACCCCAAGCCCACTGAGTACTCGAGCGGATCGCCCAGCTTGTTCACAGCGTTGCCCGTGTCGAAGAATACGGCGATACCGAGGTTGCGTGGCAGGTCGCGCTCGAACTCGACGCTGAAGACGATGAGATGCCGCCCGCCGGTCTTGTTGCCCTCTGCATCAACAGGCGACAACGAGTTGAGTGCAAAGCCGCGCACGCTGAGATCGCCGCCCGCAAAGAAGCGCCGCGAGCCCGGGAGTTCGGAGAAATCGGCGACCGCGCTCAGGCCGAGCTGACCGCGAAGTAGCAGATGCCACCGGGTCGACAGATCGAACACTTTCTCATCCTGAAAGCGGAATTGCAGGAAGTCCGCGTCCGAGCCCAGAGCGCTGGTCGAGCCGGTGAGCTCGGCGTAGAGGCCGCGACCGAGTGTGAGGGGTTCGGCGCCGCTGAAGCTCGCGGGCAGAAGCGCGTAGCTGATACCGGGAACAAGGAGCGTGTCGGTTTGCGTTGGTTCGGACGGGGCGCGCGTCTCGGTCTTCTCCAGCGTTGTGAAGAGAACCCGCTGCCAGCGACCGCGGATCTGCGTGAGGCTCGGCGTGAACTGGAAGGTACGCGTGTCGAGGTCGGCCAGTTCTTCACGCCCGAACGAGGACTGCAGGCCGAAGCTTTCGAGCGCCGGATCCCCGACCGGGATCACGTAGCGCGCCTGCACCTTCTGTTGCGTGGAGGCGCCGAGGAGGTCGACGCGAGAACGATGGCCGCTGCGGTTGATGCGCCGATCGTCCCAGGCGAGCGTGCCCCGAAAGCGTGTGTCGGTCCCGTAACCGAAAGCCACGGTGTACTTGTTGCGCTTGCCGGTCTGTGCCCGCACGCTGATTGGCACCGTGTAGCTCTGCGTGTCGCGGGCGCCGGGGCTGATTTCGACATTGGTGAAGTAGAGTGTGTCATCGAGCGCAAACTGCGTAGTGAGGAGCTTGCTGGCATCGAAAAAGTCGCCCTCGTGGTACCTCAGGTAGCGCGCGGCCAGCTTTGGGTCGATGGCGTCCTGCTCGATAGTCGTCGGACCGAAGCGATAGCGCTCGCCGGTCTGCAGGTCGAGGATCGCTACCGCGGTCAGCTTCTTCGGGTCTACGAGCAATTCATTGCGGCGATAGCGCGCATCGAGGTAACCGGAGCTCAGGGCAGTGCGCTGCAGATTTCCCTTAAGTCGTTCGTAGGCGCCATGACTCAGCCGACGGCCCGGCTTGAGATCGGTATTCGCGAGGATGTCGCGGAACATCTGCTCGTTCTCGCCGGGTCCAGTGACCGCGACCAAGGCCGAGCGCAGGATTACGGGCGGACCCGGATCGATCTTAAGGTGCACGCGCCAGTCGCGACCGCTCTCCAGCTGCTCGACAGAGGATTGAACCGTCGGTGCGTAGTACCCGAACGGACGCATGGCACTGCGTACCTCGCCATCGAGCCGATCGTTGAGTCGCTCGACCATGGTCTGGTCGAGGTCATCGCGCTCGCGGTAACGCTGCACGCTCAGCACGACGAGCAGGTTGTCGCGGATTTCCTGGTCCACGCCTTCGATATCGAGGTCGATGTTCGCGCGGGCTGGCGGCACTGCTGCGCAGAGCACGAGTGCAGCGAGCCATGGCCGAACTTTACAAGGGCGCTTCACTCCGCGTGACGGCGGTTGGCAACGATCAGGGGTGAAATTCAAACGCGTCCTCACCTGTGATGCGACCGCCGCGATCGAAGCGCCGTTCCCTGAGCTGCAGCAAGCCATCGCGATCGATGCAGACCACGGTCGAGCATCGGGTGCCGTAGCGCTCATCGATGATGAACGGCGCCGACAGCAGCCGTTCCCATTCGAGACCGATGCCGGTGTCCGGCAAGAGGTGATCGGCTGCGGTTTCCCGGTCCCCCAACGTGGCCAGGAGATCTTCCGGGTTCGGCTCAGGCAGCGCGATCAGTCTTTCGAATCGTTCGCGGGTGCGCGCGAGCTTGGGCCAGGAGGTGTCGAGCAGGTGATTGCTCAATCCATGCACGCCCGCTGGCAATACGCGCGTGAATGGTGTGGACCGATTGGAGGCATAGTGCATTTCGGTGGAATCGGCGAGCAGCAAGTTGAAGCCAGCGTAGCTCACAGCTTGCGGCTCCAGCTCGGCGAGGAAACGCGCCGCAGGTTGGCCAGCGTTGAGGTATTGCGTGATGAGGGTTCCGCGTGAAGGCATGCCGGGCGTGGGGCGCTGCATCTCGCGAAAGTTCGTGACGACGCCGAAAGCGCCCTCGCGCGACACCCCGAGCCAGGTCCCGCCGGCCTGCAGATCACGCCCGGCGAGGATGTCAGCCTGATCCGCCCACCAGGCCATCGGTGAGGCTGGCCGATCGTGAAATTCGTCCCGATTGCCGGCAAAGATCAGGCGATAACGCGGGTGAACGTTCCAGGCGAAAACCAGCAGGCACATGGCCGCATTGTAGGAGGCCGCGTGCAGGACCGTGAACCCGCCCGCTGTATCGAGCGGGCGGGTTAGATCGACTCTGGCGAACGGACGCCTGGTCGCGCGAAGCGTCTGCTGGCCCGGCGCCTGCTGCGACGTTCACTCCTTGAGTGCGTAGGTCACCCACAGTCCTCTGTGGTCGCCGTTCTCGTTGTGCGAAGTCATTCCTGCGAATCGATAGCCTTGCGCGTAGTACTTGTTGTGAGCGTCGTTGATTTCCTTGACCGAGCTGCCGTGCTCGGAGATGTAGATCGTGAGGATCGCCGGCGGCGCGGCCGCTTCTTTGTCGGCGGCGCTGGCGCTGTTGAGTATCAGCGCCGCGGTGACGATAGAGCCAGCCAGCGCGCCGAGTGCCACGCTGACAGAGCATCGGGATACGGAACTTCATTGCACTTCCTCTCTGACGTTTGGCGTTAGGACAATCCTTTTCAGCGAGCAGGTGCTGCGACAGCTTGGTGCAGCTTCTTCACCTTGATACCGAGCATGAGCAGGGTGATGCCGTACAGGACCGCAAATCCGGCGATTATCCAGATGAGCGACAGGGCGCCGGCGCCTGGTGACACGAGGATCAGCACCGCCAACGCGATCGACAGCGCACCCGCCAGGCCGAGCCAGAATTCGCCCTCGATTTCCTTGCGCAGCCGGATCGCGGCGACGATCTGCAGTACACCCATCACCAGACTCCAGGCAGCGATGTACAGGAGCAGCGCCACTGCGGCGGCGGCTGGTCTCCATAGCGTGAGCACCCCGATCAGGACTCCGAGTGCGCCAAGCAGGCCGACAAGCCAGCGGCTGTCCTCGGGCACGCGCTTCGAAAACGCCGCGAACAGCGCGATCGCTCCGTCGATGAGCACGTAGACGCCGAAGAAGAGCACGAGTACTGCGAGCGTAATGCCGGGTTTGAACCAGGCGAGAAGGCCAAAAACAATAGCGGCAATACCACGCAACACGAGGGTCCACCAGTTGCGGGAAAGTAGCTCGAGCATAAGGCACCTCCTTAGACTTCTTTTGCTGGGGTTGTGGGCGCTTTGGGCGCCGAGGCCCCGCGAATCATAGGCGCGCCGCGGCCGGGCGGATACAGTCCCCAGGGTCTATCGGGCTGGGTGGGGGTCTCCCTTAAAGCCGCACACCGGGAGTATCGCGCAGTGGGCGCGGGGCGGCGGCGTCGTACCAATCCTCGATGAGGCGGAAAGAGATCGACTGACTCGATGGCATCGCGATCAGGCCAGCGGCGATATCTTCGCGGCTGAACCAGCGCGCATCCTCGAGCTCGCCATCCTGGAGCGTGATCGTGCTGGTGAGCGCATGCGCGGTGAAGCCGAGCATCAGGGAAGACGGAAACGGCCACGGCTGAGAGGAGTGATAGCGCACATCGTCCACGCTGATGCCGGTCTCTTCGTGCACTTCACGCAGCACCGCATCTTCGAGACTCTCGCCGGGCTCCACGAAACCCGCGACCGTAGAGTAGCGTCCTGCCGGCCAGCTCGGCTGGCGACCCAGCAGCGCGCGCGCCCCGTCACTCACCAGCACGATGATCGCGGGATCGATGCGCGGGAATTGTTCGGCTTTGCAGGCATCATTGGTGCACACGAGCACATGCCCGCCACGCGCATTACGAGTTCGCGCGCCGCACACGCCGCAGAAGCGATGCCGTTGTCGCCACAACGTGAGCGCGCGCGCATAAGCCAGCAGCCCAGCCTCGTCGCGTGGCAACAGGGCGCCGAACCAGCGCAGTTCGCGAAACTCACCCTCTGGATGCAGGTCGGGAGCTGCTTCGCTTTGCAACTCCAGCAGGAAACTCGCGCGCCCGCGAAACATGCCGAGGAAGACGAGTTGATCCGGATCTGCCGACTGAACGGCAACATGCGAGCTCTCGAGTAGAACGGCACCCAGAGCATCACCGCGCCGCAGAAGATTGTGTGCCTGCCACACGGCAACGAATTGGGCGTGCGGGTCGCGCCCGGCCTGAAGCAGCCAGTCCTCGCGTTCGCGCAAATGGCTGCTGCGATCCAGGTACGGGCCGGAAAAGATGTTCGGGCGGTTGGGGGGTGAGCTCATCGGCGACAACGATGCGGCGACCGCATCATTGTAAGCGCGAGCGCGGCGCCGCGCCTCAACGGGGCGAGAGTGCGGGGCTCCAGTCCCGATGCGTGGGCGGCAGGCCCGAAGCGTCTGTGAGGCCACGGCGCCTCGCCACAGAGGGCTGCTCGCACGCCTTGCATTCGGAACCGGGCAACGCAAGCGCATCGGCGAGGGCAAGACCGCCGCACAGGGAGCACACATGCAACCTGAGTTCATCGCGACGCTGCAGGGCAAGCAACAGGAATCCCGCATGCTCGAAGGAGATACGCGGTGCGGCATGCAACGACAGGTAACTCTCGTACGCAACGCAAAACAGGTCGCAGGCCTCCAGATTCATCGTCGGCAATGCGCGATGGGAGTCGGACGTCGAGAAAACGAGGCCGAGCAGTGAGAACAGGCTCGCGAGCGTCGTAGCTTCGAATTGCACCGATGGGGAACGCAGGAAGTACGCAATCTGTCGCGGCGACTTGCCGCGATGGCGCTTGGGAGCGCGCGCGAACTGCTGTTGCAGGTAAGTTCGGTAGAGCTTACGGATGC
This sequence comes from uncultured Gammaproteobacteria bacterium, assembly GCA_963724625.1. Taxonomy (GTDB): domain Bacteria; phylum Pseudomonadota; class Gammaproteobacteria; order Steroidobacterales; family Steroidobacteraceae; genus DATBVX01. The sequence goes on along the minus strand of CAVRVO010000004.1, from coordinate 124,839 downwards.
GATCGTCGGTGAGCCCGGTCCACGCACGAATCGTGCAGGTGCGCGCTTCGTGGTGAATCATTCGCAACGCCAGATCGAATCGTAGCCGGTCACGGGTATAGCGATCATCCGAGACGCGCATCGTGAATCTCCCCGCCATGAGCTCTTGAGATTTGGTATAAATAAACCACAAAAAAAGCTGCCCGCCAAGGCAGAATTCGGCCAGAATCAGCTGAAAGTCGCGAGGAGTGCCCATGACAGGGATGCAGACACGAGATCATTTCGCAGCCGATGCACGCCATTGGTTCACCAGTTCGATCCTTGCAGCGAGCGTGCTGGAGCCGCTGCACGAGCTCAATCGCACCTGGCTCGCGCTGCTGGCGATGGCTCCGCACCGCTGGCCACTGAGCGCGGCGGCCTCACGCCTGCCGGATCCGGTCGGAGCCGGACTCATGAGCCTTTCGCCGGAACAACGCGCGGAGATGGCTCGATGCCCGTTCTCGCTCTTCACGGCGCGCTTTAACGATAGTGCGTACTGGCTGGGCGTAGCAGGTAATCGGCAGGTGCACGAGGCGACGCCGGATGAACGCGACGAGGATACGGTTGACGGGCTAGGAGAATTCGCGGAGCTCGCACTCTTCTTCGCGTGGCATCTGGTGCGCGCCAATCCGTCTTCGGCAAAGATAGTTCTGGGAATGCCGGACCAGAGCATCGTGGCATTCACGTCTCTGCCGCTCAACACGTTGCAACGAGTCGGACGTCGGCCGGGCGTGCTGATCAGCTCGCGCTGGCCACATCGCGCGTGGTTCTGGCTGCGTCTCCTCGGGAGTGTGGGCCGAGAGGATCAGGCGGGCGAAGTGCGCACCCTCGGTTTGCAGATGCTGGCCGCGGAGCTGGCAGCGCCAAACCCGCCCGAGTCGAGCGCGCGGCATACACTGCGGGATTGAGCGGGCAGTGTCCAATCAGAATGGGGGGAAGCTCTACCAGGAGTCCCACACCTTGCGACGCTGGGGTCATACCCGCGATTGAGTTTCTCGCGTTGTTACGTCGTACGCCGCGTGGAGGGCGGGACCCGGCCTGTAGACTGCGACTCAGGCTCGCCGGAACTCGCAGATCTGGCGAAATGAGACTCGTCCCTCCACCCTGTTCTTGCGACGCCACGCTTACGGCCGACACACAATGAGACAGCCCGGCCGTGGTTGGCACGTTGCAGTCTTGGCCACAGCTTGCCTCACGCTCTGCGCCTGCGTGCCACTCGCCGGCGGGGGACTGCGTGCGGCCAATTCCAGCCTTGGGTGCATGCAGCGCGTTCGTGACGACAAGCTGCCTGTAGGTATCAACGATGAAATGAAGCATTGCCTCGCGGCTGGGTTGATTGCGCGCTACTGCAGCCGGACGGAAGCCTGGATGGCGAGCGTTGGCAAGGAGATTGAGGATGTTTTTGGTCCCGGCGATGCCGAATGGGCTGATATCCAGGCGGACCGGAGCGGAGTGACTTGCGCGCGCGCTGCAAGCAGCGATGAGGACTTGCGGCAGTGCTGCGAGTCGCTGCAGCGTGGTGGCGGACCTGTGCCCCCAGATGCCGTCGGTCATCCGCCGACGCAATAGTGTGGTCGAATTTGTAGCTTTGGGGCCGAGTTCGACCGCTGCGCAGACCTGCTATACCCTACCGCGCGGCGGCGTGCCGATCGCGCGCCGCGTGGCCCGGAAAGTCACTCGGAGGCGGACATGAACTCCCGCTTTTCACTCTGTGCCTTGTACATCATCGCAAGCGTTGCGCAGGCCGGCGTCCACATAGAAACGGTGGACCGCGACTCGAAGACCGGCAAGAGCGAACCGGCAGAGAACTGGTACGTTCAGGACGGCAAAGCGCGCATCGAGGGACCCGACGGAGTATCGATCTTCAAGGACGGGATCGTCTATGGGGTCGACAGCTCCAGCAAGAGCTATCACGTCATGGACAAGGCGACCATGGAGCAACTGAGCGCCCGCCTGAAACAGGCGCGCGAACAAAGGACGCAGGCTGAGCTGGCGAAGTTGCCGCCCGAGCAGCGCGCGGGCGTCGAGGAGATGCTGGCCAAGCAAAGCTCGGCAACGCCAAAGAAGCCCGTGGTGGACGCGAAGGACACCGGCAAGACGGAGACCATCAACAGTCGCTCCTGCCAGGTCTGGGACATTACTCGCGACAGTGTTCTGGATGAGCAGTATTGCGTCGCCTCGTTCGCGGCGCTTCCCGGTGGCGCCGAGGTCCAGGCACTGATGCAGAAGTACCAGGGGTTCTTCGAGCAGATGGCGGAACTCGCAGGCCCTGGCGCAGCAGGCGACTCGATGCGCGAGCAATTCGCGCTGTGGCAGAAGCTCAACGGATACCCTCTTGCGGCGCGAGCCTACTCCGGCGGCACGCTCGATCCGGGTGAGAGGATCGTGAAAGCCTGGCAGAGCCAATCGGTTCCGGCATCGATGTTCGAGATCCCGGCGGACTACACCAAGCGCGATCTGCTGAAGGACCTGGCTGGCGTAAAGCAGTAGGTTCGCCTCAGGGAGGCGTGCGTTTCACCGCGCGCCGAATGACGATTCCGTACGCCACAATATTCACGACGAGAACACCGAGTCCCAGCCAGAGCTGAATGTCGCGCGTAAGCCCGGCCGGATAGATCACCGGCAGGACGTAGTGCTCTATGAAACCGCCGGAATACCCGCTCTCACCCGCCAGCTCGCGGTAATGGTTCTCGAGCGGCGTAAGCGGGCAGATGCGGCCCGAGAACTCGATGAATGCTGCCCAAAGCACGGCGGGGAGGTGCAGCCAGGCGGTGCGTGGCCAGCGCAGTACGAGCAGGCCACCGCATACTGCGAACAGGATGAAGGCCGCATGCACCAGCACCGTGAGGTCCGCGAGCAGGCGCGTAGTGCACGTGACTCAGCCGAACGGGTTGTCGCTCTTCTCGGGCGGCGGCCTGGAGAATCTGCGCCAGAATGCCCAGCCCCATACGATGATGAAGGCCGTATAGCCGATCAGCAGCCAAACGAGGCGCGTGCTGTCCAGCAGTGCGGGTGTGTGCCGGTTTGCTTCGACCACGAGCTGAAACACTGCCATGAGCAGCAGCAGCGTGATGATCCCGTACCACAGGAACTGGCGCTGCAGATACTCGATGGTCTTCTCGCGCCGTTCGTTCGCCAGCCAGTAATCGCGGTTCGGCAGCCGCCAGCGCAACTGCCGCCGCCGCGCCATGGCGCCGGGCAGTATCAGGAAGGCCATCACAATAATGGCGATAATGACGAGATTGATGGTCGCGAAGGTCTGCGCGCTGCTGAAGCCGACGGGGACGCCCGCCGCGTTGAAGCGCACCGCGAGCGTCAGGAGGCAGATACGGCGCCTGCAGAACGATCTGGATGACGTTGAATATCGCAACCAGGATGAGTGCACGGCGCAAGGTCTGGATGATGGTCATGTGCTAATCTTCGCCGCCGTCCCGCTTACACCTCATCTCTATGCTGGCGCTGTCGCTCAAGAATCTCACCAAGACCTACAAGAACGGCGTTCAGGCACTCAAGGGTATCAATCTCGACGTCGAGGAAGGCGACTTCTTCGCATTGCTCGGCCCGAACGGGGCCGGCAAGACCACTGCCATCGGCATCGTCACCTCGCTCGTCAACAAGACGGCTGGCACGGCAGCGGTGTTCGGGCACGACATCGACGCCGAGCTGGAGGTGGCCAAGTCCTGCATCGGCCTCGTGCCACAGGAAATCAACTTCAACCAGTTTGAAGCGGTCGAGACCATCGTGGTCAACCAGGCGGGCTTTTATGGCCTGCCGCGCTCGCTCGCGCGCCAGCGGGCGGAAAAGTATCTGAAGCAGCTTCAGCTCTGGGAGAAGCGCCGTTCGATGGCGCGCGCCTTGTCCGGCGGCATGAAGCGCCGCCTGATGATCGCTCGCGCGCTGGTGCACGAGCCACGCTTGCTGATCCTCGATGAGCCGACCGCCGGCGTTGACATCGAAATCCGCCGCTCGATGTGGGAGTTCCTGCGCGCGATCAACAACAGCGGGACGACCATCATCCTCACGACTCACTATCTCGAGGAAGCTGAGAACCTCTGCCGTCACATCGCGATCATCGACGAGGGCCGGATCATCGAGCACGACCGGATGAGCAACGTGATCCGCAAGCTCCAGACCGAGATCTTCGTGTTCAACCTGCGCAATTCGATCGCAGCGTTGCCCGATCTGCCCGGCTATGAAGTGAAGCTCACCGACGATCACACGCTCGAGATCGAGGTGGATCGCGAGCAGAACCTCAACGAAATCTTCGCGCGCCTGTCGGCGTCCGGTATCGAAGTGCTCAGCATGCGCAACAAGGTGAACCGGCTCGAGGACTTCTTCATGCGCCTCGTGGAAGGGAAGGGCAACGGATCGGGCGCGTCATGAGTGAGTCGCGCGTCAGGCCGGACAGCATTGGGTTCGGCACCATCCTGCTGCGCGAGTTCGGCCGCATCGTGCGCATCTGGGCGCAGACCATCCTGCCGCCCGCGGTCACCGCGAGCCTGTACTTCATCATCTTCGGGAGCCTCATCGGCCGGCGCATCGGGCAGATGGGCGGCTACGACTACATGCAGTACATCGCGCCCGGGCTGATCATGATGTCGGTGATCACCAACTCGTACGCGAACGTGGTGTCCTCGTTCTTCGGCGCGAGGTTCGGCAAGCACATCGAGGAGCTCCTGGTCTCGCCACTTCCGAACTGGCTGATCGTGCTCGGCTACATCGGCGGCGGTGTCATGCGCGGATTGCTGGTGGGTGTCGTGGTGACGATCGTGGCGCTGTTTTTCACGCACCTGCACGTGCATCACGCGTTCATCATCATGTCCGCCGCGCTGCTGACCTCGATCGTGTTTTCCCTCGGCGGCTTCATCAACGCGATCTTCGCCAAGAACTTCGACCAGATCTCCTGGTTCCCGACCTTCATCCTTACACCACTCACTTATTTTGGTGGCGTGTTCTACTCGATCTCGCTGCTCCCGGGATGGGCCGGGGCCCTGTCGCACGCGAACCCGATTCTCTACATGGTGAACGCGTTTCGCTTCGGGTTTCTTGGGGTGTCGGACGTCGACGTGAGGCTGGCGTTCGCCATCATGATCGGGTTTGCCGTGGCTCTCTACACCCTCGCGGTAGTGCTGATGAACCGCGGCGTCGGGATCCGCGAGTGAGCCCTCTCCCGGGCGGGAGAGGGCGTTCAAAGTCTTCGGGCTACTTCTGCTTCCAGGCCCCGCCCGCCTTGTAGTACCAGCCACCTTGCGCCTTGGCGATCCAGCGCTTGGCGAAGGTCTCGCGAATGTCCTTCTCCCACTCAGGGTGCCCGTTGGCCTTGGCGATCTGGGTATAGAGCGCGGAACGGTCGCGATTTTCATCCGCGACGAGCTGGCGGACGGCGTTGCGCTCCGGCAGCGGAATGGCATTCTGATCGCGCACTTCGACCAGGCCATCCTCGGTGAGACCGACGGCGCCCGAGCTGTAGTACTTGGCGAGCTGGGCATGACGCGATTCCATCGATGCGGTGATCGCGCGGATCTCCGGCGTCGAGACGTCGAGATCGACCTGCGCATGCGCTGCAGGGATGACCAAATCCAGTACCGCCCCGGCCGCGGCGAACAGCAGGTGTTGCAACCCGTCCGGAGCCAGGAGCGAGGTCTTGTCAGTCGACTTTGGAGCCGGCTGACCTTGCGGACCCCAGACGTCGTCGATAATCCGGTCGGCAGCCTTTTCGGCGGCGGCGGCCGGGAAGTACACGTTGATCGTCACGCACGCGGCGACGAGAACGCTCATGAGCGCAAGGATCTTGAGATTGGCGAGTCGGCGCATGGGGCCTCCTTGAATTCGCAGCCTGCCGATCGGGCAGGCTGTCGGGCAATTCTTACGCAGTGCGCTGAATGCGGACTGAATGAGTTTATGGAAAAGGGACGTGGATTGCATCCGGCTACTGGACCACCGGGCCGCTGGATTCGCTGATCGCCTTGAGCTGACTTACCAGGCGATTCCAGTTGACGCGGTGAGCGTTGCCGATGATGTCGATGCGAGGGATGCCGCTGCCCTTGACGATGTAGTACGCATCACCCTGCTGTGGCTCGATGCCGTCCATGAAGCAGGTTTCATTGTCCAGCCGGCAGCTAAGGCCCAGGCGCGAGTAGCGAAAGTTTTCAAAGAATCGCAGAAACCCGCTCTGCAGTACGGCGGCGACACTCCCGCCGCTGCCACCAATGTTCGAGAGGTTCTTCACCGCGCGTTGGCTGATCAGGTGCCGCGACTTGTCACCCGGCAGGCGTGTAGAGCCTGGCGTCGAACTTGATCGGGGCCCAGCGGAACAGCTCCAGCCCTGCGATGTCGGCGTCGAGGCGTCCGGTGATTTCCCCGAACTCGAACGTCCCGGTGACCGCTTGCAGATCCAGGCCGCGAGCCTTGATGTTGGCGTTGAGACGCGGATAGATCCCGAGCGGATTCTTGAGCTTGAGGCCGTTGACGACGATCTGCCCGCCGAACGCAGACATCTCCAGATCGCCGCCCAGCGAGAGCATGTCCTCCTGGAGACTCACCTCGGGAATGCGGCCTTCGAGCTTACCGCTGAATTCCGGCCAGCCGAACGCCTTCGACAACAGGGCGACGCTGATCGGCTGCAGCTCCGCTGCGAAGCGTAACGACATTTGCGGTTCGCCGAGGTCGCGCACGCTGAGCGAGGCAATGCTGAGTCCGCCATCGAGCACGGGCAGGACGGTCGGCTTGAGCACGCGAAAGTCGGCACCCGAGGTGGCGAAATCGATCTGCGCAGGACCCCCAGTGAGACCGTATACCGCGGCGCTCTTCCATTCGAGGTGCGAACTCCTCTCGGTATCACCGCCAGCAACACCGGCGCGACGCGCTGACGAGATCCACACCACCTGGCCATTGAGCTGACGCATTTCGAACCTGTCGGTGTTGTCGTCAAAGGTCACATCGGCAAGTCGCAGGTCGAGTTTGGCCGGGAGTCCCGCATCGAGCTCGACCGTTCCTGTGACGCGTCCGGAAGTCGTGAAGTCCTTGAAGTTCGTCGCCACCAGGAACGGTTGAATGAAGGCGGCGAACGCGCCCGGGAATTGCAGCGAGCGCAGCTCGATACGCAGATCGCGCAGCAGACTTGCGCCTTTGACGTCGATGTCGCCCGTGACGGTTGCGCTCACGACGCCCTGCTGCTCGACATCGAGCGGCGCGAAATGGATCAGCCCGCTGTCGGTGAACCAGGTGCCCTCGACGTTCGCTACCAGGGCGTTCTGGCCGAAGTCGAGGAAGATCGGATCGCTGTAGGCCTGGCCCGAGCTCGATTGGATCCTGGCGCGAATCCCCCAGTCGTTTCCTGCTGGGGTGAGAGTCGCATCGAGCGCGAACGCGAGCTTGTCAGTGGCGATGGTGCCGGCACCATTGTTCGCAGTCACGTCGGAGAACTTTCCATTGACTTCGATAGTGCTGAGACTCGCTGCGCCCTTGAGGCGCAGCGTCATCGTGGTGCGTCCGTCGACCGTGAGATCCGCGGGCAGGTCGAACCATGGCGCGGCGATCTTGCGCAGCTCCGCGAGCCGCGCGGAATCGCTCTGGAATTCGACCTGCCATCCCGGATCCAGCCATCGGCCATTGATGCGCGCCGCGCCGCCCGCGATCTTCAGACCACGTGTCGAGAAAGCCAATGTACCGCGCGTGGCGTCGTAGCTCGCATTGGCGATGAACTGCTGGCGGCCTACTCGACCGAACAGCCCATTGACCCTGGCGTCCTGACAGCCGTACTGCGGGCCTTTCACTACCGGGTTCTGGCACTCAACGGTCACGTCCGTCACAACGCCCAACTCCGGCAGCAAGGCCATGCGCTTGGCGAGCAAGCGCGCCACAGTCTTTCCGTCACCAGCCAGCTCGAATGCAATCGTTACATCGTTCGCGCTCCATCCCTGGCCCTGTACATCGCCGATGTTGAGCGTGAGCGCGTCTATGGCGGGGCTGCGCGACGGGGTGATGAGCAGGCAAAATGCGGCGAGGAGACAGGTCGCCGGAAGACGCGAGCGAGTGAGAATGCGTACGAGAGACCTGTGCAGAGCTGCCCTGGGCATGCAAGAGCGATTAACGATGAGTCCACATGAGCGTGTCAACCCGCACCGAGTTGGCCTGCGAACCGGGTGGCTGGCGCTCCTGTGCCTTACCTTGATCGGCGGCTGCACCGCGCAGTTCCTCTACAACCGCCTGAACTTTCTCATTCCCTGGTATTTGAGCGGCCAGGTGAGCCTCGACGAAGCGCAGGAGGTCGAACTCAAGAGCGCCATCACGTCGCTCACCGCCTGGCATCGCAGCTCCCAGCTCGGCCGTTACAGTGCCTTCATGCGCTCGCTTGTCGGCGGAGATTGCGCAGCCGGTAACGCGCGAGCAGATCGAGCGGTCGGCGCACACGATCGAAGGATTCTGGGTCGACATCATCCGTGAACTCACACCCGAGGCGGCGCGCTGGCTGCAATCGCTCTCGCCGGCACAGGTCGATGAACTGATGGCCAGCTTTGCCGAGGATGACGAGGATTCGCGCGACGAGGAATGTACCGCACCGTCGGCGAAGCAGACCGAGCGGCGCATCAAAGGCATCACTCGCGCGGTGAAGTACTGGGCGGGCACGCTCAATGACTCGCAACGTGAGCTGGTCGCGGCGGCAGCAAAGGACTTGCGACCCACCGGTTGTGAGTGGCTCGAAAGCCGCGCACGCTGGCGCGACCAACTGCAGCGCGCGTTGAGTGCTACAGGCGATGCGCAAGCGCGCGATGCATCTGTACGTGCGCTGCTCCTGGATCCGAGACCCACCTGGACCGAAGCCTACCGGTCGGCATTTGAGGCGAACCGTTCGCGCATCATCGACCTCATGGCCTCACTGGATGCGACCTGGAGCGGCGAGCAGCGCAAGGCGATCCAGGGCAGGCTGATGAAACTGGCGGCAGAACTCGATGAACTGGCGGCGTCCTCGCCATAAAAAAAGCGGCGCGGATCTTCAATCTCCGCGCCGCGCGCCTCGAGGTGGCGTGGGGGTACGCCATATTCCTCGAAATTCTCAGTTGCTGTTCACCGCGACGTCCTTGGTGCAATGGCCCGCAGCCTTGTCGCAGGCAACGACCACTCGCGGGTGCCACTGCCACCGTTCGGGCCGGTGATAGTCGTATCGCGCGTATAACCCGTGTCGGTACGGGTCGTGACGGTATTTGCCGTCGAGGTCTTGCCGTTCACGCCGGTGTACGTCACATCGCGGGTGCGGGTGCCATTGTCCTTGTCGTTCGTGACGACCGCGTTACGCGTCGCGGACTGGCCCTCGGCATTCGTCAACGTGGAATCACGCGTGTACCCGTCGGCGGTCTTCTGCGTGACGTCGTGCACGGAGCTTTGCTTGCCGTTTGGACCGGTGTAGGAGACATCCCGCGTGCGCGTCTTGGCCTCCTTGTCGTTCACCACCGTGGCATCGCGTGTGGCGGTCTTGCCGTTGCTGCCAGTCCACGTGGTCTGCGCCGTGTGCCCGTTTTCGGTGCGCTGACGCTCGGTGTGGCTGCTCCAATCGCCGCGCGGCGCGTGCGGGCGCTGCGCATGATCCACCGGCCGGGGCTCAGCTGTGACGCTGCCCAGCGACAGTACCAGGCTGAGAAGGCCCGAGGCCGTCAGCAAGGCGGGTTTGAGCGACGAATGAGTGGACATATTCAAGCTCCTTATATAGGGGCGTGCGAAAAGCTCTAATCTCCCGCTGTGTACAACGCGACGTCCGAGGGTCGGTTTACGTTCCGGGTGGCCTCGCGCGCGTGAACAGGATCACAGGTTCGAAAATCGCGCTAAGATCGCACCGCTGAACTCGAGAGGACCGGCCGATGTCGGCCAAGCGCGCACTGATCGTCGACGATTCCAATTCGGCTCGCATCGTGTTGAGCCGGATGCTGCAGAAGTACAGCATTGACGTGGACACGGCGGAATCCGCCGAGAGCGCCATGGCTTACCTGACGCACCATCGTCCCGACGTGATCTTCATGGACCATCTCATGCCGGGCATGGACGGCTTTCAGGCCGTGCAGGCCATCAAGAACAATCCGCGCACTGCCACCATACCGATCATGATGTACACCTCCCAGGAAGGAGAGTTGTATGTCGGCCAGGCGCGGGCGCTGGGCGCAGTCGGCGTGCTGCCGAAACTGGTGAAGCCGGTCGACGTCTCGAAGGTTCTCTATCAGCTGCATCTGCTGCCGGACCGCCGCGATACGACGCCGCCGGCATTCGTGGCCGTGAACCCGACACCTTCGCCTCAGGCCGCGGACCTCGTGCCGGCCGACTGGCATCCGCAGCTCGAGGCCGCGCTTCGCAATCACGACGCGGAGCTGCGGCGGTTCGTAGTGGCAACACTGGATTCCTTCGCCGATCGGATTACGTCAGACGTGCGCCACTGGATCAATGAGTCGACGGCACAGGACCCTCCGCCCGCTCCCGCCCAGGCTCCGCCGTACTGGTGGATTGCCGGCGTACTTGCTGCGTTGCTGACGGGTGTGGTTTCTACGGGGCTGTATCTGCGGACGCTCGCCACCAACCGCACGCTGGCCGCAGAAAACACGCAGTTGCAGCAGACCAATTCGCAGCTTGCCCTCGCCACACAGCGGATCAGCGAGTTTCAGGAAGCGCAGGAAAAATCGCGCGGGCTGGAAGCAGGGGCCGTGCCATCTCCGCCTCCGCCACCATCCAGCGGCGATTGGCGAATCGAACCGGTGCCTTACGGCGAACCGCCCTTAGCGCTCGGCCGCGTGGATGCGTTACGCGAGTTTCTGGCGCGCCTCGGCCAGCAGTCATTCACCGGCGTCGTAAAGGCAAGCGCGTATCGCGGCCGCTTCTGTCTGTCGGGGAATGCGACCGAAGGCTACGCGCTCGCGTCCGAGGAACTTGCGGCGGCCAAGTGTGACCTTGTCGGCAATCCATTTGACGGCCAATTGAATTCGGCACAACGGCAGTCGCTCGCATTCGCCAATCTGGCTTCAAGCGTGCGACTGCGCACGAGCGGCGCAATCAGCGTGGTAGTGAATGACGAACCTGCGGACACGCGCGTGGTAGCGCCGTATCCCAGCGCCATTGAAGGGGTAACGGCGGGGCAATGGAACGAGATCGCGGCACGAAACAACCGAGTTGAGTTTACGACCGCTCCCAAACCAGCCGCTCCATGACGGAATTCTCGCCGCGTCCCTGGCTGCGTAACGCCCACCTCCAGTCGATTCTCGCCAGTCTCCCGTTCCGCCGTCCGGCCGTGAGGCGGCGCGCGGTGACGTTGCTCCAGAGCAGCGTGGATGAGGTGCTCGATTGCGGCGACGGCGTTCGCCTGCTTGGCCTGCATTCCGCACAGGAGCGACGCGGACGTGCGTCCGCAGGGCACCTGGTGGTTCTGCATCATGGCTGGGAGGGCAGCGCGGAGTCTCTTTATGTGCTCTCGCTCGGCCAGCTCCTGTTTGACCGCGGCTTCGATGTCCTGCGGCTCAATCTCCGCGATCACGGACCCACTCATCATCTGAACCGGGATTTGTTTCACTCCTGTCGCATCAGGGAAGTCGTGGGAGCCGTACGGCGCATCCAATCCCTGTACCCGGCACAACGCCTCAGCCTGGTGGGATTCTCACTCGGAGGGAATTTCGCGCTCAGGGTTGGCGCTCATGCTCGCGCAGCGGGAATCGACCTGCATCGCATCGTGGCAATCTCGCCGGTTCTGGATCCGGAGGTGACGCTCGCGGCGCTGGAGAACGGCTCTGCGATTTATCGCAATTATTTCATCTGGAAATGGACCCGCTCCCTGCTCAAGAAGCAACTCGCGTGGCCCGATGTCTACGATTTCAAGGAGCTGTTGCGCGATCGGACCCTGACGGCGATGACCGACTACCTCGTGCGCCATCACAGCGAGTTTCCGGATCTGAAGACCTACCTCAAGGGCTATGCACTGGTGCACGGCGTCCTCGAGTCGTTGGAAACTCCCAGTCGGATCATCGCCGCAAGCGACGATCCCATGATTCCTTCCAGAGATCTCGCGCGACTGCCGCGACTCGCCAATCTGCGCGTTACGCCGACCCGGTTCGGCGGTCACTGCGGATTCATGCCGAGGTTGCGCGGTGATAGCTGGATCGCGGGGGAGGTGCTTCACGAGCTCGACGAGCCCGGCTGACACTTGCCGAGTGGCGCAGACCGGCAGGTGTTCACATCACGCGCTTCATTTCCTTGAGCCAGGCGAAGTAACGGTCGAGCAATTGCGGCTGCGCAGTCGGCGCAAACAGCTGCACCTTGCTCCCAACCTTCCAGTCGGCAGGTTGATCGGCGATGAGAAAGCCGAGCCCACGTGCGGTGGCTTCAGGCTCCTCGTAACGTTGGACCGGCAGCGAGAGGATCTCGGCGAGGCGCTGGCACAGCCAATCACTGGCGCTGAGACCGCCGGTCACGACGACCCGTTCGAGTTTCGCACCGGCCTGCTGCATCTCGTCAATATTGACCCGCACGAGAAACAGGATGCTCTCGAGCAGGCCCAGGAAACGCTCCTGGGTCGAGCCAATGCCAACAAAACGCGATTCGAAACCAGGCACCCAGAACGGTGAGCCGAGGCCCGAGACACCATTCAGAAACAGTGGCGGGTGCAATGCGCGACCGGCGGTGAGGTCAAGCGCGCCAAACATGCGGTGCGCGTCGACGCCTTCGGTGTCGGTGAACCAGTCGAGCGCGCTGCCGGCGCCGTTGATTGTGCCTTCGAGCGTGTAGAGCGCACGCCGGTCATCTGACCAGATCACGCTCGTGAGCAAGGGTGGGGCGATGATCGGTTGGCTCAGCGGGCATTGAACGAAGGCCCCGGTGCCGATGTTGATGTACGCCGAATCAACACGCGTGGCACCGAATGCGAACGGCACCGCCGACTGATCCCCGGTGCAGACCCGCAGCGGTACTGTTCGCTCGCGGATGCGCAGCGTGCCGAAATCATGGCGGGTGCTCACCGGTGCAGGCAGATACGCGCCGTCAATACCGAACAGCGCGAGCAGTTCGGCTGACCAGTTGCGCGTGGCTGGATCGTAAAGCTGGGTGCGCGACGCATTGGCGGGGTCGACCAGCAGCGGTCGTTCCTCGAGCAATCGAAACAGTAGGAAACTGGACAGAGGCCCGAATGCGAGCTGGCCGTCGCGCGCGGCTTCGGCGACTTCCGGCAGGTTGTCGAGACACCAGCGCAGCTTGCTCGCGCCGTAGTGCGCAGAGAGGACGAGCCCGGTTCGGAGGTGGATTTCGCGCTCACGCGCGCCAAGCCGAGCGACGAAGGCGGCGTTGCGACGGTCCTGCCACGAAATCACCGGCGAGAGCGCGACGCCGCTGACGCGATCCCAGCATACGATGCTCGAGCGTTGCGTCGCGACACCGCCAGCGACGATTTCGCTCGAGCCCGTGACATTCTGGCAGGCATCGGCGATCGCGAGCCGCAGCGATTCGCAGATCTGTTCCGGATCGTGCTCGGCCCGGTCAGGCGCTGGGCGCACCGTGGCTACTGGTGCGTAGGATTGAGCACGCGTGTTGCCCTGTGCATCGAAGATGATCGCGCGACTCGCGTGACCGCCCTGATCCAGCGCCAGGTAAAGACGCTCATTCACGTTCCCAGTTTAGAAGAAAGGGTGAGGCATGAACCACCGACTTGAGCCGTGGTCCCGTTCGTATTCTGAAAAGCAGTGTCTCCTGTGGGCGACGCAATTGTGTGGAACGCCAGTGCGCGGACGCGTTCTGATTCGAAGCGTGCATCAGATGCAGGGAAGGCGTCATACCCCCTGGCGGCGACCACTCGTCTTTTGCGTCCACTCTGGCGGCGTGGGGCCGTCAGACTTTTCTGACACCAAAGGAGATATGACATGAAAGGACCCCTCACCCTGGCGCTTGCGGCTTTGCTGTCAACGGCTGCATTTGCCCAGACACCTCCATCCGGCGCGGGCTCGTCAGTGTTCGATCAATTCGATTCGGACCACGACGGCCGCATCACGCAGGCTGAAGCGCAGATCAATTCCACGGTGGTTGCGAATTTTCAGACCGCGGATTCGAACGCTGATGGCAGCCTGAGCAAGGGCGAGTTCGACGCGGCATTCAAGCCGTCGAGTTCGCCGACACCACCCCCGGCCGACAAGCCGCAGTCTGAGCAGGCGCCTGCACCCAGCGAGTCGCCCAGCAGCGATATGCCGCCGGCGGATCAGGCGACACCGCCGAGCGACCAGCCCCCACAGAAATAAGAGGGATCAGCGGCCGGCTGGCATGTAGGGTGATTGAACCTGCTGCCAGCCGGCGCCGAGTGCTTTGTACACCGCGACCAATGAGGTAGCGGAGTCAGAGCGGCTCTGGGCGAGCAGGTCTTCGGCTTCGAGCTGAGTGCGTTCTGCGTCGAGTACCTGCAGGAAGTCCGAGACACCTTCTTCATAACGCAGGCGCGCAAGACGCGTCGCTACGCCGCTTGCTTCGGCCGCCTGCGCCAGCGCTGCCTCGCGGGCGCGAGCTGTCGAGTGGTTGATGAGTGCGCCTTCGGTATCCTCCAGCGCCGTCAGAACCGTCTGTTCGTACCGCGCCAGCGCGCCCTCCGCGCTCGCGCGGGAGGCGTTGATGTTCGCGCGCACGTGCCCCAGGTCGAGTATGGCCCAGGAGATCGAAGGCCCGTAGTGATAGATCTCGGCTGTGTTGTCGCCGATCGCATCGCGGTCGAGTCCGTTCCAGCCAAAGCGCCCGTTCAGCGAGACTTTCGGAAACAAGTCGGACACTGCGACGCCGATGAGCGCCGTTGAGGCCGCGAGATTGCGCTCGGCTACACGCACATCCGGCCGCCGGCGTAGCCAATCCGTCGGCTCACCGACTGGTGTGAATTCCGGTATCACAGGCATTGGTCGCGGCTCGAGGCGTTCGTCGGCCGTACCGGGCTGATGTGCGGTCAGCACAGCGAGCCGATAACGCGTGCGAGCGATTGCCGCCTCGAGCTGCGGAAGCGTAGCCAGGGTGGTCGAGAGTTGTGCTTGTGCGCGCGCAACGTCCAATTCAGTGCCGCGGCCGGCGTCCAGGCGCTGCTGCGTCAGGTCGCGGGAGCTGCGCTGCACGTCGGCATTGCGCTTCGCCACCTCGTAGCGCCCCTGCAAACCCCTCAGCTCGAAGTAGTTGCGAGCAACCTCGCTCGTCACGGTGACGAAGCTGTCATCAAGCGAGGCGATGGTGCTGTCGACGGTGGCGCGGCTCGCTTCATAACCGCGGCGCACGCCCCCGAAGATATCGATCTCCCAGGTCGCGTCGAACCCTGCCTCGTAGTAGTCGAAGTGCCGCTGGTTCGCGGCAACTCCCGGCTGGTCGGTCGGGCTCACGCGTGTTTTTGCCTGCAGCCCGTTCACGTTGACGACTGGGAAGAAGTCCGAAGCGGCCCCAAGACGCAGCGCGCGTGCTTCGTTCAGGCGCGCTGCCGCGATTCGCAGGTCGTGATTGGCGTTGAGTGCGTCCTGTATCAGGCTCGTGAGTGCGTCATCGCCGAACACTGTCCAGAACTGCGCTACCACCGGCTGCCCGGGAAACGTCGCGTTGCCCGCTCCGACGAATTCGCCTGGCACGGGTGTGTCGGGCTCCTCATATGAAGGGCCGACAGCGCAAGCCGCGAGCGCAGCGGTCATGAGCGCCACTGCGATCTTACGCATGTTCGCCTCCCGGAATCGCCGCGATGGGCGCGGGGTTCCGTGGTGCGCTCATGCGCATCGCCAGCCGCTGCACGATCACGTAGAACACCGGCGTCAGGAACAGGCCGAAGAGCGTGACCCCGAGCATCCCGGAGAACACCGCGATCCCAATCGCCCGGCGCATTTCGGCTCCCGCGCCCGTGGCAATCGCCAACGGCACCACGCCCATGATGAAGGCGAGTGAGGTCATCAGGATCGGACGCAGTCGCAGGCCCGCGGCTTCGATGGCCGCTGCTTCCGGCGTGAGGCCCTGGTCCTGACGCACCTTGGCGAACTCGACGATCAGGATTGCGTTCTTGCAGGCGAGGCCCACCAGCACGAAGAGTGCGATCTGCGTGAAAATGTTGTTGTCGCCGCCAGTGAGCTTCACGCCAGCGAGCGCCGACAACAGGCACATCGGCACGATCAGGATGATCGCGAGCGGCAGCGACCAGCTTTCATAGAGTGCAGCCAGCACCAGGAACACAAACAGCACGCAAAGCGGGAACACGAACACAGTGGTGTTGCCCGCAGACGTTTCCTGGTAAGTGAGGTCGGTCCACTCGAACTTGACGCCATTCGGCAGGGTTTCGTTGAGAACCTTGGCGATGGCTTGCAGCGCCTGGCCGCTGCTGAAGCCGGGCGCGGGGCCGCCGTTCATATCGGCAGCGAGGTAGCCGTTGTAACGCAGCACGCGATCGGGCCCATTCGTCTGGCTGATCGTCACCAGCGAGCCCAGGGGCACCATCTCTCCCTGGCTGTTGCGCGTCTTGAGCTGCCGGATGTCCTCTGGCCGCGCGCGATACTGGGCGTCCGCCTGGGCAATGACCTGGTAAGTGCGTCCGAAGCGATTGAAGTCATTCACGTAGAGCGACCCCAGGTACACCTGCATCGCTTCGAAGACATCGGTGAGTGCGACGCCTTGCTCCTTGGTGCGCACGCGATCGACGTCTGCGGTGATCTGCGGCACGTTGATGGTGTAGCTCGAGAAGACTCCCGCGAGCTGCGGCGTCTGATAGACCTTCGCCAGCGCTCCCTGCAATGCAGCGTACAGCTCGTCATAACCCAGATTGGCGCGATCCTCGATCTGCAGCGCGAACCCGCCCAGGGTGCCGAGGCCGGCCACAGGTGGCGGCGGAAACACGCCGATGTACGCATCCTGGATGCCGGCGAACTGCTGGCTGAGAGCCTGCGCGATGCCCGGGCCGCTCAGAGCCTTGCCCTTGCGCTCATCGAACGGCTTCAAAGGAAAGAACACGATCCCGGCGTTGGAGCTGTTGGTGAATCCCTTGATGGACAGACCCGGGAAGGCAACCGCGCCCTGGACTCCGGGATTCTTCAGCCCGATGTCGGACATGCGCCGGATCACATCCTCGGTGCGATCGAGCGAAGCGGCATCGGGAAGCTGCGCGAACGCGATCAGGTACAGCTTGTCCTGCGTCGGGATGAAGCCCGGTGGCACGACCCGGAACATGAACCAGGTCACTCCGAGGAGAGCTGCATACACAATGGCAACCGCACCCTTGCGGCCAATGACGCCGGCGACGCCTTTGCCATAGCGCTCCGAGGAACGATGAAAGAAGCGATTGAAGGGCCGGAACACCCAGCCGAACAGCCGATCGATGATGCGCGTGGCGATATCGGGCTTGGCGTCACGGGACTTGAGGAGCACCGCGCAGAGCGCCGGGCTCAGGGTGAGCGAGTTGAACGCCGAGATCACGGTCGAGATCGCGATCGTGAGAGCGAACTGCTTGTAGAACTGGCCGGTCAGTCCCGATATGAACGCGATCGGCACGAACACCGCGCACAGCACCAGCGCGATCGCGATGATCGGGCCGCTGACTTCCTCCATGGCGCGATACGCCGCGTCGCGCGGACTCAAGCCCCGCTCGATATTGCGCTCGACGTTTTCCACCACCACGATCGCATCGTCCACCACGATGCCGATGGCGAGCACCAGCCCGAACAGCGACAGGTTGTTGATCGAAAATCCGAACGCGAGCATCAGGCCGAAGGTGCCGACGATCGAGATCGGCACCGCCAGCAGCGGGATGATCGAAGCGCGCCAGGTCTGCAGGAACAGCACGACCACGATCACGACCAGCGCGATCGCTTCCAGCAGTGTCTCGATGACCGCGATGATCGACTCGCGCACGAAGATGGTGGTGTCGTAGACGATCTGGTAGCTCACGCCATCGGGGAAAGTCTTGCTGATCTCCTTCATGCTTGCGCGCACGGCACTGGCGAGGTCGAGCGCGTTCGCGCCGGGCTTGAGCGCAATCGGAATCGCGACCGCCGCCTTGTTGTTGAGGAGGCTGCGCAGTGAATACTGTCCCGCGCCGAGCTCGATGCGCGCCACGTCCCTGAGCCGTGTCACCGACCCGTCGGGCGCGGACTTGATGATGATGTTGCCGAATTCCTCTTCATTGACCAGCCGCCCGGTCGCGTTGACGCTGAGCTGATACTCGACTCCCGGCGGTGCAGGCTGCGCGCCGAGCACGCCGGCGGCGACCTGCACGTTCTGCTCGCGAATCGCACGCACGACGTCGCCGGCCGTGAGATCACGCGATGAGACCTTCTGCGGGTCGAGCCACACGCGCATCGAATAGTCGCCGGCACCGAACACGCGTACCTCGCCGACGCCCGGAAGCCTGGCGAGCTGATCGCGCACCTGCAGCACCGCGTAGTTGCGCAGGTACACCATGTCGTAGCGGTTGTCGGGCGAATACAGGTGCACGACCATCAGCAGGTCGGGCGAGCTCTTGATGCGTCGTCGACGCCGAAGCGGCGCACGTCCTCGGGCAGCCGCGGCAGCGCCTGCGACACCCGGTTCTGCACCTGCACCTGCGCGGTGTCGATGTTGGTGCCGACCTTGAAGGTCACGGTCAGCGTCATCAAGCCGTCGGTGGTCGACTGCGAGGACATGTAGAGCATGTTCTCGACGCCGTTGATTTCCTGCTCGAGCGGCGCCGCGACCGTCTCGGCGATCACCTTCGGGTTGGCGCCCGGATACGTCGCGCGCACCACCACCGAGGGGGGTACGACTTCCGGATATTGGCTGACCGGCAGGTTCCACACGGCGATCGCGCCGGTGATGAACACGATCGCCGAGAGGACCGCGGCGAAAATCGGGCGGTCGATGAAAAATTGCGCGAACTTCATGGCTGCATCACGAGACTTGCGTGGTGCCGACTTCTGGCAGCCGCGCAGCGGGCGGTACGTCCTCGTCCATCGGCACGGTCTGCGGTGAGACCGACATGCCCGGGCGCACGCGCTGAATGCCGTTCACGACGATGGTTTCGCCAGGCTTCAGTCCATCGAGCACGACGCGCAGGCCCTGCACGGTGCGACCGATCTTGACGGGCCGATAGCTCAGGGTCTTGTCCTCGCCGAGCACGAGCACAAACTTCTGGTTCTGATCGGTGGCGACCGCGCGGTCGTTGATGAGGATTGCGTTGTACTGTCCGCTGCCGAGCAGCTTGATGCGCGCAAACAGGCCGGGGGTGAACAGGCCGTCCGGGTTGCGGAAGATCGCGCGGCCGCGGATCGTCCCAGTCGCCGGATCCAGCTGATTGTCGACGAAGGTCATGTGGCCGGGATGCGGAAATCCGGTTTCGTTCGCCAGGCCCATCCAGACAGGGTTCGGCTCATCCCGCGAGCTGGCGCGCTCGCCGCTCTTGGACATTGCGTTGTACTTGAGATAGACCTGTTCGTCGCCCGTGAACTCGACGTACACCGGGTCGATTGAAACGACGGTGGTCAGGAGCGTCGCCCGTTCGCCGCTACCTACAAGATTTCCGGGCGTCACCTCGGCCTTGCCTACCCGCCCGTCTATCGGTGAAACGACCTGCGTAAACTCGAGGTTGAGACGTGCGACTTCGACTGCCGCCGCTGCGGCCTCGACGGCCGAGCCCGTCTCGTGCGCTCGATTCACGCGTTCGTCGTACTCCTCCTGCGATATCGCGCGCGCGCTGAGCAACCGCTCCGCGCGCGCCACTTCGTTGCGCGCCAGCTCGGCGCGGGTCTTGGCTCCGGCGGCATCTGCCTGTGCACGCTGCAGCTCGGCGCGATACGGCCGCGGGTCGATGACGAAGAGCAGGTCGCCCTTCTTGACGCTGCCACCTTCGGTGAAGGCGATGCGCTCGATGTAGCCGGAGACGCGCGGGCGAATCTCGACGCTATCGATCGCCTGGATGCGTCCAGTGAATTCGTCCCAGTCGTTGACTTTGCGCTCGATGACCTTGGCGACGTTCACCTGCGGGGCAGGCGCAGACGGTGCCGCCTGTGGCTGGCATCCGGTGAGCAATGCAGCAATCAGGATGAGTGAGCCGATCGGGGGCAGGAACGTGCGCAAACGCGGGCTTAACCGCGTGGCCGTCGGGGTGGTCTGTGTACGCATGACGAGTATCCCTCAACAACGGCGACCGTCTAGGTGGTCGCCGAGGGATACGCAGATTAGGGGGTGAACAGAACGTGAACAAGCGCGCGGCCGAACTTCACTGGTGCCTGGGGATCAGGAATCACCGGGCTCGCAGTCCACGCTGATTTCCAGGGAACAGAGTGACGAGAAAGTCGAGGAATGCCTGCACCTTGGGCGTTGGATGACGATCCTTCACGAACAACGCGGAGACGGGGCGCTCGAGCGCGAAGCGCCACTCCGGAAGCACGCGCGTAAGTGATCCGGCAGCGACGGGGCGTTCGC
Organism: uncultured Gammaproteobacteria bacterium; assembly: GCA_963724625.1. Classification (GTDB taxonomy): domain Bacteria; phylum Pseudomonadota; class Gammaproteobacteria; order Steroidobacterales; family Steroidobacteraceae; genus DATBVX01. Next base: position 104,421 of record CAVRVO010000004.1, on the reverse strand, counting down.
TCATGAACCCCATGACCGGCGCAATTCCGGCGCCCGACAGGGCGGTTTCGAGCAGCGCCTCAGGGCTGTCGACCAGCACACGTCCGTTCACGGATACCTGCTTGAGGACTCCGTCGCGGATCATGGCCCATTCAAGGACGCGGCCGGTGTTCGGATTGAAGAACCGGATGCAGTCGTGATCCTTGAGATCATCCGGATCCTGTGGCGTCCCCCGGCGCGCCAGGTAGTCGGGGGATGCGATCGCAACGACGTCGGGATTCCACAGCCGGCGCGCGACCAGTCGCGAGTCCGTAAGCTCGCCGACGCGCACGGCGATGTCGATGGCTTCGTTCACCATGTCCACGAACCGGTCCGAAAAACTCAGCTGCAGCGTCACATCGGGAAACTGCGCCAGGAAACGCGGCAGCGCCGGGATCACATATTCCCGCGCGAGTGTGAGCGGCATGTCAACTCGCAGCCGCCCGCGCGGCCGCTGGCGCGTTTCCACGACCTCGGCTTCCGCATCCTGCAGCTGGGTTATCAGCGCCTGGCAGCGTGCGTAGAATGCGCTTCCCACGTCAGTAGGGCTAAGGGATCGCGTCGTACGGTTGAGCAGGCGGATGCCAAGACTCTCTTCAAGGCGCGACACGGACTTGCTGACGGCGGAAGGGGTGACACCGAGCTGGTTGGCGGCGGCCACAAAACTGCCCGATGCCACGACGCGCACGTACGTCACGATGTCGCCCAGGTTGTCCACGAACGGGGTGCCTCCTGGTACCGATTATTGATGAGCGGGAGTCATCAGTGAAGTTCGATCGTGCCTGTTTATTGCCGCCAAGGGTGCATTTACGCTTCCGTCCCACGATGGCCAGGAGTGATTGTCGATGTGGCTGGTGACTCACGCGAGCGGAACCATAGGTAAGGCAGTGGTAACCGCTGGGGCGGCACGTGGACAGCGTCTGCGATTGATGGTTCGAGAGGCTGCGCAGGTACCCGCAGGTTTTGCGCGCGAAGACGTGATCGTCGGCAGTCCGGGCGAGCCTGATCTGCTGGCGACTGCGCTGCAAGGCGTTACCGGCGTTGTGATCATCGCGCCGTTGGGTCCGGAAGCCGCCGATTCGCATGCCGCCATCGCACAGGCGGCAAAGGCGGCCGGCGTGTCGCGCATCATCCAGGTGAGCGCGCTCGGTGCCGACCCTCAATCGCGACTGCGGCTACTGCGCTGGCACGGCGAAGCAGAGCTGCGCGTTGCCAGTCTCTTCCCGGAGCGCACTGTCTTGCGACCGGCGCTTTGCATGCAGGTGCTCCTGAAACAGGCCGTGCAGATTACGTGCAGCGGCAAGATCGAGGCGCCAGCGCGCGGTGGGCGTTGGCCGCTCGTCGATGCGCGAGACGTTGCCGATGTTGCCGTGCACGTCATGGAGCACGGTGCGCCGTCACAAGTGCTCGAACTCACCGGTCCCGAAGCGCTCGACTATTTCAGCATCGCGCAGCAGTGTTCGGCGGCGCTCGAGCGACACATCACGTACGTGGATGTATGCAGTCCGCGCGCGCGCGGCACACTCGAGGCGCGTCGCCTGTCACCGCGTTTGATCGAAGCGCTGCTCGAGTACTGGGACTACGCTGCAGCGGGTGCGCTGCCGATGGACGTGACGGACGACATTCCGCGCCTGCTCGGACGTCCGGCGCGCAACCTCACGGAGTTTCTGCAGGACGCTCTTCAGGCATTTCGCCAGGCCGCAAACGCCTAGCCACGTCTGCGCTAAAGGCGGCGGCACTCACGTGGTCTGCAATCTGAGCGTGCGCGTGTCCGCCCGCGCTCTCTTCTCAGGCAACGAACCGCGGATGCGCTCCATGACGTGCTCAGCCGTCGCGCGGTATCCGGTGAGCTTGCCACCGTAGATACCAAGCACGCGCGGATGATGTGCTCGATCCGAGATCAACAATGTCTCACGCGAACGATGGAAGGCGTGACCGGCGCCGGCCGGTAGCACGCGAATGCCGGCGAAGGAATCGATGATCTCGCGCACTTGCAGGTGTGCGTGACGTGGGAAATAGTGCCGCAGCACGCCGACGAGATAGTGCTTCTCGGCCATCAACGGATGCACCGTCTCGGGATCGCCGCGGAAGCGGCTCTCAGTGGTACCAACGAGCATGTTGCCGCGCCAGGGCATGACGAAGATCGCGCGCCCATCGCGCGGGCTTTCGACGTAATAGATCCCTTGGGTGGGAGTATCGCGCACGACGATATGCGTACCTTGCACGAGCTCGATCGTGGGCGAAGGCACGCGCGGCGCAATGCGCTCCATGACCCGCTTCACCCACGGGCCTGCAGCATTCACCAATACTCGCGTGCCACACTCCGCCGGTGCACCGTTGTGCGTGTAACGCACGATCACTGAATCCTCACGCAGTTCTGCCGCGAAGAACTCCGCCGGGGCGAGCACATCAGCCCCAAGCGTTTGCGCCGATCGCATCACTGCGCGCGTCAGAGCGGCATCGTCGGTCTGCGCATCGAAGTAGCGCAGCACCGTCCGCAGGCCACGAGTCTGCAGGCCGTCGAGCTGCGTCCACTCGCTTCTCGGTACGGTGCCGAAGCGTGTCTCAGGGCCAAGCCCTCCAAGCAATGCGTAAATCGACAGGCCCACGCGCAGTTGCCATGGACGGCGGCGTGTCTCGCGATACAGCGGCAGGATGAAAGGCTTGAGCTGCACCAGCTCCGGCGCGATCGCAAGCAGAATGCGTCGTTCGCGCAGGCTTTCTCGCACCAGGTGAAACTGGCCGCTCTCGAGATAGCGCAGTCCGCCGTGTATCAGCTTGCTCGAGCGGCTCGAGGTACCCGCGGCCAGCGATGTCTTCTCCAGCAGCAGCACGGAATGCCCGGCGGCCGCTGCAGCCTGGGCAACGCCAACTCCGTGAATGCCGCCGCCGACCACGACGACATCAACGTGCTTCATCCGGTCCCTTGCCTGTGTTGCGCGCAGCCAGATCGCGAAAAGCCTGGATCATGGGCGCCACCGCCATCGTCTCGATGAAGTCCGCGCCTCGCTCGGCCAGCGAGAGCGCCACCTCCAGCGTCTCGACTTCGTAGATGGCCCAGCGCCATGGGCCAAGCCACAGCCGATCCATGCCAGGCGGCAGCTTTTCATGATCGCAGAACAGGAATTCAGGCTTCAGCGCTTCGAACTTCAGACGCGTGTGGCCGTCGTACTCGCCGAGCACCCAACCGATCGCGAACGAGCCATGCTGGCGTGCCATGTGAACGGCTGGAAGGTCGAAGGAAATGACGACACAGCGTGAACGCACGGGCTTCAAGGTGTCCAGCACGCGGGCGACGACCTGCTCGCGTCCAAAGCGGCGCAGGCTTGCTCGCTTGATTTCGACGAATGCCGTGATCTCGTGCCGCTCCTTAAGGAACTCCACGACATCAGCGAGCGTCGGAATCAGCACACCGGTGAAGCGACCGCGGAGGCGTTCTGTCTCGTTGACCTCGATTCGGCTGAGCTCGGCGGCTGGATAGTCGAATACGCAGCCTGGCACACCGGCGGTACGGGTGAGCTCGTGATCGTGGATCACGATGGGCACGCCATCAGCGGACAGATGCACATCGAACTCCAGAAAGCGCACGCCGAGCTCTACTGCGGAACGCAGCGCTGGAAGTGAGTTTTCCGGAAAATCGCGCGCGTTGCCGCGATGTGCAATGAGGTGAATGAGCCGATGTGCGAGGGGGCCGGGCATTCTGTTCAATGCGAGCGTGCCTGTCGCTCAATTCCGACAGCCACACGCGTTCTCATCACGCCAGTCCTGTGCAAGGATGAGGTGCCGCGGACATTACACGAGGATCGTCCGATGACCAACTTGCGGCGCACTCAATGGACCGCGGTCTTGAGCGGCGCACTTCTACTCTGCGCGTGCGGAGGCGGCGCATCGTTCAACGGCGGAGGCGGGATGCCCACGCCGATCCCGTTGCCCCCGACTACGCCGACGGTCGGCGTCGAGCCCGTGTTCTCCGGAATTGCGCTGACGAGTCCCGTGGCGATGCTGCAGGCACCGGGAGATAGCACCCGCTGGTTCGTGGTGGAGCAGGGCGGACGCGTGCGCGTCTTCAGCAACAGTCCGAACGTGAGCTCGGCGAGCAACTTCGTCGACATTTCCGCCCGCGTGACCTTCAACGGCGAAACCGGGCTGCTCGGTATGGCGTTTCATCCGAATTTCCCGGTGGATCCGCGCGTGTTCCTTTTCTATTCGCACACTGAAGCGAGCACTGGCCTGGTGTCGCGGATGTCGCAGTTCATGACGGCGGACGGCGGCCTGACGCTCGACCCCGCTTCCGAGCGGATCATCCTGGTCATCGACAAGCCCGAGGACAACCACAACGGTGGCAACATCGGCTTCGGTCGCGACGGGTTCCTGTATGTCGGCACGGGCGATGGCGGCGGTGGCAACGATCAGCATGGCAACATCGGCAACGCACAGTTGCTCACGACGCTGCTCGGCAAGATGCTGCGCATCGATGTCGACGTCGGTGGCGGCGGATTGCTCTACGGCATTCCGATCGACAATCCTTTCGCGATCAACGCACCGTGTCCGACGGGCACCGGCACAGCAAGTTGCCCGGAGATTTTCGCCCTGGGATTTCGCAACCCGTGGCGCTGGAGCTTCGATCGGCAGAACGGCGATCTCTGGGTCGGCGATGTCGGCCAGAATGCGCGAGAGGAAATCGATCGCGTGACGCTCGGTGGCAACTACGGCTGGCGCTGTTTCGAAGGCACCCGCGACACGGGGCTCGCATGCGGGCCCGCTACCAACTTCCAGGCGCCGATCGCGGACTATGGACGAAGCGTCGGCACTACAGTCACGGGCGGGTACGTCTATCGGGGAGCAGCATTTCCAACTCTCGCCGGCCGCTACATCTTCGGCGACTTCGGCTCCGGCAGGATCTGGAACATTGCGAACACGACGACGCCCACGATGGATATGACGGGCGGTTTTGATTCCGGCATCAACATGTCGTCCTTCGGTGAGGGGAACGACGGCGAGCTGTACGTCGTTGGGTACGACGGACGCCTGTTTCACATCACCGACTGAGAGCTGCCCGAGTCTCAGGTTTCGTGACGCTTTTCTTCGAAGCGCACGATCGGCGTGCCACTGGTGACAGTGATGTCGCCGTCGACCACCGCACCCCTGGCGATGGCAATCGTCCGCGCGCTGACGCTGCCGCGAATTACCGCCGTCTGACCGACCTCGAGCTTTTCATCGACTGCGAGATCGCCGGTGACATGGCCGGCGACGACGGCCTGCCTGGCGCGGACGCGCCCCTCCCAGTGGCCCGAGACCGCGAGATTGAGGGTGCCCTCGATATTGCCATCGCCCTTGATGTGTCCGCAGAGCACAAAGGCGCCTGCGTTGGTGATGTCACCCACGAACTTCGAACGTTCACCAAGAAAAGTCGGCGAGCCGGCGACGTCGTCGAGCAGGCGGCGTCTGGGTGCTTCGGCCATGGGTTCCTCACGAGAGTAAAGAGCGCGGGTGCAAGACTAACCCCTCACCATCGCGCGCTCCAGCCCCAGCTTTACGAGCCATCGGCAAGGCCGAATTCCACGAGTACAATTCGCGGGTCCTCAAGAGTCACTGGAGGAATCATGAGTCGCGCGACGTTGATGACGCTAATAGTAGCAATGGCGCTCATGGTGACCGCATGCAGCAGTCGGCAACAGCAATGGGAAACCGCACGACGTGCGGACACGCTGGAGGCCTATCAGAACTTCCTGCAGACGTATCCTGACGGTGAGTTCGCCTCGCAGGCGCAGGCTCGCGTGCGCGAGCTGCAGGAGTCGAGTGACTGGCAGAAGGCGATGCAGACTGATACCGCGGATGCATACCAGCAATTCATCAATCAGCATCCGCAAGGGCGCATGGCGGACGAAGCACGCATTCGCCTCGGCAATTTCGCGCTGGCACAAACACCCTCGAACACTCCTTCCGAAAGCACAGCTGAGGCGGGAGCGACTCTCACCGCAGGATTGCAATTGCCAGCTGCAAAGACTTCGACGTCGACGCCAGCAAGCACCTCATCCTCCAATGCGGGCGCATATCGCATCCAGCTCGGCGCGTTCTCGGGCGGCGATAAACAGGCCATGGGTGAATGGCGACGCCTTCAGGCCGAGTATCCGCAACTGCTCGGCGGACTCTCCCCGTCTGTGAAGCTCGCTACGACGCCCGCGGGTCATCTGTATAGATTGCAGGCCGGGATGCTTCCGGAAGCGAACGCGCGCCAGGTATGCGCCACGCTGAAGGCGGACAACCAGGCGTGCATCGTCGTTCCACCCTGAAGGTCTTCAGCGCGCCCTGACTGCGCGGCGAGTGCAGCCGCCCAGTGTGAAGCCGGTCATCAACTGACAATCCCGGCGCGTCCCCGCGTCAGAAACTGACAAATTGCGTCAGGGCTGTGGTAGCCCGGTGCGCAGTTCAAGCCACTGATATTAAAGGCGATTGCCGCTTGGCATGGCGATTGCTTTGTCCTTGAGCGTGTCAGCACCTATGGCTACCGGTAAATCGGAAATCGTCGCGCTGCTGCTGCCGGAGGGCGAGAAGGAACATCTCGCGCATCCCGAGCACTGCGCCACGCTCCTGGTACGACGTGCTGACGGACAGTTCGCGCTGGAGCAGGTCGATGCACGTGTTGCACTCGCCCGGCGCGTGGCAAGTACCGGATGTTTTCGTCAGGGCAAGCCGATCGTCGATCCGATGACCCGTCAGGTGATGGGTTACGAAATGGAGGAGATACCGCTCGCGTTGAGCGTGGCTTGACCTGAAACAGTTTCCCCCTGAACCCCTGTGGTTCGCTCTTGGCGCCGCGATCAAGCTTCCCCCGCTCGCGGCGCTTTTTTTTGTGCGCCGGAAATCAGAACACAATCGCACCACAACCCTGCCGTTGCCGCATCCCCAAGGTGCAATGGAGAATGAACCGGCATTCCGCTTAGCGTGGAGACGCACAAGCAGGGGGATCTCTCAGCCGTGCCGGAACTGCCGGACATCACGCTTTATGTCGAGGCGCTTGCTGCACGCGTGCAGAGCCGTACGCTCGAGCACGTGAGTCTGGCGAGTCCGTTTCTTCTCAGAAGCGCGGAGCCAGCGCTGACGGAAACGTTCGGCCATCGTGTCAGGGATGTGAGGCGCCTCGGCAAGCGCATCGCGCTTGGCCTCGAGAATGACCTGTGGCTCGTCATCCACTTGATGATCGCCGGGCGCCTGCACTGGTTTGCGAGCGGAGAGCGCCGTTCCAGGCGGCGCGCACTCGCCACTTTCGAGTTCGACAGCGGGACACTGACCCTCACCGAGGCGGGCACCCAGCGACGGGCATCACTGCATGTCGTGCGTGGTGAGCAGGGGCTGCGATCACACGAGCGCCGAGGCCTGGAAATTCTCGATGCTCCCGCGGGGGAGTTCGCGCTGCGCCTGCGCTCGGAGAACCACACCCTCAAGCGCGCGCTCACTGATCCGCAGCTCTTCAGTGGCGTCGGCAATGCCTATTCGGACGAAATCCTGCATGCGGCGCGCCTCTCGCCCATCGCCCTCACACAGCGCTTGTCCGACGAGGAGGCTGAGCGCCTGCGCGCCGCGAGTGTCAAAGTGCTGCGGGAATGGACTGACCGGTTGCGGGCCGAGTCCGGAGGCGACTTTCCCGAGGGGGTGACAGCATTTCGCAAGGATTTCGCGGTTCATGGACGCTTCCGCAAGTCATGCGCGGTGTGCGGAACTGAGATCCAGCGGATACGCTATGCCGCCAACGAGACCAACTATTGCCCGCGCTGCCAGACTGCTGGACGCATCCTTGCCGATCGCTCGCTGTCGCGGCTGCTGAAGGATGACTGGCCACGCAGCATCGAAGAACTGGAGGCCCAGAAGTAATGTCCGAGCACGGCTCATCCGCGAAAGCGATCCTGTACGCGTTCCTGGCGAACCTCTTCATCGCCATCACGAAATCAGGCGCCGCCATGTACACGCACTCGGGCAGCATGATGGCCGAGGCCATTCACTCCTTCGCCGATTGCGGCAACCAGGTCTTGCTGTACTTCGGCATAAAGCAGGCGCAGCGGCCTCCGGACCCGCTGCACCCTCTCGGTCACGGCCGCCTCACGTACTTCTGGAGCTTCATCGTCGCGCTCCTCCTGTTCAGCGCGGGCGGACTGTTCTCCATCTACGAGGGATGGCACAAGCTGCATGCGCCCGAAGAGTTGCACCAGGTGTGGGTGGCGCTGGTCGTGCTGGGCGTGTCGATCGTGCTGGAGACGGGCAGCCTGGTGGGCTGCTTGCGCGAGATCGCCAAGCTGCGTCGCGGGCGTTCCCTGGTGGATTGGGTGCGCAAGACGCGCAATGCGGAGCTGGTGGTCGTGCTGGGCGAGGACATCGCTGCGCTGGTTGGTCTCGTTATCGCGTTTGTGTTCGTGTCAATTGCGGCACTGACCGACGACACCCGCTTCGATGCCGCCGGGTCCATCGCCGTGGGCGTCGTGCTGATCGCCATCTCGGCCTTCATCGCGATCCGGATCAAGCGCCTGCTGGTGGGCACCTCCGCGGAGGACGATGTTCAGGAAGCAATCGCCGACCTCATTCGTCGCGACCCTGAGATCCACGGCCTGTTCAACTCTATTACGCAGCAGATTGGCCCGCAGGTGATGCTGGCGGCGAAGATCCGCATGCGCCCCGGCATCAGCATCGAGGCGGCGGTGGCGAGCATCAATGCCCTCGAGCGGCGCATCAAGGAGCGCTTTCCGGAAGTGGGCTGGTGTTTTATCGAGCCCGATCTGGAGGACTGACTCGGTGCTTCAGTAGCCGCGCTTGACGTCCACCACCGATAACATGCGCTCGCCAGCCGCATAGCGGCGCAGATTTTCGCATGCGATTTGCCAGTGCCGGTTCTCTTCGAATTCAGATTCCGCTGAAACATGCGGTGTGATGATGACGTTGGGCAGGTGCCATAGCGGATGATCCTGCGGCAATGGTTCGGGATCCGTCACGTCGAGACCCGCGCCGCCCAGGTGATTCTCCTTGAGCGCATTGACGAGGTCGGCGGTGACAACCGTGCCTCCACGTCCGACATTGATGAAGAACGCGCCAGACTTCATGGCCGCGAATGAGCGCGCATCGAAAGTCTGTCGCGTCTGTTCGGTGAGCGGCAGCGTGTCTACCACGACGTCCGCCTCGGGCAGCAGCTTCAGCATCTCGTCAGGCAGGCCGACGTAGCCGACGAAGTCCGGACCTTCGCGGCCGCTGGCGCGCGTCGCGATTACGCGCATCCCGATTGCGTGCGCGCGCTGTGCGACTTCCACTCCGATGCCGCCGAGGCCGGCGATCAGCACGGTCTTTCCTTCGAGCGAGACGGCGCGAAGCGCCCCGCGAGGCTCCCGCTCCCAACGACCACTACCCTGAGCGCTGATGTAGGCCGGCAGGTCGCGCGCCAGCGCAAACATCATCGCCAATACGTGCTCGGCCATCACCGGCCCGGCCACGCGCTGCATGTTCGTGACCAGCAGACCGCGTTCGCCGACGGCTGGAATGCCAACGCAACGTTCGACCCCGGCACTCAGCATTTGAATCCACTGCACCCGTTTCGCCCGCGCCAGGATCTCGGGCGTGCAGAGGCCGATGATCACGTCGGCGTTGGCAGCGGCGCTTGCGGCGGCAGCATTGTCAGCGGCGAATATCAGCTTGGTGCCAGGTGCTGCGGCCTGCAGCGCGTCGCGACGAGCGGCGTCACCCGGATCGCGCGCCACCACGACCTTGGGCTTGTGCCAGCCCTTGCTCTCACTGACGGGCCGCTCGGCTTCGTGCAGGTCCAGGCGGGTGATAAGCGCCTGGACGTCCGCCGATGCGGCGGGTGGTTTCTGAGCAAGCGCTCCGACTCCGATTGCGAGTGACCCAGACAGAAAAAGGATTCGCACGCAGCGTGCGCCAAGCGTATTGGAATTGTTTTTCATCGGTTCAGCGCCTTTCTTAAGCCGATGTATATCAAGCCTCGATCATAGCCAGTCGAAGAACAATCCGAATGGACTGCTTTCCAGGAACAGGCCCGAGAATGATCAACCAACCAAGCCCACAGCGGTCAACTCGGGTTGCTCTTAGGGTTTGCGTCCGCTGACGATGGGCACGTGCCAGACCGAATACTGGTCGGGATCCCGGATGCCCGCGATCGCCTGATCGAACAGGGCGCGTGTTTCCTTGCGTCCGAGGGCCGTGTTGTCGCCGATCGCTCCGGTGTATCCATCCCGCCACGCCTCGATGATCGAGGCAAAGATCTCGCGCGGCACGCGCACAGTGTCGACGATCACGTAGTTGACGCGCAGGTCCGTCAGGTCCAGTGCCTTCAATAGCGAGTAAGTCCGTCGTCCGACGCGCGCGTCGGTGCCCGTGACGTGCGCGAATTCGATTGCCCCCTGCCAGAGGCGATCGGTGTTCAGCGTTCCGACCGGCGTATGCATCATTCCGTAGTCTTCGCTCAATACATGCAACCAGCCGCCGGGCTTGCAGATTCGCCTGAGTTCGGCGAGCGCACGCTCGGGGTCCGGAATAGCCTGGGTCATGTGCCGGCAAGTGACGAGATCAAACGCATCGGAGGGCAATTGCAGTTCGAAGGCATCGCCGGGTTCGAAGCGCACCCGCGGTGCAAGCGCAGCGTAGCGCTTGCGCGCGTAGGCGATGGACCCTTCCAGGATGTCGATGCCGACGATATGCGCGCCGGGAAACAGGGCGGCGAGTCGTGCGGTGATTTCGCCGCTACCGCAGCCGATATCGGCGATCCGGGCATCGGCTCGCAGCGCGTAGCGCGCCAGGAGTGGCTCCTCCTGTGGCCAGATGGCGCTCGCCTGAGCCGCGAGGTTGCGCACCATCGATTCGTCGGCCATCTGTTCGGCCTGGGGATTGCGTCCGGTACTCATGGCGGATGATGTTAAACCCTGTGCAATACCCGTTCGCGTTGACAGTGATCGTGGTTACCGGTTCAGATCCTGCCTGACAGCGTCGCGCCAGGCGCGCGCAAGAGGAACACTTCATGCCAAATCGCGTGCGTTCCTGGACGACGATCTTGCTCCTGGCGATCTCGGCGCGACTGTTCGCGGCCGACATCGCCGTGCCGCCCGATCTGCAACCCTGGCAAGGCTGGGTGCTGCAGGGCGAGGAATTTCGCCGCTGCCCGTTTGTCAGTGGCGCTCAAACCAGCGATGCGCGAGTGTATCAATGCGAGTGGCCCGAACGGCTGGTCCTCGATCTGGACGCTCATGGCGGGCTTTTCGCGCAACGGTGGGAACTGTTCGCCGAGACCTGGATCAGCTTGCCCGGCGATCTCGAACACTGGCCGCGGGATGTGCAGCTCGACGGTGCGCGAGCCATCCTCGTGGCGCGCAACGGCACGCCACAGATCCGGTTGACTGCGGGCACGCATCTGGTCAGCGGAACCTTCAGATGGGCGCGCCAGCCCGAGTCGCTGGCGGTGCCGGCGCAGGCGGGAATCATTGCGCTGACCCTCGATGGGCAGGCGATCGCTCAACCCGAGCGAGCCGCCAACACCGTGTGGCTTGGCAAGCGGCGCGGCCCCGTTGAGCAACAGCAGCTCGAGCTGCAGGTCTATCGGCTGCTCGACGACGACATCCCCGCCCTGCTGACCACAGTGATTCGCATCCAGGCGGCCGGCGAGGCGCGCGAGGAACTGCTGGCGCCGGTTCTGCCGACTGGCTTTGTCCCCACCAGCTTGAGCACTGGCCTACCGGCGAGGCTTGAACCAGATGGCCGGCTGCGCGTGCAAGTGCGAACCGGAAGCTGGGAGATCCGGCTCGGCGCGCGAGGTACAGGGATTGTCGAGGCACTGCGGCGGCCTGCGGGCGAAGGGCCGTGGCCGGCCGATGAGATCTGGAGCTTTCAGAGCGTCGATCGCCTGCGTGTCGCAGCGATTGAAGGCGCCGAACCCATCGATCCCGGCCAAGCCAATGTTCCCGACGATTGGCGCGGGTTCCCGGGCTATCGCGTCACGCGCGACACCGAGCTCAAGGTCGTCGAGCGCAGTCGCGGATTGTCGGCGAGCGATGACAATCAACTGACGCTCGCGCGCGAGTTGTGGCTCGACTTCAGCCACGATGGCTTCACAGCCGTGGACTCGATCGGCGGCCAGATGCGCGAGGGCTGGCGCCTCGACATGGTCGAACCGTATCGCTTGTTGAGTGCGCGAGTTGCTGATCAGAACCTGCTTGTGACCAAGAGTGCCGCCGAGGGCGCGACCGGAATCGAATTGCGCGCGCCCGAGGTGCAGGTGCAAACAGTAAGTCGTATCGATGCAGGCTCCGCGATGCCTGCAACGGGATGGCAGAGCCGCTTCACCGGTGTGCGCGGGATATTGCACGTGCCACCAGGTCATCGCCTGGTCGCAGCGCTCGGTGCTGACAGCGCGCCCGACGCGTGGATCGAGCGCTGGCGCCTGCTCGATATGTTCCTGGTGCTGATCGCGAGTCTGGCGGTTGCCCGATTGCTTGGCTGGCGTATCGGGTTGCTCGCGCTCGCCGGGCTCGCGCTGACGCATCACGACAGCAACGGAATGATCTGGCTGTGGGTGAACTTCCTCATCGCACTCGTGCTTGCGCGCGAGGCGCCGGAAGGGCGGCTGCGACGACTCGCGTCTGCCTATCGTGCCGTGAGCGCCGCCGTCCTGCTGATCGCCCTGGTCCCGTTCGCAGTGAGCCAGGCGCGCCTCGCGATCTATCCGCAATTGGATGGCGCAGAGTACAGCGCGCCCGAAGCGCCGCCTGCCCCCAGGGCTACCCGGCTCGAGGTTCCGGCGAACGCGCCACCCCCAGCATCAGTTGCGAGCGAAGAGCTCAAACAGAGCGCGCCCATGATGGAGCGAGGGGTGGCGGCGCGATTCGACAAGGTGATGGTGACTGCAAACAGGGTGTCATCGGTGGCGCAGCGCTACGCGCCGGGCACGCTGCTGCAGGCCGGTCCGGGGATTCCGGAATGGCAGTTCCTGACCCACCCGTACTCCTGGTCGGGCCCGGTCGATGCAGGACAAAAGCTGCGCTTCGTGATCGCCACGCCTTTCTGGCTCTCACTCTGGCGATTGACGGGCATCGCTCTGCTGGCAGCGTTGCTGGCGGTCCTGGCGCGCTTCGGTTTCGGCTGGCCGCGCAGCTGGCCACGCCTGCCGCGCTTCGGGACCATCGGCCGCCTCTGCGGTGATTGCCATCGCGCTCTTCGGCGTGGCTTTTTCCGCGCGTGCGGAGATCCCGAGTGCCGATCTGCTCAACGAACTGAAGTCACGTCTCACTCGCGCTCCCGAATGCGCACCCGCCTGCGCCGAAATCACCGCCGCAGAGGTCAGCGTCACGCCCGACCTGCTTGAGATCACGCTCGACGTCAGTGCGTTGACGGCGGTGGCAGTGCCCGTGCCCTCGGCGACCGGCCGGTGGGAGCCGGAAACGATCAGCGTCGACGGTCAACCGAACGGAATGTTGTTTCGCGACGACGCGCAACAACTCTGGGTGCCGCTGCGAGCCGGCGCTCACGAGGTGCGGCTCGGCGGCCGGATCATCGCGGCGGAAAGCGTGCAGATCGTGTTCCCGCGGCAGCCGCGCACGGTGCGGGCCAGAGTGGACGGCTGGGAAATATCTGGGCTGAGCGATGAACGCCTGCTGACAAACTCGCTCGAGTTGGTGCGCAAGGCGAGCGCGGGTCGTTCGGCGCGTGTGGAAACCTCGATTCAGTTCGCGCCCTTTGTCCGCGTGACGCGTCGCGTTTCCTTGGGTCTCGATTGGACGATCAATACGACCGTCGAGCGCCTCGCCCCGGAGAGGGGCGCGTTCACGGTCAAGATTCCCCTGCTCGATGGGGAATCAGTGCTGACCGAGGGCATGGAAGTCAGTGCGGAACGGAGCGTTTTGGTGGCGATGCCCGCGGGTGTGGCGGCCGTGACATGGATCTCAGGTCTCGCGCGCGCCGAAAAACTCGCGCTGAAGAACTCACCCGACGCGGCGCGCGCAGAAATCTGGCAATTCGATGTGAGCCCGGAGTGGAACGTACGCTTTGACGGAACTCCGGCCGTGCTGCCACTCGAATTCGAATCGGGGAATTGGACGTACGAATTTCATCCACGAGCTGAAGAACAACTGGTTCTGGCTGTCACCCGTCCCGCGCCAGCGCCGGGCGACACGCTCGCCATCGATGGCGTCAATACAGAAGTGCATGTGGGCAAGCGCTCCACCGATACCTCCCTTTTCGTGCGCTACCGCAGCACGCAGGGCGGTCGGCATGTCTTCAAGATTCCTGCAGATGCCCGCGTTACCTCGGTCCAGGCCGACGGCGTGAGCGTACCGCTGCGTCCCGAGAACGGGGAGCTTGCAGTGGCGCTGCTGCCTGGTGCGCATCAGCTCCTTATCGAGTGGCAGAGCAATGTCGGTGTGCGGGTTCGCTCCCGGGCGCCCGCAGTCGATCTCGGCACTGCGAGCAGCAACATCCATACACGACTCGAACTACCCGCAGACAGATGGACTCTCTACGCAATGGGCCCGGGTGTGGGCCCCGCAATCCTCTTCTGGGGTGAATTGCTGGTGTTCATCGTGATTGCCGTGCTGCTCGGACGCTCACAGTACTCACCGTTGCGCACGCAAGAGTGGCTGCTGCTCGGTCTCGGGTTGAGCACATTTTCGTGGGGCGTGCTGCTCATCTTTGGCGCGTGGATCTTCGCGATGAAATGGCGCTCAGGCTGGGAAGGCAACGTCAGTCGCCGCGCGTTCAACTGGGCGCAAGTCGGTCTCGGGCTGTTGTCCGTCATCGCCCTGATCAGCCTGGTGTCGGCGATCCCGTTCGGACTGTTGAGTACGCCGGACATGCGCATTCGCGGCTTGGGCAGCGGTGGGAATGCCTTTAGCTGGTTCCTCGACTACTCGAACGGGGCATTACCACAGCCTGCAGTCATCAACGTTTCGCTGTGGTGGTACAAGGCCGCGATGCTGGCGTGGGCCCTGTGGCTGAGTTTTGCGTTGCTGCGCTGGTTGCCGTGGGGCTGGCGCGCGCTGAGCGCAACCGGCCTGTGGCGCGGCAAGATCGCTGGTGGCGATGCGCCGGCATCCCCCAAGCCCGCTCCTGGCTTCAGCGTAAATCCGGGCTAAGGCGTGCAGGCCACTCCCGCTCAGCCCCAGGCGGACTGCGGCCCGGATAACTCCTTACGTCAGCTAATATTGCTGCTGTGCACCTATACTGACGCGCCGCAGCATTGACGATCGACGTTCGGCCGGTATGATCGGGCGCCATGTCTCTAGTGCGTCCGGAAATATTCTCGCGCTCCCCAAAGCTCGATCGACCCGCAGTTGCGGTCCGAACGCACCTCGAGCGCCACTTCCGTTGATTGTGAGCCCGGCATCCCGCCGGGCGGTTTGACTCACCACCGCGGGCCCGGGCCCGCGCATCGAAGCTTTGGGGAAGCCATGCAAACACTTGCCACCCAGGGTCTGTTCGATCCTGCTTACGAACGCGACAGCTGCGGATTTGGACTGATTGCGAGTCTCGACGATCAGCCGAGTCATTGGATCGTGCGCACGGCGATCACCTCGCTCAATCGGCTCACTCACCGCGGCGCGATTGCGGCAGACGGCAAGACGGGCGACGGTTGCGGGCTCTTGCTCAATAAGCCGCGCGCGTTCCTCGAAGCAATCGCACAGCAAGCAGGGATCGAACTCGCCGAGCGCTTCGCGGTCGGGTGCGTGTTCCTGAGTACTTTTGATGATCAGGCCGAGCGCGCCCGCTCGACGCTCGAGGGGCAGCTACAGCGCGAGGACCTGGAAGTGGCTGGTTGGCGCGTGGTGCCAACCGACGCTGGTGCGTGTGGTGATGAGGCACTGAAGACTTTGCCGCGCATCGAGCATGTGTTCGTCAATTGCCGCCTCGACATCGATGAAGCGGCATTCAACCGCAAGCTGTTCCTGGCGCGCCGGCGGGCGGAGAGGGCGCTCGAGCGCAAGGATCCGGTGTTCTATGTGCCGAGCCTGTCGGCCTCGACGCTGGCCTACAAGGGCATGGTCATGCCTCAGCACCTGACCGAGTTCTATCCGGATCTCAAGGATGAGCGCCTCACGACTTCCGTCGTCGTGTTTCACCAGCGTTTCTCGACCAATACGCTGCCGCAGTGGCGGCTCGCGCACCCATACCGACTGCTCGCACACAACGGCGAGATCAACACCATTCAAGGAAATCGCAACTGGGCCGCGGCGCGTGGTCCGCTGTTCCGCTCACCTGTGTTGCCCGATCTCACCGACATCCTGCCGCTGGTGTCGATGTCCGGCTCGGATTCCCAGACGCTCGACAACATGCTCGAAGTGCTGCTGATGGGTGGGCTCGATGCTTTGCACGCCATGCGCTTGCTGGTCCCGCCCGCGTGGCAGACCGTCGATTCCCTCGATGCGGACCTGCGTGCGTTCTACGAGTACTACGCGACGCATATGGAACCGTGGGATGGACCGGCTGGCATCGTGCTGACTGACGGTCGCTACGCGGCGTGCACGCTGGATCGCAACGGCTTGAGGCCTGCGCGCTACGTAATTACCCGCAACCGTCATCTGACGATCGCTTCCGAGACTGGTGTGTGGGACTACGCGCCTGAAGACGTGGTCCGCAAGGGACGGCTCGGGCCGGGCGAAATGCTGGCGTTAGACCTTCAGACCGGAGAGTTGCTCGACAGCCGGCGAATCGACGACATCCTGAAGAGCCGCCATCCCTACAAGACCTGGCTCAAGAAGGGCGTGCGTTATCTCGAATCGGACCTGATCGACCCGCGACTCGCGGCCGAACCCATGGATCGCGACACGCTGGCCCAGTATCAGAAGATGTTCAACATCACCGCCGAAGAGCGCGATGAGATCATCCGCGTACTGGCCGAGGATGAGAGCGAAGCGGTCGGCTCCATGGGAGACGACACGCCGATGCCGGTGCTGTCATCCAAGGTGCGCTCCCTCTACGACTACTTCCGCCAGCAATTCGCGCAGGTGACCAACCCGCCCATCGATCCGCTGCGCGAAAGCATCGTCATGTCGCTGCAGACCCAGATTGGGCCGGAGTGCAACATCTTCGTGCCCGCGCCTGAGCACGCCAAGCAGATCGTGATGAACTCGCCGATTCTCTCGCAGCGCAAGCTCCGCCAGATCCTGGCGCTGGCGGATTTCGGCGTGACACACGAATTCATCGATCTGCAGTACCGGCCCGACGAAGGGTTGCACCAGGCGCTGCTGCGCATCTGCGATCAGGCGGAGACGGCGGTACGTGCCGGCAAGCTCGTGCTGCTGTTGTCCGATCGCTATCTCGTAGCTGAGAAGCTTCCCATGCATGCGCTGCTCGCGACCGGCGCCGTGCATCATCGGTTGGTCGAAAAGGGTTTGCGTTGCAAGTGCAATCTGCTCATCGAGACCGGAACAGCGCGCGAGGCCCACCACTTCGCCTGTCTCATTGCATACGGTGCGACGGCGGTCTACCCGTACATGGCCTACCAGACCCTCTTCGACATGATGCGCAAGGGCCGCGTGAAGATGGACGTGCACACGCGGCTCGAGCTTGGCCGCAGCTACCGGCGTGGCATTCGCAAGGGCTTGTTCAAGATCATGTCGAAGATGGGGATCGCCACGATCGCGAGCTATCGCAGCGCTCAGCTGTTCGAGATCGTGGGTCTCCATGACGAAGTCGTGAACCTGTGCTTTCCGGGCACCGTGAGCCGGATCCAGGGAGCGGGGTTCGACGATCTCGAGGCTGATCTCAAGTTCCTCGGTGCGCGTGCGTGGGATCAGGGTGCGGCGGTGGCGCAGGGTGGCCTGCTCAAGTACATGCACGGCGGCGAGTACCACATGTACAACCCGGACGTGATCGCGACGCTGCAGGCCGCCGTGATGATGGGGGACTACGAGCAGTACCAGCAGTTCGCACGGCTTGTGAACGAACGCCCGGTGTCGACGTTGCGCGACCTGTTGGCGCTTACGCGCGATCGCAAGCCGATACCCATCGAGCAGGTCGAACCCATCGAGGACATTTTCAAACGCTTCGACGGCGCAGGCATGTCGCTCGGCGCGCTATCGCCCGAAGCGCACGAGGCGATGGCAATCGCCATGAATCGCATCGGTGCGCGCTCGAACTCCGGCGAAGGCGGCGAGGATCCCGCGCGCTACCACGGCGAGAGAAACTCCAAGATCAAGCAGGTGGCTTCGGGCCGATTCGGCGTGACGCCGGAATACCTGATCAACGCCGAGGTACTGCAGATCAAGATCGCCCAGGGCGCGAAGCCGGGTGAGGGCGGACAGCTCCCGGGGCACAAGGTCAACGACATGATCGCGCGCCTCAGGTTCGCTCGGCCGGGCGTCGGCCTGATCTCGCCGCCACCACATCACGACATCTACTCGATCGAGGACCTGGCGCAACTCATCTTCGATCTCAAGCAGGTCAACCCGCAGGCGCTCGTATCGGTGAAGCTCGTCGCCGAGCCTGGCGTAGGCACCGTGGCTGCTGGTGTTGCCAAGGCGTACGCGGATCTCATCACCATCTCCGGTTACGACGGTGGCACCGGCGCGAGCCCCCTGAGCTCGATCAAGTACGCGGGCACGCCATGGGAGTTGGGGCTCGCGGAGACGCACCAGACGCTGCGCATCAACGAGCTGCGCCACCGCGTGCGCCTGCAGACCGACGGGGGGCTCAAGACCGGCCTCGATGTGATCAAGGCGGCGATCATCGGAGCCGAGAGCTTCGGCTTTGGAACTGCACCGATGGTCGCGCTGGGCTGCAAGTACCTGCGCATCTGCCATCTCAACAACTGCGCGACTGGCGTTGCGACTCAGCACAACGTCCTGCGCAGCAAGTATTTCGTCGGCCTGCCGGAAATGGTGATCAACTACTTCCGCTTCGTCGCCCAGGAATGCCGCGAGATCATGGCGCAGCTCGGCGTCAAGCGCATCGCGGACCTCATCGGTCGCACCGAGCTGCTGCAGATCGTGGAGGGGTCGACGGCCAAACAGCGCAAGCTCGACCTGAGCCCCATCCTTTCGACGGCAGGGCTTGCGGATGACAAGCCGCAGTACTGCACCGATCCGCACAACGCGCCGTTCGACAAAGGAGCAATGGCCGAGCGAATGCTCGCTGACATGCGCCAAGCCATCGATCACAAGAGCGGCGGAACCTTCGGATACGAAGTGGCGAACTTCCACCGCTCGATCGGCGCACGTCTGTCCGGCGAAATCGCGCGACTCTGGGGCAATTACGGCATGGCTCATGCGCCGCTGATCGTTCGGCTGCGCGGTTCGGTTGGGCAGAGCTTCGGTGTGTGGAATGCAGGCGGACTGCATCTGTACCTGGAAGGCGACGCGAACGATTACGTCGGCAAGGGCATGGCCGCCGGGAAAATTGTCCTCAAGCCCCCCAAGACCGCGACCTATTCGGCGCGCGACACAGTCATCATGGGCAACACCTGTCTCTACGGTGCCACCGGCGGCGAACTCTATGCAGCAGGCCAGGCAGGTGAGCGTTTCGCGGTGCGCAATTCAGGGGCTATCTCGGTGGTGGAAGGGACGGGTGATCACTGCTGCGAATACATGACGGGCGGTGTGGTGTGCGTCCTTGGACGCACCGGGCTCAACTTCGGTGCTGGCTTCACCGGTGGATTCGCCTACGTGCTAGACCAGGATCGCGGTTTCGTCGATCGCTACAACCACGAGTTGATCGACATCCATCGCATCACGCCTGAAGGGATGGAGTCACACCTTCAGCACCTGCGTCACCTCATCGAGCACCACGTGCGCGAAACCGGGAGCGTCTGGGGCGAGGAGATCCTCAACGACTTCCGCTCTTTCATGGGCAAGTTCTGGGTTGTGAAGCCGAAGGCGGCGGCGATCGATACGCTGCTCGAGAACCTGCGACGGGCGGCCTGAGTCATGGCAGTAAATCATCTGCAGTTTCTCGAGATACCGCGCCGCGATCCGGAGAAGCTTCCGGTAGAGCAACGGATTCTCAGCTATCGCGAAATCTACTCGCAATACGACGCGGAGGGCGCCGCGCAGCAGGCGGGACGCTGCATCGCATGCGGCAATCCGTTCTGCGAATGGAAATGCCCGGTCCACAACTACATCCCCAACTGGCTGAAGCTGATCCAGGAGGGGAATCTGTTCGAGGCCGCGGAGCTTTCCCATCGCACCAATTCGCTGCCGGAGGTGTGCGGGCGAATTTGCCCGCAGGATCGTCTGTGCGAAGGTGCCTGCACGCTCAACGATGGGTTGGGCGCCGTGACGATTGGCTCCATAGAGAAGTACATAACCGACGAGGCTCTCAAGGCCGGGTGGCGCCCCGACATGTCGGAGGTACGTCCCACTGACAAGCGCGTGGCTATTGTGGGAGCAGGTCCCGCGGGTCTCGGCTGCGCGGACATCCTGGTTCGTAACGGTGTGAAGCCGATCGTGTTCGACCGCTACTCAAAGATCGGGGGCCTGCTCACCTTCGGGATTCCGCCCTTCAAGCTGGAAAAGGAGGTTGTGGAGCGGCGTCGCGAGTTGATGGAGGGAATGGGTGTCGAGTTCGTGCTGAATACCGAAATCGGGCGTGACGTGACGTTCGAAAAGCTCCTCGAAGAACACGATGCAGTGTTTCTTGGTATGGGCACGTATTTGTACGTGAAGGGCGGTTTTCCGGGCGAGGACCTTCCCGGTGTCTACGAAGCTCTGCCCTATCTCATTTCAAACATCAATCGTGAGTTGGGACTCGAGAAGGACACGGCCGACTTCATCGATCTGCGCGGCAAACGCGTCGTCGTACTGGGCGGTGGCGATACCGGGATGGACTGTAATCGGACTGCAATTCGCCAGGGCGCGGAATCGGTTGCCTGCACTTACCGGCGGGATGAACTCAACATGCCGGGCTCGCGACGCGACTACAAGAACAGCCGGGAGGAAGGCGTGGAGTTTCTCTTCAACCGCCAGCCAATCGAGATCGTGGGCACCGATCGTGTAGAGGGCGTGAAGCTGGTGCAGACGCGGCTTGGCGCGCCCGGACCGCGGGGCCGACGAGTTCCCGAACCGGTACCGGGGAGCGAGGAACTCGTGACCGCAGATGCGGTGGTGGTCGCGTTCGGATTCAATCCGAGTCCGCCGGAGTGGTTCGCAGACTTCGGCATCGGGCTGCATCCGAATCAGCGCGTGCGTGTTTCCGCCAACCACGAACGTCCGTTTCAGACCACGAATCACAAGGTCTTCGCGGGCGGCGACATGGTGCGCGGCGCCGACCTGGTCGTGACTGCGGTCTTCGAGGGACGAGAAGCAGCGCGCGGAATCCTCGACCTGCTGGATGTGCGCTGAGGGCGGAGCGCGGGCGAAAAAAAGCCCCGCTCGGGGCGGGGCTTTCGGGCTGTCCGGGGATCCTTTCTTTTCGGTCTAATTCGAGACCCCGGGGATTCCTTTTCTTCTTCTTCGTTATCTTGGGGTGCGGCTGCGTCGACGAGACAAGGCTGCACCCATGCCAATCAGACCAATCGCGAGCAGGGCTAGCGAGCCTGGTTCAGGTACTCCTGCGCGACGATCGCGCGTTTCGATGAAGCGAATTAGCCAGTCACGCAGCGCCCCGTCAATGTTCAAACTCCCGAGATTTATGTTTCCGAGGTTCAAGTTAGCGAGATCCAAATTGCCCAAGTTGTTCAAGGCCGCCAAGTCTTGGAGCGAGCCAAAGTCGTTGTTTCCAAACAGGCCAAGAACGCTGCTTTGGTCAAGAGCATAAGTTTGCTCGATATACGCCGCGCTGGCGGGAGCCGCAAAGCCAATCGACAAGGCAATTGCTGCGATTCCGCCGCTGAGCTTTTTCATGTTCATCCCTTTAAGTCCGCCGCTTCTCTGAAAGGTCCTGCTCTTAGCGCCGCTGGCGCATTTCACGCCGGCGAGCGTTAGAGAAGCAACGGGCGTGCCACTTAAGAAGAAGTATTTAGCATTCAGTTACTTACCGAGATGTGAGAGAGCCCGTTAGCCAGCAGGTGCGGCAAATGTAAGAACTCTCGACGTCCTCAGTTCTGGCTTGCTACAAATCGGCGAGGTCTGGGCTTTCTGCCGGAGTTTTCTATTCGCAGTTGGCTCGCCGGGCTCGCAAGCCATTGACAGTCCATGGGATGAGGACCAGGCCGTGCCTGGGCGGTGGCATGGCCCCGCGCCATCGAGGGCGTAATATGTAAATTCGCCCGACAGTCCCCAGGCCGATCAGCCCATCGACCGGATTCTTGCCCCTATCCGTACCAGCAGTTTGTCCGGCAGGTTCTCCGCAAATACGCCTCCACCATGAAACTCAGCAATCAGCCGCACGATGTAGAGACCAAGGCCGAAATGCATCTTCCCCGGTGTGTCCTGCCGTTGCCGGAACATCGATTCGAACAGCCGCGCCCGCACCTCTTGCGGCAAAGGTGGCCCCTGATTCTGCACACTGAGAACGAAATGCTCCGCCTCGAGCTCGAGCGCGATCTCAATGAGGGTACCTTCGGCGCTGAAGTCGACGGCGTTATCGACCAGCTTGTCGAGAAGCTGCACGATCAGGTCGGGCGCGCCCTGGAATTCGCAGCGACCTTCAGGAACACGTGCGCTGAATCGATGCGTGGCAAACGCGTCGCCGTAGGCTCGTGTCGTGGAGCGCGCCAGCTCCGCAAGGTCGAAGTGCGTGCGTTCCGCGTGACGTAGCGCCTCTTCCGTTCGTGACGCCGCGCCCATCGCGCTCAATATGGCTTGCAACCGATCCGTGCCTTCGCGTGCGCGCTGCAGATATGGGCCGGCAGTGCTTGGTTCCGATTCCAGATTCTCGAGCGAGGAGCGAACGATGGCGAGCGGTGTGCGCAGCTCGTGCGCAAGCTTGCCTGCGAGCGTGCGCAGGTACTCGGTGTACTCGTTCAGCCGCGCCAGCAAGGTCGCGAAACTGCGCGCGACATCGCCGAGCTCGTCGCGCGCACCGGTGTCCGGAATTGCCGCGTTGATCACTCGGCCATCGGGCGACAGCGAGGTCTCCGCAGCTCGCTGCAAGCGGCGCAGGCGCGTACCCAAGAGTGCTGCGAACGCAAGGCTGGCAAGAACCGCAAGGCCGCTCGCGAGCAAGGTCATATTGAGGAGCCTCGTCAACGCCTGGCTGCGCAGTGTGAGCAGCCGATCGCCGGCCTGTTCGAGCAGCAGCACACCGCCAGGCGCGCCGTCGCGGACGATCGGCACCGCTACTGCGAGCAGGATGCGGCGCTCGTCGGGAAGGCGGAACCACAAGGCGGCACGCTTACCCTCAAGCCCCGAGTCGACGGGAGCTCCGCTCAGACGATCGGACTGGCTGGCGCGGGAGGGAAGGCGCTCGCCAGTCTCGAGTACTCGGCGGTAGAGAGCATCGCGCCATTCGCTGCGCGATTTGCTCCCTGATTCGTATGGGTCGAGGGGGCCGGGACCCAGCGAACCCGTTTCGGCCAGAACCCAGCCGCTCGCGTTGGCGGTGACTGCGCGTGTGTCGGCAGGGAGTAGGGGCTCGAGCGCGAGTGACAACGTGGTTGACGGGACGATCAACCTGCCGGTCGGCTGATGTGTAGCCGGATCGAGAGTGCCGATTCGAACCGGCAGCTCATCGCGCTCTCCCACATCGACAACCTCGAAGCCGAGGTGATTACCCACCATCGCGCGCGGGAGCCGGATCTCGAGCTGGTAGCCCGCGTGTACCGGCTGCCAAAAGGCCTGGATGCGCGGCTCGATGACTTCACGACGTTCGCCATAAGTGGTCGTTGTCGGTCGGCGAGCGCTCAGCAAGCCCGGGGCTTGTGTCGCCAGCAGGTACAGCTCATTGGTGCCACCGGGCGAATCGAACCCGAGCCACACCTGATCGCCGCGCAAACGCAGCGTCGCCGACGGGTCGTTGGATTGCTCGAGCCGTGGCGTGGGATCAGTTACCGCGAGCATCAGATACAAGCTCGTTTCGTCCACCGCCGCGGCGTAGTCGACGCTGAGTGGCGCACCTATTGCCGTGAGCCGCGAGAGTGCATCCGGTGCCTGGCCCCAGTCGTCCGCAAAACCATCCAGTAATGCGGGCGTCGTCAGACGATGCGCGTAGAGATCGCCTGCCTTCGTGTCGAAAGGCTCGCCAGAGTTGGCATCAGCACCGAGCAGCTCTGGTTTCGCAGCCAGCAGGTTGGCGAGGGTCGATGCGGTCGCGAGCAGTGCCTGCTCCTGTCCATCGCGCAGTGCGGATTCCATTTCGCGCGCATAGCGGCAGCCGGCCCACGGCAACAGCAGTGTGAGCAGGCTCAGGAGCAGCAGCTGGTAACGAAGTGGCATTCACTCCAGCCAGCGGTATCCCATGCCGTACATGGTTTCTATCGCGGCGAAGGAGGCGTCCACGGCCGCGAATTTGCGGCGCACCCGCTTGATGTGAGAAGTGATCGTGTTGTCGTCCAGGACGACATTCGCCGCGTCCATGAGCTGCTGTCGATTCTTGACGTGCCCGGGATGCTGAGCAAGTGCGTGCACGATCCAGAATTCGGTGAGCGAGAGCGGTACAGCTTGCTCGTTCCAGGTGACTTGCAGCCGTTCCGCATCGAGCAGCAGCGGCCCACGTCGCACAATCTGGTCGGCCTTGGCCGGACGGCTGCGTGCGTCGATGCGCTTGAAGAGCGCGACCACCCGCGCGATGAGATGTGCGAGGCTGATGTCCTTGGTGAGAAAGTCATCCGCACCCAATCTCAAGCCCGAGATCGCATCGATCTCGCTGTCGCGGGCCGTCAGAAAGATGATCGGCAGGTCGGCGGACTGGGCACGCAACTGGCGGCACAACTCGAACCCGCCTTCGACCTCCTCATCGAGTGAGATGTCGATGATGGCGAGATCGGGAAGGCGCGCGTCGAAGGCCCGCATTGCGAGTTTGCGGTTCTGGTAGGTTCGCACCGCATACCCGTTGCGCTCGAACGCCGCCGCGTAGTTGGCGCTGATTGCTGCTTCGTCTTCCACGATGGCGATCTGCTTCTTCATGCGCGCAGTCTACAGTCCCGCGCGTTCCGTCTGAACGACTCAGCGCTCGCTGCCCGAATTCGCCACAATTGATCAGCACGTTGTCCGGATTGCCTCACTCCATGCACTCACTCCCGGCGCCCAATGGCCAATGCCAGGGTTTGCCAGATCGATTGGGTGGGAGTGGACATGCGCGCGACAACCGGACACGAGACTCGACGCCAGCCAGGCACATTCTTCGGCCGCGCCTTCCACGCCCGGCGCGGTACGGGTGAGCAGGCCTTCGCACTGCGACTGTCGCGGGCACGGCTCCTGCACCTGAGGCGCCGCGACACCGCCGCCAACTGGCTCGCACTGACGATTTCGGTCGCGTTCTATTTCCTGATCGCGAGTTCGCCCGCTCATGCCAACCCGATGGATGGCGTGCGCGCGGGAAGTCTCCTGCTGCGCAGCCGGGGCACTGGCGTGCTGCAACCGGCGATGCGAGTCGACACCGAAGTCGATGCGCAAGTCCACGGCATGATCGCGCGTGTCACCGTGCGCCAGGTGTTTCGCAACGATGGCGCGGACTGGACGGATGGCGTGTACGTATTTCCGCTCTCCGAGAAATCCGCAGTGGACCGCCTCGAAATGCACATTGGTGAGCGCGTGATCGTAGGCGAGATCCGCGAGCGCGAAGCAGCCCGCAAGGTGTTCGAACAGGCCCAGCAGGCTGGCAAGCAGGCGAGCCTGGTGGAGCAGGAGCGTCCGAATCTCTTCACGACCTCGGTCGCCAATGTGCCACCGGGAGAAACCGTTACGGTAGAGATCGGTTATCTCGAATCCCTCGACTATGACCATGAGCAGTGGGGCCTGCGCATCCCCCTCACACTGACGCCGCGTTACGTACCCGGTGGAATGCCTGAGGGCGTCGAGCCCGCTGCATCGGTGCAGGGATTCGGCACGAGTCCCTCCGAAGCAGCGCGCGTGACGCCACCTGTCGATCCGGGCAGTGCCCACTCGCAGCGCGTATCGATTCGCATCGCGGTAGACGCGGGCTTTGGTCTCGCGGCCCTGCGCAGCCTCCATCATGCAGTGCAAGTGAGCGAATCTCATTCGATCTACCGCGTGGAACTGGTTGAGCACGAGGTGCCCGCCGATCGGGACTTCGAGCTCGTCTGGTCACCTGATGTCGGGGCGGCAACGGGAGTGGCGCTCTTCACTGAGCAGGTTGGAGCCGAGACCTACGCACTGTTGATGCTCGTTCCACCACACGAAGAACGAACAGTCGCGACGGCGCCGCGCGAAGTGATCTACATCATCGATACCTCAGGATCGATGGAGGGCAATTCCATCCGCCAGGCGAAGCAGGCTCTGACTCTGGCGCTCGGCCGGTTGCGGCCGAACGATCTGTTCAATGTGATCCGCTTCAGCGATCGCACCGAAACCCTGTACGTCGATCCGGTGGCGGCGACGCCTGAGCACATCAGTGATGCGCTCGACTACGTCGCGGCGCTCGACGCCAATGGCGGCACGGAAATGCTTCCCGCGCTGCAGGCTGCATTTCGCATGCGGGCGAGCCCCGGACACTTGCGCCAGGTCGTATTCATCACGGACGGCGCCGTCGGCAATGAAGAGGAGCTGTTCAAACTCATCGCGGGCATTGGGTCGGGGCGTCTCTTTACGGTGGGGATTGGCGCAGCGCCGAACGGTCACTTCATGCGCACTGCCGCCGCCATGGGGCGAGGCACATTCTCGTTCATTGGCGCCGACTCGGACGTTGGGCAACGAATGGGGGAATTGTTCGAAAAGATTGAGCGTCCCGCGCTCACCGACATCGAGCTGGCATGGCCCGAGGGCACCCGGGCGGAGCTTTCCGCCTCGCGCATCCCTGATGTGTATTACGGCGAACCCGTGATCCTGACTGCGCGGCTCACCAGTGTGCCGCGCGGACTCGTGTCACTCAGCGGCCGCAATGGCTCTGGGTTCTGGATGCGCCAGGTTCCCCTTGCCACTCCGCGAACGGATGCGGGAGTGGCATCGCTGTGGGCGCGCAATCGCATCGAGGACCTCCTCGATCAACGACGCGCGGGAGCCGATCCGGAGACGATCCGTCAACAGGTGCTGGCGCTCGCACTCGCGCACCGATTAGTGAGTCCATACACGAGTCTCGTCGCAGTCGATCGCACACCGGTGCGACCGGTGGGTATCGACAGCCAGAGGGCCGCCCTTCCGCACACCGCTCCGGCAGGTTCGGCATGGGCCGGCACGCAAGTTGGCTATCCGGGCACAGCAACACCCGCACGCCTGCATCTGCTGCTCGGCTGCGCGCTCCTGTTGGCCGGTCTCATCCTGATACCGCGCGGACGCCAGGTGCCGGGATGAAAGCGCGAGTCATTGCCGCGTGCGGATTGCTCGCATGCGCGAGCTGGCAGATCGGACACGCTGGGTACATCAATGCCAAGGCAGTGCTCGCACAAGGGTTGCTGGAGCGCTCCTGGCAACGCTCGCTGCAAGGCGTCAGTGCAGCTCGGCCCTGGCCCTGGGCTGACACCTGGCCCGTTGCACGGCTGCGCGTGCCACGAATCGACGTGAATGAGATCGTGCTCGCCGGTGCGAGCGGGCGAACACTCGCCTTCGGTCCTGCGCATGTTGATGGAACAGCCATGCCGGGCAGCGCGGGGCGCAGCGTGATTGCCGGCCATCGCGATACGCATTTCGGGTTTCTGCGCCAGTTACGAATCGGCGATGAGCTACGGATTGATCGGCCGGATGGCAGCCACGCCTTCTACAGCGTACGTGCACTCGACGTCCTCGACTCGCGCGCGACTCGCGTACCGCTAGACGCCTCAACCAACGCCCTCGAGCTCGTCACCTGCTTTCCGTTCGACGCCATCGTCCCGGGAGGTCCGCTGCGTTACCGGGTGCTGGCCGAGGAGGTGTCGCGTGGAAAACACGTGTTTGTCGCTGCCGGCAGACGTGTTGCGAGAGAACAGAATCTTGAATCGAAAGTCGAATCCCCAGCGAATGAGGTGATGTAATGAACGCCTTCAACCCGTTTCGTCAGACCCCTCCGACAACCGCACGCGATGTGGGACTGAGATTCACGGCGCTTCGCTCGCGCTACCGAGACGCCGCGATCAGTTGGATCGCACTGGGAGCGCTGCTCGCGGCGTGGCACGTCGAGGCCCGGTTGGATAGCAACGATACCGAGAACCTGGATCCCCGCCTGGCCAAGGAAAAGGGGATTCTGCCGGGAAGTGGTATGCCGATCCGAATCGTTCGTGCGGATGCGCGTTCCTGGATCGAAGGGACGCCGCGGGGTCTCAGAACGCGCTGATTCCCGTCAGCTCGCGCCCGATCGTGAGCTGGTGCACCGTCTCCGTTCCCTCGTAGGTGATCACGCTCTCGAGATTGAGCATGTGACGGATCGGCACGTACTCGGCGCTGATCCCTGATCCGCCCAGCATGTCGCGACAATCGCGAGCCACATCGAGGGCCATGCGCACGTTGTTCCACTTGGCGAGCGAAACCTGGCTGGGCGTCATCTCGCCCTTGTCTTTCAGCCGACCGAGCTGCAGTGCGAGCAACTGGGCGGTGGTGATGCGCCGAGAGTGATCCGCAAGCCGTAGCTGGATCGCCTGCGTATTGTCGAGCGGGCGGCCAAACAGGATGCGCGACTTGGTGTAGTCGAGCAGTTGCGCGAGACATGCCTGGGCCGAGCCGATCACGCCCCAGCTGATGCCAAAACGGGCTTGCGTCAGGCAGGACAGCGGACCTTTGAGACCCGTCACTCCCGGCAACACGTTCTCATCGGGCACCCGCACATTGTCGAAGAACAGGCTCGAGGTGACCGAGGCGCGCAATGAGAACTTGTGCTCGATCTCCTGGGCTGTGAACCCCTTCATGGCCTTCTCGACCAGAAAGCCGCGGATGCCCTCATCGGTCATCGCCCAGACAACCGCGACGTCAGCGATGCTGCCGTTGGTGATCCACATCTTTGCGCCATTCAGGATCCAGTCCTTACCCTGCCGGCGCGCGTGGGTCTTCATGTTTGCCGGGTCCGATCCGCCATGCGGCTCGGTGAGCCCGAAGCAGGCGATGAGCTCGCCCTTCGCCATGCCGGGTAGAAATTTCTGCTTCTGCGCCTCGCTCCCGAAGGCGTAGATCGGGTACATGCACAGGCTCGTCTGAACCGAGACGAAGCTGCGGATGCCGGAGTCACCGCGTTCCAGTTCCTGGCAGATGAGTCCGTAGCTCACCGCGTTGAGACCCGCGCAGCCGTAGCCTTTGAGGTACACGCCGAGCAGCCCAAGCTCGGCAAGCTCCGGCACGATCTCCCGCGGGAAACGATGCTGTTCGAAGCATTCCGAGATAATTGGCAGCACCTTCTCGTCGACGAGGCGGGCCACGGAATCCCGGACCATCTGTTCCTCTTCCGTGAGCTGCCCGCGCACATCGAGGAGGTCCATTGGATCGAGGGTGCGGGTGGTCGCTTTAGTCTTGGGCGCGGTGTTGCGTGCGGGCGTGGCCACGGCGATCTCCAGTCAGTCCTTCGGCGTGCAGACGGGGCCGAATCGGGGCGCAAATCATAGAGGATAAGACCCGGACGATCCTGTCATTCGGGCTCCGCGCACACCGCCCTTCAACAAGAGTCGATGGGCATTCGAGCTGTACAAATAGAGAAGAAATCGACCTCTCTTATTGCGACGCAACATCAAGGTGTTGCTTTGAGAATGGTGTTGATCGACACACAAAAGGGCTGCAATTGCACCTATTGTTAACTATGATTACAACATTATGGACCTCGGCTCTCTCTCCGCTTTCGTGAGGATTGTGCAGAGCGGTAGTTTCACCAAGGCTGCGGACGCGCTCGGCAGCCACAAGGCCCATATCAGTCGCAGCCTCTCGCACCTCGAGCAGGAGCTCGGCATTCGCCTGCTGGAGCGAACCACGCGGCGCGTCCGGCTCACGGATGTCGGGCAGCATGTCTATGAGCAGGCGCTCGGCATCATGGCGAGCGTCGCCAACATCGAAGCCACTGCGGCGGGGTTGCGAGGTGAGCCGGCGGGTGTGCTGCGTGTATCGGCGGATGTCGAGTTTGGTCTGAATGGGCTCAGCCGTTGGCTCGACGCGTTTGCCCAAAAGTACCCCAAGGTTGAAATCGAAGCGGACCTCACCACGGGCTCGGGCGACCTGGTTCGGGAAGGGTTCGATCTGTATCTGCGCCTCGGCAGCGTCGAAGGCGTGACCCTCGCCAGCCAGAAACTCGGTGAACTCGCGTACGGCCTTTACGCGAGCCCAGGCTATCTGGAAAAGAACGGCACGCCGAAAGACGGCGAAGCACTCGCCCAACACGTGCTGCTCATGTCCAGTTCCAGCCCACAGCGCGGCTGGAGGCTGATCACCTTGTCCCGTGAGCTTCGAGTCGATGGCCCTGCGCGCTTGCGTGCGAACAACAGTGCCCTGGTCCGCGAAGCCGCCGTCCATGGCCTCGGCATCGCCCTCCTGCCCGCAGCCATCGCGAAGGAAGACGTGACACGCGGAGCGCTGCGCCGCGTGCTGTCGGCCTGGTCTGGACCGAAAGTGCCGATCGTTGCGCTGTTCCCAGAGGGCCGCCAGCACACGCCGAAGGTCCACGCATTCATCGAGTTAGCTCTCGCCTCGCCCCTGACCTAGGGCCGGTCGGCTCGGCGTCATTGACGCTGATCATCGCGGAAATACTCACGCTGCGCTCACCGCCGCGTACCTAGAATCTTCGGCCTCAACCGCGGAGCACACCGACCATGGATGCCGTATTCATCATCGTCGTCATCGCGATCTGGGCCGTGACGCATTGGCTGATCCGGGCCGTGTCCCGCATCGGAGGTGTCGAATGAGCGGGATGTATCTCCTCGGCGCTGTCCTCGCGCTCGGGCTCTTCGTGTATCTGCTCTACGCGCTGATCAAGCCGGAGAAATTCTGATGATGATCGAATCACTGATACTGATCGTCGTCTTCCTGCTGGTCCTGCTCCTGTGCGTGAAGCCCATTGGGGCTCTACATCGCGAACGTTAGTGGAGGGCAAGGCGATCTGGCCACTGCGCGTGGGCGCGCGCGTCGAACAGCGGCATTTACCGGCTCTGCGGCATCGATCCGAAGAGCGAGATGGGTTGGAAGCAGTACGCAATCTCGCTTCTGCTCCTCAACACGCTCGGTGTCATCGTCGTCTATGCGCTGCAACGGCTGCAGGCCTGGCTGCCGCTCAATCCGCAGCAGTTTGCAGGCGTGTCGGCGGATTCTTCGTTCAATACCGCCGTCAGCTTCGTCACCAACACGAACTGGCAGGGCTATTCCGGCGAAGTCACCATGAGCTACCTCACTCAGATGGCGGGGCTCGCCGTGCAGAATTTCTTCTCGGCAGCCACCGGCATCGTGGTCGCCATCGCGTTGATTCGCGGCCTGGCCCGGCACAGCGCCAAGACGATCGGCAACTTCTGGGTCGACTTCACCCGCATCACGCTCTACGTGTTGCTGCCCCTGTCGACCGTCATTGCCATCATCCTGGTCTCGCAGGGCGCGATTCAGAACTTCAGCGCCTATAAGGAAGTGACGACGCTCGAGAGCGTCACCTACCAGCAGCCGAAGGTCGACGCGCAAGGCAATCCGGTCGTCGATGCGTCGGGCAAACCAGTACAAGAGGACGTGACCACCCGCACGCAGACGCTGGCGATGGGTCCGATCGCCTCCCAGGAGAGCATCAAGGAGCTCGGCACCAACGGCGGCGGTTTCGTGAACGCGAATTCCGCGCATACCTTTGAGAATCCAACCGCTCTGTCGAATTTCCTGGAGATGTTCGCGATCCTGCTGATCCCGATGGCGCTCACCTACACCTTCGGTCGCATGGTCGGGGATACGCGCCAGGGATGGGCCGTCTATCGCCGCGATGGCAGTCCTCTTCGTGTCGCTGCTGACGCTCGCCGTCTACAACGAACAGCAAGGCAACCCGCTGATTGGCGCTCTCGGCGTCGATCAGACGGCAAGCGCTACTCAGCCGGGCGGCAACATGGAGGGTAAGGAAGCGCGCTTCGGCATCTGCAGTCTCGGCGCTCTTTGCCACCATCACCACAGCGACTTCCTGTGGCGCAGTCAACTCGATGCACGACTCATTTACGCCGCTCGGCGGCTTTGTGCCGCTGTTCCAGATGCAGCTCGGCGAGGTGGTATTTGGCGGCGTCGGCACGGGACTCTATTCCATGCTGATCTTCGCAATCATCGGCGTCTTCATTGCCGGTCTCATGATCGGGCGCACGCCCGAGTATCTCGGCAAGAAGATCGAAGCCTTCGAGATGAAGATGAGCTCGATTGCGATCCTGGTCATGCCTTTCATCGTTCTGGTGGGAACGGCGGTCGCGGTATCGGTCGACGCCGGCACCTCGAGTGTCGCAAATCCCGGCGCTCATGGCTTTTCTGAAATCCTGTATGCATTTTCTTCGGCTGCCAACAACAACGGCAGCGCATTTGCGGGAATCTCAGCTAACACCCCCTTCTACAACACCGCGCTGGGTCTGGCGATGTGGTTCGGGCGCTTCTGGCCCATCGTCGTGGTGCTCGCGGTAGCCGGTTCGCTTGCCGCAAAGAAGCGCATTCCGGTCTCGGCCGGCACGATGCCCACCCACGGACCGACGTTTGTCGTGCTTTTGGTCGGCACAGTGTTGCTGGTTGGCGCGCTCACTTTCGTACCGGCGCTCGCCCTCGGGCCGATCGTCGAACACCTGATCCTGTGGGCCGCTTGATGCGCGTGCAGGTTTGACGAGGAGAATCCATGACCCGTCCGAAACTGTCGATGTTCGACCGTACGCTGCTTGTCCCCGCCATGCTCGCGGCGCTGCGCAAGCTCGATCCGCTCGTGCAGTGGCGCAATCCCGTGATGTTCGTTGTCTACATCGGCAGCATCCTGACGACGATCCTCTGGCTGAATGCGCTTACCGGTCATGGCGAAGCGCCCGCCTGGTTCATCCTGAACGTCGCGATCTGGCTGTGGTTCACCGTACTGTTCGCCAACTTCGCCGAGGCGCTGGCGGAGGGCCGCAGCAAGGCGCAGGCCGCGTCACTTCGCGGTCTTAAGCAAACGGTCTGGGCCAAGAAGCTCCTCGATGCGCGTGATCGCGCGCGTCACTCGCGCGTACGAGCGGATGAACTGCGGCGCGGCGATGTGGTGGTCGTGGAAGCCGGCGACTATGTGCCGGCGGACGGCGAAGTGATCCAGGGCGCTGCGTCCGTGGATGAGAGCGCGATTACTGGCGAGTCTGCCCCTGTCATACGCGAATCGGGTGGCGACCGCTCCGCCATCACGGGCGGCACGCGCGTTCTCTCTGACTGGATCGTGGCGCGTGTCTCGGTCAACCCTGGCGAGACCTTCCTGGATCGCATGATCGCGATGGTCGAGAGTGCGAAGCGACAGAAGACACCCAACGAAATCGCGCTGACGATTCTGCTGGTCGCCCTGACGCTGGTATTCCTGTTCGCGACCGCAACCTTGGTGCCTTATTCCCTGTACAGCGTGGCCGTGGCGAAACTGGGCGCGCCGATCACGATCACTGCGATCATCGCGCTGCTCGTGTGCCTCATTCCCACGACGATCGGCGGCCTGCTCTCGGCCATCGGCGTCGCGGGCATGAGCCGAATGCTGCAGGCGAATGTGATTGCCACCTCCGGTCGGGCAGTAGAGGCGGCCGGCGACGTGGACGTGTTGCTGCTCGACAAGACCGGCACCATCACTCTCGGCAATCGCCAGGCCTCCGCCTTTCTGCCGACGCAGGGCGTTACGGAGCAGGAGCTCGCCGATGCTGCGCAGCTCGCCTCCATGGCCGACGAAACACCTGAAGGGCGCAGCATCATGGTGCTCGCCAAGCAGCGCTTCCAGCTGCGCGAGCGCGACCTGGGTTCGCTCGGCGCCACCTTCGTACCGTTCTCCGCGCACACGCGCATGAGCGGCGTGAACATCGGCGATCGGCAGGTTCGCAAGGGTGCACCGGACGCGATTCAAAGGCACGTGGAAGCGCAGGGGCAGATATTCCCCAAGGGGATTCTCAGCACCGTGCAGGACGTGGGGCGGCGCGGCAGCACGCCACTACTCGTCAGCGATGGACCACGACTGCTTGGAATCATCGAGCTCAAGGACATCGTCAAGGGTGGGATCAAGGAGCGTTTTGGCGAGTTGCGCCGCATGGGCATCAAGACGGTGATGATTACCGGTGACAATCCACAAACCGCGGCGGCGATCGCTGCCGAAGCCGGGGTCGACGATTTCCTCGCCGAGGCGACGCCGGAAGCGAAGCTGCGCCTGATTCGTGATCATCAGGGGCAGGGCCGGCTGGTCGCGATGACTGGCGATGGCACCAACGATGCGCCGGCGCTCGCACAGGCGGATGTGGCCGTGGCCATGAATACCGGCACCCAGGCCGCCAAGGAAGCGGGCAACATGGTGGATCTGGACTCGAACCCGACCAAGCTCATCGAGGTCGTCGAGACCGGCAAGCAGATGCTGATGACTCGCGGCTCACTCACGACCTTCAGCATTGCGAACGATGTCGCGAAATATTTCGCGATCATTCCCGCTGCATTTGCCAGCACCTACCCACAGCTCAATGCGCTGAACGTCATGCACCTCGCCAGTCCGTTGTCCGCGATTCTGTCGGCGGTCATCTTCAATGCGCTCATCATCGTGTTTCTGATTCCGCTGGCGCTCAAAGGCGTGAGGTACCGGCCGTTGGGTGCTGCGGTACTTCTGCGCCGCAATCTCCTGATCTACGGCGTGGGCGGCATCCTGATCCCGTTCGCCGGGATCAAGCTCATCGATCTGGGTCTGGAACTCGTGCGTCTCGTCTGAGGAGTCCGCCATGCTGCGTGCCATGTTTCGCCCCGCTATCGCTCTGTTCGTGTTGCTGACGGCGGTGGTGGGATTCATTTATCCGCTGATCGTGACCGGCATCGGCCAGGTCGCGTTCCCCGATCGGGCGGCCGGCAGCCTCATCGTGAAGGATGGCAAGGCGATCGGCTCAAGACTCATCGGCCAGAGCTTCACCGAGCCCAAGTACTTCTGGAGCCGCCCGTCGGCGACCGGGCCCTATCCCTACAATGCGAGCGCCTCTACCGGGTCCAATCAAGGTCCCTTGAACCCGGCCTTGACCGACGCCGTCAAGGCGCGCATCGAAGCTCTGAAGGCGGCCGACCCGACTAACACAGCGCCGATCCCGGTCGATCTGGTGACGGCCTCCGCGAGTGGCCTCGATCCACACATCAGCGTCGCCGCAGCCAACTACCAACTCGAACGTGTCGCATCTGCACGCGGGCTTAGTGCGCCGACCGTTGCGGCCCTGGTGACCAAGCACACGGAAGGCCGGCTTCTCGGTTTCCTTGGCGAGCCGCGCGTAAATGTGCTGGAACTGAATCTCGCGCTCGATGGGCTCGCACCACCGAGTCCGTGAGACCAATAATCACGCGGGAGGATTGTGCTAGCGTTCGGGCAAGGTGAAGCACCCTAACGTGGCATGACGCATGGCCGAGCT
Organism: uncultured Gammaproteobacteria bacterium; assembly: GCA_963724625.1. Lineage (GTDB taxonomy): Bacteria > Pseudomonadota > Gammaproteobacteria > Steroidobacterales > Steroidobacteraceae > DATBVX01. The sequence continues at coordinate 68,918 of CAVRVO010000004.1, read as the reverse complement.
TCGGCCGGATCCGGATCGACTCCTGGCGCAGGTCCAAGCCGAAGAGGCGAGGGCAAAGCGCGGGCGCATGCGCATCTTTTTCGGCGCATCAGCCGGCGTCGGGAAGACGCACGCCATGCTCGAGGCCGCGCGCAGTACACGTGCTGCGGGGACAGATGTAGTCGTTGGCTATGTCGAGCCGCATGGCCGCATCGAGACGGAGCGGCTCCTCGAGGGCCTGGAACGGCTGCCGACACTCGCGGTGCACTATCGTGGCATCGTGCGTCACGAGTTCGATCTCGATACGGCGCTGCATCGGCGACCTGAAATCATACTGGTCGATGAGCTTGCTCACTCCAACCTGCTCGGCGGCAGCCCCGAGCCGCGCCATCCGAAGCGCTGGCAGGACGTCGAGGAACTGCTCGACGCTGGCATCAACGTCTGGACCACGGTCAATGTGCAGCACCTCGAGAGCTTGAATGACCTCGTAGCGCAGATCACTGGAGTTCGACAACGGGAGACGCTGCCGGACCGGGTGTTCGACGAAGCTGACGAGATCGAGCTCATCGATCTGCCACCGGACGATCTCCTCGCGCGTTTACGTGCCGGCAAGATCTACATTCCGGCTGAAATCTCGAGTGCCGCCGAGCGTTTCTTCCGTAAGCCCAATCTCATGGCGTTGCGAGAGCTCGCGCTGCGACGCGTGGCCGATCGTGTCGAGGCGGCCGCACAAGCATCGCACGATGCCGACCGCGGCCTACGAGGGCGACTGGCGGGTGACCGCGTATTGGTTGCCATCGGCCCCGATCCACAGGCTGAGCAGCTCGTGCGCGCCGGCAAACGCATGGCCGCTGCTCTGGATGCAAACTGGACCGTCGTCTACGTCGAGACGCCGGCGCTGTTGCGGCTCTCCGAAGCCGAGCGTGACCGGCGGGTAGACCTGCTGCGCCTCGCTGAGTCCCTGGGCGCGGAGACCGTCACGCTCGACGGCCCGTCGGCGGCCGCGGCATTGATCGAGTACGCGCGGACGCGCAATGCGACGCGCTTGATCGTCGGCGCTCCGAAACGTCGCGGCTGGCGTGCCTGGCTGCGCCCGTCGACGGCAACCGAGCTCGTTCGCCGCGCGCGTGGATTCGATGTCATTACGGTTGCGGCATCTGACCCGTTACTGAGCCGGTCTGCTCGCGTATCGGCAGCTGCTTCGGCCCAGAGCACGCAGCCCATTCGATGGCGGCGTTACGTATGGGCTTTGGCGATCACTGTAGTGTGTTCCGCCATTGCCTGGCTGATGGGGCCGTATTTCGAGCTCGCCAATGTGGCGATGGTGTATCTGCTCGGCGTGACGGTGGCGGGCCTGAGACTCGGACGTGGGCCCTCGGTACTGACAGCCGTGTTGAATATCGCGGCACTGGACCTGTTCTTTGTCCCGCCGCGCTTCACATTCGAAGTAGCCGATGTCCAATACCTGGTTACCTTCCTGGTGATGCTGATCATCGCGCTGGTCATTGCGACACTGATGGCGAGCGTGCGGCAGCAGACGCGCGTGGCCGGTGCACGCGAACGGCGCACGGCGCTCTTGTACGCCATGAGCCGCGAGCTCGCCGCGACGCGCGGAGTTGCCCACATGGCACGAGTGGCCGTGCGGCACGTCGCCGAAGTATTCGAGTGCCTGGCGATCGTTCTGCTTCCTGACGACACCGGCAAGCTGCAGTATCCGTCCGAGCCCGCCATAGATCAGTCGTTGCGCGACGCGGATCTGGCAGTCGCACAGTGGGTCACCGATCACGGACACCGGGCCGGGCTCGGCTCGGATACGCTTCCGGCCGCGCCCGCACTCTATGTGCCGCTGGGAGACGAAGATCGCACGCTCGGTGTGCTCGCCGTTTTGCCATCCAACCCTCGTCGCGTGCTTCTGCCCGAACAGCGGCATCTGTTGGAAACCTTTGCGAGCCAGATCGGACTCGCACTCGAACGGGCTCGGCTGGCCGAAGCGGCAGAGGCCGCACGCATGGCGGCGGAGAGCGAGAATCTGCGTAATACGTTGCTTGCGTCCATCTCGCACGACCTGCGTACGCCCCTGGCGGTGATTGCCGCCTCTGGCAGCGCACTCGCCGAGCATGGCGACAACCTGGACCAGGCAACGCGGACCTCGCTCGCACGCTCTGTTGAAACCAAAGCGCGTGAGATGTCGGAGCTGGTCTCGAACGTGCTCGATCTCATGCGCTTCGAATCGGGTCGGATCGCCCTGCGACGCGAGTGGGAAACGCTCGAGGATCTCGTTGGCGCCGCGCTCCATCGTGCCGAGGAGCGCCTGGTCGGACACCCCGTCGAGCTGCACATTCCTGCCGAGCTGCCACCCGTGTACGTGGATGCGACGCTCATTGTTCAGGTGCTGGACAATCTGCTCGACAACGCAGCGAAGTACACGCCTCCCGGCACGCGGATTTTTGTTTCCGCAGTTGCCGACGGGGCGTTCTTGCGCGTGACCGTCGATGACGAGGGCCCGGGGCTGCCCGCCGGCGATCCTGCGCGGCTGTTCGACAAGTTTCAGCGTGGTGGCGAGGAAGGCACGATCATCGGTGTGGGGCTCGGACTTGCGATCTGCCGGACCATCGTCCAAGCCCACGGGGGCTCGATCGAGGCGCGGCGGCGACCCGGCGGAGGCGCGCAATTCGAATTCACGCTGCCCGCCACGGAGCCCGTGGCATGACAATCGCGATGCATCAGGTTCTCGTGGTCGAAGATGATCAAGGGATCCGCGACGTTCTGCGCGTGCTTCTGGGGACTGAGAACTACCGTGTAGTCGAGGCACCGACCGCAGAGCGCGCACAGATCGAGGCTCGCAGTCACAAGCCGGATCTGATGCTGGTCGACCTGGGCCTGCCGGACGGCAGCGGGTTGGAGGTTATCCGTCACGTACGGGAATGGTCGTCGCTGCCAGTGATCGTGCTGTCGGCGCGCACTATGGAAGAGCAGAAGATTGCGGCTCTCGACGCGGGCGCCGACGATTACATCACGAAACCCTTCAGCGCCCCGGAGCTCCTTGCCAGGGTGCGCGCGGCGCTAAGACGCAATGTGAGGAGCCCAGAGCAGAACAGCCGCTTGCGCTTGGGTGACGTATTCATCGATCTGACGCTGCGCGAGACGCGCGGCATCCAGGGTGAGATCCATTTGACACCGCTGGAATACCGTGTGCTTGAGTGCCTCGCACGGCACACGGGCATGATCGTTCGTCAGGATCAGCTGATTCGCGAGGTATGGGGCCCCGATCGCATCGGCGACACGCGCAGCCTGCGCGTTTGTGTCAAGAACCTGCGCAGCAAGCTCGAGCCAGATCCGCGACGTCCGAGGTACCTCATCACGGAAGCGGGCTTGGGTTACCGGCTGCGCGCAGATGAAGACGAACCGGTCGAAGCGCGAGCAGGGAACTGATCTGCGCGGCTGGACTGCGCCTCATGCCGCTTCGATCAATCGGCCGGCGGGAGGCTCGCGTCGCGGCAATGTGATCTCGACGCGCGTACCGCGCCCCTCTTGTCCGCCGCGGACCGAAATGCGCCCGCCCATCACTTCGACGAAACCCTTGCAGATCGCCAGGCCCAGCCCTGAACCGGGCTGTCGCTCGTCGCGGTCCCGTAGCCGATAGAACATGTCGAAAACGCGCTCACGTTCTGCGGGCGGAATCCCGGGACCCTCGTCGGTGACGGAAATGACGACGTCGTCAGCCAGAATGGCCGCATTGAGCTCGATGCGCGAGCCGGGTGGTGAGAATTTTGCCGCGTTGTCGAGAACATTCACGATCACCTGCTCGAGAAGCGTCGCATCCGCATAGATTCTCGCGACTTCCGCGGCGATGTTTACTTCGAGGTGGTGTTCGCGCAGCGGTTGCTCGACGCGGGCACGAGCGCTGTCGAAAACTTCTCGCAGATCGACCCAATCACCATGGGCCGCAAGCGCACCCGAGCCGAGCCGTGTCATGTCCAGCAGATTCTGGACGAAGCGGTTCAATTGTTGGGCTTCTTCGAGGACAGTGTTCGCCAGCTCCTGGCGCACCCGTGCGGGGACTATCGTCCGGAAGCTGCGTCAGTTTCGCTGCGCAATCGAGGATCGAGTCCAGCGGTTTGCTGAGTTCCTGTGAGAGCGAGGAAAGGAGCGCAGAGCGCAGTCGATCCGACTCCGACATGAGTTGTGCGCGTTTCACATCTTCCGTGAGCAGAATTCTTTCCAGAGCGGTGCCGGCCTGGTCGCGCATTGCAAAGAACAAGCGGCGTTGCTCAGGCGTAAGAGTAGAGCGCTTCGCGCCGAGATCCAGTCCCAGGACACCTAACGGTTTTTGCACCGAGCCCAGCGGGGCGAACAGCCACCATGAAGCTGGTAACGTGCCGGTGCCCCATCCCGCCGGCTCGCCGTGTCCCGCAGCCCATTCTGCAGCCGCACGATCGACATCAAGGAGCGCGGGCGTCTCAGCGGCGCCGATCGGATCCCCGAGATCTGCACCACCGTATGCTCGCAGAGCAATTGACTCGAAGCCGAGCGTTTCGGTGAGGTACTGGCAAGTCGCTCGCAACAGGTCTTCCGCGCTGACGGCGCCAGCGATGCGCCGGCTGAAGTCGAACAGCAATCCACTCTGCTCGGCGGACTCGCGCGTGATCTGGATCTGCGCCCGCAGGCGTGCGGCCAGGTTGCCCCCGATCACCGACACGAGCAGGAAGAACAGGATCGACAGCACATTCTCCGCATGCGTCACCTGCAGCGAGAAACGCGGCTCGGTGAACAGGAAGGTCGACACGAGGGAAGCGAGAACCGCGGCGAGCAGTCCGGGGCCGAGCCCGTGCCGGATTGCCGCAATCAGCACCGCGAACAGGAACACGAGCGACAGATCGCCGATCGCCAGATAGCGGTCCAGCAGCGTCGCAACACCCGTGGCAATGAGCACCGCGAACACGCTCTCAACGTACGGCCGGACGCGAAGTGGACTCACTTCCGCCGCTGAGGCCACCGTGACATCGCGTGTTGCCTCATCCTCCGATTGACTCGCGACGATGATCTCGAAGTCATCACCGCGTTGAATCAGGGCCGACGCCAGCGCCGACCGTAAACGCAACTGGACCAGGCGGCGGCGTGACCGGCCGACCACGATCTCGCTGACATTCTGAGCGGCGGCGTAGGCCAGAACTTCATTGGCCACGCCGGTTCCATTGAGAGTCTCGGCCCGGGCACCGAGCTGTTCGGCGAGCGTAAACGCCGCCTGCAGACGCTCGCGCTGCGCGCCCGAAAGCTCCTCGGCCCGGGTGGTCTGGACATGCAATACAGTCCATGGGAGCTGGCGCCGCTCGGCGATGCGCTTGCCAAGGCGCACGAGCCGTTCGGCCTGCGAGTCCGCGCCGATGCAGACGAGGATGCGCCCGCGCGCCGGCCAGGGTCCCTCGATCGCGCGCGCGCGCATGTAACTCTGCAGATCTGCATCGACGCGCTCAGCCGCGATGCGCATTGCCAGTTCCCGCAGTACCAGCAGATTCCCGCGCGAAAAGAAGTTCTGCACTGCACGCTGTGCGACGTCGGGGACATATACCTTGCCTTCGTGCAGTCTCTTGATGAGCTCCTCAGGCGGCAGATCGATCAGCTCGATCTCATTGGCCGTTTCGAGCATCCGATCGGGCAGGCGCTCGCGCACCTTGACGCCGGTAACACGTTCGACGAGATCGTTGACACTCTCGATGTGCTGGACATTGAGCGTCGTGAACACGTCGATGCCGGCATCGAGCAGTTCTTCCACGTCCTGGTAGCGCTTTTCGTGTCGGCTGCCGGGGACATTGGTATGGGCTAGCTCATCGACGAGAGCGAGCTGTGGTCTGCGCGCGAGCAACGCATCGAGATCCAGTTCCTCGAAATCGCGATCGCGGTAGTGGATGAGGCGGCGCGGAACGACTGGCAACCCCTCGAGCAGCGCGGCGGTCTCGGAACGCCCGTGAGTCTCGACGATGCCGGCGACGACATCGGTGCCCTCGGCCTGGCGGCGCCTGGCGACCGACAACATCTCGTAGGTTTTGCCGACGCCAGGGGCAGCGCCGAGGAAAATCTTCAGCCGGCCACGCCCTTCCCGACCGGCCTGCGCCAGAAGTGCGTCGGGAGAGGGGCGATCATCGCTCACTGCAATAGGCTAACCCGGGGGCGCGCCTGGCAGAAGCGTGGGTCGGAGAAGCAAAAAAAATCCCCTCTCCCGCTTTGCGGTGAGAGGGGCAATGGGGGATTCGTCAGAAGCTGTGGCTGATGGTCACCTCACCCCAGACCGGACTGCGCCGGGCGAGGCCACCGCTCACCTCGGCGGTCTGGTAACGCATGACATAGGCCAGCTGCGTCCCGTTGGACAGGCGAGTTGTAATGCCCAGCCAGGCTTCGCCGATGACGTGATTCAGATCGCTGCTGCTCAGCGTGTGCACGCTGTCGCGGAACTGGCCTTGCAGAAACGCGTTGTATGCACGCAGGCGCAACTTGGCGCCCGCCCACACATAGAACTCACCGCTACCATCCGCACTTGCTGGCGCGAGCGGCGTGGGTTGAGCAAGGTAGTCGACGCGCTCCGGGGCGAAGGTCCACCACGGTGAGTTGATGGCCCCGAAGCGCGTCGACACCGCATAACTGGCCTCAGTGAGATAGCCCACGCTCGTTTCCCAGGTCGTCTTGGTTTCGACGAGTTTGTCGCCGAATGCCATGCGCTGGCCGCGAAGCGTCGAGCCACCGGTCAGGTAGCGAGCCGTAAGCTCCCCGCCACTGGAGATCTGGTTTTGATAGCCGCGGGGCTCAACGTTCCCCATCGCCTTGTGAACGGCTCTCTGTATGTCCGCCGTTGCCTGCAGCCCCAGGACACCGAGAGTCAGACCGCTGTATCGGCTGTGACGCGCATCGTCAGCGACGTAGTCCCGCATGCTGGTGAGAAACACAAGGCTCGCATAGGGCCGATCGTCCTCGATGACGCTCGTGGCTTTGAGGTCCTGCGGCGTGAAGATCAGGACGCCGATTTGCAGGCCGTGGTCTGGTCGCACACCCTGCCAGGACTTGTTGCCGGCAAAGAGCGGTGCATCAATGTGCTTGAGCAGCCGATCCAGGGACCACCAGTACTTCGCAGTGCGTGCTCCGTTGATCGACAGCCCGAAGCCGCCGCTATAGTCGCGATCGGTATTCGCCGGTCCAAAAAGATCGTTGTCGAGCGCAATCGACCAGCCGTTTACCTCGGTCTCCGGGTGCTTGATCGTTTGCTCGACGGTGATGTCCGGCTCCTCATCCGCGGCGCGTGCCGGCAGCCACACGCTCAGCATCAGCAGCGCTGCCACGAATGGCGCTGCTCGATGCCGGTCTGTGCGCTGCGGGAACATGCTCGACTCCCAATGAATTTTTCGTAGTGCATACGTTAATGAGATGCGAGCGCCGGAAAAATCCGTTCACACGAAACTCACTCTTTCCCGAAATACATGAATCGCCCGGGCGGGCGGGCCGGCTCAGCGATGACGCACTGCAACGATGTGCATCACTACGCGAGCAAGTCCGCGCTCCCATCCATTCGCGATACTGGGTGGCACGGATTCAGGGCCCGCGCTTTCGAAACTCGGGGTCCAGAAGGAGAGGACGATGAGCTCACCGCCAATAGGTCAGCGCCTGATGCGGTACTTCTCCGCGGCGCGCTTCATTTCAGATGCACGTCGCCTCGAAATCTATCCGCCGTTCTTCCTGATGCGCATCAAGGTGCTCGAGCTGAGTGATGACTGGCGCCACATCCGCGTCCGGCTGCCGCTCAACTCGTTTTCCCGCAATCCCGGAGGCGTGATGTTTGGCGGCTACCAGGCCGCACTCGCCGATCCGATTGCGGCCGTGTCATGTGCGCGGGTTTTCCCGGGATACTCGGTGTGGACACGCGCGATGTGCATCGACTTCGAGCGCGGCGGAAGCACGGACCTGGAGTTGCGTTTCGATTTTCCAACGGAGTTGGAAATGCAGGTTCGTCGCGAGTTGCAGACATCCAATCGCGCGACCCCGACTTTCGAGTATGGCTATCATCTTGCCGATGGCAGTCGCTGCACAGTGATCCGCAACACGGTTGCAATCCGGCCAAAGGGATACCGTAAGGCCACGACTCCGCCGGCACCGGAGCGCGGATTGTAAGTTTCGCCGTTCAAGTGGCGTTCAGCCTGCCGAACTCACAGTGGTGCCCGCAGTCGAGGGATATCTCGAGAAGTGAAGATGGAGGAGTCACGATGATGCAGATGCGGATACACAGGATCTTGACGACGGTGGTGATCGCAGCAGCAGTTGCGCTTGCGGGCTGCGAAACTGTGAACCCTTACACGGGCGAATCTCAGACCAGCAATGCAGCGAAGGGCGCTGGCATCGGCGCCGCAACAGGAGCGGTCGTTGGTCTGATCACGGGCCATGACGCGAAACAACGGCGCGAACGCGCCCTGATCGGTGCTGGGGTCGGTGCACTCGCTGGCGGAAGCGTCGGCTACTACATGGATGTCCAGGAAGCGAAGCTGCGCCAACAGCTGCAAGGCACGGGCGTCAGCGTCACCCGCATTGGCGACAACATCACGCTCAACATGCCGGGAAATGTCACCTTCAAAACCGACAGCTACGATCTCAATGCCGGGTTCTTCAAGGTGCTCGACTCGGTGGGATTGGTGTTGAAGGAGTATGACAAGACTCTCATCGAGGTCGCCGGCCACACCGACAGCACGGGCGCTGCCGAATATAACCAGGGGCTGTCGGAGCGACGCGCGCAGACCGTCGCGACCTACCTCGCCGGCAAAGGCCTGATGGAGCAGCGGATCATCACTATTGGTGTTGGTGAGACGCGGCCCGTGGCGACGAATGACACCGCCGAGGGCCGCCAGCTCAATCGCCGGGTGGAGCTCACCCTGGCGCCGGTCACTGCTTCTTCGTAATTATCTGCTCAGGCTTCGAGAGCCACTTCGGGCGCGATGAGCGCCCGAAGCTTCTTGATGGCATTCGCTTCGATCTGGCGAATGCGTTCCGCGGAGACGTTGTAGCGAGCGGCGAGCTCATGCAACGTCGCTTTGCTTTCGGTCATCCAGCGGCTCTTGAGGATATCCCGGCTACGCGCATCAAGTGTCTCGAGCGCTTCGCTGAGCCTGTCAGCAGTGGTGTCTTCCCACTCCTGCTCTTCGACCGCGATCGACGGATCGGAATCCGCGGCGGGCAGATACATCGCGGGTGAGTAGGTATCCTCGTCGTCACCTTCCGGAACGGGATCGAACGACAGGTCACGCGCCGACAGGCGCTTTTCCATTTCAGTGACTTCAGCCGGCGTCACGCCCAGATCCCTGGCCACTGCGCGCGTTTCCGCATCCGAAAGCCAGGCCAGATTCTTCTTGAGACGACGCAGGTTGAAAAACAGCTTGCGCTGCGCCTTGGTGGTGGCGACCTTCACCAGGCGCCAGTTGCGCAGCACGTATTCGTGGATTTCGGCGCGGATCCAGTGCACGGCAAATGAAACCAGCCGCACTCCGACCGACGGGTCGAAGCGCTTTACCGCTTTCATGAGACCGACGTTGCCTTCCTGGATCAGATCACCAACGGGCAGCCCATAGCCCATATAGCCGCGCGCGACATGGACCACGAAACGCAGGTGCGCGAGCACCAGCTGTCGGGCCGCGTCGAGATCGTTGTCGCGGTGAAAACGGGTGGCGAGTTCGAGCTCAGACTCGCGGCTCAATACCGGGATCTGCGAGACGCGCTCGATATAAGCGTCGAGGCTACCCAGCGGACCAGAAAGAAGTGTTTCGGGATTCTTGACGACAAGAGCATTAGTCATGGACTTCGTTAAACCTCCCAAGGACCCGCAAAACGGGCGACAGTTTAGCAGTCTGGCAATTAGAGTGCTAACAGCCAATTAAGTTCGGCCTCGGGGAGCTTTTTGAAGTCCGTCAATACGTTACGCTTGCATCAGGCCGTCGGGCCCTGCGTGTTCCTTCCGGGCTGCGCTCTTCAATCGCCACTCAAGTGCCAATGTGCAGCCCCGGCCCGGCAGGCTACGATCCGAGCCCCGATAGGCGCCCTTAGGGCGGTTCCGGAAATCGAGGTGACTATGTCCGATCGAATCAGCAGATGGCTGGCTCTAGCAGGGTTGGCCGGATTTCTGGTCGCCACTGGTTCGCCAGTTCATGCCGGGAATCTCGACTTTCTCAGCAAATCGCCAGTGAGCTACTTCAACGACGAAGACATGCGGCTCCTCAAGGAGACCGTCACCCAAGTCCTGGACGACCAGGACGCCAATGCCAAAAAGAGCTGGAGTAATCCAGCGACCGGCAATTCTGGCGAGGTGGAAAGCCGCGGCGCATTCAAAACCGCCGCAGGCGTCACTTGCAAGCGGGTCCGCGTTACGAACCACGCCAAGGCTGTCGACGGACAAGGCAGCTATATCGTTTGCCAGGATGCCGAAAAGGGCTGGGCAGTCGACCAGACCGCCAAGCCCGGCTAATGGAAGACCTGATCGCGAGGGCGATGAGGAGTGACATGAAGATCCGGACTCTCGTCTTATCGAGCGCAGTCATGATCGTGGCCGGTTGCGTGGCTGTGGGAGACAACCCCAACCGCAAGATCACTCCTCCTGTCGCATCGCCCGATGTGCGAATGCTCGCGGGTGCGGTGCTACCTGCCATCTACCGCGGCGACTTGCCCTGTGCGGACTGCGCGGGAATTCGCTACCAGCTCGACGTGCGAGCCGACCGCGTGTTCTTTCTGCGCACCACCTATCTCGGCAAGGGTTCCGGCGAAGGCGAAACGCTTGACGACATCGGCACCTGGAACATGACTCCGGATGCACAAAACGTCGTCCTGCATGGCAGTGGTGAGCCCGTAATGTTTTCGATCGAGAATTCCGAAACCTTGCGCAAGCTGGCCAGCGGCGGCAAGCCGATCGACTCTGCGCTCAACTACGAGCTCAAGCGTAACGCCAGTTACCGGCCGCTCGAACCACGCGGACCGATGCGCGGCATGTACAGTTACATGGCTGATGCTGCGGTGTTTCGCGAGTGCCGAACGCAGATCAAGATGCCGGTAGCGCCCTCGACGGAAACCGCGGCGCTCGAGAAGGCATACCTTGCAGTACGCAAGCTCCCGGGCGAAGAGTTGCTGGTCAGCCTGAATGGCCAGATCGCGATGCAGGCGGGTCCTGATGGTGGCGCGGAGCGACCGACACTCGTCGTCGAACACCTCACCAAGGTCTGGTCGGGAGCGAGCTGCGCAACCAACGTCGCAGAATAGGTCGTCGCTCGGGCCTAGATCAGGCCCTCACTCTTCAGACGTCGCCTGACGAGGTCCGCCACATCCTGTACGGCCGTCTCCACGAGGTGCGGCTGCATCACTTCGCTCGTCCCGGTCCACAGCAACTTGCCAGTCTGGAGTGAATAGATGTTGCACTCGATCTGCAGCTTCTGTTCGGCCGTGAGGTAGTCGGGCGGACGATCCGCCACCCAGGCGAATCGGTAGTAACCCCAGACCTCGTAGTAGGCCGTTGGCACCGGATCGCGCGTGCTTTTCACCTTGGTCGTCGCATCGACCAGGCGCATCGTGATCGCGCCATCGAAACCCTCGGCTGTCAGCTTGGCGCGTACCTTGTCGGCATCGCGGATATCGGCATCCGGGATGACCTGCGAGGAAGGCACCGCTTTGGGCCCGATGATCGCAGCCATCTCCTTTTCCGCGGCTCGCCGTGTCGGTCCGTCCTCGGTGAGTGCGATAGTGACGATGCGCTGAAAAGCCAGTTTCTTGACGGAAGGATCCTTCCACGAGCTCACGAGGCGATTGCTCGAGGAGGAACAGGCGGCCACCAGGGTCATCAAGACCCCTGCCAACACCAGCCGCGAGCTCAGTTGCATCGTTCTTCTCCTTGTAGCGCCCTATCGTAGGGCAGTCGCGTCACGCCCGGGATTGAGATTGCGAATCATGCGCTCGGTTCAATCGCGCGCAAGTGCCGCGCAGTGGCGAGCCACGAGCCGAGCCAACCGAGGATCGCGCCGGCGCCGAGCAGGATCGCGGTCATGCGCGGATCGAGCTCTACGAGCCTGAAGCTGCTGCCGTAAAGGCCAGCCAGACGATTTACCGGTGCTTCGAGTAACCGGAGTCCGACGGTCACCAGCCCCCAGGCGAGCAGGCTTCCGCCCAGCCCATACCAGAATCCACTGTAGAGAAACGGCCGACGCACGAAGGCATCCGATCCACCCACCAGCTTGGTGACTTCGATCTCCGTGCGCCGGTTTTCGATGTCCAGCCGGATAGTGTTGCCGACGATGACGATCACCCCAACACCCAGCAACACGGCGGCGAGCAGCAGGAGCCGTCGCGCCACGTCGAGGATCGATTGCAGTCGTTCGACCCATTCAGTGTCGACCTGCACCAGATCAACCTCCGGCCAGTTCTGCAGATAACGACGCAAAGCATCCAGGTGCGCAGGCGAGGTGGCGCGATCCTGTGAAGGGCGAATGACGAGCGTATGCGGCAAGGGATTGTCGGTAAGCGCATCGAGGGCCGCACCGAAGCCCGAGAACTCGCGGAACTCCTTCAGGGCATCATCCGCTGCAATGACGTCCACGCTCGCGATGCCTGATCTTTGCCGCAAAGCGCTAGCCAGTTGCTCTGCCTTGGCAAGTTTGACGTCCGGCTTGAGGTAGACGGACAACTCGACCGTGCCGCCCCAGGTGCCGGTCGCAGCACGCACATTGTCGACCAAAAGATTCAGGCAAAGTGGCAATGCCAGGGCGATACCGATGACTGCAATGGTCATGAGAGTTGCGAGAGGCTGGCGCGTGAGGCGGCCGAGAGATGCGACGAAGGTCTGTGCGTGGCGCTCGATGTAGACGCTGAGGGATTCCAGCGGCCCACGTCGCGCTGTGGCGATTCGCGGTCGGGAAGGTGCGGTGATGCTATCCGGCATGACCCACCTCGTCGTCATTCTCCGCAACGCGGCCGTGATCGAGCGCAATGCGTCGCAGGCCGAAATGATCGACGAGGTGCACGTCGTGCGTCGCTACCATCACAGTGACGCCGACATCGTTGAGGCGGCGGAAGACCCGCATGATCTCGAGCGCCAGCTCCGGGTCCAGGTTACCGGTGGGCTCGTCGGCAATCAGCACGAGCGGCTTGCTCACCACAGCACGCGCGATCCCGACGCGTTGCTGCTCACCCGTCGACAGTTCCAGCGGCGCGAGATTTTCCTTGCCGAGGAGCCCTACCTGATCGAGCGCAGCCCGCACGCGTTTGTCGAGTTCGCGACGGCGCATGCCCGATATCACCAGCGGCAGTGCCACGTTGTCGAATATGGGGCGATCGTGCAGGAGCTTGTGATCCTGGAACACGACGCCGATCTGACGGCGGAATGCAGGGATGCGACGCCGGGCCACGCCGGAGGTGTTCTGGTGGTTGACGATTACGCGCCCGCGACTGGGCCGATCGATGAGGGCGATCAGCTTCAGCACCGTGCTCTTGCCCGCTCCCGAATGACCGGTGAGAAACACCATCTCCCCGTCCGACACGTTGAGCGTCACATCACTCAGTGCTTCGCGGCCATTTGGATAGCGCTTGTGCACCTGCTCGAAGTGGATCACGCATCACCGCCAGTACCGAGCAGGGCATCGACAAACGGGCCGGCTTCGAACTCGCCGAAATCCTCGACCTGCTCGCCGATACCGATGTACCGGATCGGAAGCCTGAGTCGATCGGCCATCGCGATTACAGCGCCGCCCTTCGCGGTCCCGTCGAGCTTCGTCACCACCAGTCCGGTCACGCCGAGCGCGTCGTTGAACTGTTCGGCCTGCGCGATGCTGTTCTGACCGAGGCCGGCATCGAGCACCAGGAGGACCTCGTGCGGAGCACTCGCGTCCAGTCTCTGAATGACGCGCTTTACCTTCTTGAGCTCGTCCATCAGGTGCGACTGGGTTTGCAGGCGTCCCGCGGTGTCGGCGATCAGGACGTCGATGCCGCGGGCTCGAGCTGCCTGAAGTGCATCGAAGATCACGGCCGCAGGATCGGCGCCCGTCTGCTGAGCGATGACCGGCACGCCATTGCGCCGACCCCACGTTTCGAGCTGCTCGATCGCAGCGGCACGAAAGGTATCTCCCGCGGCGAGCATCACTTTGAGGCCCTGCGCCGTCAGGCGTCCTGCGAGCTTGCCTATCGTCGTAGTTTTGCCCGAGCCGTTGACGCCAACCACGAGGATCGCGAACGGCCGTTGCGATGCGTCGACTTGCAGCGGTTGCGCGCTGGGTGTGAGCAGCTCGATGAGAGAGTTGCGCAGCGCGCCGAGCAGCGCCTCGAAGTCCTTGAGCTCCTTGCGTTCAACGCGGCTCCTGAGATCACCGAGGATTCGTTCCGTCGCATCGACGCCGACATCTGCCGTCAGGAGGCGCGTTTCGAGCTCATCCAGGACTTCGGCATCGATCGCGCGACCGGGCAGGAGATTGGCGAGATCGTAGGTAAGCCAGGAGTCGCCCTTGTTGAGGCGTGCCCGCAGGCGCGTGATAAACCCGCGCCGCGTGTCATCGGGGGGAGTTACGGCAGCAGGATTGGAGCGCTTGGTGAACATCGGTGTGGATTCGCGCGAGGATTGTAACCGATGAAAAAACAAGGGCGGCCGAAGCCGCCCTTCACGTTGCATGCCTTTCGGCTACGGCTGAATCACGGCAATGTTCGCCGGATCGATGACGATGAACGTGCCGTTGCTGGCAGCGAATTTCACCACCTCGCTTTGGATCTCCCGCGTCACCGTCGCGTTAGAGGTGGGGTCGATCGCCGATCCATGAACACCCGCCGTGAAGTTGACGTAACCGCCGCTGCCGGCGCTGGTCGAATGCGCTCCCGGTGTGCTCACTTTATTCAGCATCGTTCCCGCGGCATCGAGCATTCGCTTCGTGGAGCTGTTCGGAACCACCTGATCGGGCGGCGGCCCGACGATTTGAGTGACGTGCACCGGCTTCAGACCGACCAAAGCCTGGATGTAATTGAGTGGATCTCCCGCGTCGACCGCGGTTTGCGCATCGCGCAGGAACTGGTTGTACAGAGTCGTCCCCGGAATGAGACCTTGCGCGGTCAACGCATTGTTGATTGCCGGTCCAAAAGTGGGCGAGTCGGTGATCGTCCGCGCCACACCGCCGCCAGTCATGAGGAGTGATGCAGTGAGCGCGCCAGCACCGAATCGCGCATACGTCGCGCCAACGATGCTCCCAAGTGAATGACCAACGAAATGAATGTTCCCTGTATTGATGTCTGAAACGGTATCACCGTCCAGATCGAGCGCCGAGAGCGCGCGCGTGAGCGCCAGTAAATCCACCGTGCCCTGGCGCAGGTTGTCGCGTGTCGTCAGGAGGCTCGACAGGTTCACGAAGTTCTGACCCGAGCCGTCGACGATGCCATCCGGACCCGGGGCGAGGGTAGTGTTGTTGCTCACGTCAAGGTCGAACGTCAGCTCGAGTCCCGGCTGGCGGAGGGCCACGAGTGCGGTATTTGCCGGTGTGATCCCATGCAGTGGCAAATCGATTGAGACCACCACAAAGCCCGCTGATGCGAACGCATCCGCCATTGCCACTGCATCCACGCGATTGCGCGTCAGGCCGTGCTGGAAGATCGCGACCGGCCAGCCGGTCGATGGCTTCACTCCGAAAGGACCCGCGAGCGCGTTCGGCATCGTGACGAACAGCGGTATGTCGAGATCTGTCGTTTTCGCCGGCACGGGATTGAAGCGAGTGAGATTTCGGCTCGCTGGGTCGATACCTGGAGCGGGCGAGGCGCCCGCTGCTGTCCAGAAGCGCGTGACCGGCGCAGTCGGCGCCACGCTCGGGGTGGAGAGGTAGTAAGGGACGCGCAGCGTTCCCAAAAAGACGTCTGCTATTCCGGGAGAACCTGAAGCTGCCCCAAGCAGATCCTTCGTCGTGAGATGTCCGGTCGGTCCGGTGCCGGGAGGAGAGAAGACTGCCGGTGGGCTCGGGGTGGAGGCAGCGATTTGTCCTGCGAGGAAACCGAGCGTGTCAGCAGTCGATTGCGTCGAGAAACTGAATGAGACTACGACGTTGGCCGGATTCAACCCCGTTGCCGCACCGATGCGCAGATGCCCGAACGTCAGCCGGCAGATCGCATTGAGCGTCACGTTAGTGATCGGCGTGCAGGTTGGCGTCGTAGCGCCAGACTGGATGTCACTGATCGCCTGGTCTCGTACGGTCTGGTAGTCGGCGTCTGCGACTGCGGCACTGCCTGTCGTGCTATGTACGCCATTGGTCAGCAGCACGAGGTAACCGAAATTCACCGAGCCGGCTGATGCGGTCAGCGGCTTGGTCGGTTGAATGATCAAAGTGCCGCCCGCGGAGCCCTGCTCTTGCGACACCGTCGCGGTGTAGTCCGTGTTGAAAGCCAATACCTGTGGAGGCTGTGCACCCGGGGCCGGTGGGAGGGATGGAGCCTTTGTCGCGTTATCCAACGTCAACTGGATCACCCGCATGTTGGCAGCAGTCAGCGTCGCCGCATCGATCGCGCCGGCCACGAAGCGCACCGACATGTACGCAGTAGTCGAGAAGCCATCGAGCTGATTGATGGTCGACGCGGTGGGTTGGAACGGGTTTATCGGTAGATTCAACGTGCCGTCGGTGCTGCCGCTGAAGTACAGATCGTTCGGGTACGGGAAGATGCCACTCAGAGGTTGGAACTGAGGTCGGAACGCTGTGGCGGTCGGCGGGGGCGGCGTGGTCGGCGCTCCGTTGCCGCTGGTCGGATCGGTTGGCCCGATACTCGCCTCACCTTCGGAGGTCGAATCCGAGAAACAACCCGACAGCAACATCCCTGTCAGCAGCAGGATTGCGGCGCGCACGGTCCTCATGGTTTGCTCCTGAAAGATCGCGGAAAAAGGGCGCGTAGGCGCTCGTTTTAGTGGCGACAAGCCTACGCTGTGCGCGGCGCAGCCATCAAGTCGGCCATCCTCTCGGGGTCGAACCCGGAAATGTCAAGAAAATCACCCGGTCGCAAGAACTCCGCACTCCATTCTCAGCGGCCGAGCGGTCGTAACGAGCTGCGCATCATTGGGGGTAGCTGGCGCGGCCGCCGGGTGAAGTTTCCGTCACTCAGTGAACTCAGGCCGACGCCGGATCGTGTGCGCGAGACTCTCTTTAACTGGCTGCAGCCGGTGATCGCGGGAAGTCGCTGCCTCGATCTGTTCGCAGGTTCGGGCGCACTCGGTCTCGAAGCGCTGTCGCGTGGCGCCGCACGGGTGGTGTTCGTCGATCGCGAGCCCGAGGTCATCAAGCATTTGCACCTCGCGCTTTCGACGTTGAAAGCCGAAGGAGCCGAACCGAGGCTGGCTGAAGCGCGCCGCTATCTCGAATCGCCGCCGGAAGCATTCGACATCGTGTTTCTCGACCCGCCGTTCACTCATGAATCGCTGCAAACAATCTGCACGCTGCTCGAGGCGCGTGGCTGGCTGGCGCCGAGCGCATTCATCTATATCGAGCGGCCCGCCCGGGAGGGTCCGCCGGCGCTTCCGGACCAATGGATCCTGCACCGGACCGGTCGCGCCGGGGAGGTCGGGTATCATCTGGCCCGTCGCCAGGCGGCGCCACTCGCACGAGGGGACACGCGATGAGTCGCAATGCGGTGTATCCGGGCACATTCGACCCCATCACCAATGGGCACCAGGACCTGGTCCGCCGCGCGGCCGGCATTTTCGACCGCGTCGTGGTCGCGATCGCG
Organism: uncultured Gammaproteobacteria bacterium; assembly: GCA_963724625.1. Classification (GTDB taxonomy): domain Bacteria; phylum Pseudomonadota; class Gammaproteobacteria; order Steroidobacterales; family Steroidobacteraceae; genus DATBVX01. Next base: position 51,203 of record CAVRVO010000004.1, on the reverse strand, counting down.
GCCAACACCAACAAGACGCCCATGTTCAGTCTCGAGCAGCGCGTGAGTCTTGCGCGCCAGGTGCTCAAGGATGTGCCCAACGTGGAAGTGCAGGGCTATACCGGCCTCACCGTGGATTTCGCGCGCCGCAATGGCATCAGCGTCATCGTGCGCGGATTGCGCGCGGTGTCGGACTTCGAGTTCGAGTTTCAGCTCGCCACCATGTCGCGGCATCTTTTCGCTGACGTAGAGACGGTGTTCCTCACGCCTCAGGAACAGTTCACTTTCATCTCGTCAACTTTGGTGCGCGAGATCGCGACCTTCGGCGGTGATGTGTCCGAATTCGTCCATCCCATCGTTGCGGCGGAGTTGAAGAAGATGAAGCAGGCATGAGACATCAGCAGACCAGCAAGGCCCGTTGCGAGGAGTGGCATGAAGGGTAACGACGCGAACAGATCGAGCCACCTCTGGATTTCCTGCCTGTTCGCGCTGCTGCTCCTGTCGCAGTGGGCACTCGCTGACGAAGCTCGCAAACCGCCAGCCGCGGCAATAGCCAGTGCCTACCCGCTCGCGAGCGAAGCTGGATTTGAGATCCTGGCTGCCGGCGGCAATGCATTCGACGCCGCCGTAGCGGTGAGTGCAGCGCTGGAAGTCACCGAACCGCGCGGCTCCGGATTGGGCGGCGGCGGTTTCTACATGCTGCATCGTTCGAGCGACGGACTCGACCTGCTGGTGGACGCTCGCGAGGTCGCGCCCGCTGCGGCCACCCGCGATATGTTTCTCGATGCCGAGGGCAAGCCGGTGCCGGGCCGATCGACCGATACCGCGCTCGCTGCCGGAATTCCGGGCGAAGTAGCTGCATGGGCGCATCTCGCGGAGAAGTTCGGCCGTCTGCCGCTCAAGCAGAGCCTCCAACCTGCGATTCGTCTCGCCCGCAACGGATTTCCGGTCTATGCACGCCTGGCCGAGGACATTGGACGCAAGCGACCCGCATTCGAACGCAGCCCCGACGCCGCGCGCATTTTTCTCGTGCATGGCGCTGCGCCAACGCCGGGTCGTCTGCTCAAGCAGCCCGAACTCGCCCGTTCGCTCACCGTGGTCGCAGAAAAGGGTCCGGATGGCTTCTACAAAGGGCCGTTCGCCGAGAAGCTGGTCGCGGGCGTGCGCAAGCTCGGCGGCATCTGGTCGCTGGAAGACCTGGCGAACTACCGCCTGATCGAACGACAACCATTGATCGGTGAGTATCGCGGCGTGCGCATCGTGACCGCGCCACCGCCTTCCTCCGGCGGCATCGCAGTGCTCAACGCCCTCAACATTCTCGACGGCTACGAACTTGCGCAACTCGACACCGCGACCCGCAAGCACGTGATCATTGAGAGCCTGCGCCGCGTGCATCGCGACCGGGCGGAATACCTTGGCGATCCGGCGTTCGTTTCCATGCCGATTCAGCGGCTCCTCAGCCCGGACTACGCTGCGGGGGAACGCGCCTCGATTCGTCTCGACCGCGCCACTCCGAGCTCTGCGTTGCCGGGTTACATCGGCGATACGAGCAGCGGCGTCAGCACCACGCACTTCGCGATCCTCGATCGGGAAGGCAATCGCGTTGCGGTTACGATCACGCTCAACGCCTGGTTTGGCACCGGCCTTGTGATCCCGGGCACCGGCATTCTGCTCAACAACGAGATGGATGACTTTGCGATCAAGCCGGGTGAGCCGAACATCTACAAGCTGGTTGGCGCCGAGGCGAATTCGATCGCACCCGGCAAGCGCCCGCTATCCAGCATGACTCCAACGTTCCTCGAGTCCGAGCGGGGCATCGCAATCCTGGGATCACCCGGCGGCAGCTTCATTCCATCGATGGTGCTGCTCGGCACACTCAACTGGCTCAACGGCGCCGACGCCATGGGCATCGTCACCGCGCCGCGCATCCATCACCAGTATCAGCCGGACCTGGTGTTCGCCGAGCCCAAAGGCCTCACGGAAGAGGAGCGCCAATCGCTCGAGCAACGCGGCCACAAGTTCCGCGACTGGCCGCCGACCATCGGCAACATGCAGGTGATCACCTGGGACTACGCCACGCAATCGGTGGTGGCTGCATCCGATCCGCGCGGTGTAGGCGAGGGAATGGTTCGCTAGCTCACTTTTGGCAGTGAGGGCAGTAGTAGGTCGAGCGCTGGCCCTGGGTGAACTGCCGGATCGGTGTGCGGCAAACGCGGCACGGCTTACCAGTGCGCTCGTAAACATAGAGCTTTTGACGGAAGTACCCCGGATTGCCATCCGCGCCGACATAGTCCCGTAGCGTCGTCCCGCCCACTTTGATCGCGAGGTTGAGCACCGCCTTGATGGCGCGCGCGAGGCGCGCGAGCTGGGCTCGATTCAACCGACCTGCGACGCGCCGCGGGTTGATGCGGGCGCGGAACAACGCTTCGCTCGCATAGATATTCCCGACGCCGACCACGATTTGGCTGTTCATCAGCAATTGCTTGATGGCGACGCGCCGCTTGCGGGTGACGCGCTCGAGGTACTCGCCGTTGAAGCTCGCAGCGAGCGGCTCCGGGGCGAGGCGGCGTAGGAGTGGATGCGTGAGCGGATCGCCATCGGCCCACAGGAGACTTCCGAAACGGCGCGGGTCGTTGAAGCGCAGCGCGAGGCCGGAATCCAGCAGGATGTCGACGTGGTCATGGGTGACCAGCGGCGTTGCGGGCGGCAGGACACGCAGGCTCCCCGACATGCCGAGATGCAGGATCAGGCTCCCGCCCTCGAGGTCGATGAGCAGGTACTTGGCACGTCGTCGCACGCCACGGATCGCCTGGCCAGCGGCCGAAGGGGCGAGTGTCGCAGGCACCGGCCAGCGCAGCCGCGGCTCGCGCACGACGACGGCCGCTATGCGCCGTCCCTTCAACGCGGGTGCAATGCCGCGGCGTGTGGTTTCGACTTCCGGCAGCTCAGGCATGGGCAGGAGTATAGGAGGGCGGCTGACAGACTCTCATCCTGAATGGTCCGACAATCCTGCCTTCACAAGAGCGTGACATAGCGCATTTGGCGGGAAGGCACCGGTTCGCTATAGTCCACCGCCTCTCACCTCTGGGCGGCGTCCGGAGTATCTGATGGACCTCACTTTTTTGTATGGCGTACTGAATCTCAGCTTCTGGGAATACGCGCTCGTCACATTCATCATGGTGCAAACCACCGTGACGGCAGTCACCCTCTATCTGCATCGCGACGCGACGCACCGTAGCCTCGATCTGCATCCAGTGCTGCGACACTTCTTTCGCTTCTGGATCTGGATGAGCTCGGGGATGCTGACCAAGGAATGGGTCGCGGTCCACCGCAAGCACCACGCCTTCTCGGATGAGCCCGGCGATCCGCACAGCCCGGTGGTCTTCGGGCTGCGCAAGGTGCTCTTCGAGGGCAAGGAGCTCTACACGGAGGAGGCCTGCAAGCCTGAGACGCTCGAGAAGTACGGGCGCGGCACTCCGGACGACTGGATCGAACGGAACGTCTACTCGCGCTACTGGAACGTCGGCATCATCCTGATGGTGCTGATCGACCTGGTGCTGTTCGGCGTGCCGGGCATCATCATCCTCTCCATCCAGATGATGGCGATGCCGTTTTTCGCGGCGGGCGTCATCAACGGTGTCGGCCATCACAGCGGCTATCGCAACTTCGAATGCGAAGATGCGGCCCGCAACATCACGCCGTGGGGTGTGCTGCTCGGCGGCGAAGAGCTGCACAACAATCACCACGCTTTCCCTGCCTCCGCCAAGTTTTCGGTGCGCAGCTGGGAATTCGACATCGGCTGGTTTTTCATCCGCGTGCTGGAATTCTTCGGGCTTGCGAAGGTGATTCGCACGGCGCCGGAGCCTGCCCGGGTCGAGCCGCGACGCGTCGATCTGGATACGTTGCGCGCAGTCATCATCAATCGCATGCACGTACTGCGTGAATACAGCCGCAAGGTGACGCTGCCGGTGCTCCGCGCCGAGCGCGCCCGCGATGGTTCCGAGTCGCGCCTGAAGCGCGGCGTGCGCAAGCTCCTGGTGCGCCATCCGAGATTGCTCGATGAGACTGGCACGCGGCGGCTCAAGGAAATCCTCGACAGCAACCCCGCCCTGCGCACGGTTCACGAATTCCGCGAGCGGCTCCAGCAGTTGTGGAGCGGAGCGAACGCCAGCAACGAACGCCTGCTTGCCCAACTCAAGGATTGGTGCGCCCAGGCTGAAGCGAGTGGCGTGAAGGTACTGCAGGACTTCGCAATGTCACTGCGCGGCTACGCGCTGCAACCGGCCTAGCAACTCAAACGAATTGCAGACCAAAAAAAGAAAACCCGCCGATTGGCGGGTTTTCTGTTTCTGGCGCCACGTTCGGCGCTACTTGATCTTCGATTCCTTGTACTTGACGTGCTTGCGCACGACCGGATCGAATTTCATGGTCTCGAGCTTGTCGGGGTGCAGGCGCTTGTTCTTCATCGTCGTGTAGTAGTGACCTGTTCCCGCTGACGACACCAGCTTGATCTTTTCGCGCATGACCGCCTCCTCAGACTTTGACGCCCCGGGCGCGCAGCTCCGCAACCACCACGTCGAGGCCACGCTTCTCGATCGTGCGCAGTCCGCGTGTGGATACCTTGAGGCTCACGAAGCGCTTCTCGCTCTCCAGCCAGAATCGCTGCACGTGCAGGTTGGGAAGAAAGCGTCGTCGCTTGCGATTGTTCGCATGCGAGACGGTATTGCCGACGATCGGCCGCTTACCGGTGACCTGACAGACTCGGGACATGATTGCTGCCTCGAAAATGAGCCGCCGGCCAATGAGTTAGAGCGACGGGCGTGCCAAAAGAGCGCGAAAAGATAGCCGAAAGCGCCGACTCGGGCAAGTTTGAGGGTTGGGGGACTGCTCTCGGCTCCCCGACACGAATGAAACCTCAACAGATTCTTGCTCGTAACTTTCGCGGGGTCACTCAGCGTCTCTTTGAGGTAATCAAGCAAGAACGGGGGCACCGAGAGCAGTCCCCCAACCCTCAAACTTGCCGATGACGGTCAGATCAGGCCCTTCTCGGCAAAGCTCAGGCAGCTCCCGTCCCCGACGATCACATGGTCGAGCAGGCGGATATCGACCAGCGCCAGGGCCTCTTTGAGGCGCTGCGTGATCAGCTCATCGGCCTGGCTGGGCTCGGCGACGCCGGACGGGTGGTTGTGCGCGAGAATCACAGCCGCGGCGTTGCGCGCCAGCGCCTGCTTTACAACCTCGCGCGGGTGCACGCTCGCCCCGTCGATCGTGCCCCGAAACAGCTCGTCGAACGCTATCAGGCGATGACGGTTGTCGAGGTGCAGGCAGCAGAACACTTCGTAGCTGCGGTCGCGCAACCGCGCGGTCAGGAAGTCCCGGGTCGCGCGCGGCGAGTTCAGACCCGGGCCGATCTGTAATGCTTCCTGGTAGTGGCGCCGCGCCAGCTCGAGCGCTGCCTGCAGTTCCGCATAACGTGCCGGGCCGAGGCCCGGATGCTGACAGAAGCGCCCGACATCAGCGCTCAGCAGCGCCCGCAACGAGCGGAATTCCTTGAGGACCTCGCGCGCCAGATCCACGGCGCTCACACCGCGACTGCCGACGCGAATCACCAGCGCGAGCAACTCCGCTTCCGACAGTGCGCCCGGACCAAGCTGCAGTAGTTTTTCGCGCGGTCGCTCCGCGCTCGGCCAATCACGAATCGACATGGTGAACCCGCGCCGCCGGTGCCATTCATGGCGCGGACGAAATGATCACTGTCAGCCCATCGAAAGTGCAGCGCGAAATGGCATGCGTGAGCCAAGAAACCGGTTTATCACCGCCACGACAATCGGTTTGCCCGCTTTGGTCGAGGCTCGGATAATGTCCGCCCATGAACGATTCGACTCCCCAGCGGATCCTCCTCGGTGTCACCGGCGGCATTGCGGCGTACAAGAGCCCGGATCTGGTGCGCCGACTGACCGAGCGAGGTGCCGAGGTCCAGGTCGTCATGACCGCGGCGGCGCAGAAGTTCGTATCGCCACTCACTTTTCAGGCGGTCTCGGGCCGCCCTACGCGCACTGATTTGTGGGACGAGATGGCGGAAGCGGCCATGGGCCACATCGAGCTCGCACGCTGGGCCCAGCTGGTGCTCGTCGCCCCTGGTAGCGCCAATTTCATCGCACGCCTGGCGCAGGGCTTCGCCGATGACTTGCTCAGTACGTTATGTCTCGCGACGGGCGCGCCGATTGCCGTTGCGCCGGCGATGAACCATCTGATGTGGGCCAACGCAGCGACGCAAGCCAACGTTGCGACGCTGCGTGCACGCGGCATCGCCATCTATGGCCCGGGCGAAGGGGATCAGGCCTGCGGCGAGTTCGGGCCAGGACGGATGCTCGAGCCGCTCGATCTGGCCGAACGTGCGATCGCACTGATCTCGATGCCGCGCGTCCTCGAGGGCCTGCATGTCGTCATTACCGCCGGGCCGACGCGCGAGCGCATCGACCCGGTACGCTTCATCAGCAACCGCAGCTCCGGAAAGATGGGCTTCGCAGTCGCACAGGCCGCGTACTTCGCCGGAGCACGCGTCACGCTGATCAGTGGCCCGGTGTCGATCGATACACCGCCAGGTGTCCAGCGCATCGACGTCGAGAGCGCCGAACAGATGTACGCAGCCACCCATCGCGAGCTGCCGTCGACGGATATCTTCATCTCCGCTGCCGCAGTGGCGGACTATCGCCCGCCGGCTCCGCTGGCGCAGAAACTCAAGAAGACCGGAGATACCTTGCAGCTCGATCTCGTGAAAGCGCCCGACATCATCGCGTCAGTCGCCGCGAGTCCGCGCCGGCCCTTCGTGGTGGGCTTTGCAGCCGAGACCGAGCGCGTGGAGCAGCATGCACGCGAGAAGCTGGTGAAGAAGAGTCTCGACATGATCGCCGCCAACGAGGTGGGTGAGGGGCTCGCATTCGACTGCGACGAGAACGCGCTGCTCGTTCTATGGCCGGGTGGCAGCCGCACACTCGAGCGCGCTTCGAAGCTGCAGGTGGCACGCGGATTGGTCGAGCTCATTGCCGAACGCTACCGGCAGCGGACCGAGAGTCCGGCCAGGCAGCGGGCGCATGTCTGAACCGGCGGTCGCGGCGAGCGCGCACCGCCGTCTGAAGATCAAGATCCTCGACGAGCGCGTCGGACGCGAATTTCCGCTGCCGCAATACGCCACATCGGGTTCGGCCGGCGTGGATCTGCGTGCCTGTCTGGCAGTCCCGCTGGTGCTTGAACCGGGACGTGCGGAGCTGATACCAACCGGCATCGCAATTCACCTGGACGACCCGGGCCTCGCCGCGGTACTGCTTCCGCGCTCCGGCCTGGGGCACAAGCATGGCATCGTGCTCGGCAACCTCGTCGGGCTCATCGACTCGGATTACCAGGGACAGGTGATGGTGTCGTGCTGGAATCGCGGACAGCAGCCGTTCACCGTCCAGCCCGGCGAGCGCATCGCGCAACTGATAGTGGTGCCGGTCGTGCAGGTGGAATTTGAAGTCGTGGCGGACTTCGAGACGAGTCGACGCGGGTCGGGAGGGTTCGGCCACTCGGGCCGGCAATAGCCCGATCAGGGTTTGCGGGCGGCTACCAGCTCGGTGTAGCGCTGGATGTCGGATTCGAAGTGCTCGCGGACCGCGCCCTGTTCGGCGCGCTTGCTGGCGAGGTTGCGCTCCTGCAGCCGGATTTCCTTGACGGTTCTCACCAAGTCCTCAGCCAGCGCATCCGGCATTGGCCCGGCGCCCTCAGTGGAGCTGTAGGGCGCATAGAAAAGGCTGCGCGTCTGCAAGTCCTGCAACCGTCCCTGCAACGTACCGAGATACTGCGAGGTCACCTTGACCTGTACTTCGATGAGATCGAGCCGCTGATCGCGCAACTGCTCGATCTGTTGCACGGAGACGTAGGTTGTCAGCAGCACTTGGTCGCGGTGGTGCGCGTCGGTCGTCGCACGATCGCGTGCCGCGTCCGCCGCCCGCTGAGCGTCGGTCTTCTCGGCATCGAGCCTCCCGACTTCAACACCCTGGCGGTTGAGGACCGATCGTTCCTGCTTCGCGTACTGTGGTGGAATGCTGTCCCCGTAATGCACGACGCCCTTTTCATCGACCCATTTATAGAGAGGCCTGTCCGAGCTGGTGTTCGCAGCGAGTAATGCGGTCGGAACCGCGGCGAGGAGTATCGCGGCCAACGCGAGCTGCACGATTCGCGAAGTGGTCAAAGTGATTCACCGGCCCGAGGCTCGGGGCGGGGTATTGTGCCTCAAGTACCCGCGGGTTTCGCAAGACCCAGATGTGCGTCGCCGCAGTGAGTGTCGCTAAATACCGTACTCGGAGCGATAGCGGCGCAACGCTTCGAGCGTTTTGACGTCGCTGGCTGCAGTCAGAGACTCGATCAGGTCGGAAAGTGTGATGATGCTCACACAACGCACCGCATAGGTGGCTTCGACCTCCTGAACAGCAGAGAGCGTCCCCTGGCCGCGTTCCTGTCGATCCAGTGCCAACACCACACCCGCGAGGCGCGCCTGCGCACCGAGGATGAAATCCGCCGATTGGCGGATCGCAGTTCCGGCAGTGATCACATCGTCGATGATGAGGACGCGGCCGGCGAGCGAACTGCCAATGATCAGGCCGCCTTCGCCATGATCCTTGGTCTCCTTGCGATTGAAGGCAAACGGCACACTGCGCCCATGCAGCTCGGCCAGCGCACCTGCAGTAGCGGCGACCAGCGGGATTCCCTTGTATGCAGGCCCGAACAACATGTCGTATTCGATGCCCGATTGCACGATCGCGTCGGCGTAGCTGCGCCCGAGTGTCGCAATCGCATGGCCCGTGCTGAACAGACCCGCGTTGAAGAAATACGGACTGATGCGCCCGGACTTGAGCTTGAATTCGCCGAAACGCAGCGCGCCCATCTCGAGAGCGAGGTCGATGAACTGTCGCTGGTGGGGAAGCATGAACGCGAGGAAGTATACTGCCGCGGCGTGCGCATCATCACGCTCAACGTCAACGGGGTTCGCTCCGCCGCGAGCAAGGGACTGTTCGACTGGCTCAAACGCCAGCGTGCCGACGTCGTGTGCCTGCAGGAAACCAAGGTCCAGGAGCCACAACTCGCCGCAGCGCATTTTCGTCCGCGCGGCTATCACTGCTTTTACTATGACGCCGAGCGCAAGGGTTATTCCGGTACTGCACTCTTCGCGCGACGCGAGCCGGACGCTGTGGTGAAAGGCTTCGGTACGCCAGAGTTCGATCGTGAGGGCCGCTACCTCGAAGCCCGGTTCGGCAAGCTGAGCGTCGTGTCGGTCTACCTGCCTTCGGGCTCAGCAGGACCGGAACGGCAGGCATCCAAGTTCCGATTTCTCGACTGCTTTCAGCCCCATCTGCAGACCCTCCGGCGCAGTCGCCGGCAGTACGTTCTGTGCGGCGACTGGAACATCGCGCACAAGGAAATCGACCTCAAGAACTGGCGCTCCAACCGCAAGAACTCCGGCTTTCTGCCCGAAGAGCGCGCCTGGCTCGATGAGCTCTTTGGCCCAATGCGCTACGTCGACGCCTTTCGCCAGGTCAACGACAAGCCGCATCAATACACCTGGTGGTCGAATCGCGGTCGCGCCTGGGAAAAGAACGTGGGCTGGCGCATCGACTACCAGGTCGTTAGCAACACGCTGCGCGATGCACCTCAGCGCGCCAGCATCTTCAAAGCGCACCGTTTCTCGGACCACGCCCCGCTGATCATGGACTACGACCTTTGACCGCGGCCACGAGCCGATCGGGCATGCGAGGCTGGCTGGACGCATTGCTGGTTTACCGCCAGCCGCGCGTCGCCGCGATGCTGTTCCTGGGCTTCTCTGCCGGGCTCCCGTTCATGCTCGTGTTCCAGACGCTGTCTGCCTGGTTGAGGCAGGCTGGTATCGAGCGCGCGACCATCGGGATGCTGGCTTGGGTGGGGATCCTGTACTCGATCAAAGTGCTCTGGGCGCCCATCGTCGATCGCGTGCCGATACCCGTGTTGAATCGGGTTCTTGGCCGGCGACGCAGCTGGATGCTGATTGCGCAAATCGGTGTCGCGCTCGGGCTGCTGAATCTCGCCCACTCCGATCCTGCGGCCAATCTCACTGCAGTCGTGTTCGGCGCGCTCTTCGTGGCATTCGCCTCAGCGACCCAGGACATTGCGCTCGATGCGTGGCGCATCGAGTCCGCTCCTGCCGACCATCAGGGCGCGATGGCAGCCGCTTACCAGCTGGGGTATCGCATCGCAATTGCGATGGGGACTGCGGGTGCGTTCTGGCTTGCGGCCGACCACGGATGGTCCGTTACCTACATGATGATGGCGGCACTGATGGCGATCGGCATGGTGACGACCCTGCTGGTTCGCGAGCCGGTGGTTCACGTCCCTCCCGAATCCCAACGACGCGAACAGCGTGTCGTTGAATGGCTGGAGCGAAATGCCCATTGGCCGGCGCCGCTGCGTAACGCGGGCGCGCGCTTCATTGACGCGGTCGTGTGTCCGCTGGTCGACTTCTTTGCGCGCTATGGACCCAGGCTCGGCATATTGATTCTGGTTTTCATCTGCACCTATCGTCTCACCGACTTTGCAATGGGCGTGATGTCGAACCCGTTCTACCTCGACGCGGGATTCACGCTGAAGGAGATTGCGGCGGTGGTAAAAGGGCCGGGGCTGCTGATGTCGATTCTCGGAGTGCTATTGGGGGGCACCGTGGTCGCGAGGCTCGGGACCACACGTGCACTGGTGCTCGGGAGCGTGTTGATCATTTGCTCCAACCTGGCGTATTCCGCGCTGGCCTCTGCCGCTTCACCGAGCCGCCTGGGCCTGGCACTGGCGAACGGTGCCGATAACCTTGCGCTGGGCGTGCACGGAACCGCCCTGATCGCATTTCTATCCAGCCTCACCAGTGCCAGATACACGGCGACGCAGTACGCGCTTTTCTCATCGCTTTACGCGCTGCCCGGAAAACTCCTGATGGGTGCATCCGGCTTCGTGGTCGACGCCATCGGCTATCCGCGCTTCTTCATCTACACGGCGTCCTTGAGCATTCCCGGATTACTGCTGCTCTACTGGCTGGTCGGGCGTGTGCCGGCGGCGAGCGAACCCACAAAATGAGCGCGGCCTGCGCGTGGCGCAGGCCGGAACTCACAATCGCGGGGAGAAATCAGCTACGACTGGTCGAAATAGTCGAGAGGACTCAGCCACTGGCGCTCGGAATTGAGCTGATCGTTGTCTTCAACATCTTCAGGCTCGACATCGACTGAGCCGGTCCAGTCTTCTGGTGCTTCCGCGGCTTCGAGAAGAGCATCCTGCCACTGGTCGTCCCAGGCCTCGAAGTCCAGCTCTTCAACCGTGCCGTCGAAGTGCTGCACTTCAATCGTGCCGTCGTCTTCATCGATGGCCACGATTTCAAACAACTCTCCGCCTTGCCGGCGATACCAGTCGCCGACGACAGGTGCGGGTATGTTCGGAGCCCTTCCTTCCATTGTGTGCTTCCCCCGTAGTCCGGCATCCAGCCTGGTTATGCCCTCGTGCTGCGAGCCAGCCGCCACTGCTATGCTCGCGTGCGTCCAAGTTTCAGCCCAGAGTCACGCACGAGGCAAGCGTAATATTTTCTGCACAGCATCATGATTGAAGCGCTGATCAAATTCTTCGTGCTGTTTTTCGTAGTAGTTGAGCCGATCAGCCTCGTACCGATGTTCGCGGCGCTCACCGAGGGCTCGAGCATCGGGTATAAGCGCCGAATGGCCTGCAAGGCTGTAATACTTGCAGGGCTCATTCTCGTTGCATTTGCGCTCGCCGGCGGCGCGCTCCTCAACACGATGGGCATCAGCTTGAATGCGTTTCGCATCTTCGGCGGCCTGATGCTGTTCCTGATTGCACTCGACATGGTGTACGTACGCCCTTCCGGTGCGCGGACCACGACCAGCACGGAGGAAGAGGAGGCCAAGCGCCGGCCGGACATCGCGGTGTTTCCGCTTGCGTTCCCCTTCATCGCTGGACCGGGTGCGCTCGCAACAATCCTACTCGTCACTGGAGGCTTGTCGCGTACCTCGCTGCTTTTCTTCGGGATGATGACGGTTGTGATCGTGGTTCTGGCGATCACATTCGGATTGATGTTGCTTACTCCACAAGTGATGCGCGCGCTGGGGGTGACAGGGGCCAACGTTGTGAGTCGCCTTACCGGCGTCATCCTGGGGGCGCTCGCCGTGCAGTTCGTGATCGATGGCGTGAAGGGCGGCTTCGCCTAGGTATCAGGTTTGATTGCATAACTTCTTGCACAACTCGGCTGCGGGGTTGAGTTATGCAACAAGTTATGCAATCAAACCTGGTACCTTTCGATATCGAGATCCCAGACGCCGTGCCCGAGGCGTTGTCCGCGACGCTCGAAGCGCGTGAGCGGTCGGATCGTTGGCCGTTCTGCATACCCTGCCTGGCCGGCGCAGTTGCGCAGCTCTGCGCGCGCATCGAGCACCTCGCGCATCTGCTCGGCATAGGGCTGCCAGTCCGTCGCCAGCCGCAGTGTCGCGCCACGCCGTAATTTGCTCGTCAAGAGCTCTGCAAACGGTCCCTGGATGAGCCGGCGCTTGTGATGGCGCTTCTTCGGCCATGGATCGGGAAAGAAGATGAAGATCTCGTCGAACGATTCATCGGCGATCTGCGCGAGCACGTCGATGGCATCGTGACGGAAAACCCGCAGGTTCGACAGCTCTCCGGACTCGGCCTGCAGCAACACCCTGCCGACCCCGGGCTCATGGACCTCGATTCCGAGGCAATCCCAGTCGCGGCGTTGCGCCGCTACGGCAGTGAGCACCTCGCCATTGCCAAACCCGATCTCCAATAGCCGCGGCGCAGTCCGGCCAAACACTGCATTCAGATCGGCGGCATGAGGTGAGAAATCAACACCGTATTTCGGCCACAGCTCCTTGAGCGCGCGCGCCTGGGCAACCGTGATACGCCCCGCCCGCCGCACATAGCTGCGCACGTGTCGGCGCTCGGCCTCAGGGGCGGAATGGATCGTCGACATGCCGCTACTCTAGTCCCGGCACGAATGTCCCGGGACATATTTCATGATTGATCGCGGTGCGCGGTTCAACCAGAATTTCGCACCTGCCCGCGGTGCCCCGACTCGCGAGGCATAGTCCTTCAATGTGAGGAGAGTCGGCATGGTCAAGGACCGCATGGCAGTCCTGACAGCGATGATGGACATCGGCGTGATCCCGGTTTTCTATCACCCGGATGTCGAAGTCTGCAAAAAGGTGATCAAGGCCTGCGCCGACGGTGGGGCCAAGTGCATCGAATTCACCAATCGCGGTGAGTTCGCGGCGCATGTGTTTCTCGAGGTCACGCGTCATTTCGCCAAAGCGGACCCGAGCGTGATCATGGGCGTGGGGTCGATCGTCGATGCGCCGACGGCGGGTATCTACATCGCGAATGGCGCGCGCTTCGTTGTGGGACCCGTGCTCAATCCCGACGTCGCCAAGCTCTGCAATCGGCGCAAGATTCCTTATAGCCCAGGTTGCGGCAGCGCTTCGGAGATCGGATTGGCCGAGGAGCTCGGTTGCGAGATCGTCAAGATCTTCCCTGCCGGCTCGGTGGGTGGTCCCGACTTCGTCAAAGCGATTCTCGCTCCCTCTCCGTGGACGCGCATCATGCCCACCGGTGCAGTCGACGCTACCGAAGAGTCGTTGCGCGCCTGGTTCGGGGCCGGAGTCGCCGCCGTCGGCATGGGCGCCAATCTCATCAGCAAGCAGGTGCTCGACAAGCAGGACTATGCGGGGCTGGAAGAGAAGGTGCGCAAGACCATCCAGCTCGTCAAGACGATTCGGGGAAAATAGTTCATGGCCGATAACGTGCTCAAGATTCGATCGGCCAGCGAAACGCGCTGGGACTGCGCATCTCTCGGCGAAGTAATGTTGCGTTTCGATCCCGGGTTTGGTCGCGTGCGCAACGCGCGCAACTTTCAGGTGTGGGAGGGCGGCGGCGAATACAACGTCGCGCGCGCGATGCGCAAGTGCTGGGGCAAGCGTTCTACCGTAATCACCGCGTTGCCAGTCAACGACCTGGGCTGGCTGGTGGAAGATCTGATTCTGCAGGGTGGCGTCGACCTGTCGCACGTCGTGTGGCGTGAATTCGATGGGATTGGACGCAATACACGCGTCGGACTCAACTTCACCGAGAAGGGATTCGGCATTCGCGCGGCGCTCGGGTGCTCCGATCGCGGCCATTCCGCCGCCTCGCAGATCAAGCCTGGTGAAGTGAATTGGGAGCAACTCTTCGGTGAGGAAGGCGTGCGCTGGTTTCACACCGGCGGCATCTTCGCGGCACTCGCTGCGAATACTGCCGAGACGGTCATCGAAGCGGTGGAGATCGCACGCAAGCACGGCACGGTCATCTCCTACGATCTGAACTATCGCGCCTCGCTATGGAAGAGCCAGGGGGGCAAGGCAGCCGCGCAGCGTGTCAATCGCAGCATCGCTAAATACGTCGATGTGATGATCGGCAACGAAGAGGATTTCACCGCGTGCCTCGGATTCGAAGTCGAAGGGCTCGATGAGCACATCTCTGCGATCGACCCGGCCAACTTCAAGAAGATGATACAGACGGCCGTGAAGCAGTTTCCCAACTTCAAGGTCGCTGCCACCACTTTGCGCAACGCGAAAACCGCGAGCTTCAACGACTGGTCGGCGATCCTGTACGCGGGCGGCCAGTTCTATCAATCGATCATGCGCGAGAATCTCGAGATCTACGATCGCGTCGGCGGAGGCGATGGCTTCGCCTCCGGCCTCGCGTATGCTTTTCTCGAGGGCAAAGGCCCGCAGGCCGCAGTTGAGTACGGCGCGGCACATGGCGCGCTCGCGATGACGACCCCGGGCGACACGTCCATGGTCAATGCCAAGGAAGTCGAGGCCGTCATGAAAGGGAAGGGCGCACGCGTCATCCGCTGATGCGATCCGCAATCTGACGACGAGGAATCCAATGCGACTATTGTTGGCTCTGATGGCGGCCAGTCTGGTCGCGGCCGCTGGCGGTGCCCGCGCCGACGCGCCGCAAGCAGTTCGCGCACAAGCACTCGATATCTTTCGTTCGATCATCGCGTTCAAGACTTCGGAGGGCCTTCACCAGGTCCCGGTGATGGCCGAGTATCTCGCCGGCAAGTTCCGCGCCGGCGGATTCGCCCCCGACGATATCCACATCATTCCGTACGACGAGACGGCATCGCTGGTGGTTCGCTATCGCGGTAACGGCAAGGGCGGCAAGCCGATCCTGCTGCTTGCTCACATGGACGTCGTCACCGCGAACCGCGAAGACTGGGAGCGCGATCCGTACACGCTGATCGAGGAGAACGGCTTTTTCTTCGGACGCGGTACCTACGACATCAAGGGAGAGGTCGCGCTCCTCACCGAGACCTTCCTGCGTCTGAAGGCTGAGCATTTTGTTCCGTCCCGTGATCTCGTAATCGTCTTCACGGGCGATGAGGAAACGGCGCAGGCCACCACTCGGGATCTGGTCGAGAATCACCGCGACCTGGTCGACGCGGAATTTGCGCTCAACGGGGACGGGGGCGCTGGTGTCTTCGACGAGCAGACGGGCAAGCCGCAGCTCTACACGCTGCAAGGCGCCGAGAAGGCATCGGTCACCTTCGAGCTGACAGTGCGCAACCCTGGCGGGCACAGCTCCCGTCCGCGCAGCGACAACGCGATCTACGATCTGGCCGATGCGCTCAAGGCGGTTCAGGCATATCGGTTCCCCGTGATGTGGAACGAGTGGACGCTCGGGAGCTTCAAGGCGTCCGCAGGAGCGACACCCGGCGAGCTCGGTCAGGCCATGGCCCGCTTCGCCGCGAACCCGAGGGATACCGCGGCCGCGGATATCCTCTACAACAGTCCGCAGGACGTCGGCCGCACGCGCACCACCTGTATAGCGACGATGCTCAAGGCGGGCCACGCCGAGAATGCGCTGCCACAGACCGCGACCGCGGTAATCAATTGTCGCGTTTTTCCGGGCAGCAGCGTGGACGAGGTGAAGGGCACGCTGCAGAAGCTGGCGGGCGAAAAAGTCGAGCTGAAGCTCATCAACAATCCCGCGGTCGCCAAGCCGTCACCGATTCGCACCGACGTCATCGCGGCCGTGACCAAGGCAGTGCACAGCGTGTATCCAGGGACGACCATCGTCCCGGACATGGTTCCGTATGCGACCGACGGGGCGATCTTCAGCCAGGCAGGAATTCCCACCTACGGCGTGTCGTCGACATTCAGCAAGGAAAGCGATGTCTTCTCGCACGGCCTCAATGAGCGTCTGCCCGTCGAGTCCTTCTACAACGGCCTGACGTACTACTACGTGCTGCTCAAGGAGCTCACTGCAAAGCACTGATTTCTGCCGGCAGGCGACAAGCGTTGCCGGCACATAAGGTGCGCTCGTAGAATCACTGCCCGCTGCGGGTGTAGCTCAATGGTAGAGCTCTTGGTTCCCAACCAAGTGACGAGGGTTCGATTCCCTTCACCCGCTCCACTTCACTGTGGCCTCGGCCCCATCAAGAGTTCCCTACGGGACTAGGTCTGCTGGGCGACAGAAGGCGCGAAGCGACTGCGGTACTCGGCCGGCGTGACACCGAGAGCGCGCCGAAACGCGCGCCGCAACGATTGCTCATCTGCGAACCCGCAACGTCGTGCGACCCCCTTGAGCCGGTTGGAGCCATCCTCAATGCAACGACGCGCCTCTTCGACGCGTAAGCGCTGAACGAACGCTGCGGGCGACACGCCGACCGCTGAGCTGAACTGGCGGGAGAAATGCCGCACACTCAGGCCCGCCAGCTCAGCGAGTTTTTCCACCGAAATATTCGCGTCCAGATGCTCGAGCACCCAGAGCTGGAGCCTTCCAAAGCGATCCTCGCTCTGCTGCGCCTGCAGATAGCGGCTGAACTGCGATTGTCCGCCCGGTCGCTTCAGGAACATCACCAGCTCCTGCGCGACCGCCAGTGCAGTAGCCTTACCCCAATCTTCCTCGACCATCGCGAGGGCCATGTCCATTCCCGCAGTAACACCTGCGGAGGTATACACGTTGCCGTTCCGTACATAGAGCGCATCAGGGTCGACGGCACAGCCCGGTACCGTTTTCGCCAGCCGATCGCAGTACGCCCAATGGGTGGTTGCCGACTTGTGATCGAGCAAGCCGCAGGCGGCAAGTACAAACGCGCCGGTGCAGATCGAGCCTACGCGTTCGACGGTGCGCGCCTTGCGCTGAATCCAGCGAATCACATCGGCGTTGCGCGTCACGGCCTGGAAACCGATGCCGCCAGCCAGCAGCAGCGTGTCGACGCGCTCCACCTCGCGAAAGGAGCGTTCGGCGATGAGCTTCAATCCGCTCGACATCGCCAATGGCCCAGCCGTTGGCGCGGTCACCTCGACTTCATACGCAGGGACCCGCTGTGCCCGATGATCCTTGAGCCAGCGGCTGGTACGTGAGAACACCTCCAGCGGGCCGGTGACGTCGAGCACCTGCGCGTCGGGATAGGCGAGCATCACGACGCGATGGGTTCGAGCGCGCTTTTGTGCCGTTGCCAGGGAACTTCGCTTCGCCATGGACCAAGTATCCCATCGCCAGCCGTCGGCAGAGAGTCAACGACACATCATTTTCGGCCAAGCAGCACTTCCCTCGCCCCGGGGACGAACGCCACACTTGGGGACGTGCGGGGAGCAGATGGGGGGAGAATCGCTGCGGTGATCTGAAGGTCGCAGCGCCCAGGTTCTTTACGTTCCTTTGACATCGTGCAAGTTGTCGCCGTTCAAACGGCGCGCATGCGAGAATCTCGTTATGCTGTCTGAAAGGATGGCCGCCAGGATTGGTGGTTTCGTGAGCATGCCGCGGGAGTCGCTCGTAGAACTGTATGCCGCGCCGGGTGTCGCGACGGATACGACTTTGCCGAGCCCGGCGTTTCGCACCATCCTCGATCAATCCCCGACACTCACACTGCTACTGGATGCCGAAGGCACGGTTCGATACTGCAATCGACGCGTGGCGCTTCTCGGCCGAGCTGCAGTAGAACTCGTCGACCGTCGCATACTCGAGTTCATCTTCGCCGAGGACCAGGCTCCTTTTGTTGAGCAGTTCCGCTCGCTTCTTGCCGGCGGCACGACGCAGGAGTTGCGCTCTGAGCTGAGACTTCTGCAGCGGGACGGCACCGTTACCTGGTTCGATTGCATCCTCGTGAACCTGCTTGCTCAGGCCGACGTCCGCGCCGTGCTCCTGAGCGCGCACGAGATCACCGGGTACAAGGCGATCGAGCAACGACTGCGCGACAGCGAACGGCGCTTTGAAACCGTCACCAACGAGCGCCTGCGCTCAGTGACCCAGAGCGTCCCTGACCTGCTGTTGCTGGCGGATCTCGACCTGCGTATTCAGTTCGCGAACCGACCCATTCTCGGCCACGCGCCCGAGGAGCTGATCGGTCGTTCGATCCTCGATCTCCTGCCGCAGGAGGAGCGTGATCCAGTCCACGCCGTCTACGATCGCGCGCTCGCGACGCGTGAGCCGCAGACCTACGAGCTGCGTCACGTCATCGATGGCGAGGTGCGCTGGTTCGAGAACCGCGTGGGCCTCGTGATGCATGAGGGGCAGCCCACGGGACTCACCGTCGCGAGCACCGAAGTCACGGTGCGGCGCCGGGGTGAAGAGGCGCTCAAGATCCAGGCGCGCATTCTCGATGCGATGCGCGAGGGTGTGCTGGTGCTCGATTCCTCGAGCACGATTCGCATGGCGAACGGTGCCATCAAACGGGTCACCGGGTACGAGCCTCGTCATCTCATCGGACAGAGCGGTCGCGTGCTCACGCGCTACACCGAAAGCGAGTACCAGGAGGTGCGGAGCGAGATCAACCAGCGACTCACGGAGGCGGAGTTCTTCGCGCGCGACCTGCACTGCGTGCATCGCGACGGGAGTTTCTTCACCGCCGGCTGCGTCATCACACCGATCCAGATCGGCGGTGAAGCGCACCGCCTGATGGTGCTCGAAGATGTCACGCAACGCCGCGAGCTGGAGCGCGAGATCATCGATATCGCCAATCGTGAGCAGCAACGCATCGGCAGCGACCTGCATGACGGGCTCGGCCAGGAGCTCACCGGCGTCGCGCTGATGTTGACGAGCCTCGTGGGCCGACTGAAGCGCGAGCATGCGGTCGCTGCGGGGGATGCCGAGGAAATCGTCGCTCTCGTCAACCGTGCAATCGATGGCGCCCGCGCCCTGGCGCGGGGTGTCTCGCCGGTGAGCGTCGAGCGAGGTGGACTGCCCTCGGCGCTGCGCGCCCTCGCGAGTCGTGCGAGCGATATGTACGGCACCGCGGTGCGTTTTCGCGGCAAGGTCTGGCCGCAACTCACGCTCGATGCCGCGGCATGCGATCACCTGTATCGCATCGCCCAGGAAGCGGTGAACAACGCGGTCAAGCATGGCCACGCCAGCCAGATCACCATCGATTTGCAGGTCACGACCGAGAACGTGACGCTCGTGGTGCGCGACAACGGCAGCGGCATGGCAGGCGATGCGCAGCTCAGCCGCGGCATGGGTCTCAAGATCATGCACTACCGTGCCAGCATGATTCCCGCCACAGTAGCTCTTGAAGCTGCAGAGGGCGGAGGTTTGCAAGTGATCTGCAGATGCCGGCAGCCAGCGCCGGTCGATGGCAGTGTCGTTCGTACTTGATTCAAGGAGCAGGAGCAGATGATGACCGGAGTCCAGCCGACGATGAAACACCCGATCGGGGTCACACCGAAAAAGAAGGGACGGCGCGTGCTGGTCGTCGACGATCATCCGATCGTGCGCCAGGGATTGCGACGCCTGATCGACCAGGAAGACGATCTCGTGGTTTGTGGCGAAGTCGAGACGGTGAAGGACGCGCGCACCGCGATCCGCGAGTTACACCCCGATGTCGTCATCGTCGATATATCGCTCAAGCAGGGCGACGGCATCGACCTGGTCACGGACGCGCGCGCTCAGCATCCGCGCCTGCCGATCCTGGTGCTGTCGATGCACGACGAGACGATCTATGCGGAACGGGTCCTGAGCTCCGGTGCCAACGGCTACATCATGAAACAGGCCGCGAGCGAGCAGTTCCTCGTCGCCTTGCGCAAGGTTCTCGATGGCGGCGTCTATGTGAGCGACGCGGTGAACAAGATCCTGGTGGACCGCTTCACGGCCGGCGGCCATTACGTCTCGCTCAATCCCATCGATCGGCTCAGCAACCGGGAGCTGCAGATCCTGCACTTCATTGGCAAGGGTACGAGCACTCGCGAGATCGCGGTGGCGCTCGACCTCAGCGTCAAGACAGTGGAATCGCACCGGCAGCGCATCAAGAAAAAGCTGCGGATCAAGGACGCCTCGCAACTGATCCGCTACGCCGTGAACTGGTTCGCCGGCCGCGAAACGGGCTGACCCGGCGCACGGTATCCGTCACCACCGGGGGGTGCATTGGGCACCCCCGCGGACCCGATGGCGCCGTCACCCGGCCCCATCTACCGGGCGCCAAAAGGCTTCCCCGGCATTCAAACCCCCCGCCCTTGAGCCGCGTCTAACTCGTCGGATCACTTCGTATTTGCACGCGGGGCGCCCGGCGCGACGCGGCTGGTAGTATCGATGCATGAGGACAGGCCAGAGCGCCGCAATGACATTGGAAGCGCGTGCGATCGACACCGAGGAACAGTGGATCGAACGAGCGCGGGCGGGCGATCAGCTCGCCTTCGAGCAGATCTACCGCGCCTACTCGGGCAAGGTCTATGGCCTGTGTCTGCGGCTGACCCGGGAGCCTTCAGTGGCCGAGGACTGCACGCAGGAAACCTTCATCAGCGCCTGGCGGAACCTCGGTCGCTTCGAGGGACGCAGTGCCCTCGGCACCTGGCTGCACCGGATTGCTGTGAATGCGGCCCTGGCACGCGGCCGGCGAGGACACCTGGAGGTGGTGCCAGCCCCGCAGCACGAGGAGGGCACCGAGCCGGAGAGCGCGGTGCTCATGGACGCTTTGCCGCCCATCGATGTGGAGGCCGCGATCGAGTCGCTACCGGAGGGCGCGCGGCACGTGCTGGTGCTCTATGGAATTTATGGTTACACGCATGAGGAGGCCGCAAACATGCTCGGCATCGCCGTCGGCACCTGCAAAGCGCAACTGCATCGCGCGCGGCGCCTGCTGCGTGAGCGCTTGAGCGTCTGAGCCCCCCATGAAGGACGAACACCACAACGGCGAGCAGGGCAGCAATGGCGACGGCCTCCTGAAGGCCGTCCGCGAGCTGCCGCAATCGATCGAGCCGCGTCGCGACCTGTGGCCGCAGATCGCACGCCAGCTCGGCACCGACGATGCGCGACGTCCGGGGTTGCAGATCGGTTGGACCTTCGCGCTCGCCGCCGCCATTGGCTGCATGGCGCTCGGTGCCTTGCTCACCATCGGCCTGATGAAACGCGGTGGAACGACTCCGTCGGCAACTCTCGTCACGCAGGCCAACGCTCCCGCCGAAACGGCGCCGCGGATCGAGCGCGCGAGCCTCGGTGGCTACGCGATGCTCGGGCCCGAGTACGAGCAGGCGCGTGGCAACCTGATGATCGGGCTCGCTGAACGACTCGATCGGCTGCCACCGCTCGAGCGACAGAAAGTCGAGCGCAATCTCAATGAGATCCGCCGCGCGCTGGGCGAGATCAATGCTGCACTGGAGCTGGCTCCGAACGACACTTTGCTTCGCGAGCTGCTGCTGAACACCTATCACGATGAGTTGACGCTGCTCGCCAACGTCAACCACATCGCCGACACGATTCCTTCGAGGACCGCATCATGATGCTCAAGTATTCCCTTGTCCTGGCCGCACTCCTGTGCGCGCCGCTTGCCCTGGCGGACGAGGAGATCGACCGCTCCCTGATGGCCGACGCGAAGGGTGATGTGGATATCTCCAACGTCGCAGGCACGGTGAATGTGACCGGCTGGGATCGGAACGAGGTGCGCGTGACCGGGAGCCTTGCCGAAGGCGTCGAGCGGCTCGAGTTCACCAGTGAAGGCAAGCGCACCCTGATCAAAGTCGTGCTCAAGAAGTCCACTCACTGGGGTGATGATGGTGGGGCTGAACTCTCGATCCGCGTTCCTGTCGGCAGTCGCCTCGATGTCAGCACAGTGAGCGCGGAAATCACCGTCAAGGGCGTGTCGGGCACGCAGCGCCTGCAGACGGTCTCGGGTGAAATATCGACCGATGTGGCCACGGAGGAAGCCGAGGTCAAGACCGTCAGTGGCGATGTGATCTTGCGCGGCGAAGGCACTCCATCGGTGCTGACGCTCACAACGGTGAGTGGCAACGCCCAGGCGAGTCGTGTTGCGGGCGAAGTCACGGCGACCACGGTGAGTGGTGATCTCAACCTGTCGCTCGATGCGATCACGCGCGCACGCCTGCGTACCACGTCCGGCAACCTGTCGCTGCGTGGAGTGCTGAAGGGTGACGCACGCGTCGACGGCGAAACGATTTCCGGAGATCTTTCCTTCGTGTTCAAGTCGCCCGTCGATGCGGAGTTCGATATCGAGACGTTCTCCGGCGACATCGACAACTGCTTCGGCCCGAAATCGCAGTCCAAGAGCGAACACGGCCCGGGGCGCGAACTGCACTTCCGGCAAGGCCAGGGCAATGCCGACGTGCGGGTGAACAGCCTGAGCGGCACCATCAGCATCTGCGACCGTTAAGATTTCAGCCGCTGGCGGGTCACGACCAGCGGTCGAACTGTTCCGGACCCGCCGCGGTCCACTCCTCAAGCTAGAATGGTTGGCGCATCGCCTCAGGCGATGCGTAATCCTTACAGAGGAGCGCGGCATGCGGGCCCTGAAGATTGCGGGCTGGGCGATTCTTGGCGTGGTCGTGTTACTGGTGCTTGCCAGTATCGCGGTGGTCGCGTTCGTCGATCCGAATGACTACAAGGACGACATCGCGAAGGCGGTGCGCGATCGCACCGGGCGCGATCTGAAACTCGACGGCAATCTTTCGCTCTCGGTGTTCCCGTGGCTGGCGATCGAAACCGGACACGCCGAGCTCGGCAATCCGGCCGGGTTTCGGCTCGGCCCCGTTTGTCGCTGTCCAATCCGCGGACGTCGGCGTCAAGCTGATCCCGCTCATTCGTGGGCAATTCGAAGTGCGTCGGCTGCGGCTCGATGGCCTGCGTGTCAATCTGATCAAGGACCAACGCGGCCATACGAACTGGGAGGACCTCGCGAAGTCATCTGGCACCAGCGCGCCGGCGCAGTCCGGCGGTTCGGCCAGGATCGCCGGGCTGACGCTCAAGGATGGCGCGCTCGACTACCGCGATCTGGGCTCGAACAGCCATTGGCGGCTCACGAACCTCAACGCTTCGACTGGATCCCTGGGTGGCAGCGAGCCCTTTGATCTGGATCTCGCGGCCACGGTCGATCAGGGCGAGCGGAGCGATGCGACGCAGGTCAAGCTCAAGACCGCGGCGACCCTCGACACGCAGGCGAAGCGCTACGGCGCGAAGGACCTGAAGCTGGACCTCGTCCAGATGCCGACTGCCAAAAGAGCTAAAGAACGCAAGCTCAGTGTCTCGATGTTGTCGATTGCCGCCGACCTGCAGCAACAAACGCTCGACGCGCCGCAATTCATGGTCCGGATCGCCGGTGCAGAACTCAGCGGCACTCTCAAAGGTGAGCACATCGTCGATAAACCGAGGTTCAACGGCACGCTGAAGCTTCCGACCACCTCACCGCGCAAGGTGCTCGAGGAGCTCGAGGCCGAGGTGCCCAAGACGCGCGATGCCAACGCACTGTCGGCACTCGCGTTCGACGCCACATTCCAGGCAACGGGTGAAAGCGTGCGCTTCGAGAACCTGAAGCTCACGCTGGATGACTCGCACCTGACCGGGCGTGCCGGGATCGAGAACCTGAAGAGCAACGCGATCACGTTCGATCTGGCGATGGATCAGCTCGATCTCGACCGCTACCAGGAACCCGAGCAGAAGAAGTCCACTCAGAAGACTGATGCCAAACCGTTCGAATTGCCCGTCGAACAACTCAAGTCCCTGAATGCCCGGGGCACCCTCGCCGTGGGACAACTGACGTTCGCGGGAATCCGCATGAGCGCCGTGAAGCTCACGGTGGATGCCAAAGATGGGCTCGTGCGCCTCAATCCCTCGCAGGCGAAACTCTACGGCGGCGCGCATCGGGGCAACGTCGTGCTCGATGCGCGTGGCGATGTGGCGCACCTGTCGGTGGAGGAGCACCTGAACGGTGTGCAATGCGCACCCCTGTTCGCGGACCTCTTTCAGAGCAAGCGCCTGAGTGGCAACGGTTCCGCGGGCGCGGTGCTGACGGCCCGCGGCAACAACTCCGAGGCGCTCATTCATTCCCTCGATGGGCATGTGGACTTCGAAGTGACAAACGGTGCGCTCGAGGGCACCGACCTGTGGTACGAGATGCGGCGCGCACGAGCGCTCTGGAAGCGCGAAGCGGCGCCGACCCAGGCAAACACGGGCCGCACTGCTTTTCACACCTTGAAAGGGACCGGCACCATAGATAAAGGAGTGCTCTCCAACCGCGATCTGCAGCTCGACATGGACTACCTGAAAGCAAACGGCCAGGGCACGCTCGATTTCGCCTCCCAGGCGGTCGACTACCGGTTGCAGACCAACGTTTATCGGATTCCGGAGGAGGGCGCGGGCGCGGAAATGCAGGACTTGAAGGCCGCCGAGATTCCGGTGCGCGTCAGCGGCACCCTTGCCGATCCGAAGGTTCGCCTCGATCTCGACGCTGTCGCCAAGGCGCAAGCCGCCCAAAAGGTCGATGAGAAGAAGGAGGAAATGACCAACAAACTCAAGGAGAAACTCGGCCAGTGGTTCGGCGTCAAGAAGCATTGAGCTGCGCTGTCGTCGCGCTCGCCCTGAGTCCGGCAGCGCACGCGCTGAACGTCGAGCGTCTCGAGGTCAATTTTCGCGATGACCGTTACGTCGTCGAATTCGTCGCGCAGCTCGATGCGCCGACCGAGGCGGTGCACGCGGTCCTCACGGACTACGACGCTTACCCCACCCTCGATCCGCGCATTCAGGAGAGTCGCGTGCTCGGCCGGGATCGGGAGCATGCGGTGCGCCTCTACACGCGCATGCGCGGCTGTCTTGGCACATTGCTGTGCCGGACGATGCAACGCGTGGAGGACATTCAGGAGATGCCCGATGAGTTGGTGGCCACCGCGGTCCTCGACCAGAGCGATGTTCGTGTCGGCATTACGCGCTCGCAGTGGCAAGCCAACGAGAATGGCACGCAGGTGGTGTATCGCCTCGAGATCATGCCCAAGTTCTGGATCCCACCGCTGTTCGGTCCGCGGCTGATGGTCAGCACGCTGCGTGCCGGCACGATCGAGCTGTTCACCAACGTCGAAAAGGCCGCGCGGGAACGCAACAGCACCGTCGCCGTGAACCCGCATGACTGAAGCTTCGCTCTCCGAGGCACTGCTCACCTGGTTCGATGTGCACGGCCGCAGGCATTTGCCGTGGCAGCGCGATCCGACGCCCTATCGCGTCTGGATTTCCGAAATCATGCTGCAGCAAACGCAGGTGAGTACCGTCGTTCCCTATTACGAAGCCTTCATGAAACGTTTTCCCGACGTGACCGCACTCGCGGGAGCGCCCATCGATGACGTGCTGCATCTCTGGTCAGGGCTCGGCTACTACGCCCGCGCCCGGAATCTGCATCGCGCGGCGCGGGTGATCGTCGAAGAACACGGCGGGGTGTTTCCGACGCAGCTGCAGGACGTCGAGGATCTGCCCGGCATCGGTCGCTCGACCGCAGCCGCTATCAGCGCCCTGTCGCGAGGCGAACGTCACGCGATTCTCGATGGCAATGTGAAACGCGTGCTCGCGCGTCATTTCGGCGTCGAAGGCTTCCCGGGTGAGCCAGCCGTGAATGCACGGCTCTGGGCGCGCGCTGAGGAGTGCACGCCTGTTGCCCGTGTCGCCGAGTACACCCAGGCCATCATGGATCTCGGCGCAATGGTCTGCGTCCGGCGGCGGCCGCAGTGCCCGGCCTGTCCGCTGGCGAGAAGCTGCGTGGCTCGCGCCACCGGTCGGCAGGACTCACTACCGACACCACGGCCCCGAAAAGAGCGCCCTTCACGTCGTACTTTCATGCTCATCGCGATTCGGGCCGGGCAGTTCGTGCTGCTCGAGCGCCGCCCGCCACAGGGCATCTGGGGCGGCTTGTGGGGATTGCCCGAGTTTCCCTCCGCAGAAGCAGCGATCGAGTGGAGTGCGCGCGAACTGCGATCGGAGGCCGGACCTCGTGAAACGCTCGCTCCGCTCCATCATGCGTTCACGCACTTTGACCTGCAGATCGATCCCATCCGCCTCGAGTGCCAGGGCGATCATCGCGTGATGGAGCCGGAGCGATACGTCTGGTATAACGCCGCCGCTCCGCAAGTTCTTGGAATGCCTACTCCAGTGAAATCACTGATCGACGCTGCGCTCAGACCGGTCCTCTCATGACCCGCATGGTTCAATGCGTGATGCTCGGCCGGGAAGCCCCCGGGACTCGATCGCCAGCCTTACCCGGGTGAGCTCGGCAAGCGCGTCTACGAGAACGTCTCCAAGGAAGCCTGGGCCCGCTGGGTGCAACATCAGACGACACTCATCAACGAGTACCGCCTGACGCCCATCGACCCGAAGGCGCGCAAATTCCTCGAGACCGAGATGGAAAAATTCTTCTTCGGCACGGGCTCCGATAAGCCCCAGGAGTTTGTGCCGCGAGAATGATCTTCCGGTTCAGGCAAGGAACCGGGGAGCAAGACGGCGCTCGGGAGGACGCCAGTCAATAATTACTGGCGAGATAGTCGAGTATCTGTCGCGCCTCTTCATCACTGATCGGAGCGCCGAACCGATCAATCATCTTCCGGATCGTCTTTTCCCATCCAGCGCGGTCCAGGACCGGTGCGTTCATCGTAATGTAATCGAGGCTGTGACACGTCACGCAACGCGAGGCCACCATGTCATGCGCAGGAGCGTCGGTGAGGTGGACAGTCTCTTCTCCGGCCAGCGCAGTGGCTGCGGCTAGTCCTGCCAGCACGACGATGAACTGACGCGACTTGCACCTCATACAACCTCCAGCTCCAGGGACTGCACGATGTTGTGGTGATAGCCGGAGGGATTCGGGGTCAATTTCACAGGCTGACTTGCGCCCGCGCGACTCGTGGCGCGGACTGCAACCTGGATTCGTCCGCTCTTCGATGTGTCCAGGCCAAGACTGAAACCTCGCCAGGCAAAGCGACCCAGGTCCTCACCGAGCTTTGCAGGCCGCCAGGTTTGGCCTGCATCCAGCGACACGTCCACAGTGCTGATGCCACTGCCGCCGTCCCAGGCCCAACCCGCGAGTTGCGCAGGTCGCCCGCGTGCGATTTGGTCGCCACTCGCATGGCTGGTCACGAGTGAGTTGACGAGTATCTCGGTGATCGGTGTTGTCTCGGCTGTCTCTTGACTGGCAAAGCGCGCACCCGGAAAGGCGCCCGTTGGGATTCTGTAGCCACTCTTCATCCAGAACCCGTCAAAGGCTACCGGCTCGATGCGAATCTCAGTCAGGTGCTTGATCCAATACGTCGCCGTCCAGCCCGGTAAAACAAGTCGCGCCGGTGCTCCGTTCCAATGCGGCAGCGGACGGCCGTTCATCTCAAATGCGATCAGCGTGTTCTCATCGAGCGCGCGCTCGATCGGAATACTCTTCACAAAATCAGGCGTCGAGGGCAGCAATCCACGATCGGCGCCGTCGAGCACGACTTCCAGCGCATCAGCGCTCACACCGACATGATTCAATACGTCACGCAGGCGGACGCCACTCCACTTCGCATTACCCATGGCGCCGTAAGTCCACTGCACTCCGGCGGCGCGGGGCGTAAAGAGCCCTCTGCGATTGCCCGAACACTGATTGATGGCGGTGATGCTCGCGCGCTCGAAGCGGTGCTTCAGGTCATCGAGCGAAAGCTCGAGTGGGCGTTGCGCACTCCGACCGCTGACACGCAACCGCCAGGTTTTGGCGTCGACCTCTGGAATCAGGGATAGGTGGTAGCGCACGAAGAAGGCATCGTTGGCCGTGTACGGCTGGCGCAGGTCAGCGAGCGGCGTCTCGAGATTCGGTGGACGGAAGGTTCGTCTGATCAGAGGTTTCTTGCCGGAGAGTGCAAACAGCGTGTCCGGTGCGGTCTCGGGTCTGATCCCCGATTCGCCCGCCCTTGCAGCGACGCTGAGGACCAGCGCGCTGCTCGCGCCACCGATAGCCTGACGTCTTGTGATCACGAGCCCCTCTCCTGTGGCAGTCAGGTCCCCTGAACTTACTCCAGCGCTACTCCTGCTCCGCCTCTCGGCTTGAACGCCGTGATGAGTTCCTGCTGTTTTCTCGGTGGCACCGGATCGTAGTGACTCAACTCCATCGTGTAGGTGCCTTCGCCGCCCGTCAGTGACTTCAGGCGCGACTGATACTCATTGAGCTCCGCGAGCGGCACGAGTGCCCCGATGGTTACGCGATTGCCCGGTAGTGCGTTGTTGCCGTTGATGCGGCCGCGCTTGGTGGCGAGATCGCCGGTGATGTCGCCCATCGACCCGGAAGGCGCGGTGATGTCGACGCGCACGATCGGCTCCAGCACGATCGGTCCCGCCTGCGCGATCGCATCGAGAAACGCCTTGCGCCCCGCGGAGACGAACGCGACTTCCTTGGAGTCGACCGGATGGTACTTGCCGTCATACACGATGACGCGCACATCCTGCAGCGGATAACCGGCGATCGCGCCTTCGCCCAGGACTTGCCGGACTCCCTTCTCTACCGCCGGAATGAACTGGTGCGGGATGGCGCCGCCGACCACCTCATCGACGAACTCGAACCCCGTGCCCCGTTGCAGTGCCTCGACCTTGAGGTACACCTCGCCGAACTGGCCCGCGCCGCCGGTCTGCTTCTTGTGCCGACAATGGCCTTCCGCGCGCTTCGTCACCGTTTCGCGGTATGGAATGCTCGGCGGATGCGTCTTGACGTGCACGCCGTAACGCTCGGCCATGCGCTCGAGCATCATCCGCAGGTGCAGCTCGCCCATGCCGTAGAGCACCGTCTCGTTCACGCTCGCGTGGTGCTCGACGCGCACGCAAGGATCCTCCGCCACCAGCTTGTGCAAGCAGTCGGAGAGGCGCTGTTCCTCGCCACGTCGTTCCGGTTCGATGGCGACGCCGAGCATCGGCGGCGGGAACGAGATCGACTTGAGGTGGAATTGATCCTCATCATGCGAGTCGTGTAGCACCGCGTCGAAGTGCAACTCGTCGACTTTCGCGACGGCGCAGATGTCGCCCGGAATGCCGGCAGACACTTCGGTGTGCTCCTTGCCCAGCAGGCGAAACAGATGCGCGACCTTGAAGGGCTTGCGCGCGTCACCGACGAACAACTGGCTGCCGTTGCGCACCGTGCCCTGGTGAATGCGGAACAGGCCGAGCTTGCCGACGAAGGGATCGACCGTGACTTTGAACACGTGCGCCACGACGTGTCGTGACGCATCCGGTTTCACTTCGACGCGCTCGGAGTCATCACCTTCGCCCTTGAGGAATGGCGGCGGATTACCCTCAGCAGGGTTGGGCATCAGGCGGCGGATGATGTCGAGCAGTTCGTGCACGCCCGCACCGGTCTCTCCGGAGACGAAACAGACCGGGACCAGGTGACCTTCGCGCAGCGCGCGCTCGAATGGATCGTGCAGCTGCTCGGGATTGAGCTCCTCGCCCTGCTCGAGATAGAGCGCCATGAGGTCGTCATCGAGCTCAACCACCTGGTCGACGATCTCGGTGTGTGCGGCTTCGACCGAGCCGAAGTCCGTCGGACCGCCCCGCGGCTGGAAGAAACAATCGACGACTTTGGTGCCACCCTCAGCCGGAAGGTTCAGCGGCAGGCACTCGCGACCGAACATCTCGCGCACCTGGGCGAGTGTTTGTTCGACCCGCGCCTCGCGGCTATCGATCTTGTTGATGATCACGATGCGGCACAGGTCGCGTTCTTTCGCGAACGTCATCATCCGCTCGGTGACCGCTTCCACGCCCGAAATGGCGCTGACCACGACGCCAACGGTCTCGACGGCTTCGAGAACGCTGAGCGATCGACCGACGAAGTCCGGAAATCCCGGCGTGTCGATCAGGTTGATGCGCGTGTCGCCCGCCTCGAACGTGCAGATCGCAGCGTCGAGCGAGTGCTGGAGCTTTTTTTCCTGCGGGTCGTAGTCGCACACGGTCGTGCCGCGTACCAGGCTCCCTTTGGCGCGAATCGCGCCCGCATCGAGTAACAACGCTTCGGCAAGAAGGGTCTTGCCCGCACCGGCGTGACCGACCAGTGCCAGATTACGGATATCGGCAGTGCTATTGGCCATGACAGTTTCCCCGATTCAAAGTTGTTTCCCTTTCCCACCGCGGCGCCCTTTCTTCTTTGCCTCTCCCCGCCATCGGGGAGAGGGCCAGGGTGAGATTCTCTAAACAGGCTGCAGCAGTTGTGCGCTGAAGCACTCCTCTTTATCTGTCCAGACTTCTTCAATGCCCAGGTGTGCCTCACGCGCCATCGCGGCGAACTGAGCACGATCATATTTGTGGCAGCTCTCGGTCCAGATCGACTCGCCACTTTCGAACTCGATCTCGGCACCGCCAATGTGCACTGTCTGGCGGCAGGTGCTGACGAGATGCATTTCGATGCGACTTTGCTCTTCCACCCAGGGCGCGCGATGCATGAATGCACCCAGGTCGAAGTCCGCGCCGAACTCATGGTTGAGGCGCGCGAGCAGGTTGAGATTGAATTCGGCCGTGACACCAGCCGCATCGTTGTATGCGGCTTCCAGTATGCGTGGAGACTTGCGCAGATCCGCGCCTACGAGAACACGCCCTTCCATGCCGGCCAGCTCGCGCATCATCGCGAGCAGCGCGATCGCCTCCGTGCGATCGAAATTGCCGATAGTCGAACCTGGGAAGAAGACAAGGGTCGATTGTGCGGCGGTCGTACCTGCGGGAATCTCGAAGGGTTGTGTGAAGTCCGCGCACACCGGAAGAATCTCGATTCCCGGGTAGCGTTCCGTGAGTGCGCGTGCCGCCGTCATCAGGTGGGAGCGCGAAATGTCGACACACACGTAGCTCGCCGGCGGTTGCATGGCATCGAGCAGAATGCGCGTCTTGGCGCTCGAGCCGCTGCCCGGCTCGATCAGTCGCAAGCCCGGTCCGAGTGCGCGAATGAATGTGGGGCCGCGCTCGGCCAGGATCGCGGTCTCGGTACGTGTCAGGTAGTACTCGGGCAGCTCGCAGATGCGGTCGAAGAGGAGCGAGCCGCGCTCGTCGTAGAAGAATTTCGGATACAGGTACTTCGGTCGCGACAGGAGTCCCGCGAGGATTTCCGCTAGCAACAGATCACCGGCGGGCGCCGCTGCTCGGGTTAACGAGACTGCGGCGCGGTTCGGATTCATGCCGAACCTTTCGCAAGCCGGATGCCCGCGAATTGCCAGCGCGCCGTGGGGTAGAAGAAGTTGCGGTAGGTTGCGCGGATATGCGAGGCCGGCGTGACGCAGGAACCGCCGCGCAGCACGAATTGGTTCGCCATGAACTTGCCGTTGTATTCGCCGATCGCGCCCGCCGCGGGCTCAAAGCCAGGGTAGGGCGAGTAGGCGGACGAGGTCCACTCCCACACATCACCAAACAGTTGTGTCAGGTCAGGTCCCGCTCCGCTCGCCGTGGGATGCAGCAGGTCATCGTCCAGGAAGTTGCCCGTCATGGGTTGGCGCGCCGCCACCGTCTCCCACTCGGCTTCAGTCGGCAAGCGGGCACCCGCCCAACGCGCAAACGCATCGGCTTCGTACCAGCTCACATGACACACGGGCGCCGGCGCTTCGAGCTCGCGCTCGCCACCCAGCGTGAATTCACCATCGAGCGCCTCGTTCCAGTAGATCGGCCGCTTCCAGCCCTGCGCCTGCACGGTGGCCCAGCCATCCGACATCCACAGCTGGGCTTTCGCGTAACCGCCATCGCGAATGAAGTCACGATACTCTGCATTGCTGATCGGCCGATGCGCGAGAGCGAAGGGCGCGAGAAAAACCCGGTGCCGCGGTGTCTCGTTGTCGAAAGAGAACGCGGAGCCCGAATGTCCGATCTCGTAGATGCCTTCGGGACACTGATAGAAGAGGAGTGGTTCGGCGTCGTGCTCGGGCTCGGACGCTTCGAGCCCGCGATAAGCAGGGCGCAACGGATTGCAGGATAAGAGGTGCTTCAGGTCCGTCAACAGCAGTTCCTGATGCTGCTGCTCGTGGTGGAGGCCGAGCTCGATCAGTGCCGAGACGTCCGGATGAGCGCCGCGTGCCAACAGGTCCGACACGCTTGCATCGACATGATCGCGATAGGCGCGCACTTGCTCGAGCGTCGGGCGCGTCAGCAGGCCACGGTCCGCCCGCCGGTGCCGATCGCCGACCGTCTCGTAGTAGGAATTAAAGAGATAGCCGAACCGGGCATCGAAGTCCCGATACCCCGGCACGTGCGGGCCGAGCACGAACTGCTCGAAGAGCCAGGTCGTATGCGCGAGGTGCCACTTCGCGGGGCTCGCGTCCGGCATGCTTTGCACCACGCAATCTTCCGCCGCCAGGGACGCGATCAACGCGGTCGTGAGCGCCCGAGTCTGGCAGAAGCGCTCAGCCAGCGCAGTCTGGGACGCGCTGGATTGTCTGGAGAGGGAGCCTGGTGGCATGTTTTGCCCGGCGGACGCGCATAAGACTACAGAACGTGCGCCGGAGACGTCAAAAGAACTCATTCGCCGGCAAAAGTTCGGCCACGGGCCAAGAATTTGGGGCGTACCGCTTTGCAAAATCTGCCAAGATCAGACTGCGGTCGTCCGGGGAGGCGAACGTGAGCGCAATGGATCAAATACCAATACCAGCCCTCTTTTTGCTGACCCTGCTGCTGGCGTTCGCAGCCGTGGAGCTGGGACGCTGGTTTGGAAGGCGCAGGCAGCATCAGCAGGCCGAACCGGAAGGCCCGGTCGGTGCGGCGGTGGGTGCCACGCTCGGTCTGCTGGCCTTCATCCTGGCGTTTACGTTCGGGATGGCCGCCTCGCGGTTCGACGCCCGCAGGCAGATGGTGGTCGAGGATGCCAACACCATCGGTACCACATACCTGCGTACCTCCCTGATGCCTGACCCGCCGGCCTCGAAGCTGCGCTCGATGTTGCGTGAGTACACAGACATCCGAACTGATGCCGGGATACATGCCGAACACTTTCCAGCGGCGCTGGCGCGTTCCGAGGAATTGCAGCGCATGATGTGGAGCGAAGCGTCGGCTGCGGCCACGCAAACTCCGAATACCATGACGGCCCTTTTCATCGCGTCTCTCAATGAGATGATCGACACGCATGGCTTGCGCCTCGCCGCTATTCGCCATCGCATCCAGCCAGGCATCTGGGCCTTTCTCTTTCTGACTGCCGGCATAAGCATGCTGAGTATCGGCTATCAGGCGGGCCTGAGCGGATCGCGTCGAAGTGTCGCGGCCACTCGCTCTCGTGGTCGCATTCTCGGGCGTCATCATGCTGATTGCGGACTTGGATCGTCCCCAGCGTGGCTTTCTGCGCGTCAGTCAGCAGGCCATGATTGACCTGCAAGCCAGCATGAAGTCCGAGATGCCGGCCGCGACAGCGGAATCCCCGACTCCGCCTTGACTCACCGAGGGGTGCATCGGTCTAATACGCGCCTCTTCGGGCCGGCCCCCAGCGTCGTCCCCCTGCATCAATGGCCAGGTAGCTCAGTTGGTAGAGCAGCGGACTGAAAATCCGCGTGTCGGTGGTTCGATTCCGCCCCTGGCCACCATCCGCTCGCGGGTCCATTCCGGTCACATCGGTAACGGTTTATACCGGAGACATAGGTAACACTTTTGCCTCGAGGTGGAGTGAATATGAAGGCGCTCGTTGCTCTTGCGGCAGCGATCGAGATACCGACCGGTCTGGTGCTGATCTTCGATCCCTCCGTCTTTATGCGACTTCTGTTCGGTGCCGACATGGCCGGTTCATACGAAACACTTGGCCCGCTTGCTGGTTTCGCATTGTTGGCGTTGGCACTTGCATGCTGGCCGTCGCGCGGCGCTGCCGCACCGGCGGCGCCCGCCGTCAGGGCGCTGCTGGCATTCAGCCTGCTGTGTGCGCTCTACCTGGCATATCAAGGCGTTTTCGGCGCCAGGACTGGAATTCTCCTGTGGCCGGCCGCCGCAAGCCACGCCATAGTCGCGCTAGCTCTACTTTGGTGTTGGCTTGCGACAAAGAGTGTCGACCGAGGACGCAGCACTGCTGTTTGAGGTGTTCACCACAGCTCTTGTCGACGGCGGCCCTGCTCATCACGGAGCACCGGTTAGCCCCAAGGGCCAATATCCCGCGAGCAGCACGCGTCTTAGCATCAAGCTTCATATAAGGAGAGCGACGATGCACCGAAGGCTCCACACCATCTCCTTGATCGCCTGCTCCCTGTGCTTAGGCCATGCACTCGCGCAGGACACACCCATCGTCAGCGACATTGGTGAGATACAGCCCGCCGACCCGGCCAAGTTCTACAAGAAGCCCGGTTACTCACCCTATGCGGGCAAACACTATCCCGAACGTCCCTACTTCGGCGACGAGCATGTGCACACGGGCTGGTCCGCCGATGCCGGCATGAGCGGCGCAACATTGACCCCGGTCGACGCAGTGCGTTTCGCGCGTGGGGAGGAAGTCGTCTCAACCACCGGTCAGCCCGTCAAGCTGGCGCATCCGCTCGACTGGGTCGCCATCACCGACCATTCCGATGGCATGGGCACAATCTTCGGGATACGCGACGGCAATCCGGAAATGATGCGCGATGCGACGCTCAAGCGCTGGCACGACATGATGGCCAAGGGGCCGGAGGAATCGGCCAAGGCGACGATGGAGCTGATCCATGCGCAGTCCAGCAAGAAGCTGCCGCCCGCCATTACCGACCCGAAGTATGCAAAGAGCTACTGGGAACAGAACACCGCGATCATGGAGAAGTTCAACGAACCCGGGCGCTTTACGGCATTCATCGCCTACGAGTGGACCTCCAACGCGGGCGGCGGCAACAACCTGCATCGCAACGTGATCTACCGCGATGGCAAGAAGCTTGCGGACCAGGTGTTGCCGATGACGACATTCGTCAGTGAGAATCCCGAGGACCTGTGGAAGTGGATGGCCGCCTACGAGAAGAAGACCGGTGGCAAACTGCTGGCGATCCCGCACAACGGCAACCTGTCCAACGGGCGCATGTTCGAACTGCAGATGTTCATGGGCGGCCCGATGACGAAGGAGTGGGCTCAACAGCGGCAGCAATGGGAGCCGTTGTTCGAAGCCATTCAGATGAAGGGGCAGAGCGAGTCGCATCCTGCGCTGTCAGTGACCGACGAATTCGCAGTCGGATACGAACTTTGGGACCGCGGCAATCTGAATCTCGTACCCAAGAAGCCGGGCATGCTCGAGCACGAGTATCTGCGCCAGGCACTCAAGGACGGCCTCAAGATCGAGCAGCAACTTGGCGCGAATCCATTCAAATACGGCATGGCTGGCGGCACTGATACTCACAACGGCCTGACGGCTGACGAAGAAGACAACTTCTTCGCGAAGTTCGTGAGCGCCGAACCGCGCCCGGATCGCTGGAACGAGGACGCGATGAAGTTCGGGGAGCGCGTGATCAAGGGTTGGGAGATGACGGCCGCAGGCCGGACTGCCGTCTGGGCGACCGAAAATACTCGCGCGGCAATCTGGGACGCAATGAAGCGCCGCGAGACTTATGCGACCAGCGGTCCAAACATGATCGTGCGCTTCTTCGGGGGATACGACTTCGTGCCGTTTGATGCGCGCACGCGCAGTCCGGCCATCATGGGCTACACGAAGGGCATTCCCATGGGCGGGGACCTGAAGAAGGCACCGCAGGGCAAGGCGCCGACATTCCTGGTCGCGGCCATGAAGGACCCGCTCAGCGGCAATCTTGACCGCATCCAGGTAGTCAAGGGTTGGATGGACAAGAGCGGCAAGCTGCAGGAGAAGATCTTCAACGTCGCGTGGAGCGATCCCGACAAGCGCAAACTGGGAGGCGACGGCAAGTTGCCGTCAGTGGGCAACACGGTCGATCTGCAGACGGCCACCTGGACCAACACGATCGGCGATCCGGAGCTCATCACCGTCTGGAAAGATCCTGAATTCGATTCAGCGTTGAGAGCGTTCTATTACGCCCGCGTGCTCGAAATCCCAACGCCTCGCTGGACGGCGTATGACGCCGCTTACTTCAGAGTCAAGGTGGACCCCAAGGTCCCAATGATTACCCAGGAGCGCGCCTACACTTCGCCGATCTGGTACACGCCGTGAAGTGACGCCGTTTCCAGTCGTGTTTCCAACCCGGCATCACCCAAGAGTAGCGAGCATCAGCGAGGCGCATGCAGGTGATGTCGTAACAGACTGATTCGGTGCTCCTGAGTTTCGGTGGAAGCAGTTTCTTGTTCACTGAAAATCCGCGTGTCGGTGGTTCGATTCCGCCCCTCACCACCAGCCGAGCAGGGTCCATTCCGGTCACATAGGTAACGGTTTATACCGGAGACATAGGTAACACTTTTGTCTCGAAGGGATTGGGGGCACATTCGACGCGGCCCACCTCGTGATCAAAGAAGCCTAGATCGTAGTGCATAAAGGTCACGAGCCATATTTTCTCGCTGACCTCCTTGATGCCGACGTTTTGTCCGGCGAACACCGCACTCAAGTTGATCTTTCGACTGCCGACGCAGATCCGACCACAGCTCGTAACGGTGATGGTTCGGTCGTGGAAGGGATACTCGAGCTCGCCTAAGCCTTGATAGGGCCGCGGCGAGGACGTGTAGAGCTCGGCCGGGTACTTCATGCCCAGCGCCTGGTGCGGCCGCTCGTGGTTGTAGCACTCGATGAACTGGTCGAATTTCCCCTGCTGCTGAAGGAAGTTCTTCGCGGCCGGCCGCGTGGCTTCTTTCTTCAAGGTTAAGTGCATGCGCTCGTGGCGGCCGTTCTGCTGCGGGTTGCCCGGCTTGATGCGCTCGATGCCGATCCCGAGCCGCAACCACCACACCGAGAGCTTGCTCAGACCGAAGAACGAAGTGACGCTCGCGAAGGGATGGCCGTTGTCGGTGCGAATCGCCTGCGGCAGGCCAAAGTCCTTAAAAGCGCGCTCAAACACGGTAAATGCATAGACCTCTTTGGTGGTCGCCAAGGCATCGCAGCAGATGAGGTAGCGACTCGCGAAGTCGGTGATCGTGAGCGGATAGCAGTAACGCCGGTCGGCGAGCATGAACTCGCCCTTGTAGTCCGCGCACCAGAGATCGTTCGCTCGGGTGGGCCTAGAGAGCGTGGTGCCGTTGGCCTTGTAGCGAGTCCTGCGACCTCGAGTGACCAGCCCATGCCGATCGAGCACCGCGTGCACGGTGCTGATCGCGGGCAGCGTGATCGCGCTGTGACGGCGCCGGATCTTCTCGCGGATCTTCGGCGCACCCCAGCTCGGGTGTTCCTTCTTCAGCTGCACGATCAGCGTCTCGACCTGGAAGGGTAAGCGGTTGGCATGCCGGTAGGGCCGTCGGCTGCGGTCCGTGAGGCCCTCCAGCCCACACTCCTGGTACCGGTTGAAGATCTTGTGGCCGGTCTTGCGCGAGATATCGAACTCCCGGCACAGCCCCGCCATCTTCTCGCCTTCCAGCAAGCGGGCGACGAATCGGAGCCTTTCGTCCATCTTGTAACACTCCTGCCACGGCACTTTGCATCTCCTGCAAAGGCCGGAAAGTGTTACCTATGTGCCCGGAATGAAGTGTTACCTTTGTGTCGGTAAGCACACAATCGGTTATGCGAGTGGAAATGTCGTCGCTAACGATGTTTCCGGTCCTGGTGCCCAATTAGTGCCCAGCGTGAGTAATATCGTTTCGCCGTCGCCGGTCTGTTTAATGCCAGCATTCATTACACAGCAGCGCGTTGCTCAATGCGGACGTTGGGCATCACTAAAACGGGAGGCTCTGAACACATGAAAAAGACAATGTACGGCGTCGTATCGGCGGCAATGCTGATTTTGTCGCAGCAACCAGTGGCAGCCGAGGACGCGGTAAAGCCGGCAGCCGCGACCATTCAGAAGCACATCATGATTGCCCCGGAGGATATTAAGTGGGGGCAATGCCCACCGTTCCTTCCGCCAGGTGGGCTATGCGCCACGCTTGAAGGCAACCCGCAAACGCCAAATGCCCTATTCACTATTCGAAGCAAACTGCCCGACAACTATAAAATCCCGGCCCATTACCATCCAACGGATGAGCATATCACTGTCATTTCCGGGACTTTCAAAATGGGACTTGGTAAAAAAGTTGACGAGAAATCCATGCGAGCTATGGCGGCCGGAAGCTTCATGGTCATGCCGAAAGATACTCCGCATTTTGCATCAACCAGCGGCGAGACGATCGTACAGGTGCACGCCATGGGCCCAATGATCTTTACTTATGTGAATCCAGAAGAGGACCCTGGCACGCACAAGAAGTGATCATGCCAACTCTGGACGAGAGTCTGCCGATTGAACCCCAGCTGTCAGGCCACGCAAGCGACGTAAACGGAGCCCTCTGCGTAGAGAAGTGCGCTACGAGCGCTGCGAGCTTTTCACATCTTCAGCGCTTGAATTTCGCAGCCTCATCTGAACCGCGGGTGGCGTTACCGCCCGTGTAGGAGTGCGCGCCGGTACCAGCTAGCTTGCCGCCGTCAACGATAAGGTACTCCTCGCGAATTGCGCGCTTCTCGAACCAGCACTCGAGGATTTCCCGGGTGCCAGCGGCATAGCGAGCCTGGGCAGAGAGTGACGTTCCTGAGGTATGGGGCGTCATTCCGTGATGAGGCATCGAGCGCCAGGGATGGTCCTGAGGAGCTGGCTGCGGGAACCAGACGTCACCGGCGTAACCCGCCAGCTGTCCGCTCTTGAGCGCTGCCGCAACGGCGTCACGGTTGCAGATCTTGCCGCGCGCGGTATTCACCAAATACGCACCGCGTTTCATCTTGGCGATGAGTTCGGCGTTGAACAGGTTCTCCGTCTCCGGGTGCAGCGGCGCGTTGATCGTCACCACGTCGCAGACGCGTACCAAGGATTCGACGTTCGGATGGAACGTCACGTTCAGCTCGCGCTCGATTTCCGGCGGCAGCCGATGACGATCGGTGTAGTGCAGCTTCACGTCAAACGGCTTGAGCCGGCGCAGCACCGCAAGGCCGATGCGGCCGGCCGCAACGGTCCCGACTTGCATGCCTTCGACGTCGTAGGAGCGCGCCACGCAGTCCGCAATGTTCCAGCCTCCGTCGATGACCCACTTGTAAGATGGGATGTAATTGCGCACCAGCGCGAGGATCATCATCACGACGTGTTCGGACACGCTGATGCTGTTTGAGTAGGTGACCTCCGCCACCGTGATGCCACGTTTCATCGCGGCCTGCAGATCGACGTGGTCAGACCCGATACCCGCTGTCAGCGCGAGCTTAAGGTTCTTTGCCTTGTCGATGCGCTCGGATGTCAGGTATGCCGGCCAGAACGGCTGCGAGATCACGATCTCGGCGTCGGGCAGTTCGCGCTCGAATACGGATTGCGGTCCGTCCTTGTCGGCAGTGACGACCAACTCGTGCCCGTTACTCTCGAGATAATTGCGCAGGCCGAGAGCTCCAGAAACGCAGCCGAGAAGCTCACCGGGGCGAAAGTCGATTCCTTTCGGAGTGGGTGCCGTCTGGCCGCCGGGGTAGCGGTCGATCTTGGGTACGTCATCGCGCGCGTAAGACTTCGGATAACCGTCGACGGGGTCGTCGTACAGAACACAGAGTATTTTGGCCATGGCACGTCCTCTCCAGGAGACTTGATATGACCGAGGAGTGTCCGCGCCGTTCGAACGCGGGATCAAATCGATTGCGTGACTCGACCCATCGATGACTTCAATCATCGGAAAGTAGTCAGGCGCGACCAGTCGCGGCGATGAGCCGCTCGATTTCGCCAGTGATATCCAGCTCTTGCGCCACATCAAGCAGTGCCCGTGTCAGCGGCAACAGCGGATCGCGGTCGCTCGCGACCAGCCCGATCAAGTGCGTCGCCTCGGGCTCCACGACCTGTACCCGGGTGCGGGGATGCTGCGCGCTCGTTGCGTACACAGCCTTTACGGTCACCGTCATCGTCACCTTCGTCGCCTTGGCACAGAAGACCCTATCGTCTGGGTGAGCTACGTGCCGCTGCTCCCGCTCGCCTTGTTCCTGTCCACCGGTCTGCACTTGTTCGCGCTGCCGTATGCCACCAAGTGGCGCAGCAGGCGACGCACCGACTGAACGGGATTCCCGAGCACCGCTACACGCCGCCTTCAGCGGCGCAAAGTTAAATCACTTTTTGTGTCGAGTAGGTCCGCGTTCACAACGCTGCAGAGCGTTACTCTGCTGCGTGCAATCTTCGAATAACGGCGCGGTCCAAACGGCGCAGGAGAACAACAATGATTGCTCACTCAAAGCGGTGGCAAGGCGTCTTCGCGGCGCTGGTCGTCCTCGCGTCCAGCGTTTGTGCCCGAGCAGACCAGAGCGCCCCCACCTCGTCCGATGCACTCGCCGCCTACATCGCTCGCCCTGATTCAAGCTACGGCTGGCACGTCCGCTCGTCAGGCGCCATCGGCGGGACAAGATACGTAGAGCTCATCATGAGCTCGCAGACCTGGCGGGACACGCTGTGGCGCCATCAGCTCTACATCATCGTTCCAGCCAATCTCGATCCCAATTCGCGACAAGCACTACTCTATATCTCCGGGGGACGTTGGAAGCCGGAACTCGAGAATGATGCGACGCCGGGCAAACTACCAAACGGTACGGATAGGTTCATCAAGTTGACCCAAGAGCTGCGCACGCCGGTTGCGGTGCTGCGACATGTCCCCTTCCAACCCTTGTTCGATGGGTTGACCGAGGACCGGATCATCGCGCTGACCTTCGATCGTTATCTCGAGACCGGGGACAACGACTGGCCGCTGTTGTTGCCGATGGTGAAGACCGTAGTGCGAGCGATGGACACGATTCAGACATTCGCCGCGCAGGAATGGGGCGTGCACATAGACTCGTTTACCGTCGCGGGGGCCTCCAAGCGCGGCTGGACGACGTGGTTGACCGGCGCCGTGGATGCTCGTGCGACCGCGCTCGCCCCCATCGTGATTGATGTCGTGAACATGGGCGCGCAGATGAAGCACGCCAGCGCCACGTGGGGCGCACCCTCGCCGCAGATTGCGCCCTATACAGAACGTCACCTGCCTGAAAGGCTCGCCTCACCAGGCGGCCAATCGCTGCTCGACATAGTTGATCCGTACAGCTACCGCCACTCGCTGCTGCAACCGAAGCTCATCATCAACGGTACGAACGACAAGTATTGGCCGCTCGATGCGCTCAATCTGTACTGGTCCGAACTGGAGGGCGAGAAATACATACTGTACGTCCCCAACCAGGGCCACGACATCAAGGACTACGATCGAGTCATCGGTAGTCTCGTTGCCTTGCATCGACATGTGGCCCACGGCGCACCGCTGCCCAAGTTGCAATGGCAATTTGTGGAAGGGGCTGACGACGTGCGCCTGGAGCTGAGCCCCATCATGAAGCCCAGGCAGATGCTGGTATGGACGGCGAGAAGTGACACCCAGGACTTTCGTGATGCGCGCTGGGAATCAGTGCCGATGAAGCGCAAGCACGACCAGTATGTTGTCACTTTGGATCGACCACGCAGCGGCTACGTTGCAATGCTGGGCGAAGGCAAGTTCACTCGGAAATTCAAGATGCCGTGCTATTTCTCTACGACGGTAAAAATCTTCGGCCCGACAGCGGGTCCAACGGTGTTGTCGTCGATCGACCCGGCGCTGCCGGAGCATCAGTGACAGAAAGCATCGCGCCGACGCAGCTTCACTAGCATCCTGCTCCCCGCCATGGGGGGAGTTAGGCCGTCTCCCCCGGGTGAGGAGGGAGGCCGGCCATGGCATCCCGTCGCGGTCCTCGATCATTGAGCAGCGTCGCGACCAGATCTTCCCGTCCTCGAACCGATCCAAATCGAGGCGCAGTAGCGCGACTCGCAGATCGTGCGCAACCGCACCATGTGCGGTCTCGTACAGACGACCTCTGGAGCGAGTTGTAGCGTACGTGAACAACGCGTTGGAGCGAGCGCGAAATGGATAAAGTGCCAGCGTCCAGTACTCAGTCGCGCGTCGCTCAACGCGGACGTTAGCGTGCTATGGCCGAGCTCTCACTCCGTGTAGTCGAGGTCATTCGTGAATGCACGGCGACACTATTGACGTTTGCGTTCTCACGGCCTCGCCTTGCACACATCGCTGAATTCGGGCTCCAAGGCGAGTGGGACACGTATCGAAGAACACTCCTTGAATTGCCTGAGGCGCGGGTAGAACGTGCCTGCTTCG
Source organism: uncultured Gammaproteobacteria bacterium (assembly GCA_963724625.1). Lineage (GTDB taxonomy): Bacteria > Pseudomonadota > Gammaproteobacteria > Steroidobacterales > Steroidobacteraceae > DATBVX01. Next base: position 8,753 of record CAVRVO010000004.1, on the reverse strand, counting down.
AGCTTGCACTCTTTCTGCGCTATCTCGACGAAGACCAGGATCTGTCAGCCTATGTGGCAAACAACAGCAACCTTCAGCTAGGAACCCTTCTTAGCACTGGAAAGCCGGACGAAGTGTTATCGCTGCGTGAGGTCTCGAATAAGATCATCCATTCCTCTTCGTTCGATTGGGATTTTGGCGACGCTTCGAGACCACAACTCGTCTGTATCGCCCGCGAGCCCGAGAAGTGGAGTAGTGCCAGAATCGATGTGCTGAATCTGGCATGTGTGTCAGGAAACTTGATCGATGCCTGGGGGTGCACGCTAACAACGCGTTGGAGCAAACGCGGGAGGGATAAAGTGCCAGCATCCATTACTCGCCAGCGCGTCGCTCAGCGCGGACGTTAGACTCTATGTGGCAGATCCAACCACGTCATCTCTCCGCATCGACCTCGAGGCCCACCTCTCACGGTCGAGGTATTTGAAAGTGAAGTTTTCAAGGATCGTATCCTTTCAGTGTCTGGCATTGGTCTTGCTGGCGGCGGGACTCACGGAGGGCTGTGCGCGGATCGCCTCGGTGCCACCCGTATCGAACACTCCGGCGACAGGCCCGCAGCAGGCGCTCTTGAAGGCCCACGTGAACGGCGTGGAGCTGCACTACTTCGACCGGGGCCAAGGCGAGCCGATCGTTTTCGTGCACGGCGGTCTCGCGGATTACCGAGAGTGGGATCCGGTGTCGCAAGAGCTCATGAACGAGTTCAGGACGATCACCTATAGCCGCCGCTACAACTTCCCGAACGACAATCCGCTTTCCGCGCCCGATCATTCGGCCATCGTCGAGGCCGCGGACCTCGCCGCGCTCAATCGGAATTTGAACCTGGGTGCGATGCATGTCGTCGGCGTCTCGTATGGCGCGTACACCGCGCTCGAGGTTGCGCTTCGCGAGCCGCAAATGGTCCGCACGCTCACGCTGGTCGAGCCGCCCCTCATTAGATGGCTTCCGGAGTTGCCGGGCGGAGCGGCGCTGTTCGACGAGTTTTATGGCGGAATGTGGCAGGCGACTGGCAAGGCCTTCGAGCGCGGCGACCCGATGGGGGCCCTACGCATCTCGCTCGATTTCTTCGTGGGTCCGGGCGGCATGGACAAGATCCCTCCGGAGTTCCGCTCGGCTCTGATCGCGAACATCCGCGAATGGCAGGCGCTCACGACCTCTCGCGACGCCTTTCCGCCGATCAGCCGGGAGCAGATCCGAAATCTGAAAGTCCCGGTGCTGATGTTGAGCGGCGGAGAAACCTATCCGATGCTGCGCCTCACCGATGACGAATTGGAACGGCACCTGCAAAATGGACGGCGGCTGATCGTTCCGAACGGCACGCATGACGTATGCAGCGAGCAGCCCTCTGTTTGCGCGGCGGCCATTCGAGCATTCTTGGCCCAGGCGAGGTAGTCGGCGAGCGCCTCGTTGGATCGTAGACGGACGGTCTAACAACGCGTTGGAGCAGACGCGAAAGGGATAAAGTGCCAGCATCCATCACACAGCAGCGCGTTGCTCAACGCGGACGTTAGGCGGTAACCAAAAGACTTCAATGGGCGGCTACGGCCGCGGGATCGATGTATGAATATTCGACTTTGGGTCCTTGCCACTATCGTCGTCGCTGCGGTAGGGGGAATCAGTGCGTTCATCGTCCAGCAGTACATCGCACCGGGTCCTACGATTCAAGTTGGGCTAAAAGAGAACTCATGCTCGATTCGCTGTCCGGCAGCGACTCCTTATGCGGCATCGCCAGGATCGGTGAGCTGCGCAGCCGGGCTTGCGCCGCTGTGTCAATGCACGGAAGCCCAGAAGCCGCAGGCGAGTTGCGTGCCAATCAATTGAGGAGCGGCCTTCGAACGCGCGATGTCGTCTAGTTTCGGCCGCCCGACAAATGGCCATCTATTGCGCCACCGCGCCCCGCCGCGCATCCTCAGGCAGATCCATCAAGAGACATCTGGTGACCGAATCGAGCGACTCGGGAGAAACGCAAGCCGCACGGGAACAGCGGGCAGTGCCTGCGCGCTCGGTGAGCCTGTGGACGCGTCTCAAAGAACACAAAGTCGCACAGTGGGCCCTCGCCTATGCAGCGGCAGCCTATGCCGTGCTGCAGGGCACGGAGATGGTGAGCAACGCGTTCGAATGGCCGCATCTGCTCGTGCGTATCGTCACGTTACTTCTGTTTCTTGGTCTGCCGCTGGTCGTAACAATCGCGTGGTACCACGGCCATCGTGCACAGCGGCGGGTAAGCCGTGCGGAATTGGCGATCATCACGATATTGCTCGTCATTGCGGGCACCGCGCTGTGGCATTTTGGCCGCCCGCCTGAAGGGCAGGCAGAACCGAAAGCTGGCACGACAACGCAAGCGGCGGCCGTCGATTTGCCGCGCCCGACTATTCCCCCCAACGAAAGATCGATTGCGGTGCTGCCGTTTGTAGACATGAGCGAACAGAAGGATCAGGAATACTTCGCCGACGGCATGGCGGAGGAGATCATTGACCTGCTATCAAAAATATCAGCGTTGCGGGTTGTCGGGCGCACCTCGTCGTTTGCATTCAAGGGCAAAGCAGACGATCTCAGATCAATCGGTGCGCAGCTCGGGGCCAAGTTCGTCGTCGAAGGAAGTGTGCGGCGAACTGCTGATCGCATGCGAATCACGGCACAGCTCATAAGCACGGAAACTGGATCTCACGTCTGGTCAGGGACCTATGACCTTGATTTAGGCGATTCTCTGAAAATTCAGGACGAGATTGCCGCGCAACTCGTTCGAAACCTGCAGGTTGAGGTCGGTGCTGCCGACCAGTCACCGCGTCCTGTTATCCATAACGTGCAGGCTTACGAGTCTTACCTGCGCGCTCGACATGCGCGTGATCGCGTCGACAAACAAGGCGTACAGCAAGCCGTTGCATACTACGAAGAGGCTTTTCGTCTTGATCCTTCATTTATGCCCGCGGCAGAGGGCCTCGCCGTGGCGTATTACAACTTTGGTGTAATGGGCTTTGCCGAGGCTGGCCCTGCGTTCGAGCGCGCACGCAAACAGATTCAAATTGTCTTGGCACAACAGCCAATGAACCCGAACATGAATGCACTCCTCAGCCGCATTCATCTTTATGAGGGCGACTGGATCGCCGCAGACCGAGAACTACAACAGGCACTCACAACGAATCCGAATGACGGAGGCACACTGCAAGACGCGGCGAATATGGCGGCTGCCCGCGGCCGATTTGATGATGCCGGCAATTTGATTGGCCGTGCGTTAGCGCAGGATCCCCTGAATCCAACTCTCAACTTCGATGACGGGTACTACCGGGCACGCTCCGGAAGCTTTGTCGAGGCCGACGCACAGTTGCGCCATACGCTTCAGATAAGCCCGACACATGCGTGGGCCCGCTTCACCTTGGGACAGGTTTTGCTCGCACGCGGCCAGCAGCTAGCTGCGCTTGAGGCATTCAATCAGACGCCAATCCCCGATGCCCAATTGGTCGGACGCACCGCGGTCTATTACGCCATGAACCGGAAATCGGCGTCCGACCAGGCGATGCGACAGCTCGAGGCGGACTGGGGTCGAAGCCAGCCTTACGAGGTTGCGCAAGCCCATGCCTATCGCGACGAGATAGATCTGGCTATGCCCTGGCTCAACCGGGCCGCGGCACAGAAAGACACGTGGGTTGCAGAATCCACGGGCGACCCAGCATTCGCGAAATTCGTCAGCGACCCACGATACCGAGCATGGCTGAAAAGCGTGAACCCGCCGCCGTGATCCCGGTTCCCGCGCACAGCAAGTTGATCTAGTCGCGCTGAGACTTGCTCTGGGCCGATGTTTCCAATTTGTTTCCATATTGCCCGTGCGTCGTTTGCGCGTAGCCTACGTAGGTTGGTGCTCAACCTCATGAGGCTCTTATGCAGCGAACTACGGTAGTCCATCTATTCGCGACGGCCTGCCTTTCAGCGACCGTCCATCCGGGCACTGAACTGGGGCGTTATGCGACAGTTTTCTGACCAATACTTGTTTGATATTGCCCCGAGATAGCTGGACAACCTTCCCGGCGCAAATTCACGAGGAGAGTGGCCACAATGAATTCGAAGAAAGAGATACCGAACCCCATGCAGCAGGTCATGCAGATCGCAAGCGGATACATAGCGTCGGCGGCCCTGTACGTCGCCGTTGCCCTCAAGGTGGCCGACCATCTGTCCGACGGTCGCGAGGCCGTTTCGGACCTGGCGCACGCGACTGGAACGAATGAGGACGCGCTTTACCGTGTCTTGCGTCTGCTCGCGAGCTTGGGTGTGTTCGAAGAAGTCGGTTCCCGACGGTTTCGGCTGACACCAGCTTCCGAGTTGCTGCGTAAGGACGTGCCAGGTTCCATGCGCGGCATGGCCTTGTTTTTGCCTGACCCGCTGCACTTTCGCGTCTACGCCAACCTTCTGGATTCCGTGAGGACCGGTCACCCTGCTGCGGAAGCGACGCTGGGCATGCCGATATTCGACTATTTCGCGAAACACCCCGAGTACTCTGAAGTATTCAACGACGCGATGACCGCGCTCAGCGCCCCAGTTGCCGGCGCGGCAGTCGAGGCATACGACTTCAACCAGTACGGGTTGGTCGTCGACGTCGCCGGCGGCCACGGTGAAGTGCTCATGTCGATTCTCAAGGCGTGTCCCGACGTTCGCGGCATCCTGGCCGACGTCAGTCATGTCGTCGAAGGTGCAAGACCAAGAATCGCTAAGGCCGGCCTCTCGCGTCGTTGCGAAGCGGTCGAGTGCGATTTCTTCAAAGCCGTGCCTGAAGGTGGCGATGCGTACATCATGAAACACATCATCCACGACTGGGATGACGCACGTGCATCGACAATCCTGAAGAACATAGGCACCGCGATGGGCAAGAAGCGCGGCGCTGTGGTTCTCCTGGAGTCCGTCATTCCGAGCGGGCCCGAGCCCGACCTGGGCAAGCTCATCGACATCGAAATGCTGCTCTGGCCGGGAGGACGCGAACGAACAGCCGAAGAGTTCCGTGTGCTCTTCGACCACTGCGGGTTCGAATTGACGAAGATCGTGCCGACGAAATCACCGCTGTCCGTGATTGAAGCGGTAAGAAGGTAGCCGCGTATAACAACGGCATGCAGCGGACGCCGGTCACTCTCGACATGCTTAGTTGGCGTCATCGCGGCGCCGCTGATTCCGGACGTTAGACAGCAAGAGCATGCGTTGCGCCAACCCCCTAGAGATGGCGAGTGCGTTCAAACCTGGCGAGGTAACTGCCGCGGCGATGCTCGGCCAATGCTTGCTGTGTCGCTAGGCGCGAATGACAACTGAGCGCGATGTGCCGTCTAACAATATGCGCAAACACAGCGCATTCCTGGCCATTCTCCTCGCTGTGGCCGTATCGGCGGGCGAGCGGCCTGCTGGACCGCCCCTCTTGCTCAAGACGAGGGATCTGCCCGTGGCAGTGGACACGGAGGCACTGCAGCAACAGTTCGCGGAGCTATCTTCCATGCCGGAGGTGCAAGTTCAGTACTCGGTCCTTGGCCCTGTGAGGTGGATCAGCGGCGACACCGGCGTGGTGTTGCCAAGCAGCGTGCGTCAACTTGGAGCAGGCTCATCTGCCAAGGTCGTGCTCGATGCATTCCGCGCAGTGCTTCTGGGAACCGGGCTGGAGACGTTGACGGTAACTGAGAATCGGGCTTCGCCCCCGAAACAATGGCAGATCCGCGCGGAGGAGAGCATCCGCGGCATTCCCGTGGTAAACGGGGCTGTTGTACTGACACTCGACGAGGACACGGGCCGCGTGCGATATCTTGGGAGTGACTTTCTCCCGGATCGCAACTTGCCGAAGAACCCCGCGCTGTCCGCGGCGCAGGCGTGGCAAGCTCTCGTGCGGGCATTCGAAGCCAGCGGTGACGCGTTACCAGGGACGATGCGCGAGCTCGAGACGCCCAAGCTCGCGTACTTCGGGGTTGAGGACTCGATTCCGCGGCTGGTGTGGGGCACACATATCACCTATAGGTGCCCCACTGGCAGGCAGGATGACGAGCTCGTATGGATCGATGCAATCGACGGCATCGTCGCCGGTGGCCGGTCGACGATGACCTACCTGATGGGGCCCGGTCCATGTCAGCGTGAGGTACAAGTCCACTGCGAAAGCGAACCCGATCCTTCGCTCGCGGACGCGCCCTACAGCTCTTCGTGCGCGGGAGCTTCGGCCAAGCCCCGCCTGATCGTCACGCGCATCGGATGCAGCAATAGCTTCAAGCTGAGCTGGCCCAGCATCCCGGGAGCGACCCAGTATCATGTCTTGCGTGCCCCACCCAAGCTTGGCTGGTTCTTTGCGCACACAGTGGCTGCTGGCGACGTGCATCAATGCACAACGAAGGTGGATGCCCCGAGCATGGTGAAGTTGAGGGCCTGCGATGGCTGCGGCTGCGGCGAGTGGAGCGAAACGCTGATCATGGACCCTCAGGGCAAGTGTCCATAGCAGTGTCGCAGGACTGCCCGGGACAGTGCGGGAATGGGCGTCAAAGTGCCGTCCTGCTGGGAGACTTGAATGCGAGTCTTGGCATACACGTGGGCCGGGGTGCGAACCGCTGACCTGGACTCCACGGCGCGCTTTTTTTCGCAAGTCTTAGGGTTGTCACCTAGGCTTCGCGAAGAAAGCCTGGTGCAGTTCGAGCTACCTTCGGGCCAACTCTTCGAGATCTTCGCTGAGACAAGCCGCTACTACCGGCTCCATACGTGTCCGGTTTTGGCGTTCGAAGTGGAAAACGTCCGCACGGCTCGAAAGGAGATGGAAGCGCAAGGAGTCCAGTCTGAAACGGACATTGATGGAGATGAGGCGGTGGCTTGGACGTATTTCCGTGGGCCGGACGGCTATCTCTATGAACTCTTGCAGACGAACCGAGCCCTCAAAGACAGGAAGCCGGAGGACCCACGACCCTAATTGCGAACGCCTCACAACCGGTTCCAGCTGACCGTGAGGGATAGAGTGCGAGATCTTCAAATGTCAGTGCCCGGCCGCTGAACCGGGACGTTAGGCCGTTCGTACATGCGTGTTCGCCTTGGTCGACGTGAAGACACAGAAACCCTCTCGGCCCTCGCTATCCAGGTCTGGCTTCACACCTACGCGACGGAAGGCATTTCGTCCGTCATTGCTACCTATGTGTTGTCGGAGTTCTCTCCGGCGCGATTCGCAGCACTACTCTCGGAGTCGTCATCTGCTTTGTTCGTAGCCGAGCACGACAAGAATCTGTTGGGTTACGCAGTTGTCAGGGCGAGTGCGGCTTGCCCGATTCCTTCGGCCTCTGGCGCAGAGCTCGCGACGCTCTACGTTCAGGAGCCGTTCCTAGGTAAAGATGTCGGCGCCTTGCTTCTCAAGCACGTTGAGCTCTGGGCGATGGAGAGAATGCGTGCACCCATTTGGCTCAAGACAAACTCCCAGAACAGCCGCGCCATCGCTTTTTATGCAAAGCACGGGTATACGAAAATCGGAATCACCTTCTTCGAGCTCGGTAATGAGAAGTACGAAAATGTGGTGCTGGTTGGTCCAGCCGCCTAACAAGCAGTTGCAGGGGTCCGTCGTCAGCAGGTGGAAGGGTGTTTGAAAGTACTACCCCTCGTGCAAGGATCTGAACGTGGCCGAAGCAGCCTTCCATGTCCGTCCCGCGCGCGACGAAGACCGGCTTCCGATGGCGGTTGTGTTCGCCGCGGTCGCTGAGGAGCGCGATGGGATTGCCACGGAGCCGCCTGTCGACGTCGAGGCGCGCGCTGCGAGCTGGACTCTCGACGGGACGTTCGTCGCGGTCGCCAGCGGCGAGATCGTCGGCTCGCTGCACCTCGAGCTGAGCCGGCACGGGTTCGGGGAGATCGGGATGGCGGTCACGCGCGAGTGGCGCGGGCGCGCGGTGGGCTCGGCGCTGATGGTGGCGGCGATCGAATGGGCGCGTCAAAGGGGACTGCACAAGCTGAGCCTGAGCGTCTGGCCGCACAACGCCGCGGCGATCGCCCTCTACCGCAGGTATGGCTTTGTCGAGGAGGGGCGGCGCGTCAAGCAATACCGGCGGGCGAACGGTGAACTCTGGGACACCGTCGAAATGGGGCTGCTGCTCTGACCGCGGCCGCTGAACGGGGATTTTATAGGTGAGATATGCGGCGGCGGCATGGTCATCCTTGAGACTCCGCGGCTGACTCTGCGGCACTTTGAGCCCTCGGACTTGAGCGCGCTGTTCGCGCTCTATCGCGACCCTGAGATTCGTCAGTACTTCCCCGATGGAACGCTGACGCTGGAGCAAACTGCCGAAGAGCTTCGATGGTTCCTGCACGGTCATCCAGAGTTCCCTAACCTCGGTCTTTGGGCAACGGTGGATCGCAGCTCAGGCGAGTTCCTCGGCAGGTGCGGTCTGCTGCCTTGGCAGATTGAGGGACAGAGCGAAGTTGAGCTTGCTTTCCTAATTGACAAGTCTCACTGGGGCCAAGGCCTGGCCACGGAAGCTGCGTTGGCGATCAAGGGCTACGCCCGCGATGCTTTGGCACTTCAACGCATCATCTGCCTAATTATGCCTGGGAACACAGTTTCGGCGCGTGTCGCCCGAAAGGTCGGGATGTCCTTTGAACGCGAACTGCACTTGCAGGGAGTTTCTTGTCACCTCTACTCCTGCGCCATCGGTTCCGAGAACTGACACCTAATCATCTCCACCATCGTCGCTGCCGAAGCCGCCGAGTCGTCCGCGGCGTAGAAGCGCGCGGCGCGCGGG